>NZ_JALMUV010000100.1 GCF_023155275.1 Streptomyces rhizoryzae
CCCCGCAGCCCCCCGTCGCGCCCGCGCCGGCCCCCGCCCCGCCCGCACCGGCCACCGAACCGGCCTGGTCGCCGGCGCTCGACGCGGTCCTGGTGCACAGCCACCACACCGGTGCCGACCTCACCGCACTCGCCGCCGAACTCGGCCTCGACGTCACCATCCTGGCCGCCCGCGCCCACCAGCTCTCCGCCGAGGCCCGCACCACCCGCGCCGCACCCTCGGACCGCATCGGCCGCCACCGGCGCATGACCGACGTACCGCCCGCCGCGCCCACCGCCGACCCCGCCTCCTACGCCCGCACCGACACCCCGGCCTCCCACGCCCCCTACGAACCGCACACCACTTGGGCCTCGCCCGCCCACCCCACTCCCTGGGCTCCACAGGACACCTATGCCTCCTGGGCACCCCAGGACACGCACGCCGCCTGGCCGACGCCACCGGCCCCGATGTCCTCCGCCCCCACCTGGGATCCCAGCGCCGTCACCGTCGCCCAGCACGACTGGGACGGCATCCTCAGCCAGTGGGAGGCCGCCACCGCCGCACCGCACACCTCCGGCCCCGGCCAGCAGTCCCCCTGACCCCGGGGGCGGGCCGCGCGCCGCCGACCGCCCCCGGTCCCGGCACCGTCCCGCCGTCGCCTACAGTGGGGCCGGGCCGTGACTGGCGCTTGGGTGGGGTACCACCGGGGAGCGGCCCGGCCGGACCGGCCGATGCCGTGCGCCTGGGCGATTCCGTACGACGTACGACGCTCAGGAGGCGCCATGTCGCAGACCACGTCCCCCACCGCCCGCCTGATGGACGGCAGCGCGCTCGCCCGCCGCATGGTCGAGGACGCCGCCGCCCGCACCGCGGACCTCACCGCCCGCACCGGCCAGGCACCCTGCCTCGCCACCGTCCTGGTGGGCGACGACCCGGCCTCGGTGACCTACGTCCGGATGAAGCGCAACCGCTGTGCGCAGGCCGGCATCCGGTCCCGCCACGTCGCCCTGCCTGCCGCGATCAGCACCGCCGGACTGATCGGCGCCCTCCGCGAACTGTCCGAGGACCCCGGGGTGCACGGCATCCTGCTCCAGCACCCGGTCGGGCCGCACATCGACGAGCGCGCGGCCTTCGAGGCCATCGCCCCCGAGAAGGACGTCGACGGCGTCACCGCCCACTCCTTCGCCGCGATGGGCCTGGGCATGGCCGGCTTCGCGTCCTGCACCCCCGGCGGCATCCTCCGCCTGCTGGACCACTACGGCGTCGAACTGGCCGGCAAGCACGCGGTGGTGGTCGGCCGCAGCCCGATCCTCGGCCGGCCGGCCGGCATGCTGCTGCTCGGCCGCGACGCCACCGTCACGTACTGCCACTCCCGCACCGCCGAACTGACGGCGCACACCCGGGAGGCCGATGTGCTGATCGCGGCGGTGGGCCGGGCCCGTTTCCTGCACGGCGAGCAGATCAAGCCCGGCGCGGTCGTCATCGACGCCGGCTACCACCCCGGCAACGTCGGCGATGTCGACTTCGCGTCGGCCGCCGGGGTCGCGAGCCTGATCACCCCCGTCCCCGGCGGTGTCGGCCCGATGACCATCGCCACCCTCCTCACCCAGACCGTCGACGCGGCGGCCCGGCAGCTGGGCGCCGCGGGCTGACGGCCGCTGAGGGCTGACGGGCCGTCAGTGCACCTTGACGGTGGCCCGCCAGGGCAGGACCACATGGGGGCAGACATGGCCGGGGGCGGCCCGGCAGGTGCGGTGCGCGGTGAGCGCGGCGGTGCCCCGGCCGACCGCCGTGAAGCGCGCGGTGGCGACCCCGGCCGGTGTCCGCCCGGCCGCCGTCCGCCGCAGCACCGCGGGCGTGCCGGACACCGGCAGGCTCCAGGTGAACGTCGTGCCGCGGCCGCGCGTACCGGCGAGCCGCACCTCGACCACGTCCCCGCGGCGTACGGACAGCGCCCGGCCGTTGTCCCGCTCGGTGAGCAGTACGCGGTGGGCCGCCGCGGCCGGGTGGTGGCCGAGCGGGGCCGGGGTCGCGGCGGCCGGACCGGCGGCCAGGACCGCGGCCGCGCTCAGGGCCGCGCCCGCGGCGGCCAGATACCTCATCGTCGTCATGACTCTCCAAAATCCCGGAAAAGACTGGGGGTTGGCGCCCGTCGCGGGACGGCCCGGCGGTGCGGCCGGGGGCATGCGCGAGGGCGCGGTCATGCTGCCATCAAGGGAGGAACCGGCGGTATCGACAGAAAGAGTGAAAGCGGCTGGAAAACACCTCCGGTTTCCTGCCGGTGGCCCGCCAACTGGCCTGTGCTCCCGCCGGGTTGGAGGGAGGTGCGCCAAACGCGCCGCGCGTCCGGGCTTCCGCTTCGGGGTGCGGACCGCAGCCGGACCGGGCGCTTCCCGGCGGTCAGGGCGTGTGCGCAGGTCACGGGCCTGGTGGGTAGCATGCGCTGCCGCGACTGCCGCTCCATGTCCATGTCATACGGGGGGTAGTTCTACGTGTTCGGAATCGTCAGGCCCTGCACCCATCGCCTCTCCCAGGGGCTCAAGACGGAGTGGATGGCCCACCTCTGCGGCCTCTGCCTCGCCCTGCGCGCCGATCACGGCCAGTTCGCCCGGATCGCCACCAACTACGACGGGCTGATCGTGTCCGTCCTCACGGATGCCCAGTCCGGCCGGGCGGACCTGCGGCGCCGCACCGCCGGGCCCTGCCCGCTGCGCGGGATGCGCACCGCCTCGGTCTCCCGCGGCGAGGGCGCCCGGCTCGCCGCGTCGGTCTCCCTCGTCCTGGCCTCGGCCAAGCTCCGCGACCATGTCGCCGACGGGAACGGGATGCTGCGCCGCCGCCCCCTGGCCGCCGCGGCCCGCCGGGTCGCCGCGGGCTGGGACCGGGCCGGTGCCCGCACCGGCGCCAGGCTCGGCTTCGACACCGCCGTACTGGTCGACGCGGTCGACCGGCAGCTGGGCATCGAGCGGCTGGCCGGCCCCGGGACCCCGCTGACGGTGATCACCGAGCCGACCGAGACGGCCACCGCCGCGGCCTTCGCACACACCGCAGTCCTGGCCGGCCGGCCGGGGAACGCCGAGCCGCTCGCCGAGGCCGGCCGGCTCTTCGGCCGGCTGGCGCACCTCCTGGACGCGGTGGAGGACCGCACGGCCGACGCCGCCGAGGGCGCCTGGAACCCGCTCACCGCCACCGGCGCCTCCCTGGCCGAGGCCCGCCGGCTCTGCGACGACGCGCTGCACGGCATCCGCCTCGCCCTGCGCGATGTGGAGTTCACCGACTCCGCCCTGGTGCATGTGCTGCTCGCGCATGAACTGCGCCGCTCGGTGGACCGGGCCTTCGGCACCACCACCTGCTCCCACCTGGGCGACGGGGCCCCGGGCCCGTACGGCGGCCCGAGCGGTCACCCGCACGCCGGGAACCCGTACCCGGGGAATCCGTACCCGGGGGATCCGTCCGGCGGCACCCCCTACGGGAGCGGCGGCGGGGGCTACGGGGCGCCGGCGGGCGGACCGTACGCCGACGGCCGACACCACCTCAACGCCCCGCAGACCCCGTACGGCGGCGGTCCGGTCCCGCCGGGCGGCCACGGCGGTGGGCCCGGTGGCGGCTACGGAGGTGGGCACGGCGGGCCGGGCGGCGGGCACGGTCACCCGTCGCGCGGCCCGCAGGGGCCGCGCACGCCGCGCGGCTTCTGGGCGGGCTGCGCCCTGGCCATCGGGCTCTGCTGCACCTGCAAGGTCTGCTGTGCGGCGGAGTTCGAGGGGCCGTGGTCGGGCAAGAAGCGCGAGGGCTGCTGCTATGCCTGCGACTGCTGTGACAGCTGCGACACCGGTTGCAGCAGCAGCGACTGCTCCTGCTGCGGCGACTGCTGCGGCGGCTGCGGCTGTTGTGATGGTTGCGACTGTTGCGGCTGCTGCGACTGCTGAGCGGGGCGCGGTACGGCATACCGGCCGGGAAAGCGGTGGAGGGGCGTGCGGCGGGCGTGTTAGTGTCGCGCCCGCCGGGCGGCAGCGCGCCCGCGTGGACGTGGACCGTTGACCTGGATCGAAGCTCCGGGCCGAGGTCGCTGGACGGAAGTTCTGGGCCGGGCCTCCGGGCCGGCGTCCTGGACCGAAGGGGAGATGAGTTGATGACTGTCATGGCGCACACCGCCCTGTGCGGTGCCCGGACCGTCCTCATCTCCCGGGCCCCGGCCCTGACCTGAGCCTTCCGCCTTCCTGCGCCCACCCGGCCGTTCACGCGCCGGGCGGCCCGGCTCAGGCAGCCATCGGGGCCCCTTCTTCCCAAGGGTCTCTCCGTTGTCCCCGTCTTTCGTCGATCCCGTTACCGACGCCTTCTTCGCCCTGCACCACGGCCCGCCCCGGCAGAGCGCCGGGTCGGACGCCTCCACCCGGCACCTGCTGCGGCTCGCCGGGCCCCTGCCGCCGCGTCCGCGCGTGCTGGACCTGGGCTGCGGCCCGGGCCGCTCCGCGCTGGTCCTGGCCGCCGACACCGGTGGCCAGGTCACCGGTGCCGACCTGCACCAGCCCTTCCTGGACGAGCGGTTCGCCGCCGCCGGCCAGCGCGGACCGCGCGCCCGGACCACCGCCCTGAACTGCTCGATGGCCCACCCTCCCTTCCCCGACGGCACCTTCGACGTGGTCCGGGCCGAGGGCTCGGTCTACCCCCCCGGCTTCGACACCGCCCTGCGCAGCCGGTGCCGGCTGCCGGCACCCGGCGGCGTCCTGGTCGTCACCGTGGCTGAACGGACCCGCCCCGGCCCGTCCCCGCAGGCCCGCACCTACCGGGCCGCGGCGTACCCGCTGCGCACGGCGGTCCGGAACATCGCGGCCGCGGAGGCCGCCGGCTACCGGGTGGCGGCCCCCTGGCCGCTGCCCGAGAGTGACTGGTGGGATGAGTACCACACCCCGCTCACCGAGCGGCTCGCCACCGCCGACCGCACCCGGCCCGGCATGGCTCAGGCCCTCGCCGCCCTCGACCGCGAACTCACCCTCTGCCGGGATCACGGCACCGACTACCGCTACACGGGCTACGTCCTGCGCCCCCTCCCGGGCCCCGCCCCCACCC
>NZ_JALMUV010000101.1 GCF_023155275.1 Streptomyces rhizoryzae
CGCCCCGCGCAGCGAGGGGCCCCAGAGCGCCGGAGGCGCAACGCACAGGCACCCCGCACGGCGGGAAACCCGACAACGTGGGAAGCCCCCCGCAAACGCGTCAGCGTTAAGGTCTGGACACGTGCCTAACCAGTCCTCGCCGCCCCCCGGCCCCCGTACGCGCCCCGCGCTGCTCTGGCTGCTGCTGCCGTACGTGCTGTTCCTGGGGGCGCTGCCCTTCGTCAACCGGGTCACCCCGACCGTTCTCGGCCTGCCGTTCCTCTTCTTCTGGATGCTGCTGGCCACCCTGCTGACCCCGGCCGCGGTGTGGCTGGCCCGCCGCGGCGACCTGCGCCGGGGCCACGGCCGCGGCACCGGGGCGGCCGGCGGCGGACCGAGCGGGGGCCGCCGGTGAACGCCACCGTCGCCACCGCGATCTTCGCCGCGTTCATGGTGCTGACCGTCGCCCTGGGGCTGCTCGCGGTCCGCGGCCGGGGCTCCGGCGGCGGGCTGACCGAGTGGTCCGTGGGCGGCCGCAGCCTGGGCACCCTCTTCATCTGGGTGCTGATGGCCGGCGAGAGCTACACCAGCTTCAGCTACCTCGGCGCGGCGGGCTGGAGCTACAACTTCGGCGCCCCCGTGCTCTACGTCCTGGCCTACATGTCCTGCGGCTACGCGATCGGCTACGTCGTCGGCCCGATGCTGTGGGCCTACGCCCGCAGGCACGGCCTGGTCTCCCTGACCGACATCGTCGCCCACCGCTACCGCCGCCCCTGGCTCGGCGCCGCCGTCGCCGTCCTCGCCACCGTCTGCCTGCTGCCCTACATCCAGCTCCAGATCACCGGCATGGGCGTGGTCGTCTCGACCATCTCCTACGGTGCGATCAGCCTCAACTGGGCCTACTTCATCGGCTTCGCGGTCACCACCGGCTTCGTCGTGATCAGCGGGCTGCGCGGCAGCGCCTGGGTGTCGGTCCTCAAGGACATCCTGGTCATCGCCACCCTCGGCTTCCTCGCGGGCTACGTACCGCTGCACTACTTCGGCGGTTACGGTCCGTTCCTGCACCGGATCGCCGCCGAGAAGCCGCAGTGGCTGACCTTCCCCGGCCACGCCTCCGGCGGCCTCGGCCAGACCTGGTTCATCACCACCACCCTGATCAACTCCCTGACCGTGGTGATCTTCCCGACGACCGTGGCCGGCTACCTGGGCGCCCGCAATGCCGACGCGCTCCGCCGCAACGCCCTCTACCTGCCCTTCTACAACGTCCTGCTGTACGTGCCGATGCTGCTGGGCCTGGCGGCGCTGTTCGTCGTCCCCGGCCTGACCGGCGCCGGCTCCAACCTGGCGCTGTTCAAGCTCGTCGTGGACTCCCTGCCGGCCTGGGCGGTCGGCGTGATCGGGGTCGCCGCGGCGCTCTCCTCGATCGTGCCGATGGCGGTCTTCATGCTGGTCATCGGCACGATGTGGGGCCGCAGCGTGCTGGGCGCGGTGCCCCGCCTGACGTCCCGCCAGAAACTCTGGTCACAGCTGGTCGTGGTCGCCGCCGGCGCCCTCGCGCTGCTCCTCACCTACACCGCGCCCAACACCCTCGTCCGGCTCTCCCTGATCTCCTACGAAGGCATGGCCCAGCTGGTGCCGATGGTCCTGCTGGGGCTGGTGTGGCGGCGGCTGACGCTGTACGCGGCGGTGAGCGGTCTCGCGGCGGGCTTCACGCTGGTCTGCGTCCTGGTCTTCGGCGGCCACGACCCCCTCTGGGGCGTGAACGCGGGACTGGCCGGCCTCGCGGTGAACGTGCTGGTGGCCCTGGCGGTGACGTGGCTGGGCCCGCGGGACCGCACCGACGACCGGCCGGACGCGGAGGTCCTGGCCCTGGACGACGAGTTCCCGCGCGCCGCCCCCACCGCGCCGGACGCCCATCAGGCCGGCAGCGCCGTGACGTAGCGGCGCCCTCCGCGCCCCGGCACTCCCGGCCACGCCGGGGGTGCCGGGGGTGCCGGGGGTGCCGGGCCCGGCCCAGGCAGCCCCCGGTCTCGTTCCGCCCGGGGAGGATTCACCGCGGAGAGTGAATCTCCGGCCGGCCGGGCCCGCTCCGTCCCCCCACCGGTTACTCTTGAGCCGATCGACTGTCGAACGCGAGACCGATCGGACAACCGATCGGGGCGTGGGAGAGCGCGGAAAGGGGGGACGCCACATGTACCGCATCGCCGATGCCTGGCGGCTCTACACCAGCGCGCTGCTCTTCCTCCTCGCCGGGCTGCTGCTCGCCGAGTCCGGTCTGACCACGACGCTGGCCGCCGCCGCGACCACCGCCGCGGTGCTGCTGCTGTGCAGCGCCCTCGCCCTGGCCGCCGGCGCCCGCCCCGTACCGCCGGGCCGCATACGCACGGCCATCCGCGACCGCGAGCGCCGTACCGCCTTCCTGCCGCAACGCGACCCCGACGCCGCCGGGCGCCCGCGCCCGCGAGCACCCGGCCGCGCCCTCCCGGCGGCCGCGTAGCCGCTCCGGCGCCCGTCCCCCTCAACGCACGGCTCCCGTCCGGCGTTTGGGGACACCTCTGGCACACCGGCCCGCCCGGTCCCGCCACCGCGCCGGCGCGCGTCCGCGCGGCTCGTCACGCCGTTCCTTCCGTCCGGCACGACGAGACCCGTGGAGGGCTCATCCATGTCCGTTTTCGGTATCCTCGGCGACGCGCTGGCGCGCGGCGCCCACGCCGTCGAACCGCTCTTCGGCACCGCGGCGACCGCCGCAGCCATCGTCCTGTTCACCCTCGGCGTCCGCGCCGCCCTGCACCCGCTCGCCCGGGCCGCGGCCCGCGGCGAGAAGGCCCGCGCCGCCCTCGCCCCGCAGGTCGCCGCCCTCCAGCGCACCTACCGCGGCGACCGCGAACGCCTCCAGCAGGCGATGGCCGACCTCTACGCCAAGAACGGTTCCTCGCCGCTGGCCGGCTGCCTGCCGACCCTGCTCCAGCTCCCCGTCTTCTTCGTGATGTACCACCTCTTCACCCGCGCCGACGGCCCCCTGGCCGGCCATGCGCTGCTGGCCGCGCCGCTGGGCGGCACCTGGCGCCAGGCGCTCGCCGACGGCGGGGTGTTCGGGGCCCAGGGCCTGGTCTACCTCGCACTGTTCGCCCTGATCGCCGCGGTCGCCACCTGGAACTACCGGCGCGCCCGCGCGGCGGCGGCCGCGGCCCCGGCCCCCGCCGCGAACGCGGCGCCCGGTATGGCCGCGATGAGCAAGCTGATGCCGCTGCTGTCCTTCGGCACGCTGATCACCGTGGCGGTGGTACCGCTGGCGGCCGGCCTCTACATGGTGACCACCACGACCTGGACCGCCTGCGAACGGGCCCTGCTGCACCGCGACAAGAAGAACCCCGCGCCGTCCGCCCCCGAGCCCGCCCCGGCCACCCAGCCGCCGTCGCCGTCCCGGTCGCAGTCGCAGGCGCAGCCGTCGTCGTCGCCGTCCGCGCCGCACGGTCCCCGGGGCCCCCGTCCGGCAGCACGCCGTGGCGGCCCCAAGACCCGTGCGGCGCGCCAGAAGGCGGCGCGGGCCCGGGCCAACACCGCCGGCCGGACCGCCGCGTCCACCACCGCGGCCGGCCCGGAGGACCGCGGCAAGGGTCCCGCCGCGATTGTTACTACCCCTCAGTAACGGTCCAGTCCGTGAACGGGGTCTTGCGGACTGGACCCCGTTCTTGGACGATCGGCCAAATCGCTCGATGGCCGTCCCCCATCGGCCGGGCCGGAAGGACCCCTTCCGGACCGACCCTTCGACCACGGGAGTTGTAACGATGAAGCTGCTGCGTGTCGGAACGGTGGGGGCGGAACGCCCGGCGCTGCTCGACGGATCCGGCGTGCTCCGGGACCTGTCGGGCCTCGTCGCGGACATCGACGGCGCACTGCTCGCGGACGACGCCGCACTGGCCCGGATCCGGGCCGCCGAGGCCGCCGGCGAACTCCCCGCCCTGGACGCCGACGGGCTGCGCATCGGCCCGCCGGTCGGCCGGATAGGCAAGGTCGTGTGCATCGGGCTGAACTACCACGACCACGCCCGGGAGACCGGCGCGGCCACCCCCGAGGAACCGATCATCTTCCTCAAGGCCCCGGACACCGTGGTCGGCCCCGACGACACTGTCCTCATCCCGCGCGGCAGCGAGAAGACGGACTGGGAGGTCGAACTCGCGATCGTCATCGGCCGCACCGCCCGCTACCTGGAGACCGACGAGCAGGCGCTGGCGGCGGTCGCCGGCTACGCGGTGGCGCACGACGTGTCCGAGCGCGCCTTCCAGATCGAGCGCGGCGGCCAGTGGGACAAGGGCAAGAACTGCGAGACGTTCAACCCGCTGGGCCCGTGGCTGGTGACCGCCGACGAGATCCGCGACCCGCAGGCGCTGGGCATCCGCCTCTGGGTCAACGGCGAACTCAAGCAGGACGGCTCGACCGCCGACCAGATCTTCCCGGTCGCCGAAGTCGTCCGCTACGTCAGCCAGTTCATGACGCTGTACCCCGGCGACGTCATCAACACCGGCACCCCCGCGGGCGTCGCGATGGGCCAGCCCGAGCCCAAGCCGTATCTTCGGGCCGGCGACGTGGTCGAGCTGGAGGTCGACGGCTTGGGGCGGCAGCGGCAGCGGCTTGCGGCTGCCTGATCTCACCACGTTGTCGGCTTTCCCGCCGTGGGGGTTCTTTCGTGTGCGCCTGCGGCGCGT
>NZ_JALMUV010000102.1 GCF_023155275.1 Streptomyces rhizoryzae
GCCCACCCTGACCTGCCACGGCAAGGGCTGGGTCCTCGACCCCGGTCACCCCGAGGACCTCCCCGCGGCCACCGACCTGTTCGCCGTACGCCTGTCCCGGTGACCGCCGCCGTCCACCGACCCCCCACCCCTCACGACCGAAGGAACGCATCCATGAGCATTCGGCGCACCACGCAGGCCGCCAGGGGAGCGGTCGCCATGGCGAGCGCGGTCGGCCTGGCCCTCCTCGCGGCCGGCTGCGGGGGCGGCGGCGACGGCGATGCGCGGGCCCCGGAGCCGGGGAAACCGGCCGCCCGCAGCGCCACCCCCGACGGCGGCGCCGTCTCGCCCGCGGCCGACGCCGACAAGGTCATCGGCGAGCTGAAGGGCCCGGACGGCGTGGTGGTCACCCTGCACTCCGCGGTCCGCGACGCCGGCGGCTTCGTCACCGTCGAGGGCACCGTCACCAACCACGGCACCCGCGCCTTCAACGCCATCGACTGGCGCTCCGCCGAGACGGAGCTGAAGTCCCGCTCGTCCGTCTCCGGCGCCACGCTGGTCGACAAGGCCGGCAAGAAGCGCTACCTCGTCCTCCGCGACACCGACGGCGAATGCCTGTGCACGACGGGCCTGAGCGGACTGCTGCCCGGCCAGAGCAAGCCCCTGTTCGCGCAGTTCCCGGCCCCGCCCGCCAAGGTGACCGAGGTCGACTTCCAGCTGCCGACGATGCCCCCGGCCACCATCCGGATCACCGATTGAGCCGCCCGCGATGACCCCCTCCCGTACGGCCCTCACGGCCGCCGCCGCGCTCCTGCTGACCGCTGCCCTCACCGCCCCCGCCGCCCACGCCGACCCGCCCGGCATCACCGAGGACACCACCGCCCCGGTCCGCATCGACCCCGCCAACCCCAAGCTGCGGATGGTGCAGGGCGCCACGCTCGCCCCGCCCAAGGTGCTCAACATCAAGTCCGTCGTGGAGACCGACGACGGCTCCGAACGCCGCCAGGACACCAACGACAACATCACCTTCGCGCTCCAGGCCGAGGTCCTCTTCGGCAAGGACAGCGCCGCCCTGTCCACCGACGCGCTCGCCCGGATCAGCGCCATCGCCGAGGAGGTCCGCAAACAGCACGCCACCGCCCTGCGCGTCTTCGGCTTCACCGACAACCTCGGCTCCGCCGCGCACGGCCTGGTCCTCTCCCGGCAGCGCGCCGGCGCCGTCCAGCGCGAACTCGCCACGGACCTGGGCTCCGGTGTGAGCTTCGAGGTCCGCGGCTACGGCGAGCAGTACCCGATCGCCGACAACGGCACCGAGGACGGCCGGCGCAAGAACCGCCGGGTCGAGGTCAGCTTCCCGCGCAGCGGCGGCTGACCCCGGCCGACCCCGCAACGGGTATTGGACCACTCGATCCAATAAATGCTAGCGTTCCCGTATGGCCCGACCCAGGAAGTTCGACGAGGAGCGGGCGGTCGACGCCGCGATGGAGGCGTTCTGGGCCGCCGGCTACGAAGCCACCTCCACCCAGGACCTGTGCGACGCCACCGGCCTGGGCCGGAGCAGCATCTACAACACCTTCAAGAGCAAGCACGACCTCTTCGAGCGCGCCCTGGCCCGCTACATGCAGCGCAAGAACGGCGAACTGGCCGAACTGCTGGAGAGCGGCGACCGCACCGCCCGCGAGAAGCTCCGCGCCCTCCTCCAGCGCGTCATCGACGAGGAGTTCACCCGCCACCCCGACGGCCGCGGCTGCCTGGTCGTCAACACCGCGGTGGAGGTCTCGTCGCACGACCCCTCGGTGGCCGCCACCCTGGAGCGCGACTACGGCGTACGGCTGGAGATGGTCCGCGCGGTGATCGCGGCCGGTCAGCGCGACGGCGACATCGACCCCGGCAAGGACGCCCGCACCCTCGCCCACCTGCTGATCGCCTCGGTCGCCGGCCTCCGCGTCTCGGCTCGTGCCGGTGTCGGCCGGGCGGCCCTGGAGGGCGTGGCCGACGCCACCCTCACCGCCTTCTGACCCCCGGCCCGCCCGGCCCGCGCCTCCGCACGCCCTCGTTTTGAACTGATCCATCCAAAACTGCCGTCTGCCCCAGGAAGGCCCCCATGCCCCTCGCCGTCCGCCTCCTCGGCCTGGCGATCTTCGCCCAGGGCACCTCGGAGTTCATGCTCTCCGGCCTGCTGCCCGATATCGCCGCCGACCTCGGCGTCTCCATCCCCGACGCCGGCCTGCTGGTCTCCGCGTTCGCCCTCGGCATGGTCGTCGGCGCCCCCGTCCTCGCCGTCGCCACCCTCCGCCTCCCGCGCCGCACCACCCTCGTCGCCTTCCAGCTGGTCTTCACCGCCGGCCACGTGGTCGGCGCGCTGGCCCCCGGCTACGGCGTGCTGTTCGCCACCCGCGTCGTCAGCGCCCTGGCCTACGCCGGCTTCTGGGCGGTGGCCGCCGCCACCGCGGTGAGCCTGGTGCCGCCGGAGGCCAAGGGCCGGGCGCTGTCCGTGGTCGGCACCGGCCTCACCCTGGCCACCGTGGTCGGCGTCCCGGCCGGTACGGTCCTCAGCCAGCACGCCGGCTGGCGGGCCGCCTTCTGGGGCGTGGTCGCCCTCACCGCCCTCAGCGCCCTCTCCCTCCTCGCCACCCTCCCCGCCCCCGCCCGTACCGGCAGCGACACCGAAACCCCCTCCCTGCGGCGGGAGTTGGCCGGCCTGGCCCGCCCCCGGCTCTGGCTCTCCTTCCTCCTCACCACCCTGACCTTCGGCGCCGCCGTGGTGACCTTCAGCTACCTGGCCCCGCTCCTCACCGAGGTGACCGGACTGCCCGCCGGCTGGGTCCCGGCCGTGCTCGCGCTCTACGGCGTCGGCGGCCTGATCGGCATCACCGCCGGCGGCCGGCTGGCCGACACCGCCCCGCTGCGCACCCTCGTCACCGGCGGCGCGGCCCTCACCCTCTCCTCCGCCGCCCTGGCGCTGGCCGCCGGCAGCCGCGCCGCCACCCTGGCCCTCGTCCTGCTCCTCGGCTTCACCGGCTACCTCGTCAACCCGGCCCTCCAGGCCCGCGCCTTCCGCCTCGCCCCCGACGCGCCGACCCTGGTCCCCGCCGTCAGCACCTCCGCCTTCAACGTCGGCATCACCCTCACCCCCCTCCTCGGCGGCCTCACCATCGACGCCGGCCTCGGCTTCCGCTCCGTCGCCTGGGTGGGCGCCCTCACCGGCCTCCTCGGCGTGCTCGCCGCGCTGCTCGCCGCCGCCCTCCAGCGCCGCACCCCCGCCCCGCCGGCCGCCCGGCCCGCCGCACCGGCACCGGAACCGGCCGTCGCCGCCCGGTCATGACGCCGGTGCCCTGACCTCCACCCGCACCCCCGGCCGCACCCCCCACCGGGCCATCGCCCCGGCCTCCGCCTCCAGCACGTGCCGGGCCCGCAGCCGGGGCCGGCCCAGCCGCCCCGGCCGCATGGTGCGCACCGCCAGCACCCTGAACTCCCGGTCCAGGTACGCCACATCGATCGCGAACCGCATCCCGAACGTGTGCACCCCGCTCGCCGGCGTCAGCAGCAGCGCCCCCGCGATCCCGTCCCGCCCCAGCAGCCCCCGGGTCCGCGCCCGGTACGACGCCGCGACCTCCACCGGCACCCCGGCCCCCGCACCCGCCAGCACACCCCGGCCATCCGCCCAACTCCCCATGCCCGCCGTTGTACCAACCCCCGCCGGCGCCCTCTAGGGTCGGTCCGTGCCCGCCCTCCTGATCGCCCTCGCCGCCGCCTACGGAGCCGCCGCCGGCCTCCTGCTCCCCCGGCCCGCGCACCGCCTGTCCGTGGACGCGGGGGAGGCGTGGCGCGCGCACTGCCCCGGCGGCCACCCGATCACCGGCTGGCTGGGCCGCGGCCGCTGCCCGGAGTGCCGGGCGCCGTACGGACCGGCCGCGCCGGCGGCCGCCGCGGTCACCGCACTGGCCTGCGCGGCCCTCGCCGCGGCCGCCGGCCACCGGCCGGAACTCGCCGTCTGGCTCCTGCTGGCCCCGCCCGCCGTCCTGCTGGCCCTCGTCGACCGGCGGGTCCAGCGCCTCCCCGACGTGCTGACCCTGCCGCTGGCCGCGCTGGCGGCCACCGCCCTGGGCGCCGTCGGCTGGCTCACCGGCGCCCCCGCCCCCTGGCTCCGCGCCCTCCTCGGCGGCCTCGCCCTGGCCGTCGGCTACCTCCTGCTGTTCCTCCTCAACCCGGCCGGCCTCGGCCTCGGCGACGTCAAGCTGGCACTCGGCCTGGGCGTCGCCCTTGGGTGGTACGGCTGGCGCACCCTGCTCACCGGCGCCGCGGCCGGCCTGCTGCTCGGCGCGGTGCACGCGGCGTACCTGCTCCTGGTCCGCCGCGCGGGCCGCCGCGCGACCATGCCGCTGGGCCCCTTCATGATCACCGGCGCCTTCCTCGCCCTTCTCCTGGGCGCCGCCGCGGCCCCCTGACCCCCGCCGCGAGCCACGCCGACACCCCGCGGTGCACAAAGCACCCCTCCCGCGGGGTTATGGTGGAAGCCCCCCCTCGGGCCGGTCCGTATCCCCCCCACGGACCGGCCCGCTTTTTCTTTGGCCTCCCACGTGGTGGTTTCTCTTGGCGGGTGTTCCGCCGGACCCGGTCTCGTTGTGGTTGCGCGCCGTGCCGGCGGTGGGGTTGTTTGTGGCCGCCCCACGTTGTCGT
>NZ_JALMUV010000103.1 GCF_023155275.1 Streptomyces rhizoryzae
GGGCGGGGGGGGGGAGGCCCCCGGCGGTGCGCTCCACCTGCCGCCCCGTTCCGTGGCCCGGCCCCCGGCGCTCTCTCCTCCCCTCCCGGTTCACCCCCCGCTCTCTCTCCCCGGCCCTCCGGTTCACCCTCGCTCTCCCCCGGCCCCCCGAAAAGCGCTGGGAAACGTGCCTTCCGCCCTCCCATCCTCAAGGAGTGATTCTGACCCTCACCAGCACGGGCACCCCCGACCGTCCCGCGACCGACCTCGGGTTTCTGCTGCACAAGCATCCCGACCGGGCGCAGCAGTGCGGGTGGGGGAGCCGGAGGGCGGCGGCGGTCCGGGGGCGCTGGACGGGTTCCGGCTGGCGCTCTTCCAGATCCTCGCGGTGCGGGGCCGAAGCCTGACCGGGCTGGCACACACCGAGCAACTGGCCCTGACCGACCGGTTGATAGCGGCCGAGGAGGAGCAGCCGGAGGCGGCCGGTGACGGGGACAGTGCGCCGGGTGCGCCGGGTGCGCCGGGTGCGCCGGGTGCGCCGGGTGCGCCGGGTGCGCCGGGTGCGTCCGGCGCGGCGGGTGCGACGGTGGAGGTGCGGCGGGTGCGTCTGCTGCCGGCCGAATACGTTGCTGGCGCCGACCCGGCGGCTGCTCGTCGGCACCGAGGACGAGGCGTCGGTCGCGGCCGGTATCGCGTGGTGGCTGGATCTGACCGCCGCGGGCGGGGAGGGGATGGTCGTCAAGCCGGTCCAGGCGCTGGTCCGGCAGCCGGACGGTCGGCTCGTCCAGCCGGGCGTCAAGTGCCGCGGCCGGGAGTACCTCCGGATCATCTACGGCCTGGAGTACACCGGTCCCGAGAACCTGCGGCGGCTGCGGGGCCGCCACCTCGGCCACGAGCGCTCGCCGGCCCTGCGGGAGTACGCGCTGGGGTTGGAAGCGCTCGACCGGCTGGCGGAGGGCGAGCCGCTGTGGCGGGTGCACGAGGCGGTGTTCGCGGTGCTCGCGCTGGAGTCGGAACCGGTGGATCCGCGGCTGTAGGGGCAAGGCTCGCCGGGGCGCGCCCCGGCGAGCCCCGGGGAACCCCACCCCACCGGCGCCGGTTTCAGGCCACCGGGGCAGAGCGCGGTTCCCGTGCCCATGGCGGCTGGAGCGCCGGCAGTGGCTCCTGTGACCACGGTGGGCTCAGGGCTTACAGCGTCAACGGGGCCCACAGCGTTCACATGGCCACAGCCCCCGCAGCCCCCGCAGGGCCCACGGTGGCCGCGGGGCCCGCAGCGTTCACAGGACTCACGGGGCGGCGGGGGCGGGCGGCCGGTCGGATTCCGTGGCCCGGGCCGAGCGGTAGGTGCGCCGGTAGTCGACCGGGGGGACGCCCACCGCCCGGGTGAAGTGGCGGCGAAGGTTGGCGGCCGTGCCCAGGCCGGCGATGTCCGCCACCCGGTCCACGGCCAGGTCGGTGCCCTCCAGCAACTCCCGGGCGCGGGCGATGCGCTGGGCCTGGAGCCACTGCATCGGTGTGGTCCCGGTGGCGGCGTGGAACCGCCGGACGAGGGTGCGCGGGCTGGTGTGTGCGTAGCGGGCGAGGTCGGCGACGGTCAGCGGTTCGTGGAGGCGTTCGGCGGCCCAGTGCAGGACGGGCGCGAGGGAGTCGTCGCGGCGTTCCGGGAGCGGGGTCTCGATGTACTGGGCCTGTCCACCGGGGCGGTGTGCGGGGGCGACCAGCTGCCGGGCGAGGGAGTTGGCGACGCCGGTGCCGAAGTCCTCGCGGATCAGGTGCAGGCAGACGTCGATGGAGGCGGTGGCGCCGGCGCCGGTCAGTACGTCGCCGTGGTCGACGTAGAGGACCGCGGGGTCCACGCTGACGGCCGGGTACCGCTCGGCGAGCAGCTGCGCGTACATCCAGTGCGTGGCGGCGGTCCGGCCGTCGAGCAGTCCGGTCGCGGCGAGGGTGAAGGCGCCCGAGCAGAACGAGACCAGTCGGGCACCGCGGCGGTGGGCCTCGCGCAGCGCCGCGACGAGTTCCGCCGGCGGGTCGCCGTGCACGTCGGCGGAGGCCGGTACGAGGACGGTGTCGGCGGAGACCAGGTCGTCGGGGCCGTAGGAGGTGCGGGTGGTGAACCAGGGGCCGGCGAGCGGGGTGTCGCCGTCCGTGCCGATCGCGCACACCCGCAGGTCGTACCAGTTGGAGGGTGGCTGGATCCGGTCGGTACCGAAGATGTGGCAGGGGATGGCGAGTTCGAAGAACGGCATTCCTGCGGTGACCGCGATGGCAAGGGAGGGCATGGCGGAAGTGTGGCAGAACGGATGGCAGGAATGTAGCGGGTGCTGGCAGGGCTGCCACTCGTGGTGCGGGGCCGCGGTGCCGATGCTTGATCGTCATGACCCCTTCTGTTCCCGGCGACCGGGGGACGGGCGCGCCCGCCGGTGCGCCCTGCGGTGCCCCGTCCGGCGCGCACCCGGCTCCCCGGCGGCCCGCTCGGCCGCATCCGACGCCCCAACAGGCCGCCCGCCAGGGGCAGTTCGCCCCTGACTCCGCGGTCCCGGCCCCAGCGCCTGCCACCACTCCCGCGGCCCCAGCCCCTGTCACCGTTCCCGGCCCCGCCTCCGGCCTCGACCCCGGCCTCGACCCCGCCCCCGATCCCCGCCGCTGGCTGGTGCTGGCGGTCGCGTCCGCCGCGCAGTTCCTCGCGGTGCTGGACCTGATCGCGGTCACCATCGCGTTCCCGGCGATCGGCGAGGACTTCGCGCCGGCGCCCGCGTCCGCGCTCTCCTGGGTCCTCAACGGCTACACCGTCGTCCTCGCCGCGCTCCTGATCCCGGCCGGCCGGCTCGCCGACGAGGCCGGGCGGCGGCGCTGCTTCCTGGCCGGCATGGCGCTGTTCGGCCTGGCCTCCGCGGTCTGCGGGCTGGTGCCCACGCTCCCGCTGCTGATCGCGGCGCGGGTGGTGCAGGGCGCGGCGGCCGCCGTCCTGATCCCGACGTCGCTCTCCCTGGCGCTGCCCGCCTTCCCGGCCCGCGAACGGGCCACCGCGGTGGGGGTGTGGACGGCGGTGAGCGCGGTGGCGGCGAGTTCCGGGCCGGTGATCGGCGGGCTGCTGGCCGCCTCCGACTGGCGGCTGATCTTCCTGATCAACGTGCCGGTGGTGCTGCTCGCGGTCGGCGCGGGCGTCCGGCTGCTGCCCCGTTCGGTCCGCGGTCCGCGGCAGGCGCTGGACCTGCCGGGGACGGTGCTGGTGCTGGTGTGTGTCGGCGCGCTGGTGACCGCGTTCGCGCAGGCCCCCGAGTGGGGGTACACCGCCCCAGGCACGCTCGCCGTGCTCGCTGCGGGTGCCCTGGCGGGCGTGCTCGGCGTACGCCATGTGCGGCGGGCCGCGCGGCCGGTGGTGGACCCGGCGCTCTTCCGGGCGCCCGGGTTCACCGCGGCGGCCTCGGGGCTGCTCGGCTACTTCGTGGCCTACGGGGTGATGATGCTGGCCGCGAGCCTGCTCTTCACCGACGTCTGGCACTACTCGGTGCGCACCGCCGGACTGGCGCTGGCGCCCTGGCCGCTGACGGTCCTGGTGGTCTCCGCGGTCTCCGGCCGGATCGTCGCCGTGCTCGGCGGCCGCGGGACGGCGGTGGCCGGGGCCCTGTGCTTCGTCACGGCCGCGCTGTGGTGGCTGGCGCTGGCCGGGGACGGCGGCGCGGGGGCGGGGTACGCGGTGCGGTTCCTGCCGGGGCTGATCTTCGCGGGGTTCGGTGCCGGGCTGTACCAGCCGGTGATGTTCGCCGCCGCGGGTGCGCTGCCCGCGTCCCGACTCTCGCTCGGTTCGGGCGTGTTGATGGTCTCCCGGCAGGCCGGTACCGCGCTGGGGGTCGCCGTCCTGGTCGCCGTCATGGGCGGTCAGCAGCATCCGGGGCTCGGGGCGCTGCGCGGCGGCTGGGTCATCGCGGCGGTGGCCTCGATGGGCGCGGTGGCGGCGGCCCTGGCTCTGGGGCGCGACAGCGGGCGGGCGGCGGCCGGCGGTCGGCGTGCGGCCCGTGGAGCCCAGCAGGCAGTACACGAGGACGGTGCCGCGTGAGGGCTGACGGCTGCCGGGGCGATGCCTGGCGGAACGGCACCCGTCAAGGCCGACGCCTGGCGGAACGGAACCTGCCGGGGCTGCCTCCGACGCAACAGCACCTGCCGGGCCGGTGCCTGGCGGAACGGCACCCGTCAAGGCCGACGCCTGACCGGCCACCACCTGGCGAACCGGCGGATGCCGGGGGTGGGGCCAAGGGGGCCACGGAAGCAAGGGGGCCACGGGGAGCAAGGGGCCACGGGG
>NZ_JALMUV010000104.1 GCF_023155275.1 Streptomyces rhizoryzae
CCGTCCCCACCGCGCCCACCGCGGCCACCGCGCCCACCGAAAGGGACCCCGATGCCCACCGGAAACCCCTCCCCCGGCCCCCTCCCCCCACTGCCCGACGACTGGCAGCGGGCGCTGGCCGTCGTGGCCCACCCCGACGACCTGGAGTACGGCGCGGCGGCCGCGATCGCCGAGTGGACCGACGCCGGACGCGATATCCGCTACCTCCTGGTCACCCGCGGCGAGGCCGGTATCGACGGCCTGCCGCCGGGCGACTGCGCCGTGGTCCGCGAGGCCGAGCAGCGGGCCGCCGCCGCGCACGTCGGCGTCCGCACCGTCGAATTCCTCGACGGCCACCGGGACGGCGTCATCGAGCCCTCCCCGGCCCTCCGCCGCGACCTGGCCGCCGCGGTCCGCCGGCACCGCCCCGAGCTGCTGATCACCCTCAACCACCGCGACACCTGGGCCGGCACCCACTGGAACACCCCCGACCACCGCATCGTCGGCCGCGCCGTCCTGGACTCCGCCGCCGACGCCGGCAACCGCTGGATCTTCCCGGAACTCGCCTCCGAGGGCCTCGCCCCCTGGTCCGGCGTCCGCTGGACCGCCGTCGCCGGCTCCCCGCGCCCCACCCATGCCGCCGAGGTGGACACCGGCATCCCCCGCGCCGTCGCTTCCCTGGCCGCCCACACCACCTACCTCCGCGCCCTCGCCCCCACCGAAGACCCCCACACCCACGCCCGCACCACCCTCAACCGCACCCTCACCACGGCCACCGAACACCACGGCCGCCCGGCGGTGCTGTTCGAGCTGTTCGCGCACTAGCGTCAGCCTGCTCGCGCCCGCCAGGGGCGCGTCCGCGGCATCGGCTGCGCGGCGCCGGCCCGCCGGATCACCGCTTGACGAGCTTGCCGACGGCATTGGCTTCCCGGGCCTGGTCGGCGAGGTAGCTCCAGGAGAGGTTGATGAATCCGCGGTCGCCCCAGCCGGTGCCCCAGGAGTTCTCGACCCGCACGCCCTTGCTGTTGTAGGCGACGATGGTCATCGCGTGTCCGCCCGCGAGCTGCTCGCCGGCGGCGGGACGGTAGGTGTACGAGGCGGCCTGCTGCCGGGTGAGCCGGAAGAAGCTGTTGTACACCGGAATCGCGATGACGACCGGCTCGCCCTGGGCCAGAGCGGCCTTCACGTCATTCTTGATCTGGCCGCCGGTGTGCAGCGGGGTGTAGCCGGACAGCTTCCACTTCGCCGCGTTGGCCCTCTCGTGGGCGGTCGGCTGGGTGGTGTAGTCGAAGTCGCCCTGGGAGTAGTCGGACCTGGAGTCCACGCCTTGCGAGGTGGCTATCTTGAAGTGCTGCTCCGCCGAGGTGCCGGTGTTCCGTCCCTTGACGATCTGGGCGTAGGTGTACATGGGCGCCTGGGGCCCGCCTTTGATCCCCTGCTCGTGCTCCAGGATGCTGTAGGCGGAGTGGTCGATGGCCCACGCGACGCAGGCGCCGACCCGGCCCTGGTTGCCGGGCGTGGCCGCGTACGGCGTCAGGTCGACGCCGGCCGGAAGGCTCCGGGGACCCGCCGGGTCCGGCGCGGCAGCGACGGACGCCGGGCGGAGGGCGGTGGCCGCCAGCCTCGGCCGAACCGACTTGCGCAGCACGGTCCGGCGCCACGCCGACGTGGACGGGACGGCGCCGAGTCCGAACGGGCGCTTCGTTCCGCCGGTGGTCTGTGACGCCCGGCCGGGTGCCCGGCCGTGACCGGGCACGGCGGGGCTCGCCGTGGAAACCCCGACGGTCACGGCCGCGACCACGCCTGCGGTGCCGAGTGCGAGGGCGGCGCGAGTCCTGCCGCTGATGGCCTTCCACTTGTGGGATGCGCGAGTCATGGATGTCCTTTGCTATTTGTCAGGTGCCTGACAGATGGCTGCCGCCGCTCCCCCGGGACACCGGGTGAGCCGGCCGGGACAGGCGTCCTGGCGCCGGGGGGCGTGCGGCAAAGCCCGTACCGCGCGGGCGCGTTGCCCGTCCGCGGACCGGAAAGGGTATTCCTGGGCTGTGGTCGACTGCGGGAAATCTCTGGCGCGGGTCGAAGAATTGACCGCTACCGCAGCACTCGTTTTCTGGACGCTTTCGAAGGCATGTCCAATGAGCCACGGAAGCTAGCCGAACCATGCGCAACGAAGCAAGTCCCACGTGTCCGTGATCACAAATTCGCCGCCGAACCGGCGGGCATATCGGACCCGGCGCGGCATACGGCTCGACCGCCTCACGCCCCCTTTCCCGCCTCTTGCGCGCCATGGGAAATCGCGATGAACCGAGGCATAGCGGCATGGGTCAGCTGCCGCGCGCCCGGGCAGGGCAGCCCGTGCCACGGCCCGCCACGCGGTGCTTGCACGGGCGCGGATGCCGCCGGCGAACTCGCCGCACCGGCCATGCCATTGGCAGTCCACGTCTTTGCCGGCCGCGCGCGGCAACCCGCCCGATGACCTAAATGTCTTCACAACGGCATCAATGTGGCGCTACCAAGGCGGAATGACGGAACGCTCCGAGGGGCCTGGCGGCGCTCGGAAAAAATTTCTCCGGTTTCTGATATCCGGCCCGCGCTGGCAGGGTCTCCCAGGTATCGAAGGCATGCCGTCACGTCAGCTACGGGGAGCGAGGAGGGACATGAGCCCGGAACATGAGGCCGCGGTCATCACGACCGCGCAGGCGGGGGACCGGTGTGCGCAGGACGAGCTGGTCGCCCGCTATCTTCCGCTGGTCTACAACATCGTCGGACGCGCACTGCACGGTCACGCCGATGTCGACGACGTGGTGCAGGAAACCATGCTCCGCGCGCTCGACGGGCTGGCCGGCCTGCGCAAACCCCATAGGTTCGGCGCCTGGCTGGTGGCCGTGACCATGAACGAGATACGCCGGCACTGGCGCAGCAAACAGGCGTCCGCTTCCGTGACCGGGATCGACGCGGTGACCGAAGTGGCCGACCCCGGCGCGGACTTCGTCGATCTGACCATCATCCGGCTGGGGCTCTCGGGCCAGCGCCGCGAGGTGGCCGAGGCGACCCGCTGGCTGGACGAGGACGACCGTGCGCTGCTGGCGCTGTGGTGGCTGGAGGCCGCGGGCGAACTGACCCGGCCCGAGATGGCCGCCGCCCTCAAACTGCCGTCGTCGTACGTCGCGGTCCGGGTGCAGCGGATGAAGGCGCAGCTGGAAGCCTCCCGGCTGGTGGTGCGCGCGCTGTCGGCGACGTCCCGTTGCCCGCGGCTGAAGCCGGTCGTGGCGCGCTGGGACGGTATGCCCTCCGCGCTGTGGCGCAAGCGCATCTCCCGCCACGTCCGCGACTGCCGGGACTGCTCGGGCCGGGGCAACGGCCTGATACCGGCGCAAAGCCTCCTCGCCGGCATCGCCCTGGTCCCGCCGGCCGCCTCGCTGGCCTGCCACGCGGCCCGAGCGGGCCACGCCGCCGCGACCGGGCTGGCCGGTTCGAGCGTGGCCGCTGCCCCTCCCGCGCCCCTGACGACGGCGCGGCACGCGGCGCCCCGGCCACACGGGCTGGGCCGCAGGCCGCTCGGCGGCCACCGCCGCCCGCGGTTGCGGCCCCGACGTGCGCACGTACTCGCCGGCGGCGCCGCCGCGACGGCGGCGGCCACGGCGGTCTCCGTCATGCTCGGCTCGCCGGACAGCATCCAGAGCACCGACTCCTCGGTCGCCCCCCGGCCGGTGCTGGTGAAGGCGGCGCCGATACCCAGCCCGCCACCCCGCACCCTTCCCCCGTCCCACCCGCCCACGACCTTCCCCGGCCGGACATCGACCGCCGAACCGTCGCCGGCCCACCC
>NZ_JALMUV010000105.1 GCF_023155275.1 Streptomyces rhizoryzae
CACAACCTGGCACAACCCATGAACTAACACGCACCTGAACGGGACGTCCTCTGAGCTGCAGAGCCCACGGCGAACGCCCGAGCTATGGCCAGGTCTATGCCTCGGTGATCCAGTCCGTAGGGATCAGGGCTTTGTCTTGGCGCCAGTTTTCGATTACGGCGTCGCGGAACCAATCGTCTCGTAGGTTCACGTGATCGCACACGATGATCTGCAGTCCCTGGCCGTTGCGGTTGACGACGTCTCGCATGAGGGAGAAGTAGCTGCGTACTGCTTCCCAGTCGGCGTCGGTGAGGGCGCCTACGTCATGGACTTCTTCGGGGAAGAAGGCCTGGGTGGGCTGGTCGAACATGACGAAGTGCGGGACGGGCCGCTGGTGTTTGAGCAGGTAGGTGTGCAGGGCCAGGTGCGCGACGAGGTGGTACCCGATCCAGTTCTTCGCGCTGCCGATGCGGGTGAGGGGGATACGGCTGGTTTCCGTGCGCAGGACGACGTTGAGGAGGGAGAGGCTGATGCGTACTTCTTCAGCCTCGTCTGCATGCTCGAGATCCAGCTCGCGGGCCCAGTCCGTCATGTCCAGCGCGATGCGGCTGAGGCGGCTTTCCGTTTCGGCCCTCACATCGTCGGCATCGACCAGTTCCTGCAGTTCTGCGATCCGCTCCTGCATACGAGCCGCCTGGCGGCGCAGCGATCCAGATTCGTCTGCCGACTGCGACGTAGTTCGTTGCAGTTCCTGGAGAATGCGCCCTTGCACGTGAGCCTGCCGCGCGTGCTGGTCATTGATCTCCTGGAGACGGCGGTTACTGGCCTGCAGGGCCTGGAGCGCTGAGGCATTGGCCTGGAGGCGCCTGCGGACGTCTGCGATCTGCTCGTTGAGTTCCTGACGGTGACGGGTCCGCGATGGTTGAAGTGCTTCTGCGTCGGTCAGCTCGGACTGGAGACGGCGCGTGAGGTCGTTGAGCTGCTCGATGTCGGGGTCGGGCTCCTCCAAGGCCTGATTACACAGGGGACAGACCTCGGGCGCCCCTGCGTCTTCGGGACTGAGGAGCTGCAGAGACGTAAGGCGGCCGAGCTGGGTGTGGAGCTCACCGGTGAACGCCTGACTCTCCTGCTGCCACGAGTCGAGAAGGGCCCCGGCCTCGTTGAGATCGTGAAGTTGTTCCCTCAGCGCCTGTCGCTCCGCAGCCAGGCGTTCTTGCATCCCGTCTTCGCCGAACACCGGAGGAGCCGATGGATCAACAACTGTGTCCGCCGCCTCGCGCAGCAGGACACTCAGTTCGGCTGCCGATGCGCGCTCTGGCACAGCCTGGACCATGCCTGCCTCCTGGGCGAGGCGGGCCAGGCCGTGCAGGGCGGCGTTCGTGGATTCGTTGTCCCGCTGGCTCTCATCAATCTGTCGCTGGACGCGCCGCAGGGCCCGGGTGGCCTCCGCAAGCTGTCGTTGGCGTGCGGCCTGTTCCGGTCCGGCCGCACCGAGGAAGTACGGCAGCGTGTCCTTCATCATCTGCGCCATGCCGGGCTCGGACTGGCGATGGAACAGCAGCTGCTGGTTGGCGATCTCGGTCTGCTTTTGCAGGCACATGTAAACGGCCTGGGCAATAGAGACATTGAACGCGTAGCGTTCGGCGCCCCCCGGAGGTTCGAAGCGGAAGTCGTCGATGCCCAGGCGAGCGCTGAGCTCTGCGCGGAGCGCGTCCGTGTCGGCATTCGCTCTCATACGGTCGCCTGCCGGCAGCTCGAGCGTGTGGTCGCCGATGATCAGCATGGCTTTGTTGGTGGAGGCTCCCGCTGGGCGGGGCCGGCCCAGGAGCAGGCGCGTCGAACCGATCTGTACGAGCAGCGCGTACCAGCCCACCGTCTGAGTGATCACGCCCTCTGGCAGCGAAATGTGCTGCCGTCCCAAGCAGTACTCGATGATGTCGAGGACTGCCGATTTTCCGGTCTCGGACTCTCCGGTGAGGATGTTCAAGGCTCCGGGTTTGAAGGTAATGGTGCGCGGTGCTTGCCTGCCATCACGGTGATACAGGGCCAGAGCGAGCAGATGCATGCTGAGGTGGCTTCCTTGGAGAGCTAGGGGCGGACCCCGAGCAGGGCGAATGCGGTGGCAGGCGATGTCGCTGCAAGCCAGCGGCCAACGAGGGCCGCAGCGCGTGTGCAGTCGACGAGCTCCGCTCCATGACTGTTCGCGTTGGGACGCCTGGGCTGTCTGGTCACTGCGAGGCCGCTGGAATGCACCGTCAACACGTTGTGCCGGACGCCGAACCGCTGGGACGCGCGGGTGTAATGCGTTAGCGAGGCGGCGCGGTGCGGGTATGACGCGCGCTGGATCGGATTATCAGCCAGCCAGCTGGCCAGCGGCGTGCGGACATCTCTCGGGAGCGCGGCGCGGGAGTCCGGCGGCAGCACCAGGGGAAGGACCAGGAAGCTGCTCGGCAAGGGGAGAGGCAGACTGGGGCCCGCTGCCATGTGGGCCGCTACACAGTGCGCCAGCACATACGCCCCGAAGGCGGGATTGAACAGGGCTGCAGCTTCAGGGAGTTGACGCGCGGGAGCCGACATGACTATTCCTCCCCGTCAGCAGTATCAGACGACTGGGACAGCAGGTTCTCGAAGTCGGGATGCCAGCCCACCGGCTCGTCGTCCTGCGTAGCCAGATCGGCCAAAGCGTGAAGCGTGCCGCGGGCGACCCACCGCTTCTCCACCTGCGGACGCAGCCGCAGTGTTTCTACAGCAGCCATGGCCTTGTCCAGAATGTCCACACCGGCCTTGACCGCATCGTCCCCGTACTCGCCAGCGTCAAAAGCGTCGGCGAGTCTGGAGAACACCAGCTCCCATTCACGCCGGAGATCTGACTCGAACTGGTCGAGTTCGCTCTGGGCGACGTAGTGACGGTGGAGCCAGCGAGATCGATGGGTCCATGCGTGGTGATACTCGCCGAGATGGAATCGGATGCTTCGGCGTCCCAGTTTCAGGAGCTGGAGCTGGGCAACGAAGACGCGGTCCTTGTACCGGGCCACCTCTTCCTCGGTGAGTCTTTCCAGCCGGTCGCTGATGGGCAACGAGGTCTGCGCGTACTTGCTCATCACATAGTCGATCTTCGTGCGCAGTTCCTCGGCGGAAACAGTCTCCCTCCGGCTGGGGTTGGAGCGGTCGAGCATCTCCTTGGAGACCCCCCACCACCAGCCCTTCAGCTCCTCCAGGATCTCTTGGCTCTGGCCCTGATCCGTCTTCCATACGCCGATCACTTCACGGAGCTTAGAGTCCACCTCTGACACTCGAGGCGCAAGATCGTCCACGACGATCTGGCCCACCAGAGCCTCCCGGACCACCGGAGTACACCGGAGGAAGCGCTCCCGCCAAGGGCGTGTCGTCTTCGGACCCTCGTCATCACCAGCTAGGACTTGTCCGGCCGATCATGTGACTGCTCTGCGTCCGGATCGTTGATGTGG
>NZ_JALMUV010000106.1 GCF_023155275.1 Streptomyces rhizoryzae
GCCCCACCCCACCCCGCGCACGGCCCGCGCACGCGCAACGGCCGCCCCGCCACACCGGCGGGACGGCCGTCCCGAATCACCTCACACGGCGCCGTGCGCCGTCCGCCTCACTCCCCGGAGAGCACCGCCTGCGCGGCCGCCCGGGCATCCTCGGCGGTGTCCGCGGCCCGCGCCGCGGCCGCCGCCCGCTCACACTGCGCCAGCGTGTGCTTGGCCAGCGTCGCCCGCACATACGGAATCGACGCCGCGCCCATGGACAGGCTGGTGACCCCCAGCCCCGTCAGCACACACGCCAGCAGCGGATCGGAGGCCGCCTCACCGCACACCCCGCAGCTCTTGCCCTCGGCCTTCGCCGCCTCGGCGGACGCCGCCACCAGGTCCAGCAGCGCCGGCTGCCACGGATCCTGCAACCGCGACACCGCACCGACCTGCCGGTCCGCCGCGAAGGTGTACTGCGCCAGGTCATTGGTCCCCAGCGAAAGGAACTCCACCTCCTGGAGGATCGACCGCGCCCGCAGCGCCGCCGACGGAATCTCCACCATCGCCCCGAACTTCGCCCGCAGCCCGGCCTCCCGGCACGCGTCCGCGAACGCCCGGGCATCGATCCGGTCCGCCACCATCGGCGCCATGACCTCGAGGTAGACCGGCAGCCCCTCGGCGGCCTTCGCCAGCGCGGACAGCTGCGTCCGCAGCACCTCCGGGTGATCCAGCAGCGTCCGCAGGCCCCGCACACCCAGCGCGGGGTTCGGCTCGTCCGCCGGCGTCAGGAAGTCCAGCGGCTTGTCCGCCCCGGCGTCCAGCACGCGCACCACCACGCGCCCCTCCGGGAAGGCTTCCAGCACCTTCCGGTACGCCTCGACCTGCTTCTCCTCCGACGGCGCCCGCTTGCTGTCGTCCAGGAACAGGAACTCCGTACGGAACAGCCCGACGCCCTCCGCACCGGCCTCCACCGCCGCCGGCACATCCGCCGGACCGCCGACGTTCGCCAGCAGCGGCACCTTGTGCCCGTCGGACGTCGCCCCCGGACCGGACGACGCCGCCAGCGCCGCCTTCCGCTCCTGCGCGGCTTTCGCCAGCTCCGCCCGCTTCTCGGCACTCGGGTCGACGAACACCTCACCGGTGCTGCCGTCCACCGCGATCACGGTGCCCTCCACGAGCTCACCCGCGCCCGGCAGCGCCACCACCGCCGGCACCCCCAGCGCCCGCGCCAGGATCGCGCTGTGGCTGGTCGGCCCGCCCTCCTCGGTCACGAACCCGAGCACCAGCGCCGGGTCCAGCAGCGCCGTGTCGGCCGGCGCCAGATCCCGCGCGATCAGCACATACGGCTCATCGCTGTCCGGCACACCCGGCATCGGCACCCCCAGCAGCCGGGCGACGATCCGGTTCCGCACGTCATCGAGGTCCGCCACCCGGCCCGCCAGGTACTCACCCGCCCCGGCCAGCAGCGCCCGGTAGGCGGCGAACGCGTCGTACACCGCACGCTCCGCCGTGCTGCCGACCGCGATCCGCCGGTCGACGTCGGCCATCAGCTCGGGGTCCTGCGCCATCATGGCCTGGGCCTCCAGCACGTGCTGGGCCTCGCCACCGGCCAGGTTCCCCCGCGCGTTCAGGTCGGCGGCCACGGCTTCCACGGCCTGGCGGGCGCGCCCCTGTTCACGCTCCGCCTCCTCCGCCGGGATCTGCTTGGCCGGCGGCTCCAGCACCGCCGTCCCCATGTGCCGCACCTCGCCGATGGCCACGCCGTGGCTCACCCCGACGCCCCGCAGCGTTGTCTCCATGTCACCCGTCTCCGGTTGTTGCGGCGGGCCCGGCCGCCGCGGTGAATGTCGTACCTGCCGTCTCCCGACGGCGCCCGGCTGCTACTGCCAGGAGAAGAGCGCGTCGCCGGCCTTGACCTCGCCGTCCTCGCGCACCTCGCCGAGCGAGTCCGCGGTCGCCTCCAGCGCGACGACGGGGCACACCGGCGACTTGCCGGCCTCCTCGACCGCCGCCGGGTTCCAGCGCACGACGGCCTGCCCGCGGGTGACGGTGTCGCCCTTGTTCACCAGCAGCTCGAAGCCCTCGCCGTTGAGCTGCACGGTGTCGATACCGAGATGGGTCAGTACGCCGTGCCCCTCGGCATCGACGACGACGAACGCGTGCGGATGCAGCGAGACGACCACACCGTCCACGGGCGACACCGCCTCCGAGGGCTCACGATCGGGGTCGATGGCGGTACCGGGACCCACCATCGCGCCGGAGAAGACGGGGTCCGGCACTGCCGCGAGCCCGATGGCCCGTCCGGCAAGAGGGGACGTCACGGTGGTCATGGGAAACCTCCCAGGGGTGAAGATTCATCAGGTCGCCGTCACTGCCTGTCCCGGACGGCGCACCGTTGAGAAGCGTAAGTCATAAGAACTGACGGTTCCGCATGACAGAGCCCGATTGAGGCCCCCGTCCGTGCCGAATCGATTTGCCTCGTCCATCCCGCCGCTGTACTGTCTGAGCCCTGCCCCGGACAGCCAGCCGCGCTCCAGCGCGACCGACTGGGTGGGCGGCACTCCTCAGAGCGGTGATCCAGATTCTCGAATCACGCGCTTCCGTATGTCTACGGAAAAGCGGTGGTCCGAAAGCCGGAAAAGGCCTGATAGAGTGTGAAACACCGAAGGGAAGCGCCCGGCGGAAACTCGAAAGAGAATCCAAAGGAAGCGTCCGTTCCTTGAGAACTCAACAGCGTGCCAAAAGTCAACGCCAGAT
>NZ_JALMUV010000107.1 GCF_023155275.1 Streptomyces rhizoryzae
GCAGACGGCCGCAGGCAGCCGGGCCGCGCGCACGGCACCCCGGCGCAGGCCCGGCGGCCGGGACGACAGTCCCGCCCCAGCTTGACCAGTTCGTCGTAGCGTTCCCGGGTCGCACTCCCGATCATGTTAGGCATCCGGACACCACCCTCGCGGGCTCGGGTGTGGCACCCTTCCATGCCACCAACTCGCTCTGACAGCCCGTCATTGCGCACCATCCAACGACCCGCGTCCGTCGGCGCGTGTCAACGGCGCGCGGAGCGGCGCTATGGTCGCTGGATGAGCGGTCTCACAACCCGCGCTGCCCCGCGCGCCGTCTGTGCCAGGCTCGTTTGCGACAGGCGGGAGAGCAGTACGTTGCCGAGACGGGACGTTCGACGCCGACTGTCCAGGACATCGCGCACTCCGGGCAGTGGGCCGTCACACCGGCCTTGACCGCCTCGGTCCTCGCCCGTGCCCGCCCCATCCGCCGCCAGTGCCGCGAGCGGTAGGCCGACGAGCAAAATACCGCCGCCGCCTTCGCCGCCGGCATCAGCGGACATCCGCACCCACGACACAGCCGCGGCCCCGTGTCATCATCCGTGGCCGCCACCAACCGCAGCTGGGGCCCATCCTTGCCCATATGCCACCACACGAAGTGGCAATGGCCACCGGGAGGAGGGCGTCCTAGCGTCCCAACGACGGGGAGATGGGCAGGCGGTGACGACGCTGTCGAAGCCGTGATCAGCGCACCGGCGCATCACCTCCAGGTGTTGACTCGGCCTCATTCTCGCGCCGGACTTCGGCGGACTGGGTAAGGCGGTTGGCGCGCAGCACGGTGAGCACCCCAAGGACGGAGACGGTAGCGAAGCCGAACAGCAGGCAGCGTGCGGAGGCGACCATCGACGGCCCGCCCACGTTGACCAGGAGGCCGGCGAGCGCTGCACCGAACGCGGTGGACATCGTCAGTACGGTCGCGATCGCCGCGGCGGCTTTCTCCCCTTCCTGTTCGTCTGCCGTGCTGGTCATCGCAGCTACGGACAGATGGGGCATGGCCAGGCCGATCCCTGCGCCCCCGAGGAGGAGAACCGGCAGCCAGGTGATGACCGCGAGCAGCGACGCGTCGCGACGCTGCAACAGGGCAAGAACAGCAAGCCCGGCGGCGAGGAGCCCGGGGCCGGCTACTCGAAGCCACCGCAACGTCCGTTCCCGGCGTGCCGAGGAGCTCACGATCTGACTCGCCGACCAGCCCAGGGACAATGCCGCCCCGAAGAACCCCGCAGCGACCGGCGGCAGCCCGCCCAGACGCTGGCTGAACAACGGCAGGAAGGTCTCCACGGCAACGCCAGAGGCGAGGAACACCATGGTCAGGTACACCCATCGTAAGGCGGAGCCGGCTTGGTAGGTCGGATGGGGAAGAATTCGCACGCTTCTCGCGCGCTTCTCTGTCCGTACAAACGTCACGATCAGCGCCAGCGCCACAGCGATGAACGCCGCCATCACCATCTGGTCTGAGAGAAGTCCGGCGATGCTCACGGCACCCGCGGCTCCGACGACGAGCAGCAACGAGCCGATCGGCACCGGAGCCGCTTCCGCCCCGGTCCGGCTGCTTCTGGGAAGGACGCGGGGCACAAACGCCGCCATCACCCCTGAGACGGGGGCCAGCACGACGAACGCCAGCCGCCAGGACCCGAACTGTGCAAAGAATCCCCCCAGAGCTGGTCCGACGAAGTTCCCCAGACCGAACATGGCGGAGATCAACGCGCTGCCGCGTACCCACAGACGGCGCGGCAGCACGGAATGAATCAGAGCGAACCCCAGACCCGTCAGCAAGCCTGCCCCAAAGCCCTGCGCGCCACGGCCGACCAGCAGCACCAGCACTACCGGACTCGCCGCGCAGACAACCGAACCTGCGGCGAAGACGCCGAAGCCGATCAGGTAGGAGCTGACGTTGCCACACCGGGACAGCGTCCGGTTCACGAGCATGGTCGCGACGACTTGGGCTATCAGGAACACGGTCATATTCCACGCGTAGAGGCGTTCACCGCCGATGTCCGCGACCGCCGTCGGCAATAGGCTCGCCGCCAAGTAGATGTTGACGGCACCGACGAGCACCCCACCGGCCAGCACCATGGTGGTACCGAAATGCCTGCCGAGTTCCCGCCACGATCCGACGCTTTGACTACTCTCCACTTGCGATCTCCGTCCTGTCTCGATCCGTTCCGGGCATCATGGCGGGGCCGGGAGACCCGGTAATCGGGAAAAACGGAAGTGACTCGCATCACATTTGCTGTTGTCGAACGACGTACTCGCCTACCCGCATGGCCAGGACGCCGACCGTCTGCGGCCATGGGGCCATCAGCACCGGCGAGGATGCGCCTTGGATCGTGGGACGAACGCAAAACGCCGAACAGTCAAAGAATTTCCCGACTAAGACGTCGTTTCTGATGGCGTGATCGTTCGTTGAGCCGTGCATGACGGATCTG
>NZ_JALMUV010000108.1 GCF_023155275.1 Streptomyces rhizoryzae
CACCCGGCCTTCCCCCCACCCCCGCAGACCCGTCACCTCCCGTGGGTGGGGGGAAGGCCGGGTGGGTGGGGGGTGGGGTGAGGGGTTTGGTGCGGGTTGTGGGGGGTGGGGCGGGTGCGCCAGAGGAAGTAGGAGGTGGTGATGAGGGCCAGGCCGGTGGCGGTGAGGGTCCAGGGGAGCCAGTTGACGGGGGTGGCGTCGGGAGGGTCGGCCACGGGGCCGGGGCCGAAGTAGCGGTGCGGGTAGGCGGCGGGGGCCGGCTTCTCGGGGGTGGGGGTGAGGTCGGCGGCGGCCTTCAGGGCGGCGGCGGGGTCGATCAGGCCGGCGCCGTAGTCGTCGTCCCGGCCGCCCTCGGGGCGGTGCTGGGCGGTGCTGGTCAGGAGGGTGCGGATCTGGGCGGGGCTCAGGTCGCGGTGGGCGGAGCGGATCAGGGCGATGGCGCCGGAGACGAACGCGGCGGCGGGGCTCGTGCCCCAGCCGGAGACGTAGCCGGTGCCGTGGTCGGCCATGAGGATGTCGTAACCGGGCGCGCTGACCGCGGCGTACCAGTGGCGGGTGGAGAACGGGGCGCGGTCGTCCAGGTGGGTGACGGCGGTGGCGGCGATGACGCCGGGGTAGGCCGCGGGGTACGAGACGTGGTTGCCCTTCTGGCCGCCGTTGCCGGCCGAGGCGACCACGGGGATGCCCTTGCTCAGGGCGTACTGGATGGCGGCGTCCTCGCGGGGGTCGGGGTGGGCGGTCTCGCTGTCGTCGCCCAGGGACATGTTGATCACGTCGGCGCCGTGGTCGGCGGCCCAGCGGATGCCGTCGGCCAGCGCGCCGGACCGCTGGTCGCGGGCGCGGCGGCGCTCCGGGTCGTGATCCTCCAGGATCACCCGCACCGGCAGGATCCTGGCCTCCGGGGCGACGCCGAGGACGCCGTCGGAGCGGCCGGCGCCGTGGCCGTGGCCGGCGATGACGCTGGCCATGCCGGTGCCGTGCTGGGCCCAGCTGTCGTCGCCGGGGCCGGCGCCGAAGCCGATCAGGTCCTTCTGGGGCAGTACCTGGCCCTTGAGGTCGGGGTGGCCGGCGTCCACGCCGGTGTCGAGGACGGCGACGGTGATACCGGCGCCCTTGGTGGTCCGCCAGGCGTCCTGGGCGTGGATGGCCGCCAGGCCCCACTCCTGGGCGCGGATGGCGTCCGCCCGGGCGGGGACGGAGGGCAGGACGGCGAGCGCGGCGGAGGCCAGGGCGACCGACGCGGCCCGCAGCACGGACGTGATCACGGCATCTCCTCCGTGGGCTGCGCGGGGACGCCGGAGGCCGTGCGGAAGGTCGCACTGATCTTGTCGGCGAGGCCCTTGGCGTCGTGGCCGAGCCCGGACTCCCCGGGCGTGGTGGCGGTACCGGGCTGGACGGCGGCGTCGGCGGGCTGCGGGTCGGTGACCGTCCGGCCGTCCGCGAAGCCGGAGACGGCGTAGACCACGACCGGTATCTCGGTGAGGACCCGCACGGTCCAGCTGGCGCGCTGGTCGGGGCCGAAGTCCGCGGCCGGGGTGCCCTTGGCGGCCAGCGGCAGCGGCATCAGGTCCTTGCGGGTGCCCAGGTCCTTGGTGCTGAAGCGGGCGTTGAGGTTCATCATCCCGGTGTGGTCGGCCTTGGTGGTCTGGGCGCCGACGGTGATCACGGCGGTGCGGGTGGCGTCCACGTAGGTGGCGCGCAGCAGGCGGGCGCAGCCGGCCGGGGCGAGTTCCGCGGCGAGCGGGCCCTCGTAGGTGGCGGAGCAGTCGGTGTCGGGGGCGACGGCGATCCGGGTCCAGGTGCGGTCGGCGCCGCCGGGGCCGGCGGCCAGGCCCTGGACGGTGCGCGGGAAGAGGGTGTCGGCGGGGGTGTTGCGCCAGGCGTCCCGGCCCTTGGCGAAGACCTCCTCGGGCGCGGGGGCGCCGTGCGCGGGGGCGTCGGCGAGCCAGCTGCCGGCCGCGGCGCCGCCGATGAGGCCGATGCCGAGGACGAGGCCGGCCGCGGCCGCGATGATCCGGGTGCTGGGCAGCCGCTCGGCGAACGGGCGGCGCGGGGCGGCACCGGGCGGCGCGCCAACGGGCGCGGTGGGGGCGGCAGTCGGCGGCCAGGGCGGGGCTGCGGTCGGGGTGGG
>NZ_JALMUV010000109.1 GCF_023155275.1 Streptomyces rhizoryzae
CCTACACCCTTACCCCGGGACAACCACCGCCCGGGCTGGACTACCTTCCTGCGTCACCCCATCGCTTACCTACTACAAGTCTGGTCCGTCGGCTCCACCACTCCCCTCAACTCCGAAGAGATCAGGGCGGCTTCACGGACTTAGCATCGCCTGATTCGATATTGGGCGCTTCAAAGCGGGTACCGGAATATCAACCGGTTGTCCATCGACTACGCCTGTCGGCCTCGCCTTAGGTCCCGACTTACCCTGGGCAGATCAGCTTGACCCAGGAACCCTTAGTCAATCGGCGCAAGAGTTTCCCACTCTTGTATCGCTACTCATGCCTGCATTCTCACTCGTGAACCATCCACAACTCGTTTCCACGGCTGCTTCACCCGGCACACGACGCTCCCCTACCCATCACAGCCCCCGTTAGGGGTACATGCTGCAATGACACGACTTCGGCGGTGTACTTGAGCCCCGCTACATTGTCGGCGCGGAATCACTTGACCAGTGAGCTATTACGCACTCTTTCAAGGATGGCTGCTTCTAAGCCAACCTCCTGGTTGTCTCTGCGACTCCACATCCTTTCCCACTTAGCACACGCTTAGGGGCCTTAGTCGATGCTCTGGGCTGTTTCCCTCTCGACCATGGAGCTTATCCCCCACAGTCTCACTGCCGCGCTCTCACTTACCGGCATTCGGAGTTTGGCTAAGGTCAGTAACCCGGTAGGGCCCATCGCCTATCCAGTGCTCTACCTCCGGCAAGAAACACACGACGCTGCACCTAAATGCATTTCGGGGAGAACCAGCTATCACGGAGTTTGATTGGCCTTTCACCCCTAACCACAGGTCATCCCCCAGGTTTTCAACCCTGGTGGGTTCGGTCCTCCACGAAGTCTTACCTCCGCTTCAACCTGCCCATGGCTAGATCACTCCGCTTCGGGTCTAGAGCGTGCAACTCAAACGCCCTCTTCGGACTCGCTTTCGCTACGGCTTCCCCACACGGGTTAACCTCGCTACACACCGCTAACTCGCAGGCTCATTCTTCAAAAGGCACGCAGTCACGAGAACAAGGCAAGCCTTGTTCCGACGCTCCCACGGCTTGTAGGCACACGGTTTCAGGTACTATTTCACTCCGCTCCCGCGGTACTTTTCACCATTCCCTCACGGTACTATCCGCTATCGGTCACCAGGGAATATTTAGGCTTAACGGGTGGTCCCGCCAGATTCACACGGGATTTCACGGGCCCCGTGCTACTTGGGAGATGAGCAAGCAAGCCGCTAATGTTTCAGCTACGGGGGTCTTACCCTCTACGCCGGACCTTTCGCATGTCCTTCGCCTACATCAACGGTTTCTGACTCGCCCAGCCGCCGGCAGACGACTGAAGCTCATTCCCACAACCCCGCACTGGCAACCCCTGCCGGGTATCACACCAATACGGTTTGGCCTCATCCAGTTTCGCTCGCCACTACTCCCGGAATCACGGTTGTTTTCTCTTCCTGCGGGTACTGAGATGTTTCACTTCCCCGCGTTCCCTCCACACTGCCTATGTGTTCAGCAGCGGGTGACAGCCCATGACGACTGCCGGGTTTCCCCATTCGGACACCCCCGGATCAAAGCTCGGTTGACAGCTCCCCGGGGCCTATCGCGGCCTCCCACGTCCTTCATCGGTTCCTGGTGCCAAGGCATCCACCGTGCGCCCTTAAAAACTTGGCCACAGATGCTCGCGTCCACTGTGCAGTTCTCAAACAACGACCAGCCACCCGTCACACACCCACCAGGGGTCCTTCACCGGGGCCGGCAGCCGAAGGACGAGCAACGCTCGCACCCTCAGACACCCAACAGCGTGCCCGACCCGACCAGTTCAAACCCGCGTTCCACGCCGAAGCAGTACTAACAGAACCAAACCAATCGCGCCGAATAGTCAACGTTCCACCCATGAGCAACCAGCATCAGACACTCGCTGATGTACTGGC
>NZ_JALMUV010000010.1 GCF_023155275.1 Streptomyces rhizoryzae
CAGCGCCGATGGTACTGCAGGGGGGACCCTGTGGGAGAGTAGGACGCCGCCGAACTCCTTTTGATAAAGCCTCGTTCCCCGAGTTTCGACTCGGGGGGCGAGGCTTTTTTGCGTTGTGTGCCGAAAGGGCTAGGTAGTCTCGGGAGATGGGCTACGACCTGATCATTTTCGATAATGACGGTGTCCTCGTGGACAGCGAACCGATCTCGAACCGGATACTCGCCGGGTACCTGACCGAGCTGGGGCACCCGACCACGTACGAGGAATCGCTCCGGGACTTCATGGGCGGGTCGATGCAGCGCGTGTGCGACCTGGTGCGGGAGAAGTCAGGGCGGGCGCTTCCGGAAGACTTCGAGGCCGCTTTCCACACGCGGGTCTTCGAGGCGTTCCGCAGGCAGCTTCAGCCGGTGCGCGGCGTGGAGGCCGTCCTGGAGAAACTGGCCGCGGACGGGGTGCCGTACTGCGTCGGATCGTCGGGAAGCCATGAGCGGATCCGGGTGGCACTGACCAAGACCGGACTGTTCGAGCGGTTCGGTGAGGAGCGGATCTTCTCGTCGCAGGACGTCGGGCGGGGAAAGCCGGCGCCGGATCTGTTCCTGCACGCGGCCCGGGAGATGGGCGTCGAACCCGGCCGGTGTGCGGTGGTCGAGGACAGCCCCCTGGGCGTGCAGGCGGCCCTCGCCGCCGGGATGGACGTGTACGGGTTCACCGCGATGACGCCGGCGGAGAAGCTCACCGCGGCCGGAGCCACCGTGCTCTTCGCGGAGATGGCGGAGCTGCCGGAGTTGCTGCGGTAGCGGCGTCTTTCGGGGCGGGCGGCGCCGGCGAGGGCCGTAACGGGGCGCGGGCTGCGGGGAATCGGGTGCGTGATCCATCTACCCAGCGGTAGCCGGGAGTTCTAGGCTGGCCCGCCATGACGCCCCCTCAGGTACCGGGAGCGCGGCTCCGGCACGGCCGGGTCTCGCTCGCCCTCAGCTTCTTCGCTCAGGGGGCGGTCTTCGCCCTGCTCGTGACCCGGATACCGGCGATCCAGGTGCGTTACGGGATCTCGGACGGGCTGCTGCCGGCCTTCCTGGCCGCGGTGCCGGTGCTCGCCGGCGTCGGCAGCGTCGGCACCGAGCGCCTGGTGAGGCGCGTCCGGCCGAGCGTCGTCCTGCGTGTCGTGCAGCCCGTGGTGTGCCTGGCGCTGCTGGCCGTCGGAGCGGTCGGCTCGCTGCCTCAGGTGGCGTTGGCGCTGGCCGCGTTCGGGCTGTCGGTGGGTGCCCTGGACGCGTCGATGAACATGCTGGGGGTGAGCCTCCAGCGGGCGTACGGGCGCAGCATCATGCTCGGCTTCCACGCCGCGTACAGCCTGGGCGGGATCGTCGGGGCCTCGCTGGCCTGGGCGGGCGCGCACTGGCAGCTGCCGCTGGCGCTGCTGTACGGCCCGGTGGTGGCGGTCCTCGTCCCGGTGGTGCTGGTGATCGGCCGGTGGTTCGTGGACGCGGACGGCCGGGCGGAACCGGGCGGGACCGGGGGTGGGACACCGGTGGCGATGCGGCTGCTGCTGCCGCTGTGCCTGGTGATGGCGTTCGCGTACATCGGGGACTCGACGGTCTCCAACTGGAGCGCCAAGTACCTCCAGGACGTGCTGCACAGCTCCGAGCAGCTGGCGACCGTGCCGTACAACGTCTACACGGTGATGACGCTGCTCGGGCGGGCGGTCGGGGACCTGGGGGTGCGGCGCTTCGGGCCGGTCGCGGTGGTGCGGACCGGGACGGTGGTGGCGGCGGCCGGCTTCGCGGTGGTGGCGGCGGCTCCGGGGGCCTGGGCGGGGATGGCGGGGTTCACGCTGCTGGGGATCGGCCTGTGTGTGATCGTGCCGCAGACCTTCGCGGCGGCCGGGCGGTACGCCGTCGAACGGCACGGTCCGGGGGCGTCGGATACGGCCGTCGCGCGACTGAACATTTTCAACTATGTGGGGTTTCTGATCGGCTCGCCGCTGGTGGGGGCGCTGGGGGACGCGTGGAGTTACCGCGGCGCGATGCTCGTCCCGATGGTCCTCGTGCTGGTGACGCTGGTCTACGCCCGCTCGTTCGGGTCATCCGCGGACCGGTACGGTGACGGCCATGAGCGGCCGCGCACAGTTGATGTGGGACGAGGCAGTAACGGGCTATGACTTCGGTCCGGGGCATCCGATGGACCCCGTCCGGCTCGCCCTGACGATGCGTCTGGTGGAGGCGTACGAGCTCCACCGCGGGCCGCTGGAGGTGGTGGCGGCCAAGCCGGCCGGCGACTCCACGCTGCGGCTCGTCCACCGGCAGGACTACATCGCGGCGGTCCGGCGGGCCTCCGCGGACCCGGCGGCCGCGGAGACCGGGTACGGCCTGGGGACCGAGGACGACCCGGCGTTCCCGGGGATGCACGAGGCGTCGGCGCTGATCGCCGGGCAGTCGGTGGGCGCCGCGGAGGCCGTGTGGCGCGGCGATGCGCCGCACGCGGTGAACTTCACGGGCGGGCTGCACCACGCCATGCCCGGCGGCGCGTCCGGATTCTGCGTCTACAACGACGCGGCGCTGGCGGTCGCCCGGCTGCTGGAGCTGGGCGCCGAACGGGTGGCGTACGTGGATACCGACGTGCATCACGGCGACGGCGTGCAGGCGGCGTTCTGGGAGGACCCGCGGGTGCTGACGATCTCGCTGCACGAGCATCCGCGGACGCTGTTCCCGCAGACCGGCTGGCCGGAGGAGACCGGCGGGGAGGGCGCGGAGGGCAGTGCGGTGAACGTGGCGCTGCCGGCCGGTACCGGGGACGCGGGGTGGCTGCGGGCGTTCCACGCGGTGGTTCCGGAGCTGCTGGCGGCGTTCCGTCCGCAGGTCCTGGTGACCCAGCACGGCGCCGACACCCACTTCGAGGACCCGTTGGCGCACCTGGCGGTGAGTCTGGACGCGCAGCGGGCGGTGGCCGCAGCGTGCCATGCGCTGGCGCACGAGCACGCGGACGGGCGGTGGGTCGCGCTCGGGGGCGGCGGCTATGCGGTGGTGGACGTGGTGCCGCGCAGCTGGACGCATCTGGCGGCGATCGCGGGGCACCGGCCGATCGATCCGGCGTCGCAGGTGCCGGAGGAGTGGCGGCACGAAGTGTTCCGCCGGACCCGGCAGTTGGCGCCGCAGCGGATGACGGACGGGCGGATGCCGCAGTGGCGGGATTTCGCCGAGAGCGGCTACGACCCGGCCGACCGGCTCGACCAGGCGGTGCTGGCGACCCGCCGGGCGGTGTTCCCGGCGCACGGGCTGCTGCCGTAGGGGCGGGCGGCGGGCGGCGGGGGCGCGGGGGCCGGGGCCTTAGGGGGGAGGGGAACGGATCCCGTAGGGGTCGTGAGCGCCCCCTGCGGGGCCACAACGTGGCGGGGGAGCGGGGTATTCCGAGGACGGGGCGAGGCGCGGGGAGTTCCGGCCGCGGAGGTGCGGGAGGCTCCGGCCCCAAGGGGGCGGAGGGGGAGGCGTGCCCGGGACGTGGTGAGGGGGAGGAGCGTGCCCCGGCAGCCCGGCAGCCCGTTTCCGTCGGTGGCCCGGGGTGGCCCGGGGTGGCCCGGGGTGGCCCGGGGTGGTCCGGGGTGGTCCGGATGTGTGACTACTCGTTGGTTCGGGCATGCGGTTCGCGGTCGGTGGGTGAGCATGGGGCCGTGGCGGGGAGCGGGGCGCTGCGGGCGCATCTGGTCGAGGCGCGGCTGGCGGGGCGGATCGCGACCACGCGGGAGCAGAGCCTGCGGCGGTACCGGCTCTTCGCGGCCCGGGACCCGCGGGTGCTGCTCGGCCTGGACCCGGAAGCGGACTGGTCCTTCGGCGAGGTGCTGCGGCTGATGGGGCGGCGGTGCGGCGTTTCGGCCGATCCGGCGCACACTTCCGGCCGGGATGTCATCGACCCGGCGCGGACGGTGGCCGCGCTGGACGCGTTCGCCGGCCGGCTCGCCGCGGTGGCCGCCCGCCGGCTGCCGGTCCTGCTCGGCACCGGCCATCCGCACCGGTTGCTGGGGTTCTACGCCGCCCTCGCAGACGCCCTCTCGGCAGCGGGCTGCCCCGTCCTCACCCCGGCGTATGGCCACCGTGTCGACATGGCGACCCGGTTCGGGGTACGCACGCGGGTCGTCACGTACGTACGGGGAGTCGCGCTGATGCGAGAGACCGGCGTGCGGGGCGCATCGGCGGAGGGGGGCGTGCACACCCATTCGCCGCTCCCGGTGCGGACCGTCCTGGGGGTCGCGGCGGCCGCCGGAGGGCCGCTTCCCGCGCTCGTCATCGGGGACCACGGGTGGGTCTGCGGGGCAGGTCAGCTGGGTATCGAGGCGGTCGGGCTGGCGGACAGCGACGACCCCGCGCCGTTCGTCGGCCAGGCCGAGGGGCGGCTGTCCACGGTGGTGCCGCTGGACGATGGGGTGCGGTCCGTGCACTACCGACCACTGGCCCGCTATGTCCTCAATAGGTCATGTCTGTCCGGATAGGCGGCTGTTCGCTGCTCCTCTTCCCCACTCGCATCACCCGCCCCTAATCTGGGGAGTGAACGCATGGCGACGAAGAGTCACCGGAGGGGAAGCCGGTGCCCGTCTTATGCGGAAGGTGCAGGTGTGTGATGGCTGCGGACCAGAGGCCGTTGAACGAGGTTGTGTTCCTGACAGTGGCGGAAGTCGCCACGGTGATGCGAGTGTCGAAGATGACCGTGTACCGCCTGGTGCACAGCGGTCATCTGCCCGCGATCCGCGTGGGGCGGTCCTTCCGGGTGCCGGAGCAGGCGGTCCACGACTACCTCCGCGAGTCGTACGTGGGGGTGGAATCGGCCTGACGGGCCGTTCGGCGACCCTCGGATTACGCGGTACGGCCGGCGCCGGGTACCCTGACCCGATGTAGGTAGTGTGGGCTCGGACGCCCCGCACCGAGTGATACGAAGTGAGCGAGGGTAGTCGTGGGCTCTGTTATCAAGAAGCGGCGCAAGCGGATGGCCAAGAAGAAGCACCGCAAGCTGCTCAAGCGCACCCGCGTCCAGCGTCGTAACAAGAAGTAAGCGACGCTGATCGCGATTTCGCGGCCCCTCACCGCCCCTCGTGCGGTGAGGGGCCGCGGTGCGTCTGTGGGCCGTATGGACGGTGGTTGCGGGCAAATGTCGCCCGGGGCATCGTGCGGTCACCGCGGCGCAACACCGACCCGATAGCGTGAGCCGCACAGCTCGGCGCCGGCGGAAGCCGCTGCGGGAAGGAGGGCCGATCTTGGGCAACGTCGTGCTCGTCACGGGCGTCGCACGGCAGCTGGGGGGCCGGTTCGTCCGCCGCATCCAGCGCGATCCCGACGTCGACCGGGTGATCGGGGTCGATGCCGTGGCGCCGGAGCACCACCTCGGTGACGCCGAATTCCTCAAGGCCGACATCCGGCACCCGGCGATCGCCCGGGTCCTGGCCGAGACCGGTGTGGACACCGTCGTCCACATGGACATCAACGGCACCCCCCTGCACAGCCGCGGCGGCCGGGCCTCCGTGAAGGAGACCAACGTCATCGGCACCATGCAGCTGCTCGGCGCCTGCCAGAAGGCCCCGGCCGTCCAGCGCGTGGTGATCAAGTCCAGCACCAGCGTCTACGGCTCCGCGCCCCGCGACCCGGCGGTCTTCACCGAGAACACCCCGCCCAAGTCCCTGCCCAGCGGCGGCTTCGCCAAGGACACCGTCGAGGTCGAGGGGTACGTCCGCGGCTTCGCCCGGCGCCGCCCCGACGTGGCGGTGTGCGTCCTGCGGTTCGCCAACATCCTCGGCCCCTCCGCGGACTCCCCGCTCGCCGAGTACTTCGCGCTGCCCGTCCTGCCCACCGTCCTCGGCTACGACCCGCGCCTGCAGTTCGTCCACGAGGACGACGCGATCGAGGTGCTGCGGATCGCCGCCTCCGAGCCGCGCCGCGGCACCCTCAACAGCGGCACGTTCAACATCGCCGGGGACGGTGTCCTGTTGCTCTCGCAGGTCTCCCGCCGGCTGGGCCGCCCCACCCTGCCGCTGTTCCTGCCCACCGTCACCTGGGCCGGCACGGTCCTGCGGTCCCTGGGCATCACCGACTTCTCGCCCGAGCAGATCCGGATGCTGACCCACGGCCGGGTCGTGGAGACCACGCAGATGCGCGAGACGCTCGGCTTCCACCCCGCGTACACCACGGCGGAGACCTTCGCGGAATTCGCCCGCGGCCGCGGACCCGGGCTGCTGCCGCCCGCGTCCCTGGCCCGCACCGTCGACCGGCTCGCCGGCGTGCTGCCCGCACGCCGCGGCCCGAGCCAGTGAGGAGTTCACCCACGATGGCGGACGCCAAGGTCATCCCCTTCGGCGAGGAGCCCCGGGCCCGCCGCAAGGCCCGGCGCACCGGGCGCACCGGGCGCGGCACGGCGCTGGCGCCCGTCCCGGAGGCCCGCTCCGGGCCCCGGCCGGTGCCCGCCCCGCAGCCGGCCGGCGGCCGGACCCTGGACGAGCGGATCGCCGGCGGGCTGGCGTTCCTGCGCCGCCGGATCACCGGTGACTACGAGGTCGACGACTTCGGCTACGACCGGGAGCTGACCGACCAGGTCCTGATGTCGCTGCTGCGGCCGCTGTACGAGAAGTACTTCCGGGTCGAGGTGAAGGGGGTGGCGAACATCCCCGCCGAGGGCGGCGCGCTGATCGTCGCCAACCACTCCGGGACGCTCCCGCTGGACGGGCTGATGCTCCAGGTCGCGGTGCACGACCACCACCCGGCGCAGCGCCATCTGCGGCTGCTGGCGGCCGATTTGGTGTTCGTGCTGCCGGTGATGAACGAGCTGGCCCGCAAGGCAGGGCACACCCTGGCCTGTGCGGAGGACGCCCAGCGGCTGCTGGAGCGCGGGGAGATCGTCGGGGTGATGCCGGAGGGCTTCAAGGGCATCGGGAAGCCGTTCGCGGACCGCTACAAGCTCCAGCGCTTCGGCCGGGGCGGTTTCGTCTCCACGGCGCTGAAGGCCGGGGTGCCGATCGTGCCGTGCTCGATCGTCGGCGCGGAGGAGATCTACCCGATGATCGGGAACGCCAAGACCCTGGCGCGGGTGCTGGGGCTGCCGTACTTCCCGGTGACGCCGACCTTCCCGTGGCTGGGGCCGCTCGGTGCGGTGCCGCTGCCGACGAAGTGGACGATCCAGTTCGGCGAGCCGATCCCGACGGACGGCTATCCGGCCGAGGCGGCCGACGACCCGATGCTGATGTTCAACCTCACCGACCAGGTGCGGGAGACCATCCAGCACACCCTCTACAAGCTGCTCGTGCAGCGGCGCTCGGTGTTCTTCTGAGCGGAGAACACCGAGCGCCGGGGCCGCCCCGGGCCGGCCCGCGATGCCGGGGGCACGCGGGGAGCCGGGCTACTTGGGCAGGCTGTCGCCGTCGATGCCGAGGTCGGGCAGCAGCCCGGGCAGCAGCGGCGGGAGCGTGACATCGGGGTGGCCCGCGCCGTCCTTGCCGTGGCTGCCGTCATGCGGTGTCGCGCTGCCCTTGCCGCCCGGGTCGAGCAGACCGCCCGTGCTGCCGCCGAGCAGGCCGTCCTGTTCCTGGGACGGCGAGGCCGACGGGCGCGGGGCGCGCTCGGGCGTGCCGTGGGAGCCGGTGCCGGACCCGCGGTCGGCCGGGGACGGGCGGTTGTCGTCGCCCGTGCTGCCGCCGCCGGCGGACGGGGCGCGGTGGTGGCCGCGGCTGTCCGGGCCCGGCGGGAGCAGTGAGCGCAGCGGGCCGACCTCATCGTCTATGGCGTCGAAGACCGAGCTGACCTCGTCGCGGACGTCGGTGAGCTGCACCGGGAGCTTGTCGCGCAGTTGCGTCCAGGTGCGGCGGTGCGACTTGGTGAAGGAGTTCAGCGCCTGGATGGGGGCGAGCGAGCCGTCGCGCTCGTACGCGGCGTGCAGCAGGCGGTGGCCCTCGCCGGCGTCGTGGCGGACCCCGGCCAGGGCCCGGCGGACCTCGGCGAGCGCCTCGTGGTCGAGCTGCGCGGACCGGCCGCGCTCCAGCAGGCGGCGGGCCTCCAGCATGCGGGTGGACGCCTGGTCGAGGTAGAGCCGGCCGCGGTCGGACTCGTCGCCGGCCATGGTGAGCCGGAGGTCCTCCATCCCGCGCTTGAGGCCGTACAGGGAGTCGCCGGGGAGGGCGTCGGTGCTGGCCGCGGCGACCCCGGTGAACGCGCCGGCGGCCACGCCGACGGTCAGCCCGCCGGCCGCCAGCCCCTTGGAGAGGCGGGAGCGCGGGCGCAGTCGGCCGAGGGATTTCGCGGCGCGGTGCGCGCCCCCGGCCTCGCGCTGCTCGGGCACCCGGGCGTCGCCGGACGGGGCGCCTTCGGCGAAGGCGGCCTCCATCGCGGCGATGAGCTGGGCGCGCTGGACAGTCTTGACCTCGGCGGCCATCTCCGGCTTCGGGAGCTCCCCGAGGCCGTCGGCGACCGCCAACAGCCGTGCTTCCGCCGGCGTCTGCGCCGGACTGTCGACCTGGTCCTCGGCCGCCGCGCCCTTGAGCTCCTGCTCCTCCAGGGCCTGGGCGAAGGCGTTGGCCCGCCGGTGCACGGAGACATTCGCGATCACGGGCGGCACCTCCTCTCGTCATCCCGCTCGGCTCCCCGGACTGGCTTTGACTATCCAGACGGGCCGGATGGTTGCACGCCTTGTCCGTGGCCACTCGATCGAGTGAGGGGCAGCGGACATGGCGTGACCGCATGGAGCCTGCATCCCGCACAACGAGCGGCGCGGCACTCGGGTTACGCACTCACGATGATCTGACCGTCAGGGCATGGCCGGTCACCAACGGTGAGCCGGTGACGGGGTGTTGGGAGCGCGCGGGGAGGGCGGTGTCAGCGGGCGTCGTCGGGGAGGAGCCGCGCCAGGGTGCGGACGGCCCGGTACTGGAGGGTCTTGATGGCGCCCTCGTTCTTGCCCATGACGCGGGCGGTCTCGGCGACCGAGAGGCCCTGGAGGAAGCGCAGGGTGACGCATTCCTGCTGCTGGGGGTTGAGCTTGCGGACCGCCTCCAGCAGGGCGGCGTTGGAGAGGGATTCGAGGACCGAGTCCTCGGGGCTGCGCTCGACCTCGTTGGCGTCGAGCATCTCCCCGGTGGTGACTTCCAGGCGGAAGCGGGAGGACTTGAAGTGGTCGGCGACGAGGTTGCGGGCGATGGTCACCAGCCAGGCGCCGAAGTCGCGCCCCTGCCAGGTGAACGTGCCGATGCGGCGCAGCGCGCGCAGGAAGGTCTCGCTGGTGAGGTCCTCGGCCGTGGCGCGGCCGCCGACGCGGTAGTAGATGTAGCGGTAGACGGTGTCGGCGTACTGGTCGTAGAGGCGGCCGAAGGCGTCGGCCTCGCCGGCCTGGGCGCGCTCGACGAGGTCCATCATGCGCCGGCTGTCGCTGTCCGCGGGGCGGCGTGCGGTGGTGGTGCCGGCGCCGGCGCGGCGGGTTCTGCCGGCGGTGGCGGCCTTGCCGACCGCAGCGCTCCCGTCGGCCAGTGCGTAGCAGGGGCCGGTGGGGACGGCTGTGGCGAATGCGGGGACGGCGTACGCGGTGGGGACGAAACTGCGCAGGTGGTCGACGAGCGTCGTACGCAGCGTAGCCAGGCCCGAGGCGTCAACCCCGACGTGTGGGTACACGGGACTCCCAGAGGCAGAGCTTCCATCACGTGCAGTGCGGGACCCTTCACTCGTCGTAGGGACGTGTGGGTTCCGGAATGCGTCTGAGGAGAATAACGCTTCGTACAGGCAGCGCTACACCCAGTTGCTCAAATCATCGATTACTTACGGTCCGTGTCCGGTTGGTGGCGGATCAAGTATCGAATATTGAGCAACTATTGATCGGAAGGGAGCGCAATCTGCCTGGTTGGAGAGCGTGTTGTGGTTAAGCGGCAGGAAAGGGACTGACCGCGCGGCCGCGGGGGTAGGGAGTGCGGATGGCCCGCCGCCGGGCCCGGTGATCAAGGATGGTCAGCGGCGGCGGCGCTGGAGGGCGGCGGCGGCCGCGGCCCCGCCGGCGAGCGCGCCGACCCCGGCGGCCGCCGGGATCCCGATCCGCACCGCCTTGCGGCCGGTGCGGTAGTCGCGCACCCGCCAGCCGTGTTCCCGGGCGTGCTTGTGCAGCCGGGAGTCGGGGTTGATCGCGTAGGGGTGGCCGACGAGCGAGAGCATCGGGATGTCGTTGGCCGAGTCGCTGTAGGCGGCGCAGTGCGACAGGTCCAGTTCCTCGGCGGCGGCCAGTGCGCGGACCGCCTCGGCCTTGGCCGGGCCGTGCAGCGGCTCGCCGACCAGCTTGCCGGTGTAGACCCCGCCGACGGACTCGGCGACCGTGCCGAGGGCGCCGGTCAGGCCCAGCCGGCGGGCGATGATCGTGGCGGTCTCCACGGGGGCGGCGGTCACCAGCCAGACCTTCTGGCCGGCGTCGAGGTGGGCCTGGGCGAGCGCCCGGGTGCCGGGCCAGACGCGCTCGGCCATGTACTCGTCGTAGATCTCCTCGCCGATGGCCATGAGTTCGGCGACGCGGTGGCCCTGGACGATGGAGAGCGCGCTGTTGCGGACGTCCGCCATGTGCTCGGGGTTCTCCGAGCCGGCGAGCCGGAAGTAGACCTGCTGCCAGGCGAAGCGGGCCAGGTCGCGCTTGTGGAAGAAGTGCCGCTTGTACAGGCCGCGGCCGAAGTGGAAGAGGGCGGCGCCCTGCATGATCGTGTTGTCGAGGTCGAAGAAGGCGGCCGCGGTGGTGTCCCCGGCGACCGGGAACTCCGGTTCGGCCGGGGCCTCGGCCGGCGCCACCTCCTGCGAGGACTTCCGGGCGGCCTCGGCCGCGGCCTCGCCGGCCAGCACGCTGCGGGCGGTGGCGGGTCGTCTGCGGCGGGTGAACCACCCCGTGGGGAAGAGCGCCCCGGTGGGGCTCCGGTCCGGGCGGGGGGCGGGCGACGGGCGGGCCATGCGGCTAGCGTAGCCAGTTTGTTCGGTGCGGCCGGTTACGGGCGCGTGTCAGGAGGCACCGGGACCGCCGAAGGGCGCGTTACGGCCAGCTGCCGGGGGTGCGGTGCGGCGGCGCCGGGGCGGCGGGCGGGCTCAGGCGCCCAGGGCCGTCCGCAGGCGCCGGGGGTCGACGCGCCAGAAGTCGTGCTGGGCACCGTCTACCAGGACGACCGGAATCTGCTCCCAGTACTGGCGGTGGAGTTCGGCGTCCTGGGTGATGTCCTTCTTCTCCCAGGACGCGCCGGTCTCGGCGCACACCTTCTCGATCACCGCCTGCGCGTCGTCGCAGAGGTGGCAGCCCGGCTTCATGATCAGGGTGACCATCCGGTCGGCGGGGCTCTTGCGGGGGGTGCGGCTGAACAAGGGGGCCATGGGGCCATTGTGCCGGTTCGCGGCGGCGCCGTCCGGTGGCCGGTTCGCTTACCATCGATGGGCGATTTGTAGAGGTCCGGGGGCATAGCGGTGAGGAGTGAGGGCGCGTGCTCCCGTCAGTGCTGCCACGGATAGCCGGTGGCGCGTGTGAACGGTGTGGCGTGGGAGTTGGTTCCGCCGACACCCGTAAAAGCTGCGTGAGCCCTATCACTTTGGCCGGGCAAAACGGACACCATCTTTGTGCACGCGTTCACAAAGACATAGCCTGCAAGGGACGGGGCGGTCGGGTTCCTGACGGCCGCCCACAGCCCCGCTCTACCCGCAGGAGCACCGTGGCAACTGGCCGAACTCACCGACCGGCGACCCGAAGCCGAGGCATCCCCGAGGCCACCGTCGCCCGGCTACCGCTGTATCTGCGTGCACTGACCGCGCTCTCCGAGCGTTCGGTCCCCACGGTCTCCTCCGAGGAGCTCGCGGCCGCGGCGGGAGTCAACTCCGCGAAGCTGCGCAAGGACTTCTCCTACCTCGGCTCCTACGGGACCCGGGGCGTCGGCTACGACGTGGAGTACCTCGTCTACCAGATCTCGCGGGAGCTCGGCCTCACCCAGGACTGGCCCGTGGTCATCGTCGGTATCGGCAACCTCGGCGCCGCCCTCGCCAACTACGGGGGCTTCGCCTCCCGCGGCTTCCGGGTCGCCGCGCTGATCGACGCCGATCCGGCCATGGCGGGCAAGCCGGTCGCCGGCATCCCGGTGCAGCACACCGACGAGCTGGAGCAGATCATCCGCGACAACGGGGTGTCGATCGGCGTGATCGCCACCCCGGCGGGCGCCGCGCAGCAGGTCTGCGACCGCCTGGTCGCCGCCGGTGTCACCTCGATCCTGAACTTCGCGCCGACCGTGCTGACCGTCCCGGACGGGGTGGACGTGCGCAAGGTGGACCTGTCCATAGAGCTCCAGATCCTCGCCTTCCACGAACAGCGCAAGGCGGGCGAGGAGACCGGCCAGACCGGCCCGGGGAGCACGCCGCCGGCGCCGCCGGCCCGTTCCGCGGGCGTCGCCGCAGAACGCAAGGGACCCGACGGGGACGTGCCCGCCGTGATGCCGGCATGAGCCTTCTCGTCGTCGGACTCAGTCACCGCAGCGCGCCGGTCAGCGTGCTGGAGCGGGCCGCGCTCGCCCCGGAGGGCCGCGGCAAGCTGCTCCAGGACGTGGTGTCGGCCGAGCCGGCCACCGAGGCCGCGGTGCTGTCCACCTGCAACCGCATCGAGCTCTACGCCGACGTGGACAAGTTCCACGCCGGTGTCGCCGAGCTGTCCACCCTCCTGGCCCGCCACGGCGGCGCCGGCCTGGAGGAGCTGACCCCTTATCTCTACGTCCACTACGAGGACCGCGCCGTCCACCACCTCTTCTCGGTGGCCTGCGGCCTGGACTCCATGGTGGTCGGCGAGGGCCAGATCCTCGGCCAGATCAAGGACGCGCTGGCCGTCGCCCAGGAGCAGCACACCGCCGGGCGGCTGCTGAACGACCTCTTCCAGCAGGCGCTGCGGGTCGGCAAGCGCGCGCACAGCGAGACCGGGATCGACAAGGCCGGCCAGTCGCTGGTCACCTTCGGCCTGGAGCAGCTGGCCGGCGGCCCGGACGTCGCGGACTGGGCGCGCGGCAAGCGGGCACTGGTGATCGGCGCCGGCTCGATGTCGTCGCTGGCCGCCACCACCCTCGTCCGCAGCGGCGTGGGCGAACTGGCCGTCGCCAACCGCACGCCGGCCCGCGCCCAGCGCCTGGTGCAGATCCTGACCGAGCCGGGCGGGCCGGGTGCGGCCACCGGGCTGACCGCCCGCGCGGTCGCGATGGACGCCGTCGCGGCGGAGCTGGCCCGGGCCGAGATCGTGGTGTCCTGCACGGGCGCGGCCGGGCTGCTGCTGACCGGCGAGCAGATCGCGGCGGCGCTGGCCGGGCGCACCGACCGGATGTGGCTGCTGGACCTGGCCATGCCGCGGGACATCGACGCGGCGGTGCACCGGATCGACGGCGCCCGCCTGGTCGACATCGAGTCGCTGGCCGACGCCTCGGCCGCGGCCCCCGGCGAGCCGGCGGTGTCGGCGGGTCCGGTGGCCGCCGACGTGGACGCGGTCCGCGCCATCGTGGCCGAGGAGGTCGCCGCGTTCGGCGCCGCCCAGCGGGCCGCGCACATCACCCCCACCGTGGTCGCCCTGCGCACCATGGCGGCGGACGTGGTCAGCAGCGAGATCGCCCGGCTGGAGGGCCGCCTGCCCGCCCTGGACGACAAGCAGCGGGCGGAGATCACCCAGACCGTCCGCCGGGTCGTCGACAAGCTCCTGCACGCGCCCACCGTGCGGGTCAAGCAGCTCGCCAGCGAGCCCGGCGGCGCCGGGTACGCGGACGCCCTGCGGGAGCTGTTCGACCTCGACCCGCAGACGGTCGCCGCCGTCAGCAGGGCCGACCGGCACGATGCAGCACAGGAGCGGGCATGACCGACAGCACGAGCAGAGCCCTGCGCCTGGGCACCCGGCGCAGCACGCTCGCCATGGCCCAGTCCGGGCAGGTGGCGCAGGCGGTGCGGGAGCTGACCGGCCGCCCCGTGGAGCTGGTGGAGATCACCACCTACGGCGACACCTCCCGGGAGCAGCTGGCGCAGATCGGCGGCAGCGGCGTCTTCGTGTCGGCGCTGCGCGACGCGCTGCTGGCCGGCGCGATCGACTTCGCCGTCCATTCGCTGAAGGATCTGCCGACCGCGCATCCGGCCGGGCTGGTCCTGGCGGCCGTACCCGAGCGCGAGGACCCGCGCGACGCACTGATCGCCCGCGGCGGCCTGCGCTTCGAGGAGCTGCCGGACGGTGCCCGGGTGGGTACCGGCTCGCCGCGGCGGATGGCCCAGCTCAACGCCTGGGCCAGGTCGCTGGGCAAGCGCATCGAGACCGTGCCGGTCCGCGGCAACGTCGACACCCGGATCGGTTTCGTCGCGAAGGGCGAGCTGGACGCGGTCGTGCTGGCCGCCGCCGGCCTGACCCGGATCGGCCGCATCGGCGAGGCGACGCAGCTGCTGTCGCCCGACGTGGTTTTGCCCGCCCCCGGCCAGGGGGCACTGGCGGTCGAGTGCAGGGCGGGGCACACCGCCCCCGATGCTGCCCTCGCCGCCGCGCTCGCCGCGCTCGACGACCCGGTCACCCGGGCCGCCGTGACCGCCGAGCGTTCCCTGCTCGCCGCCCTGGAGGCCGGCTGCTCCGCCCCGGTGGCGGCGCTGGCCGACCTTTCCCCGAGCGGGGGAGGCCCCCAGGCCGGCGAGCAGGCTGTCACCGAAATGCACCTGCGCGGTGTCGTCGGCACGACCGACGGCAGCACGCTGGTGCAGCTGTCCACCACCGGGCACGTACCTGCCTCTCTTGACGACGAGTCGGTCCCCCTCACCATGGGCCGGGAACTCGCCGCCGAGATGCTCGCAAAGGGTGCGGCCGGTCTTATGGGGGAGCGAGCACTTTGAACCCCACCGCCCCGAACCATTCCGCCTCCGGTCAGGTCACCTTCCTGGGTGCCGGGCCGGGAGACCCGGGCCTGCTGACGCTGCGTGCCGTGGAGGCGCTGGCCTCCGCGGACGTCCTCATCGCCGACCCGCAGGTCCTGGACGTCGTGCGTGTGCATGCACGCGCGCAGGTGGACACACCGCTGCAGGCGTCAGCTGACGAGGCGTCAATCCCCGGCAGCCCCCCTGGCGTTTCCGCCCTCAGGGACACCGCCAATCTTGTCATGACGGCCGCGCGCGCGGGCAAGCGGGTCGTCCGTGCGGTGGTCGGAGACCCCGGACTCGACGGCTACGTCGCCGAGGAGATGCTGGCCTGCGCCGCCGAGGGCATCGTCTTCGAGGTCGTCCCCGGTATCGCGGCCGCCGTCGGCGTGCCCGCCTACGCCGGGGTGCCGCTGCGGGACGCCGCGGGCACCGACGTGCGGTTCATCGACGCGCGCACCGCCGATGACCGCTGCTGGGCGGAGCTGGGCGGCAGCGACGCCACCGCGGTGGTCTCCACCAGCCTGGACTCGGTGGCCGCGGCCGCCGGGGAGCTGGTGGCGGCCGGCCGCAAGCCGGACACCCCGATGACCGTCACGGTCGCCGGCACCACCACCCGGCAGCGCACCTGGACGGCCACCCTCGGCAGCGTCGCGCAGGTGCTCAAGGCCGCGAAGGTGCTGCCGTCGCCGGACGGCGGGCAGCCGGTCATAGCCGTGGTCGGTGAGCGCAGTGCCGCGGCGCAGCGGGAGCAGCTCTCCTGGTTCGAGAACAAGCCGCTGTTCGGCTGGCGGGTGCTGGTCCCGCGGACCAAGGAGCAGGCCGCGTCGCTCTCCGACCAGCTCGTCTCGTACGGTGCGGTGCCGCACGAGGTCCCGACCATCGCCGTCGAGCCGCCGCGCACCCCGCAGCAGATGGAGCGCGCGGTCAAGGGCCTGGTCACCGGCCGCTACGAGTGGATCGCGTTCACCTCGGTCAACGCCGTCAAGGCGGTCCGGGAGAAGTTCGAGGAGTACGGGCTGGACGCCCGGGCGTTCGCCGGGATCAAGGTCGCGGCGGTCGGCGAGCAGACCGCCAGGGCGCTGGTCGCCTTCGGCGTGAAGCCCGACCTGGTGCCGTCCGGTGAGCAGTCCGCGGCCGGGCTGCTGGAGGACTGGCCGCCCTACGACCCGGTCTTCGACCCGATCGACCGGGTGTTCCTGCCGCGCGCCGACATCGCCACCGAGACCCTGGTCGCCGGGCTGATCGAGCTGGGCTGGGAGGTCGACGACGTCACCGCCTACCGGACCGTGCGGGCCTCGCCGCCGCCGGCCGAGACCCGGGAGGCGATCAAGGGCGGCGGCTTCGACGCGGTGCTGTTCACCTCGTCCTCGACCGTGCGGAACCTCGTCGGCATCGCCGGCAAGCCGCACAACGTGACGGTGATCGCCTGTATCGGCCCGGCCACCGCCAAGACCGCCGAGGAGCACGGGCTGCGGGTCGACGTGATGTCGCCGGAGCCGTCGGTGCACAAGCTGGCCGAGGCGCTCGCGGACTTCGGCGCGGCGCGGCGGGATGCCGCGCTGGAGGCCGGGGACCCGGTCACCCGGCCCAGCGAGCGGCGGCCCGGCGCGCGCCGGCGGGCCCGCAGCTGAGCGGCCGTCCACACGATGCCCGAGGGCGCCCTCCAGGGGGCGCCCTCGGGCGTTTGCCGGACCGGGGCGCCGCCCCGGGCGGCCGACGACGCGTCGGCAAAGGCGGGGGCCGGGCGGGCGTAGCGTGGACGCCATGACGAAGTACGGAAGCTTCCCAGGCGCGCGGCCGCGGCGGCTGCGGACGTCGCCCGCGATGCGCCGGATGGTGGCCGAGCACCGGCTGCACCCGGCGGACCTGATCCTGCCCGCGTTCGTCCGCGAGGGGATCAGCGAGCCGGTGCCGCTCGCCGCGATGCCGGGCGTCGTCCAGCACACCCGCGACACGCTGCGCAAGGCCGCCGTGGAAGCGGTGGCGGCCGGGGTCTCCGGGATCATGCTGTTCGGCGTGCCGGAGGACGCCAAGAAGGACGCGGCGGGCACCGCCGGCACCGACCCCGACGGCATCCTCCAGGTCGCCATCCGGGACGTGCGGGCCGAGGTCGGCGACGACCTGGTGATCATGTCGGACCTGTGCCTGGACGAGTACACCGACCACGGCCACTGCGGGGTGCTGGACACCGCCGGCCGGGTCGACAACGACGCGACGCTGGAGCGCTACGCCGAGATGGCGCAGGTCCAGGCCGACGCCGGCGTCCACGTGGTGGGCCCCAGCGGCATGATGGACGGCCAGGTGGGCGTGGTCCGGGACGCGCTGGACCGGACCGGCCACGAGGACGTGGCGATCCTGGCCTACACCGCGAAGTACTCGTCGGCGTTCTACGGGCCGTTCCGGGAGGCGGTGGGCTCCTCGCTGCGCGGCGACCGCAAGACCTACCAGCAGGACCCGGCCAACCTCCGGGAGTCGCTGCGCGAGCTGGCGCTCGACCTCGACGAGGGCGCCGACATGGTGATGGTCAAGCCGGCGCTGCCCTACCTCGACGTGCTGGCGAAGCTCGCGGAGGCGGTGGACGTGCCGGTCGCGGCGTACCAGATCTCCGGGGAGTACGCGATGGTCGAGGCGGCCGCCGAGAAGGGCTGGATCGACCGGGACAAGGCGATCCTGGAGACGCTGACCGGCATCAAGCGGGCCGGCGCGAACATGATCCTGACCTACTGGGCGACGGAGGTCGCGCGGGGGCTGTGACCGCCGGTCCCGCCATGCGGAAGGGCCCGCACCGGATCTCCGGTGCGGGCCCTCGTGCGTACGCGGGCGGGGGGTCAGAGGCGTTCGGGGGTGCGGATGCCGAGCAGCGCCATGCCCTTGTGGAGGGTGCGGGCGGTCAGGTCGCACAGGAAGAGGCGGTTCTCGACCTGCGCGGGGGTGTCCGCCTTCAGGACCGGGCACTGGTCGTAGAAGGTGGTGTAGAGCGAGGCGAGCTGGTAGAGGTACGCGGCGAGCTTGTGCGGCGCGTACTCCGCGGCGGCCTCGGCGACCGTGGCGCCGAACGCGTCCAGGTGCAGGCCCAGGGCGCGCTCGGCCGGGGCGAGCGCCAGCTCCGGGTGCGCGGCCGGGCCGGTGTCGCCGGCCTTGCGCAGGATGGACTGGATCCGGGCGTAGGCGTACTGGAGGTAGACGGAGGTGTCGCCGTTGAGCGACACCATCTGGTCCAGGTCGAACTTGTAGTCGCGGCTGGGCGAGGTGGAGAGGTCGGCGTACTTCACCGCGCCGATGCCGACCTGCGCGGCCCGCTCCAGGATCTCGTCCTCGGTGAGGTCCTGGGCCTTCTCGCGCACCACCTCGGCGGCGCGCTGCACCGCCTCGTCGAGCAGGTCCTCCAGCCGCACCGTCTCGCCGGCCCGGGTCTTGAACGGCTTGCCGTCCGCGCCCAGGACCGTGCCGTAGCCCATGTTGTGGGCCGTGACCTGGTCGTTGAGCCAGCCGGCCCGGCGGGCGGTCTCGAAGACCATCCGGAAGTGCAGGGACTGGCGGACGTCCACGACGTACAGGAGCGTGGTGGCGTCGAGGTCGACGACGCGGTTGCGGATCGCGGAGAGGTCGCTGGCCGCGTAGCCGAATCCGCCGTCGGCCTTCTGGACGATCAGCGGGACCGGCTTGTCGTCCTTGCCCTTGATGTCGTCGAAGAACACCACGAGCGCGCCCTCGGAGCGGACGGCGACGCCGGACTCCTCCAGCAGCCGCGCCGTCTCGGCCATCATGTCGTTGTAGGCGGACTCGCCGACGATCTCCTCGTCGCGGATCTCCATGTCCAGCTTCTCGAAGACCGAGTAGAAGTAGATCTTCGACTCGTCGACGAAGCGCTGCCAGAGGTCGAGGGTCTGCCGGTCGCCGGACTGGAGGGCGACGACCCGCTTGCGGGCCCGCTCCTTGAACTCCTCGTCGGCGTCGAAGACCGCCCGGGACGCCTTGTAGACCCGGTTGAGGTTGCTCATCGCCTGCTCGCCGTCGGTGTCGGCGGCCGGGGCCAGCTGGTCGGGGTTCTCGATCAGGTACTGGATGAGCATGCCGAACTGGGTGCCCCAGTCGCCGATGTGGTGGCGGCCGATGGTCTTCTCGCCGGTGAAGTCCAGGAGGTTGCGCAGCGCGTCGCCGATGACCGCCGAGCGCAGGTGGCCGACGTGCATCTCCTTGGCGACGTTGGGCTGGGCGTAGTCGATGACGGTGGTGCCGGTCGCGGCGGCGCGCGGCACGCCGAGCCGGTCGTCGGCGGCGCGCGCGGCGAGCGTCCGGATGATCGCGCCGTCGGCGACGGTGAGGTTGAGGAAGCCGGGGCCGGAGACCTCGACGGTGTGCAGCACGTCGTCGGCGCCGAGGGCGGCGGCGACCTGGCCGGCCAGCTCGCGGGGGTTGCCCTTCAGCTTCTTGGCGAGCGCCAGCAGGCCGTTGGCCTGGAAGTCCGCCCGGTCACTGCGTCGCAGCAGCGGGTCCGCGGCGCCGGCCTCCGGCAGGGCTGCCGAGAGGGCGTCCGCGACGCGCTGGTTGACCGTAGCTGCGAGGGAGGTGACCGAGGCCATGGGCTGCCGTTCCGTTGGGGTGGAAAGGGTTTGCCACGAGTATCCCATGGCGCCACCACTGAATTTCTGTCCGGCGGGCGTCTGGGACAATGGCTCCGTCAGGCTTTTGTCCGTCCGGACCGCTCCGCCCGCGCCGCGGGAGAGGGAGCGCGGCGCCGGAGGGCGCGCGGGGGCACATCGTGCGGCCCAGGACACCGGGCACTTCGGACACCAGGAAGAGGAAGGGCCGATCGTGGCTCAGCAGAGCACCGAGACCGACTGGGTCTCCAGGTTCGCGGACGAGGTCATTGCCGAGGCGGAGCGCCGCGCCCCCGGCAAAGTGGCGTCAGGCGCCTCCGCACCGGGGATCGTCGTCGCCTCGGGCCTGAGCCCGTCCGGCCCGATCCACCTCGGCAACCTCCGCGAGGTGATGACCCCGCACCTGGTCGCCGACGAGATCCGCCGCCGCGGCATCCCGTGCGTGCACGTCCTGAGCTGGGACGACTACGACCGGTACCGCAAGGTCCCGGCGGGCATCGACCCGTCCTGGGAGGAGCACATCGGCAAGCCGCTGACCGCCGTGCCGGCGCCGCCCGGCAGCGCGTACCCCAACTGGGCCGAGCACTACAAGGCGGCCATGGAGGAGGCGCTGGCGGAGCTGGGCATCGAGTACCGCGGCATCAGCCAGACCGCCCAGTACACCTCCGGTGCGTACCGCGCGCAGATCCTGCACGCGATGAAGCACCGCAAGGAGATCGACGCGGTCCTGGACCGCTACCGCACCAAGGACAAGGCGACCGGCAAGCCGAAGAAGCAGCAGAAGCCGGAGGCCGCCATGGACGCGGCGGAGCTGGCGGCGGCCGAGGGCTCCGGCGCGGCCGGTGAGGACGACGGCAGTGCGGGCGGCGCGGGCTACTACCCGTACAAGCCGTACTGCACGGCCTGCAACAAGGACTTCACCAAGGTCGTCGGCTACGACGACGAGACCACCGAGCTGCGCTACGAGTGCGTGGCCTGTGCGCACGCCGAGACGGTGCTGCTGAGCGAGTTCGACCACGGCAAGCTGGTGTGGAAGGTCGACTGGCCGATGCGCTGGGCCTACGAGGGCGTGGTCTTCGAGCCGTCGGGGGTGGACCACTCCTCGCCGGGCTCGTCGTTCGTCGTCGGCGGCCAGATCGTCCGCGAGGTGTTCGGCGCCGCGCAGCCGATCGGCCCGATGTACGCGTTCGTGGGCATCAGCGGCATGGCGAAGATGTCGTCGTCCAAGGGCGGGGTGCCCACCCCGGGTGACGCGCTGAAGATCATGGAGGCGCCGCTGCTGCGCTGGCTGTACGCCCGCCGCAAGCCCAACCAGTCCTTCAAGATCGCCTTCGACCAGGAGATCCAGCGGCTCTACGACGAGTGGGACAAGCTCGCCGCCAAGGTCGCCGACGGCACCGCGCAGCCCGCGGACGCCGCGGCCTACGCCCGGGCGGTGGGCACCGCCGCCGGTGAACTCCCGCGCACCCCGCGCCCGCTGCCGTACCGCACGCTGGCCTCGGTCGTGGACATCACCGCCGGCCACGACGAGCAGACCCTGCGGATCCTGAGCGAGCTGGACCCGGAGCAGCCGGTCGCCTCCCTGGACGAGGTCCGGCCGCGGCTGGACCGGGCGGAGCACTGGATCACCACCCAGGTCCCCGCCGACCAGCGCACCGTCGTCCGCGCCGAGCCGGACGAGGAGCTGCTGGCCACCCTCGACGAGCAGTCCCGCGGCGCGCTGCGGCTGCTGCTCGACGGGCTGGACGAGCACTGGTCGCTGGACGGTCTGACGACGCTGGTCTACGGGGTGCCCAAGGTGCAGGCCGGGCTCAGCCCGGAGGCCAAGCCGACGCCGGAGCTGAAGGTCGCCCAGCGCGCCTTCTTCGCGCTGCTCTACAACCTCCTGGTCGGCCGGGACACCGGTCCCCGGCTGCCCACGCTGCTGCTGGCCGTCGGCGCGGACCGGGTCCGCAAGCTGCTGGGCGGCTGAGGCGGGGGGAGGGCCGGGCCGGCTCTCCCCCGCACGGGCGAGAACGGGGCCGGCCCCGGGGAGGAGGTTCCCCGGGGCCGGCCCCGTCACGCTGGAAGAAGAGCGGCGGCGCCGAGGGGACGGCGGACCCCCCCAGCGGCGGTGCGGCGGGCCCTCCCCGGGCCGGGGCGGGCCCGCCGGCCGGGTCAGCTCTTGCCCGCCTTGCTGCTCCCGGGCTTGGCGCTCTCGGTCTTGGCGTCGTCCGTCGTGGCGTCGTCGGGCTTGGCCCCGTTGGCCTTGGCGGCGGTGGCGACCGCCTCCTTGGCGGCGGCCTGGGCGGCCTTGAGGAGGTCGTTGCCGTTGGGGGTGTCGGCGCCGGCCATGCCCGCGCCGTTGTAGTTGAGCGTGACGACGACGTTGGCGGTGCGCGCCACGACCGTCGTGTTCTTGAAGTCGTTGCCGTCCTTCTTGATGTCGTAGGTGATCGCGGTCGCCGCGTCACCGGTGCCCGCGGTCTGCACCGCGGTGACCTTCTTGGCGCCGGGCGTGCCCTTGGCGTCGTCGATCTGCTGGGTGAAGAAGTCGGTGGCGCGCTTCTCGCCGGAGCCGAGCGCCGGGTCGGAGTCGTAGCGCTGGTAGGCGACGTCCAGCCAGCGGAACTGGGTGCCGTCCACGCCCTGGTCCTCCGAGCTGTTCCAGGAGCAGGAGCCGCGGGTGGCCGGGTCGGTGGACTTGCCCTGCGCGCCGGCGGCGTCCTTCACCTTGGGCAGCAGCGTGTTGATGGTGTCCTTGGAGAACGCCTCGCACGGGTTCGGCAGCTTCTTGTACTTCGCGGCGGCGACGGTCGGCGACGGGGAGCCGGCGGCGCTGGACGATCCGGAGGGAGTGCTGCCACCGGAGCTCTTGCCGTCCGAGCCGGAGCACCCGGCGACGAGCAGCACCGGTACTGCTGCGCAGGTGAGGAGGCCGGCGAGTCGCTTGGCTGATCGGTGCATGGTTCCTTCGCTGTTCGTCGTCGTCGAGTCGTTGGGCACCCTTGGGGAGCGGGTGGCCCGGCCCCGGGACGGGGCGGGCACCAGTGCACGGTACGCGGCGGAGCGAGGTGGGCGGCCGGTTCCCGGCGACCGAGAAAAGGGGTGAATCGGGCGAAAGGTGCGCACAGTTCACCTGTCGGGCCATCCGCCCTTACGGGGCTATTCGCTGAGGCTGTCGACCACTTCGGCGGCCAGGGAACGCGCCTTGTCCTGCAATTCCTGGCTTTCCGGCAGCTTCGTCTTGTCCGCGGACCACTGGTCGTAGGTGAGCGTCACGATGACGTTCGACGTGCGGAAGACCACAGTCACGTCGCGGTGCACCCCCGAGTCCGTGGTGCTCAGCCGGTCGTTGAGGAACGCCGCGTCGCCGAGGTTGTCCAGTTCGCGGGGGGCCAGCGTGCCGCCGGGGCCGGCGGAGGGTTCCGAGGGGGACGGGGAGGGCGTCGCCGGCGGCGGGGTGGTCTGCGCGGCGCCGTCGGCCTTCTTGCCCCCGGCCTCCGCACCGGCGCCGCCCGGCTGCGGCTCCCTGCCCGCGCCGGGCGCCGCGGACGGGCTCTTCGATCCGTCCGCGGGCTTGTCCGCCGGCTTGTCCTTGGGGGCGGCCGTCGTGGGGGTGCCCGAGCTGCCGGACGGGATCTTCGCGGCCTGCTCCTTGCCGCGGTAGAGCTCCTGCGCCCGGTCCTCGTCGCTCACCGCGGGGCTGTACGAGACGACCCGCTGGATGTCCAGGGTGAGGTGGCGGGTGCCCTCGGCGGTCTCCCGGGTCCACTGGCAGCCGACGCGGCGGTCGGTGTCGTAGGTGATGTCGGCCCGGCCGGCGTAGATCTTCTCCGCGTCGGCGGGCGCGAGCTGCTGGCCGTCGCCGGGCAGCATGCCGCGGATGGTGCTGCGGGCCGGGAGGCCACAGGCTTCCGGGAGGTACTGGTAGCGGCCGGGCTCGGCGGACTGGGTCGCGGCGGTGACGTCGCCGCTCTTGCCGTCGCCGCCGCGGCTGCCGGTGGCGGAGCCGCCGGAGCAGCCGGCGAGACCGGCGGCCAGCGCCGCGGTGGCCAGCAGCGCGGCACCGGGTACGAACGACTTGCGCGGCATCGTTCGCGGCTCCTTCCCTGCGGAAATGCGGTTGCCGCCGGGCGGCGGCCGGTGGACACAATGTCTACCGCACGTTTCGCGGTGAACGCCGGTTCGCTGTCCAGAATCAGGCGCATTGTCCGCCTTTTGCTTTTTCGTATTTCCGGGGGAATGGATCCGTCATGCCGTACACCGAAGTGCCGGGCGCCAAGGTGCCGATCCGGATGTGGACCGATCCGTCCGCGGTCGAGGGCGTCGCCCTCCAGCAGCTGCACAACGTCGCCACCCTGCCGTGGATCAAGGGCCTGGCCGTGATGCCGGACGTGCACTACGGCAAGGGCGCCACCGTCGGCTCGGTGATCGCGATGCACGGCGCGGTCTGCCCGGCCGCCGTCGGCGTGGACATCGGCTGCGGGATGAGCGCGGTCAAGACCTCGCTCACCGCCAACGACCTGCCCGGCGACCTCTCCCGGCTGCGCTCCCGTATCGAGCAGGCGATCCCGGTGGGCCGGGGCATGCACGACGAGCCGCTCGACCCGCGCCGGCTCCACGGCGTCACCACCGCCGGCTGGGACGCCTTCTGGCAGCGCTTCGACGGGGTGGCCGAGGCGGTGCGGTTCCGCCGCGAGCGGGCCGCCCGGCAGATGGGGTCGCTCGGCTCGGGCAACCACTTCATCGAGTTCTGCCTCGACGAGCAGGGCTCGGTGTGGCTGATGCTGCACTCCGGCTCCCGCAACATCGGCAAGGAACTCGCCGAGTACCACATCGAGCAGGCCCGCAAGCTGCCGCACAACCAGGGGCTCGTCGACCGCGACCTGGCCGTCTTCGTCGCCGACACCCCGCAGATGGCGGCCTACCGCAACGACCTCTTCTGGGCCCAGGAGTACGCCCGGCACAACCGCGACCTGATGATGGCGCTCTTCCAGGACGTCGTCCGCAGGGAATTCCGCGCGGCCCGGCCGGTCTTCGAGCCGGTCATCTCCTGCCACCACAACTACGTGGCGGAGGAGACCTACGACGGCCTGGACCTCCTGGTGACCCGCAAGGGCGCGATCCGGGCCGGCCTCGGCGACCACGGCATCATCCCCGGCTCCATGGGCACCGGCTCGTACATCGTCCGCGGCCTGGGGAACGCGGCGTCCTTCCACTCCGCCTCGCACGGCGCCGGCCGCCGGATGAGCCGGAACGCCGCGAAGAAGCGCTTCACCACCCGCGACCTGGAGGAGCAGACCCGGGGAGTGGAGTGCCGCAAGGACTCCGGCGTCGTCGACGAGATCCCCGGCGCCTACAAGCCGATCGAGCACGTCATGGAGCAGCAGCGCGACCTGGTCGAGGTCGTCGCCAAGCTCAAGCAGGTGGTGTGCGTGAAGGGGTGAGGCCCCGGCAGCCTCACCCCTCGCCCGCTCAACTGCTGCGGTGCACCTTGGAGTTGGACGCCTGCGCGCGGGGGCGGACGACGAGCAGGTCGACGTTGACGTGCGGGGGGCGGGTGACGGCCCAGGCGATGGTGTCGGCGACGTCCTCCGCGGTGAGCGGCGCGTCCACGCCCTCGTAGACCTTGGCGGCCCGGTCGGCGTCGCCGCGGAAGCGGGTGGTCGCGAACTCCTCGGTCCGCACCATCCCGGGCGCCACCTCGATGACCCGTACGGGCTGGCCGCACAGCTCCAGGCGGAGCGTCTCGGCGAGCACATGGGCGCCGTGCTTGGCCGCGACGTACCCGCCGCCGCCCTCGTACGTCCCGTGCCCCGCGGTGGAGGAGAGCACCACGACCGTGCCGTCACCGGAGCCGGTCAGGGCGGGCAGCAGCGCCTGGGTCATGTGCAGGACGCCGAGCACGTTGACCTCGTACATCGCGCGCCAGTCCGCCGGGTCACCGGTGGCGACCGGCTCCGCGCCGAGCGCGCCGCCGGCGTTGTTCACCAGCACGTCCACGGTCGGGAAGCGGTCCAGGGACCGGGCGAAGGCGTCGACCGCGGCCCGGTCGGTGACGTCCAGCGCGTACGCCTCGGCGTGCGGCAGCTCCGCGGCGAGCGCCTCGATCCGGTCCTTGCGGCGGGCGGTGAGCACGACGCGGTAGCCGGCGGCGGCCAGGGCGCGCGCGGTGGCGGCGCCGATGCCGCTGCTCGCTCCGGTGACGACGGCGGTACGGAGGCCGGCGGTGTCGGCGGTCATGTGCTCTCCCTCTGCGCGATCTCTACGCGATCTCTGCGATCTCTACGCGATACGTGGTCGTCCGGCCGGCGGGCCGCGCCCCGGCTCACGGACCGGGTGCGGACCGGGCCGGGGTACGTACGGACCGGGCTGCCGTACGGCCCGGCGGCTGCGGTGGGCCGGGGCGGCCGGTGGGCCGGTGTGGTGCGGTGGTGCGGGTGGTTCGGGCGGTGCGAGTGGTGCGCGTGAGGTCAGGATATGCAGGGCGGGGCGGGGTGTTGGGACGCCGGGCACGGGCGCCGGACTCCGGACGGTACCGGCGCGGGCGGGACCCGGCGGGCTCAGCGGCCGCGCGGGGCGTACATGATCACCGCCATACCGGCCAGGCAGATCAGCGCGCCGAGGACGTCCCACCGGTCGGGGCGGTAGCCGTCCGCGACCGCCCCCCAGACCAGCGACCCGGCGACGAACACCCCGCCGTACGCCGCGAGGATCCGGCCGAAGTGCGCGTCCGGCTGGAGCGTGGCCACGAAGCCGTACACCCCCAGGGCGATCACCCCGGCGCCGATCCACGCCCAGCCCTTGTGCTCCCGCACCCCCTGCCACACCAGCCAGGCCCCGCCGATCTCGAACAGCGCCGCGACGACGAACAGGGCTGCGGAACGCGCGATGAGCATGGGCCTCAGCGTACGGGCGGCCGGGGTGCCGCGCGGCGGCGGTGCCCCCTCAGGCCGGTCCCGGCACCCGCCCCGCGATCCGCCGCAGATGCCCCTCGAACACCTGCTGCGCCTCGGGCGTCAGCGTCCGCAGCGCCACCATCGCCGTCACGATCACATCGCACAGTTCGGCCTGGACGTCGTCCCAGGTGTGGCTGTGCCCCTTGCGCGGATTCTGGCCGGTGGCCCCGATGACGGCCTGGGCCACCTCGCCCGCCTCCTCCGAGAGCTTCAGCAGCCGCAGCAGCCGCTCCTGCTCGACCGGCAGCACACGCTCCCGGTCGAGCCACCGCACCAGCCCGTCGACGGTCCCCCAGAGCCCCGCCCCGCAGTCGGCCGGGGACCCGGACGCATCGGAGGGGCTGGCGGGGCCGGAGGAGTTGGAGGAGTCGGATGGGCTGAAGGAGTCGGACGTGCAGGAGGGGGCGGACCGACTGGAGGCGCGGGAAGCGCCGGAAGTGCCAGAAGGGGCGGAAGTGCCAGACGGGACGGACGGGCCCGGCGGGCCGGACGGGCCCGGCGGGAGAGAAGGGCCGTCCGGGCTGATGGACGCGCTCCCCTGGGCCCGCACCGAGGCGGGCGCGGGATCCGGAGACGCGAGGGGGGAATCGGGAACGGACATGGCCCGATTCTTCCGCTCGTTCCCCGCACCGCGCGGCCTCCGCCCCTAGGGTGAGCCCACGGCCGGGCAGTGGCTGCGGCCGGCACCGGCGGCACGGTGGACGAGCGGAAGCGGAAGGCGGCCCGGCGGATGGACGAGCACCCCGCACTGCCCCGGGACCCGTTCCCGCGGCAGCTGGTCGCCCGCTGCGGCCTGACCCGGCTGCCCCGCGAGGGCGGCTGGTACCGGCGGACCTGGGCCGGGCCGGAGCGGCCGGACGGGCGGCCCGAGGGCTCCGCGATCGTGGTGCTGCTGACCGCCGAGCCGGGCGTGTTCTCGGCGCTGCACCGGCTGCCGTCCGACGAGACCTGGCACTTCTACCGCGGCGACCCGCTCATCCTGTTCCTGCTGCCCGGCGACGACGCCACCGGCCACGACGACGGCGCCGGCCACGCCGACGGGGGCGCAGGCACCCGCCATGACGGCGGCCACGCCGACGCCCACCGGGAGGACGAGGCCGAGGGCACCGGCGCCGGCGGGCCCGGACGGACGGCCCGCACGGTCGTGCTCGGCCCGGACGTCCTGGCCGGCCAGTACGTGCAGTTCACGGTCCCGGCCGGGACGTGGATGGCGGCCGAGGTCGCCGACGGGGGCGCCTGGACGCTCTTCGGCTGCACGATGGCACCCGGTTTCACGTTCGCGGACTACGAGCACGGGGACGCGGGGCGGCTGGCCGCGCGGTTCCCCCGGGAGGCGGCGCGGATCGGGGAGCTGAGCCGGGCATGACAGCGATGCGGCCCCCTCGCGAGCCGAACGGCGGGCAGGAGGCGGGTACTCCCGGGCGGGGGGGTGGGCAGGGCGGATCCGGCCAGGCCCGGCGCCCCGGTAGGGCGGTGGGGGAAGGGGGTGCCCCCGGGGGCGCGCCCGTGCTGCCCGGTCTCGGCGGGCAGGTGGTGCTGGTCACCGGGGCGTCGGGCGGGATCGGGCGGGGGATCGCGCTGCGGTTCGCCGCCGCGGGCGCGGACGTCGTGGTGCACCACCGGGCCGGGCGCGAGGCCGCGCGGGCGCTGGTCGGGGAGATCGAGCGGGGCGGCGGGAGCGCGCTCGCGATCCGCGCGGACCTGACCGCCGAGGCGGAGTGCCACCGGCTGGTGGCGGAGGCGGCCGGCTGGCGGGGCCGGCTGACCGGCCTGGTGAACAACGCGGGCGTGCAGCCCACCCAGGACCTCGCGGGGATGTCGCTGGCCGACTGGCGGGCGGTCGCGGACCCCAACGTGCACAGCGTCTTCGCCTGCACCCAGGCCGCGGCGGAGGTGCTGCGCGCGGGCGGCGGCGGGTGGGTGACCCACATCGCCTCGATCGAGGCGGACCGCCCGGCGCCCCGCCATGCGCACTACTGCGCGTCCAAGGCGGCGGTGGTGATGCATGCCCGCGCCGCGGCGCTGGAGTACGGGGCGTACGGGATCCGCGTCAACAGCGTCTCCCCGGGGCTGATCGACCGCCCGGGGCTGGCCGGGGACTGGTCCGAGGGGGTCCGCCGCTGGCAACGGGCCGCGCCCCTGGGGCGGTTGGGGCGTCCGGAGGACATCGGCGACGCCTGCGTCTTCCTCGCCTCCCCGATGGCCTCCTGGATCACCGGCCACGACCTCGTCGTCGACGGGGGCGTCTCGGCCCGCCCCACCTGGTGAGCCGGCGCCGGGACGCCCCCCGGGCGCCGTCCGCGCCGCACGCGAGCGGCACCGGAGCGGACGGGCCGGGCGCGCACCGCACGCGGGGCGGGCGGGAGGCTGGCGCGGTGGGGCGCAGCGGAGCCCGGCCCGGCCCCGTTCCCGTCCTCAGGGCCAGACGAGGCAGTACGCCTGGTGGCCCGCTTCGTGGAGGCGGTGGGAGAAGTCCTGCCACTCGTGGAGGAGCCGGTAGACGCTGAAGGCGTCGCGCGGGCCGCCGCGGTCGGGGACGGTGGACCAGATGAACGCGGCCGCGCCGACGGACTCCTCGCCGACGCCGCGCAGCGGGTCGACCACGGTCATGGGGAGCTTGACGACGGCGTAGTCGGGGTGGAGGACGACCAGTTCGAGCGGGGGGACCTTGTGCAGCGGTATGCCCTCTATACCGGTGAGCACCATGGCGGCCATGGTCTCCGGCTTGATCTTGGTGAACATGCCGCCCATGCCCAGCTCGTCCCCGCCCAGTTCCTCGGGGCGCATGGAGATCGGGACCCGGGCGGCGGTGGCGCCATTGGGTGCGCCGAAGTATTTGTACGTCACCCCCATGCGGCCGCCCCTGTTTTCCCCGCCCGTAATGCTTTCGGTGCCCTTGCGACGGTCGTCCCTGATGTTCTCGGCGCCCTCCCGCCGGTGACGGCCGCGCTGGGCGCGCTCGGGACCCCGGTCATCGGTTCCCTCGCCCAGTTCGCCACCGCGATGCATATCTCCACCCGACCACTCGCAGCCCCAGCCGCGCAACCCGATCATCGTCTCAGAGACCTCCCCCGTCACCGGCGCGTGAAACGCCCGGCCGCACGCCCCCGTGCACCTCTGAGACCATTGCTTGCGTGACTTACTCGTACGTCGCCCCAGTTTCGCAGACGCGCGGCGGCTGAGGCCCGGTCGCGAGGGAGAGGAACGAAAAAGAAACCAAGAGGGAATCGAGCGGGAATCGCGTGACGGGCCCGGTGGCCCGCACCGGTGATTCCCCACCCCAGTCAGCCGGGCCGGACCCCGTACGCCGCCGCCCTCCCACCCGTATATGCAGGTCAGGATCACAGTGTCTTTTCCGTATGAAGCCCCTGTTTCGCAGTCGCTGTTCGACCGTGCGTCAGTAGTGACGCCGGGCGGCGTGAATTCTCCGGTGCGGGCCTTCCGGGCCGTGGGCGGTACGCCCCGGTTCATGGTGTCCGGAACCGGTCCGTACCTCACCGATGCCGATGGCCGGGAGTATGTCGACCTGGTGTGTTCGTGGGGGCCGATGATCCTCGGCCACGCGCACCCGGAGGTCACCGCCGCCGTCCAGGAGGCGGTCGCCCGCGGGACGTCCTTCGGCACGCCCGGCGCGGACGAGGTGGAGCTGGCCGAGGAGATCACGGCCCGCATCGAGCCGGTCGAGCAGGTCCGCCTGGTGTCGTCCGGCACCGAGGCGACGATGTCGGCGATCCGGCTGGCCCGCGGGTTCACCGGCCGGGCCAAGGTCGTCAAGTTCGCGGGCTGCTACCACGGGCACGTGGACGCGCTGCTGGCCGCGGCCGGTTCGGGCGTGGCGACGTTCGGGCTGCCGGACACCCCCGGCGTGACCGGCGCGCAGGCCGGCGACACGATCGTGCTGCCGTACAACGACCTGGCGGCGGTCCGGGCCGCGTTCGCCGCGCACGAGGGCGAGATCGCCTGCGTGATCACCGAGGCGTCGCCGGGCAACATGGGCGTGGTGCCGCCGCTGCCGGGCTTCAACCAGGGCCTGGCGGACCTCTGCCGGGAGAACGGCGCGCTCTACATCTCCGACGAGGTCATGACCGGCTTCCGGGTCAGCCGGGCCGGCTGGTACGGCATCGACGGGGTCCGCCCGGACCTGATGACCTTCGGGAAGGTCATGGGCGGCGGCTTCCCGGCCGCGGCCTTCGGCGGGCGGGCCGACGTGATGGCGCACCTCGCCCCGGCCGGGCCGGTCTACCAGGCGGGCACCCTCTCCGGGAACCCGGTCGCCACCGCCGCCGGTGTCGCGCAGCTGCGGCTGCTGGACGACGCCGCGTACGCGAAGGTCGACGCGGTCTCCGCGGCGGTGCGCGCGCTGGTCACCGAGGCGCTGACCAAGGAGGGCGTGGCGCACCGGCTCCAGACCGCCGGGAACATGTTCTCGGTGTTCTTCACCGACGCCGCGGTGACGGACTACGGGAAGGCCAGGGCGCAGGAGTCGTTCCGCTTCACCGCCTTCTTCCACTCGATGCTGGCGCAGGGCGTCTACCTCCCGCCGTCCGCGTTCGAGTCCTGGTTCGTCTCGGCCGCGCACGACGACGCGGCGATCGAGCGGATCGCGGCGGCGCTGCCGGCCGCGGCCAAGGCCGCTGCGGAGGCGACGGCGTGACCGGCACGGACCGCACGGAACGGGAGCGGGACGCGGTGAGCGGCGGCGCGGAGCGCGGTGACGAGATCACCGTCGTGCACCTGATGCGGCACGGCGAGGTCCACAACCCCGAGGGCGTGCTCTACGGGCGGCGGCCCGGGTACCACCTCTCCGACCTCGGCCGGAAGATGGCGGACCGGGTCGCCGAGCACCTCGCGGAGCGGGACATCCGGTACGTGGTGGCCTCGCCGCTGGAGCGCGCGCAGGAGACCGCGGCGCCGATCGGGGCGGCGCACGGCCTGCCGACCGCGACCGACGAGCGGCTGATCGAGGCGGCCAACGTCTTCGAGGGGAAGACCTTCGGGGTCGGTGACGGCGCGCTGAAGAAGCCGGGGAACTGGAAGTACCTGACCAACCCCTTCCGGCCCTCGTGGGGCGAGCCGTACCTGGAGCAGGTGGTCCGGATGATGGCGGCGCTCGGCGCGGCCCGGGACGCGGCGCGCGGGCACGAGGCGGTGGCGGTCAGCCACCAGCTGCCGATCTGGATCGTGCGCAGCTTCGCCGAGCGCCGGCGGCTGTGGCACGACCCGCGGAAGCGGCAGTGCACGCTGGCCTCGCTGACGTCGTTCACCTTCCACGGTGACAAGATCGTCTCGGTGGGGTACAGCGAGCCGGCGCGCGATCTGGTGCCGGCCCATCTGCTGGCCGGCGCCAAGCCGGTGAAGGGCTCCGCCAAGGCGTTCGGTGCCTAACACACCTGACGCGTGGTCAGGTGGCGTTATGTCAAATTCGCCGGAAATGAAAAATTTGAGCGAATAGCGAGCAACCTCCGTACCCGATGTGCCCTCTATATCAATGTCCGTTTATATGGATATTGAGTCGTCGAGCACGGATGGGGAACGACGCTATGGGCGCGATCAGTCGGCGGAGCCTGCTGGGGATGGGAATGGGGGCCGCCGCGGCCCTCGGTGTCGCCGGGTGCGCCGATTCGGGGCAGGGTGGCGCCGGCGGGCAGCGGGTGAAGAACGCCGCACCGGCCCGCCCCAAGCTCATAGGTGACGGGTCGACGGCGGACTACGGCAAGCAGCCCCACCAGCCCGCCGCGCCCGAACCGCTGGAGCCGGGGCAGACCCCGCCGCAGTTCGTGGTCTTCTCGTGGGACGGGGCGGGAGAGGTCGGCAACGGCCTCTTCCCCCGTTTCCGCAAGCTCGCCAAGGACCACGGCGCGGCCATGACCTTCTTCCTCTCCGGGCTCTACCTGCTGCCCGAGGAGAAGAAGCACCTCTACCTCCCGCCGAACAACCGGCCGGGCGCCTCCGACATCGGCTACCTCAACACCGCGCACCTGAAGGAGACCCTCGACAACGTCCGCCAGGCGTGGTTCGACGGCCATGAGATAGGCACCCACTTCAACGGTCACTTCTGCTCCGGGCGGGGCAGCGTGGCGCACTGGACGCCCCGGCAGTGGCGCTCCGAGATAGACCAGGCCGTGGGCTTCGTCACCAAGTGGCGGACGCACACCGGCTTCGCCGACGCCGACCCGCTGCCCTTCGACTACCGCAAGGAACTGGTCGGCGGCCGCACCCCGTGCCTGCTCGGCCAGGAGAACCTGCTGCCCACCGCCCGGGAGCTCGGCTGGCGCTACGACGCCAGCTCACCCGGCGGCCTCCAGATGTGGCCCCGGAAAAAGCAGGGCATATGGGACTTCCCGCTCCAGCAGATACCTTTCCCCGGCCACTCGTTCGAGGTCCTCTCGATGGACTACAACATCCTGGCCAACCAGTCGAAGAACTCGACCAAGGCCCCGCCGGCCAACTACCCGGGCTGGCGCCGGCAGGCTGCGGACGCCTACATCTCCGGCTTCCGCCGGGCGTACGAGACCAACCGCGCGCCGTTCTTCATCGGCAACCACTTCGAGGAGTGGAACGGCGGCATCTACATGGACGCCGTCGAGGAGGCGCTCAAGCACATCGCCAACGAGCGGAACAAGGACGTCCGGCTCGTCTCGTTCCGGCAGTTCACCGACTGGCTCGACGTCCAGGACCCGCGCATCGTCCGCAAGCTCCAGCGGATGGGCGTCGGCGAGCGGCCGGCCGGCGGCTGGAAGAGCTACCTGGCCGCGGTCTGACGGCCCCGCGCGTCCCGGGCCGCGACCCCGGGACGCGCCGGAAGGTATCGTTCCGCATGGTCTGACATGCCCCTTTGTCCGGGGTCCGGCGGGGCGAGGGGGGCGCGGAAGATCCGCAAAAGGCCCATGCGAAACTTTTCACATGAGTGACAGCCGCGCGCCACGCCGCCTCACCAGCCGCCGCCTCGCCCTGTGCGCCGCGGGAGCGGCGGCCGCCTCGCTGACGCTGAGCGCCTGCGGCGACGGCGCCTCCGGCGGCTCGGCGCAGACCCGGTTCGTCCAGGGCAAGAACGGCGTCGACACCGTCAAGCCCGGTGAGCGGCAGCCGGCCCCCGAGCTGTCCGGCGAGACCACCACCGGCAAGCACCTGGACGTCGCCGACTACAAGGGCAAGGTCGTCGTCATCAACGTCTGGGGATCGTGGTGCGGCCCCTGCATCGCCGAGGCCCCGAACTTCGCCAAGGTCGCGAACGAGGACAAGGACAAGGGCGTCCAGTTCGTCGGGATCAACACCCGCGACTCCGAGCGGTCCCAGGCCACCCAGTTCGAGGACGAGCACAAGGTGCCCTACCCGAGCCTGTTCGACCCCACCGGCAAGCTGATGCTGCGCTTCCCCAAGGGCAGCCTCAACCCGCAGTCGATCCCCTCCACCATCGCCCTGGACAAGCAGGGCCGGATCGCCGCCCGCTCGATCGGCCCGCTCACCGAGGACGACCTGCGCAAGATGGTCGACCCGCTGATCGCCGAGAAGTGATCGCGTGATCGCGCTCGCCGCCGCCGCCGCGGAGAACCGGACCATCCTCACCGGTGCCCTGGTCGCCGCCGTCCCGGTCGCCCTCTTCGCCGGCCTGGTCTCGTTCTTCTCGCCCTGCGTCCTGCCCCTGGTCCCCGGCTACATGTCGTACGTGACCGGCGTGACCGGCACCGACCTCGCCGACGCCCGGCGCGGCCGGATGCTGGCCGGCGCCGCCCTCTTCGTCCTCGGCTTCACCGCCGTCTTCGTCTCCGGCGGCGCCCTCTTCGGCTTCTTCGGCCAGACCCTCCAGGAGTACCGGACCGCGATCTCGCGGGTCCTGGGCGTGCTGATGATCCTGCTCGGCCTGGCCTTCGCCGGCGTCCTGAAGCGGTTCGGCCAGCGCGAGCTGCGGTTCCACAAGAAGCCCGCGATGGGGCTGGCCGGCGCGCCGGTGGTCGGCGTGCTCTTCGGCGTCGGCTGGACGCCGTGCCTCGGCCCCACCCTCACCGCCGTCCAGGCCCTCGCCTACCAGCAGGCCAGTGCCGGCCGCGGCGCGCTGCTCACCGTCGCCTACTGCCTGGGCCTGGGCCTGCCGTTCATCGCCGTGGCCCTCGCCTTCCGCCGGGTGCTCGGCGCCTTCGGCTGGGTCAAGCGGCACTACGTGTGGGTGATGAGGGCCGGCGGCGGCATGATGATCGCCCTCGGCGTCCTCCTTCTCACAGGTGTCTGGGACATCCTGATGTCCCAGCTACAGAGCTGGACGCAAAGCATCACCGTTGGGATCTGATTGATGTCCACCAAGACCGACACCCCGGGAGAGCCGGGCGCCGCCGCCGACCAGGGCGGTGACCTCGGCGCCGCCGGCGACCGGCTCTCCACCGCGCCCGCGGAGGACGTCAGCCTCCCCTCACTCGGCCCGTTCGGCTGGGTGCGCTGGTTCTGGCGCCAGCTGACCTCCATGCGGGTGGCGCTGCTGCTGCTCTTCCTGCTCTCCATCGGGGCGATCCCCGGTTCGCTGATCCCGCAGACCAGCATCGACCCGGTCAAGGTCGACGAGTTCCGGGACAAGCACGCCACCCTCGGCGCGGTCTACGACAAGCTGGGGATGTTCCACGTCTACAGCTCGGTGTGGTTCTCGGCGATCTACCTGCTGCTGTTCATCTCGCTGATCGGCTGCATCGTGCCGCGCGCCTGGCAGTTCGTCGGCCAGCTCCGCGGCCGCCCGCCGGCCGCCCCCCGCCGGCTGACCCGGCTGCCCGCGTACACCACCTGGCACACGCAGGCGGCGCCCGGGGACGTGCTGGACGCCGCCGAGCGGATGCTGAAGAAGCGGCGCTTCCGGGTCCGCCGGGAGGGCACCGCGGTCGCCGCCGAGAAGGGCTACCTGCGTGAGGCCGGCAACCTCCTCTTCCACGTCGCGCTGATCGTGATGCTGGTGGCGTTCGCCGTCGGCGGCCTGTGGAAGTCCGAGGGCGGCAAGCTGATCACCGAGGGCGACGGCTTCTCCAACAGCCTCACCCAGTACGACGACTTCAGCTCCGGCCCGTTCTTCGACACCGACACCATGGAGCCGTTCGGCTTCACCATGGACTCCTTCGACGCCACGTACGAGCGGACCGGCCCGCAGCGCGGCACCCCCCGTACCTTCCGCGCCAACATCACCTACTTCACCGGCGCGGACGGCACCCCGCACAAGAAGTCGATCGAGGTGAACACCCCGCTCGACATCGCCGGCAACAAGGTCTACCTGCTCTCCCACGGCTACGCGCCGGTCGTCACCGTCAAGGACGGCCGCGGCAAGGTCGTCTACCACGGCGCGGTGCCGTTCCTCCCGCAGGACCCCAAGAACTTCACCTCCTCCGGCGTGGTGAAGGTGCCCGGCGCGCAGACCAAGGACGGCAAGCGCAACCAGCTCGGCTTCCAGGCGCTGTTCGTCCCGACCTTCGGCGGTAAGAACTCCGGGTCGATGTTCTCCCAGTTCCCCGCCCCGGACTTCCCCGTCCTGTCGGTGAACGCCTGGCACGGCGACCTCAGCCTGGACTCCGGCCTGCCGCAGAACGTCTACCGGCTCAACACCGACCGGATGAAGCAGTACAAGGACCCCGACGGCGACATCTTCAAGAAGATGCTGCTGCCCAAGGACCGGGCGGCGAAGATGCTCGGCCACGCCGGCGCGGAGCTGACCCCGCAGCAGCTGGCCGCCGAGTCCACCATGCAGCTGCCCAACGGCGACGGCTCCATCACCTTCGAGGGCATCAGGACCTGGGCCAGCTTCAAGATCGCCCACCAGCCCGGCAACGGCCTCGCGCTGACCGGCGCGGTGCTGGCCCTGCTCGGCCTGGCCGCCTCGCTGTTCATCCAGCGGCGCCGGGTCTGGGTGCGCGTGGAGCCCACCGACGGCGGCGCCGCCCTCGTCGAGATGGCCGGTCTGGGCCGCAGCGAGTCGGCCCGGGTGGCCGAGGAACTCGCCGCCCTCGCCGGGGAGCTGACCCCGGCCGCCCCGCCGGCCGCGCCCGCAGCGGACGCGTCCGCCGACGACCCGGCGGAGCCGTCCGACTCCGCCGACTCTGCCGATCCTGCTGACCCCTCCGAAGGAGCGCGCGCGTGAACCTCGCTGCCGCAGCCAACGAGACACTGGCTCACAACAGCAACGTGCTGGTCTATTCGGCGATGGCGATCTACACCCTCGCCTTCGTCGCCCACATGGCCGAGTGGGTGTTCGGCAGCCGCAGCAAGGTCGGCCGGACCGCGGCGGCCCTGACGGCCGCGGCCGCCGCGCCCGCCGCCCCGGTCGTGCGGACCGCCGCCAAGGGGGGCACCGCCGTCCTGGAGCGCCCCGAGGTCGTCACCCGCGCCGCGGCCGGCAGCCGCGACGTCCCCGACGGCCCCGGCGCGCACGGCGGCACCGAGAAGGGCGACCTCTACGGCCGGATCGCGATCTCGCTGACCGTGCTGGCCTGGGCGCTGCACGTCGGCGGCGTGGTCACCCGGGCGCTGTCCGTGCAGCGCGCCCCCTGGGGCAACATGTACGAGTTCTCCACGACCTTCGGCGCGGTCGCGGTGACGATCTACCTGCTCCTGCTGGCCCTGAGGAAGAACGTCCGCTGGATCGGCCTGCCGCTGGTCACCACCGTCCTGCTCGACCTGGGCCTGGCCGTCAGCGTGCTCTACACCGCCAGCGACCAGCTGGTGCCCGCGCTGCACTCCTACTGGCTGTGGATCCACGTCTCCTGCGCGATCCTCTCCGGCGCGGTGCTCTACCTCGGCGCGGTCGCCACCCTGCTCTTCCTCTTCCGCGACCGCTACGAGGCCAAGCTCGCCGACCCGGCCGGCAAGCAGCCCGGTGCCTTCGCCACCTCGGTCCTCACGCGGCTGCCGTCGGCCGCCTCGCTCGACAAGTTCGCCTACCGCGTCAACGCCACCGTCTTCCCGCTGTGGACGTTCACCATCATCGCGGGCGCCATCTGGGCCGAGGCCGCCTGGGGCCGCTACTGGGGCTGGGACCCCAAGGAGGTCTGGTCCTTCATCACCTGGGTCGCCTACGCCTGCTACCTGCACGCCCGCGCCACCGTCGGCTGGAAGGGCCGCAAGGCCGCCTGGCTGGGCCTGATCGCCTTCGCCTGCTACCTCTTCAACTACTACGGCGTGAACATCTTCGTCACCGGCCTGCACTCCTACGCCGGCGTCTGAGCCCCGCGCCCCCTCCGCCCCACCCGGTGCCGTACGGACCGGCCCGCCCGCCGGGCCGGTCCGTACGGCACCGCCGTCCGTCCGGGGCGTGCGCGCCCCGGGTCAGCGCCGCCGGCGCCCGCCGCGCTCCTGCCGCGGCGGCTTCTGGTCCGCGCCCGGCAGCACCGGCTTCGGCAGGTGCGCCACCTCCCACTGCGCCTCGGCCAGCTGCGCGGCGGTGTCCCGCGGCAGCCGCGGCGGCCGGCGGGCCGGGTCGCGGAAGCCGAACGCCGAGGTCAGATCGCCGAAGGCGGCCCGCCGCCAGTCGCTGATGTTGGGCTCCGCCACCCCGGTGAAGCGCTCCAGGAACTGGAGCACCGAGGTGTGGTCGAAGGCGTCGCCGGCCGCCCAGCCGCCCACCGTCCACGGCGAGACGATCAGGCAGGGCACCCGGAAGCCGGCGCCGATCGGCAGCCCGTGGACGAACTCGTCCTTGGTCCCGGCCGGCGGCACCGGCGGCGGTACGTGGTCGAAGAGGCCGTCGTTCTCGTCGTAGTTGAGGATGAACGCGGTCTTGGCCCACACCTTCGGGTTCGCGGCGATCGCCTCGATCTTCCGCGCCACGAAGTCGGCGCCGGCGGCCGGCAGGTAGTCCGGGTGCTCCGACTGGTGGCTGGTGGGGATGATCCAGGAGACCGCCGGCAGCCGGTCGTGGCGGGCGTCGTCCTCGAAGGTGCCGGCCGGCTGCGGCCGCACGCCCTTCTCGTACAGCGCGCTGCCCGGCTTGGCGTCCCGGAAGGTCTGGAACTGCTCCAGGAGGTTGCAGCCGTAGTCGTCCTCCTCCTGGTACACCTTCCAGCTCACCCCGGCCGCCTCCAGCCGCTCCGCGTACGTCGTCCAGCGGTACGGGGTGGGCGCGGTGTTGTTCAGGACCGGGCCGCCGCGGGTGCCGCCGGGGTCGAGGGTGCCGGTCATCCAGTACAGCCGGTTGGGCCAGGTCGGCCCGAAGACCGAGCAGAAGTAGTTGTCGCAGAGGGTGAACGCCTCGGCCAGCGCGAACTGGAAGGGGATGTCCTCGCGGGTGTGGTAGCCCATCACGTACGGGCCGTTGGCGCCGTCGGCCTTGCGGTGCGCCGGCAGCCAGCGGTCCATCCGGCCGCCGTTCCACGCCTCGTGCTGGACCGACCAGGCGTGGCTGGTGGACGGGATGGCCTGGGCGCTGGAGGTGCGGGTGTCGAGGCGGAACGGCAGCAGGTAGCCGTCGGGGTTCTCCGGGTCGGGCTGGTGGAAGACGGACCGGCCGGTGGAGAGGGTGAGCGCGTCCGGGTCGCCGAAGCCGCGGACGCCGCGCAGCGTGCCGAAGTAGTGGTCGAACGAACGGTTCTCCTGCATCAGCAGGACGACGTGCTCGACGGCGTGCAGGGAGCCGTGCCGCGGGGGACCGGCGGCGACGGCCTTCTGGACGCTGGGCGGCAGGAGCGACAGCGCGGCGGTGCCGCCGATCGCCCCGGCCGCCGAGCCGAGGAGTCTGCGTCGGGTCATATCCGGCATATGAGCCACTCTCCCTGAGTCGCTGAGGCCCTCGGTGGACCGTCCCGACTGTGGCGGCGGCGCAGTTTCCCGGGCAGGGGGAGGTTGCTGAACGCTGCCCCAAATGGCCGTGAACGGACCAGAGTTGGCCGGACCCCCCTACGCCGCGTACGTCCCCGCGCGCGGCGCGCACCGCCGCCCGCACCACCCCGGCTACGCCGCCGCGGCCCTTGACGGGGACACGCGGACCGCGCCCGGAGTTCCCCCGGCTGCCGGGCAGCGTCGGCCCGGGCCGCGGCCCTCTCGGTTCAGCGCAGATGCGCCAGGGCCGCGTCCGGTGCCGGGTACGGGCGCTCCTCGGGGAGCAGGGCCCGGGCGGCCCGGTCCTCGCCCGCGCGGACCAGGGCGTGGATCCGGCGGGCCAGCGGCGTCACGTCGCGGATCGCCACCGTCCACGCGTCCGCGTACGCCCGGACCAACTCACCGGACAGGCCGAGCTGGAGCGAGCGGTACGGGAGCGGCCGGAGGTGCAGATCGCGCTCCGGGTCCCACTGGACCCGGGCCGGGGCCGACCGCAGCGCGCGCCGCCAGGCGTCGCGGTCCGGGTGCACCGCGGGGTCGTGGTGCGACAGGCAGGCCCGGCCCAGCGCGTGGTCGAAGCCCGCGCGGGTGATCTCGACGGCCAGCACGGTCTCCTGGTCGGCCTTGGTGGCCCAGCCGCAGCGGTACATCATCCACAGGAACGACGGCTTGATCCACGTCATCCGGTCCCGCTTCCAGGCCGCGGGGAAGTGGCCCTCGCGCGCGGCGGGCAGGCCCAGGGACGGCGCGTACGCCTGGTAGACGGTGACGGTGTCCGCGGTGTGCCGCGCCCGGACGCGGCGGAACGGCTCGCGCGTGGCGGTGGTGCCGGTGCTCATGGCGGCCCATCCTGGCCGGGAGCGGGCGGCGGCGGCCACCGGATTTCGCGGCGGGCGGCGGAGGGCGGACGGTGTGCGGGGGACGGCGTGCGGGGCCGGGCCGGAGCGGGCTGACGGGGCCTCAGGAGGTGGCCGGCGGGGTGTCCTCGGGGCCGTTGCGGCGGGCCCGGCCGCCCGCCCCGTCGGCGCCGCCCGTCCCGTCGGCACCGTCCGCGCCGCTCGCGCCGTCCCGGCTGCCGCCGGTCCCGGCCTCCTTGCGCCGCAGCTCCTCCTCGCGGCGCCGCAGATCGGCCTCCCAGTCCTTCAGCAGCGCCTCGTCCTTGGTGTTCTCCTCGCGGAGCGAGCGCAGGAACTCGGGGTTGTCGTCCGGCGCCACCCACCGGGTGCTGTGGTTGCGGTGCCACTCCGAGGGGGTGCTGCCCCCGCCGCCCGCGACGCGGTGCCGCTCCTTGCCGGCCACCAGCCAGGCGATCGGGCCGATCAGCACCTCGCCGAAGAGCAGGATGATCAGCACCCACACCACCTTGGGCAGTCCGCGGACCTGCGACTCCGGGGTGTTGAGGCAGTCGATGAAGGCGTAGATCCACAGTGCCAGCACCAACAGGAACGGCAGATACCTGAGCATTGCGGACGGTCCCCCTGGATGCGCGGACGGGCCCGCGGCGGGCCCCGTGACCCGTCCAGGGTAGTGCGTACCGGATACTGGGGCGTATGGCTTACGACGATCTTCGCTCCCTGCTGCGGGCCCTGGAGCGCGAGGGCGACCTGACGCGCATCAAGGCCGAGGTCGACCCGTATCTGGAGGTCGGCGAGATCGTGGACCGGGTGCAGAAGGCCGGCGGCCCGGCGCTGCTCTTCGAGAACGTCAAGGGCTCCTCGATGCCCCTGGCCATGAACGTCTACGGCACCGACCGGCGCCTGCTGAAGGCCCTCGGCCTCACGTCCTACGAGGAGATCGGCGACAAGATCGGCGGGCTGCTCCGGCCCGAACTCCCGCACGGCTTCGTCGGCGTGCGCGAGGCGTTCGGCAAGCTCGCGGGCATGACGCACGTCCCGCCGAAGAAGATCAAGGGCGAGGCGCCCGTCCAGGAGACCGTGCTCACCGGCGACGACGTGGACCTGGAGCGGCTCCCGGCGCTGTTCACCTGGCCCAAGGACGGCGGCTCCTTCTTCAACCTCGGCCTCACCCACACCAAGGACCCCGAGAGCGGCGTCCGCAACCTCGGCCTCTACCGTCTCCAGCGCCACGACAAGCGCACCATCGGGATGCACTGGCAGATCCACAAGGACAGCCGCAACCACTACCAGGTCGCCGCCCGGCGCGGGGAGCGGCTGCCGGTCGCCATCGCCTTCGGCTGCCCCCCGGCCGTCACGTACGCCTCCACCGCGCCGCTGCCCGGCGACATCGACGAGTACCTCTTCGCCGGCTTCCTCCAGGGCAAGCGGGTCGAGATGGTGGACTGCAAGACCGTCCCGCTCCAGGTCCCGGCGCACGCCGAGGTCGTCCTGGAGGGGTGGCTGGAGCCCGGCGAGATGCTGCCGGAGGGCCCGTTCGGCGACCACACCGGCTTCTACACGCCGCAGGAGCCCTTCCCCGCGCTGACCATCGACTGCGTGACGATGCGCCGCCGGCCGCTGCTCCAGTCGATCGTGGTGGGCCGGCCGCCGACCGAGGACGGGCCGCTGGGCCGGGCCACGGAGCGCTTCTTCCGGCCGCTGCTGAAGATCATCGTCCCGGACATCGTGGACTACCACCTCCCCGAGTCCGGCGGCTTCCACAACTGCGCGATCGTCTCGATCGACAAGAAGTACCCCAAGCACGCCCAGAAGGTCATGCACGCCATCTGGGGCGCGCACATGATGTCGCTGACCAAGCTGATCGTGGTGGTCGACGCCGACTGCGATGTGCACGACCTCCACGAAGTGTCCTGGCGGGCGCTGGGCAACACCGACTACGCCCGCGACCTGACCGTCGTCGAGGGCCCCGTCGACCACCTCGACCACGCCTCCTACCAGCAGTTCTGGGGTGGCAAGGCGGGTATCGACGCGACCCGGAAGTGGCCCGAGGAGGGCTACACCCGCGACGGCGGCTGGCCGGACATGGTCGAGTCGGACCCGCGGACCGCGGCACTGGTCGACCGCCGCTGGAAGGAGTACGGGCTGTGAGTGAGCCGGGCGGACGCACCGTCAACAGGGGCGTGCCGCGCGCACGCCGGACCGAGCGCGGCGAGGTGCCGGCATGAGCGCCTCCGCCGCCGTTCCGCAGCCGGGCCGGACGCGGGCCTTCCTGCGGCTCGTCGTCATCGAGCACTCGGTCTTCGCGCTGCCCTTCGCCTACATCGCGGCGTTCACCGCCATGCACCAGCTGGACCGGCACCTGCACTGGGTGCGGCTGCTGCTGGTCACCGTCGCCATGGTCGGCCTGCGCACCTTCGCGATGGCCGTCAACCGCATCATCGACCGGGAGATCGACGCCCGGAACCCGCGCACGGCCGGGCGCGAGCTGGTCACCGGCGCGGTGTCGGTCAGGTCCGCGTGGACCGGCGCGCTGATCGCCGTGGTCTTCTTCCTGGGCGCGGCCGCGCTGCTCAACCCGCTGTGCCTGGCGCTGGCGCCGGTCGCGGTGGTGCCGATGGTGGTCTATCCCTACGGCAAGCGCTTCACCGACTTCCCGCACGCGATCCTCGGCCTGGCCCAGGCGATGGCCCCGGTCGGCGCCTGGATCGCGATCACCGGCGCGTGGTCCTGGGAGGCGGTGGTCCTCGGCCTCGCGGTCGGCATCTGGATCGGCGGCTTCGACCTGATCTACGCGTGCCAGGACGTCGAGGCGGACCGCCGCAACGGCGTGAAGTCCGTCCCGGCCCGCTTCGGCGTGCCGGGCGCGCTGTGGGGCGCCCGCTGGTGCCATGTCGCCACCACCGCGCTGCTGGCGTGGTACGGCGCCGCCATCGGCGCCGGGGTCTTCTTCTGGCTCGGCCTGGTGATCGTGGCGGCGGCCTTCTGCTACGAGCACGCGCTCGTCCGCCCGCACGACACCTCGCGGCTCAACCGCGCGTTCTTCCAGGTCAACAGCTTCATCGGGATCGCGCTGTTCGTCTGCGCGGTGCTGGACCTGTTCGTCCGCGGCCTGACGCCCTGAGGCGGCGGGGCCGCCCCTCGCGAGGCCCGGCCGGTCAGCCTGCGCCGACCGGCCGGGCCTCGGCGCTCCAGGGGGTGTCCGTAAAGTCCCGTCCGCCCTCCGGGCGAACGACGCGACGTCACGGACACCGCTAGCGCGGGAGGGGTCCGGTGCCGCCCCCGGCCGCCACCCCGGCCCGGCCCCGCTCGCGCAGCAGGAACGCCGCCAGCACGCCGCCGGCCAGCCCGAACAGATGGGCCTGCCAGCTGATGCCGCTGGTGGTGGGCAGCGCGCCCCACAGGATCGACCCGTAGACCGCGCCGACCACCAGCCCGATCACGATGTCCAGCGGCTTGCGCTCGACGAAGCCGCGGACCAGGAGGTAGCCGAAGAGCCCGAAGACCACCCCGGAGGCGCCGGCGGTGGTGCTGCCCGGGGCGGCGGTCAGCCACACGCCCACGCCGCTGACCAGGATGATCAGCAGGGCGGCGGCCAGGAACCGGCGGATCCCGCTGCGCAGCGCGGCGACGAAGCCCAGCACCAGCAGCGGGAGGGTGTTGGCCGCCAGGTGGCCGAAGCCGAAGTGGAGGAAGGCGGCCGGGACCACGTCGAGCAGCCCGTCCGCGTCGCGGGGGCGGATGCCGTAGGCGTCGAGGGCGTTCCCGCTGAGGGTGTCGGCGATCTCCAGGGCCCAGAGCAGCGCGATCCAGCCCAGCATGAGGAAGAGCGCGGGCCGGGCCCGTGCCGTGCGCGGTGTCATCTCCCGCCCCCTTCGCCGCCGGCCTGCCGCCGGGGTGTCGTCCGGTGCGTCCGGTGCGGTGCCGGCGCACAGGTAGTAACGGTCGTGGCGGCCCTGTCGGTTCCGCCGGATAGGCTCGATCCGTGGAGCCGCCGCACATCGACACCAGCAAGCCGGACCCGGGGCGCCGCCCGTGGGTCGTGGGAATCTCCGGGGCGTCCGGGACGCCGTTCGCCGCGTCCGTCCTGCGCGGACTGCTCGCGGCCGGGGAGGCGGTGGATCTCGTCGTCAGCCGGGCCTCGCGCCTGACGCTGCTGGACGAGACCGGGATCGCCTTCCGGGACGCGCACTGGCGGGCCGATCTGCGGCAGTGGCTGGCGCGCGGCGCCGACGGCAAGCCGGAGACGTTCCCGGTGACCGAGGAGGCGCTGGCGGCGGTCCGGTACTGGCCGGCCGGGGACCTGGCGGCGGGGCCGTCGTCGGGCTCGTATCCGGCGAAGGGGATGCTGATCGTCCCGGCGAGCACGGCGTGTGTGGCCGGGGTGGCGCTGGGGCTGTCGAAGGACCTGCTCCAGCGGGTGGCGAGCGTGACGCTCAAGGAGCGGCGGCCGCTGGTCGTCGCGGTGCGGGAGACCCCGCTGAACGGGCAGACGCTGAAGGCCCTGGTGGCGCTGGACGAGGCGGGCGCGGTGGTGCTGCCCGCCTCTCCGGCGTTCTACGCGGGTGCGACGCACATCCAGGATCTGGTGGATTTCGTCGCGGGCCGGGTGCTCGACGCGGCACGGGTGCCGCACGGGCTGTACCGGCGGTGGGAAGGGGAGCTGGGGGGCGGCTCCAAGGGGGAGGCCCGGTAGCTCGTCAGCGCTTCTTGGTGGCGGCGCGGCCGAGGCGGCGCCGGGTCCGCGGGGTGGCGGACTGCTGGGCGGCACGGGAACGATTGGCCTGGTCCTGCAGCTCACGCATGCGGGCGTAGGCCATCTCGATCGAGTACACGGTGTCTTCTCCTGTTGAAAGATCGTCCTTGATCATTCTAAATGAATCACAGGGCTCGGACCCTGTATGCCTTAGATTCTACATGCAGAACGCAGAAACGCGGAAAGATTGGAAGGCTTGAGGGCATGGACGCGGTGGATAGGCAGCTCATCCAGGCACTTCGCGAGAACGGCAGGGCCTCCTACGCCGAACTCGGCCGGCTCGTCGGCCTCTCCGGTCCCAGCGTCACGGACCGGATCAACCGCCTCGAAGCGGCCGGTGTGATCACCGGTTACCGCGCGACGGTCAACGCGGCCTCGCTGGGCCTGGGCGTCACCGCCCTGGTCGGCATCTCCCTCTCGGACGCCGCCGACCACGAGGACGTGGCCCGCCGGCTGAAGGACCTGGCCGAGATCGAGGACTGCTGGTTCATCGCCGGCGACGACTCCTACATGCTCAAGGTCCGGGTCGGCGACGTCGACGGGCTGGAGCGCACCATCCGCCGGCTCTCCGGCACCAAGGGCGTCTCCCGCACGCGGACCACGATCGTGCTCTCCACCAAGTGGGAGAACCGCGTCGGCGAACTCCCCGAAGAGGTGGACTGACCCGGTCGGACGCACCGGCGGACGGAGGCCCGGGGCGCCCCCAAGGGGCCTCCGTCCGCGGCGGAAGCGGGGGAGTAGGCTCGGCGAAGCCCGTTTTTCGCACGAAACGGCCAGCGTTTCACGGGAAACGGCCGGAGACACACGGAGATGGTGGGAGGCGACCCGATGGCTGCGTCGATGGATGCGGGCCTCAAGCGCGAGCTGGAAGCGAAGGTCCACGCCGGGGAGCGGCTGACCCGCGAGGACGGGATCGCCCTCTACGCGTCCGACGACCTCGCATGGCTGGGCGGCCTCGCCCACGAGGTGCGGACCCGGAAGAACGGCGACGCCGTCCACTTCAACGTCAACCGCCACCTCAACATGACGAACGTGTGCACCGCGTCCTGCGCGTACTGCTCGTTCCAGCGCAAGCCGGGCGAGAAGGACGCGTACACCATGCGCATCGAGGAAGCCGTCCGCCTCGCCAAGGCGATGGAGAACGAGAACCTCACCGAGCTGCACATCGTCAACGGCCTCCACCCCACCCTGCCGTGGCGCTACTACCCGCGCTCGCTGCGGGAGCTGAAGAAGGCGCTGCCGAACGTCTCGCTCAAGGCGTTCACCGCCACCGAGATCCACCACTTCGAGACCATCTCCGGCCTGTCCGCCTCGGAGATCCTCGACGAACTCATCGACGCCGGGCTGGAGTCGCTGACCGGCGGCGGCGCCGAGATCTTCGACTGGGAGGTCCGGCAGCACATCGTCGACCACGCCACCCACTGGGAGGACTGGTCGCGGATCCACCGCCTGGCCCACGAGAAGGGCCTCAAGACGCCCTGCACCATGCTCTACGGGCACATCGAGGAGCCCCGCCACCGCGTCGACCACGTGCTGCGGCTGCGCGAACTCCAGGACGAGACCGGCGGCTTCCAGGTCTTCATCCCGCTGCGCTACCAGCACGACTTCGTGGACATGCAGGACGGCAAGGTCCGCAACAAGCTCCAGGCCCGCACCACCATGGCCAGCGGCGCCGAGGCGCTCAAGACCTTCGCGGTCTCCCGGCTGCTCTTCGACAACGTCCCGCACGTCAAGGTCTTCTGGGTGATGCACGGGGTGCAGACCGCCCAGCTCGCCCTCCAGCACGGCGCCGACGACATGGACGGCTCGGTCGTCGAGTACAAGATCACCCACGACGCGGACAACTACGGCACGCCCAACAAGCTCACCCGCGACGACCTGCTGGAGCTGATCCGGGACGCCGGCTTCCGCCCCGTCGAGCGCAACACCCGCTACGAGACCATCCGCGAGTACCCGGGCCCGGACCCCGAGCGCCGCGAGGCCCCGCAGCCGATGCGCCTCTGACCTGCCGCCTCCCGCGGACACCCCGGTAGGGTCCGGCCCATGAGCGTGCGCTTCGAGCTGGACCCTGCCGTCACCCCCGACGTACGCGACGGGATCTGCGCGCTGTGGGCCGACGTCTCCAACGCCGGCGGCGCGGTCGGCTTCGTCCCGCCCGTCACCCCCGAGGACATCCGCCCCGACCTCGTCCGCCGCCTCGCGGCCCTCGCCGAGGGCGACGAGCGCCTCGTCGCCGGCCGGGACGCCGGCGGCCGGGTGGTCGCCACCGCCTTCCTCGCCCGCAACCGGCACCGCCTCTACACCCACTGGCTGTGGGTCTACACCGTGATGGTCCACCCCTCCCTCCAGGGCCGCGGGGTGGGCCGCGCGCTGATGGCCGCGGTCGCCGACGCCGCCCGCACCACCGGCGGCGCCATCGGCCTCCGCCTCACCTGCCGCGGCGGCACCGGACTGTCCCGCTTCTACGCGTCCTGCGGCTATCGCGAGATCGGCCGCGCCCCCCGCGCCATCCGGCTCGCCGACGACGACTACCGCGACGACGTCACCATGTGGCTGGACCTGGACTGACGCCCCGCACCCGGGGGCCCGGAAGATCACCCGCCGCCCTGTGCTTGACTGGACGGCAGACCCTTTCGGTTGCCGTTGAGAAGAAGGTCCCGACCGTGCGTAGCCACCAGTTCGCCACACTCCGCTACACCGCCCTTCGCATCGGCCTGTTCGCCGTCTGCTTCGCCGTGGTGTGGGTGCTGGCCTACTTCCGGATCATCCCCCTCGGTGTCGGCAACTCCAACACCGTCTGGATGCTGCTGCTCGCCATCGTCATCTCCGCGCCGCTCAGCTTCGTGCTGCTGCGCAAGCAGCGGGACGCGATGTCCGAGCAGATCGTGGCCCGGGTGGACCGCCAGAAGGAGCGGCTCGCCGCCAACCAGCGCATGGAGGACGGGCTGTAGGCCCCGCCCCCGCCCCGCCCCCCGGACTGTAAGACGCGTCACGTCGGCGCGCGGTCCGGCCCCCGCCCCCGTCCGGCGCCCCTGCCGCGGAGTCCCAACTCCCCGGCACGGGCGCCGTTTTGCTGCCTCCCGCCCGATCCGTACCGATCCGCCGGGCCCGCCCGCGTCCCAAAGATTTTCTTTGGGTCCCTCAAAGTTCAAGTGTTAACGTACTGGGCATGACGAACGCAGCAGCGCCCTCGAACCCCATGAGCGTCCCGCTCGTGGTGCGCCTGCACGTCGATCTTTGCCGCTGTATGTCCGCGGCCTGTCGCCGCCGCTGACATGTCCCCCGGCGGCCGGAGATCCCGTTTCACACGTACGGACCTCCTGGCGCTTTGAGCACCCCCATCCCGACGCCCCGCGTCCACGCCTTTCCCGTCCCCGGAGTGTGTCCGTTGTCCACGCCTGCCCAGACCCCCGCGCCCGCAGCGGCGCCCCAGGCCCCGAAGGGCTCCCGCATACCCAAGATTCCGTTCTGGGTGCAGATCCTGGCCGGCCTCGTCCTCGGCGTCCTGCTCGGCTGGGTCGCCAAGAGCGGTGACGTCGGCTGGCTCGGCGGCACCCTGGAGCACATCGGCGACCTCTTCGTCCAGCTGCTGAAGCTGGCCGTCGCCCCCCTGGTCTTCTTCGCGATCCTGGTGTCGATCACCAACCTGCGGCAGGTCAACAACGCCGCCCGGCTCGCCACCCGCACCCTGCTGTGGTTCATGATCACGTCGCTGATCGCGGTGGCGATCGGCCTGGCGATCGGCCTGCTGACGCACCCCGGCGCGGGCACCGGCCTGACCCCCAAGGACGGCAAGCTCCCGCAGCACACCGGCTCCTGGATCGACTTCCTGACCGGCATCGTCCCCACCGACGTCATCACACCGTTCACCCAGCTCAACGTCCTCCAGATCGTCTTCATGGCGGCCGTCGCCGGTATCGCCGCCCTCCAGCTCGGCGAGAAGGCCGAACCGGTCCTCACGATCAGCCGGTCCGCCCTGGAACTCCTCCAGAAGGCCCTGTGGTGGGTCATCCGCCTCGCCCCGATCGGCACCATCGGCCTCATCGGCCACGCCATCGCCACCTACGGCTGGAACCTCATCGGCAAGTACGCCACGTTCACCGTCGACATCTACGTCGGCTGCGCGCTGGTCCTCTTCGTGGTCTACCCGGTGCTGCTGTCGGCCGTCGCCAAGGTCAACCCGCTCCAGTTCTTCCGCGGCGCCTGGCCCGCCATCCAGCTGGCCTTCGTCTCCCGCTCCTCGGTCGGCACCATGCCGGTCACCCAGAAGGTCACCGAGCGCCTCGGCGTCCCCCGCGAGTACGCCTCCTTCGCGGTGCCGTTCGGCTCGACCACCAAGATGGACGGCTGCGCCTCCATCTACCCGGCGATCGCCGCGATCTTCATCGCGCAGATCTTCAACGTCCACCTGAGCATCGCCGACTACGTCCTGATCGCCTTCGTCTCGGTCATCGGCTCCGCCGCCACCGCCGGCCTCACCGGCGCCACGGTCATGCTGACCCTGACCCTCTCGACGCTGGGCCTCCCCCTGGAGGGCGTCGGCCTGCTGATGGCCATCGACCCGATCCTGGACATGATGCGCACCGCCACCAACGTGGCCGGCCAGTCGGTCATCCCGATCCTGGTCTCCGCCCGCGAGAAGATCCTGGACCGCGACGCCTACGCCCGCGCCACCAGCATCCGCATCGGCGAGACCCAGGACGGCTCCGCCGAGCCCGCCGCCGAGCGCGAGCCGGCGCCCGTCGCGGCCTGACCCGCCGCCGGCACCGCACGGCGCCCCCGCGGCCACCGCTTTCAAGGTGGCCGCGGGGGCGCCGCCGCGTTCCGGCGCACCCCCGTCCCGCGCCGGACCGCTCAGCCCCGCGACGCCTCCGGTGCCGCCGCGGTGTGCGCCAGGATCGCCGCGGCCAGCGGACCGTGGACCTCCGGCGGCAGCGCGTGCCCCATCCCGGGCACCTCCACCACCTGCGCCGCGCCGACGGCCTGGGCCAGGTGCTGCGGGTGCGGCGGCGGGAACACCGGCTCGGCCGGGGCGGACACCACCAGCACCGGCACCTCGTTGCGGGCCAGCGCCTCGGTGCGCAGCATCCCGCTGTCGTCGGCCCGCCCGTGCGCGGTGCCGACCCGGTGGTGCCCGGTGTGCGCGATGACCCGCCGCTCCAGCGCGCGGTAGAACTCCGCGTCGAACGGCAGCCCGCCGCCGGAGAGCACCCGCCAGTGCGCCACCCGCCGCTCGATCTCCGCCTCCTCGCCGCGGTCCGCCACCGGCCGGGCCCACATCTCCAGCACCTCGGGCGCGATGCCCGGCAGCTCCGCCACCGGCACGCTGCCGCCGCCGGGCGGGGTGTACGGGGCGGTGCTGAGCGCGCACGTCCCGATCAGCGTGGCGCTGAGCACCCGCTCCGGACGGTCGGCGAGGACCAGCTGCGTGAGCATCCCGCCCAGCGACATCCCGACCAGGTGTGCCCGCGCGATCCCCAGCCCGTCCAGCACCGCGAGCACATCGCCGGCCAGGTCGGCGATCCGGTACGGCCGTTCGTCGAACGACCAGGTGGAGCGCCCGGTGTCCCGGTGGTCGTAGCGGATCACCCGGTGCCGTGCGGCCAGCGCGTCCACCAGCGGCTCCGGCCAGCCCACCCCGGTGGCCTGCGCGCCCATCACCAGCAGCAGCGGCGGCGCGCCGGCCGGTCCGCGCTGCTCCGTCCACAGCCGGACCCCCGCCCCGGCCGCGACGAACCGCTCCTCGGCCTCCGCCGTCCCCGGCACCGGCATGGCTGACCTCCCGTGTCGTCCACCATCCAACGTGACGCTACGTATCGTCTCGTCAGTGGGAAAGGCGTGTCAAGCGCCCGGGGCGGGGGCGGGGATCGGGGGCGCTCCGCCACCTCGGGCGCTCCGGACATGGCCGTGCCTTTACGAAAGGCAGTGGCTCCGGCTCTGGAGCCCTGGCCCTCGGCGCGTCAAACTGGAACCCCGTGTCACCTCTGTGGGGGAGGTGGCACGGGGCCTTGCGGCCTGCCGCGCGGCGGCCGCGGGCTCCGCCGTCCGCCTCACCGCGGCGGCAGCGCCACCGCCGTCTGCATCTGGCAGGAATTGCACCAGAACGCCCAGCCGTTGGCGTCCACGGACCGCGAACCGCACGCCAGGCACGGGTCGCCGACGAAGCTCGCCGCCACCCACGCCCCGGCCGACGCGGCCCGCCGCCCGGCCGCCGCCCGCTCCTCGGCGTAACAGGGAATGCACACCCCGCCCTCCCGGCCCGGCAGCTTCATCGGCCGCAGCCCGCAGACGGCGCACGGGAGTCTGCCGACGTACCGCGCGTCCAGGCCGACCGGCTTGCCGCTTCTGCTGAAGGCCGCCATGGTCCGCCTCCGCCTCCTTCATGCCAGGACCGTTCCGGTGCCGGCGCAGCCGGAGCACTGGGTGGTGACCTTGTGGCCGCCCGGGGTCTCCCACTCGACGGTGCCCGCGCCACCGCAGTCCGGGCACGGCTTCTGCGGGGGCATGCTGTCGCTCATTCTGCCCACGGTAGAACCTGGCATGTGGCGGTGCGACCACTTTGCGTGATCGCACCTCGCGGTTCCGCTTTCACCGGCCGCGGGCCTTCTCATGCGACCGGGGGTCCGGTTTTTTCCGCTCCCGGAAGGCCCCTCCGGCAGTCGCCGGAAGAGCGCCGGTGCGCGGGGTGGGCGAGCGGCCGGGCGGGACGGGAGTCCGCAGGCCAGGGCCGGTGCCGGAGGCCGGCCGGGCCCGGGCGGGGTGGCCGGGGCGAAGGGGAATGCGGAGGATTTCCCGCGCCGGCGCATCGCGCCGACGCGCAATCCGGCGGTGCCGCGCGGGCGCATTTCCCCGCCGTTCCCCGATCTTTCCCGCGCCTTTCCCGGAACCTTCCCGGGCCTTTCCCGGATCTTCGAGAACCGGGGAATTCTTCGTTCCGTTCCCGGCCGGCATTGCGCGCCGGACGGGGCCCGCGCGGGCCGCCGGCGCACCGCGGGCGGGGGCGGCTCCGCCCCGCGGACGGCCCGGAACCGGTCCCTCCGGCCCCCGGGTGGCCGATATTCACCTGGTATTCATTTCCCCGCCCGGCGGGCCGCGGGAAATCCCCCGGCGGCGAGGCTGTACGAAAGCCGGTACAAAAGGCAGGAGCCCCTCTCCGCCCGGAGGCGGAGGGGGGCTCCTTGGGTGCTACCGGTCGATCGGTTGAGAAAGACCGGAGCGGGTTACTCAGGCCGGGGTGACGTTCTCCGCCTGCGGGCCCTTCGGGCCCTGGGTGACGTCGAACGTGACCTGCTGGTTCTCCTCGAGGGAGCGGAAACCAGTGGCGTTGATCGCGGAGTAGTGGACGAAGACATCCGGGCCGCCGCCGTCCTGGGCGATGAAGCCGAAGCCCTTTTCAGCGTTGAACCACTTGACGGTTCCGGTAGCCATGAGCCCTCCTTGGGCCAAAGGGTTGCCCTGCTCCAGAACCTGCAAAGAAGTCTGAAAACTACAAAAGCCTGCGGGTCACATGCTCCGCAGGCTCTGTACTGCAAGGGAAACCAAACTGCAACTTGGCCTGAGCCTAGCATGGTGCGCTCCGGACGGGGAAGAGCCAAAGATCACGTTTGGCCGCGGCCCGGAATGGCCATACCGCCCCCGGCGTCCGTCGCGGCGCCCCCCGGGACTAGCCTCCGCATGTGGACAATTCAACCTTCCGAGACGCGCCCGCAGGAGCCGACGCCGACCACCGTCGCAGCCGGCCGCGGGTGGGCCACATCCAGTTCCTGAACTGCCTGCCCCTTTACTGGGGCCTGGCCCGTACGGGCACCCTGCTCGACCTGGACCTCACCAAGGACACCCCCGAGAAGCTCAGCGAACAGCTGGTGCGCGGGGACCTCGACATCGCGCCGATCACCCTCGTCGAATTCCTCCGCGCCGCCGACGACCTGGTCGCCTTTCCCGACCTCGCGGTCGGTTGCGACGGGCCCGTGATGTCCTGCGTGATCGTCTCGCAGAAGCCGCTGGACCGGCTGGACGGCGCCCGCGTCGCCCTCGGGTCGACCTCCCGGACCTCCGTCCGGCTGGCGCAGCTGCTGCTGGCCGAGAAGATCGGGGTGCGGCCCGACTACTTCACCTGCCCGCCGGACCTCGGCCTGATGATGCAGGAGGCCGACGCGGCGGTGCTGATCGGCGACGCCGCGCTCCGCGCCAACCTGCACGACGGCCCCGCCCTCGGCCTGGACGTCCACGACCTCGGCCGGATGTGGAAGGACTGGACCGGCCTGCCGTTCGTCTTCGCCGTCTGGGCGGCCCGGCGCGACTACCTGGAGCGCGAGCCCGCCGTGGTCCGCTCGGTGCACGAGGCGTTCCTGGCCTCCCGGGACCTGTCCCTGGACGAGGTCGGCAAGGTGGCCGAACAGGCCGCCCGCTGGGAGCACTTCGACGAGGCGGTACTGGAGCGGTACTTCACCACCCTGGACTTCCGGTTCGGCCCCGACCAGCTGCGCGGCGTCACCGAGTTCGCCCGCCGGGTGGGCCCGACCACCGGCTTCCCGGCGGACGTCCGGGTGGACCTGCTGGCGCGCACCGGGGCGTAGCCGGGCGGGAGCCGGGCCGCGGTGGGCCCAGGGCGGCCCGTGGCGGCTCTCGCGCGCCCGGCGCGCCCCCGCGGGCGCCCCGCCGGCCGGACCGGCCGCTACGGCGCCGGTGTGGGCCCCCGCAGGACCCGGCTGATCGCCTCCAGGCTCACGTCCCGCATCCCCTGGACGTAGCTCCTGGCCGTGTGGCCGCCGCCCTCGATGACGTGCAGCCGGGCGTGCACCGGCCCCTTGGCGTACCGCTGGATGAACCGCTCCAGATTCGCCCGGCCGCCCTCCCGCGTCCCGATCTGGAACTGGAGGAAGACCTCCGGGCCGCCGGGCCGGGCGGCGAGGCGCCGGGCCAGCACCTCCGGGTCGTTGGCCCGCTTCTCCGCCCGGTGGCCGCGCCACAGCGGCGAGTCCGGACGGGTGTCCGGGCCGCTGGCGATCGCCGCCTTGAAGCGGTCCGGGTGCGCCAGGACCTGCTTCAGGGCCGCGAACCCCCCGGACGAGGACCCCATGAACGCCCAGCCGTCCCGGTCGGCGAACGTCCGGAAGTTGGCCCTGACCAGGCCGGGCACGTCGTCGGACAGCCAGGTGCCCATCTTCGGCTGCCCGGGGATGTCGCTGCCGTCGTAGTAGTGCCGGGCAGGGTTGAGGACCGGCATCACCACCAGGAACGGCTTGCTGCGGCCCTGGAAGACCAGGTCGGTAAGGGTGCGCTGGAGCTTCAGGCCGGGGCGCGCCCAGTAGTTGTCCGGGTAGCCGTAGCTGCCGGGCAGCGCGATCAGCACCGGGAACGCGCTGTTCCGGTAGCGCGCCTCGTAGTACTCCTTCGGCGCCCAGACCCACACCTTGCCGGTGACGCCGGACTTCTCGCCGTGCAGCGTGGTGACGCCGATCTTCGTGCCGTCGGAGAGCGTCGCGGCCGTCCGGAACGCGGCCTGCGGGCCGCCCGGCAGCCGGACCGCCGGATCGGCCGCCGAGGCCCGCACCGGGCCCGGGGCGCCCCCGGGCAGCGTCTGGCTGAACGACATCGGCTCACCGATGTCGTTGAGCACGTCCAGGTACTTGACGGTCGGGTAGGCGCACAGGCCCACGAGGGCGATCAGCCCGGTGAGGAAGGACATCCGCCACCTCGGGCGGCGGCGCGGGCGCCCCTTTGAGCCTTCCGGTGTCCGGCGCGCCGGACCGGAGCACCCGGAGCGGCGCGGGCGGCCGGTCAGGCCGCGGCGGGCGGTGCGGAAGTCCTGGCGCGGGCCGTACGGGCGGTCCCCGGGGGTGAGGTGCACGGGCGGTCTCCCGAGGGACGGGCCCTGGACCCAGGGCGCGCGGGACGGATGGTCGGCTTGCGCCCTGTTTGATGCGGAAAGGGGGCCGCCGGGTTTCGGGAGCGCGGCATGACCTGGGTCATAAGCGGCATGACCCGGGCCCGCCGCCGGCGGGGAGTTCACCGGGCGGGCGCCGTACGGCGCGGTGCCGGCGGGCCGTCAGGGCGGGGCGACGCGGCGGCGCGCCCAAGAGACGGCCCCGGCGCGGACGGCGGCCGCCCCCGACGCCGTCAGACCCCTGGCGTACGCTGGTCGAGTCCTTCAGTCCTTCTGTAACGCCTCGAAAGGGACGCCCCGGTGACCGAGAACGCCGACCTCCAGTCCGTACTCGACCGCGCCGCCGCGGGCGGCCGCATCACGCCGGAGGAGGCGCTCGACCTCTACCGCTCCGCGCCGCTGCACGCGCTGGGCCAGGCCGCCGACGCCGTCCGCCGCCGCCGCTACGCCGGCACCGAGCACATCGCGACGTACATCATCGAGCGCAACATCAACTACACCAACGTCTGCGTGACGGCCTGCAAGTTCTGCGCCTTCTACGCCGCCCCCAAGGACACGGAGAAGGGCTGGACCCGCGACCTCGACGACATCCTGCGCCGCTGCGCGGAGACCGTCGAGCTGGGCGGCACCCAGATCATGTTCCAGGGCGGCCACCACCCGGACTACGGCGTCGAGTACTACGAGAAGCACTTCGCGGCCATCAAGAAGGAATTCCCGCAGCTGGTCATCCACTCCCTCGGCGCCTCCGAGGTCGAGCACATGGCGCGGATCTCCGAGGTGTCGGTCGAGGAGGCCATCACGCGCATCCACGCCGCGGGCCTGGACTCCTTCGCCGGCGCCGGTGCGGAACTCCTCCCCGAGCGCCCCCGCAAGGCCATCGCGCCCCTGAAGGAGTCCGGCGAGCGCTGGCTGGAGATCATGGAGACGGCGCACCGGCTGGGCGTGGAGTCCACGTCCACGATGCTGATGGGCACCGGCGAGACCAACGCCGAGCGCATCGAGCACCTCCGCATGATCCGCGACGTCCAGGACCGCACGGGCGGCTTCCGCGCCTTCATCCCGTACACCTACCAGCCGGAGAACAACCACCTGAAGGGCCGCACCCAGGCCACCCTCTTCGAGTACCTCCGCATGATCGCGATCGCCCGGATCTTCCTCGACAACGTCGCCCACATCCAGGGCTCCTGGCTGACCACCGGCAAGGAGATCGGCCAGCTGTCGCTGCACTACGGCGCGGACGACCTCGGCTCGATCATGCTGGAGGAGAACGTGGTCTCCTCCGCCGGCGCCCGGCACCGCTCCAACCGCCAGGAGATCATCGACCTGATCCGGAAGGCGGGCCGCGTCCCGGCGCAGCGCTCGACGACGTACGAGCACCTGGTCGTGCACGAGGACCCGGCGAACGACCCGGTCGACGACCGCGTCGTCTCCCACCTCTCCTCGACGGCCCTGGAGGGCGGCACCGCCCACCCCGAGCTCAAGCTCGTCGACGCCAGCTGACCCGGCGCCGCGCGCACCGGGCCACCCCACGGCGGGATCCTCCATGCTGACGCTCCATCGGGTGCGGGCCGTCCAGCCGGCCGCCGGCGCCGAGCCCGTCCCCGGCCACGCGGTGGTCGTGGACGGCGACCGGCTGGCCGCCGTCGGCCCGTACGAGGACCTGCTGGCGGCCTACGGCGCACGGGCCCGGATCCGCGAGTGGGACGGGACCCTCACCCCGGGCCGCCACGAACCGGACGGCGCGGCCCTGCTGGAGGCCGCCTACCACCCGGATCCGCGCGAGGCCGGCGACCTGGGCACCGCACCGCTCACCGGCGCCGCGCTGGCCGCCCTCGCGATGACCGAGACCCGCTGGGGCGCCAGCGCCCGCCGCGGCCTCCAGCGCCTCCTGGCCTGCGGCACCACCAGCCTCACCGGCCCCTTCACCCGCCCCGCGGTGCGCACCGCCGTCCACCGCTCCGGCCTCGGCGCGCCGCGCCCGCCCGCCCCGCTCGCGCCGGGCGCCCCGGCCGACTTCGCGATCTTCGCGCCCGACGGCACCTGCCTGGCCACCGTCCTCGCCGGCCGCCTCGTCCACCGCCGCCGCTGACACCCCCCCGACCCCGGACCCCCGACCCCGGACCCCGGACACCTGCCCCGCCGTACCGCCCGGTGCCGGGGCGTGGGGGCGCACGGTGGACAATGACCGGGTGACCCGAGCATCCCTGGACAAGCAGCCGAACGAAGTCGCCGCGATGTTCGACGACGTGGCGGCGCGCTACGACCTGACCAACGAAGTGCTCTCCCTGGGCCAGGCGCGGCTCTGGCGCAAGGAGGTGGACCGCGCGGTCGCCGCGCGGCCCGCCGAGCGGGTCCTCGACCTCGCGGCCGGGACCGGCACCTCCTCGCTGCCGTTCGCGCGGAGCGGGGCCTACGTGGTCCCCTGCGACTTCTCGGTGGGGATGCTGGCGGAGGGCAAGAAGCGGCGCCCCTGGCTGCCGTTCACCGCCGGGGACGGGATGCGGCTGCCGTTCGCGGACGAGGTGTTCGACGCCGTCACGATCTCCTTCGGGCTGCGGAACATCCAGGACACCGACGCGGCGCTGGCCGAGCTGTACCGGGTCACCAAGCCCGGTGGGCGGGTGGTGATCTGCGAGTTCAGCGAGCCGACCTGGGCGCCGTTCCGGACCGTCTACACCGAGTACCTGATGCGGGCGCTGCCGCCGGTCGCGCGGGTGGTCAGCAGCAACCCCGAGGCGTACGTGTACCTCGCCGAGTCGATCCGGACCTGGCCCAACCAGCCGGAACTGGCCGCCCGGCTCCAGGGCGCGGGCTGGACGCGGGTCGCCTGGCGGAATCTGACCGGCGGCATCGTGGCGCTCCACCGGGGCGTGAAGCCGGCGACCGGGGCGTGAGGCCGATATCGGCCCGCCGGCGACCGCCCGCGTAGGGCGGCCCCGCAGAAACGTCAGGGCCCGTCCGGCCGGTGGGAAGGTGGCGGGACGGGCCCTGGGGGAGGCGGGCCGGGTGGGCCGGGGTGCCTCGGGGGTGCTGGTTACTTCTTGAAGGCGTAGTCCATCAGCTTCTTGGCGTCCGCGGTGCGGTTGTCCACCGAGGAGGAGGCCAGGACGGTGCCGATGACCGTCTTGCCGTTCCGGGTGGCGGCGAAGACCAGGCAGTACTTGGCCTCAGGGCCGGAGCCGGTCTTCACGCCGATGGTGCCCTTGTAGCTGCTGAGCAGGTTGTTGGTGTTGGTCCACGACATGTAGCGGTAGCCGCCGTTCTTCGTCGTGACCTTCTGCTTGGTGGACTTCGTTCCCACGATCGTGCGGAACGTGGAGAACGTCATCGCGTTGCCGGCGAGCTTGGTCAGGTCGCGGGGCGTCGAGTAGTTCGCGCCGCGCCCTATTCCGTCGAACGAGTCGAAGTGGGTGTTCTTCATGCCCAGGCTCTTGGCGGTGGTGTTCATCTGGCCGATGAACGACTTCACCCGGGCGTCCCGGGTCGAGCCGGTGCCGAACGTGTCGGCGAGCGCGTACGCGGCGTCGCAGCCGGACGGGAGCATCAGCCCGTAGAGCAGCTGACGGACCGTCACCTTGTCGCCGACGATGAGGTGGGCGGACGAGGCCCAGTTGTTGTTGACGATGTAGTCGCTGTACGCCTTCTGGACCGTGACCTTGGAATCCAGGTTGAGGTTCTTCTTGGCCAGCACCACCCGGGCCGTCATGATCTTGGTGGTGGAGCCGGTGGACCGGCGGGTGTCCGCGGCCTTGGCGAAGAGCGTCGCGCCGGTGCCGTTGTTCATCACGAAACCGCCGGCGGCGGTGATGCCGGGCGTCGGGAGGGCGGCGGCCTGCGCCTGGGAGCCGAACGCCCCGGCGGTCAGGACGGCTCCGGTGGTGACGGCCACGGCGGAGGCGCGCCGGATGCCCTTGATGGCCCTGATGCCTTTGATGCCAATGTTCAAAGTGGATGCTCCAAATAGCCCTGCACTGCGGGCACATGAGAGTGCCGCTCTCTCTTGAGACAACCGGGGCGGGGCAATGGATGCGCGGGCGGGGGTTGTGTTTTGGTCAATTCTGGCCACGCGCCGGCGGGGCGCGAGCCCGCCCGTAACCATCCGGCCTCCGCCCCCCCGCCCGCCGGCCCCTCAGAGGTCCAATCGGTGGCAGTGGGCCGTGCGGTGGCCGGCCGGTACGGGAAGGGTTTCCGCGTGGCGCATGCCCAGGCGGCGGGTGACGGCGAGGGAGCGGGCGTTGCGGGCGTCGACCATCGCGACCACGTGCCGGACGCCGGCCGCCCGTACGGCCGCCAGGGCCTGCCGGGCGGCGGCCGTGACGTACCCCTTGCCCCAGTACGCCCGCCCCAGCCGCCAGCCGATCTCGATCTCGCCCGCCGGGCCCCAGTCGTGCGGCCAGGGCTGGGCGCCGGTGAAGCCCATGACGGCGCCGTCCGCCGGGTCGAGGAGGGTGTAGAGGCAGAAGCCGCGTTCGGCGTGGTGGCGGCGCTGGCGGGCGGTGAGTTCCTCGTAGACGGAGAACTCGGCGGGGGCGCCGCCGTGGAACTCCATGACCTCGGGATCGTCGAAGACCCGGTGCCAGTGCACCGCGTCCTCCTCGGTGGGGACCCGCAGCCCCACGGCGGGCAGCGGTCGGGCGGGCGCAGACGTCATGGGACAACCCTTCAGTTTCCGATCGTCACGGCCCCCATAGACTGCCCCTGCCCGGTGTCCGCCGGCACCCGGATATCCACCGCCGGCCACCGCCCCGCATGCCGGGTCCCGCAGCCCCGAGCCCACAGACCCCACCCCCCATCGACTTCCGGGAGACAACGCCGTGACCGAGTCCGCGCCCGTGACCGAGTCCGTGACCGCACCCCGATCGGAGCACAGCGCGGATGTGATCGTCGTCGGCGCCGGTCCGGCCGGCTCGGCCACCGCCTACCACCTGGCCAAGTCGGGCCTGGACGTGCTGCTGCTGGAGAAGACCGCGTTCCCGCGCGAGAAGGTGTGCGGTGACGGGCTCACCCCGCGGGCCGTCAAGCAGCTGGTGGCGATGGGCATCGACATCTCCGAGGAAGCGGGCTGGCTGCGCAACAAGGGCCTGCGGATCATCGGCGGCGGCTCCCGGCTCCAGCTGGACTGGCCGGATCTCGCCTCCTTCCCCGACTACGGCCTGGTCCGCAAGCGGGACGACTTCGACGAGCAGCTGGCCCGGCAGGCCCAGAAGGCCGGGGCGCGGCTGTACGAGCGGTGCACCGTCGGCGCGCCGATCGTCGACGAGCTGACCGGCCGGATCACCGGGGTGCACGCCAAGCTCGGTGAGGAGAAGGCGCCGGCCACCTTCCACGCCCCGATCGTGGTGGCCGCCGACGGCAACTCCACCCGGCTGTCGCTGGCGATGGGCCTGCACCGGCGCGAGGACCGGCCGATGGGTGTCGCGGTGCGGACGTACTTCACCTCGCCGCGGCACGACGACGACTACCTGGAGTCCTGGCTGGAGCTGTGGGACCGCCGCGGCGCCCAGGACCGGCTGCTGCCGGGCTACGGCTGGATCTTCGGGATGGGCGACGGCACGAGCAACGTCGGCCTGGGGATCCTCAACTCCAGCTCCGCCTTCCGGGAGCTGGACTGGCGGGAGATCCTCAAGGCGTGGTGCGCGTCGATGCCCGCCGACTGGGGCTACACGCCGGAGAACATGACCGGCCCGATCCGCGGTGCGGCGCTGCCGATGGCGTTCAACCGGCAGCCGCACTACACCAGGGGCCTGCTGCTGGTCGGTGACGCGGGCGGGCTGGTGAACCCGTTCAACGGCGAGGGCATCGCGTACGCGATGGAGTCCGGGGCGATCGCGGCCGAGGTGATCGTGCAGGCGCAGGCCCGCGCCACGTACGCGCAGCGGGAGCTGGCGCTGCACCGGTACCCGAAGGTGCTCAAGGACACCTACGGCGGCTACTACTCGCTGGGCCGGGCGTTCGTGAAGCTGATCGGCAACCCGAAGGTCATGCAGATCGCCACCCAGCGCGGGCTGACGCATCCGCTGCTGATGCGCTTCACGCTGAAGATGCTGGCCAACCTCACCGATCCGACCGGCGGCGACGCGATGGACCGGATCATCAACGGGCTGAGCAAGGTCGCGCCGAAGGCGTGACGCGCGGCGGCAGCGGCGGCGCGGGCCGGTCCCCGGGGGCGGGGGCCGGCCCGCGGTGCGTGCGGCCCCGCCGGCCCCGGCCCGGGCCGCCTTACGCGGGAGGTAATTGAGCCGTTCCCGCGGCCCCGGCATCGTGGTGCACGTCGCGGACGGAAGCGGCGGAAGGCGGGGGAGCCCGCACGACGGGAGGGGACGCCATGTTCTTCGACGGCCACGACGGGACCCGGCTGTGGTACGAGGACTACGGCCAGGGCGAGCCGCTGGTGTTCGTGTCGAGCGCGATGCTCGGCACCGACATGTGGGAGTACCAGATCCCCTACTTCGTGGAACGGGGCTTCCGCTGCGTGGCGTTCGACCGCCGCGGGCACGGCCGCTCGGACCGGCCCTCCTCCGGGTACGACATCGATTCGACGTCGGAGGACCTGGCGGCGCTGCTGGACCACCTCGGGCTGGACCGGGTGACCCTGGTGGGCCACTCGCTGGGCGGGGCGGAGATCGCCCGCTATCTGGCGCGGCACGGTTCGGGGCGGGTCCGCCGGGTGGCGTTCGTGGCGGCGATGCTGCCGTTCCTGAAGCGGACCGAGGACAATCCCGGGGGGATCCCGGAGGCCGCCTTCGAGGCGTCGGCGGCGCTGCTGCGCAGGGACCGCCCCCGGTGGATGGCGCAGCAGGCCCAGGTCTTCTTCGCCACCCACCTGGGCAACGACGTGCACCCGCTGATGGTCGACTTCACGATCCGGCAGGTGATGTCCTGCGCGCCGTACGCGACGCAGGCGGCGCAGCGGGAGGTGTTCCACACCGATCACCGGGCGGGGCTGCGGGAGATCGACGTCCCGGTGCTGGTGGTGCACGGCGCGGCGGACTTCTCGGCGCCGGTCGAGGTCACCGGGCGGCGGACCGCGGGACTGGTGCCGGGCGCGGTCTACAAGGAGTACCCGACGGCCGGGCACGGCCTCTACGCCAGCCACCACGAGCAGCTGAACGCGGACCTGCTGGAGTTCTTCGCGGGCTGAGGGTGGGCGGGCCGTCGGGTGCGGCGGTCCGCCCGGCGGGTCAGGGAGCGGCGGTCCGGGCGGGCAGGGGTGCCGGAGCGGGGCCGGGGGCGCGGCGGACGGGGGCGGTCAGCCGGTCGGCGCCGGCGGGTACGGGTACCGCGGCGAAGAGCGCGTCCTGGCGGGCCCGGAGGTCCCTGGCCCGGCCGGGCGGGGTGCCGGGCCGCCGCTGCTCGGCGCGGAGCGGGCGGGCGGCGCGCTGGGCGGCCGTGCTCTGCGGGGTGTGGAACCGGATCTCGAAGACCTGGCCGGTGCGGGGGGCGCGCCAGGCGGAGGTGATGCCCTTGGCGCCGGTGGGGCGGCCCCAGGTGTTGGCCCAGCGGGTGCTGTCGTCGCCCCAGGAGGTGAGCAGTCCGGCGGCGGCGGTGACGCCGCGGGTGTACCGGCCGGTGGGCCACTGGAGGGTGTAGCGGACCGCGTCGTCGAGCATGGCGAGCGCGGTGCCGACGCTGCGCCCGGGGACCTCGCGCATCCGGGTGGCGACCTTCGGGGCCCGCCGCCGCCGGCGGGCGGGGCGGCCGGGTCGGCGGCGGCGGGGGGTGCCGCGCCCAGGCCGAGGGCGGTGGTGAGGGCGGCGGTGAGTGCGGCCCGGGTGACGGGGCGGTGGGCGGGGCGGTGCATCGGGTTCCTCTCGGCCGGGGCCGCGGAGGTGCGGCCGGGTCGAGAGGTGCAACGGGTGCGGGGGCGGTTCGGTGGCTGTCCGGGCGGGCGGAAACGCGGAACCGCCCCTCCCGAGCGGGGGAGGGGCGGTTCCGTTCAGCGTTCCGGGGTGGCGCGTCCGGTCAGAGGACGCGCACCGCGCCGGTGGGCATGTCGTAGCTGAGCGGGCGCTCGACGATGCCGGTGCTGGGGTTCTGGGCGCCGATGAAGTTGCCGTTCCCGACGTAGACGGCGACGTGGTAGGCGCTGCCGGCGCTGCCCCAGTAGAGGATGTCGCCGACCTGGAGGTTGCCGAGGCCGACCTGGGTGCCGGTGGTGGACTGGCTCTGCGAGACGCGCGGCAGGTCGATGCCGACCTGGGCGAACGCGGCCTGGGTCAGGCCGGAGCAGTCGTAGGAGGAGGGGCCGCTGGAGCCGAGCACGTACGCCTTGCCGAGCTGCGCCTTGAGGAAGGAGACGAGGGTGGCGACGCTGCCGGTGGCGCCCGAGTCGGAGACGGCGCTCAGGGCGGTGCGGGCGTCGGACCGGGAGGCGCGGGCCTGGGCGGCTTCCTTGGCCTGGCGGGCCTCTTCGGCGGCCTTCTTGGCCTCGGCCTCGGCCTGGGCCTTCTTCTCGGCGGCGGCCTTGGCCTTGTCGGCGGCCTTGTCGGCCTTGGCCGCCGCGTCGTCCTGGAGGGCCTGCCGCTCGTAGCTGAACGCGGCCTGCTGGGCGGCGTCGGCGCTGCGGGCGCCGCTGGTGGCCAGCGCCGTGGTGATGGTGGGCATCTCCTGGGTTTCGGAGACGGGCTTCTCGACGGCGTTGGCCGGCACCGTCGCGCCGGTCACGGCGAGGGTGAGGAAGCCACCGGTCACACCCGCGCGCAGGGCCCGCGAGGACGCGGAGCGACGGGGCTTCCGGTGGCTGGGTATGAGTGCGTTCGGGGACATGGCACCACGGCTATCAGGAGCCGCTGGTTGCTGCCAACAAAGGTGGAGTACGCCACACTTGACGTGTACGCGGCGAATAAAACGGACTTTTCGTCAGCTCGTCCGCCGCTGACGGGATGTCCGGAATTCGTGATCATGTTCCTACGCACGGCATTTGATGGTGCGCACGGCCTCCGTGGGCGCTTATCACTTCTTGATCCGCCTCGCCAAGGCTTCCCGGGAGTCAAGGTCTTATGGCTTCAAATCGCGTGGGATAGGTCACTCGTGAGTGTCCGTTATGTTCCCGTGACCGAACACGGGCCGCCGGACGGCCTCCCGGCGGTCCGGCGGCCCGCGCCGCCACCGCTCCGCTCGTGAACCGGAGCACGTACCGACGATCACGGACCGGTCACGAGACGATCACGTCTACGGCCGCCGCGCATATAGCAGTTGAGATGCGTCCAGCGCCAATTTGCTTGCTGCCACCGCTCCTTGATAGTGAAACCACCGCGCTGACCAGCGGTAACCCCGGCGAATGTCACCTCTCGTGATCACTCGCGCGCTTCGTGTGCGGAGATCACCGGTCCTCCGCCTTCATGATCCTTCGTCAGGTGGTGAAGATCACAAAGCCGTTGTCGCACCCCGTGTCGCAGATCACAGACCGACGGGCATAAGATGCGGGCATCGGGCTTGTGAACTGCCTCACATAGACGCGATCACTGCACGCGATCGCAAGGGGGCAGCGGGTGAGCCCGAGCGGACCGCCATCCAGTCATCGTCGACTGAAGGGAGCGAGGACGGTGAACGCTTACGCGCCCATCCTCGTACTGGGAGCCCTCGGGGCAGGCTTTGCGATCTTCTCCGTGGTCATGGCCACGCTCATCGGCCCCCGGCGCTACAACCGGGCCAAGCTCGAAGCGTACGAATGCGGGATCGAGCCGACGCCGTACCCGACCGGCGGCGGCCGCTTCCCGATCAAGTACTACCTGACGGCGATGCTCTTCATCGTCTTCGACATCGAGATCGTCTTCCTCTATCCCTGGGCGGTCAGCTTCGACGCCCTGGGACTGTTCGGGCTCGTCGAGATGCTCCTCTTCGCGCTCACCGTCTTCGTCGCCTACGCCTACGTCTGGCGTCGCGGCGGCCTGGAATGGGACTAGGGGTCACGCATGGGACTGGAAGAGAAGCTGCCCAGCGGCTTTCTGCTGACCACTGTCGAGCAGGCCGCGGGCTGGGTGCGCAAGTCATCGGTCTTCCCCGCGACGTTCGGGCTGGCCTGCTGCGCCATCGAGATGATGACCACCGGCGCCGGGCGCTACGACCTGGCCCGCTTCGGCATGGAGGTCTTCCGCGGCTCCCCGCGCCAGGCCGACCTGATGATCGTCGCCGGCCGGGTCAGCCAGAAGATGGCGCCGGTGCTGCGGCAGGTCTACGACCAGATGCCGAACCCGAAGTGGGTGATCTCCATGGGGGTTTGCGCCTCCTCGGGCGGCATGTTCAACAACTACGCGATCGTGCAGGGCGTCGACCACATCGTCCCCGTCGACATCTACCTGCCGGGCTGCCCGCCCCGCCCGGAGATGCTCATGGACGCCATCCTCAAGCTCCACAAGAAGATCCAGAGCGGCAAGCTCGGGGTCAACGCCGTGCAGGCGGCCCATGACGAGGAGGCCGCGGCGCTCCGGGCGCTCCCGCTGATCGAGATGGACCGCTCGACGTCCACGGAGAAGAAAGGGCTGCTGCGGTGAGCGAGCCGACCAACCCCACGGGCCCGGACGCCCCCGAGGAGGCCGTCCCGGCGCAGCGCGCCGACACCGGCGAGGTGATCGGCACCCGCCGCGGGATGTTCGGCGCCAACAACGGCGGGGACACCACCGGTTACGGCGGACTGGTCCGCACCGTGCGGCTGCCCGGCGCCAGCACCCGGCCGTACGGCGGGCCGGGCGGCGCCGCGGGCCACGGCGACTTCGACGAGATCGCCGACGAGCTGGAGGGCGCCCTGGAGGAGCAGGGCCTGCTGCCGGAGAACGTCATCGACAAGACCGTGGTGGACCGCGGCGAGCTGACGTTCCACATCCGGCGGGAGTTCCTGCCGGCGGTCGCCCGCACCCTGCGCGACGACCCCGCGCTCCGCTTCGAGCTGTGCACCGGCGTCAGCGGCGTCCACTACCCCGGCGACACCGGCCGCGAGCTGCACGCCGTCTACCACCTGCGCTCGATCACCCACAACCGGCTGCTCCGGCTGGAGGTCGCGGTGCCGGACGCCGACCGCCACCTGCCGTCGATCGTCGACGTCTACCCGACCAACGACTGGCACGAGCGCGAGACCTACGACTTCTTCGGACTGATCTTCGACGGGCACCCGGCGCTCACGCGGATCATGATGCCGGACGACTGGCAGGGCTTCCCGCAGCGCAAGGACTACCCCCTCGGCGGCATCCCCGTCGAGTACAAGGGCGCGCAGATCCCGGCTCCCGACCAGCGGAGGTCGTACACCTGATGAGCACTCCCAGCGAGACGTCCGGGGTCACCCCCCGCGAGACCACCGAGGGCCCCGTCTACACCGTCACCGGCGGCGACTGGGACGAGATCGCCGCGGCCGCCGCCACGTCCGACGACGAGCGGATCATCGTCAACATGGGGCCGCAGCACCCCTCCACGCACGGCGTGCTCCGGCTCATCCTGGAGATCGACGGCGAGACCGTCACCGAGGCCCGGTGCGGGATCGGCTACCTCCACACCGGCATCGAGAAGAACCTCGAATTCCGCACCTGGACGCAGGGCACCACGTTCGTGACGCGGATGGACTACCTCACGCCGTTCTTCAACGAGACCGCGTACTGCCTGGCCGTGGAGAAGCTGCTCGGCATCACCGACCAGGTGCCCGACCGCGCCTCGGTGATCCGGGTCCTCCTGATGGAGCTCAACCGCCTCTCCTCCCACCTGGTGTGCATCGCCACCGGCGGGATGGAGCTGGGCGCCACCACGATCATGATCTACGGCTTCCGGGACCGCGAGCTGATCCTGGACATCTACGAACTGATCACCGGGCTGCGGATGAACCACGCCTACATCCGCCCCGGCGGCCTCGCCCAGGACCTGCCGCCCGGCGCCGTCGACCAGATCCGCGCCTTCGTGAAGACCATGCACAAGAACATGGCCGAGTACGACAAGCTCGCCACCGGCAACCCCGTCTTCAAGGCGCGCATGGAGGGCATCGGCTACCTCGACCTGGCCGGCTGCATGGCCACCGGGGCCACCGGCCCCCTCGTCCGCTCCGCCGGCCTGCCCCACGACCTGCGCAAGGCGCAGCCGTACTGCGGGTACGAGAGCTACGACTTCGAGGTGCCGACCGCCGATACCTGCGACGCCTACGGCCGGTTCCTGATCCGGCTGGAGGAGATGCGCCAGTCGCTGGGGATCATCGAGCAGTGCCTGGACCGGCTGGAGCCGGGGCCGGTGATGGTCGCCGACAAGAAGATCGCCTGGCCCGCCCAGCTCGCCCTGGGCCCCGACGGCCTGGGCAACTCCCTCGACCACATCAAGAAGATCATGGGTACCTCGATGGAGGCCCTGATCCACCACTTCAAGCTGGTGACGGAGGGCTTCCGGGTCCCGCCGGGGCAGGCGTACGCCGCCGTCGAGTCACCCAAGGGCGAACTGGGCGTGCACGCCGTCAGCGACGGCGGCACCCGGCCCTACCGGGTGCACTTCCGCGACCCCTCCTTCACCAACCTGCAAGCCATGGCAGCGATGTGTGAAGGCGGCCAGGTCGCCGACGTCATCGTCGCCGTCGCGTCCATCGACCCCGTGATGGGAGGCGTCGACCGGTGAACGCCACTCCGGCACCCAAGGACGTTGCGCTGGGCATGCCCCGGCTCCCGGCCCCCGACTACCCGGCCGAGGTCGCGGAACGGCTCGCCGCGGACGCCCGGGAGGTGATCGCCCGCTACCCCGACTCCCGCTCGGCGCTGCTGCCGCTGCTGCACCTCGTGCAGGCCGAGGAGGGCCACGTCACCCGCACCGGCATCCGCTTCTGCGCCGACCAGCTCGGGCTGACCACCGCCGAGGTCACCGCCGTCGCCACCTTCTACACCATGTACCGCCGCCGGCCGAGCGGCGACTACCAGGTGGGGGTGTGCACCAACACCCTGTGCGCGGTGATGGGCGGCGACGCGATCTTCGCCTCGCTCCAGGAGCACCTGGGCATCGGCAACGGCGAGACCACCGACGACGGCCGGATCACCCTCGAACACATCGAGTGCAACGCCGCCTGCGACTTCGCACCGGTGGTGATGGTGAACTGGGAGTTCTTCGACAACCAGACGCCCGGCTCGGCCCGGCAGCTCGTCGACGACCTGCGGGCCGGGCGGGCGGTCGAACCCACCCGCGGCGCCCCGCTGTGCACCTTCCGGGAGACCGCCCGGATCCTCGCCGGCTTCCCCGACGAGCGGCCCGGCGCCGTCGCGGCCACCGGGGGCGCCGGCCCCGCCTCCCTCGTCGGGCTCCGCCTGGCCCGGGGCGAGGCCCCGCCCGGTGCCACCACCGACCACGTCATCGCGCCGCGGACCGCCGCCCCCGCCGGGGAACCGCCCAGCGGCCACCCCGGTGAACAGGCGCCCCCCGGGCACCCCAGCTCGCACGACGCGCCGCAGCAGACCTCGGCCTCCGATCCGCACTTCCCGGCCGGGCCTACCGCCGAGGAGGGGGAGTGATGACCGTGGCAGCCGAATTCGGCGGCGCCTCCCGGCCGCACGCCGGCGGGGCCACCAGCCCCGAGAAGATTCTCGCCCCGGTGCTCTCCGCCTTCTGGGACGAGCCGGAGTCCTGGACGCTGGCGACCTATCTGCGGCACGAGGGCTACGAGGGCGCGCGCAAGGCCCTGGCCATGGACCCGGACGACGTCATCGCCTACGTCAAGGACTCCGGGCTCCGCGGCCGCGGCGGCGCCGGCTTCCCCACCGGCATGAAGTGGCAGTTCATCCCGCAGGGCGACGGCAAACCGCACTACCTCGTGGTCAACGCCGACGAGTCGGAGCCCGGGACCTGCAAGGACATCCCGCTCCTCTTCGCCAACCCGCACGCCCTCCTGGAGGGCATCGTGATCGCCTGCCACGCGATCCGGTCGAACCACGCCTTCATCTACCTGCGCGGCGAGGTCGTGCCCGTCCTGCGCCGGCTGCACGAGGCCGTGCGCGAGGCGTACGCGGCGGGCTTCCTCGGCAAGGACGTCCTCGGCTCCGGCCTGGACCTGACCGTGACCGTGCACGCCGGCGCCGGCGCGTACATCTGCGGTGAGGAGACCGCGCTGCTGGACTCCCTGGAGGGCCGCCGCGGCCAGCCCCGCCTGCGTCCCCCCTTCCCGGCCGTGGCCGGCCTCTACGCCTGCCCCACTGTGGTGAACAACGTCGAATCCATCGCGTCGGTTCCCGCGATCCTGCACAAGGGCAAGGAGTGGTTCCGGTCGATGGGCAGCGAGAAGTCCCCGGGCTTCACGCTGTACTCGCTCAGCGGCCACGTCGCCAACCCCGGCCAGTACGAAGGGCCGTTGGGCATCACCCTGCGCCAGCTGCTGGACGTCAGCGGCGGGATGCGCCCGGGGCACCGGCTGAAGTTCTGGACGCCCGGCGGGTCCTCGACGCCGATGTTCACCGAGGAGCACCTCGACGTGCCGCTGGACTACGAGGGCGTCGGCGCGGCCGGTTCGATGCTCGGCACCAAGGCGCTCCAGTGCTTCGACGAGACCACCTGCGTGGTGCGGGCGGTCACCCGCTGGACGGAGTTCTACGCGCACGAGTCCTGCGGCAAGTGCACGCCGTGCCGCGAAGGGACGTACTGGCTGGTGCAGTTGCTGCGGGACATCGAGGCCGGGAAGGGCCGGCCGGCCGACCTCGACAAGCTCGCCGACATCGCCGACAACATCAACGGCAAGTCCTTCTGCGCCCTCGGTGACGGCGCCGCCTCGCCGATCTTCTCCTCGCTCAAGTACTTCCGCGCGGAGTACGAGGAGCACCTCGCCGGCCGGGGCTGCCCCTTCGATCCCGCCAAGTCGGTCCTGTGGGCCGGCACCGACGCTCACCTGGGGGTGAACGCATGACCATCGCGACAAGTGCCCCCACCGGGGGCGCGGCGGCGCCGCCACCGGAGGACCTCGTCACCCTGACGATCGACGGCATCGAGATCTCCGTCCCCAAGGGGACGCTGGTCATCCGGGCCGCCGAACTCCTCGGCATCGAGATCCCGCGCTTCTGCGACCATCCGCTGCTGGACCCGGCGGGTGCCTGCCGGCAGTGCATCGTGGAGGTCGAGGGCCAGCGCAAGCCGATGGCCTCCTGCACCATCACCTGCACCGACGGGATGGTGGTGCGCACCCAGCTGACCTCGCCGGTGGCGGAGAAGGCGCAGCGCGGGGTGATGGAGCTGCTGCTGATCAACCACCCGCTGGACTGCCCGGTCTGCGACAAGGGCGGCGAGTGCCCGCTGCAGAACCAGGCGATGCAGGTCGGCGACCCCGACACCCGCTTCGAGGGGAAGAAGCGCACCTACCCCAAGCCGGTGCCGATCTCGACGCAGGTGCTGCTGGACCGCGAGCGGTGCGTGCTGTGCGCGCGGTGCACCCGGTTCAGCAACCAGATCGCCGGCGACCCGATGATCGAGCTGGTCGAGCGGGGCGCGCTCCAGCAGGTCGGCACCGGTGAGGGCGACCCCTTCGCGTCGTACTTCTCCGGGAACACCATCCAGATCTGCCCGGTGGGGGCGCTGACCTCCGCGGCGTACCGCTTCCGGTCCCGTCCGTTCGACCTGGTGTCGTCGCCGTCGGTGTGCGAGCACTGCGCGGGCGGCTGCGCGACCCGTACGGACCACCGGCGGGGCAAGGTGCTGCGGCGGCTGGCGGCGGACGACCCCGAGGTCAACGAGGAGTGGATCTGCGACAAGGGGCGGTTCGCGTTCCGGTACGCCCAGCTGCCGGACCGGCTGTCCCATCCGCTGGTGCGCGACGCGGAGTCCGGTGAACTGCGGCCGGCGTCCTGGCCGGCCGCGCTGGACGCGGCGGCGCGCGGGCTGGCCGCGGCCCGGGGCCGCACCGGGGTGCTGACCGGCGGGCGGCTGACCGTCGAGGACGCGTACGCCTACGCCAAGTTCGCGCGGGTCGTGCTGCACACCAACGACATCGACTTCCGGGCCCGGCCGCACAGTGCGGAGGAGGCCGACTTCCTGGCCGCCCGGGTCGCGGGGCGGGGCCGGGACCTGGACGGCGGCGGGGTGACGTACACCGCGCTGGAGCAGGCGCCGGCGGTGCTGCTGGCCGGTATCGAGGCGGAGGAGGAGGCGCCCGGGGTCTTCCTGCGGCTGCGCAAGGCGCACCGCAAGCGGGGCCAGCGCACCTGGGGGCTGGCGAGCCACGCCACCCGGGGGCTGGTCAAGGCCGGCGGGACGCTGCTGCCGGCGGCGCCGGGGACGGAGACGGAGTGGCTGGACGCGCTGGCCGGCGGGGTGGGCCTGGACGGTGCGGGCCGGACGGCCGCCGAGGCGCTGCGCGCGGACGGCGCGGTGATCGTGGTCGGTGAGCGGCTGGCGGCGGTGCCCGGTGCGCTGACCGCCGCGGTGCGCGCCGCCGCCGCCACCGGGGCCCGCCTGGTGTGGATCCCGCGGCGGGCCGGTGAGCGCGGTGCCGTCGAGGCCGGTGCGCTGCCGGGGCTGCTGCCCGGCGGGCGGCCGGCCACCGATCCGCGGGCCCGGGACGAGGTCGCCGCGGCCTGGGGGGTGGCCGCGCTGCCGCACCGGCACGGGCGGGACACCGGCCAGATCGTCGAGGCGGCCGCGACCGGGGAGCTGAGCGCCCTGCTGGTGGCGGGCGTGGAGGTGGCCGATCTGCCGGATCCGGCGCGCGCGCTGGCGGCGCTGGACGAGGTGGGGTTCCTGGTGAGCCTGGAGCTGCGGCCCTCGCGCGTGACCGAGCGGGCCGATGTGGTGCTGCCGGTCGCGGCGGTGGCCGAGAAGGCCGGCACGTTCCTCAACTGGGAGGGCCGGGCGCGGCCGTTCGAGGCCGCGCTGAAGCCGGACCAGATGACCCGGCGGCAGCTGCCGCCGGACGCCCGGGTGCTCCAGATGCTGGCCGACGCGATGGACGCGGACCTCGGGCTGCCGGACCTGCGCGCGGTCCGCCGCGAGCTGGACGGCCTCGGCGGCTGGGGCGGCCCGTACGCCGCCGAACCGCGGGAGGCGGGGCGGCCGCTGCCCCGTCCGGGCGCCGGGGAGGCGGTGCTCGCCGGGCACCGGCTGCTGCTGGACCAGGGGCTGCTCCAGGAGGGTGACGAGGCGCTGGCCGGCACCCGGCACGCGGCGGTCGCCCGGCTGTCGGCGGCCACCGCCGAGGAGACCGGCGTCAAGGACGGCGATCTGCTGGCGGTCACCGGTCCGGCCGGTGCGGTGCGCCTGCCGCTCCAGGTGACGCCGATGCCCGACCGGGTGGTGTGGCTGCCGCTGAACTCCGCAGGCGGTGGCGTCGCCGCCGACACCGGGGCGCACCCCGGTGAACTGGTGAAGGTCTCCGCCGTCCCCGGTACGCCGGTGCCGGCCGAGGAGGTGGACGCATGATGCAGCATCCCGGTTTCCCGGTGGCGGCGCTGGCCGCCCAGGAGGACCTGTCGATGTTCGGGCGCGACCCGTGGTGGCTGGTCGTCATCAAGGCGGTGTTCTGCTTCGCGTTCCTGATGCTGACGGTGCTGTTCTCCATCGTCTGGGAACGCAAGGTCGTGGCCTGGATGCAGCTGCGGATCGGCCCGAACCGGCACGGCCCGTGGGGGATGCTCCAGTCCCTGGCCGACGGCATCAAGCTGATGCTGAAGGAGGACCTGGTCGTCAAGCGGGCCGACAAGGCGGTCTACGTCCTGGCGCCCATCGTGGCGGCGATCCCGGCGTTCATGGCGATCGCGGTGATCCCGTTCGGTCCGGCGGGCAACGAGATCTCGATCTTCGGGCACCGCACGCCGATGCAGCTCACCGACCTGCCGATCGGCGTCCTCTACATCCTCGCCACGGCCTCGGTCGGCATCTACGGGATCGTGCTGGCGGGCTGGTCGTCGGGGTCGACGTACCCGCTGCTGGGCGGGTTGCGGTCGTGCGCGCAGATGATCTCGTACGAGATCGCGATGGGCGCGGCGTTCGCGTCGGTGTTCCTGTACTCCGGGTCGATGTCGACGTCCACCATCGTGGAGTCGCAGGCGAACAAGTGGTACGTGCTGCTGCTGCCGGTGTCGTTCCTGATCTACATCGTGACGATGGTGGGGGAGACCAACCGCGCGCCGTTCGACATGCCGGAGTCCGAGGGCGACCTGGTCGGCGGCTTCAACACCGAGTACTCGTCCATCAAGTTCGCGATGTTCATGCTCGCCGAGTACGTCAACATGGTCACCGTCTCGTCGGTCGCGGTCACCCTCTTCCTCGGCGGCTGGCGGGCGCCGTGGCCGGTCTCGACGTTCTGGGAGGGCGCGAACCACGGCTGGTGGCCGATGCTCTGGTTCACCCTCAAGGTGCAGCTGCTGCTGTTCTTCTTCATCTGGCTGCGGGGCACCCTGCCGCGGGTCCGCTACGACCAGTTGATGCGGCTGGGCTGGAAGGTCCTCATCCCCGTCTCGATGGTGTGGCTGCTGCTGGTGGCCACCGTCCGGGCGCTGAAGAACGAGGGCTACGACTTCTCCCGGATCGTGCTGTACGTGGGCGGCGGTGCGGTGGCGCTGCTGCTGATCTCGCTGGTCGTGGACTTCTTCCGGCGGGTGGAGCCGGAGGAGGGGGCGGACGGCGGGGCCGCGTTCGATCCGGTGGCCGGCGGGTTCCCCGTTCCGCCGCTGCCGGGGCAGTCGCTGCCGCCGGTGCCGCGCCGGCGCCCCCGCCGGGACGGCGAGTTGATTGTCAGTGGCCGGGTGGACACTGTGAGTGACGGTAATGAGCGCGACGGGAAGGGGGACGGCGGTGCCTGAGTTCCAGAACCCGGTGGCCGGCTTCGGCGTGACCTTCAAGGCCATGTTCAAGAAGCGGCTGACCGAGCAGTACCCGGAGGAGAAGAAGCCGACGGCGCCGCGTTTCCACGGCCGCCACCAGCTCAACCGGCATCCGGACGGGCTGGAGAAGTGCGTGGGCTGCGAGCTGTGCGCCTGGGCCTGTCCGGCGGACGCGATCTACGTCGAGGGCGGTGACAACACCGACGAGGAGCGCTACTCCCCGGGCGAGCGGTACGGCCGCGTGTACCAGATCAACTACCTCCGCTGCATCCTGTGCGGCCTGTGCGTGGAGGCGTGCCCGACCCGCGCGCTGACCATGACCAACGAGTACGAGCTCGCCGACCGCTCCCGCGCCTCGCTGATCTACACCAAGGAGGAGCTGCTGGTGGGCCTGTCGGAGGGGATGGTCGACACCCCGCACGCGATCTTCCCCGGCATGACGGAGCGGGACTACTACAGCGGGCTGGTGACGGAGGCCGCGCCGGGGACGGTGCGGCAGACCGCGGTCTCCCGGGGTGAGCGCCCCGCCGATCCGGCGGACGTGGTGGACGCGGGCCGGGCCCAGGAGGCCGCGGAGAAGGAGGTGCGGCGATGACGGCCCTGGCCGCCGCGGCCTCCTCGGGGGAGGCCGTGCAGTTCTGGATCCTGGGGATCGTCGCCGTGGTCGGTGCGCTGTGCACGATCCTGATGAAGCGGGCCGTGCACAGCGCCCTGTCGCTCGCCGGGACCATGATCGTCCTGGCGGTCTTCTACCTGGCCAACGGCGCGTACTTCCTCGGCATCGTGCAGATCGTGGTCTACACCGGCGCGATCATGATGCTGTTCCTGTTCGTGGTGATGCTGGTCGGCGTCACCGCGGCGGACTCCCTGAAGGAGACGCTCAAGGGGCAGCGCTGGCTCGCCGCCGGGCTGGGGCTCGGCTTCGGCATCCTGCTGATCGCCGGGATCGGCAACGCCTCGCTCAAGCAGTTCAACGGCCTGGGTGACGCGAACGCCGGCGGCAATGTGCAGGGCCTGGCCGCGCTGATCTTCACCAAGTACGTCTTCGCCTTCGAGCTCACCGGCGCGCTGCTGATCACGGCGGTGGTGGGTGCGATGGTGCTCACCCACCGGGAGCGCACCGAGCGCGCCCGGACCCAGCGGGAGCGGTCGCAGGCCCGTATCCGCGAGGGCAAGCAGGTCACGCCGCTGCCCGCCCCCGGTGTCTACGCCCGGCACAACGCCGTCGACATCCCCGGTCTGCTGCCGGACGGCACGCCCTCGGAGCTGACGGTCAGTCCGACGCTGCGGGAGCGCGGCCAGGTCCGGGACGTCTCCGGGCAGGCGCTGGCCGACCTCAAGGCGCTGGAGCGGCGGTCGCAGGAGTGGCTGGGGCGCGGTTCCGGTTCCGGTTCCGGTTCCGGGGGCGCGGAGCGGCCCGGCCCGGCGGCGCCGAAGGAGGGCGCGCAGAAATGAACCCGGTCTACTACCTCTACCTCGCCGCCCTGCTGTTCACCATCGGCGCGGCCGGCGTGCTGATCAGGCGGAACGCCATCGTGGTGTTCATGTGCATCGAGCTGATGCTGAACGCCTGCAACCTCGCCTTTGTCACCTTCTCGCGGATGCACGGCAATCTCGACGGCCAGATCATCGCCTTCTTCACGATGGTCGTCGCCGCGGCGGAGGTCGTGGTCGGCCTGGCCATCATCGTGTCGATCTTCCGCACCCGTCATTCGGCCTCGGTCGACGACGCCAGCCTGATGAAGCTGTAAGGGGTCGCACAAAGTGGAGAACTTGATCGCGCTGCTCGTCGCGGCACCGCTGGTCGGTGCGGCCCTGCTGCTGTGCGGCGGCACCCGGCTGGACCGGGCCGGCCACTGGATCGGCTCGCTGCTGGCGGTGGCCTCGTTCGCCGTGGGGGTGGTGCTCTTCGCCGGCATGCTCGGCCGGGACGCCGGCCACCGGGCGCTGCACCAGCACCTGTTCAGCTGGATCCCGGTCGGCGGCTTCCGGGCCGATGTGGCCTTCCAGCTCGACCAGTTGTCGATGACCTTCGTGCTGCTGATCACCGGTGTCGGGTCGCTGATCCACATCTACTCGATCGGCTACATGGAGCACGACGCGCGCCGCCGCCGCTTCTTCGGCTACCTCAACCTCTTCCTTGCGGCGATGCTGCTGCTGGTCCTCGCCGACAACTATGTGCTGCTGTACGTCGGCTGGGAGGGCGTCGGCCTCGCCTCGTACCTGCTCATCGGCTTCTGGCAGCACAAGCCCAGCGCGGCCACCGCCGCGAAGAAGGCGTTCCTGGTCAACCGCGTCGGCGACATGGGCCTGTCGATCGCGATCATGCTGATGTTCACGACGTTCGGGACGTTCGCCTTCGGGCCGGTGCTGGCCGCGACCGGCCAGACCTCCGAGGGGAAGCTGACCGCGATCGGGCTGATGCTGCTGCTGGCCGCCTGCGGCAAGTCCGCGCAGGTGCCGCTGCAGTCCTGGCTCGGGGACGCGATGGAGGGCCCGACGCCGGTGTCGGCGCTGATCCACGCCGCCACCATGGTCACCGCCGGGGTGTATCTGATCACCCGCTCCGGGGCGCTCTTCAACGCCGCGCCGGACGCGCAGACCGCGGTGGTCGCGGTCGGCGCGGTCACGCTGCTGTTCGGTGCGATCGTCGGTTGCGCCAAGGACGACATCAAGAAGGCGCTGGCCGGTTCGACGATGTCGCAGATCGGCTACATGGTCCTGGCCGCCGGCCTGGGCCCGGTCGGCTACGCCTTCGCGATCATGCACCTGGTCACCCACGGCTTCTTCAAGGCCGGCCTCTTCCTCGGCGCGGGTTCCGTGATGCACGGGATGAACGACGAGGTGGACATGCGGCGCTACGGCGGCCTGCGGAAGTACATGCCGGTCACCTTCGTCACCTTCGGCCTGGGCTATCTGGCCATCATCGGCTTCCCGGGGCTGTCCGGCTTCTTCTCCAAGGACAAGATCATCGAGGCGGCGTTCGCCCGCGGCGGCACCGAGGGCTGGATCCTGGGCGGCACGGCCCTGCTGGGCGCCGCGATCACCGCGTTCTACATGACGCGGGTGATGCTGATGACCTTCTTCGGCGAGGAGCGCTGGCGGAACGCCCCCACCCCCTCCCCGGACCGTCCCTCGGCCGAACCGGCCGCCGAGACCCGCGGTGAGTACGCCCCGCCGCATCCGCACGAGTCGCCGAAGGTCATGACGGTCCCGATGATCGTGCTGGCGGTCGGCTCGGTCTTCGCGGGCGGGCTGTTCAGCATCGGCGACGCCTTCGTGGGCTGGCTGGAGCCGGTCACCTCGTTCTCCCACGGCCACTCCCCGGTGAGCGCCGGGGTGGTCACCGCCGCCACGATGGTGGTGCTGGTGATCGGCGTCGGCCTCGCGTGGCTGATGTACGGCCGCCGGCCCGTCCCGGCCACCGCCCCGCGCGGTTCGCTGCTGACCCGGGCCGCCCGGCGCGATCTCCTCCAGGACGACTTCAACCACGTCGTCCTGGTGCGCGGCGGGGAGCACCTGACGCGCACGCTGGTCTATCTCGACCACTCCCTGGTGGACGGCGCGGTCAACGGCACGGCGGCCGCGATGGGCGGACTCTCCGGCCGGCTGCGGCGGTTGCAGACCGGCTTCGTCCGCTCCTACGCGGTCCAGATGCTGGGCGGGGCCGCCGTTCTCGTCGCCGCGACCCTGCTGATGAGGGGTGTCTGAGCCATGTCAGCCTTTTCCTTCCCGCTGCTGACGGCGACCGCCGCGCTGCCGGCGATCGGGGCGGTCGCCACCGCCGCGGTGCCCGCCGCCCGGCGCACCGCCGCCAAGTGGCTGGCGCTGGTGTTCTCGCTGGCCACCCTGGCGCTGGCGCTGCTGATCGCGGCGCGCTTCGACCCGGGGGCCAAGGGCCCGTTCCAGCTCACCGAATCGCACGCCTGGATCCGGGACTTCGGGGTCCGCTACGACCTCGGCGTGGACGGCATCGCGGTCGCCCTGATCGCGCTGACCGCGCTGCTGGTCCCGTTCGTCATCCTGGCCGGCTGGCACGACGCCGACCCCCTGGAAGGCGCCGAGCCCAACCGCCGCTGGCGGCCCACCCAGGGCTTCTTCGCGCTGGTCCTGGCCGTCGAGGCGATGGTGGTGCTCTCCTTCGAGGCCACCGACGTCTTCCTCTTCTACCTCTTCTTCGAAGCCATGCTGATCCCGATGTACTTCCTCATCGGCGGCTTCGGGGACCGGGCCGGCGGCCGCGGTGAGCAGCAGGCCGCCGCCCAGCGGTCGTACGCCGCGGTGAAGTTCCTGCTCTACAACCTCGCCGGCGGCCTGATCATGCTGGCCGCGGTGATCGGGCTGTACGCCGCCACCGCCCACCAGCTGGGCGCCGGCACCTTCTCGCTCCCGGAGATCGTGCGGGCCCGGGCGTCCGGCGCGCTCCAGCTGGGCACCGGCACCGAGCGGCTGCTCTTCCTCGGCTTCTTCTTCGCGTTCGCGGTGAAGGCGCCGCTGTGGCCGCTGCACACCTGGCTGCCCAACGCCATGGGCGAGGCGACCTCCCCGGTCGCGGTGCTGATCACCGCGGTCGTCGACAAGGTCGGCACCTTCGCGATGCTGCGGTTCTGCCTCCAGCTCTTCCCGGAGGCCAGCCGGTGGGCCGCCCCGGTCATCCTGGTGCTCGCGCTGATCAGCATCGTCTACGGCGCGCTGCTGGCGGTCGGCCAGCGGGACATCAAGCGGCTGATCGCCTACGCCTCGATCTCCCACTTCGGCTTCATCATCCTGGGCATCTTCGCGATGACGTCCCAGGGCCAGGGCGGCGCGACGCTCTACATGGTCAACCACGGCATCTCCACCGCCGCGCTGATGCTGGTGGCCGGCTTCCTGATCAGCCGCCGCGGATCCCGTCTGATCGCGGACTTCGGCGGCGTCCAGAAGGTCGCGCCGGTCCTCGCCGGCACCTTCCTCATCGGGGGGCTGGCGACCCTGTCGCTGCCCGGGCTGGCCCCGTTCGTCAGTGAATTCCTGGTGCTGGTCGGCACGTTCAGCCGCTATCCGGTGATCGGGATCATCGCCACCACCGGCATCGTGCTGGCCGCGCTGTACGTCCTGGTGCTCTACCAGCGGACGATGACCGGGCCGGTGAAGCCCGAGGTCAAGACGATGCCGGACCTCAGGGTGCGAGAGCTGGTGGTGGTCGCGCCGCTGATCGCGCTGCTGCTGTTCCTGGGGGTCTACCCCAAGCCGCTCACCGACCTCGTCAATCCGGCGGTGCAGCACACCCTGTCCGTGGTGGACCGGAAGGACCCCCAGCCGAGCGTGCCGGTGACCGCCGGGCCCGGTGGCGGCGGGCCCGGCCGGACCGCGCAGACCCAAGACGTGGAGGCCGCGAAGTGAGTGCCGTGGCAAGTGTCCACAGCCTGTGGACGGTGGCGGCCGGGGTGCCGGGCAGGATCCCCGCCCCGAAGATCGAGTACGCCCAGCTGGCGCCGACGCTGATCGTCCTCGGTGCGGCCGTGGTGGGCATCCTGATCGAGGCGTTCCTGCCGCGCCGCAGCCGCTACTACAGCCAGCTGCTGCTGTCGGTGGTGGCGCTGGCCGCCGCGTTCGCCGCGGTGATCGGGCTGGCGGCGGGCGGCTTCGGCTCGTCGAAGGCGCATCTGGCCGCGATGGGCGCGATCGCGGTGGACGGCCCGGCGCTGTTCCTCCAGGGCACGATCCTGCTGGTGTCGCTGATCGCGGTGTTCACCTTCGCCGAGCGCCGGCTGGACCCGGCGGCGCACGGCAGGCCGGGCGACGCGTTCGCGCCGCAGCCCGCCGCGATCCCCGGCGGCGAGGCCGAACGGGCCGCGGAGAAGGCCGGCTTCGCCACCACCGAGGTCTTCCCGGTGCTGCTGTTCGCGGTCGGCGGCATGCTGGTCTTCCCGGCCGCCAACGACCTGCTGACCCTCTTCGTCGCCCTGGAGGTCTTCTCCCTCCCGCTGTACGTCCTGTGCGCACTGGCCCGCCGCCAGCGGCTGCTCTCCCAGGAGTCGGCGGTGAAGTACTTCCTGCTCGGCGCGTTCTCCTCGGCGTTCCTGCTGTTCGGCGTGGCCCTGCTGTACGGCTACGCGGGCACCGTGACGTACGCCGGTATCGCCGAGGTGATCTCGGACGGCGCCCGGCAGGTCGACCCGGCGCTGGCCGGCACCATGGGCAATGACGCGCTGCTGCTGATCGGCGGGGCGCTGGTGCTGATGGGGCTGCTGTTCAAGGTCGGCGCGGTGCCGTTCCACATGTGGACGCCGGACGTCTACCAGGGCGCGCCGACGCCGGTGACGGGTTTCATGGCGGCCGCCACCAAGGTCGCCGCGTTCGGCGCGCTGCTGCGGCTGCTGTACGTCGTCCTGCCGGGGATGCGCTGGGACTGGCGGCCGGTGATGTGGGGCGTGGCGATCCTGACGATGCTGGGCGGCGCGGTACTGGCCATCACCCAGACCGACATCAAGCGGCTGCTGGCCTACTCCTCGATCGCGCACGCCGGGTTCATCCTCGCCGGTGCCATCGCCGCCAGCGCGGACGGCATCTCGTCGGTGCTGTTCTACCTGGCGGCGTACTCCTTCGTCACGCTCGGCGCGTTCGCCGTGGTGACGCTGGTCCGGGACGCCGGCGGAGAGGCCACCCACCTGTCGAAGTGGGCCGGGCTGGGGCGCCGTTCGCCGCTGCTGGCGGCGGTCTTCGCGGTGTTCCTGCTGGCCTTCGCGGGCATTCCGCTGACGTCCGGGTTCGCCGGGAAGTTCGCGGTGTTCAAGGCGGCGGCGGAGAGCGGCGGGGGCTGGCTGGTGGTGGTCGGTGTGATCTCCTCGGCGATCGCCGCGTTCTTCTACATCCGGGTGATCGTGCTGATGTTCTTCAGCGAGCCGAAGGCGGACGGCCCGACGGTGGCGGTCCCCAGCGTCCTGACGTCCACCGCCATCGCGGTCGGGGTCGCGGCCACCCTGGTGCTGGGGGTGGCGCCGCAGTACTTCCTCGATCTGGCGGGGCACGCGGGGATCTTCATCCGCTGAGCCGCGAGGCAGGCGCGGCCGCCGTCCGGTGCTCCGAAGGGGGCGCCGGGCGGCGGCCGTTGTGCGCGGTGCGCGGTCAGCTCTTGGGCATGTCCGGCAGCTGCGGCAGGTCCGGGAGCTTGCCGCCGGCGTCGCCGCTGCGGGTGTACTTCTCGGTCGGGCCGTTCTTCCAGTCGACGGTCAGGGTCTTGCCGTCCGCGCCGGGCTTGAGGGTGCCCATGGTGCGGGTGGTGTCTCCGTCGGTGCACTTGAGGACGGCCATGGACGTGCCGGCCATCTTCTGCACGGTGCCCATGCAGGCGGCCTTGTGGCCGTTGCTGAACGCGACGGTGCCCTTGGCGACGACGAGGACCAGCGGGTCGGTGGCCGAGCCGCCCTTCCAGGCGCCCTCCACGGCGGTGGGGTCGGCGGCCTTGCCGTCGCCGCCGCCCGGGGTCGCCGGGGCGCTCCCGGGGGACTTGCCCGGGGTGGCACCGCCGTCCTTGCCGCTGTCGCCGCTGCTGCCGCAGCCGCTGAGCAGCAGTGCGGCGACGGCGGCCGCCCCGGCGAACTGCACTGCCTTGCGCACGTACGTCTCCTCCGTTGTGGGACAGGGAGACGTGAGGCTAGCAGCGGGCCGGGGCGGCCGGGGGCCGTTACGCGGGCCCGGCGGCGGGCAGGCCGCGGGCGGGCAGGACCCGGCCGGTGACCTCGCCCAGGCCGACCCGGGCGCCGTCCGGGCCGGGCGCCCAGGCGGTGAGGGTGACCTCGTCGCCGTCCTGGAGGTAGGGGCCCTTGCCGCGGGTGAGCTCCAGCAGGCAGCCGAGCTGGTCCGGTTCCGGGCCGGAGACGGTGCCGGAGGCGTAGAGGTCGCCGGTGCGCAGCGAGGCGCCGTTGACGGTCAGGTGGGCCAGCTGCTGGGCGGCCGTCCAGTACATCGCGGCGAACGGCGGGCGGGAGAGCACCTCCCCGTTGAGCCGCACCTCGATGCGCAGGTCCAGGCCGCCGGGCTCGGCGGCGGAGTCGTCCAGGTACGGCAGCGGCGGCACGTCCCGGGCGGGCGGCGCGGTGCGGGCCGCGTCGAAGGCGTCCAGCGGGGTGATCCAGGCGGAGACGGAGGTGGCGAAGGACTTGCCGAGGAACGGGCCGAGCGGCACGTACTCCCACGCCTGGATGTCGCGCGCGGACCAGTCGTTGACCAGGCAGACGCCGAAGACGTGGTCGCGGAAGGCGGCCAGGCCCACCGGGGCGTGCAGCGCGGAGGGCGTGCCGACGACGAAGCCGACCTCGGCCTCGATGTCCAGGCGGGCGGACGGGCCGAAGGCCGGGGCGGGGGCGTCGGGGGCCTTGAGCTGGCCGTGCGGCCGGACCACCGGGGTGCCGGAGACCACGACGGTGCCGGCCCGGCCGTGGTAACCGATCGGCAGGTGCTTCCAGTTGGGCGGCAGGGCGGCGCCGTCGGGGCGGAAGATCCGGCCGGCGTTGGTGGCGTGGTGCTCGCTGGAGTAGAAGTCGACGTAGTCGGCGACCTCGAACGGCAGGTGCAGGGTGACCTCGTCCAGCGGGCGCAGCAGCCCGGTGACCGCGGTGCGGTGCGCGGGGTCGGTCAGCGCGGTGCGGACGGCCGCCCTGACGTCCTGCCAGGCGGGGCGGCCGGCGGCCATCAGGGGGTTGAGGGTGGGGGCGGTGAGCAGCGCGGTGTGCGCGGCGGGGACGAGGCCGGGCAGGGCGTCCGGGAGGGCGGCCAGGTCCAGGACGTGGCGGCCGTAGCGGACGCCGAGCCGGCGTTCGCCGGGCTCGGTGGCGGTGCTGAAGACGCCGTAGGGGAGGGTGTGCGGGCCGAAGGGGTCGCCTTCGGGCAGGTCGAACGGGCTGTGCTCGGGCATGGACACTGCTCCTCGCGTTCGTCGTCGCCGGTGGGCGGCCGGCCCGGCCCGCGGTGGGTGCGCCGGGGCCGGTGGGTCCGCCGCTCAGGGTACGGCCGGTGGCGATCAACGGGGCGGTTCCGGGGGCGGAGCGACGGATTCCGGGCGCGGGGGAGGGGAGTTCCGGGCGGTGCGGGGGCTGGGGGCGGGCGGGAGGTGCCGGGCGGCGGCCGGGCGGTGGGCGGGTGCGCCGGACGCCGGGCCGGCGTGGGCGGGGCACCGGTCGGGGCGCTGGAAGGGGATTTTCCGCCTCCGTTCCGTACCGGAGAGGGTGAACGGGGAGCACGGCGGGGCCCGCCGGAACGGCCCGCGCGGTCCGCGGACCCTGGGTCACCCCTGTGACAGCAGAGGCACTTGAGGTACCTCACGCCCCTTCTATCCCAGCCCTCGCGCCGAAAACCCGCGCCGGACGGCGCCCGGGAACGTACCCTCGGGACGGCTTCCGCGCTGGCCGAGTGGTTCGGGGGCGGGCGCTCGCGGTGATCCAACCGTGACCGGATACGCTGGCCAATGGTGGAGACAGCGACAGATCGACATTCCGTTTGATCGTCAGCAGACAGGAGTACCCCTCGTGACCGTCGTCGGGCCCATTGGGCTGAGCGTGCGGGACCAGGCTCTGGAAGCCGATGTCCAGGCCGGATTGGCGGCTGTCGAGGAGGGCCTGCTGGAGGCCACCAAGAGCGACGTGCCGTTCATCACCGAGGCCGCGCAGCATCTGGTGCGCGCCGGCGGCAAGCGGTTCCGGCCGCTGCTGGGGATGCTCGCCGCGCAGTTCGGCGACCCGCACAGCCCCGGTGTGGTCCCCTCGGCCGTCGTCGTGGAGCTGACGCACCTGGCGACGCTCTACCACGACGACGTGATGGACGAGGCCGAGGTGCGCCGCGGGGTGGCCAGCGCCAACGCCCGCTGGGGCAACTCCGTCGCGGTGCTCACCGGCGACTTCCTCTTCTCCCGCGCCTCGCACATCCTGGCCGACCTCGGCCCGGAGGCGGTCCGGATCCAGGCCGAGGCGTTCGAGCGCCTGGTGACCGGCCAGATCCTGGAGACCGCCGGTCCGCGCGACGGCCGGGACCCGGTCGACCACTACCTGGACGTCATCGCCGGCAAGACCGGTTCGCTGATCGCGGTCGCCGGCCGCATGGGCGCGATGATGGCCGGCGCCGACGAGTCGGTCGTCAACATCCTCACCCAGTACGGCGAACGGCTCGGCACCGCCTTCCAGCTGGCCGACGACGTCCTGGACATCGCCAGCGACAGCCACGAGTCGGGCAAGACGCCCGGGACGGACCTGCGCGAGGGCATCCCGACGCTGCCGGTGCTGCGGCTGCGGGCGCTCGCCGAGAGCAGCGCCGGCACCGCCGAGGACCGCGCGCTGTGCGAGCTGCTGGCCGGCGACCTCACCGACGACGCCCGGCACGCCGAGGCGCTGGCCGGGCTGCGCGCCCACCCGGCCCTGGAGCAGGCCCGCCGCGACACCATCCGGTACGCCGAGGACGCCCGCGCCGCGCTGGCGCCGCTGCCGCAGTGCACGGCGAAGGCGGCCCTGGAGGGGCTCTGCGACACGGTGGTGCACCGGGCGGGCTGAGCGGCCCCCCGGCGGCCCGTGCGCGGGCCGTCCCCGCCTCCCTCTGAGGCATCCCCTACGGCATCCCCTACGGCATCCCCGCCGGGCCGTGCGACCCGGGGCGTACGCGGTGCGCCCCGCCGCGGGCCGCTGTCATCCCTCAGCAGTACGCGGAGTTGGCCCTGCGGGTTGACGCCGGGCGCCGTGGTTTTTGGTGGGATGGGTACACCACGAAGCGGCGGGGCGGGCCGGTGCGGCCCGGCGGGTGGACGAGTGGACGACGCAAGCCCGCCGCACACGACGGAGGTAGGCCAGATGCCACGGAACGAACCGACCGAGGTCACCGACGAGCGGGACGGGGGGCGCGCCACGCGGCGCCGCAAGGCGGTGCGGTACGCCGTACCGGTCGCGGTGGCGGGGGTGGCGGCGGCGACGGTCGGGCTGGTCCCGGCGTTCGCCGGGTCCGGTTCCCCGGACCTGCCGAAGATCTCCGCCCAGGAGCTGATAGCCAAGATCGCCAAGTCCGACGTCCAGCAGCTGTCCGGCACGGTCAAGGTCACCGCCGACCTCGGCCTGCCGGCCCTGCCCGGCGGCGCCGGCGTCCCCGGCGGGGCGTTCGGCGGGGACGGCGGCAAGGGCGCCGGCGGCGCCGGTGCCGCCGCGTCGCCGCAGGCCAAGCTCACCGAGCTGGCGTCCGGTACGCACACCCTGCGGATCGCCGCCGACGGCCCCGGCAAGCAGCGGGTGTCGCTGGTGGGCACCGCCGGCGACTACACCCTCGTCCACAACGGCGCGGACGTCTGGGCGTACGACAGCGGCAGCAACACCGCGGTGCACCGCACCGCCCCGCGCGAGGCCGGCCACGGCGGCCGCCACGCGCCCCGGGACGTCCCCGGGGACCTGGCGGGCGCCACCCCGCAGGAGCTGGCGAAGAAGGCCCTGGAAGCGGCCGGGGACACCACCTCGGTCACCGTCGGCGACACCGCCAAGGTCGCCGGCCGGGACGCCTACCAGCTCGTCATCGCGCCGCGGCAGAAGGGCTCCACGGTCGGCTCGGTCCGGATCGCCGTGGACGCCGCCAACGGCGCCCCGCTGAAGTTCACCCTCACCCCCAAGGGCGGCGGCCCGGCCGCGATCGACGTCGGCTTCACCCGCGTCGACTTCGCCGCCCCGGCCGCGGACAGCTTCGCCTTCACCCCGCCCAAGGGCGCCAAGGTCGTCAACGGCGACCAGGCCCTGGAGAAGGCCGGCCGCGCGCACGGCAAGGACGTCCCCGGCTTCCGGGACCGCACCGCGCCCAAGGGCACCGGCGGGAAGGGCACCGGCGGGTTCGAGGTGATCGGCAAGGGCTGGACGTCCATCGCCACGCTCAAGGGCACCGGCGGCTCCCACGACAAGGGCCAGCTCGCCAAGGGCGACGCCGGGAAGTTCCTGGACAGCCTGGGCACCAAGGTCAGCGGCGCGTTCGGCTCCGGGCACGTCTTCAGCACCCGCCTGGTCAACGCCCTGCTGACCGACGACGGCACGGTCTACGTCGGCGCCGTCGACCAGCAGGCCCTGATAGCCGCGGCCGACGCCGCGAAGAAGTAACGGGCACGGGCCGGGAGCGGCCGGGGCCGCGCCGCGCCTCCCCCAGCGGGGGCGGCGCGGCCCGCGGACGCCGCCGCCACCGGCCCGGCCGGGCCCCGCGGGGCCGCCGTACGCCGAGGAGTTGGGGGAGACATGCCCGCACCACCCGCCGCGGAGCCGGGGCGCGCGGCGCCGGGCGAGGAGGACCGGGTCATCGAGACCCGGGGCCTGACCAAGGTGTACCGCGGCGGCCGGCCGGCCGTGGACGGGCTCGACCTCGCCGTGCCGCGCGGCAGCGTCTTCGGCTTCCTCGGCCCCAACGGCTCCGGCAAGACCACCACCATCCGCATGCTGATGGGCCTGATCGAGCCGACCGCCGGCACCGCCCGGGTGCTCGGCCGGCCGATGCCGGGCGCGGCCCGGCAGGTGCTGCCTGCGGTCGGCGCGCTCATCGAGGGCCCGGCGCTCTACGGCTTCCTCAGCGGCCGGGACAACCTCCGGCGGTTCGACGCCGCCGACCCGGCCGCCGACCCCCGGACCCGTACCGCGCGGGTCGGCCGGGCGCTGGAGCGGGTCGGGCTGGCCGCCGCGGCCGGGAAGAAGGCCCGCAGCTACTCCCTCGGCATGAAGCAGCGGCTGGGCCTGGCCGCCGCGCTGCTCCAGCCGCGCGCCCTGCTGGTGCTGGACGAGCCGACCAACGGCCTGGACCCGCAGGGCATGCGGGAGATCCGCGCCCTGGTGCGGGAGCTGGCCGCCGACGGCACCACGGTCTTCCTCTCCTCCCACCTCCTCGACGAGATCGAGCAGGTCTGCACGCACGCCGCGGTGATGGCCCGGGGCCGGCTGGTGACGCAAGGGCCGGTGGCCGGGCTCACCGACGCGGTGTTCGGCCCGGGCGGCCGCGGCCGGCTGGCGGTGGCCACCCCCGACCCGGGCGAGGCGCTGCGGGTGCTGGCGGAGCACGGTCTGACCGGGCTGCGGGCCGACGGTGAGCACGTCACCGGGGAGCTGGCGCCGCCGGAGGGCGCGCCGCCGCCGGACGTGGCGGAGCTGAACGCCGCGCTGGTCCGCGCCGGGGTCCGGGTCCGGGCCTTCGGCACCGAACGGGCCTCGCTGGAGGACGCGTTCGTCCGGCTCACCGGGGAGGGATTCGATGTCGCGGGCTGAGGCCGGGCCGACCGCAGCGGCGGCCGCAGCGGCGGGGCCGGCGGTGGCCGGCGGGCCGCGGTGGCCGGCGGGGCTGGTGCGCAGCGAGATCGCGCTCACCTTCCGGCGGTGGCGCACCCGGGTGCTGCTGGCGGTGCTGGCGGCGGTCCCGGTCCTGGTCGGGATCGCCGTCCGGATCCAGAGCGGTCGGGCGGGCGGCGGTGCGGACGGCCGGGGCCCGGCGTTCCTCGCCCAGATCGCCGGCAACGGCCTCTTCCTGGTCTTCACCGCGCTCGCGGTGACGCTGCCGGTCTTCCTGCCGATGGCCGTCGGGGTGATCGCCGGTGACGCGGTGGCCGGTGAGGCGCACACCGGGACGCTGCGCTACCTCCTCGTCGCCCCGGCCGGCCGCACCCGGCTGCTGGTCGCCAAGTTCGCCGCGGTGGCGGTGTTCTGCCTGGCCGGCACGCTGGCGGTGGCACTCTCGGCGCTGGCCACCGGCGCGGTGCTGTTCCCGCTGGGCCGGATCACGCTGCTGGACGGCAGCACGCTGCCGCTGGGCGCGGGACTGCTGCGGGCGCTGGCGGTCGCGGCCGTGGTGGCGCTCTCGCTGCTGGGCGTGGCGGCCCTCGGGCTGTTCGTCTCCACGCTCACCGACAGCGGGATCGCCGCGATGGCCACCACCGTCGGCCTGGTGATCACCGCGCAGATCCTGGACGGCATACCCCAGCTCCAGGCGCTGGGGCCGTATCTCTTCCCGCACCACTGGCTGTCCTTCGCCGATCTGCTGCGGCAGCCCGTCTACTGGGACGGCATGGCGCAGAACCTCGGCCTCCAGGCGGTCTACGCGGCGGTGTGCGGCTCGGCGGCCTGGGCGCGCTTCACCACCCGCGACATCACGGCCTGACGCGGCCGCGCGCCGCGCGGGCCGCGCCGGCCGCGGCCGCCTCGCCCGCCCGGGCCCCGGCGGCGGCCAGTTCGGCCCGCCCGCGCCGGGCGGTGCGCAGCGCGTCCCAGGTCAGGACGGCCAGCGCCGCCCACACCAGCGCGAAGCCGGCCCAGCGCTCGGCCGGCATCCGCTCGTGGAAGACCGTCAGCCCCAGCAGGAACTGGAAGGTCGGCGCCAGGTACTGGAGCATCCCGATCGTGGTCAGCGGCAGCCGCACCGCGGACACGCCGAAGCAGATCAACGGCACGGCGGTGGCGACCCCGCACGCCGCGAGCAGCACCGCCTGCCCCGGCCCGCCGGTGGCGAACGCCGACTCGCCGCGGACGCCCAGATAGACCAGGTAGCCCAGGGCGGGCAGCGCCTGGAGGGCGGTCTCGGCGCTGAAGCCCTCGATGCCGTCCAGCTTGATGCCCTTCTTGACCAGCCCGTACGTGGCGAAGGACAGCGCGAGGCCGAGCGCGATCCACGGCATCCGGCCGTAGGCGGCGGTCATCACCACCACGGCCGCGGCGCCGACACCGACCGCGGCCCACTGGAGCGGACGCAGCCGCTCGCGCAGCACCAGGACCCCGAACGCGATGCTCACCAGCGGGTTGATGAAGTAGCCGAGGGAGGCTTCGAGGACGTGCCCGGCGTTGACCGCCCAGATGTAGAGGAACCAGTTCAGCGAGATCACCAGGGCGCAGACCAGGACCAGTGCGAGCCGGCGGGGCTGCCGCAGCAGCGGGCGGATCCAGCCCCAGCGGCGCAGCACCGCCAGGATGACCAGGGCGACCGGCAGCGACCACAGCATCCGGTGGGCCAGGATCTCGGCCGGTGCGGTGGCGTCCAGCAGGTGCCAGTAGAGCGGCAGCAGGCCCCACATGGTGTAGGCGGCGAGGCCGTACGCGAGGCCGGTGCGCTGGTCGGTTCGGGACGGCGGCAAGGGGGCCTCCTGCGGTGCGGGGTCGATCCTGTGCAAGGTAGCGCCGCCGCCCCGGCTTGTCATGTCCGTCGCGAGGGACGGTCCTGACGGGCCGGGCCGGGCCACCGGGCCGGGCCGCCCGCAGAAGGGCGCGCGCCGCGCCGCGGCCCGCGGCGCGCGAGGCGCAAACGCGCCGCGGGTGCCCGCGGGAACGCCGTGCGGCGCTCCGCGGACACCCGCGGCGGGGACGGGCCCGGCGGCTAGCCGACCACCGTCCAGGTGTCGTTGCCGGCCAGCAGGGCGGCCAGGTCGCCCTTGCCCTTCTGCTCGACGGCGGTGTCCAGCTGCTCGGCCATCAGCGTGTCGTAGACCGGCCGCCGCACGTCCCGCAGCACCCCGATCGGGGTGTGGTGCAGGGTGTCGGGGTCGGCGAGCCGGGACAGGGCGAAGGCCGTGGTGGGGGAGGGGGTGTGCGCGTCGTGCACCAGGACGCCGCCGGTGCCCTCCTCGGTGACGTCGATGACCTTGAGGTCGCCGGTGGCCGGGTCGCGGACCACGCCCTTGGAGCCGAAGCCGTCCGGAGCCAGGCTGCCGAACCGGATCGGCTGCCCGTGCTCCAGCCGGATCACCGCCTCCTGGGCCTGCTCCTTGTCCTTGAGGACCTCGAAGGCGCCGTCGTTGAAGATGTTGCAGTTCTGGTAGATCTCCACCAGCGCCGCGCCCGGGTGGGCGGCGGCCGCCCGCAGCACCGACGTCAGGTGCTTGCGGTCGGAGTCCACGGTCCGGGCCACGAAGGTCGCCTCGGCGCCGAGCGCCAGCGAGACCGGGTTGAACGGCGCGTCCAGCGAGCCCATCGGCGTGGACTTGGTGATCTTGCCGACCTCGGAGGTGGGGCTGTACTGGCCCTTGGTCAGCCCGTAGATCCGGTTGTTGAACAGCAGGATCTTGAGGTTGACGTTGCGGCGCAGGGCGTGGATGAGGTGGTTGCCGCCGATGGAGAGCGCGTCGCCGTCACCGGTGACGACCCAGACCGACAGGTCCTGGCGCGAGGAGGCGAGGCCGGTGGCGATGGCCGGGGCGCGGCCGTGGATGGAGTGCATCCCGTAGGTGTTCATGTAGTACGGGAAGCGGGAGGAGCAGCCGATGCCGGAGACGAAGACGATGTTCTCCTTGGCCAGGCCCAGCTCCGGCATGAAGCCCTGGACGGCCGCGAGCACCGCGTAGTCACCGCAGCCGGGGCACCAGCGGACTTCCTGGTCGGACTTGAAGTCCTTCATGGACTGCTTCGCCGCGGCCTTGGGCACCAGGGAGAGCGCCTCGATCGGGGAGGACGTCACCGCCTCAGTCATTGATGGCCTCCTTAAGGACCTCCGCGAGCTGCTCGGCCTTGAACGGCATCCCGCTGACCTGGGTGTGCGAGCGTGCGTCGACGAGGTACTTCGCGCGCAGCAGGGTGGCGAGCTGGCCGAGGTTCATCTCCGGCACCACCACCCTGTCGTAACGCCGCAGGACCTCGCCGAGATTCCCCGGGAAGGGGTTGAGGTGGCGCAGGTGCGCCTGGGCGACGCGCTCGCCCGCGCCCCGTACGCGCCGGACCGCCGCGGTGATCGGCCCGTAGGTGGAGCCCCAGCCGAGGACGAGGGTGCGCGCGCCGCGGCCGCTGCCGTCCAGCGGGTCGTCGACCTCGATGTCGGGGACGGTGATGCCGTCCACCTTGGCCTGGCGGGTGCGCACCATGAAGTCGTGGTTGGCCGGGTCGTAGGAGATGTTGCCGGTGCCGTCCTGCTTCTCGATGCCGCCGATGCGGTGCTCCAGGCCGGGCGTGCCGGGGACGGCCCAGGGGCGGGCCAGGGTCTCCGGGTCGCGCTTGTAGGGCCGGAACACCTCGGTGCCGTCCGCCAGCTCGTGGTTGGGGCCGGTGGCGAACTGCACGCGCAGGTCGGGGAGTTCGTCGACCTCGGGGATCCGCCAGGGCTCCGAGCCGTTGGCCAGGTAGCCGTCGGAGAGCAGGAAGACCGGGGTGCGGTAGGTGAGCGCGATCCGGGCCGCGTCCAGCGCCGCGTCGAAGCAGTCGGCGGGCGTTCTGGGCGCCACGATCGGCACGGGTGCCTCGCCGTTGCGCCCGTACATCGCCTGGAGCAGGTCGGCCTGCTCGGTCTTGGTGGGCAGGCCGGTGGAGGGGCCGCCGCGCTGGATGTCCACGACCAGCAGCGGGAGTTCCAGGCTGACCGCGAGGCCGATGGTCTCGGACTTCAGCGCCACACCGGGCCCGGAGGTGGTGGTGACGGCCAGGGAGCCGCCGAACGCCGCGCCGAGCGCCGCGCCGATGCCCGCGATCTCGTCCTCCGCCTGGAACGTCCGCACGCCGAAGTTCTTGTGCTTGGACAGCTCGTGCAGGATGTCGGAGGCCGGGGTGATCGGGTACGAGCCGAGGTACAGCGGCAGATCGGCCTGGCGGGCGGCGGCGACCAGGCCGTAGGACAGCGCGAGGTTGCCGGAGATGTTGCGGTACGTGCCGGTCGGGAACGCCGTGGTGGCCGGGGCGACCTCGTAGGAGGTGGCGAAGTCCTCGGTGGTCTCGCCGAAGTTCCAGCCGGCCCGGAAGGCGGTGACGTTCGCCTCGGCGATCTCCGGCTTCTTGGCGAACTTGGCCCGCAGGAACGACTCGGTGCCCTCGGTCGGCCGGTGGTACATCCACGACAGCAGGCCCAGCGCGAACATGTTCTTGCTGCGCTCGGCCTCCTTGCGGGAGAGCCCGAAGTCCTTGAGTGCCTCGATGGTCAGCGTGGTCAGCGGCACCGGGTGCACGTGGTACGCCGCCAGCGAGCCGTCCTCCAGCGGGTTGGTCTCGTAGCCGACCTTGGCCATCGGGCGCTTGGTGAACTCGTCGGTGTTGACGATGATCTCCGCGCCGCGCGGGACGTCGCCGATGTTGGCCTTCAGCGCGGCCGGGTTCATCGCCACCAGGACGTTCGGCGCGTCGCCGGGGGTGAGGATGTCGTGGTCGGCGAAGTGCAGCTGGAAGCTGGAGACGCCCGGCAGGGTCCCGGCGGGGGCCCGGATCTCGGCGGGGAAGTTCGGGAGCGTGGACAGGTCGTTGCCGAACGACGCCGTCTCGGAGGTGAAACGGTCACCGGTGAGCTGCATACCGTCACCGGAGTCGCCGGCGAACCGGATGATCACCCGGTCCAGGCGCCGGACTTCCTTGCCCGGGCCGCCGTCACCGGACGTGCGCTGTTCCCCGACAAGCGCTCCGTCGGCCTGCTCGGCTGTGCTACTGACCTGGCTGGTCACTGCTTCGGACCTCCCTCAAGGGGTGCGGCATCCCCGCCGGACGCAGGGCGTGGGACGGGTCGTACCGACCGGTTGTCCCATAACCATCGTACTTGGGTAAGGGTGCCCTTCCCTGGGTCGATCACATAGTGGACCGCGGGATGAGACACCGTTCTGGCATGGTTTGTCATCGAATCACTGCCCCCGTCGCCCCTGTCTCCATGACGCACCGGCACTCCGCCGGCCTCGTCCATTGGTGCGAGGGCCGCGGGACCGGGGCGGGGCGGGCACCGGCCGCGGCCTGGCCGGATCTCCGGCCGGGACCGCGCTCTGCTGACACGGTGTCAGCTCCGTCAGGAGTTCAGATAGGCCAGCACGGCCAGCACCCGGCGGTGATCCCCGTCACTCGGTGCCAGGCCCAGCTTCAGGAAGATGTTGCTGATGTGCTTCTCCACCGCGCCGTCGCTGACCACCAGCTGCCGGGCGATCGCGGAGTTGGTCCGGCCCTCGGCCATCAGCCCCAGCACCTCGCGCTCCCGCGGCGTCAGGTGCGCCAGCACGTCCTGCTTGCGGCTGCGGCCCAGCAGCTGCGCCACCACCTCGGGGTCCAGCGCGGTGCCGCCCCGGGCCACCCGGACCACCGCGTCCACGAACTCCCGCACCTCGGCGACCCGGTCCTTGAGCAGGTAGCCCACGCCCCGGCCGGCGTCGGCCAGCAGCTCGGTGGCGTACTGCTCCTCCACGTACTGCGACAGCACCAGCACCGCCACCTCCGGGTGGTCCCGGCGCAGCCGGATCGCGGCCCGCAGCCCCTCGTCGGTGTGCGTCGGCGGCATCCGCACGTCCGCCACCACCACGTCCGGCGCGGTGCCCGCGGCGGCCAGCGCGGCGACCGTCCGCACCAGCGCCTCGCCGTCCCCCACGCCCGCGACGACCTCGTGCCCGCGGTCGGTCAGGAGCCGGGTCAGGCCCTCCCGCAGCAGCACCGAGTCCTCGGCGATGACCACCCGCACTCTGTCGTCCACGACGTCGATTCCCCCCACGCTTCCCCCACGTTCCGCACAACTCGGTCGTGCCCCAGCATTCCAGCATCCGGTCCGGAACGGGGGAGGGGAGGGGGTGCGGTGGTCAGCCGCGCCAGGGGAGTTCGGCGGTGACGGCGGTCGGGCCGCCGGGCGGGGAGTCCACCACGAGTACGCCGTCGACGGAGCCCAGCCGCGCCGCGAGCCCGGCCAGCCCGCCGCCCTCGCCGGGGTCCGCGCCGCCGTGGCCGTCGTCCGCCACCAGCACCATGAGCTGCCCGCCGCTCCGCCACACGTCCACCGCGGCGCGCCGCGCGCCGCTGTGCCCGGCGACGTTGCGCAGCAGCTCGGAGACGGTGAAGTAGGCGATGCCCTCGATCGCCGCGGCGGGCCGCTCGGCCAGGTCCACCTGGACCGCGACCGGCACCGGGCAGCGCGCGGCCAGCGCGGACAGCGCCGGGCCCAGCCCGCGGTCGGTGAGGATCGCCGGGTGGATGCCGCGGGCCAGGTCGCGCAGCTCCTGGAGCGCGGTCTTCACCTCGCCGTGCGCCGCGTCCACCAGCCGGGCCGCCGCGTCCGGGTCCTCGGCCAGCTTCTCCTTCGCCAGGCCCAGGTCCAGGGCGAGCGCCGCCAGCCGGGCCTGGGCGCCGTCGTGCAGCTGCCGCTCGATCCGCCGCAGGTCCGCGGCGGCGGTGTCGGCCAGCACCCCGCGGTCCGACTCCAGCTCGCTGACCCGGGCCGCCAGCGGCGACGCCCCCAGCAGCCCGCGCACCAGCAGCCGGTCCACCTGCGTCAGCCCGCGGAACAGCCACGGCCCGGCCAGCACCAGCAGCAGCCCGACCGCGCCGCTGATCCCCGCCGCCACCCCCGGGCTGACGTAGACCACGGTGCCGCCGCCACCCCACAGCTGGAGGCGCGGCAGCCCGGCGTACCCGGGGACGAGCCGGTACCAGAGCGGGAAGCTCAGCAGCGCCCACCCCACCGCCCACCACGTCACGGCGAGGACGAACGCCCCCAGCGCCCACGGGAAGTGCACGAACGCGTAGAGCAGGTGGCGCCAGGACGCCCCGCTGCGGAGCAGCGCGACCGTCCACGCCATCGGGCCCGGCCGGGCCGGGCGCAGCGGCCGCGGCCCGGCCACCTCCAGCCCCAGCAGCGCCCGCGCCCGGGCCCGCTCCAGGGCGCCCAGTCCGCGGGCCCCGGCCAGCCCGGCGGCCAGCACCGGGATGCCCAGGAAGGTGATCAGCAGGCCGGCGCCCGTGCTCACCACCGCGACCGCGTAGGCGAACATCAGGCAGGCCACCGGCAGGCTCAGGCACAGGTGCAGGAACTCCCGCCAGGTGCGCCCGGAGAAGGGGGCGCGCAGGCCCGCGGGGACCCGGTGGCCGGGGGCCTGCGGTGGTGGGGCGCAGTACGCGGTGTCCATGTCTCGTCGTCCGTCCGTCGTGCCTCGGCGGCCGGGGCCGCGGCCGGCCCGTGCCGGCTTCGCTCCAGGGTCGGCGACCGCCGCCCGCCGGGCCATGCGGCTGCTCGCAGTCCCCGGCGGGGGTTTTCCCCACCCCGGGTGGGTGGGGCGGCCCCGCTGCCCCGTACGCGGCCCGCTCAGCGCCGTTCCGCCCGCCCGGCCCGCCGCCCCGTACGCGGCGCCGCGCCCGCGGCCGGCCGGGGGCGCCAGGGCACCTCCGCCGTCACCCGGGTCGGCCCGCCCGCCGGCGAGTCCAGGACGAACAGCCCGTCCACCGCGCCCAGCCGCTCCGCCAGTCCGGCCATCCCGCTGCCGCCGTCCAGCCGCGCCCCGCCCCGCCCGTCGTCGTGCACCTGGAACAGCAGCCGGTCCCGGGACCGCCACACCTCCACCGACGCCTGCCGCGCCCCGCTGTGCTTGGAGACGTTCTGGAGCAGCTCGGAGACGGTGAAGTAGACGATGCCCTCGATCGCCGGGGCGGGCCGCTCGGCCAGGTCCACGGACGTGCTGACCGGCACCGTGCAGCGTCCGGCCAGCGAGGCCAGCGCCGGGCCCAGCCCGCGGTCGGTGAGGATCGCCGGGTGGATGCCGCGGGCCAGGTCGCGCAGCTCCTGGAGGGCCAGTTTCACCTCGCCGTGCGCCTCGTCCACCATCGCCGCCACGGTCGCGTCGGCCCGCCCCTCGGCCAGCTTCTCCTTCGCCAGCCCCAGCCCCATGGCGAGCGCCACCAGCCGCGCCTGGGCGCCGTCGTGCAGGTCCCGCTCGATCCGCCGCAGGTCGGCGGCGGCGGTGTCGGTGACCGCCATCCGGTCCGACTCCAGCTCGGCGATCCGCCGCTCCAGCTCGTCGGAGGGCGACAGCAGGCCGCGCACCATCGCCCGGTCGGCGTTGGACAGCCAGCGGGCCAGCCACGGCAGCACCGGCCAGGCCACGAGCAGGGAGACCAGGACGACCGCGAAGGTGAGGATGCCCCACGGCAGCCGGATGACGGTGAACAGCGCGTGGCGCCAGGCCACCGGGTCCGCCAGCCGCGACCGCAGCCATCCGGTCAGGCCCCGCTCCCGGGACCGCGGCCGGCTCGGCTCCGCCACCGCCACCCCGAGCCAGGCCCGCGCCCGGGTCCGCTCCAGCTTCCCGTAGAGCCGGCAGGCCGCCAGGCCGGTGGCCAGCAGCGGCAGCCCGATGACGGTGACGGACAGCGCCAGGCCGAGCACCAGCCACACCACCAGCACCGCGAACGCCAGGACGTCCAGCGGGAGGTTGACCAGCAGATAGCCGATCTCGCGCCAGGTCCAGCGGCCGAGCGGCGCCCGGGGCGGCGGGAGCGGCACCTCCTCCGCGGCGGTCTCGTCGTCGGCGGCGGGGCGGGAACGTTCCGTCATGCGCCCCAGCTTGCCGGGCCCGCCCGCCCCCGGGCCATGGGGGCCGTCGGGTGGCGGCCCGGGGGTATCCCCCACCTCCGCCGCCCGGCGGCCCGTCACCTCCCGCCGCGCGGGCCCGGATTGGCGCGGGACGCCGTGGACAGCCCGCGGCGGCGGGACCGTATGGTGTTGCGGTGCAGAACGGCCGCGTGGACATGACGAGTGCGACGACGGGCGCCGGCACGGGAGCGGAAGCGCACGGCGGCGGCCGGCCGGCGGCCCCGGCGGACCCCGCCGGAACGGACCTCCCGGCGCCCGCCGGCGGCCGCTGGGACGACCGCGCCCGCACCCGGACCGCGCTGGTGGCCGCCGTGCTGCTGGCCGCCGTCACCGGGAGCTGCGCGCTCGCCTGGTACGGCAGCGGCGCCGCCCGCTGGCTGGCCGCCGCGGCGGCCCTGGCCGCGGCCGGCGGGGCGGTGCTCACCGCGGCCCCGGGCCGGCGCGCCCCCGGTACCGCGCTGCTGCTCGCCGGCACCGCCCTCGGCCTCCTCGCCGCCTGGTACGCGGCGCCCGCCGGACCCGCCCGGCTCGCCGCCACCGGCCTGACCGCCGCGGCCGCGCTCGCCCTGCTCGGACTGCGGAACGGCCCGGTCCGCGGCGGGCCGGCCGGCGCCGCCGCGGCCGCCGTGGCCGTCGGCGCCTGGGAACTGCTGCTGCCGGCCGGCCCGGTCCGGGCCGGTGTGGCGCTGGGCTTCCTCTCCGTCCTGGCACTGGGCGCACTGCCCCGGCTGGCGCTGCGCACGGCCGGGCTGACCCGGCTCGACGACCGGCAGCCCGGCGGCAGTCCGGTCGGCCGCCAGCGGGTGGCCACCGCACTGGCCGCCGCCCACCGCGGGCTGGCCCCGGCCACCCTGGTGCCGGCCGCCTCGGCCGGTGCGGCCGGGGTGCTCGCGGCGGGCGGGCCCGGGCCGTGGCCGGTGCTCACCGCCGTGCTGCTCGCCGTCGTCCTGCTCTCCCGGGCCCGCGCCTACCCGCTGGCCGTGGAGGTGGCCGCCCTGCTCGCCGCCGGCACCGCGGTGTGCGTACGGCTCGTCGTGCGCTGCGCGGTGGACGGCGGCGCCCCGGCGCTCGCGCTCGCCGCGCTGTGCGTGCTGACCGCGCTGCCGGTCGCGGCGCTCGCGGTACGGCTGCCCCAGCCGCGGCGGGAGCGGCTGGGACGCCGGCTGGACCTGGCCGAGTCGGTGTGCATGGTGGCGCTGATCCCGGCGGGCCTGGGCGCGTTCGGGCTCTACGGCCTGCTGCCGTTCGGGGCCTGACGGCGGGATGGGCGGAGGAAGGGGAGCGCCGGTGCCGGCGGAGACGAGGCGGACGAGCCGCATGACGCGGACGGCCCGCATGACGCGGACGGCCCGCACGGCGCGGGCGACGCGGGTGACGCGGACGTTCTGTGAAGACCCTGCGGCGCCGGAACGTTCCGGCCGTGCCCGGGAGTTGGGTTCCCGGGGCGACGGGAGCGGTACCGGTCCCGCCCGCCCCGGACGCGGCGACCACCGCGAAGGCCACGAGCGCCACGAGGGCGGGGCGGGCAACGAGGGCACGGTGGACGGCGTGGGCAATGAGGGCGACGCGGGCGCGGAAGGAGGTGCGGAACGGTGACGACGGGACACGAGGAGCTGTCCGGGACGGGTAACGGGCCCGTGCCGGTGCCGGTGCCGGTGCCGGTGCCGATGCCGGGGCAGGCGCCGATGGCGGCGACGGCACCGGTGGATCACCCGACGCCCGCGGCGGCCGCGGCCCCGGCCGCTCCGGCCGCCCCGGTGGCGCCGGCCGCCCCCGTGGCGCCGCCCGCCGCGTCCCCGTTCGACCCGCCACCGGGCCACCCGGGCCCGGCCCCGACGGCCCCTGCCCGCGCGGCGGCCCCTGCTCCGGGCGCGGCGGCCCCCGTGCCCCCGGCGCCCGGGGTGACTCCCGCGAGCGTGGTGATCCCCGCGCCCGCGATGGCCCCCGGGCCCCCCGCGGCAGCCGCGGCCCCTCCGTCCCCACCCCTCCCTCCGGCCGCACCGCCCACCGCGACCCCGCTCACCCCGGTGGCCGCACCGGCACCCGCCCCCGTGCCCCCGGCGGCCCCGGCCCCTGCCCCGGCCCCCGGCCGTTACGGCTCCGGCGCGCTGCCGGTGCGGACGCCCGTTTCGGTGCCGCTGCTGCCGCCCGAGCTGGCCGACGGGCAGCCCCGGCCGCGCCGCGGCGACCCGCTGGCCCGGCGCGCGGGCCGCGCCCTGCGCAAGGTGTTCGCGTCCTCGCCCGCCGCCGAGACGGCCGCCCTCACCCGCGCCGCGCACGCCATCCAGCAGCCGGTCACCAGCGGCCGGCAGATCGCGGTGTCCAGCATCCGCGGCGGCGCGGGCAAGTCCACCGTCGCCGCGCTGCTGGCGCTGACCTACGCCCACTACCGCCCCGACCCGGTGCTCGCCGTCGAGGCCGACCCGGCGCTGGGCACCCTGCCGCACCGGCTCGGCGCCCGCGAGGTCCGCTGGTCGGGCAGCGACCTGGCGCAGATCCTCGACCCGTCGATGCTGATCACCGACCTGACCGGCTACCTCCTGCCGTTCGCCGGCGGCGGCTGGCTGCTGCCCGGCAGCCAGGGCGCCATCGGGACCCGGCTCGACCTGGACACCTACCGCGTGGTCATGACCACGCTGCGCCGGCACTTCGCCGCCACCGTCGTGGACTGCGAGACGCTGCCCGCCGAGGTGGCGCGCACCGCGCTGGTCACCACCCAGGCCCGGGTCCTGGTCACCCCGGCCACCCCGGAGGGCGTGGCCGCCACCCGGTCCGTACTGGACTGGGTCGGCGGGCTGCACCCCGGGCTCCTGCCGACCACGGTCGTCGTCCTCACCCACCCCGCGCCGGACAGCGGCGTCGACGTCCGGCGGGCCGCCGCGCACCTGGGCGCCGGCGGCGCGGCCGTGCTGCCGCTGCCCTACGACCGGCATCTGGCGGCCGGCGGCGCCATCCGGGCGGAGCTCCTGGGGGCCCGCACCCGGGAGGCCGCCGCCGGGATCGCGGCCGAGGCCATGGACCGCGCGGTCTCCCGCGACCCGTCCCGCCGCCGCCCCCCGCCCCAGGGCCCCGCCCCGGACCGGCCCCCGGCCCCGGCGCCCCACCCGTACCCGGCCCCGCCCGCCGCCCCTCCGGGCCCGTACGGCGGCCTGCCCGGCAGCGCGCCCGGCGGCCCGCACGGCGCCCCCCACGGCGGCACCCCCGCCCCCTGATCCGCCCGCCGCGTGGCCCGCCACCACCGTCGTCCCGCCATGCGGACGCTTTCCGTCCGTTGGCTGAGACGGTTCGAGAGGCGGGCGGGCCGGCCGTCTACGCTGCCGGCCACCCAGGACGGGCGAAGTGGGGACAACCCCGCCATCCGCGCACCACGCGGCTGCGGAGCGTGCCCGGGGCAGGGCCTAGACTCCCGTCCGTACAGATCGTGTAAAAGTCGTTTCAAGAAGCGCAGTCAGGGAGCGAGGGGCGGACGTGCCGGACGCGACCGTACGCACCACCGCCGCCGCGGACTATTTCCAGGGCTATGCGGCCGTCGGGATCATCGCCGTGGTCGGGGTGCTGTTCGTCGCCGTGGCCTTCGGGGCCGGGCGGCTGCTGCGCCCTGTCGTGCCCACGCCCGAGAAGCTGCTGACGTACGAGTGCGGGGTCGACCCGGTCGGCGAGGGCTGGGCGCACACCCAGGTCCGCTACTACGTCTACGCCTTCCTCTACGTCGTCTTCGCCGTCGACTCGATCTTCCTCTTCCCCTGGGCGACGGTCTTCGCCGCGCCCGGTTTCGGCGGTGTCACGCTGGTGGAGATGTTCATCTTCCTCGGCTTCCTCGCCGTCGGCCTGCTCTACGCGTACAGGAAGGGCGTCCTGGAATGGACGTGACCCCCGCCTCCGCCGCCCCCGTGCCCCTGCCGGAGCCGCGGCGCCTCGGCGCGCTGGCCCGGCTCGCGCCGGAACCGATGAAAGTGGTCCTGAACTGGGGCCGCCGCTACAGCCTCTGGGTCTTCAACTTCGGCCTGGCCTGCTGCGCCATCGAGTTCATCGCCGCGTCCATGGCCCGGCACGACTTCATCCGGCTCGGCGTGATCCCGTTCGCGCCCGGCCCCCGCCAGGCCGACCTGATGGTCGTCTCCGGCACGGTGACCGACAAGATGGCCCCGGCCGTCAAGCGGCTCTACGAGCAGATGCCCGAGCCCAAGTACGTCATCTCCTTCGGCGCCTGCTCCAACTGCGGCGGCCCGTACTGGGACTCGTACTCCGTCACCAAGGGCGTCGACCAGGTCATCCCGGTGGACGTCTACGTCCCCGGCTGCCCGCCGCGCCCGGAGGCGCTGCTCCAGGGCATCCTCAAGCTCCAGGAGAAGATCGCCCGGGAGTCGCTCGGCGAGCGCTACGGCACCGCCGGACGGCCGTCCGCGGCCGCGCTCCGCAGCGGCCTGGTGACCCCGCCGCCCGCCCCGGCCGCGGACGCCACCGGGGCCACCGGAGAGGGACCCCGATGAGCGAGCAGCCCGACCGGACCGAGCAGCCCGACCAGCCCGCACAGCCGTCCCCGGAGCCGGCCGGCGAGCCGGCGCCGCAGCCCGTCGGCTGGCTGCCCGCGCCGGCCGCCGAGATCTTCGGCGCGGGCGCCGCGGCGGAGCTGGCGTACGGCCTGCTGACCGTCGACGTCCCGGCGGACGCCTGGACCGGCGCGCTGACCGCCGCCCGCGACGAGCTGGGCTGCACCTATTTCGACTGGCTGAGCGCCGTCGACGAGCCCGGCACCGGCTTCCGGATCTGCGCCCACCTCGCCGACGTGAGCCGCCCCGGGGCGGTCCGCCGGCTGGTCGTGCGGACCACCGTGCCGCACGACGCGCCCGTGCTGCCCACCGCGGTGGGCGTGTTCGCGGGCGCCGGCTGGCACGAGCGGGAGACCCACGAGATGTTCGGCGTGGACTTCACCGGCCACCCGCACCTGGTGCCGCTGCTCCTGCCGGAGACCTTCGAGGGCCACCCGCTGCGCAAGGACTTCGTGCTCGCGGCCCGGGTCGCCAAGGCGTGGCCGGGGGCCAAGGAGCCGGGGGAGCCGGCCGCGGGCGCCGGGCCCAAGCGGCGCCAGATGCTGCCGCCGGGCGTGCCCGACCCCAACGAATGGGGGCCGCTCAAGGGACAGTTGCCGCCCGCCCCGGCCCGTCCGGCCCGCGGTGCGCGGGCGGCGGGGGCCGCGGGCGAGCGCCCGGCCCGGCGCACCCGCACCGCGGGCGCGGGCTCGGCGAGCCAGCAGGCGGCCGCGGCCGGCACCCCGGCGGACGCCGCGGCCGGCGCCCCGCCCGCCCGTCCGGAGCGGCCCGCCCGGCGCACCCGCAGCGCGAGCGAGGGCTCGGCCAGCCAGCAGGCGGCCGCCGCGGAGCCCGCGGCACCGGCCACCGAGGCTCCGGCCACCGAGGCTCCGGCGCCCCGGGACGCCGCCGCGCCGCGCTCCTCCGACGCGCCCTGGCACCACGCCCGCCCGGCCTTCGGCGCCGAAGCGGAACGGGAGCCGGACCGCGCCCCCGAAGCGCAGCCGGACCGCGACCGCGCCCCCGAAGCGCAGCCGGACCGCGCCCCGGAACCCCCCGCACGGCCCGCCCGACGACCCGATGACGAAGGAGGCGACACCCCATGAGCGACACCCTCGCCCTGGTGCTGCGGGTCCTCGCCGTCTTCGTCGTCTTTCTGGTCCTCCCGCTGGTCGTCGGTCAGACCGAGCACAAGGTCATGGCCCATATGCAGGGCCGCCTCGGCCCGATGTACGCGGGCGGCTTCCACGGCTGGGCGCAACTGGTCGCCGACGGCGTCAAGTTCGCGCAGAAGGAGGACGTCGTCCCGGCCGGCGCCGACCGGCGGATCTTCCAGCTCGCCCCCGCGGTGGCGCTGCTGCCCTACCTCCTGGTCATGATCGCCATCCCGGTGGGGCCGCACAACGCCGTCGGGCAGGCGCTCGACGCCGGTGTCTTCTTCGCGCTCGCCGTGATGGGCGTCGGCGTGCTCGGCTCCCTGATGGCGGGCTGGGCCTCGGCGAACAAGTTCTCCCTGCTCGGCGGTCTGCGCACGGCCGCCCAGCTGCTCGCCTACGAGCTGCCGATGCTGCTGGCCGCCGCGTCCGTGGCGATGGCCGCCGGCACCCTCTCGCTGCCCGGCATCCTCGACGCCTTCCACTGGTGGTGGCTGCCGTGGCAGATCATCGGCGGCGTGGTGTTCTTCACCGCCGGGCTCGCCGAGCTCCAGCGGCCGCCGTTCGACATGCCGGTCGCCGACTCCGAGATCATCTTCGGCGCCTACACCGAGTACACCGGCCTCCGCTTCGCGCTCTTCCTGCTCGCCGAGTACGCCGGCATCGTCGTCCTCAGCGCGCTGACCGCGGTGCTCTTCCTCGGCGGCTGGCACGGCCCGTTCGGCGACGCCGGCCTGGGCTGGCTGTGGACGCTGGTGAAGACCGCGGCGCTCTGCTTCGTCGTCATCTGGCTGCGGGTCACCTACCCGCGGCTGCGCGAGGACCAGCTGCAGAAGCTCGCCTGGACCGTCCTGATCCCGCTCGCGCTCGTCCAGATCGCCCTCACCGGCATCGTCAAGGTGGTGATCTCCTAAATGTCCCGCCCGTCGACCGACCACCACCCCGCCGCGACGCCCGCCAAGCGGAGCCGCGTCCCCGGTTCCGGCCTGGCCAAGGGCCTGGCCGTCACGCTCCGCACGATGACGCGCAAGACCGTCACCGCGCAGTACCCGGACGTCCAGCCCGACCTCGCGCCCCGCACCCGCGGCGTCATCGGGCTGTTCGAGGAGAACTGCACGGTCTGCATGCTGTGCGCCCGCGAGTGCCCCGACTGGTGCATCTACATCGACTCCCACAAGGAGACGGTGCCGCCGGCCGCCCCCGGCGGCCGGGAGCGCAGCCGCAACGTCCTGGACCGCTTCGCGATCGACTTCGCGCTGTGCATGTACTGCGGGATCTGCATCGAGGTCTGCCCGTTCGACGCGCTGTTCTGGTCCCCGGAGTTCGAGTACGCCGAGACCGACATCCGCGACCTCACCCACGAGCGCGACAAGCTGCGCGCGTGGATGTGGACGGTGCCCGAGCCGCCCGCGCTCGATCCGGCGGCCGAGGAGCCCAAGGAGATCGCCGCGGCCCGCAAGGCCGCGGACAAGCTCGCCGCCCAGCAGGCCGCCGCCGCACCGCGGACCACCGGCACCGACGCACCCCGGGAGGAGGGCACGTGACGCTCGCCGCCGCCGGCCCCGGCTTCCTCTCGCCCACCGGGGTCGAGATCGCCTTCGTCCTCGTCGGCCTCGCCACCCTCGGCGCGGCCCTGCTGACCGTCACCACCCGGCAGCTGGTGCACGCCGCCCTGTGGCTGGTGGCCGCCCTCGGCGGGATCGCCGTGGAGTACCTCCTGCTCACCGCGGAGTTCATCGCCTGGGTGCAGGTGCTGATCTACGTCGGCTCGGTGGTGGTGCTGCTGCTCTTCGGGCTGATGCTCACCAAGGCGCCCATCGGGCCGTCCCCGGACGCCGACTCGGGCAACCGCTGGGCCGCCGTCACCGTGGCCGGCGCCTCCGCCGCGGCCCTGGTATGGATCGTCGCCGACGCCTTCCGCACCACGTGGATCGACTTCGGCGGGGCCGTCCAGGGCTCCACCGAGGTCTCCGGGCGCAGCCTGTTCCGCTACTGGGTGCTGCCCTTCGAGGCGCTGTCCGTCCTGCTGCTCGCCGCGCTGGTCGGCGCGATCGTGCTGTCCCGCCGCACCGGGGCGAAGGGCGCCGCCGAGGCCGTGGCCCCGGGCACCGCCGGGGAGGAGCGGCGCTGATGCACCTGGTCTACCCGGCGGTCCTGGCCGTCCTCCTCTTCTGCACCGGCCTGTACGGCGTCCTCGCGCGCCGCAACGCCATCCTGGTGCTGATGTCCGTCGAGCTGATGCTCAACGCCGTCAACCTCAACCTCGTCGCCTTCGACGTCTGGCTGCGCGACACCCTGCACGCCGGCCAGGCCCTCACCCTCTTCACCATCGCCGTCGCCGCCGCCGAGATCGGCATCGGCCTGGCGATCGTGCTGCTCGTCTACCGCAACCGCGGCAGCTCCGACATCGACCGCCTCCGCGACCTCGCCGAACGCCCGGCCGGACCGTCCGCTCCGGACGGGTCGGGCAGCGCGGACGGGGCGCCGCGGCCGGACACCGGGGCGGAGGCCACCGCGTGACGCTCACCACCACCGCCGTACTCGTCCCCCTCCTGCCGTTCCTCGGGGCCGTCGCCGGCTTCCTGACCGGCAGGCGCTCGCCCGGATTCGTCCGGCCGCTGGCCGTCCTGCCGACGCTCGCCGCGGCCGTGCTGACCGTCGCGGTCGCGGTGGGCCAGGGCGCCGGCCCGGCCACCGACGTCGCCACCCGGCTCACCCCGACCGGTTCGCTCCCCATCGACCTCGCGCTGCACATCGACGGCTTCGCCGCGCTGATCGCCGTCCTCGTCGGCACCGTGGCGACCTGCGTGCAGATCTACTCCACGGCGTACCTGCGGGACGACCCGCGCTACCCCTCCTACGCCGCGCTGGTCTCGCTCTTCACCTCCGCGATGCTGCTGGTCGTCTACACCGGCGACCTGATGGTGCTGCTGGTCGGCTGGGAAGTGATGGGCATCTGCTCGTACTTCCTCGTCGGCCACTACTGGGAGACCGAGGCGGCCCGGGCCGCCTCCCTCAAGGCGTTCCTGGTCACCAAGCTCGGCGACGTCCCCTTCCTGTTCGGCATCTTCGCGCTGGCCGCCGACACCGGGACCTTCCGGATCACCGGCATCCTCGGCCACATCGCCCGCGACGGGCTGCACCACCCGACGCTGATCGCGCTGCTGCTGCTGGCCGGCGTCGCGGGCAAGTCCGCGCAGTTCCCGCTGCACACCTGGCTCCCGGACGCGATGGCCGGTCCGACGCCGGTCTCCGCGCTCATCCACGCCGCGACGATGGTCGCCGCCGGGGTCTACGTCGTCGCCCGCCTCCTGCCGGTCTTCGCCGCCTCCGCCGCGGCGCTGGTCGTGCTCGCGGTGATGGCCGCGGTGACCATGGTCGGCTCCGCCCTGGCCGCCCTGGCCCAGGACGACATCAAGCGGGTGCTGGCCTATTCGACCGTCGGCCAGCTCGGCTACATGACCGGCGCGCTGGCCGTCGGCGACCGCGGCGCCGCCGTCTTCCACCTGCTGTCGCACGGTGCGTTCAAGGCCCTCCTCTTCCTCGGCGCGGGCGTGGTCATCCACGCCGCGGGCACCAACTCGCTCGCCGCCATGTCCCGTACGGGCGGCCTGGCCCGGCGCGTCCCGGACGCCTTCTGGACGCTGACCGTCGCGCTGCTCGCGCTCGCCGCCATCCCGCCGTTCGCCGGCTTCTTCTCCAAGGAAGCCGTGCTGGGCGCCGCCGAGCACGCCGCCACCGGTCACGCCGCCGGCATCCCCGGCGCCGCCGGCTGGACCGTCCTGCTCTCCGGTCTGCTCACCGCCCTCCTCACCGCCGCCTACGCCACCCGGCTGTGGCTGCTGGCCTTCCGCGGCACCGGCCCCGAGGCCCCCGACCACGGGCCGCAGCCGCTCGCCATGAACGCCGTGCTGTGGGTGCTGTTCGTCCCCACCGTCGGCTTCGGGCTGACCGCCCCCCTGCTGCCCGCGTGGTTCGACGGGCGCTCCCTGGCGCCGGGTGCCACCACCTCCGTGCTCGGCACCGGCGTCGCCCTCGTCGGCGGCCTGGTCACCTACGCCGCCTGGCGCCACACCAGCACCCGCGCCGCCCGCGCCCCGCTCGGCGCGGTGGCCGCCGTGCCCGACGTGTCGCCCGCGGTCGCCGAGGAGGTGGCCATCGACGTGCACACCCCGGCCTACGGCGACATCGCCGGCGCCCCGGACCCGGCCGACCCCGGCCGGCTCCTGCTCGGCCCGCTGCACCGCCACGCCGCCGCCGGCTTCCACCTCGACGCCGTCTACACCGCGCTGTTCGTCCGGCCCACCCGCGCCGCCGCGACGCTGGTCCGCTTCCTGGACCACGCGGTCGTCGACACCTACGTCCGCGGCGCCGGCGCCGCCCCCCGCTGGCTGGGCGCCGCCGTCCGCCGCGCCCAGACCGGGAACGTGCAGACCTACCTCGGGGCACTGCTGGCCGGCGCGCTCGTGCTGGCCATCGCCGCCGTCCTCGTCGCTACGGGCACGGGAGCCTGACCGTGAACCACACCGCCATGCAGCTCCTCCTCGCGGGCTCCGTCGTCCTCCCCCTCCTCGGCGCGCTCGCCGCGCTGCTGCCGGCCCCGCCCGGCCTGAAGGGGAAGAACCCCGACCAGGCCGTGCTGCGGCACGGCGTGACCGTCACCGGCGCGGTGCTCGCCGCGACCCTCGCGCTGGCCGCCGGCTTCGACCGCGCTCACCCGGGCCGTATGCAGGCCACCACCGACCTCAGCTGGATCCCGGCGCTCGGCATCCGCCTGCACCTCGGCGTCGACGGCATCTCGCTCCCCCTCGTCGTCCTGACCGCGCTGCTGACCTTCCTGTGCGCGCTCTACAGCTACTACGTGATGCCCAAGGGCCCGTCCCCCAAGGCATTCGTGGCGCTGATCCTCGTCCTGGAAGCAGGCACCCTGGCGACCTTCGCCGTCCAGGACCTGATGCTCTTCTTCCTGGCCTTCGAGACCGTGCTGATCCCGATGTACTTCCTCATCGCCCGCTGGGGCGGTGCCGGCCGCCGGGCGGCGGCCTGGAAATTCATCCTCTACACGCTGCTCGGCTCCGTCGTGATGCTGCTCGGCCTCCTCCTCATCGGGCTGAAATCCGGCACCTTCGACATGGTCGCACTCGCCACTGACAACGGCCCGAAAGCCCAGCTCAGCCACACCGTCCAGCTCCTGGCGGTGCTCACCGTCGGCATCGGACTGGCCGTCAAGTCCCCGATGTGGCCGCTGCACAGCTGGCTGCCCGACGCCCACACCGCCGCCCCCACCGCCGGTTCGGTGCTGCTGGCCGGCGTCCTGCTGAAGATGGGCACCTACGGCTTCGTCCGGATCGCCCTGCCCATCACCCCCGACGGCCTGCACACCGTCGCCCCCTACCTGGCCGCGCTGGCCGCCGCCGGCATCCTCTACGGCTCGCTGGCCTGCCTCGCCCTGGTCCGCACCGGCGCCCGGGGCGACCTCAAGCGCCTGATCGCCTACAGCTCCGTCGGCCACATGGGCTTCGTCCTGCTGGGCATCGCCACCATGACCCCCACCGGCGTCAACGGCGCGCTGTTCGCCAACATCGCGCACGGCCTGATCACCGGCCTGCTCTTCTTCCTCGTCGGCGGCCTCAAGGACCGCCTGGGCAGCACCGACCTGGACACCCTCGCGGGCGCCACCGGCGCCGCCCTCTACGGCCGCGCGCCCCGCTTCGGCGGCCTGCTCGCCTTCGGCGCCGTCGCCTCCCTCGGCCTGCCCGGCCTGGCCGGCTTCTGGGGCGAGATGCTGGCGATGTTCGGCGCCTTCCACCCGGCCGCCGGCCTCAGCCGCCCCGCCTTCCTGACCTTCATGGCCCTGGCCGGCCTCGGCACCCTGCTGACCGCCGCCTACCTGCTGCTGGTCGTCCGCCGGGTCTGCATGGGCGGCACCCTGAAGACCGGCCCCGCGCCACAGGGGACCGCCGGCCCGGCCCCCGCCCTCCCCGACCTCGCGCGCCACGAATACGCGGCCTGGGGCCCCCTCGCCGTCCTCACCGTCCTGGCCGGACTGTGGCCGGCCGCCCTCCTCGGCCTCACGAACCCGGCCGTCCAGCAGCTCCTCGGAGGCGGTAAGTGATGTCCCAGGCCACCTCGCTGGTCCAGTCCGTCGACTGGCTCGCCATCGCCCCGCCCACCCTCGCCGCGGCCACCGGCCTGGTCGTCCTGGTCGCCGACCTCTTCCTGCCCGCCGCCCGCAAGCCCCTGCTGGGCTGGTTCTCGACCGCCGGCCTGGCTGCCGCGGCGCTCCTGCTGCTGCCCCTCCTGGACGGCCACCGGCGCACCTTCTGCCTGACCGGCACCCCCCAGGCGTGCAGCTACGCCGCCGATCACTTCGCGCTGGCCGTCCAGTTCCTGGTCCTGGCCGGCGCCCTGCTGACGGCCCTGCTGTCCATCGACACCGTCAAGGACCACGGCCTGCCCGCCGGCGAGTACTGGTTCCTGCTGCTGTCCTCCGCCGCCGGCGCGGCCCTGCTGCCCGCCGCCCGGGACCTGGCCACCCTGGTCATCGCCCTGGAGGTCGCCTCGCTGCCCGCCTTCGCCCTGGTCGGCCTGCGGCGCGGCGACCGGCTCTCCTCCGAGGCGGCGCTGAAGTTCTTCCTCTCCTCGGTGGCCGCCACCGCCGTGATGCTCCTCGGCGTGAGCTTCGTCTACGCCGCCACCGGGAGCCTGCACCTGACCCGGGTGGCGCACGCCCTGACCGCCCTCCCGGACCCCCGCCTGGCCACCCTGGCCGGCGCCGGCGTCGCGCTCACCCTGGTCGGCTTCGCCTTCAAGACCGCCGCCGCCCCCTTCCACTTCTGGGTCCCCGACACCTACGTGGGCGCGCCGCTGCCGATCGCCGCGTACCTCTCGGTCGTCGGCAAGGCCGTCGGCTTCTCCGGCCTGATCCTCGTCACCGTCCAGGGCTTCCCGTCCTACGCGCACGTCTGGGGCCCGGCGCTGGCCGTGCTCGCCGCGCTCACCATGACCACCGGCAACGCCGCCGCGCTCCGCCAGGACCCGGCCCGCCCCCGTGGCGCGATCCGCCTGCTCGCCTGGTCCTCCATCGGCCAGGCCGGCTACCTCCTGGTCCCGATCGCCGCGGCCGGCTACGCCCACGACCCGGCGCACGCCATCGGCGCCACCGTCGCCTACGCCCTGATGTACGCGGCGGTGAACCTCGGCGCCTTCGCGGCCGTCGCCCTGGTGGCCCGCACCAGCCCCGCCAACCGCCTCGCCGACTACCGGGGCCTCTACCACCGCCGCCCCCTGGTGGCGCTCGCCCTGGGCTTCTTCCTGCTGTGCCTGGCGGGCCTGCCGCCGGGCGTCATCGGCCTGTTCGCCAAGGTCACGGTCTTCTCCGCGGCGGTCGACGCCGGCCTGGGCTGGCTCGCCGTCGTCATGGCCGTCAACGTGGTGATCGCGCTCTACTACTACCTCCAGTGGACCGCGGCCCTCTTCCGGCCCGCCGAGGCCCCCGCCGAGGGCACCGCCGGCGAGCCCGCCGACCGGTCCCGCCCCCGGATCCCGGCCGCCCTGGGCACCGCCCTGGCCCTGGCCACCGTCCTCGGCGTGGCCCTCTCCGGCGCCCCCCAGCTGGTCCTCCGCTTCGCCGCCGGCGCCCTCCTGTAAGCCGCGGCACGCCCCGCGCGGGCACCCGTACGGCCGTACCGCCGCTCCACCCCACCGCGGCACCCCGCCCGCCCCCGGGCGCGCGGGGGCCGGGGAACCACCCCTCTCCCTCTCGCGTTGACCAGGGAGTAAGGGTCCACTGGAGAGTGGAGAAACGAAGCCAAGGGTTCCCCTGCCGCACCATTTGGAGGGCGTACCGTGCACCGCCGGCACAACGGGCTCAGGACCGCCGTACTCCTCGGAGGACTGTCCGCACTCATCATCGTCATCGGCAGCTTCTTCGGCCGTACGGGCCTGATCGCCGCGGTCCTCGTCGCCGTGGGCACCAACGCCTACGCGTACTGGAACAGCGACAAGCTCGCCCTGCGCGCGATGCGGGCCCGCCCGGTCAGCGAGTTCGAGGCGCCCCAGCTCTACCGCATGGTCCGCGAGCTCTCCACGGCCGCCCGCCAGCCCATGCCGCGCCTGTACATCTCCCCGACCCAGGCGCCCAACGCCTTCGCTACCGGCCGCAACCCCCGCAACGCCGCGGTCTGCTGCACCGACGGCATCCTCCGGATCCTCGACGAGCGCGAGCTGCGCGGCGTCATCGGCCATGAGCTCAGCCACGTCTACAACCGCGACATCCTCATCTCCTCGGTGGCCGGCGCCCTGGCCTCCATCGTGATGTTCCTGGTGAACTTCGCCTGGCTGATCCCCATAGGCCGCTCGGAGGACGACGAGGGCCCCGGCCTGGTCGGCATGGTGCTCATCATGCTCCTCGGCCCGGTCGCGGCCTCCCTGATCCAGCTCGCCGTCAGCCGCTCCCGCGAGTACCAGGCCGACGCCTCCGGCGCCCAGCTCACCGGCGACCCGCTGGCCCTCGCCTCCGCCCTGCGCAAACTGGAGATCGGCACCCAGCAGCTCCCGCTGCCCCCCGAGCCGCGCCTGGAGACCGCCGGCCACATGATGATCGCCAACCCGTTCCGCCCCGGCGAGGGCCTCTCCCGCCTCTTCTCCACCCACCCGCCGATGCCCGACCGCATCGCCCGGCTGGAGCGCATGGCCGGCCGCCACCGGCCCTGACCCCGCCCGGCCGGCCCCCGCGGTGCAACGTTTTCCGTGGTCGGCGGCGTCTAGGACGGCGGAACACCCATCGCCCCGCCCCTGGAAGGCTGCCGCTCATGAAGTTCGTCCTCAACATCATCTGGCTGGTTCTCAGCGGCTTCTGGATGGCACTCGGCTACGTCCTGGCGGGCCTGATCTGCTGCATCCTGATCATCACGATCCCGTTCGGCATCGCGTCCTTCCGGATCGCCGGGTACGCCCTGGTGCCGTTCGGCCGGACGACCGTCGAGCGGCGGGACGCCGGCGCCGGCTCGGTGATCGGCAACGTGATCTGGATCATCTTCGCGGGCTGGTGGCTGGCGCTGGGCCACATCGTCACCGGTCTGGCCCTGTGCGTGACGATCATCGGCATCCCGTTCGGCATCGCCAACTTCAAGATGATCCCGATCTCCCTGCTCCCGCTGGGCCGCGAGATCGTCCCCACCGACCAGCCCTTCGCCACCCGCTGACCGCACCGCGGACCGGCGGCCGGCGCGCGGAAAGGGGCCGGGGAGCGTGTGCTCCCCGGCCCCTTTCCGGCCTCCCCTGTGCGCCGGGCGCCCCTAGCTAGTGCTGGACCGCCGGGCAGCGACCGGTGTCCGCGCCGATGGAGTTGATCTCGGCGTTGGACCGCGGGTCACCCGCGTAGTTGATCTGGTTCGTGCAGCTCACCCCGGGCTTCTTGGGAGTGCCGGACGCGGCGCTGCCGCCCTTCTGGGGCGCCGGGCAGTGGCCGGTGTCCGCGCCGATGGAGTTGATCTCGGCGTTGGAGCGCGGGTCGCCGGCGTAGTTGATCCGGTCCGTGCAGCGCTCCCCGGACTTCTTCGGGGTGCCCGCCGCCGTGCCGCTCCCCTTCTGGACGGCCGGGCAGTGACCGGTCCTGTCGCCGATGGAGTTGATCTCGGCGTTGGACCGGGGGTCGCCCGCGTAGTTGATCCGGTCGGTGCACCGCTTCCCGGACGTCGCCGCGGCGCCCGCCGGCGCGCTGTCGGCGGCGCCCTGGGCGGCCTTGCCCGGGGCGGGGGAGTCCTGGGTGCGCACCGACGAGGCGGGCGCGGACGCGGCGCTGCCGCCGCCTCCCTGGCAGGCGGTGAGCCCGAACGCGGCGACGGCGATTACCGCCGCGGCGGCGGCGTTGCGGGCATGGCGGAATGCGGTGCGGTGCGACATGTTCTTCCCCCGGGTCTCTCGACGTGGTGTTGCGGGCTCCTGGGAACGAGACTGCCGCCCCCCGCTGACGCTCCGCCGCCGTCCGGCTAACGCCTCACTAACGCCCGCGCCGGCCTCCCTCGGGCGGGCGCCCGCGAACGCAAAGGGGGCGGCACACCCCCGTGGCGTGCCGCCCCCTTTGCGCACCGCGCACCGCACGGCCCCTTCCGGGGCGCTCAGCGGTAGTTGACGAACTGGATCGCGAAGTCCAGGTCCTTGCCGCGCAGCAGCTGCTGCACCGCCTGGAGGTCGTCCCGGCTCTTGGAGCTGACCCGCAGCTCGTCGCCCTGCACCTGCGCCTTGACGCCCTTCGGCCCCTCATCGCGGATGATCTTGGCGACCTTCTTCGCGTTCTCCTGCGAGATCCCCTCCTGCATCGAGGCGGAGATCCGGTACTCCTTGCCCGACGCCTGCGGTTCGCCGGCGTCCAGGGCCTTCAGCGAGATGCCGCGCTTGACCAGCTTGGACTGGAAGATGTCCAGGACGGCCTTCACCCGCTCCTCGGCGTTGGCCCGCATCTCGATCTTCTCGCCCGACCACTGGATGGACGCGTCCACGCCCTTGAAGTCGTAGCGCTGCGAGATCTCCTTGGCGGCCTGGTTGAGGGCGTTGTCGACCTCCTGCCGCTCGACCTTCGAGACGATGTCGAAACTGGAGTCGGCCATCGTGGGTTGGCTCCTCGTACGTAGATCCATCAGAGATGCGGCCCTCGCGGACCGCCCGCCAAGCCTAGCCACCCGGCCAAGATCCAGCGCTGCGGAAGTGAGTGGCGGACCACCCCCTGCCATCGGGTATGGTTTACGTCGTTGCCAGGGAGCACCGCCGCACAGCGGGTCTCCCCGACGACACCCCCGGCGGTGTGCCCGAGCGGCCAAAGGGAGCAGACTGTAAATCTGCCGGCTCAGCCTTCCCAGGTTCGAATCCTGGCGCCGCCACAGCCCGAAGAGGCCCTGGATCGCAGCGATGCGTTCCAGGGCCTCTTCTGCATGCGCCGACGCCCCGCCGCGCCGCGGCCCGCGAGGCCGGCGGGCTCCCGCCGGCCACAGCAGCCCGCCTGACGGCCTGTCGGCGGCCGGGTACCGGGCAGGCCGCCCAGCGGCCGTCCGGGCGCCGCAGGCGCGCTCTCAGGGCCTTCCGGGGGCGTCCGCCGTCCGCGGCTCAGTGCGCGGCGACGTTCCGCACCGCGTCGGCCACCGGGACGTCCCCGCCGATCAGCTCCAGGGTCCGGCCGATCGTGCCGGGCTCGTCCAGCAGCGCCAGGAGGACGGCCGCCACGTCGTCCCGCGGCACCGCCCCGCGCCCGGTGGCGTCGGCCAGCGTCACCTGGCCGGTACCGGGGTCGTCGGTGAGCCGGCCGGGCCGCAGGATCGTCCAGTCCAGCCCGGCCCGGGCCCGTACGTCGGCGTCCGCGGCGCCCTTGGCCCGCAGATAGGCGGCGAAGACCGGATCGGTGCCCTCCGGCGGCTCCCGGTCCGCGCCCATCGACGAGACCACCACGAACCGCCGGACGCCCGCCGCCTCGGCCGCGTCCGCGAACAGCGTCGCCGCGCCCCGGTCCACCGTGTCCTTGCGCGCGGCCCCGCTGCCCGGCCCGGCGCCCGCCGCGAAGACCGCCGCGTCCGCGGCCTCCAGGTGCCGGGCGACATCGCTCACCGTCGCCGACTCCAGGTCGCAGACCACCGGTTCCGCCCCCGAGGCCAGCAGGTCGCCGGCCTGTTCCGGACGGCGGACGATGCCCGCCACCTCGTCCCCGCGTGCGTGCAGCAGCCGCTCCAGCCGCCGCGCGATCTGACCATGTCCACCTGCGATGACAATGCGCATGCTGCCGACCGTACGCCGAACCGCCCCGGCGCACCCGGGGACCGGCCGGTGCGCCGGTCAGCGCTGCGACTGCCGGGGCAGCTCCAGCGCCACGTCCACCGCCGAGTCGCAGTACTCGCGCACCGCGCTGGTCCGCGCCACCACCCGCCCCCGGTGGACCACGATCCGGCTGTACGCCAGCGACAGCACCCCGGCGATCCGCTCCCCGCGCACCGCCAGCAGCTCCGCCGGGAAGCCCGCCTCGACCCGCACCTCCGGCAGCCCCAGCGTGGCCCGCGCCGCCGCGCTCACCGCCTCGTACGCGGCCTCCGGAGTGGCCTCGCCCAGGGACGCCAGGAGGTACGCGGCCTCCAGGGGGTCCCCGCGGCCCACCGGGTTGGCCGCGTCCCGCAGCGCCCCGCTGCCCGCTGCCACCCGCACCCCGGCCGCCCGCAGCAGCCGCACCGGCGCCGGCCGCGACACCCGCGAACCGTTCCGCTCCAGACCCGTGCAGTCCCCCTGCGGCAGGCACACCACGGCCACGTCGGCCGCCGCCAGCTGCTCCGCCACCCGGGACGCCACGCTCCGCGGCATCCGGGCCATCCCGGCGCACGGCCCGATCGCCACGCCCGGCCGCAGCCCGCCGCACATCGCCGCGAACCGCGCCAGCCGCGCCGGATCGTCCCCGTCGGTGTGCAGGTCCACCGGGCAGCCGTGCTCCCCGGCCACCTCCAGGACGGTCTCCACGTACCCGGCCGGATCGGGGTCCAGGTCCGGGCAGCCGCCGATGACCGTGGCGCCCATCTTCACCGCGTCCCGCAGCAGCGCCACCCCGTTGGCCCCGGCCGCCCCGGTCAGCACCCGGGGCACCGCCACCGCGGCCAGGTCCGCCAGCCCGCGCAGCGCCCGGCGGGCCTGGAGGACCGCCTCCAGCGCGCGCAGGCCCCGGACGCCGCCGATCCGCACATGGCTCCGGGAGGCGGTGGCCCCGTGCCCCAGCTGGAGCAGCGCCGCCTCGGTGGTCCGGCGCTGGACGTCCTCGGGGGAGTCGGAGGCCGGCCCGTCCTCGTCGGCGGTCAGCGCGGTGTCGCAGTGCGCGTGCGGTTCGGCGGGCGCCGGGAGCAGCAGGTAGCCGGCGAGGTCCACCCGCGCGCCCTGCGGCGCCAGGCTCCCGGCGGTGCCGACGGCCTCGATGCGCCCGCCGCCCAGCCGCACGTCCACGGTGCGGCCGTCGGCGAGCCGGGCGCCGCACAGGACCAGCGCGCCGGAATCCGGCCGGGCGTACCGGCCGGCGCCCCCGGGCTTCCCCGGCTGCGGCGAACTGCTCTCGGACATCGCGCTCCTCGAAGCCCCGGGCGTGCAAGATCACGCAGCGTGGGTCCGAGCCTAGGGCGCGGCCGGGAGAGCGCCGCGCAGGCGCGGAATAGTCGTACCGGTGTGGTGCGGGGGGCCGGCGGGGCGCGACGCGGATTCGGATTTCACGTTTGGCGGCGGGCCGTGTAATGTCTTCCTCGCTCGCCCCAATAGCTCAGTCGGCAGAGCGTCTCCATGGTAAGGAGAAGGTCTACGGTTCGATTCCGTATTGGGGCTCTGATGTGTGGGGGACCTCGTCCTCGGACGAGGAACTCTCACATCACAGCGGTGTAGCTCAGTCGGTAGAGCAAGCGGCTCATAATCGCTGTGTCACCGGTTCAAGTCCGGTCACCGCTACTGACAGTAGCCGATTGTGGGGTCGGTCCTCCGGTCGGCTACTCTTCTATGCGTTAGTATCGCCTACCTGTTCGTCAAGGAGCACTCACGTGGCTGCCACCGACGTCCGCCCGAAGATCACGCTGGCCTGCGTGGAGTGCAAGGAGCGGAACTACATCACCAAGAAGAACCGGCGCAACGACCCGGATCGCCTGGAGATGAAGAAGCACTGCCCTCGCTGCAACTCGCACACCGCGCACCGCGAGACGCGATAACTCAGGCTCGTCCGTGAGGCCGTCCCCATTTCCTGGGGGCGGCCTCGCGGCTTTGGCACACCAGTACAGGGAGGTTGCGAGCCCCATGGCGCTCGACCAGTCATTCGTCGGACGCACGTACCCGCCCACCGACCCGTACGAGGTCGGCCGGGAAAAGATCCGCGAATTCGCCGAGGCGATCGGTGACACCAACCCCGCTCACACCGACACCGAAGCCGCCAAGGCGCTCGGGTACCCGGATGTGATCGCGCCGCCGACCTTTGTGTTCGCCATCACGTTCAAGGCCGCCGGTGTGGTCGTCGCCGACCCGCAACTGGGGCTCGACTACAGCCGGGTGGTCCACGGCGACCAGAAGTTCGTCTACCGGCGGCCGGTGCGCGCCGGGGACCGGCTGACCGTGACCTCCACCATCGAGTCCGTCAAGACGATGGCCGGCAACGAGATCGTCGACATCCGCGGCGAGGTGCACGACGAGGCCGGCGAGCACGTGGTGACCACCTTCATCAAACTCGTCGCCCGGCGCGCTGAGGAGGAAGCCTGAGATGACCGCGCAGATCTCCTACGACGACGTCGAGGTCGGCACCGAACTCCCGGCGCAGTCCTTCCCCGTGACCCGCGCCACGCTCGTCCAGTACGCCGGCGCCTCCGGGGACTTCAACCCGATCCACTGGAACGAGAAGTTCGCCAAGGAGGTCGGGCTGCCGGACGTCATCGCGCACGGCATGTTCACCATGGCCTCGGCGATCCGGGTGGTCACCGACTGGGTGGGCGACCCGGGCGCGGTCGCCGAGTACGGCGTCCGCTTCACCAAGCCCGTCGTCGTCCCCGATGACGGCACCGGCGCGCTGATCGAGGTCAGCGCCACCGTCGCGGCCAAGCTCGACGACGCCGAGCGGACCGTCCGGGTCGACCTCACGGCCAAGAGCGCGGGCCAGAAGGTGCTGGGCATGTCCCGCGCGGTGGTCAAGCTCGCCTGAGACGGGCGCGGGGGGCGGCCGGCCCGGTACCGCCGGACCGCCCCCGTACCCTTGGGCGGGTGCAGGAACGCCACGTAGCAGAGAACGCCCCGCTCGCCCCGCTGACCACCTTCCGCCTGGGCGGCCCCGCGAACCGGCTCGTCACGGCCACCACCGACGACGAGGTGATCGCGGCCGTCCGCGAGGCCGACGACACCGGCACCCCGCTGCTGATCATCGGCGGCGGCAGCAACCTCGTCATCGGCGACAAGGGCTTCGACGGCACGGCCCTGCGCCTGGCCACCCGCGGCTTCGCCCTCGACGGCACCGCGCTGGAGCTCGCCGCCGGCGAGAACTGGTCCGACGCCGTCGCCCGCACCGTCGGGGCCGGGCTGGCCGGCGTCGAGTGCCTGGCCGGCATCCCCGGCTCGGCCGGCGCCACCCCGATCCAGAACGTCGGCGCCTACGGCCAGGACGTCTCCGAGACCCTCACCGAGGTCGTCGCCTACGACCGGCGCGCCGGCGAGACGGTCACCCTCTCCGCCGCCGAGTGCGGCTTCTCCTACCGCCACAGCCGCTTCAAGCAGCACCCGGACCGCTTCGTGGTGCTGCGGGTGCGGTTCGCCCTGGAGGACGCCGGCGGGCTCTCCGCGCCCGTGCGCTACGAGCAGACGGCCCGCGCGCTGGGCGTGGCCACGGGGGAGCGGGTGCCGCTCGCCACGGCCCGGGAGACCGTCCTTGCGCTGCGGGCCGGCAAGGGCATGGTGCTGGACCCCGACGACCACGACACCTGGTCGGCCGGCTCGTTCTTCACCAACCCGGTCCTCACCGAGGCCGAGCACGCCGAGCTGGTCCGGCGCGTCCGGGAGCGGCTGGGCCCGGACGCCGCGCCGCCGGCCTTCCCCGACGGCGACGGCCGGGTGAAGACCTCGGCGGCCTGGCTCATCGACCGGGCCGGCTTCGGGAAGGGCTACGGCAGCGGCCCGGCCCGGATCTCCACCAAGCACACCCTGGCGCTGACCAACCGGGGCGAGGCCACCACCGAGGACCTGCTCGCGCTGGCCCGCGAGGTGCGCGACGGCGTCCGGGACGCCTTCGGCGTCACGCTCGTCAACGAGCCGGTCACGGTCGGCGTCAGCCTGTAGCGGCCGGGGCCGAGCCCCGGCCGGCAGCGGGCCCCAGCGGGCCCCCAGCGGCCTGCTACGGCGCCGGGGCGGCCAGCCAGGCGTCGATGTCCGCGAGGATCGCCCGGCGGTCCTCCTCGGGCGCCCTGGAGGCCCGTACGGACTGCCGGGCCAGCTCGGCCAGTTCGGTGTCGGTGAAGCCGTGCGCGGTGCGGGCCAGCTCGTACTGGGCGGCCAGCCGGGAGCCGAACAGCAGCGGGTCGTCGGCGCCCAGCGCCATCGGGACGCCCGCCTCGTAGAACGTCCGCAGCGGCACGTCCTCCGGCTTCCCGTAGACCCCCAGGGCCACGTTGGACGCCGGGCACACCTCGCAGGTCACCCCGCGGGCGGCCAGCCGGCGCAGCAGCGCCGGGTCCTCCGCGGCCCGCACCCCGTGTCCGATCCGGGCGGCGTGCAGGTCGTCCAGGCAGTCCCGGACGCTCGCCGGGCCGGACAGCTCCCCACCGTGCGGCGCCGACAGCAGCCCGCCCTCCCGGGCGATGGCGAAGGCCCGGTCGAAGTCCCGGGCCAGGCCCCGCCGTTCGTCGTTGGAGAGCCCGAAGCCCACCACCCCGCGGTCGGCGTGCCGGACCGCCAGCCGGGCCAGGGTGCGGGCGTCCAGCGGGTGCTTCATGCGGTTGGCGGCCACCAGGACGCGGATGCCCAGCCCGGTGTGGCGGGCGGCCCGGTCCACCGCGTCCAGGATGATCTCCAGCGCCGGGATCAGCCCGCCCAGCCGCGGCGCGTACGAGGTCGGGTCGACCTGGATCTCCAGCCAGCGGGAGCCGTCCCGGACGTCCTCCTCGGCGGCCTCCCGGACCAGCCGCTGGATGTCCTCGGGGGAGCGCAGGCAGGACCGGGCGATGTCGTAGAGCCGCTGGAAGCGGAACCAGCCGCGCTCGTCGGTGGCGCTCAGCCGGGGCGGCTCCCCGCTCCTGAGCGCGTCCGGCAGGTGGACGCCGTACTTGTCGGCGAGGTCCAGCAGCGTCGCCGGCCGCATCGAGCCGGTGAAGTGCAGGTGCAGATGGGCCTTCGGCAGTTGACGCAGATCACGAGCACGCTCCATCCGCAGATATTGCCGCACCCGGCCGCCACCGGGACACCCCCCGCCCCGAACGAAGGGACCGCCGCAAAGGCGTGCGGGGCCGGACGGCGCCGGCCCCGCGTCCCCCTGCGACGGGTCGGCTACTTGGCCTCGGCCAGCAGCTTCTGGATCCGGGAGACGCCCTCGGCCAGGTCCTCGTCGCCCAGCGCGTAGGACAGCCGCAGGTAGCCGGGGGTGCCGAACGCCTCACCCGGGACGACGGCGACCTCCGCCTCCTCCAGGATCAGCTCCGCCAGCTCCACGCTGGACTGCGGGCGCTTGCCGCGGATCTCCTTGCCGAGCAGCCCCTTGACCGACGGGTAGGCGTAGAACGCGCCCTCCGGCTCCGGGCACAGCACGCCGTCGATCTCGTTGAGCATCCGCACGATCGTCCGGCGGCGCCGGTCGAAGGCGGTCTTCATCTCCTCGACGGCCGCCAGGTCGCCGCTGACCGCCGCGATCGCCGCGGCCTGCGCCACGTTGGAGACGTTGGAGGTGGCGTGCGACTGGAGGTTGGTGGCCGCCTTGATGACGTCCTTGGGGCCGATCGCCCAGCCCACCCGCCAGCCGGTCATCGCGTACGTCTTGGCCACGCCGTTGACGACGATGCACTTGTCGCGCAGCTCGGGCACCACCACCGGCAGCGAGGAGAACGCGGCGTCGCCGTAGACCAGGTGCTCGTAGATCTCGTCGGTCAGCACCCACAGACCGTGCTCGGCGGCCCAGCGGCCGATCGCCTCGACCTGCTCGCGGGGGTAGACCGCGCCGGTCGGGTTGGACGGCGAGACGAAGAGCAGCACCTTGGTGCGCTCGGTGCGGGCCGCCTCCAGCTGCTCGACGGACACGCGGTAGCCGGTGGTCTCGTCGGCGACCACCTCGACCGGCTCGCCGCCGGCCAGCCGGATCGACTCCGGGTACGTGGTCCAGTACGGCGCCGGGACGATGACCTCGTCACCCGGGTCCAGGATCGCGGCGAACGCCTCGTAGATGGCCTGCTTGCCGCCATTGGTGACCAGGACGTTCGCGGCCTCGATCTCGAAGCCGGAGTCGCGCCGCGTCTTCTCGACGATCGCGTTCTTCAGCTCCGGGAGCCCGCCGGCCGGGGTGTAGCGGTGGAACTTCGGGTTGCGGCACGCCTCGACCGCCGCCTCGACGATGTAGCCGGGCGTGGGGAAGTCGGGCTCGCCGGCGCCGAAGCCGATCACCGGGCGCCCGGCGGCCTTGAGGGCCTTGGCCTTGGCGTCGACGGCGAGGGTGGCGGACTCGGAGATCGAACCGACCCGGACGGAGACCCGGCGGTCGGCGGGGGACGATGCGGAGGGAGTTGCAGCGCTCATACAGGCATCGTCGCAGACCGGCACCGGGCCCGGTACACGGGTTTCGAGGGGTGGTACGCGGCGGTACGGGAGGTTCCTGTTCGACGCCCGGCCCCGAACCACGTACACTCGCTGACCGTTGGCTCCCACCGGGTCGCCGCGGCACACGACGTAGTGCAGTCGCCCGCATGCGGTAGGTTGGGAGAACCACAAAGGGTCGTAGCTCAATTGGTAGAGCACTGGTCTCCAAAACCAGCGGTTGGGGGTTCAAGTCCCTCCGGCCCTGCTACACGCACTTCGTTCACCGAGTGCGTGCACGCGTACGTACGAAATGCACCGCCGTGCGGCCGGGCCGGGCGCGGCACGGCCACGACCCGGATTCAGGTGAGGACGAGTGACGGACGCCCTGGGCTCCATCGACATGCCTGAGCGCGGTCGTTCCGAGGACAGCACCCCGGAATCCCAGAAGAAGCCCCGCCGCGGTGGCAAGCGCGGCAAGAAGGGGCCTTTCGCGCGTCTCGCGCTCTTCTACCGCCAGATCATCGCGGAGCTCCGCAAGGTCGTCTGGCCCACGCGCGGCCAGCTGTCGTCGTACACCACCGTGGTGATCGTCTTCGTAGCCATCATCATTGGTCTCGTAACCGTGATTGACTTGGGAATCAACCGAGTCGTCGGGTACGTCTTCGGCTGATCCCGCGGAGGGGTGCCTCTGCGGGTGGCCCTCGCACGTTCAACCCCTTGAAGCAAGGAAGAAGCAGCCACGTGTCTGACCCGAACCTGAACGACGCCACCGAGCCGGTCGCGGCTGCAGAGGCCGAGGTTGACGAGGCCGTCCCGGCCGAGGTCGAGGGGGACGCTGCGGCCATCGCTGACGCCGAGGGCGCCGCGGAGATCGTCGCGGACGCCGACGGCACCGACGAGCTGGACGCCGAGGACGCCGCCGCCGGCGAGCCCGCCGAGTCCGCCGCCGTGCACGTCGAGGACGAGGAGGCCGCCGAGGTCTCCGAGGATGCTGCGGACGCCGAGGAGCAGGAGCCGGTCGACCCGGTCGCCGCCCTCCGCGACGAGCTGCGCGGGCTCCCCGGTGAGTGGTACGTCATCCACACCTACGCGGGCTACGAGAACCGCGTGAAGACCAACCTCGAACAGCGCGCCGTCTCGCTGAACGTCGAGGACTACATCTTCCAGGCCGAGGTGCCGCAGGAAGAGGTCGTGCAGATCAAGAACGGCGACCGCCGCACCGTCCGCCAGAACAAGCTCCCGGGCTACGTCCTGGTGCGCATGGACCTGACGAACGAGTCCTGGGGCGTGGTGCGCAACACCCCCGGTGTCACCGGCTTCGTCGGCAACGCCTACGACCCCTACCCGCTGACCCTGGACGAGATCGTCAAGATGCTCGCCCCGGAGGCCGAGGAGAAGGCCGCCAAGGAGGCCGCCGCGGCCGAGGGCAAGCCGGCGCCGTCCCGCAAGGTCGAGGTCCAGGTCCTGGACTTCGAGGTGGGCGACTCGGTCACCGTCACCGACGGTCCGTTCGCGACGCTCCAGGCGACGATCAACGAGATCAACGCCGACTCGAAGAAGGTCAAGGGCCTGGTCGAGATCTTCGGCCGCGAGACCCCGGTCGAGCTGAGCTTCGACCAGATCCAGAAGAACTAGCTTCTTCCGGACCCTCTGCCACCGACCAGGTCAGACCGGCGCACAGCCGGTCTGACCTGCTCGGTTTTTGGCCGCGTAAGGGTACCCGTTATCGTTGTGCGGTATGCCTCCATCCGGATGACCGGATCGGCGGCGAATCACCTCTCACTAGGACCCGGAGAGAGCATGCCTCCCAAGAAGAAGAAGGTCACGGGGCTGATCAAGCTCCAGATCCAGGCCGGTGCCGCCAACCCGGCCCCGCCGGTCGGCCCCGCGCTGGGTCAGCACGGCGTCAACATCATGGAGTTCTGCAAGGCCTACAACGCCGCGACCGAGTCGCAGCGTGGCATGGTCGTGCCGGTGGAGATCACGGTCTACGAGGACCGCTCCTTCACCTTCGTCACCAAGACCCCGCCGGCCGCGAAGCTCATCCTGAAGGCCGCGGGCGTGGAGAAGGGCTCCGGCGAGCCGCACAAGACCAAGGTCGCCAAGATCACCCGCGACCAGGTCCGTGACATCGCCACCACCAAGATGCCCGACCTGAACGCCAACGACCTGGACGCCGCCGAGAAGATCATCGCCGGTACCGCCCGTTCCATGGGCATCACCGTCGAGGGCTGATTCCCGGCCGTACGGCACCAGGCCGCGCGACGCCGTCGCGCACTGGCACCCCCGTGGCAGGACCAGGCGCTGGTCCGGACCACGACTCCACCCCACTGCATCAGGAGCAGAAGTGAAGCGCAGCAAGACTCTTCGCACCGCGGACGCGAAGATCGACCGGGAGCGGCTGTACGCCCCGCTCGAGGCCGTCCGTCTCGCCAAGGACACCACGTCCGTCAAGTTCGACGCGACCGTCGAGGTCGCCATGCGTCTGGGTGTCGACCCGCGCAAGGCCGACCAGATGGTCCGTGGCACCGTGAACCTCCCGCACGGCACCGGTAAGACCGCCCGGGTCCTGGTCTTCGCGACCGGTGACCGTGCTGCGGCCGCGGAAGCCGCCGGCGCCGACATCGTCGGCTCGGACGAACTGATCGACGAGGTCGCCAAGGGCCGGCTGGACTTCGACGCCGTCGTCGCCACCCCGGACCTCATGGGCAAGGTCGGCCGCCTCGGCCGCGTGCTCGGTCCCCGTGGCCTGATGCCGAACCCGAAGACCGGCACCGTCACCCCGGACGTGGCCAAGGCCGTCACGGACATCAAGGGCGGCAAGATCGAGTTCCGTGTCGACAAGCACTCCAACCTCCACTTCATCATCGGCAAGGTGTCCTTCGACGACGCCAAGCTGGTGGAGAACTACGCCGCGGCGCTGGAGGAGATCACCCGTCTGAAGCCGTCCGCCGCCAAGGGCCGCTACATCAAGAAGACGACGATCACCACCACCATGGGCCCCGGCGTCCCGGTGGACCCCAACCGCACCCGCAACCTCCTCGTCGAGGACGAGGCGGTCTGACCTTCCCGGTCGCTGCCCCGTAGCGCGTGACGCGTTCACAACAGGGTCGACGGGGGCGCTGTCAGTGGCCTGGACTACAGTCCCCTGCGAGGTCCATCGAGGAGATCAAGGGGGAGCCTCAGTGCGCAGCACGCGTATAGCCGCCACCGTCGCGGCGGGAGTTGTCATGATGGCCGGTCTGACCGCCTGCAACGGCGGCGGCGACAAGAGCAGCGGGACCGGTGGCGGCAGCGCCAGTGGCGGCAGCAGCGACGCGGCGGGGGCGAAGTCCCCGCTGGAGGCCGCCCTGGCCTCGCTGAAGACGGCCTCGCAGCAGACGAACGGCAAGCACTCCGCCAAGGTCGACGGCACGACCAAGAACGGTCAGGTCACCCAGACCATGAAGGGTGCGATGGACTGGGCCGACGGGATGCACATGTCCGTCGACATCACCCAGAGCGGCGGCCCGATGGGCGGCTCCGGCAAGCCCAGCAAGGCGCTCTACACGCCCGATGCCATGTACATGAACATGGGCATGCCGGTGGGCGGCAAGAACTGGATCAAGTACGACTACGACGTCATGGCCAAGAAGCTGGGCGCGGCCGGCGCCCTGATGAAGGACATGATGAACAACAACAACCCGGGCCGGTCGGTGGACCTGCTGATCGCCTCGGGCAAGGTCAAGGAAGCCGGCAAGGAGGACGTCCGCGGCGTCCAGGCGACCCACTACACCGGCACCCTCGCGGTCAGCGAGCTGACCCGCATGCAGGCCAAGGACGTCAGCGAGGCGGACCTCAAGGCCCTGGAGCAGCAGCTCAAGACGATCGGCGCCACGACCGAGACCATCGACGTCTGGGTGAGCGCGGACAACCTCCTGGTGAAGAAGCGCGAGCAGATGAACAGCGCCAAGTCGCCGTACGACTCGACGGTCTACTACTCGGACTACGGCACCCAGGTCTCGGTGACCCCGCCGCCGGCCGCCGACACCACGGAATACAAGTAGGTCCCCGGTGAGCGGGGGCCCGGGGCGGGTCCCCGATGCCCCCGCTCAGCCGATTTGCCTGCGCGCCGTCCGTTCCCGTACGGTGTCCCGGAAGCCAAAGACCGCTGGTTGTCTCTGCGTGTCCAGTTCCGGATGCGTGGTGGCCGAAGGATCCGCTAGCTGCGGACGGCCTGCGCAGGTTGTGTGAGGAAGAAACTCCCGGACATCTTCCGTGTCCGGTCGAGTCACGCCCCGTGCGCCTGCGCCGGGGCGTTTGTGTTGCCCAGCCCCTTCTGCGCGGTCCTCATCACCCGGAAGGAGGCCGAGGCTCATGGCGAGGCCCGACAAGGTCGCAGCCGTCGACGAGATCGCGGAGAAGTTCCGCAGCTCGAACGCCGCTGTTGTGACCGCGTACACCGGTCTTACCGTTGCGCAGATCAAGAATCTGCGCCGTTCGCTCGGTGACAACGCTCAGTACCGTGTGGTGAAGAACACGCTGACCAAGATCGCGGCCAAGGAGGCCGGGATCTCCGAGCTGGACGAGCACCTCAGTGGCTCGACGGCCGTCGCCTTCGTGACCGGTGACCCGGTCGAGGCGGCGAAGGGTCTTCGTGACTTCGCCAAGGAGAACCAGAACCTCGTCATCAAGGGCGGTGTCCTTGAGGGCAAGGCGCTCTCCGCCGACGAGATCAAGAAGCTTGCGGACCTCGAGTCCCGCGAGGTTCTGCTCAGCAAGCTGGCCGGTGCCATGAAGGGCAAGCAGTCCCAGGCTGCCTCTGTCTTCCAGGCGCTGCCGTCGAAGTTCGTCCGCACCGCGGAAGCGCTTCGCGCCAAGCAGGCCGAGCAGGGCGGTGCCGAGTAATTCGGCTCGCGTCATGACCTGCGCCCTCCGGGCGCGGGTTACAGCGGGCCGCACGCCCGCCGAAATGTACATCCGGCACCAGCCGAATTAGTGGAAGGAAAGCCATCATGGCTCTCACCCAGGAAGAACTGCTCGCCGAGTTCGAGTCGATGACCCTCATCCAGCTCTCCGAGTTCGTGAAGGCCTTCGAGGAGAAGTTCGACGTCACCGCCGCCGCTGCCGCGCCGGTCGTCGTCGCCGGCGGTGCCGCCGGTGGCGAGGGTGCCGCTGCCGAGGAGGAGAAGGACGAGTTCGACGTCATCCTCACCGGCGCCGGCGACAAGAAGATCCAGGTCATCAAGGTCGTGCGCGAGCTGACCTCCCTCGGCCTGAAGGAGGCCAAGGACCTGGTCGACGGCACCCCGAAGCCGGTCCTGGAGAAGGTCGCCAAGGACGCCGCGGACAAGGCCAAGGAGGCCCTCGAGGGCGCCGGCGCCTCCGTCGAGGTCAAGTGACCCCACTGAGTCCCGTGGACTCCGTCCGGGGCGCCTGAGGGCGTAACGCGGACACCGCCAAGGGCGATCACCCATACGGGTGGTCGCCCTTCGGCGTACCAGCCCCGGCTGCGTTGCCTCGCGCCGGAGTGCGAGTATGGTGATCTTCGTTGTCCGGGCGCACCTCCATGTGACGATCTCCCTGAGGTGGGGGGCCTTGACGAACCGGACGCGGCGCGCAATTCTCTGGACGCGACGCGGAAGCGGTCCAGGGTTCGAGGCATGGATCGCCGACGAAGAGGGAAGCATCGGTGTGCGCCACTGGCGCAGGGCTTTCGGCAGGCGCAGGGCTTTGGGCGTAGAGAAGAACAACGAGGGGCTCCTCCGGCACGGAGGGCAGGACCTCCCGGAGGGAGAAGATCGGTATCACGGTGCTGTACCGGTCTCCGGAAACTCGCTCTGGACATCAGTGGGCCATGTGGCTACACTGACCCTTTGCGCTGCCTGTTAGCTGCTCCCTGCCCGTCACCAGGGGCATACCCGAGCCCGTGCAAAGCTGAATGAACCGCCCTGACCTGGGCTTTTCTCTCGGTCTGCGGGATTCGGGACCGGTACGCGCGTAGTGAGTCCGAGCCCTCGGAAGGACCCCCTCTTGGCCGCCTCGCGCAACGCCTCGACTGCCAATACGAACAACGGCGACAGCACCGCCCCGCTGCGCATCTCCTTTGCGAAGATCAAGGAGCCCCTCGGGGTTCCGAACCTCCTTGCGCTGCAGACCGAAAGCTTCGACTGGCTGCTCGGCAACGCCGCATGGAAGGGTCGCGTCGAGGCTGCGCTGGAGAGTGGGCAGGAAGTCCCCACCAAGTCCGGTCTGGAAGAGATCTTCGAAGAGATCTCCCCGATCGAGGACTTCTCCGGGTCGATGTCGCTGACGTTCCGCGACCACCGCTTCGAGCCTCCGAAGAACTCCATCGACGAGTGCAAGGAGCGGGACTTCACCTACGCGGCTCCGCTGTTCGTCACCGCGGAGTTCACCAACAACGAGACCGGCGAGATCAAGTCCCAGACGGTCTTCATGGGCGACTTCCCGCTCATGACCAACAAGGGCACCTTTGTCATCAACGGCACCGAGCGTGTCGTGGTGTCGCAGCTCGTCCGCTCGCCGGGTGTGTACTTCGACAGCTCGATCGACAAGACGTCCGACAAGGACATCTTCTCCGCCAAGATCATCCCGTCCCGGGGTGCCTGGCTGGAGATGGAGATCGACAAGCGCGACATGGTCGGTGTCCGCATCGACCGCAAGCGCAAGCAGTCCGTGACCGTCCTGCTCAAGGCGCTCGGTTGGACCACCGACCAGATCCTCGAGGAGTTCGGCGACTACGAGTCGATGCGCGCCACCCTGGAGAAGGACCACACCCAGGGCCAGGACGACGCGCTGCTCGACATCTACCGCAAGCTGCGTCCGGGCGAGCCCCCCACGCGCGAGGCCGCGCAGACGCTGCTGGAGAACCTCTACTTCAACCCCAAGCGCTACGACCTCGCCAAGGTCGGCCGCTACAAGGTCAACAAGAAGCTGGGCGGCGACGAGCCGCTGGACGCCGGCGTGCTGACCGTGGACGACATCATCGCCACGATCAAGTACCTGGTGAAGCTGCACGCCGGTGAGACCGAGACGGTCGGCGAGAACGGCAACAACATCGTTGTCGAGACCGACGACATCGACCACTTCGGCAACCGCCGCCTGCGCAACGTCGGCGAGCTGATCCAGAACCAGGTCCGTACGGGTCTCGCCCGTATGGAGCGCGTCGTGCGCGAGCGCATGACCACCCAGGACGTCGAGGCGATCACGCCGCAGACGCTGATCAACATCCGGCCGGTCGTCGCCTCCATCAAGGAGTTCTTCGGCACCAGCCAGCTGTCCCAGTTCATGGACCAGACCAACCCGCTGTCGGGTCTGACCCACAAGCGCCGCCTGTCGGCGCTGGGCCCGGGCGGTCTGTCCCGTGAGCGGGCCGGTCTGGACGTCCGTGACGTGCACCCCTCGCACTACGGCCGCATGTGCCCGATCGAGACCCCCGAAGGCCCGAACATCGGTCTGATCGGCTCGCTCGCGTCCTACGGCCGGGTCAACGTCTTCGGCTTCATCGAGACCCCGTACCGCAAGGTCGTCGACGGCCAGGTCACGGAGGAGGTCGACTACCTCACCGCCGATGAGGAAGACCGCTACCTGATCGCCCAGGCGAACGCCAAGCTCACCGACGACCTGCGGTTCGCCGAGAACCGTGTGCTGGTCCGCCGCCGCGGCGGCGAGGTCGACCTGGTCCCGGCGGACGAGGTGCACTACATGGACGTCTCGCCGCGCCAGATGGTGTCGGCCGCGACCGCCATGATTCCGTTCCTCGAGCACGACGACGCCAACCGCGCGCTCATGGGATCGAACATGATGCGCCAGGCCGTGCCGCTGATCAAGGCGGAGTCGCCGCTGGTCGGCACCGGCATGGAGTACCGCTGCGCGGTCGACGCCGGCGACGTCATCAAGGCCGAGAAGAACGGTGTGGTCCAGGAGGTCTCCGCGGACTACATCACCGTCGCCAACGACGACGGCACGTACACCACGTACCGCGTCGCCAAGTTCACCCGCTCCAACCAGGGCACCTCCTTCAACCAGAAGGTCGTCGTGGACGAGGGCGCGCGGGTGGTCGAGGGCCAGGTCCTCGCCGACGGTCCGTCCACGGACGAGGGCGAGATGGCGCTCGGCAAGAACCTGCTCGTCGCGTTCATGCCGTGGGAGGGCCACAACTACGAGGACGCGATCATCCTGTCGCAGCGCCTCGTGCAGGACGACGTCCTCTCCTCGATCCACATCGAGGAGCACGAGGTCGACGCCCGGGACACCAAGCTCGGCCCCGAGGAGATCACCCGGGACATCCCGAACGTCTCCGAGGAGGTCCTCTCCGACCTCGACGAGCGCGGCATCATCCGGATCGGTGCCGAGGTCGTCGCCGGCGACATCCTCGTCGGCAAGGTCACGCCCAAGGGTGAGACCGAGCTGACCCCCGAGGAGCGCCTGCTCCGCGCGATCTTCGGTGAGAAGGCGCGCGAGGTCCGCGACACCTCGCTGAAGGTGCCGCACGGTGAGATCGGCAAGGTCATCGGCGTCCGCGTCTTCGACCGCGAGGAGGGCGACGAGCTGCCCCCGGGCGTGAACCAGCTGGTCCGCGTCTACGTCGCGCAGAAGCGCAAGATCACCGACGGTGACAAGCTCGCCGGCCGCCACGGCAACAAGGGCGTCATCTCGAAGATCCTGCCGGTCGAGGACATGCCGTTCATGGAGGACGGCACCCCGGTCGACATCATCCTCAACCCGCTGGGTGTCCCGTCCCGTATGAACCCGGGCCAGGTCCTGGAGATCCACCTCGGCTGGCTCGCCAGCCAGGGCTGGGACGTCTCCAGCCTCGGCGACGAGTGGGCCCAGCGTCTTCAGGCCATCGGCGCCGACCAGGTCGAGCCGCGGACCAACGTCGCGACCCCGGTCTTCGACGGTGCCCGCGAGGACGAGCTGGCCGGTCTGCTGGAGAACACCCGCCCGAACCGCGACGGCGACCGCATGGTCCTCCCGTCCGGCAAGGCCCGGCTGTTCGACGGCCGCTCCGGTGAGCCGTTCCCGGACCCGATCTCGGTCGGGTACATGTACATCCTCAAGCTCCACCACCTGGTCGACGACAAGCTGCACGCCCGCTCGACCGGTCCGTACTCGATGATCACCCAGCAGCCGCTGGGCGGTAAGGCTCAGTTCGGTGGCCAGCGCTTCGGTGAGATGGAGGTGTGGGCGCTGGAGGCTTACGGCGCCGCGTACGCCCTCCAGGAGCTGCTGACGATCAAGTCCGACGATGTCACCGGCCGCGTGAAGGTCTACGAGGCCATCGTCAAGGGCGAGAACATCCCCGAGCCCGGCATCCCCGAGTCCTTCAAGGTGCTCATCAAGGAGATGCAGTCCCTGTGCCTCAACGTGGAGGTGCTGTCCTCGGACGGCATGTCCATCGAGATGCGCGACACCGACGAGGACGTCTTCCGCGCTGCGGAGGAGCTCGGCATCGACCTGTCCCGGCGCGAGCCGAGCAGCGTCGAAGAGGTCTGACGGGTCTGGCCGGGAGCTTCACCCCCCCAAGGAGCTCCCGGCCGCTCCCCGGACCCCGTACAGACCATCTAGATACGACCCTGAGAGGGATTGACGCATAGTGCTCGACGTCAACTTCTTCGACGAGCTGCGGATCGGCCTCGCCACCGCTGACGACATCCGTCAGTGGTCCCACGGTGAGGTCAAGAAGCCGGAGACCATCAACTACCGCACCCTCAAGCCCGAGAAGGACGGCCTCTTCTGCGAGAAGATCTTCGGTCCTACCCGGGACTGGGAGTGCTACTGCGGTAAGTACAAGCGCGTCCGCTTCAAGGGCATCATCTGCGAGCGCTGCGGCGTCGAGGTCACTCGCGCCAAGGTGCGCCGCGAGCGGATGGGCCACATCGAGCTGGCCGCGCCGGTCACGCACATCTGGTACTTCAAGGGCGTCCCGAGCCGGCTGGGCTACCTGCTGGACCTCGCGCCCAAGGACCTCGAGAAGGTCATCTACTTCGCCGCCTACATGATCACGTGGGTGGACGAGGAGCGCCGCACCCGCGACCTGCCGTCGCTGGAGGCCCACGTCTCCGTCGAGCGCCAGCAGATCGAGCAGCGCCGCGACGCCGACCTGGAGGCCCGCGCCAAGAAGCTCGAGTCCGACCTGGCCGAGCTGGAGGCCGAGGGCGCCAAGGCGGACGCCCGCCGCAAGGTGCGCGAGGGCGCCGAGCGGGAGATGAAGCAGCTGCGCGACCGTGCGCAGCGCGAGATCGACCGCCTCGACGAGGTCTGGAACCGCTTCAAGAACCTCAAGGTCCAGGACCTGGAGGGCGACGAGCTGCTCTACCGCGAGCTGCGGGACCGCTTCGGCACGTACTTCGACGGCTCCATGGGTGCCGCCGCGCTGCAGAAGCGCCTGGAGACCTTCGACCTGGAGGAGGAGGCCGAGCGCCTCCGCGAGATCATCCGGACCGGCAAGGGCCAGAAGAAGACCCGTGCGCTCAAGCGCCTGAAGGTCGTCTCCGCCTTCCTCCAGACCCGCAACAGCCCCAAGGGCATGGTGCTGGACTGCATCCCGGTGATCCCGCCGGACCTGCGTCCGATGGTGCAGCTGGACGGTGGCCGCTTCGCGACCTCCGACCTGAACGACCTGTACCGCCGTGTCATCAACCGCAACAACCGCCTGAAGCGGCTTCTCGACCTCGGCGCGCCCGAGATCATCGTGAACAACGAGAAGCGCATGCTCCAGGAGGCCGTCGACGCGCTCTTCGACAACGGCCGCCGCGGCCGCCCGGTCACGGGCCCCGGCAACCGTCCGCTGAAGTCGCTGTCCGACATGCTCAAGGGCAAGCAGGGCCGCTTCCGTCAGAACCTGCTCGGCAAGCGCGTCGACTACTCGGCCCGTTCGGTCATCGTCGTCGGCCCGCAGCTGAAGCTGCACCAGTGCGGTCTGCCCAAGGCCATGGCGCTGGAGCTCTTCAAGCCGTTCGTGATGAAGCGCCTGGTGGACCTCAACCACGCGCAGAACATCAAGTCGGCCAAGCGCATGGTCGAGCGCGGCCGCACCGTGGTGTACGACGTCCTCGAAGAGGTCATCGCCGAGCACCCGGTGCTGCTGAACCGTGCGCCCACCCTGCACCGCCTCGGCATCCAGGCCTTCGAGCCGCAGCTGGTCGAGGGCAAGGCCATCCAGATCCACCCGCTCGTGTGCACCGCGTTCAACGCGGACTTCGACGGTGACCAGATGGCCGTGCACCTGCCGCTGTCCGCGGAGGCGCAGGCCGAGGCCCGCATCCTGATGCTGTCCTCGAACAACATCCTCAAGCCGGCCGACGGCCGTCCGGTCACCATGCCGACCCAGGACATGGTGCTGGGCCTCTTCTTCCTCACCACGGACGAGGAGGAGCGCGAGGTCAAGGGTGAGGGCCGCTCGTTCTCCTCGGTCTCCGAGGCGATCATGGCCTTCGACGCCCGCGAGCTCTCGCTCCAGGCGAAGGTCGACATCCGCTTCCCGATCGGTACCGTGCCGCCGCGCGGCTGGACCCCGCCGGCCCCGGCCGAGGGCGAGCCGGAGTGGCAGCAGGGCGACAGCTTCCGGCTGCGGACGACCCTGGGCCGCGCGCTCTTCAACGAGCTGCTGCCCGAGGACTACCCGTTCGTCGACTACTCGGTGGGCAAGAAGCAGCTCTCCGCGATCGTCAACGACCTGGCCGAGCGCTACCCGAAGGTCATCGTGGCGGCGACGCTCGACAACCTCAAGGCGTCCGGCTTCTACTGGGCCACCCGTTCCGGTGTGACCGTCGCCGTCTCCGACATCGTCGTGCCGGAGGCCAAGAAGGCGATCGTCTCCGGTTACGAGGCGCAGGACGAGAAGGTCCAGAAGCAGTACGAGCGCGGTCTGATCACCAAGGACGAGCGCACGCAGGAACTCATCAACATCTGGACCAAGGCGACCAACGAGGTCGCCGAGGCGATGAATGAGAACTTCCCGAAGACCAACCCCATCTTCATGATGGTGGACTCGGGTGCGCGCGGAAACATGATGCAGATGCGTCAGATCGCCGGTATGCGTGGTCTGGTGTCGAACGCCAAGAACGAGACCATCCCGCGTCCGATCAAGGCGTCCTTCCGCGAGGGCCTGTCCGTGCTGGAGTACTTCATCTCCACCCACGGTGCCCGTAAGGGTCTGGCGGACACCGCTCTGCGTACCGCCGACTCCGGCTACCTCACCCGTCGTCTGGTCGACGTCTCCCAGGACGTCATCATCCGCGAGGAGGACTGCGGCACCGAGCGCGGCCTCAAGCTGCGGATCGCGTCGAAGGGCGCGGACGGCGTGCTGCGCAAGGCCGACGACGTCGAGTCCTCCGTGTACGCGCGGATGCTCGCCGAGGACGTCGTGGTGGACGGCAAGGTCGTCGCCCCGGCCAACGTCGACCTCGGTGACGTGCTCATCGACCAGCTGATCGCGCACGGCGTGGAGGAGGTCAAGACCCGCTCGGTCCTGACCTGTGAGTCCGCGGTCGGTACGTGTGCGTTCTGCTACGGCCGTTCGCTGGCCACCGGCAAGCTGGTCGACATCGGTGAGGCGGTCGGCATCATCGCCGCCCAGTCCATCGGTGAGCCCGGTACCCAGCTGACGATGCGTACCTTCCACACCGGTGGTGTGGCCGGTGACGACATCACCCTGGGTCTGCCGCGTGTCGTCGAGCTCTTCGAGGCCCGGACCCCCAAGGGTGTCGCCCCGATCTCGGAGGCGGCCGGCCGCGTCCGGATCGAGGAGACCGAGAAGACCAAGAAGGTCATCGTCACGCCGGACGACGGCAGCGACGAGACGGCCTACGGCGTCTCCAAGCGCGCCCGCATGCTGGTGTCCGAGGGTGACCACGTCCAGGTCGGCCAGCCGCTGACCGTCGGTGCGATCAACCCGCACGACGTGCTGCGGATCCTGGGCCAGCGTGCCGTCCAGGTCCACCTGGTCGGTGAGGTCCAGAAGGTCTACAACAGCCAGGGCGTGGCGATCCACGACAAGCACATCGAGATCATCATCCGGCAGATGCTGCGCCGCGTGACGATCATCGAGTCCGGCGACGCGGAGCTGCTGCCGGGCGAGCTGGTGGAGCGCTCGAAGTTCGAGAGCGAGAACCGTCGCGTGGTGGCGGAAGGCGGCCACCCGGCCTCCGGCCGTCCGCAGCTGATGGGTATCACCAAGGCTTCGCTGGCGACGGAATCCTGGCTGTCGGCCGCCTCCTTCCAGGAGACGACCCGAGTCCTGACGGACGCGGCGATCAACGCCAAGTCCGACAGCCTCATCGGCCTCAAGGAGAACGTCATCATCGGTAAGCTCATCCCGGCCGGTACGGGCCTGTCCCGCTACCGCAACATCCGGGTCGAGCCGACCGAGGAGGCCAAGGCCGCGATGTACTCGGCCGTCGGTTACGACGACATCGACTACTCGCCGTTCGGCACCGGCTCCGGCCAGGCGGTCCCGCTGGAGGACTACGACTACGGTCCGTACAACCAGTAAGCGAGCCGTTCCGTCCGCAGGGCGGTCACCCCACCGGGGTGGCCGCCCTGCGGCGTTCGGGGCGAGGTGGCCGGTGGGGGAACTTGTCCTCCCATTGCGGCGTCTGTGATGAGAGGATGGGGAGAACTGTAGAGCGGGGGGAGGTTCGCGACATGGCATTCCAGCCGTGGCAGGGTGGGCAGCCTGCTCAGAACCCGTATCAGCTGCCGGCCATGCGTGCCTCGCACGCCGATCGCGAGCGGGCGGTGGACGTGCTGAAGGCCGGCTTCGCCGAGGGCCGGCTCGGCCAGGCGGAGTACGAGCAGCGGATCGCCCGGGCGTACCAGGCGCAGACCCACACCGAGCTCCAGGCGCTGGTCGCCGATCTGCCGCAAGGCCCCGTGCCGCAGGCGCAGTTCGCGCCGCGCCCGGCGGTGCCGGCCACCTTCCTGCCGGTGCAGCTGCCGCCGCCGCCGACCACCAACGGCTCCGCCACCGGCGCGCTGGTGTGCGGTCTGATCGGGCCGTTCACCTGGGGGCTGACGTCGATCCCCGCGGTGATCCTGGGGCACAAGGCGCGGGCCGAGATCCGGCGGACGGGGGAGCGGGGGGACGGCCAGGCGCTGGCCGGGCTGGTGCTGGGCTGGCTCGGCCTCGGGGCCTGGGCGCTGTTCTTCCTGGTGATGGTGCTGGTCGCGGTGGCCCGCGTCTGACGGCGGGGTGCCGTCTTCCGAAGCGACCGGGGACCCACTAGCGTGGCCGCAGCGCCAGGGGAGTCCGGCGTGTCCTTCGCGTGTGCATTTGTTTTGACCGCAGCCAATGCGCTAGGTACGCTCTGACCTTGTGCCTGGGGTGTCCCTGGGCTGCCGTGCGCGCCTTCTCCCACCGGATCCCGGCCGGGAAGTCCCGGCAGCGCGGAAGCCGGGTTTTGACACCGCAATCTGCCGCCCCTCGTTCCAGCGAGGCCGGTCTGCAGTATTCGACACACCCGACCGCGTGGGTCGGGGAATGTTCCAGGTTAGCTTTACCGAGACTGGCACACAGAAACCGGAGAAGTAGTGCCTACGATCCAGCAGCTGGTCCGTAAGGGCCGGCAGGACAAGGTCGAGAAGAACAAGACGCCCGCACTCGAGGGTTCGCCCCAGCGCCGCGGCGTCTGCACGCGTGTGTTCACGACCACCCCGAAGAAGCCGAACTCGGCCCTGCGTAAGGTCGCGCGTGTGCGTCTGACCAGTGGGATCGAGGTCACCGCTTACATTCCGGGTGAGGGCCACAACCTGCAGGAGCACTCCATCGTGCTCGTGCGCGGTGGCCGTGTGAAGGACCTGCCGGGTGTTCGGTACAAGATCATCCGCGGCTCCCTCGACACGCAGGGCGTCAAGAACCGCAAGCAGGCTCGCAGCCGCTACGGCGCCAAGAAGGAGAAGTAAGAATGCCTCGTAAGGGCCCCGCCCCGAAGCGCCCGGTCCACGTCGACCCGGTGTACGGCTCTCCTCTGGTGACCTCCCTCATCAACAAGGTGCTGCTGAACGGCAAGCGCTCCACCGCCGAGCGCATCGTCTACGGCGCCATGGAGGGTCTGCGTGAGAAGACCGGCACCGACCCGGTCATCACGCTGAAGCGCGCGCTGGAGAACATCAAGCCGACCCTCGAGGTCAAGTCCCGCCGCGTCGGTGGTGCGACCTACCAGGTCCCGGTCGAGGTCAAGCCCGGCCGCGCCGCCACCCTCTCGCTCCGCTGGCTCGTGGGCTACTCCCGCGCCCGCCGCGAGAAGACCATGACCGAGCGCCTCATGAACGAACTGCTCGACGCCTCCAACGGCCTCGGCGCTTCGGTCAAGAAGCGTGAGGACACGCACAAGATGGCCGAGTCCAACAAGGCCTTCGCGCACTACCGCTGGTAGTCGCAACCCACATCGAGACCGAGAGAAGACTGAGCCACTATGGCTACCACTTCGCTTGACCTGGCCAGGGTCCGCAACATCGGGATCATGGCCCACATCGACGCGGGCAAGACGACCACCACCGAGCGGATCCTGTTCTACACCGGTGTTTCGTACAAGATCGGTGAAGTCCACGACGGCGCTGCCACGATGGACTGGATGGAGCAGGAGCAGGAGCGCGGCATCACGATCACGTCTGCCGCGACGACCTGCCACTGGCCGCTGGACAACGTCGACAACACCATCAACATCATCGACACCCCGGGCCACGTCGACTTCACCGTCGAGGTGGAGCGCTCGCTGCGCGTGCTCGACGGTGCGGTGACGGTGTTCGACGGCGTCGCCGGTGTCGAGCCCCAGTCGGAGACCGTCTGGCGCCAGGCGGACCGCTACGGCGTCCCGCGGATCTGCTTCGTCAACAAGCTGGACCGCACCGGTGCCGAGTTCCACCGCTGCGTCGACATGATCACGGACCGCCTGGGCGCGACCCCGATCGTGATGCAGCTGCCGATCGGCACCGAGGCCGACTTCAAGGGTGTCGTCGACCTCGTCAAGATGAAGGCGCTGGTCTGGTCGGCCGAGGCCGCCAAGGGCGAGATGTACGACACCGTCGACATCCCGGACACGCACATCGAGGCCGCCGACGAATGGCGCGGCAAGCTCCTCGAGGCCGTGGCCGAGAACGACGAAGAGATCATGGAGCTCTACCTGGAGGGCCAGGAGCCCACCGAGGAGCAGCTCTACGCGGCGATCCGCCGGATCACCATCGCCTCCGGCAAGGCCGACGTGACCACCGTCACCCCGGTGTTCTGCGGCACCGCGTTCAAGAACAAGGGCGTGCAGCCCCTGCTCGACGCGGTCGTGCGCTACCTCCCCTCCCCGCTGGACGTCGAGGCCATCGAGGGCCACGCGGTCGGCAACCCGGAGGAGGTCGTCAAGCGCAAGCCGTCCGAGGACGAGCCGCTGGCCGCCCTGGCGTTCAAGATCGCGAGCGACCCCCACCTGGGCAAGCTCACCTTCATCCGGGTGTACTCGGGCCGCCTCGAGGCCGGCACGCAGGTGCAGAACTCGGTGAAGGGCAAGAAGGAGCGCATCGGCAAGATCTACCGGATGCACGCGAACAAGCGTGAGGAGATCGACTCGGTGGGTGCCGGCGACATCGTCGCCGTCATGGGTCTGAAGCAGACCACCACCGGCGAGACCCTCTGCGACGCGGGCTCCCCGGTGATCCTGGAGTCGATGGAGTTCCCGGCCCCGGTCATCCAGGTCGCCATCGAGCCCAAGTCCAAGGGCGACCAGGAGAAGCTGGGTGTCGCCATCCAGCGCCTCGCCGAAGAGGACCCCTCGTTCCAGGTGCACACCGACGAGGAGACCGGCCAGACCATCATCGCGGGTATGGGCGAGCTGCACCTCGACGTGCTGGTCGACCGTATGAAGCGCGAGTTCCGGGTCGAGGCCAACGTCGGCAAGCCGCAGGTCGCCTACCGCGAGACCCTGCGCAAGCCGGTCGAGCGCCTGGACTACACGCACAAGAAGCAGACTGGTGGTTCCGGCCAGTTCGCGAAGGTGCAGATCGCCCTGGAGCCGCTCGAGGGCGACGGGTACGAGTTCGAGAACAAGGTCACCGGTGGCCGCATCCCGCGGGAGTACATCCCGTCCGTGGACGCCGGCTGCCAGGAGGCGATGGAGTTCGGCGTGCTCGCCGGCTACCCGCTGACCGGTGTCAAGGTCACGCTTCTCGACGGTGCCTTCCACGAGGTCGACTCGTCGGAAATGGCCTTCAAGATCGCCGGTTCGATGGCCTTCAAGGAGGCCGCCCGCAAGGCCAGCCCGGCCCTGCTCGAGCCGATGATGAAGGTCGAGGTCACCACGCCCGAGGACTACATGGGCGACGTGATCGGCGACATCAACTCCCGCCGTGGGCAGATCCAGTCCATGGAGGACCGCGCCGGCGCCAAGCTCGTCACGGGCCTGGTTCCGCTCTCGGAGATGTTCGGCTACGTCGGAGACCTCCGCAGCAAGACGTCGGGTCGCGCGAGCTACTCGATGCAGTTCGACTCCTACGCCGAGGTTCCGAAGAACGTCGCCGAGGAGATCATCGCCAAGGCCAAGGGCGAGTAACTCACGCCGCGAGTTCACGCTCTAGGCTTGACTCCGGAGCCTGTCGGGGCATTCCACCGCAACAGTGGCGGAATGCCCCCGGGCCCGGGCTATCCAGCAAAGATCACCTGGCGCCGATGAGTAAGGCGTACAGAACCACTCCACAGGAGGACCCCAGTGGCGAAGGCGAAGTTCGAGCGGACTAAGCCGCACGTCAACATCGGCACCATCGGTCACATCGACCACGGTAAGACGACCCTCACGGCCGCCATTACCAAGGTGCTGCACGACGCGTACCCGGACCTGAACGAGGCCTCGGCCTTCGACCAGATCGACAAGGCTCCTGAGGAGCGCCAGCGCGGTATCACCATCTCCATCGCGCACGTCGAGTACCAGACCGAGTCGCGTCACTACGCCCACGTCGACTGCCCCGGTCACGCGGACTACATCAAGAACATGATCACCGGTGCCGCCCAGATGGACGGCGCGATCCTGGTGGTCGCCGCCACCGACGGCCCGATGCCGCAGACCAAGGAGCACGTGCTCCTGGCCCGCCAGGTCGGCGTTCCCTACATCGTCGTCGCCCTGAACAAGGCCGACATGGTGGACGACGAGGAGATCCTGGAGCTCGTCGAGCTCGAGGTCCGTGAGCTCCTCTCCGAGTACGAGTTCCCGGGCGACGACGTTCCGGTCGTCAAGGTCTCCGCTCTGAAGGCCCTGGAGGGCGACAAGGAGTGGGGCCAGACCGTCCTCGACCTGATGAAGGCCGTCGACGAGAACATCCCGCAGCCGGAGCGCGACGTCGACAAGCCGTTCCTGATGCCGATCGAGGACGTCTTCACGATCACCGGTCGTGGCACCGTCGTCACCGGTCGTATCGAGCGCGGTGTCCTCAAGGTCAACGAGCAGGTCGACATCATCGGCATCAAGACCGAGAAGACCTCCACCACGGTCACCGGCATCGAGATGTTCCGCAAGCTGCTCGACGAGGGCCAGGCCGGTGAGAACGTCGGTCTGCTGCTCCGCGGCATCAAGCGCGAGGACGTCGAGCGCGGCCAGGTCATCATCAAGCCGGGCTCGGTCACCCCGCACACCGAGTTCGAGGCGCAGGCCTACATCCTGTCCAAGGACGAGGGTGGCCGCCACACGCCGTTCTTCAACAACTACCGTCCGCAGTTCTACTTCCGTACCACGGACGTGACGGGCGTTGTGACCCTCCCCGAGGGCACCGAGATGGTCATGCCGGGCGACAACACCGAGATGTCGGTCCAGCTGATCCAGCCGGTCGCCATGGAGGAGGGCCTGAAGTTCGCCATCCGTGAGGGTGGCCGGACCGTCGGCGCCGGCCAGGTCACCAAGATCAACAAGTAAGTTGATCCGGTTGACCCGGTAGCTCCCCGGAGCATCCAGGAGGCCCCGCTCACCGTCAGGTGGGCGGGGCTTCTTGACAGTTGGGGCTCGATTGGCCTTGGGCATCCCGGGTATGGCACACTGTCCAGGTTGCTCGGTTGAGTGCCGATGCTGCGCGCCTCCCGCCGGGAGGACCGGAAGCGAGTCCCAGGTATTCGTCGCCTCTTCTCAGGGGCGGAAGTACGGGAATCTTCCGGGAAGCGTCAGCGGGGTGCCTCGGCCAGGCGCCCGGTGGGTGGTCTTCCCCCACGCTCTCCTCCTCGAGGGATCTTCTCTGCGGAGATTTACGAGAAGGAGCGCGACACGCCCGACCGCGTGGGTCGGAGAAGATGCAGTGACCTCACCGGGTCCCAGAGCGTTACGAGAGACAGGACTACGAAGTAGCCATGGCGGGACAGAAGATCCGCATCCGGCTCAAGGCCTACGACCACGAGGTCATCGACTCCTCGGCGAAGAAGATCGTCGAGACGGTGACCCGTACTGGCGCGTCGGTCGCGGGCCCGGTGCCGCTGCCCACTGAGAAGAACGTGTACTGCGTCATCAAGTCGCCGCACAAGTACAAGGACTCGCGCGAGCACTTCGAGATGCGCACGCACAAGCGCCTGATCGACATCCTCGACCCGACGCCCAAGACCGTTGACTCGCTGATGCGCCTGGACCTTCCGGCCGGCGTCGACATCGAGATCAAGCTCTGAGAGGCGCGGAAGAGATGGCTAAGCAGATCAAGGGGCTCCTGGGCGAGAAGCTCGGCATGACCCAGGTCTGGGACGAGAACAACCGTGTCGTCCCGGTCACCGTGGTGAAGGCCGGTCCCTGCGTCGTTACCCAGGTGCGCACCAATGACCAGGACGGCTACGACTCCGTCCAGATCGCCTTCGGCGAGATCGACCCGCGCAAGGTGAACAAGCCCCTCAAGGGCCACTTCGCGAAGGCCGACGTCACCCCCCGCCGCCACCTCGTCGAGGTCCGTACCGCCGACGCGAGCGAGTACACCCTCGGCCAGGAGCTCAGCGCCGACGTCTTCGAGGCGGGCGTGAAGGTGGACGTGACCGGCAAGAGCAAGGGCAAGGGCTTCGCCGGTGTCATGAAGCGTCACGGCTTCGGCGGTGGCAAGGCTTCGCACGGTGCCCACCGCGTGCACCGCAAGCCGGGCTCCATCGGTGGCTGCGCCACCCCGGGCCGCGTGTTCAAGGGCATGCGGATGGCCGGCCGTATGGGCAATGAGCGGGTCACCACCCAGAACCTGACCGTCCACGCCGTTGACGCGGAGAAGGGTCTGCTGCTCATCAAGGGCGCAGTTCCTGGTCCGAACGGCGGCCTCGTCCTGGTCCGTACCGCGGCCAAGGGGGCCTGAGGTAACCGATGAGCACCATTGACATCCTTTCGCCGGCAGGCGACAAGGCCGGGACCGTCGAGCTCCCCGAGGAGATCTTCGACGCGAAGGTCAGCGTTCCGCTGATCCACCAGGTCGTCGTCGCGCAGCTGGCCGCTGCCCGTCAGGGCACGCACAAGACCAAGACCCGCGGCGAGGTCCGCGGCGGTGGCAAGAAGCCGTACCGCCAGAAGGGCACCGGCCGCGCGCGCCAGGGTTCGACCCGTGCGCCGCAGTTCGCCGGCGGTGGCGTCGTCCACGGCCCCGTGCCGCGTGACTACAGCCAGCGGACCCCGAAGAAGATGAAGGCCGCCGCGCTGCGCGGTGCGCTGACCGACCGGGCCCGCCACAGCCGCATCCACGTCGTCACCGACGTGGTCGACGGCGCGGTGTCCACGAAGGCCGCCAAGGGTCTGTTCGGCAAGATCTCGGAGCGCAAGAACGTGCTCCTGGTCGCCGAGCGCTCCGACGAGGCCGCGTGGCTCTCCGCCCGCAACCTGCCCCAGGTTCACATCCTGGAGCCGGGCCAGCTGAACACGTACGACGTGCTCGTCTCCGACGACGTGGTCTTCACCAAGGCCGCCTTCGAGTCCTTCGTGTCTGGCCCCAAGGCCACCGTTGAGACCGAAGGGAGCGACGCCTGATGACTGAGGCCGTCGTCACCAGCAAGACCTTCACGGACCCCCGCGACGTCCTCGTCAAGCCGGTGGTCTCGGAGAAGAGCTACGCGCTGCTGGACGAGAACAAGTACACGTTCATCGTCGACCCGCGTGCCAACAAGACCCAGATCAAGCAGGCCGTCGAGGCGGTCTTCTCGGTCAAGGTCACCGGGGTCAACACGATCAACCGGCAGGGCAAGCGCAAGCGCACCCGCACCGGTTTCGGTAAGCGCGCCAACACCAAGCGCGCCATCGTGACCCTCGCCGAGGGCGACCGTATCGACATCTTCGGCGGTCCGACCGCCTGACGGCGGTCTGGATCGTCCGAAATCGGACGAGGACTGAGAAATGGGTATCCGCAAGTACAAGCCGACGACCCCGGGCCGTCGTGGCTCCAGCGTCGCCGACTTTGTCGAGATCACGCGGTCCACGCCGGAGAAGTCGCTGGTCCGCCCGCTGCACAGCAAGGGCGGCCGTAACAACGCCGGTCGTGTGACCGTTCGCCACCAGGGCGGTGGCCACAAGCGCGCCTACCGCGTGATCGACTTCCGTCGTCACGACAAGGACGGCGTGCCGGCCAAGGTCGCGCACATCGAGTACGACCCGAACCGCACCGCGCGCATCGCGCTGCTGCACTACGCAGACGGCGAGAAGCGCTACATCATCGCCCCGCGCGGCCTCCAGCAGGGTGACCGGATCGAGAACGGCGCTGGCGCCGACATCAAGCCGGGCAACAACCTGCCGCTGCGCAACATCCCGGTCGGTACGACCATCCACGCCATCGAGCTGCGGCCCGGCGGCGGCGCGAAGTTCGCCCGTTCCGCGGGTGCCTCCGTGCAGCTGCTGGCGCGGGAGGGCTCCATGGCCCACCTGCGTATGCCGTCCGGTGAGATCCGCCTGGTCGACGTCCGCTGCCGCGCCACCGTCGGCGAGGTCGGCAACGCCGAGCAGTCGAACATCAACTGGGGCAAGGCCGGCCGTATGCGCTGGAAGGGCGTCCGCCCGACCGTGCGTGGTGTCGTGATGAACCCGGTTGACCACCCGCACGGTGGTGGTGAGGGCAAGACCTCCGGTGGTCGCCACCCGGTCTCGCCCTGGGGCAAGAAGGAGGGTCGTACTCGCTCGCCGAAGAAGGCCAGCAACAAGTACATCGTCCGCCGCCGCAAGACGAACAAGAAGCGCTAGGAGCGGGTTTAGATGCCGCGCAGTCTCAAGAAGGGGCCCTTCGTCGACGACCACCTCGCCAAGAAGGTGGACACGCAGAACGAAGCCGGCACCAAGAACGTCATCAAGACCTGGTCCCGCCGCTCGATGATCGTCCCGGCCATGCTCGGCCACACGATCGCGGTGCACGACGGCCGCAAGCACGTCCCGGTGTTCGTCACCGAGTCGATGGTCGGCCACAAGCTCGGCGAGTTTGCGCCGACCCGCACCTTCCGCGGCCACGAGAAGGACGACCGCAAGTCGCGTCGTCGCTGATCGACCGGAGTGCGAAGACTATGACTGACACCGAAGGGACAACCATGGAAGCCAGGGCCCAGGCGCGGTACATCCGCGTCACGCCCATGAAGGCCCGCCGCGTGGTGGACCTTATCCGTGGCATGGATGCCACGGAGGCTCAGGCGGTCCTGCGTTTCGCCCCGCAGGCCGCGAGCGTGCCCGTGGGCAAGGTGCTGGACAGCGCCATTGCCAATGCCGCGCACAACTACGACCACCCGGACGCCTCCACGCTGTACGTCAGCGAGGCGTACGTGGACGAGGGCCCGACCCTGAAGCGGTTCCGTCCGCGTGCCCAGGGCCGTGCCTACCGGATCCGCAAGCGGACCAGCCACATCACCGTGGTCGTCAGCAGCAAGGAAGGAACCCGGTAATGGGCCAGAAGGTAAACCCGCACGGGTTCCGGCTCGGCGTCACGACGGACTTCAAGTCCCGCTGGTACGCCGACAAGCTGTACAAGGACTACGTCAAGGAAGACGTCGCCATTCGTCGCATGATGACGAAGGGCATGGAGCGCGCCGGTATCTCCAAGGTGGAGATCGAGCGCACCCGTGAGCGCGTCCGCGTTGACATCCACACCGCTCGCCCGGGCATCGTCATCGGCCGCCGCGGCGCCGAGGCCGACCGCATCCGCGGTGAGCTGGAGAAGCTGACCGGCAAGCAGGTCCAGCTGAACATCCTCGAGGTCAAGAACCCCGAGACCGATGCGCAGCTCGTCGCCCAGGCCGTCGCCGAGCAGCTGTCCTCCCGCGTCTCCTTCCGTCGCGCCATGCGCAAGAGCATGCAGTCGACGATGAAGGCCGGCGCCAAGGGCATCAAGATCCAGTGCGGTGGCCGTCTCGGCGGCGCCGAGATGTCCCGCTCGGAGTTCTACCGCGAGGGCCGTGTGCCCCTGCACACGCTCCGCGCGAACGTCGACTACGGCTTCTTCGAGGCCAAGACCACCTTCGGCCGCATCGGCGTGAAGGTCTGGATCTACAAGGGCGACGTCAAGAACATCGCCGAGGTGCGTGCCGAGAACGCCGCCGCCCGTGCGGGCAACCGCCCGGCCCGCGGTGGCAACGAGCGCCCGCGCCGCGGTGGCGAGCGTGGCGGTCGCGGCCGCAAGCCGCAGCAGCAGGCTCCCGCTGCCGAGGCCCCCAAGACGGAGTCGTCGGCGGCTGCTGCCTCTGCACCGGCAGAGAACCCTGGAACGGAGGGCTGACCGACATGCTGATCCCTCGCAGGGTCAAGCACCGCAAGCAGCACCACCCCAAGCGGAACGGTATGGCCAAGGGCGGTACCGAGCTGGCCTTCGGTGAGTACGGCATTCAGGCCGTGACCGCGGCCTACGTGACGAACCGGCAGATCGAGTCCGCTCGTATCGCCATGACCCGTCACATCAAGCGTGGCGGCAAGGTGTGGATCAACATCTACCCGGACCGTCCGCTGACGAAGAAGCCGGCCGAGACCCGCATGGGTTCCGGTAAGGGTTCGCCGGAGTGGTGGATCGCGAACGTCAAGCCCGGTCGGGTGATGTTCGAGCTGTCTTTCCCGAACGAAAAGGTTGCCAAGGAGGCGCTGACCCGCGCCGCCCACAAGCTTCCGATGAAGTGCCGCATCGTGCGGCGCGAGGCAGGTGAGTCGTGATGGCGGCCGGTACCAAGGCGACCGAGCTGCGCGAGCTGAACAACGAGGACCTCGTTGGCAAGCTGCGTGAGGCCAAGGAGGAGCTGTTCAACCTCCGCTTCCAGGCGGCGACCGGACAGCTCGAGAACCACGGCCGGCTGAAGGCCGTCCGCAAGGACATCGCCCGGATCTACACCCTGATGCGGGAGCGCGAGCTCGGCATCGAGACGGTGGAGAGCGCCTGATGAGCGAGAAGAATGTGACTGAGACGAACGAGCGCGGTTTCCGCAAGACCCGTGAGGGTCTGGTCGTCAGCGACAAGATGGACAAGACCGTCGTCGTCGCCGTCGAGGACCGCGTCAAGCACGCGCTGTACGGCAAGGTCATCCGCCGTACCAACAAGCTCAAGGCGCACGACGAGCAGAACGCTGCGGGCGTCGGCGACCGCGTCCTCCTCATGGAGACCCGGCCGCTGTCCGCGACCAAGCACTGGCGCGTCGTCGAGATCCTCGAGAAGGCCAAGTAATCCCTCCTAGGGGGACCCCCTAGGAACAGTTCCGCCAGGCTCGGCAGGTGTTTCACGTGAAACACCTGCCGGGAACCGGCAGACATTCAGGAGATAGACGTGATCCAGCAGGAGTCGCGACTGCGCGTCGCCGACAACACTGGTGCGAAGGAGATCCTTTGCATCCGTGTTCTCGGTGGTTCCGGTCGCCGCTACGCGGGCATCGGTGACGTCATCGTCGCCACCGTCAAGGACGCGATCCCCGGTGGCAACGTGAAGAAGGGTGACGTCGTCAAGGCCGTCATCGTTCGCACCGTCAAGGAGCGCCGCCGTCCGGACGGCTCGTACATCCGCTTCGACGAGAACGCGGCCGTCATCCTCAAGAACGATGGCGACCCCCGCGGCACCCGCATCTTCGGCCCCGTGGGCCGGGAGCTGCGCGAGAAGAAGTTCATGAAGATCATCTCGCTCGCGCCGGAGGTGCTGTAACCGATGAAGATCAAGAAGGGCGACCTGGTCCAGGTCATCACCGGCAAGGACAAGGGCAAGCAGGGCAAGGTCATCGCGGCCTACCCCCGCGAGGACCGCGTCCTGGTCGAGGGTGTCAACCGGGTCAAGAAGCACACCAAGGCCGGACAGACCGCTCGCGGTGCGCAGACCGGCGGCATTGTGACGACCGAGGCCCCCATCCACGTCAGCAACGTTCAGCTGGTCGTGGAGAAGGACGGCAAGAAGGTCGTCACCCGCGTCGGGTACCGCTTTGACGACGAGGGCAACAAGATCCGCGTTGCCAAGCGGACCGGTGAGGACATCTGATGACTGCCACCACCAACGCGCCGCGCCTCAAGACGCGCTACCGCGAAGAGATCGCCGGGAAGCTGAAGGACGAGTTCTCCTACGAGAACGTCATGCAGATCCCCGGTCTGACCAAGATCGTGGTCAACATGGGTGTGGGCGACGCCGCCCGCGACTCCAAGCTGATCGAGGGCGCCGTGCGCGACCTGGCCACGATCACCGGCCAGAAGCCGGCCGTCACCAAGGCCCGGAAGTCCATCGCGCAGTTCAAGCTGCGTGAGGGTCAGCCGATCGGCGCCCACGTCACCCTCCGCGGTGACCGCATGTGGGAGTTCCTGGACCGCCTGCTGTCGCTGGCGCTGCCGCGCATCCGCGACTTCCGTGGTCTGTCCCCCAAGCAGTTCGACGGTCGGGGCAACTACACCTTCGGTCTCACCGAGCAGGTCATGTTCCACGAGATCGACCAGGACAAGATCGACCGCACCCGGGGTATGGACATCACCGTGGTCACCACGGCGACCAACGACGACGAGGGCCGCGCCCTGCTTCGTCACCTCGGCTTCCCGTTCAAGGAGGCGTGAGCGAGATGGCGAAGAAGGCTCTGATTGCCAAGGCTGCTCGCAAGCCGAAGTTCGGTGTGCGCGCGTACACCCGCTGCCAGCGCTGCGGCCGTCCGCACTCCGTGTACCGCAAGTTCGGCCTGTGCCGCGTGTGCCTTCGTGAGATGGCTCACCGTGGCGAGCTGCCGGGCGTGACCAAGAGCTCCTGGTAAACCCCTAGTTGGGTTTCACCGGAGGCTCTCGGTAAGCAACCGGTCGGCGGGCGCCCAGGCCCCCTTCCCGTACGCTGGAAGGGTTTGGGCGCCCCGCCGCCCCAGACCGACCGCGGGCCCAGCCCGCATAACGTCGCTTACTACGCCGTAGGTCCCCGCGCCGCACCCGTCCCGACCGAGCTCGGGGAGAGGGATGGCGCAGATAGGAAACCCCGGCGAGAGAGGCCGAAGGCCAATTCATGACCATGACTGATCCCATCGCAGACATGCTGACCCGTCTGCGGAACGCGAACTCGGCGTACCACGACACCGTGACGATGCCGCACAGCAAGATCAAGTCGCACATCGCGGAAATCCTCCAGCAGGAGGGTTACATCACGGGCTGGCGCGTCGAGGACGCCGAGGTGGGCAAGAACCTCGTCCTCGACCTCAAGTTCGGCCCGAACCGCGAGCGCTCGATCGCCGGCATCAAGCGGATCTCGAAGCCGGGTCTGCGGGTCTACGCCAAGTCCACCAACCTGCCGAAGGTCCTCGGTGGCCTGGGCGTGGCCATCATCTCCACGTCCCACGGTCTCCTGACCGGCCAGCAGGCGCAGAAGAAGGGCGTGGGTGGGGAAGTCCTCGCCTACGTCTGGTAACAGGGAACGGAGGAAAAGCTAATGTCGCGTATTGGCAAGCTGCCCATCCAGGTTCCCGCTGGTGTGGACGTCACCATCGAGGGCCGCACGGTCAACGTGAAGGGCCCCAAGGGTTCCCTTTCGCACACCGTCGCGGCGCCCATCGAGGTCGCCAAGGGTGAGGACGGCGCCATCGCCGTCTCCCGCCCGAACGACGAGCGGCAGAACAAGGCCCTGCACGGCCTGTCCCGCACGCTGGTGGCGAACATGATCACCGGCGTGACCCAGGGCTACGTGAAGAAGCTCGAGATCAGCGGTGTTGGTTACCGCGTCCAGGCCAAGGGCTCCAACCTGGAGTTCTCCCTGGGCTACAGCCACCCGATCCTGATCGAGGCCCCCGAGGGCATCTCGTTCAAGGTCGAGTCGCCGACGAAGTTCAGCGTCGAGGGCATCGACAAGCAGAAGGTCGGCGAGGTCGCCGCGAACATCCGCAAGCTGCGGAAGCCCGACCCGTACAAGGCCAAGGGCGTCAAGTACGAGGGCGAAGTCATCCGCCGCAAGGTCGGAAAGGCTGGTAAGTAAGCCATGGCATACGGTGTGAAGATCGCTAAGGGCAACGCCTACAAGCGCGCTGCCGCCAAGCGTCGCCACATCCGGATCCGCAAGCGGATTTCGGGTACGCCCGAGCGTCCTCGTCTGGTCGTGACGCGCTCCAACCGCGGCATCTTCGCCCAGGTCATCGACGACATCCAGGGTCACACCCTGGCGTCGGCGTCGACCCTGGACGCGTCGATCCGCGGCGGCGAGGGCGACAAGAGCGCTCAGGCCAAGAAGGTCGGCGCCCTGGTGGCGGAGCGCGCCAAGGCCGCCGGCGTCGAGGCCGTCGTGTTCGACCGCGGTGGCAAGCAGTACGCCGGGCGGATTGCCGCTCTGGCCGACGCCGCCCGCGAAGCCGGGCTGAAGTTCTAAAGCCCCGGTTCCGGAGCTAGCGGACGCAAACGAGAGAGGTAAATCCAATGGCTGGACCCCAGCGCCGCGGGAGCGGTGCCGGTGGCGGCGAGCGGCGGGACCGGAAGGGTCGCGACGGTGGCGCTGCCGCCGAGAAGACCGCGTACGTTGAGCGCGTTGTCGCGATCAACCGCGTCGCCAAGGTTGTCAAGGGTGGTCGTCGTTTCAGCTTCACCGCGCTGGTCGTGGTGGGCGACGGTGACGGCACCGTAGGTGTCGGTTACGGCAAGGCCAAGGAAGTTCCGGCTGCCATCGCCAAGGGCGTGGAAGAGGCCAAGAAGAACTTCTTCAAGGTCCCCCGTATCGCCGGTACCGTTCCGCACCCGATCCAGGGCGAGAAGGCTGCGGGCGTCGTCCTGCTCAAGCCGGCTTCCCCCGGTACCGGTGTGATCGCCGGTGGCCCGGTGCGTGCCGTCCTGGAGTGCGCCGGTATCCACGACGTGCTGAGCAAGTCGCTCGGCTCGTCGAACCCGATCAACATCGTGCACGCCACGGTGGAGGCGCTCAAGGGCCTGCAGCGGCCCGAGGAGATCGCCGCCCGCCGCGGCCTGCCGCTGGAGGACGTGGCTCCCGCCGCTCTGCTGCGGGCGCGTGCCGGGGTGGGTGCGTAATGGCCCGTCTCGAGATCACGCAGGTCAAGTCCCTGATCGGCAGCAAGCAGAACCACCGCGACACCCTGCGTTCGCTCGGTCTGAAGAAGATCAACGACGTGGTTGTCAAGGAGGACCGTCCCGAGTACCGCGGCATGGTGCACACCGTCCGCCACCTCGTGTCGGTCAAGGAGGTCGACTGACATGGCGGAGAGCAACCCGCTGAAGGTCCACAACCTCCGGCCCGCCCCTGGCGCCAAGACCGCCAAGACCCGTGTCGGTCGTGGTGAGGCGTCCAAGGGTAAGACCGCTGGTCGTGGTACCAAGGGCACCAAGGCCCGTTACCAGGTTCCGGAGCGCTTCGAGGGTGGGCAGATGCCCCTCCACATGCGCCTCCCGAAGCTGAAGGGCTTCAAGAACCCCGCCCACAAGCAGTTCCAGGTCGTGAACCTGGACCGGCTGGCCGCGCTCTACCCGCAGGGTGGCGAGGTCACGGTGGCCGACCTGGTCGCCAAGGGTGCGGTGCGCAAGAACGAGCTCGTCAAGGTCCTGGGCCAGGGCGAGATCTCCGTGGCGCTCCAGGTGACGGTGGACTCCGTCTCCGGCTCCGCCAAGGAGAAGATTGCCGCTGCCGGCGGCAGCGTCACCGAACTCCTCTGAGTTCGTTGGTTCAACTGACCGGGGATGCCCACTGTTTGGGGCATCCCCGGTTGGTCGTTCCACGGGGGTACGGTCGCCGGTAAGGTGGCCTGCACTGTTTGATTTGTCCGGGGTCCGCCCCGGCACCCGCCGTGCGGGCGAACCCCGCGCGGTACAGCCGCTACGTATTCGTCGATCCTCAAGACCGTCACCTCCTGGCCTTATGAGGCGGGAGGCGCAGGAGGCACCGTGCTCACCGCGTTCGCCCGAGCGTTCAAGACGCCCGACCTGCGCAAGAAGCTGCTGTTCACGTTGGGCATCATCGTGCTCTACCGGATCGGAGCGCACGTCCCGGTCCCAGGGGTGAACTACGCGAACGTCGAGACCTGCATGAAGCAGGCTGGCGGCAACAGCGGGTTGTTCGCCCTGGTGAACATGTTCAGCGGTGGAGCGCTGCTGCAGATCACGATCTTCGCGCTGGGGATCATGCCGTACATCACGGCGAGCATCATCCTCCAGCTGCTGACCGTGGTGATCCCCCGGCTGGAGGCCCTCAAGAAGGAGGGCCAGACCGGCCAGGCGAAGATCACCCAGTACACCCGCTACCTGACCGTGGCGCTCGCCGTCCTCCAGGGCACCGGCCTGGTGGCCACCGCCCGCAGCGGCGCCCTCTTCCAGAGCTGCCCGGTCGCCAGCCAGATCGTTCCCAGCGACTCGATCTTCACCACCATCACGATGGTGATCACGATGACCGCGGGCACCTGCCTGATCATGTGGCTCGGTGAGCTGGTCACCGACCGCGGTATCGGCAACGGCATGTCGATCCTGATGTTCATCTCGATCGCCGCCGGCTTCCCGGGCGCGCTGTGGCAGATCAAGCTGACCGGCAAGCTCGCCGACGGCTGGATCGAGTTCTTCTCGGTGATCGCGGTGGGCCTGGCGATGGTCGCGCTGGTGGTCTTCGTCGAGCAGGCGCAGCGGCGCATCCCGGTGCAGTACGCGAAGCGGATGATCGGGCGCCGGTCCTACGGCGGTACGTCCACCTACATCCCGCTCAAGGTGAACCAGGCAGGTGTGATTCCTGTCATCTTCGCGTCGTCGCTGCTCTACATTCCCGCGCTGATCGCTCAGTTCAGCGGGTCGAAGGCGGCCTGGGCGACCTGGATCGCCACCAACTTCACCAAGGGAAATCACCCCGTTTACATCGTTACGTACTTCTTGCTGATCGTTTTCTTCGCCTTCTTCTACGTGGCCATCAGCTTCAACCCCGAAGAAGTTGCCGACAACATGAAGAAGTATGGTGGCTTCATCCCGGGCATCCGGGCTGGTCGCCCGACGGCCGAGTACCTCAGCTACGTGCTCAACCGGATCACGTGGCCGGGCTCGCTGTACCTGGGGCTGATCGCGCTCGTACCAACAGTGGCGTTGGTGCTGTTCAACGCGAACCAGAACTTCCCGTTCGGCGGGACGAGCATCCTGATCATCGTGGGTGTGGGTCTGGAGACCGTGAAGCAGATCGAGAGCCAGCTTCAGCAGCGCAACTACGAAGGGTTCCTCCGCTGATGCGAATCGTCCTCGTCGGACCCCCGGGGGCCGGTAAGGGTACGCAGGCCGCGTACCTCGCCAAGAACCTCGCGATCCCGCACATCTCCACGGGGGACCTGTTCCGGGCCAACATCTCCCAGGGCACGCCCCTGGGTGTCGAGGCCAAGTCCTACATGGACGCCGGCAACCTCGTGCCCGACTCGGTCACCATCGGGATGGCCGAGGACCGCATGGAGCAGGCCGACGCGGCGGACGGCTTCCTGCTGGACGGCTTCCCGCGCAACCTCGGCCAGGCCGAGGCGCTCGACGCCTACCTGGAGCGCAAGGGGCTGACGCTGGACGCCGTCCTGGACCTGGAGGTCCCGGAGGACGAGGTCGTCAAGCGGATCGCCGGCCGGCGGATCTGCCGGAAGGACTCCAGCCACGTCTTCCACGTCGAGTACAACAAGCCGGCGGCCGAGGGTGTCTGCGACGCCTGCGGCGGCGAGCTGTACCAGCGGGAGGACGACCGCGAGGAGACCGTCCGCAAGCGGCTGGAGGTCTACCACTCGGAGACCGAGCCGATCATCGACTACTACAAGGCCCAGGACCTGGTCGTGACGATCCCGGCCCTCGGCAAGGTCGCGGAGGTCACCCAGCGGGCGATGCACGCCCTGGGTCGCGGCGAGTAAGCAGCAGCACGGTACGGCCGCGGTGTCCCCGAGGGGCGCCGCGGCCGTAGTGTTGGTCCAGCGGGAAATACCCGGGACGAGAGTGAAGGCGGAAGGCACCGGCATGCTGGAGATCAAGAACCCCGCGCAGATCGCGAAGATGCGCGAGGCGGGGCTGGTGGTCGCCGCCATCCACGCGGCCACCCGGGAGGCCGCGGTGCCCGGCGCCACCACCCAGGACCTGGACGAGGTCGCGCGCAAGGTCCTCGCCGAGCACGGCGCCAAGTCGAACTTCCTCGGTTACGGCGGCTTCCCCGCCACCATCTGCACCTCGGTGAACGACGTGGTCGTGCACGGCATCCCGTCCGCCGACACGGTGCTCCAGGACGGCGACATCATCTCCATCGACTGCGGCGCGATCATCGACGGCTGGCACGGGGACGCCGCGTACACCGCCTTCGTCGGCTCCGGTCACGCGCCGGAGCTGGTGGAGCTGAGCCGGGTCACCGAGGAGTCGATGTGGGCCGGCATCGCCGCGGTGGCCAAGGGCAACCGGCTGGTGGACATCTCCAAGGCCATCGAGGGCTACATCCGCCGCCAGCCGCGGCCGTCCAGCGGCAAGTACGGCATCGTCGAGGACTACGGCGGCCACGGCATCGGCTCGCAGATGCACATGGACCCGCACCTGCTGAACTACGTCGACCGCAAGCGGGGCCGCGGCCCGAAGCTGGTCCCCGGCTTCTGCATCGCGATCGAGCCGATGGTCAACCTCGGCACCGCCAAGACCCACGTGCTCGACGACGACTGGACGGTCAAGACCAACGACGGCAGCTGGTCCTCGCACTGGGAGCACTCGGTCGCGCTGACCGAGGACGGTCCGCTGGTGCTCACCGCGCCGGACGGCGGCAAGGCCAAGCTGGCGAGCCTCGGGATCACCGCCGCGCCGGATCCCCTGGCCTGATGTCCGGCCCGCGGCGTAACGATCTCCGCGGGTGGGCAATAACCCTGGATTCGTCTTTTCTCAGGCACTGACGTAGACTGACGCGTCGGCTCTCGTGCATCCGTGTGCCCGCACATCGGGTGCCGGCCGTGCACATGAGTCGATCAAGGTAGCCGATCCGAAAGGCGAAGCGTGGCCAAGAAGCAAGGTGCCATCGAGATCGAGGGCACCGTGATCGAGTCTCTGCCGAACGCGATGTTCAAGGTGGAGCTCCAGAACGGTCACAAGGTCCTCGCGCACATCAGCGGCAAGATGCGGATGCACTACATCCGTATCCTCCCGGATGACCGGGTCGTCGTGGAGCTCTCTCCCTACGACCTGACGCGTGGCCGTATCGTCTACCGCTACAAGTAGATCTTGCCGGCGCCCCGCTCCCGTGGGGCAGCGGCACTGACCCGGAGAACCTCACATCCCATGAAGGTCAAGCCGAGCGTCAAGAAGATCTGCGACAAGTGCAAGGTGATCCGCCGCCACGGCCGGGTCATGGTCATCTGCGACAACCTGCGCCACAAGCAGCGCCAGGGCTGACGCACGCCGACCTCCTGCACTCCCGCAGATCGCGCGACGCAAGCACAACACGTACATACGCAGTCACCCGACCCCCGCGCCGCGCGCGAGGGACGACACCCCCGGCTCGGAGGCCGGGGACCCGGCTCGTAACGCTGCACACGCTGCAGAGTCTTACGGGAACGGTGCTGCGGAAGACCTCCGAATAGCCATCAGGAGCCACATCAATGGCACGCCTCGCAGGCGTTGACCTCCCGCGCGACAAGCGCGTGGTGGTCGGCCTCACCTACGTCTTCGGTATCGGGCGGACGCTCTCGGAGCAGACCCTCGCGGCCACCGGCGTGAACCCGGACACCCGGGTCCGCGACCTGACCGAGGAAGACCTGGTCAAGATCCGCGAGTACGTGGACAACAACCTCAAGACCGAGGGTGACCTCCGTCGCGAGATCCAGGCCGACATCCGCCGCAAGGTCGAGATCGGCTGCTACCAGGGTCTGCGTCACCGCCGCGGTCTGCCGGTGCACGGCCAGCGCACCAGCACGAACGCCCGTACCCGCAAGGGTCCGCGTCGCGCGATCGCCGGCAAGAAGAAGCCGGGCAAGAAGTAGTCCTCAGCAGGACCACGCAAGCGGTCTTCGCTGTAGGACCGACCACCTCCACGGGAGAATTGAATGCCTCCGAAGGGCCGTACGGCCGGCGCCAAGAAGGTGCGCCGCAAGGAGAAGAAGAACGTCGCCCACGGGCACGCTCACATCAAGAGCACGTTCAACAACACGATCGTCTCGATCACCGACCCGACCGGGAACGTGATCTCCTGGGCCTCCGCCGGCCACGTCGGCTTCAAGGGCTCGCGCAAGTCCACCCCCTTCGCCGCGCAGATGGCCGCCGAGTCGGCCGCCCGCCGCGCGCAGGAGCACGGCATGCGCAAGGTCGACGTCTTCGTGAAGGGCCCGGGCTCGGGCCGCGAGACGGCCATCCGTTCGCTCCAGGCGACCGGTCTCGAGGTCGGCTCGATCCAGGACGTCACCCCCACCCCGCACAACGGATGCCGCCCGCCCAAGCGTCGCCGCGTCTGACCCACTGAAGTAGGAGACAACTAGACAATGGCGCGTTACACCGGGGCCGACTGCAAGCGTTGCCGTCGGGAGAAGCAGAAGCTCTTCCTCAAGGGGAGCAAGTGCGAGAGCGCGAAGTGCCCGATCGAGATCCGTCCTTACCCCCCGGGTGAGCACGGTCGCGGGCGCACCAAGGACAGCGAGTACCTGCTCCAGCTTCGTGAGAAGCAGAAGTGCAGCCGCATCTACGGTGTCCTTGAGAAGCAGTTCGTGAACTACTACAAGGAAGCGAACCAGAAGACCGGCAAGACCGGTGAGAACCTTCTGCGCATCCTTGAGACCCGCCTCGACAACGTGGTCTACCGGGCCGGCTTCGCCAAGTCCCGCGACCACGCCCGTCAGCTGGTGCGTCACGGACACATCCAGGTCAACGGCCGCAAGACCGACATCCCGTCGGCGCGGGTGGCCGTGAACGACATCATCGAGGTCCGCTCGGGCTCCAAGAACCTGACCCCCTTCCAGGTGGCGCAGGCGGAGGCCGGCGAGAAGACCGTTCCGGCCTGGCTGGAGGCGATGCCCTCGCAGCTGCGGATCCTCGTGCACAGCCTGCCCGAGCGCCAGGTGATCGACACCCAGGTGCAGGAGCAGCTGATCGTCGAGCTCTACTCGAAGTAAGAGCTGACCGGTAGGGGCGGTACGGAGCCGATGGCGCCGTACCGCCCGTACCCTTGTCAGTACAGCGGACGTCAAATAGCGGGCGTCCACGACTGAAGGAACGAACACCATGCTGATCGCTCAGCGCCCCTCCCTGACCGAAGAGGTCGTCGACGAGTACCGCTCGCGGTTCGTGATCGAGCCGCTGGAGCCGGGCTTCGGCTACACCCTCGGCAACTCCCTCCGCCGGACCCTGCTCTCCTCGATCCCGGGTGCGGCGGTCACGTCCATCCGCATCGACGGCGTGCTGCACGAGTTCACCACCGTGCCCGGCGTCAAGGAGGACGTCACCGACCTGATCCTCAACATCAAGCAGCTGGTCGTCTCCTCGGAGCACGACGAGCCGGTCGTGATGTACCTGCGCAAGCAGGGCCCGGGTCTGGTCACCGCCGCCGACATCGCCCCGCCGGCCGGTGTCGAGGTGCACAACCCCGACCTGGTCCTGGCCACGCTGAACGGCAAGGGCAAGCTGGAGATGGAGCTGACCGTCGAGCGCGGTCGCGGCTACGTCTCCGCGGTGCAGAACAAGCAGGTCGGCCAGGAGATCGGCCGGATCCCGGTCGACTCGATCTACTCGCCGGTGCTCAAGGTCACCTACAAGGTCGAGGCGACCCGTGTCGAGCAGCGCACCGACTTCGACAAGCTGATCGTCGACGTCGAGACCAAGCAGGCCATGCGCCCGCGCGACGCCATGGCGTCGGCCGGCAAGACCCTGGTCGAGCTGTTCGGTCTGGCCCGCGAGCTGAACATCGACGCCGAGGGCATCGACATGGGCCCGTCCCCGACGGACGCCGCCCTCGCCGCCGACCTGGCGCTGCCGATCGAGGAGCTGGAGCTCACCGTCCGCTCCTACAACTGCCTCAAGCGCGAGGGCATCCACTCCGTGGGTGAGCTCGTGGCGCGCTCCGAGGCGGACCTGCTCGACATCCGCAACTTCGGTGCGAAGTCGATCGACGAGGTCAAGGCGAAGCTGGCCGGTATGGGCCTGGCGCTGAAGGACTCGCCCCCCGGGTTCGACCCGACCGCTGCCGCGGACGCCTTCGGCGCGGACGACGACGCCGACCAGGGCTTCGTGGAGACCGAGCAGTACTGAGCCGTCCGGCACGGCGGGGCGGCCGGGTTCTTCCGGCCGCCCCGCCGTGCGGGCGCAGTGGGACTTCCGCGGGGCGGCCGCCTCGCGGGAACTGACACCGGTACCTGATACGGCCGGTGCAGCGATGAAGGAGATACACCATGCCGAAGCCCACCAAGGGCGCCCGTCTGGGCGGCAGCGCGGCGCACGAGAAGGCGCTCCTGCGCAACCTGGCGACCAACCTCTTCGAGCACGGCCGCATCACGACGACCGAGGCCAAGGCCCGTCGTCTGCGTCCGTTCGCGGAGCGCCTGGTGACCAAGGCGAAGAAGGGCGACCTTCACAACCGCCGCCAGGTCATGGAGCTGATCACGAACAAGAGCGTCGTGCACACGCTCTTCACCGAGATCGCGCCGCGGTTCGCGGAGCGTCCGGGTGGCTACACCCGTATCACCAAGATCGGCAACCGCCGCGGTGACAACGCCCCCATGGCCGTCATCGAGCTGGTCGAGGGCGAGATCGCCAAGAAGGCGACCGTCGCCGAGGCCGAGGCCGCGACCAAGCGCGCGGTGAAGGAGGCCGACGAGGCCGCCAAGGCCGAGGAGACCACCGAGGCCAAGGGCGAGGACGCCTGAGTCCCGGTTTCCGCGTGAGCGGGCCCGTCCCCTGCGGGGGGCGGGCCCGCTTTCGTGTGCGGCGGGCCTGAGAGGATTGCTGGTGTGAGTGACGAAGTGGAGCCCGGGTTCGTCCGGGTGCGGCTGGACCTGTCGTACGACGGCACGGAGTTCTCCGGGTGGGCCAGGCAGCGCGAACGGCGCACGGTCCAGGGGGAGTTGGAGGACGCCATCCGGACCGTGACGCGGTCCGGCGAGACCTGGGAGCTCACCGTCGCCGGGCGCACCGACGCCGGGGTGCACGCGCGCGGCCAGGTGGCGCACGTGGACCTGCCGGCGGGGTTGTGGGCCGAGCACGGCGACAAGCTGCTGCGGCGGCTGGCCGGGCGGCTGCCCAAGGACGTGCGGGTGTGGCGGGTCGGCGAGGCGCCGTACGGCTTCAACGCGCGGTTCTCGGCGATCTGGCGGCGGTACGCGTACCGGGTGACCGACCGGCGCGGCGGTGTCGATCCGCTGCTGCGCGGACACGTGCTGTGGCACGACTGGGACCTGGACGTGGCGGCGATGAACGCGGCGTCGCGGCCGCTGCTGGGCGAGCACGACTTCGCGGCGTACTGCAAGCGGCGGGACGGGGCGACGACCATCCGCACGCTCCAGGAGCTGAGCTGGGAGCGCGGCGCGGACGGGATCGTCACGGCGACGGTCCGGGCGGACGCGTTCTGCCACAACATGGTGCGGTCGCTGGTCGGCGCGCTGCTGTTCGTGGGCGACGGGCACCGGCCGGTGGACTGGCCGGGGAAGGTGCTGGCCGCCGGGGTGCGGGACTCCGCGGTGCACGTGGTGCGGCCGCACGGGCTGACGCTGGAGGAGGTCGGCTACCCGGCCGACGAGCTGCTGATGGCGCGGAACCGCGAGGCGCGCAACAGGCGGACGCTGCCGGCCGGCGGCGGCTGCTGCTGACCGGGCGGGCCCGGCGCCGCGGGCGGGCGGCGCCGGGGCGGGTCAGGAGGTCAGGCCGGCCTTGCGCCGGGCTTCCCGGAGCTGCTGGGCGGCGGCCGCGGCGGCCTGGTCCTTGCCGCGCTGGCTGATCTGGCTGAAGGCGTAGCCGCCGCCGTCCCGGCCGATCTGCTGGGCCGCGGTCGCGGTCGCGGTGACGTCCTTGCCGCTGGTGAAGCCGGCGATGGTGAAGTACGCGTAGCGGCCGGTGGCGTTCGTGGTCATCAGGCACTTGCTGCCCTGGCAGAAGTCCGCGGGGACGCCGCCGCCGGCCAGCGGCTTGAGGTTGGGCTTGCCCTCGTTCATCACCGCGGCGGCCTGGGCGGGGGAGTCGAAGACGGCGACGCCGATGGTGACCGCGACCCCGTCCTTGGCGTAGGTGGCGCGCAGCAGCTTCCGGCAGCCGTTGTGGGTGAGCGAGGAGACCAGGGGGCCCTGGGCGGCGGCGGTGCAGTCGGCGCTGGCGTCGGTGGCGGTCCGCGGGTAGCTGTGCTCGCCGACGACCATGGTCGGCTGCGGGAAGAGGGTGGCCGGGGTGAGCGGCGCGGTGTCCTTCTTGGGGTCGGAGATGTAGTCCTGCGGGTTGGGCGGCGGCGGGACCGAGACGTCGGGGAAGGACGGCTTGTCGTCCGGTACGGCGGTGGAGCCGGAGGCGGAGGGCCGGGCGGTGGGGTTGCCGCCGGGTGAGCCGCTGCTGATCACCGCGGCGGCGACGATGCCGGCGACCGCGAGGGCGGCGACCGCGCCGCCGCCGATCATCAGCCAGCGCTTGCGGCGGGCGCGCGCCTCGCTCTCGTCGGCGAGCGCCTCCCAGTCCGGAGTGGATCCCCCGGGGCCCTCGAACGGCCCCCCTTGCCCAAAGCTCATGCCGGGCATCCTAATGTGCCGATCCGCCGCTGTGGCGGGCGGAGCGGGTCCCGTTCCGGGCCGTTCCGGGCGCCGGCGAAGGGGGCGGGCCGCACGCGTGTCCGGGTCGCGTTTTGACCCGTACGGGGTCGGGTCAGTATCCTGCGAGTTCGTTATGCGTATGGGCTTGCTCTATCTCACGTGAGGGGCCTTACGCCGGCTTCCGGGCAGCTGACCAGTGGCGGACGAACGGGTTGCGTCACCCGTGGTGCCGTCTCACTGTGTGAGCAGCCCCGGTGCCAGTACAGGACCCTTCCCCGCGGTCCGCACGGATCCGGGGATACCCCAACTCACGAAGCGAAGGCTAAGACGTGCGTACGTACAGCCCCAAGCCCGGCGATGTTCAGCGCCAGTGGCACATCATTGACGCGCAGGACGTGGTTCTGGGCCGTCTGGCCAGCCAGGCCGCGTCCCTCCTGCGGGGTAAGCACAAGCCGGTTTACGCCCCTCACGTTGACACCGGTGACTTCGTCATCATCATCAACGCCGACAAGGTGCACCTCTCCGGCAACAAGCGCACCCAGAAGATGGCGTACCGCCACTCCGGCTACCCGGGCGGTCTGCGCTCGGTCCGTTACGACGAGCTGCTGGAGAAGAACCCCGAGAAGGCCGTCGAGAAGGCCGTCAAGGGCATGCTTCCCAAGAACACCCTCGGCCGTCAGATGCTCTCGAAGCTGAAGGTCTACGCGGGCGCCGAGCACCCGCACGCTGCTCAGCAGCCGGTCCCGTTCGAGATCACCCAGGTCGCGCAGTAAGTCCGGCCACCCCAAGACGACAGAGAATCTGAGGAAGCATCGTGGCTGAGACCACCCCCGAGATCCCGCTGGACGAGGTCGAGCAGTACACCACCGAGTCGGAGACCGTGGAGACGGAGTACACCTCCGAGTCCCTCGCCTCCCGCTTCGGCGAGCCGCAGCCGGCCGCCGGCCTGGGCCGCCGCAAGAACGCCATCGCGCGCGTCCGGATCGTCCCGGGCACCGGCCAGTGGAAGATCAACGGCCGCACCCTTGAGGGCTACTTCCCGAACAAGGTGCACCAGCAGGAAGTCAACGAGCCCTTCAAGGTGCTCGAGCTGGAGAACCGCTACGACGTCATCGCCCGCATCGCCGGCGGCGGCATCTCCGGCCAGGCCGGCGCGCTGCGCCTGGGCGTGGCCCGTGCGCTGAACGAGGCGGACGTGGACAACAACCGCCCCGCCCTGAAGAAGGCCGGGTTCCTCAAGCGCGACGACCGTGCGGTCGAGCGCAAGAAGGCCGGTCTGAAGAAGGCCCGCAAGGCTCCGCAGTACAGCAAGCGCTAATCGCTGCCTGCTTGTACGTCACGTTCGCCCCGGCGGCACCGCTGTGTGCTGCCGGGGCGTTCTCGTAGGCACCCCGGTGGCGGGCGCCCGGGGCGGCGCCTGGTGGATCGCAATGGAGGACAGCAGTGGGACGACTCTTCGGCACGGACGGTGTGCGCGGTGTCGCCAACGCGGATCTGACGGCGGAGCTGGCGCTCGGCCTCTCGGTCGCGGCGGCGCACGTGCTGGCCGAGGCAGGCACGTTCGAGGGGCACCGGCCGGTGGCCGTGGTCGGACGTGATCCGCGGGCGTCGGGGGAGTTCCTGGAGGCCGCGGTGGTGGCCGGCCTGGCCAGCGCCGGGGTGGACGTGCTGCGGGTGGGCGTGCTGCCGACCCCGGCGGTCGCGTACCTGACCGGCGCGCTCGGCGCGGACCTGGGCGTGATGCTCTCGGCCAGCCACAACCCGATGCCCGACAACGGGATCAAGTTCTTCGCGCGCGGCGGGCACAAGCTCGCCGACGAGCTGGAGGACCGGATCGAGCGGACCTACCGGGCGCACAGCTCCGGTGAGCCGTGGGACCGGCCGACCGGCGCCGGGGTGGGCCGGGTCACCGACTACGACGAGGGCTTCGACAAGTACGTCGCGCACCTGGTCGGGGTGCTGCCCAACCGCCTGGACGGGCTGAAGATCGTCATCGACGGGGCGCACGGCGCGGCGGCCCGGGTGTCGCCGGAGGCGTTCGCGCGGGCCGGGGCCGAGGTCGTCACGATCGGCACCGAGCCGGACGGGCTGAACATCAACGACGCCTGCGGCTCCACCCACCTGGACAAGCTCCGGGCCGCGGTGGTCGAGCACGGCGCCGACCTCGGTGTCGCCCACGACGGGGACGCCGACCGCTGCCTGGCCGTGGACCACGCGGGCAACGAGGTCGACGGCGACCAGATCCTCGCGGTCCTGGCGCTGGGCATGCGGGAGGCCGGGACGCTGCGGCAGAACACCGTCGTGGCCACCGTCATGTCCAACCTCGGCTTCAAGCTCGCCATGGAGCGGGCCGGTATCGCGCTGGTGCAGACCGCGGTCGGCGACCGGTACGTGCTGGAGGAGATGAAGGCGCACGGCTTCGCGCTGGGCGGTGAGCAGTCCGGGCACGTGATCGTGCTGGACCACGCCACCACCGGTGACGGGACGCTGACCGGGCTGATGCTGGCGGCCCGGGTCGCCGCGACCGGGCGGCCGCTGGCCGAGCTGGCCGGGGTGATGGAGCGGCTGCCGCAGATCCTCATCAACGTGCCGGACGTGGACAAGTCGCGGGTGGCCACCTCCCCGGAGCTGGCCGCGGCGGTCGGCGAGGCGGAGCGGGAGCTGGGCGCCACCGGGCGGGTGCTGCTGCGGCCGTCCGGGACCGAGCCGCTGGTGCGGGTGATGGTCGAGGCGGCCGACATCGAGCAGGCGCGGGCGGTGGCCGAGCGGCTGGCCGACGCGGTCAAGACGGCACTGGGCTGACGGCGGCGGATTCCGCCCGTGCGCGCGGCGGGCCCCCCGCGGAGCCCGGGCCCCCCCCCCGG
>NZ_JALMUV010000110.1 GCF_023155275.1 Streptomyces rhizoryzae
TCAGCCCTTGAGGTCGTATCCGGAGAGGCGCTCGACGCCGCGCAGGAGGGCGGAGTGGTCCAGGCCGCCGTCGCCCTGGGCGCGCAGGGAGGCCACCAGGTTGGCGACGACCGAGCCGACGGGGAGGGCGGCGCCGACGGTGCGGGCGGCGTCGGTGACGATGCCCATGTCCTTGTGGTGCAGGTCGATGCGGAAGCCGGGCTTGAAGTCCCGGTTCTTGAAGTTGTCCTTCTTGCGCGCCAGCACCGTGGAACCGGCCAGACCACCGTTGAGGACGTCCAGGGCCGCGGCCAGGTCCACCCCGGACTTCTCCAGGAAGACCACGGCCTCCGCACACGCCTGGATGTTGACCGCCACGATCAGCTGGTTGGCGGCCTTGACCGTCTGACCCGAACCGTGCGGACCGCACAGCACGATCGTCTTGCCCAGCGCCTCGAAGATCGGCTTGGCCACGTCGAAGTCGGCCTGCTCACCACCGACCATGATCGACAAAACCGCCTCGATCGCCCCGGCCTCACCACCGGAGACCGGCGCGTCCAGCACCCGGATCCCCTTGGCCGCCGCGTTCTTCGCCAGATCGATCGAGGTCTGCGGAGTGATCGAGGACATGTCGATCAGCAGCGCACCGGACCTGGCGTTCTCCAAAATGCCCTCGGGACCGTAGGCGATCGCCTCCACCTGCGGAGACGCCGGCACCATGGTCACCACCACATCGGCGTCGGCGACCGCCTCGGCGATGCTGGCCGCCGCGGTGCCACCGGCCTCCGCCAGCCGCTTCAGCTTGTCGGCCTCCAGCGTGAAACCGGTCACCGCGTAACCGGCCTTGAGAAGGTTCTCGGCCATGGGCGACCCCATGATGCCCAGCCCGATCCACGCGATCTTCGGCAGATTGCTCATCGAAAAGCCTCTTTCACACTCAAACAAAAGGGGGGGACGGCGTCAGCGGGCGGCGCGCAGCTCGGCCGGCAGCCACCCGAAGGAAGCGGCGCTGGGGGCATCGCCGGGCTTGTACTCCAGACCGACGTAGCCGTCGTAGCCGTTCCTGCGCAGCCGCTCCAGCAGAGCGGGGAAGTCCAGCGTGCCGGTGCCCGGAGCACCCCGGCCGGGATTGTCGGCGATCTGCACGTGCCCGGTCTTGGCCGTGTAGCGGTCGATGACCTCCTGGAGGTCCTCGCCGTTCATCGACAGGTGGTACAGGTCCATCAGGAACCGCGCGTTGTCCAGCCCGGTGGCGGCGTTGACCGCATCGACCACCTCGATCGCCTTCGGCGCCGAGACGATCGGGCACTTCGGCGACTCCGGCGCATTGAGCGCCTCGATCAGCAGCGTCCCGTCCACCTCCGCCACCGCCCGCGCCGCGAACACCAGATTCGCCAGCGCCAGCGCATCCTGCTCCTGCTCGCCGACACCCTCCACCCGGTTGCCGTACAGGGCATTGAACGCCGTGCAGCCCAGCGACGCGGCGAACTCGACCGCCACCGGCACATTCGCCACGAACCGCTCCGACTCCCGCCCCGGCACCGACAGCGCACCACGATCGGGACCCGGCAGCTGACCGGCGTAGAAGTTCAACCCCGTCAACTGCGTCCCCGCATCACGCAGCGCATCACGCAGCGCATCCAGCTCCGCCCGCTCCGGCGTCGGGGCGTCCACCCACGGCCACCACAACTCCACCGCCGTGAAACCCGCCGCCTTCGCGGCCGCCGGCCGCTCCAGCAACGGAAGCTCGGTGAACAGGATCGACAGGTTGACGTTGAAGCGCGTGTCCGTGAAACCCATAGGGCCCGGCGCTCCTTCCGGATAGCGGA
>NZ_JALMUV010000112.1 GCF_023155275.1 Streptomyces rhizoryzae
CAGCGAACTACCACACACCCACCGTGACAAGACCACGTAACAAAGCACTACTAGGTGGCCGCCCGCCCACCGCCAGATTCGCAGAATCCGGGCGGGCGGCGGCCACCATCGGCACCTGGTCGACCCCCCTCCTCGGGACCAACGTGAAAGTCGTCCAGCGCGCTCCCGGCGGCGTGCCCTGTCTACCCGCCGCCTATCACGACAACGTCCGCCGCACCGGTCACCGCGTCGGAGCCGCCGCGGCGGGTAAGAGAGTTGCCGTAGCGGGATATTCACTGGCGAAACGGTCATCCGGTTGGCAAGGTTCAGCCATGAACGCCCAGCTGAATGACGTGCCGAGCTATTCCTGGCTCGGTGCTCCGATCGATGCCCGCTCTCTATTCGCCCCAGAGCAGGCCGCGCTGATGGCCACACTGCACGGCCTGGCACCCCGCGACTGGGCCAAGGAGGCGGTGCCGGGCTGGACGGTCCGGGATCTCGCCGCACACATCCTGGGCGACTTCTACGGGCGTCTCGCGCGGGATCGCGACGGCCACCAAGAGGGCCCTGGTTTCGCGCCGGGCGAGACGCTGGAGGCGTTCATCCACCGCATCAACCGGGAATGGGTCGACGCCTACCGCCGGGTGAGCCCGGCCGCACTCACCGACACCCTCGACCTGATCGGCGGGCAGGCGGCCCGGTTCTTCGAGGCCACCAACCCCGACTCGCCGTCGCTGGGGGTGTCCTGGGCCGGGATCGATCCGGCGCCGATGTGGCTGGACAGCGCCCGCGACTTCACCGAGTTCTGGACCCACCGCCAGCAGATCCGCCATGCCGTCGGCCAAGCCACCGACCCTGATCTGCGCTTCCTGTCCGTGGTCCTGGATACCTTCATGCGGGCCCTGCCCCACACCCTGCGCGAGGTCACCGCGCCGGTTGGTACGCAGGTCCAAGTAGCGATCGACGGCCCGGCCGGCGGCACCTGGACCGTGACGGCCACCAGGGAGCGTTGGTCCCTCGCCAAGCCGGACGCCGAAAGTCCTGCCGCGCTCGTCCGCCTGGATGCGGAAACAGCCTGGCGGCTGTGCACGCGTGGCATCCAGCCAGACGCCGCCGTGGCCCGCGCCCTCATCAACGGTGACCGTGAACTGGCCGAGGCTGCTTGCCAGATCGTGTCCATCGTCTACTGACGCCAACCAGCTCGGAGTGGTCACACGTAGTGACATCGGCGGTCAGCTATTTCCCCAGTAGCTGGCCGCCATTGGGGAATTTGAACTGGCCGCTAACACAGGTGTCCTTGGGCTCGGAGCCAGCGTGCCATCAGACTCAACGCCGAAAATAACGAACACGTCGTCCAATGGGTTGAAGTCTGGACCATAGGCAGGTACGAGCCCCAAGTCCAAGACCACCGCGTATTCAGAGGACGTCCCGTTCAGGTGCGTGTTAGTTCATGGGTTGTGCCAGGTTGTGG
>NZ_JALMUV010000113.1 GCF_023155275.1 Streptomyces rhizoryzae
TGGTGTCGTAGGGCTGCCAGGGGGTGGGTTGGTGGCAGGTGGGGCAGGTGCCTGTCCAGGTGGCCAGTAGGTGTTGGAGGAGGTCCAGGGCCTGGTAGAGGGTCAGGCCCTGGCAGGGGCTTTTGGGCTCCTCCGTTGTTCGGTCAGGAAGAGGTGGGCGGCGGTGACGAGGGTGACGTGGCGGTGCCAACCGACGAACGAGCGTCCTTCGAAGTGGTCCAGGCCCAGGGCGGTCTTCAACTCCCGGTAGTCGTGCTCGATGCGCCACCGCAACTTCGCGATGCGGACCAGGTCGCGGGCGGGGATGTCGGCGGGCAGGTTCGATATCCAGTACTTGACCGGTTCGTCCTCGCCTTCGGGCCACTGGGCGATCAGCCAGCTCAGACCGATCGTGCCGTCCGCGGCGGGGTGGGGGCGCCGCCCTGCAAGACGGACCCGCAACAGCACGAAGTGGGAACTCATCGCGGCTTTGGAGCCCTTGCGCCAGGTCAGGGTCCGTCCCTGACCTCGCCCTGCGGCCAGCACGTGTTCACGCAAGGACACCGGCCGGGTGCGGTAGCGCGGAAGGGGCCTGGGGCCGAGTCCGCTGTAGGCGGGCTGGCGGGGTTCGACACCCTCACCATGGGCGGTCATCTCGGCCTTGGCTTGCAGGACGTAGGCCAGGCCTCGGTCTTCCAGGCCGCGGCGGAAGTCGGCATTGGCGCCGTATCCGGTGTCCGCGACCAGCACGGCGGGCCTCAGGCCGGCGCCGGCGAGTTCATCGAGCATCCCCAGGGCGAGCTGCCACTTGGGACGATGGTGTTCGTCGTCGGGGATGCGACAGCGTTTCCTGCGGCCTTCCGCCTCGGGCGTGTCCCAGCTTTCGGGCAGGAACAGTCGCCAGGACAGCGGGCATGAGGCGCTGTCGGAGGCGGCATGGACACTGACGCCGACCTGGCAGTTGCCGACCTTGCCCAGCGTGCCGGAGTACTGCCGGGCCACTCCTGGCGAGGAGGTGCCGTCCTTGGGAAATCCGGTGTCGTCCACCACCCATGCCTGAGGACGGACCACCCGCACGGCCCGCCATGCCAGCCGGCTGCGAACCGCATCGCAGGGCCAGGTGGAGGAGGTGACGAACTGCTGGAGCTGCTGGTGGTCCACCCCCAGACGCTCAGCCATCG
>NZ_JALMUV010000114.1 GCF_023155275.1 Streptomyces rhizoryzae
TCAGAGGACGTCCCGTTCAGGTGCGTGTTAGTTCATGGGTTGTGCCAGGTTGTGGTCGTTTCGCCGGTTGCTCGTTTGGCGAGGTTGGAGAGCATGGCCAGGCGGATCATGCTCTCGGAGTGTTGGGGTTTGGTTTCGTAGTCTCGGGCCAGGCGGCGGTGCATCATGAGCCAGCCGAAGCTTCGCTCCACCACCCAGCGCCGCGGTAGCACTGAGAAGCCTTTGACCTGTGTGTTTCGCGGCACGACCTCGACGTCGATGCCGAGGGCGGCGCCGTGTTCGATGGCTTGGGTCTTGTATCCGGTGTCGGCCCATGCCTTGGTGATGGTGGGGTGGTTGGCGGCGACTTGGGTGAGGAGTTGTTTGCCTGCCTGGTTGTCGGAGACGCTGGCCGCGGTGACCATGACCAGCAGTAACAGGCCGAGGGTGTCTGTGACGATGCTGCGTTTGCGGCCCACGATTTTCTTGCCGGCGTCGGTGCCTTGGGTGCTGGTGGGCACACTGGGAGCGGTTTTCACGCTCTGGGCATCGATGACGCAGGCAGTTGGCTCGGCAGTGCGTCCTTCCCGCTCTCGGACGATCCGATGTAGGTGGACGCCGAGCTTCTCGATGGTCCCGTCGGCGGTCCAGGCACTGAAGTAGGAGAAGACCGTGGTGTGCGGCGGAAGGTCATGCGGTAGGTAACGCCAGGGGATCCCAGTCCGGTTGACGTAGAGGATCGCATTGAGGACTTCCCGCAGGTCAGTGACCTTGCCGCCGAGGTTGAGCGAGGTCTTCTGTCGCTCAGTGCGCCAGGCGGTCAGTGTTGGCTCCATCAGGGCCCAGCGGGCGTCGGACAGGTCGCTCGGATAGGGCTTGCGGGGTGGCTTTGTCGTCACAACATCACTGATACGGCAGGGAGTTGCGGTGAGGTATCACTCGTCGGAGTGACCTGAGGTGGGCGTTCTTCGCGAGTTCGAACCGGACAGGATCTACCGGGCGAATCATGATGAAGCGCGAGCCTGACGGCCGACATCACCCCGACACATTCGGCATGAGCAGCCTCAATCAGACGATTTCAGGCGGGCAATAAAACGGTCAAACCCGCACGTCAACAGCATGAACGTCCTCTCAG
>NZ_JALMUV010000115.1 GCF_023155275.1 Streptomyces rhizoryzae
TGCTGCCGCTGTTGGTGACGTACGCGTGGAGCCCGTCCGGAGTGATCGCCACCCCCGTGGGGAAAGAGCCCACCGTCACGGTCGGATCGGATGACACCACGACTGGGCCCTGACGGTACGTGTCGTGAGTCAGCCCCACCAGTTGTCGCCAACTCGACTGAAATACTTCGGCCATGATGCGCCCCTCAAGATAGATGTCCGTCTGATCTGGATGGGCCTGTCACGAGAACTTCCTGCGTGCCGTGCAGCCGACGGACCTCGGGCAAGGGACAACGCACCAGGCTTCAGGAGTTACCCATCCGCTTGACCGTCGGCTGTCGCCAGACCGACGACCAGTCCCGAACGGGATGGGCGACCCCCGGGGCTTATGGGCACAAGTAACCCACTGGCACCGCGTGGAGAAAAGCCCATAGAAGTAGCATCACTCAAATGGCCCACACGTGGACCGCCGTAACCCACAATCATGGCGAGTAATGCCACCATCTCCTGCGCTTTAAGTATCGTAGGATTACTTCACCTATCGACCGTTCGAGTGATGTTGTGCCCAGACGCCTATTCTCATCGCGGTCATAGTGAGTTACTTGTGCTAGTGAACTCCGAGGGTCGCCCATCCTTCTCGGGGACTGTTCCCGTCGGCCCGCCGAAAGGTCGATCGAAGTACGGATGGGCTTACGGACGTTGGCGAGCTCCCTTTGCCCGCGGCGCACCGGCTGCATCCTCATGCAACCGGTCTCAAGGCAGCCCATCCAGATCAGACAGACCAACGATCTGGAAGGACGAATCATGGCCAAGGCATTGCAGCCCAGTTGGCGGCAACTGGTCGGACTCCCGTGGAGCGGCTACCGTCGCCCCCTGGTAGCGGTCTCATCGGACCCGACCGTGACGGTGGGCACTACGCCAACAGGCGTGGCGATCACTCCCGATGGACTGCATGCCTACGTCACCAACGAGGGCAGCAACAACGTCAGCGTCATCGACACCGGAAGCCTGACCGTCACCGCCACCGTGCCCGTCGGGACAACACCCTTCTGGGTCGCGATCACCGCCGACGGGCTCCACGCGTACGTGACGAACGCGAGCGACGGCACGGTCAGCGTCATCGACACC
>NZ_JALMUV010000116.1 GCF_023155275.1 Streptomyces rhizoryzae
ACCCCAGGCCCTCCACACCGCGGCACACCCGCCTCCCCCGCTCCCGCCCCCTCCCTCGCCGAGCTGGAGCGGCGGGCCGCCGACCGCCGCGCCCGTCCCCCCTACGGACACGACGCCCTGATCGCCTGCGACCGCCTGGTCCGCGTCTTCACCACCGACGGCGTGGAGGTCCAAGCGCTCCAGGGCCTCGATCTCCTCGTCGCGGAAGGGGAGTTGCTCGCCCTCGTGGGCGCGTCCGGAAGCGGCAAGTCCACCCTGATGAACATCCTGGCCGGGCTGGACGTCCCGACCGCCGGCGCGGCCCGCGTCGCCGGCCGCGACCTGCTCACGATGGACGCCCGCACCCGCCTCGACTACCGCCGCAACGTCGTCGGTTTCGTCTGGCAGCAGACCACCCGCAACCTGCTCCCCTACCTCACGACCGCCCAGAACATCACCCTGCCGATGCGGCTGCGCGGCGGCCGCCGCCGCGCCGAACGCACCAAGGCCGCCGAGGACCTCCTGGCCCTGCTCTCCCTCACCCACTGCCGCGACCGGCGCCCGCACCAGCTCTCCGGCGGCGAGGCCCAACGCACCGCCATCGCGGTCGCGTTGGCCAACTCCCCCGCCGTGCTCCTCGCCGACGAGCCGACCGGCGAACTGGACTCACACACCGCCGAGCAGGTCTTCGCGGCGTTCCGCACCGCCAACGAGGAGCTGGGCACCACGATCGTCATCGTCACCCACGACCAGAAGGTGGCCGACGAGGTCCGCCGCACGGTCGCCATCCGCGACGGACGCACCTCCTCGGAAGTCCTCCGCCGCACGGAGATCGACGCGACGACCGGCGAGGAATCCGTCGTGGCCCGCGAGTACGCCACCCTCGACCGCGCCGGCCGCCTCCAGCTCCCCGCCGACTACACCACCGCCCTGGACATGCGCGACCGGGTCCTCCTCCACCTCAAACCCGACCACATCACCCTCCACCCCGACCCCCCACCCACCCAGCACTCCGACCCAGCCCCGGAAGAGCCACCCAAGAACCCCATGGCAGGGCCATGACACCCCCAGATTCCCCCCCCCCCCCCCCCCCCG
>NZ_JALMUV010000117.1 GCF_023155275.1 Streptomyces rhizoryzae
CTAGGACTTGTCCGGCCGATCATGTTCGTAGCCAGATGGTGATGGCAGCCGCCGTCGCGGTGCCGAGGAAGACGTAGCCGCGTTTGTCGTAGCGGGTGGCGACCGCGCGGTGTTGCTTCAAGCGGTTGATCGCGCGCTCGACGGTGTTGCGCTTCTTGTACCGCTCTTCATCGAAGCCTGGTGGCCGTCCGCCGCGTGAGCCTTTGCGCAGGCGGGCGTCCTGACTGTCGGACTTCTCCGGGATGGTGTGCCGAATGCCGCGGCGTCGCAGGTATGCGCGGACGGGACCATTGCTGTATGCCTTGTCGGCCGCCAGGCTCGCGGGCTTCTTACGGGGCCTGCCTGAACCCTTCCGCGGCACTCGGATCTTCTCCAGCACACCGATGAACTGGGTGCAGTCTGCCCGCTGACCTGCGGTGACGATCAGGGACAGCGGACGGCAGCGGCCATCCGCGCTCAGGTGGAGTTTGCTGGTGAACCCGCCGCGCGAGCGGCCCAGGCCCTCACCTCCCGCACCACCTCCACCAGGCGAGCGACGAGGCTCTGCCAGGCGGTTTCGCCCTGGTGTTCTGCGGGTTCGGCCCCCTTTGAGCCGGGAGCCGGCGGTGGATCGGTGCGAGCACCGGCCGCATGCTGATGAGCCCGCACGATGGTGGAATCGACCGAGACGTCCCAGTCGATTTCCCCTTGCGCGTCGGCGGCGGCTTGAACCTGCTGGAGCAGACGCTCCCAGGTTCCGTCCGCCGACCACAACCGGTGACGTTCGTAGACCGTCTTCCACGGCCCGAACCGATCGGGCAGGTCACGCCACTGCACACCAGTCCGCACCCGGTGCAGAATTCCGTCAAGCACCTGCCGGTGGTCCCGCCACCGGCCACAACGTCCGTTACTGACCGGCAGGAACGGCCGCAGCCGTTCCCACTCAGCATCCGTCAGATCACCCCGCCCCATACCCACATCAACGATCCGGACGCAGAGCAGTCACATGATCGGCCGGACAAGTCCTAG
>NZ_JALMUV010000011.1 GCF_023155275.1 Streptomyces rhizoryzae
GGCATTGCCGCAGCCCTCATCAGCTACCGCCGACTCACCAACTGAAACGACGTCTAACTGGCGAGAGCGGCGTCCAGGTATTCCTGCACCGGCCCGAACAGTCCGTACGGGACGTACTCGGGGATCTGGCCGTGAGCCACCCAGGCAAGCTCGGCCAGTTCCTCAATGTCCGCGACGTGCGCGGTGCCGCTGACCACTTCGCAGGCGGTATAGGACATCAGCCTGCCCGTTGCCGGATGGACACGCTCGCCCAGCAGCTTGACGGCGGAGACGTTCAGCCCGGTCTCCTCCTTGGTCTCCCGCACGGCTGCGTCCTCGCGGGTTTCGCCGGGCTCGACTTCGCCGGCCGGGAACTGCCAGGAGAGCTTCCCCTCACTGATCCGGCGCCGGACCATCAGAACGCGCCCTTCCTGCACGATGATGGCCGCCGCAATGCCGGGTCGCTCATCGGCTGTCTGCTGCGTCACGTCTGCTCCTCCAGGACGGCAAGCACGGGCGGAAAGATCGTATCGACGGGGATGAAACGGGTCACCGCGTTTCTGGGAACCCACATCACGTCGATGTTCTCGACGGCATCGGAGTTGGTGGCCTGGCCTGCGAGGTACTCGCACAGGAAGTATTCGCACAGGACGCCGGTCATCGGGTGAAGCCGGTTTCCGAGATGCTGCCGGATCGCGCAGTGCACGCCGGTCTCGTCCAGCGTTTCTCGCAAGGTCGCCGTCTCGGCCTTGGCACCTGGTTTGATCACGCCTGCCGGGAACTGCCAGCTGAGGCCCGTTGCGTCATCGTCTCGTCGGCAGACCAGTAGCACCTCGCTGTCACGGATAACCACGGCGATCGCGACGCGCAGGGCCTGCGCTCCTGCTGGGCCCGGTGCGGACGGGCCCCGTTCACCGGAGACCAAGAGCGCGAACCGCTGTCGTGCTGTTGGCGGGGCCTGCTCGTGGACGGTGTCGAGGAGCTGTTGCATCTCCTTGCGCGGAACTACGGCCGGGTCGGAGTGCCAGGCCGCCACGGTCCGTACCGCGATGCCGAGCCGGGCCGCGAACTGTTCATTGGTGAGGCGCAAAGCGGACTGCAGCAGGCAGGCGTGGCGGCCATTCCAGAGTTCGATCACATCCACGTCTACCCCCTCCTTAGCCGCCGTCCTCAGTGCAGGAACTTGCGCACTGAAGGTGCACTCCCGCTGCACTGGCGCTTCATGGCTGTCCCGTAGGTGACTCGGAAGAATGATGGTTGCCAGGGCCGAGTGAGCCGCAGGAATCGCCCTGAGCGGCCAATCCGACTGCGCTCCAGAGCGCCGGTTGACCGAAGGGAGAGTCTAGGTGAGCAACCCCAACGAGTAGCGGGGACAACGTACTTGGCCGAAACATGTCTCTGTTTTCAGCCCTATCGTGCCGCCTTCCGGTGTCCGCCATCCGAGGGATGGTCCGAGCGCCCGGTCGAGCAAGTGGGCGCCGGTAACCTCAGCTACCTGGCGGCTGATGTGCCGTCAATCTCCATGCATACAAGCCGAAAGGGACTCCATGGCTGAGGAACAGGCACACCCCGTTGAGCGCACGCTCGTCCTGCTCAAGCCCGATGCGCTCGTGCGTGGCCTGGCGGGAAGGATCCTCACCCGGTTCGAGGAAGCTGCGCTGAAGATCGTCGGCACCAAGATGAAGTGGATGGACGAGGAGTTCACCCGGCGGCACTACTTCGATCTGGAGGAGCGGCTGGGATCGGAGGTCTACCGCGTCACGTCGACGTTCATGCAGCAGGGGCCGGTCATCGCTCTGGTGCTGGAAGGGTACGACGCCATCGCCACGGTGCGGAAGATCGTCGGCAGCACGTACCCGAACCAGGCGCCGGCGGGGACGGTGCGAGGCGACTTCTCGCACTACAGCGCCGCGGGCAGCATCGCCTCGGGCAAGGCCGTGGCCAACCTCGTGCACGCCTCCGGCAACAAGGAGGAAGCGCAGCAGGAGGTCGAACTGTGGTTCGACAAGGACGAGCTGCACGACTACAAGACCCTCGCGGAGATCTACACCTACTAGCGGCGGGTTACAGCGTCACCGCGGGGACGCCGATGCGTTGAGCACCACCAGTGCACGACCGAACTTCAGAGGGGAAACCATGACCATCCAGACCCGCCTGGCCTCCGCCGAGGAGCTGGAGTCCGTCTTCCAGCGCGAACTGACGACGGACCGGTGGGCCGCCACCGAGACCGCGTACGCCCTGGCCGTACGCCACCGCGATCTGGGGGACCGGCCCAAGTCCCGTGAGTGGGTGCAGCAGTGCCTGCGACTCCTGGAGGGCTTCCCCAGCGACACCGAGGACCAGGTGGCCACCGGCCGCACCTCGGTGGGGGGCGTCCAGCTCCCGACCTACCTGCACGAGGGCGTCGTCCGGGAACGCTTCGGCGACCTGGACTGACCAGTGATCCATCCGGCGGGGTGGTGAGCCGGACCGAGTAGCGGCCGCACCGCCCCGCCCCTGACCCACAACCGCACAAGCAGCAGCCGCCCGAACCGGCTACCCACCCCCTTGGCGCCGGTCCGGCTGGCTCCGTCATGCCTGATTCAGGAGGCGATACACCCATGCCCATCGAGATCGAGATGCGTGCCCGCTTCGGCAAGGAGACCCGTGACCAGCTCGTCGACCGTCTGAAGAGGGACGGCGAGGACCTGGGCCCCGACGACAAGCACATCTACTTCTACGTACTGCCGGACCAGTTGCTGAAGGTCACCGACAACACGGCCGCCGGCACCGCCAAGATCACCCTCAAGGGAAGCAAGATCGGCCAGGGCGCCGCCTTCGCGGAGACCGAGTTCGCCATCGCCCCGGCCGACGTGGGCGCCGCGGTGAAGCTGTTCAACGCTCTCGGGTTCGAGGAAGCGATGCACGAGGCGTCCAATCTTCGGCACAACTTCCGCTTCGACGGTGTCGAGATCGCGGTCAAGTGGAGCGAGGCATGGGGTTACCACGCCGAATTCGAGGTCTTGCTGGACGACGACGCTCCCGACGCCGCTCGTGCCGAGGCAGCCGCCAGGATCACGGATGTCGCCCATGAGGTGGGCGTCACCCTGATGACCGAGCAGGAGCTGGCCGAGTTCACCGCCGCCTTCGAAGCCGCTGAGAAGGAACGCAAGGAGCGCGAGCGGCAGGCCGCGCCGATCCGGTAGGAGCACGTCACCGCGGAGACCACCGAGGGGGTGGGCACTGATGAGCACGACCCCAACGACCGCAAGCCTGATCGACCTTGCTGCCCGCGGGCAGCTACCACTCCACCAGTACATGGACCGGTCCACCGTCGACTGGATCACCACCAATCGGCCTGACCTCCAGCCCTCACCGCAACCGGCCCTCCGACAGCTCTCGCAGTACCTCCTGCGGCGGACCGGACTACCACGCGACTGGATGGCCGAGCCCCGTCTGTACGACTCGATCCACGGTGTCCGGCACGCCATGCGCACCGCAGTACTGGCCGCCGTCCTCGCCGAGGCGAACGGCTTGGACGACGCCGACACCACCACCGCCATCGTTGCCGCCGCCGTCCACGACTGCCAGCGCCATCACGACAAGGACGATCGCGGACACGGGGAACGCGCGGCGATATGGCTCGCCGCCAATGCGGACACCGTCTGGGGCCGCTTCGACCTCACGGCCACACCGCTCCGCGTCACACGAGCCGCCACCGCCATCCGACTGCACGACGTGCCCTACGGCGCGTTCAGGCCCGACGACCAGGCCGACTACCTGCGGACCCAGAACATCTGCGACGTGGTGAAGGCCGCCGACGCCCTGGACCGCTACCGCCTGCCGAAGACCAGGTGGTGGCCGAACGCCCAGCACGTCAAAGAGCCCGCCTTCGACACGTTCCGCAGCCTCGCTTTCGACCTCGTGAGCATCTCCGAGAAGGCCCACCTCGCCGGCGCCCACAGCCCGGCGGCCGTCCTGTACGCGCTCGCGGAGAAGGAGCTGGCCTGACCATGGACTTCCTCGACGCCTACCACCTCTGGGCCGACGCCCACGCCTTCTACGACACCACCCTCATCCCCAGCCCTGCCGACACACACCCGCTGGCCCAGCAGTCGGCAACCTGGGACGAGCGGCTCGCCGCCACGCCGAACGGGCACCTGCTGCGCCAGAACTCCCTCTTCGACGCCCTCAACGGCAGCGGCACACTGCACCTCCTCCACGTCACCCACGCCCTGGAGCAGATCAACGAGCAAGGCGTCCTCTACCCGTCCGGCGGCTGCCTCGTCGGCAGCATCTACTGCGCCCCGCTCACGGCTACGGACCGGGGCCTGCGGATGCATAACCTGGCCGCGTATGTACTGACCAAAGAGGCGCCGGCCTTCCTGGCCAAGCTCGGCGTCACCGACCGGGTACCCACCCCGCTGATCTTCGAGATCAACACCCCACCGCAGGCATACCAGAGCCTGGCGGGAGTGGACTATCTCCGGCTGGGCCTCATCCACCTGCGGATCTACTGCCACCTCGAATACCTGCTGAGCAAGAGCGAGCGCCACCGCTTACGCGAGACCGTCGTGGCCAGGGTGAAAAACTCCGCCGCCTTCCTCGCCACCGCAGCGGCCGTGGCCTACCGAGGCACGCGCATCGCCGCCAGGCCCTTCCTCGACCTGCTCGACGAGACCATCCCCCGCTTACCGGTCCTCGGCTACCTGTACTTCGAGGCGCTGGCGGAGTACCTGATGCTCCACTCGACCTCGCAGCCCACACGACGCCTGGCCGACATCGGAGAGCTGAACAACTGGCTGTACAAGGAGATGCTCTTCGCCTCCTACCCGAACATGGCCGGCAAGTTCGACCTCGCGAGGTTCCGCCCCAGGCCCAGCCAGCTGGCCGACCTCATCCACCAGGTCGACCCGACCATCGAGATCAACCACGCGACCCACTACCTGGTCGAACGCATCAGCCACCTCGTCGCAGCCCGGCTCTTCGCACCCGGAGAGGCCCCGGAAGCCTGGCACCACACCCGCTGGGAATTCGACGCCCTCTCCATCCAGCTCGGCCCGCTGCTGGGGCACCTCATCCACCGGGAGCTGCGCACCTTCGGCCGCTACCCCGACTTCTACTTCTACTTCGACCAGTACAAGGCCCTGCAAGCCTGGAACTACTGGAACCACATGGACATCGTCGCCCCGTTCAACGGCACGATGCCCAAGGGCGAGATCGGCATCAACCCCGCCTACCCCAACCTCGACTACCGCGTCTGGCGCGCCGAACAGGACGACGCCGGCCACCTCCACCCGGCCGAGCAGCTCTCCCTGACCATCGCCCCGCGGCTGGTGGACATCAAGTACACGCTCATGCGCAACAACCAGTGGACCGCCCCGGCGCACAGCGCCGCGTAACCACCACTGCCTCTCACCAGCAGCTGCTCTGCTGCCTCTTCTTTCCCAGGAGCCCCGCCATGAGTTACTTCGGCATGCCCTCCGTCGATCTCCTCGGCGAGCAGATCGACGCCCTACTGGGCGCCCCTTCCACCACCCACGGCCTGGCCCGAGCACTCCGCACTGCGGCGTGGGAGATCGAACTCCACCGCTACCACCACGCCAGCCAGCGGGCCTGGCCCGACGGCCGCATCGACCAAAAGCCCTCCAAAGTCCAGATCGGCGGCGGAACCCACCGCATCGAGGACTTCTTCAACATCGACGCCGTCCCGCCGGCCGGCCTCCTCTGGGACGTCCGCGAAGGCATCCCCCTGCACGACGACACCGTCGAGCTGATCTTCTCCGAGCACTTCCTGGAGCACATCGATTACCCCCGCTCCGCCAAGAACTACGTCCGCGAGGCTCACCGCGCACTCACACCGGGCGGCAAGATCATCACCGGCGTCCCCGACGCCGCCTTCGCTCTCAGCCAGTACCCCGGACCGCTGGACCCCGCCGACGAGATGGTCGAGCGCTGGTATGCCAAGCGCGACTGCCGCAACCACATCAACACCCGGCTCGACCTCGTCAACCTCGTCTTCCGCGACCAGGACGACGACCCCAAGTACACCCCGCATCTCTGGGCCTACGACTACGAGAAGCTCGTCCAGCTCTTCACCGAAGCAGGCTTCGCCACCGTAGAGCCGTGGACCTTCGACCCCACGATCGCCAACCCGAAGCGCCGCTGGGGAAGCGTCTACGTCATCGCCACTAAGTAGCGATCTCCGCCGAGCCGACCGGCTTGGGCAGACACTGGCTGCCCTCTCTGTCCTGGGACTGCCACACAGGGGCAGTCAGCACCGGTACCCACTCGTGCGGAGCCACCCCCGCCGAGGGAGGCATCGCCGTGAATCAGGCCCATCAACCGACCAGCGATCTGACCCTTGCAGCCACGCCAAACGCCGTCTCCTGGGCCCGGCGCCATACCGTCGACGTCCTGCACCGATGGCAGCTCAGAAGCGAAGTTGTCGAGACAGCCCGACTCCTCGTCTCCGAACTCACGACCAACGCCGTCCGGCACGGTTGCCCAGCACCAGAAGTCGCTCCCGCAGGCTCCTGCATGGCCGGAACGATCTCTCTCGTGCTTCGCCTGACTGGTTCGTGCGTGCTCATCCTGGTCAGCGACTGCACCCCTCGCCCACCATCACGGCGCGTGGCGGACAGCAATGCCATATGTGGACGCGGATTGCTCCTGACAGAAGCCATGTCCAGCCGCTGGGGCTACTACCACCCGCCTCGGCACGGCGGAAAAGTGGTCTGGGCGGAAGTATCCATCCAGCCCGGGGGTCTCGGTGAATAACAGTGAACCAACCCCGTCCGGAATGCCACTCGAAAGGCACCCGCTCAGATGACCACGGCTGCCTATGAGCCGTGAGGGCGCTCACGTCGCAACCGCCTCGGAGTGTTCGACAAGCTGGCCGCGTTCGAAGGGGGCTTCGGCGTGGGCGAGGGCGACGAGGTGGGGTGCGTTCACGGCCGGCCACCGCTGCTGGGCTGACTCGACGAGTCTGAAGACCATGGCCAGGGCGGTGGTGCGGGAGCCGACGCGATGGGTGACCCTGCTCCGCAGCCGGACGGCGGACAAGGTCAACGAATGATCTAGCGTGCGGCTACGGTTCTGGCGCCTCATTTCCGGCTCTGTCCACGCACGATGTCGACCAGGTCTGAGGGCAAGAACCTGGATCCGTAGATCAGACCGACCGCAGCCAAAGCGACGATGCCAATAATTGGGCTGGCCGCCGAGTCCGGTAGGCCAAGTAGCGAAGCACCCACTGCTGCACCGACAACCGCCACACCCAATGCCACTAGCCGCACCCATTCGCGGTTCACTGCTTTGGTGACGCCAGTCAGATCCTCGGAGTCGAGGAGAGCGGCAGTGCGGCCCACTGCATACCGTTCGGCCACCTTTAGCAGCATCTTGGCAAGGTCGTCGAAGACCACACGGATATCGGGATCCGTATCTTGCCTCGCCTCGGCGGCCCGCAGGGCACCGACAACATCCGCCGCATGCTCCTTGAGCTGACGTCGACGTACCCGCCGCACCTCAAAGTGACGCATTCGCCAGGCTGACCAGATCACCCGCTCAGCATCGGAAAGGTTCACCCGAGGCGCGAACATAGGCGCTTCGCCGGTCCACGCGTCATATCTGGCGCGAGCGTGCCCGACAGCCCCTGCGCAGGCAAGAAGTCTCACGACGGCTCGGTACCGGGCCGTATCCCCGAAACGGACATTGATAAAGCTACCGATCAGCTCAAACCTGGGGCTGATTCTCTGATATCGGCCTGGAGTGCCAAAATCGTGGACCCGATCGAAGGCCGGTGCTGCGGCACGGAGCGCACGCAAGATCATGATAAGCAGAAGAATCACAAATAGAGCTGTAAGGCTCTCACGGGGCCTATCCCAGGGAGGAGAAGCGGGCGACAGCAGCGCTGTCGACTTGTCCCCCAGCCAGCCACCCGCATCCCGCATCCATGCCAGAAAGTTCGCATTTCCGGATGCCGAAGCCTCCAGAACTTCCTTCCATAGGCCTCGTGCACGACTGACAAGCCAGCCAACGTTGAGCAGGCCCCATGTCCAAAGCATCAGCCTGACGGCCTGGGCGCCTGCAGCGAAAGGAGCACACTCGTACCACCTGTTGACCGCCTCTGTGACGACGCCGCGACCCTCGCCCTCCCCCACCACATGCGGAGGCAAATGACGGTAAGCACTGTCAAGGCGACGTGCAGCCCGCCGACGCGCCCATGTGTAATACCGCGTGCCTAGCGGGTCGAGCACGCGGCGGCGTATCCAACGGTCCGACCCCGTTATCTCGGGTCCGAGCGCAACCGCCCCGAAGAAAACCGCGTAGATCGATAAGAAAACCAACCAACCAAGAATTGAGTTCAGTGCATCGATCACCTGGGTAGCCTCGCCCAACTCACCTGCGCCACAAGGCCAAGCATGCCTGAGAGCACGGGCCATGACCAGCCTGTGGCGGGCCGACAGCCCCACGTACGCAAATGCGGCCGGGAGCAGCTCGCTCGGAAGGCGAATCTGGTCATGGGTGGTTCTGGAACCCGATCGAGTTCAGGGATGAGGTCCTCTACCAGGCGGCCTTCGTCCCGACGCTCGCCCTGTCGCTGGCCAGCCCGCCACTGGGTCTTCCTCCGCGGCAGGACGGAATTGGTGCTGGCCTTCCTGGCGCAGGCGGTACGGCGGGCCCCGGAGCGCGGCGTTTTCCAGTACCACCACGCCCCCCGCGCCCGAAGCGACCATGCCGACCCCGACCAAGGCGCTTCCCGTCATCCTCGTGCGCACCGGCTGCGCTGGGCGTCGCGATCGGCTTCTTCTGGCTATACGTGATGGGGCACTTCCGGATCTTGTTCACCGTCCCGTCGTGCTGGCCGGAATGATCGGCGCCATCTCAGCCGGCGCCGCCTGGGTGCGACACCGCACCTGCTCGCCCGCGCCCGCCAGCAGGTGAACCACAGGCAGGTGTGCACCGGGCCGCGCCCGGCAGGTGCCCATCAGGCGCGGGCGCACCGGCACCGAAGGACTAGCTCGCTGCCCCCCCCCCCCCGGCCCTTGTGGCCTTGCAGCCGCAATCCGACGATACGGGGCCGCCCACGGACGGCGTTCTCTTCATCGATTGACCCCTACAGGCGCCGCACGACGGCTACCGCAAACCGCCGTGCCCTAACCGTGCCCTTCAGCCCGGTCAACAACGGTCCCCAGCGGTGTCCCAGCACACCATCAGAGAAGCGAATTTCATGGCGTTCCCCGCAGGTCAGGTGCCATTTCAGTGCGCCAAGCCCCATTGATTCCCAAGCTCAGAGCGCGGGTTCGATTCCCGTCACCCGCTCCATAGTTGAGGCCCTGGTCGCAGACCGGGGCCTTGTTCGTTCGGCCGGGGTCTTCGGGGGCGCGGGGCGGCAACTTGCTGCGGGGGTGCGCCTGGAGGGGGTGCGAGCCGTTGCCGGTGGGGGCTCGGGCGGGACGTGTGGCGCGGGGGGTGGTTTTCGTGAGCGTTGTTACATGTCGTTGGTCGGGGGCAAGGGCCCGGCGGGGGGCGGTGGTTGGGAGAGGCGTGCCGTTGCGGGGGCGGCACGGCGGGGCGCTCGCCGGGGTGGGGAGGGGGGTCAGACCTCCACCGGGGAGGCGGGGGTGGTGGGGTGGTGCGGGTAGGCCGGGGAGCGGCCCTGGTAGGCGAGAATGCTGGGGTTCTGGATGACGCCGTCGCGCATCTCGACGGCCCGGCGGATCGTTTCGTCGGCGTCCCACGAGCGCGGGTCGGCGAGGGTCGGCAAGTAGGCGAGCAGGGCCTGGCTCAGCTCCCAGGTGGCGGAGTTCCACAGCAGGGACGGACTGTGGTCCACCGCGTAGTAGCGCACGTGGCCGCCCACGGTGCGGGTCGGCCGGTCGAATGACGTGGGGCGCGCCCAGCCGAAGGCCATGCCGGTGTCGCAGGAGACGTCGACGATGAGGGAGCCGGGGGCGAAGCGTGCGAGGTCCTCTTCGGTGAGGTAGACCTCGGGGGCGGTGACGTCCTGTAGGACGCAGTTGACGACGATGTCGTGTTCGGCCAGGAAGGGCGGCAGCGGGACCTCGCCGTCCGCGAGCCGCACCGTGCTGCTGCCCGGGGCCGGCCGGTGGCGCAGCTGGGCCATCCGGGTGGCGCCGGTCGGGGGCCGGACGGCGGCGCTGGGGCGCCGGGTCACCAGGGTCAGATCCTCCACCCCCTGGGCGCGCAGCGCGGCGACGGCGCCGTGGCCGGTCGAGCCGAAACCGATGACGGCGGCGCGCAGGGGCCTGCCCCACCGTCCGGTGAGGCCCACGCACTGCAGGGCGTGCTGGACCGAGCAGTAGCCGGCCATTTCGCTGACGCGGGAGAAGACCCAGCGGGCGAAGCCGGCGCCCGTGCCGCCGTTCGGCCAGTGGCGCATGGCCTCCATGGAGATCACGGTCAGCCGCTTGTCGATGGCCAGTTGAGTGGTCTCGGGGTTCTGCGCGAAGTGCGGGGCGCCTATCAGGATGTGGCGCTCCCGCAGCGCGGCGACGTCCTGCGGGGTGACCTTGAACAGCACGAGGGCGTCGCAGTCGGGGATGAGGTCGGCGCGGGGCCGGATGCCGGCCACGTGGGGCCGGAGATCGTCGTCCGTCATGCCGAACCACGCGCCGTATCCGGACTCCAGGAACAGGCGGGAGCGGAGACCGCTGTCCAGCCGCGGCAGGTGGGCGGGATGGGTCGGTACGCGCCTCTCGTGCTTCTTCCCGGTGTTGGCGACCACGCCCAGCTTCTCCATGCCCGGCCCACTCCGTCCTCTACTCGCCGCCCCCACTTACTCACATTAGGGTAAATACGCATGAAACACTCTTTTGAGGCGATTGCGGACAAGTTGGGGGCAGAGGGGTACGCGGTCGTCGCAGGTCCGCTGACCTCCGGGGAGGTCACCGCCGTTCTGGCGGAGCTGGGGGACCTCGTCCCGCAGACCACCGGCGAACTGGCCTACGACATCCGGGCCCATGCGGGTTTCGCGCACGTGCGGGACACCCGCAGCCCGCACGCGCTCCGTCCGCACACCGAGGCGCCCGGCCAGGACGTTCCCCCGCGCTACCTGGCGCTGCACTGCCGGGTGCAGGCCACCTGCGGCGGGGGCCAGACCCTGCTCGCCGACGCGCCCCGCTTCCTGGCCACCCTGGACGAGGACCTGCACCGCCTCGCGCACAGCCACCCGGTGCACTGGCCCTCCTACCAGGAGCACCCCGGGGCCACCGGGGTCCGCAAGCCCGTCGTGGACCGCACCGCGGCGGGCACCGTGATCCGCATGAGCTCCACCCTGCTGGCCACCGGGGCGTACTCGGAAGCCCTCGACGAACCGGGCGGCGCCGCACCGCCGTTGGGGCCCGGCGGCCTGGCACTGGCCCGGCGGACCGTGGACTTCATGGGCACGCACGGCACGTCCGTCCTCCTCCCCGAGGACGCCCTGCTCATCTGGGACAACCACCGGATGTTCCACGCCCGCACCGGCTTCTCCGACACGCGGCGGCGCCTCACGCGCTACTGGATCGCCGACCGCACCGGCACCGGACCCCGCACCGGCCGCGCCCACCCGCCGCAGGACTGACGGTGCCCCGCGGCGGGTCCGCCGCGCGCGCCGCCGCCGGCGTGCCGACCGCCTTCCGCCTTCCGCCTTCCGCCTTCCGCCTCCCGCCGGGCCACGGCGATGACGTCAGGAGTGAGCCATGCGCACGCAGTTGATCACCACCCTCGGCCTCGACCGGGCGAGGCTGGCGGAGGACCTGGAACGCCTCGCGGACCTGCCCCTCGCGGAGCCGTACGACGCGTTCGTGTGCGGGCGTCCGTGGAAGGCCGCGATGCTGATGACGCCGGGCGGCGGGGACGGCAGCGTCCTGGAGCCGTTCGACCGGTCGGTCCCCGCCGCGTTCACCGCCACCGCCGCGCACCTGCCCTATCTCCGGGAGCTGATCGGCGAGCACTTCGCCACCGAGCACATCACCTTCGCCCGCCTCGTGACGCTCTCCAACGGCGTGCTGATCCCGCACCGCGACACCGTCGACGGCGCCGCGCACCGCGTCCACGTCGTGCTCGCCACCGGTCCGGACGCGCTGTTCGCCGAGTGCGACACCGTCTACCGGATGGCGGAGGGCGAGATCTGGTTCATCGACGCCGGCCGGGCGCACAGCGCCGGTGTCCTCGGCGACACCCGCCGCGTCCACCTCCTGCTCGACATGGCCGGTGTGGCGGACGCCGGGGAGCTCTTTCGGTTCACCCCCGAGCCGTCGGGCGGCATCCCGGCGGCCAGCCTCCACCACCGCCCCGAGCTGACCGCAGCCGAACGCGACGGTCTGCTCGGCCTGTCGCACGTGATCGACGAGGAGAACGTGCGGGAGGTACTCGGCCTCCTCATCAGGAAGCACTACCGCAGGGACGGCGGCCCCGACTTCGTCTGGCGCACCATGACGGAGATCGCCCGGCGGAGCGGCGACGCGCGCCTCGTGCAGCGGGTGGCGGAGCTGCACCGCCGCACCAACGTGGACCACAGCATGGCGCCGGACACTGCGTACGCGTGACCGGCGGCGGGGGGGGGGATCGGCGGATTCCCCGGACCGGCGCCCCCTCGGCGGCCTACCGTACGGATACGCGGCATCACACGGCGCAGCCGCCCGAGGAGGAACCCCTGTGTCATCGCCCTGCGATCCCCGGCACGCCCCGGCCGGTGATGTCGGTGCAGCGCTCATGGTGATCGACTCCCGGCTCAAGGCCGTCCACGAGGGCACGCCCCGGGCCGGCCCCGAACAGCAGGCGCTGATCGACCAGTTCACCGCCTCGCTGGGTCCCAAGGGGGCCCAGGACGTGCTGGACGGCGTGTGCACGCTCATCTTCATGTACATGCAGTGGCTGCGGAGGGCCTACGAGGACCATGACGAGGACGTCATCGCCGGCGTGGTGCCCCACCTCGTGGCCACGATGCGCATGATGCCCAAGAGCGTCCGCCCCGAGGCCATCCCCACGATGGCCGGCCTGCTCGTCGCCGCGGCCACCGGCCTGAGCCCCAACCTCTGGCGCAAGCAGTACGGGTACTGGACCGAGGAGGAGATGACCCCTCTGGAGGCCACCGCCTTCCTGCTGGCGGAGCACATCAACCGCATGACCGACGACCCCGCCTTCGCCACCCGCCTGATCAGCGAAGCCCTCTCCGGGGCGGACGGGGGCCGAGGGGGCTGACGGGTCTGACGGACGGCGGGCCGCCCACGGCCGCTCCTGGGGCAGCGGGCCGCCGGGAGGCGCGGGCCGATGCGGTGCGGTGGACGGCGATGTGCGGCGGTCGGCGGCTCGTCCGGTCAGGTCATCGGACCTGCACGGCAAGGGACGTGCACCACACCACCCGGCGGGGAGGCACATGACGTGCGGGGCGGCGTACGGCCGGGGGTGATCGGGGCCGGTCCGCGGCGGGTGGGGCCGCCGCGGACGGGGTGGGGCAGGGGGGTGGGGCGTGAGGAAGGGCACAGGTACTGGTCGGTAACACGGCGTGGGGCGCGGGCCTAGAGTGGCGGCGGGTGGCCCGGCGCCCGGTGGGGCCGGGCCCGGTGGCCGTGCGAGCTGGGAGGCTGGGTGCGTTCTCCGAAGGACTTCTTCCGTCCGTTGGCCGTGGGGGCTCCGGAGCCGGTGCGGGAGGTGCCGTTCCGGCCGTCGCGGATGATCCACTTCTTCGATCCGGGGAATCCGCGGATGGCGGCCAAGGTGCCGGACCTGGTGCCGGACGTCGACGTGCTGCTGGGCAATCTGGAGGACGGGGTCCCCGCGGACCGCAAGGAAGCGGCGCGGGACGGGCTGGTCCGGATCGCGCGCGGTACGGAGTTCGGCGGCACGCAGCTGTGGACGCGGATCAACAGCCTCGACTCCCCGTGGGCGCTGGACGATCTGTGGACGCTGGTCACCGAGATCGGCGACCGGCTCGACGTGATCATGGTGCCGAAGGTGGAGGGCGCCGAGGACATCCACTACCTCGACCGGCTGCTGGCCCAGTTGGAGGCGAAGGCCGGGCTGGCCCGACCGATCCTGGTGCACGCGATCCTGGAGACCCCGCGCGGGGTCGCCGGTGTCGAGGAGATCGCGGGGGCCAGCCCGCGGATGCAGGGGATCTCGCTGGGCCCGGCGGACCTGGCGGCGAGCCGCCGGATGAAGACGACCCGGGTCGGCGGCGGGCACCCCGGCTACCTCGTGCGGGAGGACCCCGGGGCGGACGGCGTGGGCGGGCCGCGGGCGGTGTTCCAGCAGGACCTGTGGCACTACACGATCGCGCGGATGGTGGACGCCTGCGCGGCGCACGGGATCCTGCCGTACTACGGGCCGTTCGGGGACATCCAGGACACCGTGGCGTGCGAGGACCAGTTCCGGAACGCCTTCCTGCTGGGGTGCGTGGGCGCGTGGAGCCTGCACCCGGTGCAGATCGGCATCGCCAGGAAGGTCTTCTCACCGTCGCCGGACGAGGTGGCCTGGGCGCGGCGGGCGATCGCGGCGATGGGCGACGGGACCGGTGCGGTGATGCTCGACGGCAAGATGCAGGACGACGCCACGGTCAAGCAGTGCCGGGTGGTGGTGGAGCTGGCCGACGCGCTGGCGGCGCGGGACCCCGCGCTGCGCGCGGCGTACGCGGCGAGCGGTGAGGGAGCGGAGTGACGGTCATGGGTGAGGCGGCCGGGGCGGTGCGGGCGCGGCGTTCGGTGCTGTACATGCCGGGGGCGAACGAGCGGGCGCTGGAGAAGGCCCGCACGCTGCCGGCGGACGGGCTGATCCTGGATCTGGAGGACGCGGTCGCGCCGGACGCCAAGGAGGCGGCGCGGGAGCGGGTCGCGGCGGCGGTGGCCGCCGGCGCGTACGGCCGGCGGGAGGTGGCGGTCCGGGTCAACGGGCCCGGCACCCGGTGGTTCGCGGACGATCTGCGGGCGGCGGCGCAGGCCGGGCCGGACGCGGTGGTGGTGCCCAAGGTGGAGTCCGCGCGGACCGTGCGGGAGGTCGAGCGGCACCTGGAGGCGGCCGGCGCCCCGGACCGCACCGCGATCTGGGCGATGGTCGAGACGCCGCGGGCGATGCTGGACGCGCGTGCGGTGGCCGGGGCGAGCGAGCGGCTGACGGTGCTGGTGATGGGCACCAACGACCTGGCGAAGGAGCTGCACGCGGCGCACGTCCCGGGCCGGGCGCCGCTGCTGACCGGCCTGTCGCTGGCGCTGCTGGCGGCCCGCGAGGCGGGCAAGGCGATCCTGGACGGGGTGTTCAACGACGTGCGGGACGCGGCCGGGTTCGAGGCCGAGTGCGTGCAGGGCCGGGATTTCGGGTTCGACGGGAAGACGCTGATCCACCCCTCGCAGATCGAGCCGTGCAACCGGGTGTTCGCCCCGGCGGAGGCCGAGGTGGCCCGGGCCCGGAAGATCATCGACGCGTTCGAGGCGGCCGGCCGGGAGGGGCGCGGGGTGGTCACCGTGGACGGGCGGATGGTGGAGAACCTGCACGTCGAGGAGGCGCGGCGGGTGCTGGCGCTGGCCGCCGGGCAGTAGCGGCCCGGCGGGGCGGTGGTGCGCCGGTGCCGCGGCGGGTCAGGCCGGGCGGAGGGTCAGGGCCGGTGCCGGGTCCGCGGACAGGGCGCAGGGGGCGAAGCCGCCGGTGAGGCGGTCCAGGAGGGTGCCGAGCCAGCGGGCGTCCTCGCCGGAGGCGTGCCGCAGCCGCATCCGGTGCGCCTGGAAGGGGACGATCCGCAGGTCGCGGAGGCGGCCGGTGCCGGGGTCGAGGGCGGCGAGGTAGAGCGGGCGCAGGTCGTCGCGGTAGCGCTCGTAGCCGGTGATGCCCTCGTAGTCGTCGATGAAGTCGCCGCAGCCGTGCAGGATCAGCTTGCCCGCGTAGAGCTCCAGGGGGCGCGGGTGGTGCGAGGAGTGGCCGTGGACGAGGTCGACTCCGGCGTCGATGAGGGCGTGCGCGCAGGCGGTCTGGGCGCGGGGGACCGTGTAGCCCCAGTTGGCGCCCCAGTGCACGGAGACCACGGTCAGGTCGCCGGGGCGCCGGACGGCGTCCAGCACGGCGGCGGCCGCGGCGGCGGTGTCGGGCGAGGGGCCGGGGGCCCAGTGGACGCCGCTGTGCCGGGCGGTCGCGGCCCAGGTGCGCGGGACGCCGCTGGACGGCATGCCCAGGGCGAGGACGAGGAGCCGGTGGCCGCCGGGCAGCGGGACGGCCGCGGGGCGGCGGGCCGCGGCGGCGTCGGAGCCCGCGCCCGCCGTCCGCAGCCCGGCCGCCGCCAGGCTGCCGAGGGTCTCCGCGAGCCCTTCGCGGCCGAAGTCCAGGACGTGGTTGTTGGCGAGGACGACCACGTCGGGGCGGGCGGCGGTCAGGCAGGGCAGGTTCGCCGGGTGCATCCGGTAGTGGATCTGCCGGCCGGGGGCGAAGGTGCTCCGCCGGGTGACGCCGGTCTCCAGGTTGAGGACCCGGGCGGCGGGCGCGGCGGCGTCCAGGGCGGCCAGGGCGTCGCCCCAGGGATAGGGGTAGCCGACGGGGCGGGGGATCGGGCCGTGGGCCGCCTCGGCCAGTCCGACGTAGATCCGGGCGTCCTCGACGTACAGCTCGCGCAGCTCGGGGTCGCCGGGGCAGGGCAGGATCTGGTCGACTCCGCGGCCGAGCATCACATCGCCGCAGAGGGCCAGGGTGACGGGTTCGGCGGTCATCGGCGCTCACCGGCTTCCTTTTCCCAGATTAGGGGCCGGGCGGCGGGGCGGCCGTACGGCCGCCCCGCCGGGCGATGTTTCACGGGAAACGGCGTGTTTCACGGGAAACATCGCCGCCTCGCCGGGGCCGGGGCGGCGTGCGGTCTCGCCGCGCTCAGGCGATCCGGCGCGGCCCCTCGGCGCTCTCCGGGCCGAAGCGGCGGCGGTAGGCGGACGGCGTCAGGCCGGTCTCGCGGCGCATCAGGGCGCGCAGATGGGCCGCGGTACCCAGGCCGCTGCGCCGGGCGACCACGTCGAAGCGGGCCTCGCCGCGTTCGATGAGCCGGCAGGCCAGGGCGATCCGCTCACCGGTGAGCCAGGCCAGCGGGGTGGTGCCCAGCTGCGCGCGGAAGCGGCGGTGGAGGGTGGCCGGGCTGACCGCGGCGCGGGCGGCCAGGTCGGTGACGCCGAGCGGGGCGTCCAGGCGCTCCTGGGCCCAGGCCAGCAGCGGGGCGAGGGACTCGTCCGGTATGCGGGGCAGCGGGCGTTCCACGAACTGCCGCTGGCCGCCGTCCCGGTGGGCGGCGAAGACCAGCCGGCGGCTGACCGCGTTGGCGACCTCCGCGCCGTGGTCCCGCCGGACCAGGTGCAGGCCGAGGTCGAGGGCGGCCGCGCTGCCCGCCGCGGTGAGGATGTCGCCGTCGTCCACGAACAGCACGTCGGGTTCCAGGCGGACGGCGGGGAAGCGGGCCCGGAAGGCGTCCGCCCACTGCCAGTGGGTGGTGGCCCGGCGGCCGTCCAGGACACCGGCCTCGGCGAGGGTGAAGGCGCCGGTGCAGAAGCTGAGCAGCCGGGCGCCGCGGGCGCGGGCGCGGCGGACGGCGTCGAGCACCGCCGGGCGGCGGGGCACCTCGACGTCGGGGCGGTGCGGGACGATCAGGGTGTCCGCGGTGTCCGCGGCGGACAGCCCGGCGACGCCGCCGAGGGTGAAGAAGCCGTCGCGCATCACGGTCCGCGGTTCGGGGGCGCAGAGCGCGAAGTCGTAGAGGCGGTCGCGGCCGGTCTCGGGGCGGCGGAGGCCGAACACCTCGATGGCACAGCCGAGTTCGAAGGGGTTGGTGTTGTCGTCGACGAGGGCGACGACGCGGTGCAGGCGGTCCGGTGCGCGGTCCGCCACCGGGTCCGGTTGCGAGGATCGTTGCGGCATATGCGATTCCTAGCACTCACCCCGCCGGGCCGGGTCCGCACAGGATGGGATCATGAGCAACCAACCCCACCACCCGCTGGCGCTCGACGCGGCGCTGGCCTCCTTCGACGCCCTGTGGAGCCCCCGGATCGTCTCCCGGGTCAACGACTACGACGTACGGATCGCCAAGGTCGCCGGCGAGCACGTGTGGCACGCCCACGACGACACCGACGAGTTCTTCCTGGTGCTGGAGGGGGAGCTGTTCATCGCGCTGCGGGAGGAGGACGGGGAGCGGACCGTCCGGCTCCCCAAGGGCGCGGCCTTCACCGTGCCGCGGGGGGTCGAGCACAAGCCGTCCGCCCCGTCGGGCGCCTCGCTGCTGCTCTTCGAACCGACGGGGACCCTCACGGTCGGCGACCGGCACGAGGAGGTCCCGGACCACGTGGACGCGACCACGGGGCACGCCCTGAGCTGATCTCTCCGCGAGGCCGCCGGACCCGGCCGAGGCGGCCCCGGGCCGTTCCGGCCGGGCGGTCGTGCGCGTCCGGGGCGGGACCGCGTGCGTACGCCCGGCGCGGGGCGAAGCGCACGCGGGCGGTGCACGGTACCGACGCGGCGGTACGGGACCGGTGGTGGCCTCCGGGTATCCGGGCCGGTCCCGGGCGGGGGCCGGGCGGAGCAGCGGTCACTGCGGGTACGAGGTCCGGCCAGAGCTACGCGCATGCGGCCATGTCGGAAACATCAGGCAATGGGCCGCCCATGGCTGGAATCCATTGATATGGGGCTTGCGGGGGCGGGCGTCCGGGCCGGATCGTGAGGTGCGGCGCTCCTCCGCCCGGCGCCGCTCATGACGCCTTGCCGGGGGAGCAGATCTCCGTCTGCGCAAGGGAGTTGAGACGTCATCATGCGTCCAGGGCCCGGCCCCGCGGCCGTCACGGTCGCCATCGCCGGCATCGAGTTCGGCTGGGGCAGCTCCGGCAAGCTGAGCGCCGTCCTCACGGCGCTCCGGGAGCGGTCGGCGCGCCCCCTCCGGTTCGTCGGCCTGGCCTCCGGGCTCGGCCGGCCGCTGCTGGCCGGGCAGCCCGTCGAGCGGTGGTACGACCTGCCGGATGACCCCGGCGGGGCCCGCGCCGCGGTCGGCGCGGTGGCCCGGGACGAAGAGGTCCGGGCCGCGCTGGTGGTGCTGGACGGCGCCGCCGCCAAGGCGCTGGAAGGCGCCGGGGTTCCGACCGTGTTCGTGGACAGCCTGCCGTTCCTGTGGACCGACGGGGACCGCGACGCGCTGCCGCTGGAGGTCTCGGCGTACTGCGCCCAGCGGTGCCCCGAACTCCCCGACGCCTGCCGGGGGGTGCTCGATGCGGTCCGCGCCCTGCTGTGGGTCGAGGCGGTCATCGGGAGCGCCGGTCCCGGCCCCTGGCCGCAGCGCCGGCACGGTCCGCGGCCCGGCGGGACGGCGCTGGTCAACCTCGGCGGGCTGCGCGCCCCGGGACTGGCCGACTGGACGCGCTACCCCGGCATCGTGGTGCCCGCCGCGCTGGCGGCACTGGCCGCGTACGGCACCCGCGAGGTGCACGTGGCCGGGAACCTCCCGCCGGAACTGGTCGAGCGGCAGGCGGCGATGTTTCACGTGAAACGCGCGGCCGGGGCCGGGGGACCGCCGATGGCGGTGACCGCCGGGCCGCTCCCGCACCGGGAGTTCCTCGCCCGGCTGGCCGGCTGCGAGGTGCTGCTCACCTCGCCCGGGCTGACCACGCTGCTGGAGGCCGGCAGCCTCGGCGTCCCGACCGTCTGCCTGCCGCCGCAGAACCTGAGCCAGATCTTCAACGGACGCTTCCACAGCCGGGCGGTGGGCGCCGCGGTCCGGACCACCTGGCCGGCCTCGGTGGTCAGCGAGGAGACCGCGCTGGAGCGGCGCACCGGCGGCGAGGACGCGGCGCTGCGGGTCGTCTACGACGGCATCGCGGCGGCGTACGGCGACCGGGGCGCGGCCGCGGGCGGCGGTCCGGACGGACCGCGGCCCGAGGTGGTCGCCGCCGTCCGGGACGGGATCCTGACCGCGCTGCGGACCGCCGGGCGCGGCGCCGACTGGGGCGGACTGGCCCGCTGCGTCGGCACCGGCGGCGCGGCCCAGGTGGCCGACGCCCTGCTGGCGATACTCACCCGGGAGCCGCTGCCCGCCGCCCCGGCCCGGCCCTGACACCGCCCGGCCGCACCGGCCCCGACGGCCCCGCCCGTGGTCCGGACCGCTCCCGGAAAGCCCCCTCCACCAGGAAGATTCCGCTGCCATGTCCGCTGCACCCGCCGAGGCGCTGCCCGGCACACCGCCCGCACCGCGCCCCCGGTACCTGTTCATCCGGATCCTGGAAGCCTGCAACGCCGACTGCTTCATGTGCGAGTTCGCGCTCTCCCGCGACACCTTCCGGTTCTCCGCCGGGGACTTCGCCGAACTGCTGCCCAAGGCCCGGGCGGCCGGGGTGGGGTACGTGCGGTTCACCGGCGGGGAGCCGCTGATGCACCGGGACGTCGTGGACCTGGTCCGGGCCGGCACCGCCGCCGGGATGAAGATATCGCTGATCACCAACGGGATGCTGCTGCCGCGGATGGCCGCGCGGCTCGCCGACGCCGGGCTGGCGCAGGTGATCGTCAGCCTGGACGGCGCCTCCGCGGCCACCCACGACGTCTACCGGCGCTCCCCCGGGATGTTCGACAACGGGCTGCGCGGGCTGCGGGACGCCGCCGCCCTCGGCGTCCTGCCCCGGGTCAACACCGTCGTCGGTCCGCACAACTACACCGAGATGCCCGCCCTCCAGCGGGTGCTGACCGAGGCCGGGGTGCGGCAGTGGGAGCTGTCCGCGCTGAAGCTGGACCGCTCGATCACCTACCCCGACCCGGACCACGTCCGGGCGGTCTGCGACCCGCTGTACACCGCCGACCCGGACACCGTGCTGGTCCCGCTGGGCAAGCGGTTCTACGGCGACACCCCGGAGGAGCAGCAGCGGTACTTCGACGAGTCGGTGACCCCGCGGGCCTCCCGGCCGCTGTGCCACGTCGTCGACGACGTGATCTACCTCGACGGCAAGTACGGGCGGATGTACGCGTGCAGCTGCCTGCCGCACCGCGAGGACGACAGCGGACCGGGCGGTGCGCCGCTGCGCGAGGGCGGGGTGATCCACCTCGACACCCCGGTGTTCCGGCGCCATGCGGACTTCTTCCGGGAGCGGGGGCCCGAGCTGTGCGGCGGCTGCTCCACCACCGCCGCCGGCTACAGCGACGACGTGGCCCGGCTCGGGGCGGTGCCACCGTGGCGGTACTGAGGACCGGCGGGGCCGCCGACAGCGGTACCGGCCCGCTCCGCCACCGGGTGCTGCTGGTCTCGCGCGACGCGGAACTGGACTCGGTGCTGGCCCGGCGGCGGATCGCGGCCCACCTGGGCGAACTGCGGCCGGTGGCCGCCCGGTTCGCCCCGGACGGCCGGCCCGTCCCGGACGGCGGCGGGACCGCGCAGACGGCCCTGGTCTGCGACGACGACGCGACCGCCGGACACCTGCTGGACCGCGGCGTCCCGGTGGTCCACCTGCGCTCCGGGCACCGGGCCGGCGGCGTCGGCGGGGCCGCGGAGTCCCCGCCGCGCGGTGCGCTGTGCCGGGTGCACCGGCCCGGCTGGCTGCCCGGCCCCTGGCCCCCGTCCGGCGGCGCCCGAACGACCGGCGTACTGGCCCCGGCCCGGCCGGCCCGCGACCGGATGCGCACCGGCACCCTGCTGCTGCTGTCCCTGTGGGACGTCCCCGGCGAGCGGGTCGAGGGCTACGCCGCGGAGGTGCTGCGCCCGCTGGTCCGCGCGGCGGTCCGCCGGACCGGGAGCTGCACGGTGGTCTGCGACACCCGGACCGCGGCGGTCCGGGACGCGCTCGGCGGCCTGCCGCGGGTCCGCACCGGCCGGGCCGCCGACCCGGCCGTGGACGCCGACGCGCTGCACGCCCGCGCCGCCTGCTTCCTGGCCTCGCCCACCCTGGGCGCGCTGGCACTCGCCCAGGCACGGCGCGCGCCGCTGACGTTCCTGCCGCCCCTCGGGGCCGCCCAGCGGGACCTGGCGGAACGGGTGGCCCGGGCGGTGCCGGTGCCGGTGGCCGCCGACCCGGACGATCCGGCGCCGTGGGCCCCGCCCGGCGACCCGGCGGGCGGGCCGTGGCACCGGCTCGATCCGGCCGCCGACGACCTCCGCGGCGCCCAGCGCGTCGCCCGCACCCTGCGCCAGCTCTGCCTCGCACCCCTCTGACCCGCCCCGCACCGACCGCACCACGCCCGTCGCGGCCCCGCTCCGTCCCCCGACCCGTCCCGCCGTTCCGTACCGCCGTTCCGGCCGGACGATCCCTCCCGCCGATCCGTCCCGCCGACTCCCCTGCCGCACCGCCGACCCGTCCCGCACCGCCGACCCGTACGCGACCGACGCCCCGCCAACCAGGAGTGGCCATGTCCCGCACCACCGGCGAAACCGGCACCGCCGACAGCCCGCCGGCCCCCACCGGCCCGCCCGCCGACCCCGACACCTCCGAGTCCACCCGGCAGACCCAGGCCCCGCCCACCCGGCAGACCTCGCCCCCACCCACCCGGCAGACCTCGCCCCCACCCACCCGGCAGAGCTCGTCCCCACCCACCCGTCCCAGCGTTCCCCCCGACCAGTGGAACGACTGGCGCTGGCACATGCGCAAGCGCATCACCAGCGCCGAGAAGGCCCGCGAATGGCTCGTCCTCAGCCCCGGCGAGGAGAAGGCCATCGCCGAGACGGCCGGCACGTACCGCTGGAGCATCACCCCGTACTACGCGTCCCTGATGGACCCGCTCGACCCCGCCTGCCCCATCCGGCAGCAGGGCGTGCCCGCCCTCGGCGAACTGGCCGAGTACTCCGGCGCCGAGGTCGACCCGGTCGGCGACATGTACTTCCGCAAGACCAACCGCGTGGTCCACAAGTACCCGGACCGGGTGATCATGCTGATCACCGAGGCGTGCCCGGTCTACTGCCGGCACTGCACCCGCAAGTTCCACACCACCGACGTCTCCGGCACCTACTTCCGCGACAACGAGGGCGGCGCGTACGACGAGGACCTGCGCTACATCGCCGACCACCCCGAGATCCGCGACGTCCTGCTCACCGGCGGCGACCCGCTCTCGTACCAGGACGGCAAGCTGGAGGAGATCATCGCCGGGCTGCGGGCCATCCCCAGCGTGGAGATCATCCGGATCGGCAGCCGCTTCCCGGTGCTGCTGCCGCAGCGGATCACCGACGGCCTGTGCGAGATGCTCGCCCGCCACCACCCGGTGTGGCTGAACACCCACTTCAACCACCCCAAGGAGATCACCCCGGAAGCCGCCGCCGCGGTCGACCGGCTGCTGCGCCACGGCATCCCGGTCGGCAACCAGACCGTGCTGCTGCGCGGCGTCAACGACGACGTCGCCACCATGCGCACCCTGATGACGGAGCTGCTGCGGATCCGCGTGCGCCCCTACTACCTCTACCACTGCGACAACGTCACCGGCGTCTCGCACTTCATGACCTCCATCGAGAAGGGCTGGGAGATCATGGAGGGCCTCCAGGGGCACATCACCGGCTTCGGGGTGCCGCAGTACGTGCTGACCACCAAGCTGGGCAAGATCCCGCTCGCCCAGCCGTACTTCACCCCGACCGAGGACGGACTGCGGCTGCGCAACTACCGGGGCCAGGAGATGGTCGTGGACGCGTCCGTGCACCCGATCACGGAGGCCGATCTGCGATGAGCCTGGACAAGCGGCTGGGGCAGCGCTTCCTGCCCTACGGAGCCAACTACCTCGACTGGGCCGACCTGACCGAGCTGCGGGAGGCGATCGGCCACGGTGTGCTCTTCCGCTACCAGACCGAGCAGGAGTCCATCGCCTCCCGGCTGGAACGGCGGGTCGCCGAACGGTTCGGCGCGGCGCACGTCCTGGCGGTCCACAACTGCACCGAGGCGCTCCGCCTCGCCCTGATCTCCACCCGCCCGCGCACCGGCGACCCGGTGTACATCCCGGCCACCACCTTCGTCGCGGTCGCCGGGGCGGTGCTCTCCAGCGGACTGATCCCGGTCCTGGTCGACGTCGACGAGTCGCTGTCCCTGGACGCGTCGCTGCTGCCGGCCGGTGCCGAGCGGGTGATCGTCGCGCACATGGAGGGCACGGTCGCGCCGCTGCCCGAGGGCGTGCCCTACGTCATCGAGGACAGTGCGCAGGCGCTCGGCGCGCGGTTCCCCGACGGCCGGCACACCGGCACCCGCGGGTACGCCGGCACCTTCAGCTTCCACCACAACAAGGTGCTCACCTCCGGCGAGGGCGGCCTGGTGACCACCAACGACCCGGACGCCTGGCAGACCATGCGCTGCTACCACGACCACGGCTCGGCCCGGGTCCCCGGCCGCTACCCGACCTGGGACCAGGACGCCTACTACGGCGAGAACTTCGTCACCAGCGAGGGCGTCGCGGCCATCCAGTACCAGCAGTTCCGCCACCTCGACGCGTTGCTGGCCGGACTGGAGCGGCAGCACGCCCTCGCCCTGCAAGAGCTTCCCGAGCGCCGGGACCTGGAGGTGCTGCCGCGCGCCGAGGGCGACGTCAAGATCAGCCTGCGGTTCCGGTGGGAGAGCCGGGAGCTGCGGGACGCCGCGGTGGCCGCGCTCACCGCCAAGGGCATCGCCAACTGGACGCTGGGCAAGTACCTGCTGCCCGACCACCCGGTCCTCACCGGGCGGCGCTCGCTGTACGCCGACGGTTTCCCGTGGAACCTCGCACCAAAGGGGCAGCCGGCGGCCCTCAGCCGGGACGGCTTCGCCCGCACCCGCGACCTGCTCGACCGGACCCTGTGCATCCCGCTGTCGCCGGAACTCCCCGAGGACGAGCAGGTGCTCGCGGTCAAGGCGGTCCGCCAGGTCCTGGAGGCGGTATGAGCACCGGCAGCCGGCGGCCGGTGCTGCTGATGGCGGACGACCGGGCCACCTCCTTCACCCGGTACGCGGCCCGGGCGCTCCCGCACGACCTGGTGCTGCTGCGGTTCGCCGAGGCCCGCCGGGACCTCTCGGACGACTACCTGCGGCAGACCGCGCACCTGCCGGCGTTCTGGGTGCGCGCGGGCGTGCCGCTGGCCGAGGAGGCCCGCCGGTACCGGGCGTGGGCCCGGCGGCTGCCGCTGGCACCCGACCGGTTCTGCAACCCGTCCGAGCCGCGGCAGGCCCTCGCCCAGCGGTTCGCCGCGCTGGCCGGGCTGCCGCACCTGACCGAGCGGCAGGTGCGCTGGGTGCGCGACAAGGGCGCCATGAAGGACCGCTTCCGGGAGTTGGGGCTGCGCACCGCCGCGTACGCCCGGGTGACCTCCGCCGCGGACGTGGCCGCGTTCGCCGCCCGCTGCGGCTGGCCGGTGGTGCTCAAACCCGCCGACTCCTTCGCCTGCGTCGACACCTACCGGCTGGCCGGGCCGCACCAGCTGGCCGGTCTCGACCTCACCGCCCGGGACTGGCTGGTGGAGGAGCACCTGGGCGGCACCGAGTGGGAGGTCTGCGCGCTGCTGCACGGCGGAGAGGTGCTGGACGCCTGGCCGAGCGCCATGCCGTGCCGGCCGCTGGACATCGTCGAGGGCGCGATGAACGCCAACATCAGCGTCGCCACCGACGAGGTGCCCGCGCTCGCCGCCACCCCCGCCGCGTCCCGGGCCGCGCTGCGTGCCCTCGTCCAGACCGTCGCCACCGGCATGGGCCTCGACCACGGCTATGTCCACATGGAGTTCTTCCTCATCGGCGGGGAGGTCTACGCGGGCGAGATCGGGCTGCGGATCGCCGGCTGCGAGATCGCCGCCAACCACGGGCACGCCTACGGCTTCGACGTCTTCGGCGCCACCCTCGACGTGCACCTCGGCCGCCGCCCGCGGCTGCGCTACGGCGAGCGGCGGTGCGTGGGCGACCTGCTGCTGCCGCTGCCGGGGTCCGGGACGGTCCGCCGGATCACGCCCCGCGCGGAGCTGCTGCGCATCCCCGGCGTGCTCGACGCCGTTCTCAGGGTGCGCCCCGGCGATCCGGTGGCGGCCCGGCGCGCCTCGCACACCGCATCCGGCTACGTCCATGTGTCAGGAGCAACGATCCGTGAAGTGGAAGAGCGTATGCGCCAGGTCCTCGACGCCTTCACGATCGAGGTCGCCCCGGCGGTTCCGCGCCCTGCTGACCCGCCGCGGGGTGGCGGGCCCGGCGTGGTGGAGCGTGCTGGCCCGGCTGCCCGTCTACCTGATGTCCCTGGCCATGGTGCTGCTGGTCCGTGAACAGGGCGGCAGCTACGCCCAGTCCGGCACGGTCGCCGCCGCCTACACGGTCTGCATGGCGGTGGGCGGTCCGCTAATCGCCCGTCGGGCCGACCGGTCGGGCCCCCGGGCGGTCCTGCTCGTCACCGGCCTGGTGCATCCGGCGGCACTCGCCGTGCTGGTGTGGGCCACCGCACCGGGAAGCTGGGCCCAGCCCGCGGTGGCCGGCGTCGCCGGACTGGCGCTGCCGCCGGCCAACTCCGTGATGCGGTCGCTGTGGGCGCGGCTGCCGCTGGCGGACGGCGAGCGCGAACTGGCCTACCTCTGGGAGGCGCTGCTCACCGAGGTCCTGGTCATCACGGCGCCGCTGCTGCTCGCCGGCCTGATGCTGGCGGGCTCGGCGGGGCTCGCGCTGACCGCCGCCGCGGCGGCCGGCGGGGCGGGGGCGCTGGGTCTGGCCTGCACCCGGGCCGCCGGAGGCGGCAGGCGGCCCGCCGCGGACCGCGCGGCGGACGGCCGCGCGTCCGTCGTCCTGGGCCCGCTGCGGAACCCGGCGCTGCTGGCGCTCACCGCGATCATGGCGACCTGCGCCCTGCCCATCGGGCTGATGACACTGGCCATCCCCGCGTTCGTGGACGCGCACGGGGCACGCGGCGGCACCGGCGTGGTCTACGCGTGCTGGGGCGTGGGCAGTGCGGCCGGTGCGCTGTGGCTGGGGCGCGGACAGGCCGGGGTGGCGGTGTACCGGCGGTTCCCGCGCCAGGTGCTCGGCTACGCCCTGGGCACCGCACTGCCCCTGCTGGCCACGTCCGAGGTCGCCCTCGGGCTCGCGCTGGCGGTGGGCGGCGCCCCCATCGCACTGGTCTCGGCGAGCGAGATGACGCTGGTCGGCGCGGTCTCCGAGGAGCGGCAGCTGACCGAGGCGTTCACCTGGGCGTCGCTGGCGACGGTGGCCGGGGACGCGCTGGGGCAGCAGGCGGGCGGGCTGCTGATGGCGCCGCTGGGCCCGCGGGGCGTGTTCGCGGCCGCGTTCGCGGTGGCGCTGGCCGGCGCCGGACTGGCCTTCGCCTGCCGGGGCCTGCTGACCCGCGGCGTCCGCCCGGCCACGGTGAGCGCGGAGGCGGTGGCATGAACGGCGGCGGCCCTGGCGTGAAGGACGGCCCTGGCGTGGACGACGACCGTGGCCTGTGCGCAAGCGCTGAGATGCACGGGAGGCCGCCGCCCGGCGCCCCGTTTCACGTGAAACGGCCCAACTCCCCGTCGTTTCCCGTGAAACGGCCGAACGCCCCGCTGTTTCACGGGAAACGAGCCGCGCCTCCGATGTTTCACGTGAAACGGCGCGCCCGTCCCCCGCCGCCCGGCCGGCGCCGTCCGCCCCGAGCCCACCGCCCCCACCGCGTACGAACACGAGGTATCCCCCATGAAGCCTGCCGCCACCGACGCGCGGCCGCCCGAGCCCCGCCGACGGCTGGAAGGCCCCCTCTTCCGCCCGGTGAGCCTGGCGGAACTTCCGGACGCGGTCGCGGAGTTCCTCGCCGCACCGGACCGTACGCGGCCGCCGGTGCCCGTCGAGGGGCGCCCCGACCTGGCGGACAGTGCCCGCCTCGCCGACCGCCTCTACGCCGGCACCCGCATGCCCCCGCCCGTGGACACCGGCGTCCTCCTCGGCGAGAAGGAACTCCCGGACGGGACCGCGGCATTGGCCCGGCCGCTCGCCAGGAGGTGGGTCCACGAGGACGAACTCACCGGTGACGCCGCCGGATTCGCGGCCCGCCACCCCGGGGCGCTGCTGCTCGTCGGCGTCTACGACCGGCTCACCCTCGACCCGGTCCGCGCGCTGCTGCTGGCCACCTACCGGGGCCGGGAGCGGGCGCTGAGCCTGCTCAGCGGCCGGGACGGCGCCTCCGTCGCCTGGAACACCGCCAAGCAGTACGCGGTGGCGGCCGACGGGATCGAGGCGGTCGGACTGTTCACCGACACCGACCGGCCCCCGCACCTGCCCGGTGTCCGGGTCTACGACGACCGGGACTTCGCCCGCGCCGACATCCAGGGCGAGATCCTGCGCACCCGCTGGCGCCGGGTGGTCTTCCAGGGCCACGGCAAGGACGACAGCGTCAACCTCGGCGAGTTCACCATCTGCGGCCGCAACCCGGTGATCCCGGCCCAGCGCGGTCTGCTCGGCCCGCGGTGCGCGTACGGGCTGCCGTGCTACAAGCCGGAGGACAAGCTCGTCCCGCTGCACCGGGTGGAAGCCGTGGAGGTGGTGCTGAGCGCCTGCAACAGCGGACCGCTCGCCGACCTCGCGCTCTACGACCCCAAGTACCAGCTGCTGCTCAACGCCCTGGACGGCCCGGCCCGCAGCGTCGTCACGGCCGTCTCGGTGCACGACTCCGACCGCCCCGAGAACGTCGCCTGGATGCGCGCCGCGGTCACCGGCGCCGACTCGGTGGACACCCTCAACGCCAGCCTGGCCGGCTCCCACCCGTACCCGGCGTTCATGCGGCACGGCCTGCCCGCCGACCCCGGCCGCCTCCCGGCCGCGCCCCGCCCCGCCGACCACCGCCCGGATCCGCTGGTGCTCACCACCGGCCGCCGGCTCACCGCCCTGCTCGCCTCCGGACTGCTGGGGCCGCACAACCCGCTGCGGCCCCGGCTCACCAAACTCGCCCGCAAGGCGGACCTCTGGGCGGCCCGCCCCACCCACCTCGCCGACCAGTCGCCCGAGGAGATCCACCGCTCGCTCGCGGCGGACCTTCAGTCCCTCGACCATGTGATCGCCGAGCAGATCTCCCAGAACCCCGAGCACGAGATCATGAACTACCCGGCGCACTTCGGGGACCGCAGCAGCCTCGACCCCGAGGTCCGCGAGACGCGCTGCCACTGCGGGCGCCCGGCTCAGGAGTTCACCCGGCGCGGTCTGCTGCCGTACGTACTGGACACCGTCTGCGCGGTCTGCATGCGCTGCGGCGATGTCACCTTCCGGGTGCCGGACGCCCCGGCGCTGCTGGCGTACGCCGCCGACGAGGTCGAGCAGGGCGGGGTGCTGGAGGTCCGCGCCGTCCTGCGCACCCCGCGGCCCGGGCCGGTCCGGCTGGGCCTGTTCGTCCCCGGCTACCTGCGCGAGGACACCGCGGTGGAGCCGGCCGTCACCAAGGTCCCGGTCCCCGAAGGGCAGTCGCGGGACGTCCGCTTCCGCCTCCGCTGCGCCCCCGGGACCGCCCCGCAGGCGTACTACTTCACCGTCTACGCCGTCCAGGACCTCGCCGTGTCGACCGCCCGCCGCCACTTCGGCGTGGTCCCGCGGCGCGCCTGACCCGGCCCGTACCGGCCCCCCGCCCGCCGCCGATCCCCGTCCCCGACCCCGCACCCCGCCGCTTCCGCACCCCGTACCGCACGCCCGTACCGCACCACTGCACCACCGCACCACCTGCCGCACCGCACGCCGTATCCCGGACGCACGAAGGAGCGCTGCCATGGAGACCACGACCCCCACGGACCCGGCGAAGCCGGCCATCGAACTGATCGAGAACGACGGCGAGGTGACCCTCAGCATCGGCGGCGAACAGGCCATGCAAGCCTGGGAGCGCGACCTGATGTGGGCCGGCGCCGACCTGCTGTGCACGCACGGCCACGACTTCTACGAGGTCGGCCTCGGCCTCGGGCTTTCGGCGCTGCGCATCGCGCAGAACCCCGCCACCCGCAGCCACACCGTGCTGGAGCTCTTCGACGAGGTCGAGGAGCTGTTCCGGGAGCGCCACCCCGAGCTGCCCGCCAACCTCACCATCGAGCGCGGGGACTTCTTCCGGCGGATCTTCGAGCTGCCCTCGGAGTCCCTCGACGGGATGTTCTTCGACCCGGCCCTGGACATGGAGGTCTGGAAGGACGCGGACCTGTGGGCCCGCACCATGCCCGAGGTGGTCCGGGTCCTGCGGCCGGGCGGGGTGTTCATCCCGTTCTTCAGCACCACCCCGGAACTGCGCTGGCAGTACCTGCCGCACTTCCGCACCATCCGCGTCCACCGGCACCGCTACACCGCGTACGACACCACCGAGTACACCTACGGCACCAGCGGCGACGCCTACATCCAGTGCTTCCAGAAGGACTGAACGACGGAACGACCAAGGGCCACAGGCCCCGGAAGACCGCCCCGAGACCGCCCCGACCAGAGGTGTCCGCATGACCCCGTCCACCCCCGCCACCCCGACCACCGCGTCCGCCCCGGCCACCGCGCCGCTGGCCCGCGAACTCGGCGTCAGCACGCTCTTCCTCGCCGGGCCGTTCCTCCAGCTGCTCGACCCGGCGACCGGCCGGATGCCGGAGCCGAGCCGGTCCCCGTTCGCCCTGCTCATCGAGCACTTCGAGGGCCACGGCTTCGACGTGCACAACGCGCACCGCCGGGAGGCGTGGGGCGCGGAGCTGATGGCGCCCGACGAGTGCACCCGGATCGACCAGGAGGAGATCCGCAAGGCGGACGTCTTCGTGGCGCTGCCCGGCGCACCGGCCTCCCCCGGCACCCATATCGAGATCGGCTGGGCCAGCGCCTTCGGCAAGCCGGTCGTGCTGCTCCTGGAGCGCGGCCGGGACTACACCTTCCTGGTGCAGGGCCTGAACACGGTCGCCACCGTGGAGCACGTCCCCTACACCGACGTCGCGGGCGCGCTGCCCGCGCTGGACGCGGCCGTCCGCCGGGCGGTGACCCGCGTCCGGGGGACCGTGCCGCCGGCCGCCTGAGGTGCGGTCCGGGCCGGTGGCGCACCGGCCCGGACCCCACCACCGCACCACCTCAGCCGGTGCAGTCCACGTCGCCGCCCGGCCACCGGCCGTCCTTGAGGTAGCCGGTCACGGCCCGGTCGCCGCAGGCGTTCCCGTGCCCGAGGTACACGCCGTGGCCGCCGCTGCCGACGGTCACCAGGCGGGCCCGGGCGCCCAGCGCCGCCCGCATCTTCCGCGCCCCGGCGTAGGGGGTGGCGGGGTCCCGGAGGTTCTGGATCATCAGGATGCCGGCCGGGCCCCGGTCGGTGATCCGGACCGGCGGGTCGGCGGGCCGGTCGTGCCAGAACGCGCACGGGGTGATGTTGGCCGGCATCCCGGCGGTGAGCGGGTGCGCCGCCCGGTCGGCGGCCACCGCCCGCCGGTAGCCGTCCACGTCCCGCGGCCAGCTGACGTCGTTGCAGAGGGTCGCGACCGTCACCGCGGCGTCCGGATCGGGCAGTGGGCCGGCCACGTCGGACGGCAGCTGCGGGGTCGCGGCCGGATCCTGGGCCGCCTTGATCAGGCCGGCCACCCGGGCGAAGCCGACCTCGTCGCCGTAGAGCGCGGTCTGTAGCGCCTGCCGCAGCCGGTCCCCGGTCAGCGGCGTGCCGTCGACGTCCGACGCCCGCGGCGCCCGGTCCAGCTCCGCCGCGACCCGCAGCACCAGCGGCCGGACGTCCGCCGCCCGCGCCGCCAGCCGCAGCCCCGCCCGCTCCCGGGCCGGATCGGCCGCCCAGGCCGCGAAGTCGGGGAACCGGTCGTCGGCCCCCTGCGCCATGTTGGCCAGCCAGCCCCGCTCCACCCGGGCCGGATCCGGGTCGCCGGAGCTGTCCAGGACGAAGCGGTCGGTGCGCTGCGGGTAGGTCTGGGCGTAGACCGCCGCGACGTACGTCCCGTACGACACGCCCCAGGCGGACAGCTTCCGTTCGCCCAGCGCCCGGCGGAGCAGGTCCATGTCCCGCACCTCGTTGGCGGTGCTCATACTGCGCACCAGGGGGCCGCCGTTGCGGGCGCACGCGTCGGCGATCCGCCGCGACCGGGTCACGTTCTCCCCGATGCCGCCGTCCGCCGACGGCCAGGACCGCAGGGTCACCAGGTGCCGGTCCGCGGCGTCCAGACCGCAGCCGGCCCGGGTGCTGCCGCCCACGCCCCGCGGGTCGAAGGCGACCAGGTCGTAGCGGCCGCCCAGCTGCTTGCGCAGGGCGTCGGCCTGCTGCGTCAGCCGGCCCACGCCCGAGCCGCCGGGCCCGCCGGGGATGACCATCAGCGTCCCCCGCCGCTCGGCGGGGCGGTCGCTGCGCACCCGGCTCACCGCCAGGGTGGTCCGCGGGCCGTCCGGGTCCCGGTGGTCCAGCGGCACCGGGAGGTCCGCGCACTCCTGCCCGGCCGGGCCGCCGGGCCGCTCGCAGGACCGCCAGGCCAGCCCCGGCACCCCCGCCGCCCGGCCGCCCCGGTCCCCGTCCGCCGCCCGCGCGCCGGCCGCCCCTGCGCCCACCGTCGCCGCGGCGAGCATCCCCGACAGCCCCAGCAGCACCACTCTGCGGGCCCGCGGCCCCCTGTAACTCGTCATGACCCCAGCCTCGTTGGCCCGCGCCGCCGCGCCCATCCGGCCGGCCGCCGCCCGCCGGTGGGGTTTTCCCCCGGGTCCGGGCCGGGCCGCCGGCGGCGGGTTGCGCCAGGCGGTGGAATATCCCCGGCTGGCGTTTGGCGTTCCTGCGGGTTATCGGCGGTGCGGGTGGCGGGCCGCAGGACGATACGACGGGTGTCAGCAGCCGAACAGGCAAGGAGCGTCGTGAAGAGACTAGTGCGGGCGGGAACGGTCGCCGGGGCATGCGGTCTGGTGCTGTGCGGCACCGCGACCGCGCAGGCGCAGACCGTTCCGGAAGGGTCGCTGCTTTCCGCGGTGGCCGGTGCCGATCTCGGTACCGTCACCGGCATGATTTCCGGCGTGATGTGCAACAACCGGCTGGCCGATTTCAATTACCGCTCGCCGGCGAACCATTCCCCGCACCCGTGCGTCAACGGCCCGGTGCACAGCGGGAACAGCAAGAACAGCAACAACTTCCTCAACCACGGGAACCCGGTGGACAGCGGGAACATCGAGTCCGCCAACGGCTCCAACAACAGCCTCAACGACATCACCGGACCCGAGCGGAACAGCAGCAACAACATCTCGCGGGTCTTCAAGCTCATCCGCTGACCCGGCCCGTCCGGAACACGCCCGAAGGCCCCGGGGATCCGGGGCCTTCGGCGGTGCGGCGCCGGCCGGGCGGGCCGGCCGGGCCGGTCACAGGTGCAGGCTGCCGCCTCCCTGGCCGATGTGCTGGAGGTGGTTGGCGCTGCCCGAGGCGGCACCGGTGCTGGTGGTGCCGCTGTTGAGGGACCCGTTGCTGGCCACCGGGCTGCCGCTGTTGCTGGGGTTTCCGGTCAGCCGGACGTTCTGCGAGTCCTTGCTGTTGCCGCTGTTGACCGGCCCGTTGATGCAGTATCGGGCCCGGCCCTCGCACCGGAAGCCGGCGACGAACCGGACGATGGTGTCCCCGTTCGCGTCGAACGGCCCGTCGCCCCAGGCCAGGGCCGGCGACGTCCCGGCACCGGCCAGCAGCAGGCCGCACAGGCCCGCGGACGCCAGCTTCGTACGCATCGCATTCTTCACTGTGTGGTCCTGCCCCTCACGGTCGGTGAACCCAGGAGCATGTGCTACCGCCGCGCCCCCGTGCGGCCAAGCGTGCGCAGCGGCCGGTTCCGCGCGTTCACCCTGACCGCCCACCGGATTTCACCGTGACGGCCCTGGCAGCGCGGTCGGCGCGGTCAGCGCGGGACGCGCAGGGTCTGGCCCGGGTAGATGCGGTCCGGGCCGTGGGGGAGGCGGTCGCGGTTGAGGGAGTACAGGGCCCGCGCGCCGCCCGGGGTGCCGGTGCGCTGCGCGATGGCGGAGAGGGCGTCGCCGGGGCGGACGGTGTACGTGCGCGGGGACGGGCCGGGGCGCGGGACGGCGCGGTCCGACGAGGGGGCGCCGAAGCGGCCGCAGGTGGGCCAGGGGGCCAGGCCGCGCTCCTGGGCGATGCGCTCGCCGACGGCGATCTGCTCGGTGCGGGTGGCCAGATCGGCGCGCGGGGCGTAGCGGGCACCGCCGTAGGCGCGCCAGGTGGCCGGGGAGATCTGGAGGCCGCCGTGGTAGCCGTTGCCGGTGTTGGAGTGCCAGTCGCCGTTGCTCTCGCAGGCGGCGATCTGGTCCCAGTCGGTGCCGGACGGCGGCGGGGCGGCGGCCGCGCGGCCGGCGGCGGCCACGGCGGCGGCGAGCAGGACCGGGAGGAGCGCCAGGACGAGCAGGGCCGGCGGGAGCGGTCCGGCGGGGCGTACGGCGGGCTGCGACGGCATGGCGGTCTTCCTCCTGCGTGCGGGCGGCGGCGTCGCGGGCGCACCGCGCGCCACGACGTCCACGGCAGGCACCAGGTAACCCGGCGGACCGGGGGCGCGGCAGGTCCGGGTGGGCCGGGGGGACGGATTTTCACCCGGGCGGACCCATGGCGGCGGCCCGGAAGACGGGCGCGGGCCCCTTCCGGGCGGGCGGCGGCGGGTTTCCCTTTTCCGCCGGGGAGGCGGCGGAAAAGGAAAGGGCCGGCGCCGCGGGCGGTTCAGCGGAGGGGGTAGGCGAAGGACGGGGTGACGCTGGGGGGTTCGGGGGTGGCGACCGCGAACTCGTAGGCGGGGGAGAGGGCGACGTTGCGCACCCGGACGGGTATTCCGGTGCCGCACGGGCCGGGGACGGTGACCGTACCGGTCTCGCCGGGGAAGCCGGCCTCGATGCGTTCGGGGGCGAGGGAGAGGCCGCGGCCGACGGCCTGGAGGGCGGCGTCCTTGCGGACCCAGTAGCGGGTGATCAGGCGTTCCCGCTCGGCGGCCGGGCGGGCGGCGGCGGTACGGGCCTCCTGGGCGGTCAGGATGCCGTACGGGGTGCTCAGCGGGGAGGACTCCTGGCGGACGTGGCGGACGGACTCGACGGAGAAGCCCATCTGCCGGGCGCCGTCGCCGCAGGCCACGACGAGCAGGCCGTGGGTGCCGTACAGCTGCCAGTGGCCGGCCGCGGTCATCGCGGCCCGCACCCGGTCGGGGAGCCGGGCCAGCAGCCAGCCGCGGGAGGCGGCGTCGAGGGTGGCTCTGGTGTGGCCGTTGAGGCCCGGACAGCGGTCGGCGGTCAGGGCGCTCGCGGAGCCGGGCGGAGGGGCGGATCCTTCGGGGGCGGGTCCTACGGGGACCACGAAGACGGGTACCTGGTCGGGGAGTTCCCGGGCGGGGAGTTCCAGGTCGAGATCGAGAAGAGCGGCGTTCGTTTCCACGTACTTTCCGTCCTCCACAGGTGAGCGGTGGCGCGGCCGTACCGGTGCGTGACGGCCGGCAATCGGTGGCGACTTCGGCCTCCCCCTTTTTCGCCTACATCGATCGATACAGTCAGGCCAAGGTTTGCATGTCCTCCGGAGCCTTGGAGTCCTCCCTCCTGCCGATGTCCGGCTACATACTTCGATGTACGGATCACCCCATCAATTCGGCAGTCAGGGCAAGGTAAGGACGCCCCGCGCGGACGTAGTGTCCTGGTGTGTGGTTACGGGAATTCGCCAGGACGCGGCTGCGCCGTACGCCCTTACCGCTGCGTGATCTCCGGCTGGCCGTCGGCTTCTTCGCCGGCTGTCTGATTCTGTACGTAGTGGGCGGCCCGCGCGTCATGGGCGGGGAGATCCCGGTGTGGCAGGCGGTGCTGCCGGTGCTGGTGCTGTGCGGTTCGACGGCCTTCCGCAGTACCGCGCCGGGCCGGGCGGTGCTGGTGGGGACCGTGACCGTCAGCGTCGAGGCGGCCGCCAGCGGCGGACTGGGACCGGTGCTGATCTACACCGACCTGCTGTACGCGGCGGCGCTCTACGGGGCGCCGCGGCTGTGCCGCGCGCTCCAGTTCGGGACCGTCGCCGCGACCATGGCGGCCACCGTCGTCTTCCTCTTCATCGGCGACCGTTCGGAGGGGGTGACGACCGGCCTGATCGTGGCGCTGCTGCTGATCTCCCCGGTGTGGACCGGCGTGCTGATACGCAACCACAAGGAGCAGGCGGACGCCGAGCGGCAGCGGGCCGCGCAGATCAACCGGCTGGCCGAACTCGACCGCAAGGCGGTGCTCCAGACCGAGCGCACCCGGATGGCGCGGGAGCTGCACGACCTGGTGGCCAACCACCTCAGCGCGATCGCCATCCACTCCAGCGCGGTGCTCTCCCTCCAGGGGGCCCGGGGCGCCGGCGAGGAGAAACCGGACGAACCGGACGGGGACGACCCGGTCCTGCGGGCGCTGGCGGTGATCCGGGAGAACAGCGTGCAGGGCCTGGCCGAAATGCGCCGCATGGTGGTGCTGCTGCGGTCCGACCGGGCGGTCGACGACGACTGGGACCGGCCACAGCTCAACGCGCTGCCGTCCCTGGTGGAGCAGGCCCGCCCGGCCGCCGACGCGGCGGCGCTGACGCTGGTCACCGAGTTCCCCGAGTCCTTCCCCGAGGTCTCGTCGGTGATCGAGGTGACGGCGTACCGCATCGTGCAGGAGGCGCTCACCAACTGCCTCAAGCACGCCGCGGCGGGGCGGGTGCGGATCCGCTGCGAGACCGGCGCCGAGGAGCTGCTGCTGTGCGTGGACAGCCCGCTGGGCCGCCCGGACGGCCGGGAGCGCCAGCAGCGCCCCGGGGCCCCGCCGACGGCCGGTGCCGGGGCCGGGCTGGCCGGGATGGCCGAACGGGCGGCGCTGGTGGGCGGGGTGTTCGACGCCGGGCCCGACCGGACGGCGCCCGGGCGCTGGCGGGTGCGGGCGGTGCTGCCGCTGGACCGGAACTCCTGACGGCGGGCCCCGCGGGGCGGGGCGGACCCATCCCGGGCGGTGAGCGGCCCGGGCGGTGAGCGAGAGAGGGAGCAGCGAGTGGAGCGTGCGGTGGAACGGATGGCGGCAGGGGCCGCGGAACGGGCCGGCGAGGCCCCGGCGGAGGGCCGGGCGGGGCGCATCCGGGTGCTGGTCGCCGACGACCAGGCGGCGGTGCGGTCCGGGCTGGTGCTGGTGCTCCAGACCGATCCGGGCATCACGGTCGTCGGCGAGGCCGGGGACGGCGCGGCGGCCGTGCGGATGGCCGGTGAACTGCGGCCCGACGTGGTCCTGATGGACGTGCAGATGCCGCTGCTCAACGGGGTCGCGGCGACCCGCCGGATCGTCGAGGCGGGCCTGGCGGAGGTGCTGGTGCTGACCACCTTCGACATCGACGAGTACATCTTCGGGGCGCTGCGGGCCGGGGCCGGCGGCTTCATCCTGAAGAACGCCGAACCGGCCGTCCTGGTACGGGCGGTGCGGGACGTCGCCCACGGGGACGGGTTCCTCACCCCGGCGACCGCCCGGCGGCTGATCAGCGAGTTCGCGCACCAGGCGGCGCCGGCCGGCCCGGCGCCCGCCGACGGCGCGGCGCAGGCCCTGGACACCCTCACCAAGCGGGAGCTGGAGGTGCTGGCCTGCATCGCCCGCGGGCTGGCCAACAGCGCCATCGCGGAGACCCTCAACCTCGCGGAGGGCACGGTCAAGACGCACACCAGCAGGATCCTGTCGAAGCTGAACCTGCGCAGCCGGGTGCAGGCGGCGATCCTGGCGCAGCAGCACGGGATCGCGCTGCGGGGCTGAACGCCGGGGGCCGGGGCGGCGGTCCGCCCCGGCCCCCGGTGCCGTGCCGTGCGTGCCGCCGGGCGGTCAGCCGCCGGTGAGCAGCCGCCGGGCGAGGGCGTCGTTCTGCCGCAGCGCGGCGGCGTTGGCGTACGGGCGGGGGAACTGCGCCGGGCCGGCCACCATGCGGTCCCGGTGCACGGTGCCGTCCGCGCCGACCGGGTGCAGCTCAGGGCCGTTGAGCCGGGGGCCGCCGGTGCCGTCGTCGCCCGGTTCGGGCGACAGCTCGCCGCGCTCCCACAGGGCGCGCAGCAGCGGGTCGGCCAGCCGGGCCGGCGGGCCGGCCGCCAGCCGGGCGTCGAGCAGCACGGCCGCCTCGTGGACGGTGCCGGGCACCGCGGGGCTGGTCGCGCGGAAGGCGGTGGGGCCGGCCGTCACCCGCATGTCCGGGCCGACGAACGTCACCACGCCGGCCTCGGCCAGCGCCAGGAGCTGGGCGGCGCGCAGCGGCGGCGGTCCGGAGCTGAGGTAGGTGCCCAGGGCGAAGCGGCGCAGCGCGTCGCCGGCCGCGGCGGGCTCCAGGTCGCCGCCCCGCCACAGGTCCTCGATGACCTCGCCGGTGCGGCGCAGCGCGTCCACCAGGGCGCGTTCGGGGGCGGCGGCCGGGCCGGTGCGGCGGCGCAGGGTGGCGGCCAGGTGGGTGCGCAGCCGCCGCTGGAGGTCGCCGGGGCCGGTGAACGCGGCCCCGGCCAGCGGGTCGGCGAGCCGGTCCAGGTCGAGCCGGTCGGCGGGGTCGGGGACCGCGGCGGCGGCCAGTTTCGCCAGCCGGCCGGGGTCGGTGACCAGCAGCGCGTACTGCTCGGCGAAGTCATACCAGCCCATCCGGGTGCGGCCGGGCAGGGCGGTGAACAGGGCGCGGTAGTGCCACCAGCCCAGTTCGGCCAGGACCAGCGGCCAGACGTCGCGGCCGAAGTCGGCGCCGGGGCGGTCCAGCGCGGCCCGGCAGGCGGCCGCGGTGGCGAACCGCAGCGGCTCCTCGGGCGCGTCCGGCGCCGCGGTGTCCGCGGCCGGGTCGGCGGCCGGCTTCGGGGGCAGCGGGACACCGCGCCGGGAGCCGGCGTACAGCCGCGGTTCGCGGCCCGAGGGCAGGTAGCGCAGCGCACCGCCCTCGGCGGGCGCGAAGCGGCCGCCGCGGCCCTCGGTCAGCAGCGCCAGGCAGTCGGTGAAGACCAGGCCGAGGCCGCGGACGAGGACCGGCGCGCCGTCCGGTATGCGCGCCAGCGCCGCGGGGTCGGCGGGGCCGGGGCCGATCCGGGTCAGGCCGGGCGGGGCGGGCGCGGGCAGCAGGTCCGGGTGGCCCTGGGCGAGCAGCACCCGGTCGGCGGTGACCGGCGGCAGTCCGGAGTCCAGGACCACGCGCTGCCGGCCGTCGGCGGTGCGCAGCAGGTCCACCGCGCGGGCCCGGTGCAGGTGCAGCCGCACCGACGGGGGCCGGGCCGCGGTCACCTCGGCGAAGAAGCGCAGCAGGTAGCGGCCCTGGTCGCGGCGGGCGGCGTAGGCCCCGTCGTGCAGCGGGCCGCCGAGCCACTGCGCGGTGGTGGGGCCGGGGCGCGGCGGTCCGGCGCAGTCCACGGTCGCGTCGGGGTAGAGGGTGACCTGCCCGGCGGCGGAGTTCATCCACAGCAGGCCGGGCTGGGTGGTGCGCCAGGTGCGGCCGGCGCCGTGCGGGTAGGGGTCGACCAGGTGCAGGTCCAGCGGCCGGTCGCCGTACAGGGCCGGGACGTTGGCGAGGATCCGCTCGGTGACCGAGGTGCCGCGCGGGCCGCAGCCGATGACGCAGAGGGCGAGCGGCGCACCGCCGTCCCCGGTGTGCTGCGGGGCGTTGTCCATCGTCGTCGTCCTCCCCCGTGGCGGGTCCAGGCATGCGAAGGCCCGGTGGCCCGCACCGCAGTGCGGAGCCACCGGGCACGGCGTCAGCAGCCCGTGCTGACCGTGGAGCCGAGGGCCTGGGCGTCACGCTCGCCCGGCACCTCCAGACCCTGGAGATCCATGATGGTCATCTGCGGCACCTCCCTTCCGAAGTCCGTTGGTACTGTGTACGGTTGACAGATCCGGTGTTCCCGGACACCGGATGGGGTGTCAGCAGCCGGTGCTGACGGTGGAGCCGAGCGCCTGGGCGTCACGCTCGCCCGGCACCTCCAGGCCCTGAAGGTCCATGATGGTCATGTAAGACACCTCCCTCGCGGGGTGAGCAGGAACGGTGGACAGCAGCGCCGTTGTGTCAGGTGCCGTTGCGGGGCACCTGGGCGGGCGGGCCGGGCAATGACGGTGCACGGCCCGCCGCCTCACATTCAGCAGCCGGTGCTGACGGTGGAGCCGAGCGCCTGGGCGTCACGCTCGCCCGGCACCTCCAGGCCCTGAAGGTCCATGATGGTCATTTACGACACCTCCCTTCCGCTCTCCGCAGGGCCCGCGGTCCCGGACGGGACGGCGGGGGTCACGGTGCGCAGGGCACCGCGGGCGCGCTCCGGGACGGCCGGGTCGACGGCCGCGGCGGACCGCGAGTCGGTGAGGAACGGCAGCAGCGGGGTGCCCCGTTCGGCGGTGGCGAGGGCCAGCAGGACGCCGGCGCCTCCGGTGGCCACGTCCATGGAGATCCGGGCCCGGCCGTCGCAGGGGAAGACCGTCGCGCCGTTCAGCGTCATGGCGTGCTGCCGCAGGTTGGCCAGATGGCGGCGCAGCTGCCGCTCGGCGTCCTGCGGGGGCAGCGGTACGTGGTCGCGCAGCGCGGCGAGGGTGCCGATCAGCCCGGCCCGGCCGCCCCACAGGCCCGCCTCGATGACGAAGTCGGCGGAGCAGGCCCGCAGCAGCGCCGGCAGCGCCTCGCGGATCCGCGCGTCGTCGCGGTGGCGGAGGAGTTCGGCCGCCACCAGGGCGATGCCCGCGCTGCCGTTGTCCAGGTAGGGCAGGAGCCGGAAGCCCTCGTCCACCTGGAGGGTGTCCTGCGGGCCCGGGGCGCAGCGGTCGAGGTCGCGGTGGACGGCCCGGACCGCCTCGTCCAGCAGGCCCGGGTCCCCGGTGGCCTGGTGGGCGCGCAGCAGGAACAGCGCCGGTCCCGACCAGCCGAACATCAGGCCCCCGGCGTGCGTGGAGCCGCGCCGGCGCTTGCGTTCGACGGGTTCGGTGCGGGCCGCGGCGAGCCGCGCGGTGACGCGGTCGGCGAGGCCGAGGGCCTGCTCCCGCAAAGTGGTGCTGTCCAGGTCCGCGGCGAAGTGCAGCAGGGCCAGACCGGCGCCGGACAGGCCGCGGTAGAGGCTGGGGCAGTGGCGTACGGCCAGGCCGGCCGCGGCCCGGTCCAGGACCTTCAGGGCCGCTTCCGCGTCGCCCAGCTCCCGCAGGACGTAGGCGATGCCGTGCAGGCCGTCGTAGAAGCCGGTCCGTTCGGCGGGGACGCGGTCGGCGGCGGCGCGCAGCCAGGCCATGCCCTCCTCGTCGTGCTCCCCGAGCGCGGTGCGGCGGGCCCACAGGACGCCGGCGGCGCCGTGGGCGAAGCCCGCGCCGCCCTCGGCGAACTGCTGGAAGTCGCCGGGGTAGAGCCGGTCGGTGCGGTGCGGGGTGGCGCTCTCGCGCAGTCCCCGGCCGATCGAGGCGAGCACGTCGGCGGGTGGGAAGGGCCCTTGCGGGCTGCGCAGCGGCGAGGTGGACGCGTCGTTGGGGGCCAGCTGCGGCGCCAGCCGGGACACCAGGTGCCCGGGGAGGCCGAAGCGGCGGGCCGCGATGTCCAGCAGGGTGGACGCCTTGTCGGGGGCCAGTCCGCCCAGCGCGGCGAGCGGCAGGAACATCCACAGGGCGATCGCGGCGAGGGCGTAGTGGTCGCCGTCCGCGCCGGTGGCGCCGGCCCGGTGGAAACCCGGGGCGCCGAGGCTGCTGGGGGTGGCCCGGTCCAGGTCGTCGGCCACCTCGAAGTCGAGCAGGACCGGGATGTCGCCGGGCTGGATGATGAAGTTGCCCGGGTGCAGGTCGCCGATGCGGATACCGCGGCCGTGGACCGAGGCGATCAGCTCCTCGATGCGGGCGAACAGGGCCAGCGCGCGGTCCCGGTGGGCGGCGACGGCCGCCTCGTCGGGTTCCGCCGCGGTCAGCGGGTAGACCCCGGCGAGCCAGGACTGGAAGTCCTGCCCCTGCACCTCCTCCAGGACCAGGAAGAGGTGGTCGCGGACCTGGAAGGTGCCGAACGTGCGGGGGATGCCGGGCAGTCCGGCCAGCCGGGTCAGGACCTGGTGCTCGTGGGCGAGCCGGGCGACCGCGTCCCGTCCGACGCCGTCGGTGCCGGAGTACGGGCGGCCCTCCTTGAGGATCACGGTGCGCTCCCCGCCGCCCAGGGCGTGCGGGCCGGCCGGTTCGGCGCGGTAGACGCCGCCGCCGTGCGAGAAGTGCAGCGCACCGGTGATCTTGTAGGGGAAGTCGTCGAGGGCCTGCCGGGCGGCGAGCGAGTCCTTGAGGATGTCCGGGACGGCGACCCAGTCGGGGGTGTGGAAGACCGGGGTGCGGCGGTCCGGTTCGGGGCTGCCGTCGGGCCGCCGGAGGGCGGTGACGAGGTCGCCGTCGGTGTCCTCCATCCAGCGGGTGCGGAAGCCGCCGTAGCGGACGTACAGCGGGCCCTTCCGGAAGCGCAGGTCGGTCAGGACGTACGGGCCGGGGCGGCCGCCGACCAGCGCGTCCAGTCCCTCCAGGGTGCGGGCCAGTTCGGCCTCGTCCGCGGGGTAGACGGTCAGCAGCTTGCCGGCGGAGGAGCGCTGGGCGTACTTGCGGCTCAGCGCGCGCTGCACGTTGGCGCTCTTGAGGTACTTGAAGGCGATGCCGTGCCGGGCGCAGTAGCCGGCGACGTCGGCGAGGGTGCGCTCGGTGTCCTCGGGGGCCGCGCTGACGTGGATCTTCCAGCCCTGGTCGGGGAGCCGGTCCTCGGGCGGGCGGCACACGGTCCAGGAGTCGTTGTCCTCGCGGGTCCAGCCGGCCGGCAGCGGCGGGGCGGGGAAGCGGGTGGCCTCCAGGTCCCAGTTGCCGGGCCAGTCGAAGAAGGTGCGGTCGGCCAGGGCGAAGCTCTCGGCGCCGTCTCTCATGCCGCACCCCGCTCACCGGCGCCGGTGCGGGCGGCGCGCGGCCCGGTCCCGCCGAGGTAGCCCGCCAGGGCGGTGCGGCCGCCGTCGGCCAGGTGCGCGGAGAGCACCTCGCGGGCCTGGGCCTTGTCCTCGTCGGAGAGGAAGTCGTCGAGTCCGACGGCCAGGACGCGGTTGTCGTCACTGGGCTTCAGCGAGGCGTAGTGCTCCTCGCGCAGCAGTCCCCAGATGATCGAGTCGTGGTACGCGCCGTCCAGGTAGCAGTGGTCCCGCAGGATGCCCTCGACCACGAACGGGGTCTTGGTCATCAGCCGGATGATGCCCTTGTTGTAGCCGGCGGTGGTGACCTGCACCCGGTGGGCGTCGAGCTGGTGGAAGAGGTAGTCGACCAGCAGCACCACGGCCTCGGCGCCGTATCCGCGCCGCCACAGCTCGGGGGAGCCGATCGCGCCGCCGACGGTGTAGCCGCCGATCCGGCCGGAGCGCTGGTAGCTCACGGTGCCGATGCGGTCGCCGTCCTTGGTGCGGATCACCATGTGGTGGACCCGCCCCGAGCGGTTGGCCTGCTCGATCTCGGCGGCGCCCAGCAGCTCCCAGTCCCCGCTGAGCACGGCCGCCGGCGAACCGGGCCGCAGCCAGGAGGCGATCGCGGCCCAGTCGTCGTCGCCGGGCCATTCCAAGGTCACCAGTCGTCCCTGCATGGTGCGTTCTCCCTCCTTCGGTGGTCGCGTGGGTCGGCGGACGGGGCGCCCGGGGGCGCGGCGCGGGTCACGGGCGGTAGCGGGTGAGGACCAGGACGGCGTTGTGGCCGCCGAAGCCGAACGAGTTGCTGAGCACCACCTCGCCGTCCCAGTCGCGGGGGCCCTTGGTGACCACGTCGAGGTCGGGCTCGGCGGGGTGGTCGCAGTTGCGCACCGGTGGGATCACGCGGTCCCGCAGCGAGAGCACCGCCGCGGCGGCCTCGGCGGCCCCGGAGGCGCCCAGCATGTGCCCGGTCATGCTCTTGACCGCGGTGACCGGGGTGCGGCGCAGGGTGTCGGGGCCCAGCACCTCGCGCAGGGCGGCGGCCTCGATGCGGTCGTTGAGGACGGTGCCGGTGCCGTGGGCGCTGATCTGGCCGACCTCGTCGGGTTCGCGGCCGGCGTCGGCGAGCGCGGCCCGCATGGCGCGGACGGCGCCGGCGCCGGTGGGGTCGGGGGCGGTGGCGTGGTGCGCGTCGGTGGTCGCGGCGTAGCCGGCCACCTCGGCGAGCACGGTCGCGCCGCGCCGTTCGGCGTGCCCGGCCTCCTCCAGGGTCAGGACGGTGGCGCCGACGGCCATCACGAAGCCGTCCCGGTCCCGGTCGAAGGGCCGGCTGGCGCCTTCGGGATCGTCGTTGCGGCGGGAGAGCGCCTTGGCGTTGGCGGTACCGGCCAGGTCGACGGCGGTGAGCGAGTCGTCGGTGCCGCCGGCCAGCGCGATGTCGGCGCGGCCGTGCCGGATCAGCTCGGCCGCCTCCCCGATGGCCACCGCGCCGGTGGCGCAGGCCGCGGAGACCGCGCAACTGGGTCCGGATATCCCGTACTTGATGGAGAGCAGGCTCGCCGGGTGGTCGATCGCGGTGAGCACCGAGTGGTACGGGGAGACCCGGCGGGCGCCCTGCTCCTTGAGGATGTCGTACTGCTGCTGGATCGCGGGGGCGGCGCCGTAGCCGGAGCCGATGACCGCGGCGAAGCGGTGCGGGTCGATACCGGCGGGCGGTTCGAGCCCGGCGGCGGCCAGCGCCTGGGCGGCGGCGGCCGCGGCGTACTGGGTGAAGCGGTCGGTGCGGCGGGCCTCCTGGGGGGTCAGGACCCCGGCAGCGACCGGGTCGAACCCGGTGACGTCGCCGGCGATCCGGACGGGGAGGTGGCCCGCGTCGAACCGGGTGACGGCGGTGACGCCGCTGCGGCCGGCCAGGAGGGCGGTCCAGAAGTCGGCGGTGGTGTTCCCCAGCGGGGAGACCACGCCGCAGCCGGTGACGACGACCCGCCGCCGCTCCGCTGCTCGTAACTCCATGAATCCCTCCTGACTTTCAGCCCCTTGTCACGAACGGGGCGTCCGCATGACTAGAAAGATGACAGCCGAGTCACTGGCTTGTCAACGGATGCGGCAGAGTCACCTGCGGTGCAGCGACTGGTCACTGGGCCCGACAGCGGCCGCCACCAGCGAAAACACCCAGCTGGACGTGACTTGACGAGTCATGAAAATTGACTGCACAGGGGGGAGAGGCGGTGGGGCGGGACGCTCCGGAGGGGGCGTGGGGACGTGCGCCCGGCCGCGGCCGGGCGCACCGGTGCCGCCCGGGTGCGGCGGGGCCGCCCCGGTACGGCGGGGCCGGGGAGAAGGCGGCCTCCTCCGGGGAGGGCGCCGCGTACATAGAAAGTGACAGGCGCCGCCGGGCAAAGTGCCTACCTGCGGATGATCCGTCGGCCCCGGGCCGGACGGGACCCTGGAGCGGTCAACCAGCTCCGCACCAGCGACAAGGGACGAGGGAACTCATGAAGGGTATTGCCGTCGGCATTTTCCTGGCGATCGTCGGCGTGATCCTCTGGCTCACCACGAAGGAAGTCGAGACACCGGTGGTCTCGCTCCACAAGGCCGGGCTGATCCTGGCGATCGTCGGCGGCGCGGAGGCGCTGTTCGCACTCCTGGGCTTGGGAAAGAAAGCTAATAAATAACTCCGCAATTACCGCCCCTAGGCGGCATATTTACGGGCATTTGCGGCACCGGCCGCCTTTCCGACCGGTGCGCCGCCGCGGCGATACGGCGCCCCGGCAGGCGTCAGCGGCACTTTCCGAGGAGGCCGGCCAGCCGTTCCCGGGCCCGGTCGGCGTGCCGGTACGCCTGGGCCCGCCGGAACAGGTCCGCGGAATACCGGAAGTGCCCGGCCGCCCTTTCCCGGTCCCCCAGCCGCGCACAGGCCGCCGCGATCTCCGACAGCGCGGCGGCTTTCTCGTGGCACCGCCCGGTGTCCGGCAGCGCGGCCAGTTCCGCGCCGAGCGCCGCCACCCGCTCGCCCTCGCCGGCCGCCTCCGCGCAGACCGCGTCCGCGGTGGTCAGCCAGAGCGGGAAGTCCGCCTCCTGCGCCACCGAGGCGACGACCAGGCCGCGCTCGACGATGCTGCGCGCGGCGGTCCGCTCACCGCGGGCCAGCAGCAGCAGCGCGTGGCGCCCGTTGACGGTCTCCCAGAGCCGGAAGCCGGCCGCGGGCGTGACCCGGCGCGCGGTCCGCTCCAGCAGCGCGGCCGCCCGGTCGGTCTCCCCGCGGTCCCACAGGTCCAGCGCCCGGTGCAGGTCGATCCCGGCCCGCGGCCCGGGCAGCACGCCGTCCGCCGGGCGCACCGCCTCCTCGGCCTCCGGCGCCCAGTGGGCGCAGCCGCTCCAGTAGGCGCAGCGGGTCAGCACGTCCAGGACGAGCACCGAGTGGAAGGCGCTGCCCGGGGCCCGGACGGCGGCCGCCTCCAGCGAGCCGGTGAGCGCGTAGCGCAGCCCGTCCTGGACCCGGCCGGCGGATTCCAGCAGGTCGGCCAGGGCGATCAGGGCGCGCAGCCGGGCCTCGGCGTACGCGGCCGGGGCCAGCCCGTCCAGCATCCGCAGCAGCACGTCCGCGCCCTCCTCGGCGCGGCCCAGCGAGCCCAGTATTTCGGCAATGGCGAGCTGCGCCTCGGTATTCACGTCGTCCGGACGGCCGTCCGGTTCGCTGCCGGCCAGCGAACGGAATTCCCGCAGCGCGCCTTCGGCGTCGCCGCCCTCCCATTGCCGGCGGGCCGCGACCAATCGGCCGACCAGGTCCAGCCGGCGGACCCGGCCGAGGGATTCCACCGGCTCGCTGCCGTCCGATATTTCCGTCACGCCGACCCCGAGCCGTTCCGCCAGGATCTTGAGCGCGCGGCCGCTGGGAATCCGCTTCCCGCGTTCGACAAGGGAGATGTAGCTGGCGGACATCTCGGCCCCGGCGAGTTCGTGCTGGGTCAATCCCGCGCTGACCCGGAGCTCTTTGATTCGCCTTCCGGTGTCCGCCGGCTCAGGCATTCGACAAACCCTCCGGATTCGAACGGTTGAGGACTCCGGGCGGATGCACAAATCGCCGAGTCACAATGATTGCTGCGCACTTTACCAAGCAGTCAACAAGAAGTCGATACGGATTCCGCATTCTTCACCTGCCTTCACACGGCGGCAACGGGACCATTTCGTTGGTGCCCGGAGCATTAAGGAACGGACCGGGACGGCGGGCGCCGCGGAACGGAAAACCGGACGGTCGGCCGGAGGGAGTGCGACAGTCCCCCGGCGCCGGCTGCACCTTTCGATGTAGTACCGCACGCCGATGCCCGCACCCCGCCTGACGTGGTCGGATGGGGTGCGCGGCCGGCCCGCCCGCCCCGCACCACTACCGCCCGACCAGCGGAGGCACCTCCCATGACCCAGCCCCGACGCCCCGATCTCCACAAGGAATTGACGCCCGACCCGGCGGCCTCCCGGCCCGGTTCCGTGCTGGCCTCCGACGCCGAACGCGAGGACATGATCGAGCGCCTGCGGGAAGCCGCCGCCGAGGGCCGGCTCACCCTGGAGGAGCTGGCCGAGCGGTACGAGGCCGCCTATCTGGCGCGCACCCGCGAGGAGTTGGCCTCGGTCGCCGCCGACCTCCCGGCCGTGGCGGCCCCGCCGCCGCCCGGCGCCGCGACCGGGCAGCGGGCCTTCAAGGCCGTCTTCGGCGACCTCACGGCGAGCAGCCCGGACCTGGACAAGGGCATCGAGGCCACCGCCGTCCTCGGCGACCTCACCCTGGACCTGTGCGCCTCGCCGGCCCCGGCCTCCGGGGGCGTGACGATCGCCGCCCGCGCGATCGTGGGCGATGTGCATCTTCTGCTCCCCGAAGGGGTACGGGTCGAGATGGCGTGCAGCAAGGTCTTCGGCGATGTGCGCGATCTGACCCGGGCGCACTCCGGCCCGGACGCCACCGCCCCGGCCGTGCGCGTCACCGGCTCCGCGGTCTTCGGCGACATCATCGTCGCCCACCCCAGCAGCGACCGCCGCACCTACTGGCAGAAGTGGCTCGACGAGCGCCGCGGCAGCCGCCCCTGACCCCGCGGCACCGTCCGCGTGCCGGTGCGCCGCCCCCGTCCGCGGCCGCGCCCCCGGCCGAGAAGAGGAGAAGCCCATGACGCCGCCCCCGGTGCTGCCGCGCCCCGCTCCGCCGGCCCCGCCCGGCGACGAGCCCCGGATACCGCTGCGGTCCCACCTGCGGCACATCGGCGCGCTGTCCCGCCGCAGCCTCCTGCACATCCGGCAGAACCCGGAGTCGATGACCGACGCGCTGCTGATGCCGGTGGTGCTGACGGTGCTGTTCGTCTTCGTCTTCGGCGGGGCGATCGGCGGCGGTTCGCGCGTCCGGTACACCGCCTTCCTGGTGCCCGGTCTGATGGTGATCCTCGGGATGACCATCGCGATGGCCGTCGGCACGGGTGTCAACGCCGACTTCCGCACCGGGCTGATGGATCGTTTCCGCGCGATGCCGGTCGCCCGCTCCTCGGTGCTGATCGCCAAGGTCGTGGTGGAGACCGGCCGGATGCTGGTGGCCCTCGCGGTGCTGCTGACGGTGGCCGCGCTGCTCGGCTTCGACGTCGCCGGGCACTGGGCCGGGCTGCTCGCCGCGATCGGCCTGACCACGGTCTTCGGCACCTCGCTGATCTGGATCTTCATGCTGCTGGGCCTCACCCTGCGCAGCGCCCAGGCCATCCAGGGGCTGTCCGTCCTGGTCCTGACGCCGCTCCAGTTCGCCTCGTCGGTGTTCGTGCCGCCGGACACCATGCCGGGCTGGCTGGAGAGCTTCACCCGGATCAATCCGCTGACCCACATGGCCGACGCCGCCCGCGGACTCGCCCTGGGCGAGGGCCCGGTGGCCGGCCCGGTGCTCTGGACGCTGGTGTGGTCGGCCGCCCTGACCGCGGTGACCGCCCCGCTCGCGCTGGCGAAGTTCGCCGCCAAGACCTGATCCCGTCCGTACGGAGCGGTGGCGCCCTCCCCCGCACGCCTCGGCGTGGCCCCCTCCGTACGAAGAAGCCGTGCCCCGGCCCCCACCCGGCATCCCCCGTGGCCGGACGGGCCGGGGCACGCACAGCAGCGGGCGGGCGCTCCCGTGAGCGCCCGCCCGCGTGCGGTTCCCGGCCCCGCCTCAGCCGCCGGCCGGCTCCGCGCCCTCCCGCTCGGGGAAGTCGCCGGCCGCGCCGGCCATACCGGGCGGGGTGTCGGTGAGCGCCACCGCGACCTCCACCACCGAGGTGGTGCCGGCCGCGACCTCCCGCCAGGCCGCGGCCAGCGCCGCGGCCAGCTCCCCGGCCTCGGTGACCCGCCGGTGGCCCAGCCCGTAGGCGGCGGCCGGCCCCGCGGTCCCGGTGGGGCGTTCGGCGGTGAAAGCGAACCGCGAGGTGCTCCCGGAGACCCGGTCGAGGTTGGTCTGGAGCCATCCGTAGCCGCCGTTGTCCAGGACGACGTACAGCACCGCGACGCCCGCGTCGGCCAGGGAGGGCAGCTCGGAGCGGAAGAGGTGGAACGCGCCGTCGCCGGCCAGCGCCACCACCGGGCGCCCGTCCGGCGCGGCCAGCCGGACCCCGGCCGCGGCGGCCGCGCCGAAGCCCAGCGGGGTCTGCTCGCTGGGCACCACGGACCCGCCGTCCGCACCGAGCGTCCAGTGGGGGAAGTAGTACGACCACATGTCCTGGAGGCCGTTCTCCTGGACGAGGATCCGGTCGGCGGGCACCGCGCGGTCCAGGGCGGTCAGGACGGCGGAGACCGGGACGGTGCCGGCCGGGGCCTCCTTCGCCGCCCGGCGGGCCCGTTCGGCGGCCCGCCGGTCCAGCGCGGCCCGCACCCGGCGGATCCGCTCCGGCCAGGCGCTCTCCGGCCGGTGCCCGGCCAGCAGCTCCGTCCAGCCGTCCACGGTCCGCCCGGCGTCCCCGAGCACGTACTGCCCGGGCCGCTCCGTGGTGAGCCCGTCCTCGCCCAGGACGGCCTGGACGACCGGGAGCCGGCTCCCGGCGTCGTCCGGCCAGCCGAACGTCGCGGTCTCCTCCAGCCGGCTGCCCACCGCGACGACCAGGTCCGCCTCGCGCCACAGCGCGTCCACCGGCGGCGCCGCGTACAGGCCGCTGACGCCGCAGTAGAGCGGGTGGTCCTCGGCGACCGCGCCGCGGCCCGAGGCGGTGCTGAAGATGCCCGCGCCGAGCCGTTCGGCCAGCCGCTCGATCCGCCGGCCGGTGTTGCGGTGCCGGGCGCCGCCGCCGACCAGCAGCAGCGGCCGGCGGGCCGCGGCGAGCACCGCGGCGGTGGCGGCCAGCGCGTCCGGGTCGGGGCCGGGCCGCTGCGCGGCGACCGGCCGCCACGGACCGGTGCGGGTGACGGCGGACTCGGCCAGCTGCTCGGCCAGTTCGACGTAGACCGGCCCCGGGGTGCCGTTGACGGCGAGGGCGGCGGCCTTCTCCAGCAGGGCGGGCAGCCGCTCGGGGGTGTCGGCGCGGGCCGCCCACTTCACGTACGGGCGGACCGCGGTGAGCTGGTCCAGCTCCTGGAACGCGCCGGTGCCCAGCCGGTCCAGGCGGGTGCCGTCGGCGATCAGCAGCAGCGGGGCGGCGGCCGAGCGGGCCTCCAGGACGCCGGTGAGCGCATTGGTCAGCGCCGGGCCCTTGCCGATGACGCACACCCCGGGACGGCCGGCGGCCAGTGCGTAACCGGTCGCCATGAAGACCGCGTTGCGCTGGTCGCGGCAGAGGACGACGGGGGTGTCGGTGCGCTCCAGTTCGCCCAGCAGCGCCATGTCGTCGCCCGGCAGCCCGAAGACCGCCCGGGCCCCCAGGTGCTGCACGAAGCCGGCGACCGCGGCCCAGGCGGTGGGGTAGGTGTGACCGGTCACCGGGCGGCCCCGGGGGTGCGGTACGTGGCGACGGCCCGGGAGACCAGGACCGGTTCGGCGCGCACCTCGTGGCCGTCGAAGATGTAGTTGGCCATCCGGCCGTAGCCGCCGAACGGGGCGTTGCCGTCGTCGATGGAGAGCAGCGTGGTGTCCACGGTGACGGTGGTGCGCCGGCGCAGCGCCTCCACCAGGGCGGGGGCCCGGCCGTAGACGCTGGAGCCCAGGGCGCGTTCGGTGAACATGCCGGTGGTCAGGGTGGCGGCCAGGGACTCCTCGTCGCGCCAGGGGGCGACGTTGAAGATCGGGGCGAAGAACTCCGGGACGTGGGTGCGCGGAGTGATCTCCTCGCCGACCACGACCGCGGGGTCCAGCCGCCGGGCGCGGAAGTCCACGTGGCCGCCGTGCACGATGCCGTCGCGGTGGCGCGCGAGGAACTGCGCGGCCTCCTCCAGCGCCCCGTCGTAGAAGATCGGCCCGAAGTCGGCGGCGGGGTCGGTGTACGGGCCGTAGCGCAGCCCCTTCAACTCGCCGACCAGCGCGTCCAGGAACGGGTCGAGCAGGGTGTGGTGGACCGCGAACAGGTCCGGGCCCAGGCAGTCCTGGCCGGTGTTCAGGGTCCGGATGGCGATCGCGTCGCGGGCGGCCTGCGCGACGTCGGCCCCGGGGGCGACGACGAACGGGTTGACCCCCGAGCCGTAGAAGAGCAGCAGCTGCCCCGGGGAGAGCTGGGCGCGGATCTGCTCGGCGTTGCGGTAGGCGCCGGTGAAGACCACCACGTCGGCGGGGAGCACCTCGGTGCGCAGGAACTCGCGCTGGCTGGCGCCGCTGAGGGTGACCGGCAGCCGGTGCCGCTCGGCGAGCAGGGCGTGCAGCCGCACCATCTGGTCCTTGACCCGGCTGGAGGGCCGGAAGACCAGCTCGTCGGTGTAGAGCGCGGGCACGAGGAGGTACAGGGCGTAGGAGTAGAGGATCACGTTGGACGGCATGAAGGCGGCGAGCCGGGGCACCTGCCCCGGCCGGTGGGCGGCCACCTCGTCCAGGGCCCCGTCGAGGGTGGCGACGGTGGCGTCGATCTCGTAGCGCGCGGCGCGGTGGGTGGAGATCTCGCACAGCAGCTCGTGGACCGCTCCGCCGTCCTCGGCCAGGTAGTCCCGGACCCGGCGTAACGCCGCCGCGCGCCGGTGCTCGCTGCGGCCCTCGGTGCCGCTCTCCTCCGGCTCGGCGGCCACGGTCGGCCATGCGGGAGCGGAGCTCATATGTCCCTCCTCGGGGCGTAGTCCATGGAGGGTCAGCGTCAGCTAATTGTCATTTATTGTCAAGTCTAGTCATTCTGCTCGACTCCATCCCGTGACAGCACCGGCCGCCCACAGGTCGCACCCTCCTCGACCACCCTCGGCCGCACCGCGCGGAGCAGGGCGGCGGAGCGCTCCACGATGTGACAAAAAATGACTACGGGCCGACGGTTGCGGCGCGGTCCCGGGCGGCGCCCGGCCGTCCACTCCCCGCCCCGCGGGACGGCCCGGTGAGTAGACTCACCGGCACCGCGGCGCCGGTCCCTCCCGCCGGCCGCCCGCACACCGTCACCGTCCGTCCCCCCGACCCCACTGCGAGCGATTTTCTTGACGATTGAGCAGCCTGCCTTCGGGAAGCGAGTGCGGGAGATCCGGCGCGCCCAGGGCCTGTCCCAGGGGGACCTCGCCGGCGACGACCTCTCCCCCAGTTACGTCTCGCTGGTCGAGAACGGCCGCCGGGTGCCCGGCGCCAAGATCGCCCGGTCCCTCGCGGAGCGCCTGGGCACCACCGTCGAGGCGCTCTGCGCCGCCGACCGGCCCGCCGACCGGCTCACCCAGCGCCTCGGCCTGGTCGGCCAGCTGGTCGCCGCCCGGGCCGGCCAGCTGTCCGGCGACTGGGCCGGGGCCCGGCACCAGCTGGAGGCCGTGATCGCCCAGGCCGACGGGCCGGACCAGGCCGAGGTCCGCTGGGAGGCCCGCTGGGAGCTGGCCACCGTCCTCGGCCGGCTGGACGAACCGGCCCGCCACGAGGCGGCGCTGCGCGAGCTGCTCGACGACCCGCTGACCCGCTCCGCGCCCGTGCTGCACGCCCGGGTCGCCATAGAACTGGCCCAGCTGCTGCGCGCGGCCGGCCGGCTGCCCGACGCGGTGCGGACCGCCGAGGACGCGGTCCGGATCGCCACCGGGCTGGAGCCCGGCCGCCCGGAGCGGGCCCAGGCCCAGGTGGCGCTGGTGTCCGCGTCCGTCGACAGCGGCGAGTGGAGCCGGGCCGCCGAACTCGCCGCGCAGCTGCGCACGGAGACCGCGGCGCTGCCCGCGGGCGCCCTGCGGGCCGACGCCCTGTGGGCGGCGGCCGGCGCCCGCTATCTGGCCGGGGACACCGGCGGCGCACTGGAGCTGCTGGCCGAGGCCGACGAGCTGAGCGCCGCGACGGACGGCGTGCAGCTGCGGCTCCGGCTGGCCCGGGCCCGGACGCTGCTGGCGCTCGGCGCCGGACCGGCGCCCGGCGCGGACGCCCTCCTGGAGCGCTCCCGGCAGGCGGCGGCGCTGGTGGACACCCCCTCGGCGCGCAGCTGGCTGGCCGTCCTGGAGACCGCCGGGGCGCTGGCCCGCGGCGACACCGCGGCGGCCGCCGCCCATGCCGCCGCGATCGCTCCGGACGCCCCCGGGATGTCCCCCCTGGACCGCGCCCGCGCGCTGCTCCACCGGGCCCGCGGGCACCGCGCCGATGGACGGGCGGCGGCCGCCGAGGAGTCCTTCAAGGCCGCCGCGGCCGGGTACGAGGCGGCCGGCGCGTTCCGGCTGGCGCTGGAGACCTGGCGCGAACTGAGCGCCGGCGCGCGGGGCACCGGGGAGCCGGACCCGCACGCGGTGGTCATGCCGTAGCCGGGCCGCGCGCCCGGCCGCCCGCCGGTCAGGACGCCCGCCCCGCCGCGCCGTCCGTCGCCCACAGCCGTATCCCGGCCGGCGGGGCGGGGGTCGCGGCGCAGGCCACCCGGTCCGGGCCGGCCGGCAGGTCCCGTACGTAGGCGACCGGGCCGCAGCCGCCGGCCGCCGCCACGGAGGCCGGGAGCCGGACCGCGGCCGCGCCGTCCCGGGCCCCGCCGAGCGCGTCGACCTCGCCGGCGGCGGCCAGACCGCACCGGCCGGCCAGCCGCAGCGCGGCCTCCTTGCGGGTCCACAGCCGGGCCAGCCGCCGGGCCCGGCCCTCCGCCGGCGCCCCGCGCAGGCTCGCGCGCTCCGAGGGGGTGAAGGGCAGCAGGAGTTCACCGATCGGGCCGCGGGGCACGGGGTGGACGCTGAGGGCCACCGGGAGGTCGCGGGCCAGGGCCAGCAGGGGGCGGTCCGGGTCGTCGCCGGCGGCCAGGCAGAGGCGGGCGCCGGGGGGCCAGCCGGTGCCGGCGGGGGGCCGGGCCGCCACCGGGCGCCCGAAGTCGTCGCGGGTCAGCGCAATTCCGTCGGCCGCGCAGCGCAGCAGGCGGGCCAGGAAATCCGTTAAAGCGGCCGGCCGGTGGAAATCCGCGGCGGCCGGCGAAAAGACGTGCACCCGCCCGTCGGCTAATGCGGCGGGATTGTCCGGATCCCAATCCCTCTGTGACCAGGGGGAGTTGCCGGGCGTATCGGTGTCGCCACCCGTCTGCGTGCCACGGAAAAACTCGTCCCCCCGCATAGGTCCCCTCGCACCAGGGCTCCTTTCTCCGGGGTGGTCACGCCCGGGAAAGCAGTACACTGAGTCGTTTATCGGTCACTCTCCGGCGATCATCAAGGTAACCCTGACCCCTGACCTCGTCAACAAGAGGCGACTCAAAATCAACTTCGGTTTACTGACCGGAATTACCGGCAGTCGCGTCCCGTGGAGTGCGCGCACCAGACGGGTTCCCGGGCCGCCGCCCGGAGCGCCACCGGACGGCGGCCCGGCTCAGGAGGCCAGCCGCTTCTCCACCTGGGTCACCAGGTCCGACACCGTGTGGACGCCGGTCAGTTCGTCCTCGGGCAGCTCGATGCCGAACCGCTCCTCGGCGACGACGATGACCTCGGCCATCGCCAGCGAGTCCACGTCGAGCTCCTCGACCAGGGACTTCTCCTCGGTCACCTCGTCCATCGGCACCCCGGCCACCTCGTTCAGCACGGCGGCGAGGCGGTTGGTGATCTCTTCTCTGGTCATGGCGGTCCGGCCTTTCGGGTGTGAGGCCCCGCCGCGGACGGGCTCCGGCGGCCGGCGGCACAGCGGGCTCCCGGTGCGGTCACGGGGCAAGTCAACTGTTTGACTCAACTTGACTGTTGTAGTCAACTGGAGGCCGGATACGTTGTCAACGGCCGCCGTGACGGTCCCTCACCCCTGCGTCCGCGCACGGGGATTCGCGCTCCGTACCGGGTGCGTGCGGCGGCTCCGCGGTCGGCGAGGAGTCAGGATGAGTCGGACGGAGAAGCGATGAGTGGTCTGCTCGACGGAAAGCGGCTGCTGATCACCGGTGTGATCACGGAAAGCTCGATCGCCTACGCCGTGGCCCGGCTCGCCCAGCAGGAGGGCGCCCGGATCGTGCTGACCGCCTACGGCCGGCCCTCCCTGGTGGCCCGGCTCGCGCGCCGGCTGCCCACCGCACCGCCCGTGGTGGAACTGGACGTGACCGACGAGGAGCAGCTCGCCACCCTCGCCGACCGGGTCGGCGCCCACCTCGACGGCCTCGACGGGGTCCTGCACTCCATCGCGCACGCCCCGGCCGGCTGCCTCGACGGCGGCTTCCTGACCGCCCCCTGGCCGGACGTCGCCGGCGCCCTGCACACCTCCGCGTACTCCCTGGTGGCGCTGGCGCGGGCCTGCCGCCCGCTGCTCGGCCCCGGTTCCTCCGTGGTCGGCGTGGACTTCGACGCCTCCCGCGCCTGGCCCGGCTACGACTGGATGGGCGTCGCCAAGGCCGGTCTGGAGGCGTGCTCGCGCTACCTGGCGCGGGACCTCGGCGGCCAGGGCATCCGGGCCAACCTCGTCGCCGCCGGGCCGCTGCGCACCCTGGCCGCCAGCGGCATCGGCGGCGACGGCCCGTCCTTCGAGAAGGGCTGGTCCGCCCGCGCCCCGCTCGGCTGGGACCCGCGCAACGCCGAACCGGTCGCCCGGACCTGCCTGGCGCTGCTCTCCGACTGGCTGCCCGCCACCACCGGCGAGATCGTGCACGCGGACGGCGGCCACCACATGATCGGCGACTGAGACCCGGTGGCCGCGCACCCCACGGCCGGGCCCCCGGCGGACGGCCCGCCGGCGGCCGCCGTGACCCGTACGTACACCGTCGACCGGGACCGGATCGCCCGCTTCGTCCGGGCGCTCGGCGGCACCCCGCACCCCGCGCACACCGACCCGGCCGCCGCCCGGGCGCTCGGCCACCCCGACGTGATCGCCCCGCCCACCTACCTCGCCGTCCTGGCCGCCGGGGCCGAGGACGAACTCCTCGCCGGGCAGCCCGCGTTCACCGCCGACGGCGCCGTCCACCGCGCCCAGTCGGTGCGGCTGGCCCGGTCCGTGCACGCCGGGGAGACGCTGCGCGCCACGGTCCGGGTCGCCGGCGCGGCCGACCGCGCCGGGCGCCCGCAGCTCACCCTGGAGTGCGCCTTCCACACCCCCGACGGCACCTGGGTGGCCACCACCACCTCGTCGCTGCTGGGCCCCGCCACCGCGGGCCCGGACCGGCGGCCCCTCGACCCCACGGGAACGGAGCACCCATGACCGACACCCTCGCGCCCGCCCCGCCGCTCGCCGCGGCCCGCCTGGTCGACGGCGCCGGTGCCCCCGCGGACCCCGCCGCCCGCCTGGCCGGGGCCGCGCTCGACCACCGGATCCTGGCCGCCGCCCAGGCGCTGCGGAACCTCGGCGTCCGCCCCGGCGACCGGGTCCTGGTCCAGGGCGACAACAGCACCGCCTACGTCGTGACGCTGCTGGCCCTGATGCACCTGGACACCTCCCTGGTCCCGCTGGACCACCGCGTCCCGCCGGCGGACGCCGCCGCGGCCGCCCGCCAGGCCGGTGTCCGCTGGCAGGTCACCGCCGATCCCGCGGCGGCCCTCCCCGGCCTGCCCGCCGACCGCGTCGTCCGCTACCCGCGGCTCGCCGCCGACGCCCCGCCGCCGTCCGCGGGCGCCGTGGACCTCGGCCCGTGGTTCCGCCGCGGCGACGCGCTGGTGCTGTGGTCCTCCGGCACCACCGGGCGCCCCAAGGGCGTGGTCAAGTCCGGCCCGGCGGTGCTCGACAACTCGCTGCGCACCATCGAGGCCATGGGCTTCCGCGCCGACGACGTCATGGCACCGCTGCTGCCCTTCTCCCACCAGTACGGGCTCTCGGTGATCCTGCTGTGGTGGCTGGCCCGGTGCACCCTGGTGGTCACCCCCTACCAGCGGCTGGACACCGCGGTCGGGCAGGCCGCGGCGCACGGCGCCACCGCCGTCGACGCCGCCCCGTCCACGTACCACTCGCTCCTGGGCGTGCTGCGCCGCCGCCCCGAGGCGCGCAGCGCACTCGCCGGCGTCCGCATCTGGGGCGTGGGCGGCGCCCCGCTGCCCGCCCCGCTGGCCGAGTCGTTCCGCGCGGCGATGGGCCGCCCGCTGCTGGACGGCTACGGCCTGACCGAACTCGGCAATGTCGCGCTGGCCACGCCCGACGTGCCGCACGGCTGCGGGCGTCCGCTGCCCGGCGTGCGGCTGCGCGTGACCCGTCCCGACGGCACGGTCGCCGATCCCGGCGAACTCGGCGCCATCGAGGTGCGCTCCCCCGGCCTGATGGCCGGCTACTTGTCGGCGGACGGCTCGCTCGCACCGGCCGACCCGGACGCCTGGTACCCGACGGCCGACCTCGGCAGCGTCGGCGCGGACGGCATCGTACGGGTGGTGGGCCGCAATCAGGCCGTGCACCGGCTGGGCTTCACGCTCTACCCCGAGAGCCTGGAGCGCCGGGCCGAAGCCTGCGGCCGTCCGGTCAAGGTGCTGGCCGTCCCCGACCAGCGCCGGGGCAGTGCGCTGCACTTCGTCGTCGCGGACCCCGGTGGCGAGGCGCCGCTCACCTGGCGCCGGCGGCTCGCCCCGCACCTGGCGGAGTACGAACAGCCCAACGCGGTCCATGTCGTCGACCGCTTCCCGCTCACCCCGAACGGAAAGCCCGACACCCGCGAACTCCGCGCCCGGCTGGGCCTGGCGCCGGCCCCGGCCCCCGGCTCCGGAGGCTGAACGGCCGCCTGCCGTACGCCGTTTCACGTGAAATAACGGCCTTCGGCCCGCGATCAAAGTCTGTGGGTACTGCTGGTGGTGCTGCTGGTGGTACTGCTACTGCTGTTGCTGGTCCTGCCGCTGGGCCCCCTGCTCCTGCCGGCGGTGCCAACCGTTCCCGTGGCTCCGGTCGTTCCGGCTGTTCCCGTGGTTCCCCTGGTTACGGGGGTGCGGCTGCGGATCCGTCTCCGCCGCGGTTGTCCTCGTCGTTTCCCGCTGGGCTCGTGCCGCGGGCGGTGCGGTGTCAGGGCCGCGCGTGGTGGCCTCGTGCGGCGGCACGGCTGCGCGGTGGTGCCGCGGATGCGGCAACGCGGCTGTGGCCGGGGCCGGTTCAGACGGCACGGGCGGCCGTGTGGGCGCGGCGGGCCGCGGGAACGGCCGCCGCGGAGCCGGCGTTCGGGGCGGTCCCGGACGGGGCGGTGCACAGCGGCTGGACAGCGGCGGCACGGCGGCGGCGGGAGGTGGGCGAGGCACCGTGGGCCTCGGCGCGGATCCGCTGCTTGATGGTCGGCGGCAGCGTCGGCAGCGGGAAGCGGCGGCGGACCGGTGCGGCCTGCCCGTAGCGGGGCGCGGTGCGCGCGGCGGGGACGAACGGCCGGACCGGTTCCGCCACGGGGGCCAACGGGCCCGGATGGTGGTCCGGTTCGCCGTCGCCGTCCGCCGCGGCCCGTACCGTGCCCGGGGCGCTGCTGCCCGGGGTGCGCTCGTGGACGGCGGCCTCCCGGCGGGCCGCGGAGGCGGCGGCGGAGACCCCCAGTGACGCCAGCAGCTTGCCCAGCACCGCAAGGCATGCCGCCCAGAACTTCATGACCTTGGTCGCAGCCATGGTCCCTCGCTTTCGGTCGGGGTCCCCGAGCCAGGGAACCCACGCGTTCCTTCTGTTGCGTTTTCTTATGATGAGTACGCAATGGGAGGATTCACGGACCGACGCCCCCGGATCGGCGTTCTTCCGATGAACACCACCCGTCCGCAGTAGCCACCGCCGCAAAGGCGCAGGCCGGGGCGGGACCGGGGGACGGCGGGACGGGGCGGGCGGGGCGCCGCGGGCGCGGCCGGGCGGTCCCGGCGGATGCGCGGGCCCGGGTCCCGGGTTATGCAGGTGACCGGCGCGTACACGTCCGGAGCCGGTCCGGCCTCAGGCCGGAGCCGGCTCGCCGGTCCGCGCCATCTCCGCCAGCGCCCGCACCGCGGCGGCCTCCGGTGTCGCGGGCGGCAGGAGCAGCAGGTCCCAGCGGCCGTGGCCGGCCGAGACCAGGCAGAGGGTGTCCGGGCCGGGACGGTTGGCGGTGCGGCGCAGCCGGACGACGTGGCCGGCGGCGAGGATCCGGCCGGGCAGCGCGGACCAGCCGGTGCCGTTCACCGTGGCATGGGTGATCCGCGGCCAGTCGAAGGGCAGCGCGGCCAGGAGTTCGGGGAGTTCGGCGGCCAGGTCGGTGGAGTGCGGCCACCAGGCCCCGTCGATCCGCCGGGTCACCGGGCCGGGCGGGGCGATGGCCAGCCGGGCGACCGGCGGCGGTGCGTGGTGGTGCGGGCGGGGGTGCGGGGAGCGGCCCTCGGCAGTGGTCATACGGCGCTCCTGACGCGACGGGCGGCGAGCGCGGCGGCCGCGTTCGCCGGCGGGAGGGGGCCGGCGGGCGGCGGGGTCACCGGCCGCCGCGCGGCTCCCGGGAGGGCGGCGGCGGGCTGCCGGTGCGCGCCTGGGGGTCGGTGCCGGTCTCGTGCCCGTGGCGGTGGTGGAGCCGGTGCTGGAACGACTCCTTCAGGTGCGTGTACCGGTGCGGGGTGGGGCGGCCTGAGGTCTGCGCGTTGACCCGCAGGAGGAAGAGCACGCCCATCGCGATCAGGGCCAACAGCACGAGGACGCTCAAGAAGGTCTGCATGGCGCTCACCCGCATACTCCCGGACCCCCGCAACCGGGGTATACCGGGCACGCTCGACAACACTTCGCTTTCCGGTGGTTTCTCCACCGTACTCCGCACAGCGGCGGCATATCGCGCCGAAGTGGGGCATGACGACGGGGGGCGGCATCCGCAGACCTTCTACAGCGCTGTAGATTTTACTTCCGCATGGCCATACGCATGCCGGAATCATGCCCACGGCCCGCCCCGCGCATGCGCGGGGCGCGACCGACCGGCACCGGGCCGCCACCCTGCCGGGCCGGGCGCCTCGGACGTTCCCGCCGTGGCCCGCCGCGCTGCCCGTCGGCCCGGAGGCGTCCCAGGGCCCGGCGGGGTGACCACAGGTGTGGAGAAGTGAGCGGCCGGAGCGCGGCATCCCCGGCAGGTCGGGCGGTTTCGGCAGGGCCGGACGGGCCCGGTGGTGCGGGGCGGGCCGCCGTAAGATGCCCCGGCGTCCCCGCCCTCGGGACGCCCGGTACGACGGGAGGCGACGGCATGGGCGGAACACCCTTCGGAAAGGCCCTCGGCGGCGCCGGGCGGGAGCGGGCGCGGCGCGGACAGGGGCAGTTGGAGGCGCAGGTGCTGGCCGCACTGCACCAGGCGCCCGGCCCGGCCACCGCCGCCTGGGTGCAGGAGCGGCTCGGCGGCGACCTGGCGTACACCACGGTGATGACGATCCTGTCCCGGCTGCACGCCAAGGGGGCGGTCACCCGCGAGCGGTCCGGCCGGGCCTACGCCTGGACGCCGGCGGCCGACGAGGCCGGGCTCGCCGCCCTGCGGATGCGCCGCGTCCTGGACGGCGAACCGGACCGGGACGCCGTGCTGACCAGCTTCGTCTCGGCGCTCTCGGCCCATGACGAGGAGGTGCTGCGCAGCCTCCTGGACCGCGCGGGGGACGGCGGCCGGGCCGGTCCCGGCCCCGGGAGGGGCGGCGCCGGGCCGTCGGACGAAGCGCGCGGAGGGTGACCGGTGGGCGTCTTCGTCTTCCTGCCGCTGGTCCTGCCGCTGACCGCGCTGCCGATCGCCCGGCTCGCCGAACAGCACCTCCACCCCCGGGTCACGACCCGGCTGCTGACCCTGCTCGCGGTGGTGCTGGGGGTGTGCAGCACGCTCTGCCTGGGGCTGCTGATGGTCGTCGGCACCGCCCAGCTCCCCGGCAACCCGCTGCCGGACGGCTGGTCCGACCCGGAGGTGCGGGCCGCGGTGCCGTACGCCGAGGTGGCCGGGCTGGCGGCGATCTTCGCGCTGGCCGGCGCGCTCACCGGGTGCGCCACCGCGCTGCGCCGGAACCACCGGATCCGGGCGCGCGCCCACCGGGCGCTGGACGTACTGCCGGCCGGCGCCGACCCCGCGGTGCTGCCCGACGACCATCCCTACGCCTACGCGGTGCCCGGCACGCCGGCGCGGCCGGGGCGGCCGGCCCGCCCCGGCCGGATCGCGGTCTCCCGGGGCATGCTGCGCAGCCTCGACGCGGATGAGCGGCGCGCCCTCTTCGCGCACGAGCGCGCCCATCTGCGCTGCCGGCACCACCGCTACCTGCTCGCGGTGCGGCTGGCCGGGTGCGTCAACCCGCTGCTGCTGCCGCTGCGTTCCGCGGTCGCGTTCAGCGCCGAGCGCTGGGCGGACGAGGAGGCGGCGCGGGTGGTCGGCGACCGGCGGCTGACCGCGCGGGCGGTGGGGCGGGCGGCGCTGATCGCGCGGCCCGTTCCCGCTCCGCTGCCGGCGCAGTTCGCGTCGCCCGAAGCGGGGCCGGTGCCGCGGCGGGTGGCGGCGCTGCTCGGACCGGTGCCGTCGGCGCGCACCTGGCCGCCGGCGCTGACCCCGGCGGGCCTGGCCGCGCTGGTCGCGGCGGCGGGCACCGCGGCCTCCGCGCTGTCCTCGCTGAACGCGGCGGTAGCTCTGTTCCTCGTTCTGAAGGCGGCAACGCCGTGGTGAGTGCACACTGATCCCGGACTCTCCAGCGCGCCACGCGGCGGACCGCTTTTTGTGATCCGGAGCACACCAACTGACTTCTACAGTGCTGTAGAAGTTGCCGGTAGGGTTGCGGCTGACATGCGCAACGGGCGCTGCCGGAGGGGGAGATGGCGACGAGGTGCGGACCCCTGACCTGGGACAGCCCGCCTCCAGAGGCGGAGGTGCGATGGGTCTATCAGCCGGTCGAGGTCCAATACCCCGACGGTGCCTGGGAATTGGGCCGGATCTGCGCCTGGTGGACGGACGGCGCGGGCGTGCGGTGGTGCCTGCTGCGGACCGTGCCCGGCGGGAGCCGCCCGCAGTGGCGCCGCTACGACCCGGATTCCGTACGGCTGCTGCCCACCGAGGGCATCTGACCCACCGCGGCCCGCTGCCGCCCCCGGCCGAGCACGCCGGGCCCTCCCCCGTACCCGCACCCACCTCCGCTTTGCAAGACCAGCTCCAGAAGGACCAGAAGGGCCATCGGCGTGCATGACAGGCAGACGCACAGGCAGGCGGCCCGCCGGGGCGACCGGAGCGGCCGGGGCCCGGTGACGGACGGCGAGCCCGCGGCGGGCGGCCGCGCCGAACGGCGGCGGGCCGGCGGCTCCGGCAAAGCGGGGAAGACCCGGATGACCCGGCGCGGCAGGATCGTGGCCTGGACCGGCGGGGTGGTCGGGGTGCTCCTGCTCGGGACGGCCGGCGTCGGTGTGTGGGTCTACCAGCACCTGGACGGCAACATCCACGGCGCCGACGTGGGCAGCACGCTGGGCGGGGACCGGCCGGTCAACCTCAGCCCCGGCTCCAAGAACATCCTGGTCGTCGGCTCCGACAGCCGGGCGGGCACCGGCGGGAAGTACGGCAGCGGGCTGACCACCATGCAGTCGGACACGCTGATGGTGCTGCACATCTCCGCCGACCACACATGGGCCACCGCGGTGTCCTTCCCGCGCGACTCCTGGGTGCGGATCCCGGCCTGCGACAAGGGCGACGGCAGCACCTCCGCCCCGCACCACTTCAAGATCAACGAGGCGTACACCATCGGCGGCCTCAGCGGCGACGTCGGCAAAGCGGCCGCGTGCAGCATCAAGACCGTCGAGAAGAACACCGGTCTGCGCATCGACCACTTCGTCTCGGTCGACTTCCAGGGCTTCAAGGGCATGGTCAACGCGCTGGGCGGCATCGAGGTCTGCCCCAAGCACGCCATCCACGACAAGAAGGCCCACCTCGACATGGACGCCGGCTGCCAGAACGTCACCGACGAGAAGGCGCTCGGCTACGTCCGCACCCGCTACAGCGTCGGCGACGGCTCCGACCTCGGCCGGATCGGCCGCCAGCAGGAGTTCATGAAGGCGCTCGCGGCCAAGGCCCAGTCCAAGCTGACCAGCCCGACCGACCTCTACGACTTCCTGGACTCGGCCACCAAGTCGCTCACCACCGACAAGGACCTGGCCGGCATCAAGCCGCTCTACGACCTCGCCGCCACGGTCAAGGACGTGCCCTCGGACCGCCTGACCTTCCTGACCGTGCCGACCTACTCCCGCGAGGCCGACGTGCCCACCGACAAGGCGAACGTGGTCTGGCAGTACCCGCAGGCCACCGAGCTGTTCAGCGATCTCGCGCACGACCGGGAGATCGGCGCCGCCGCGAAGGCGAAGTTCGCGGAGGCCGCCAAGAACCCGGTCACCGCACGCTCGGTGCGGGTGCGGGTGCTCAACGGCACCGACACCACCGGCCTCGCCGGGGTCGCCGCCCAGAAGCTGCGCCAGCTCGGCTTCACCGTCGTCTCCACCGACAACGGCCGGCCGACCGACAAGTCCGCCATCAGCTACCCGGCCGGCCTCAAGACCCAGGCCGAGGTGCTCGCCGGCCGGCTGGCCGGCACCAAGGCGGAGGAGTCCGCCCAGGCCGCACCGGGCGCGGTGACGCTGACCGTCGGACGGGACTTCTCGCCGGGCGACTTCTGACGGCCGTGGGACGCCCGGGCGGACGGCGACCGGTCCGCCCGGGCGTCCCACGGCCGTCCGGTCAGGCGTGCAGCCGCTCGACGGGGCGGGAGGTGTGCACCTCGATGTCGTGCGCGGCGCGGTTGAGCAGCTGGTGGCTCAGGTCCGACAGCGCCCGCGCCACCGACAGCTCGTCCCCGATCGCCGGGACGTTCTCGTCCGCCGGATTGCATCTGGCGGTTCCCTCACCGACGATCTGCCCGCCCTCCTTGCCGCTCAGCCGGGCCTCCGCCCGGACCTCGCTGCCGGACTCGACGATGCGGACCTCGGCGGTCCATGTCTTCGTACCCTCACCCGTGCCGGTCACCGGAACCTCCTCGTACCGCATGGGAACACTCCCCACCACCCAGGCTCGCACCGGCGCCCGGGGGCCGCACCCGGAAGCCCGCACCCTTCCCGAGCCGGGGGACAGCCCCATGGCGGCGCCGGCCGCGGGGTCCGTAGGGTCACAGGACCGCGAGCCCCGGGCGGGCCGCGGCGCGGGCTTCGAGCACACGGTGGGGCACCCGTCCGGGGCCCCGAACCGATCCGATCGCAGGGGGACTTCATGCACAGGCGTGTCCGCTTCACCGGGGCCGCGGCAGTGGCCGGAGCCGGGGCGCTGGCCCTGGGCGCGTGCGGGCTGATACCCGGCGAGACGTTCTCCGACGACGCCGCGGTGACGCAGAAGATCACGGCGGTGCGGGTGGACACGGCCAACGGCGGAGTGACCGTGCGCGGCGGCAAGGGCGGCGCCACGGCCGGTGTGCACCGCCAGGTCACCTACCGCGGCGACCGGCCCGCGGGGCCGACGTTCCGGGTCGAGGGCGGCACGCTGGTGCTCGGCGGCTGCGGCGACGACTGCGCGGTGAACTACACCGTCGAGCTGCCCGGCACGGTGCCGGTGACCGGCGAGACCACCAACGGCGCGCTGGACCTGTCGAAGGTGGCGGCGGTGCACGTGACCACCAGTTCCGGCGACGTCGATCTGGACGAGGTGTCCGGCGCGGTGGAGGCGCGGACCACCAACGGCGGGATCACCGGGAAGCACCTGGCCGGCCACGGCATCGACGTCCGGACCTCCAACGGCGCGGTCGAGCTGCACGCCACCACCCCGCAGGACGTCCGGGCCCGGACCTCCAACGGCGCGATCACGGTCACCGTGCCGGACGCCCGCTACCGGGTCTCGGCGCAGACCGACAACGGCGGCAAGCGGATCGCGGTCCACGACGACCCGGCGGGGCGGTACCGGCTCGAACTGTCCACCGGCAACGGCGAGATCCAGGCCGGCCCGGGCAGCTGAGCCCCCGGCCGGCGCGGCCCGGCGGGACGGGCCCTTCGCGCGTGCACCGTCCCGTCGCAAAGCTGCCGGACCCCGGCGCGGCCGGCTGCTGGACTGGTCGCCATGACGACCCCCGGCAGCCCGCCGACCACCGCGACCGTCCCGCTCCCGCCCCCGGCCCGCCCGGACCGGGCACCGCTGAAGGGCCGGCTCGCCGTGCTCGCGGTGACCCTGGGCATCTTCACCATCGTCACCACCGAGATCCTGCCGGTCGGCCTGCTCACCCGGATCGGGGCCGACTTCGGGATCTCCGACGGCACCGCGGGGCTGATGATGACGCTCCCCGGGTTCCTCGCCGCCTGCGCCGCACCGGCGGTGACGGTGGCCACCGCCCGGATCGACCGGCGGCTGATGCTGTGCGCCTTCATCGCCCTGCTGGCGCTGGCGGACTTCCTCGCCGCGGCCGCGCCGGGGTACGGGACGGTGCTGTTCTCCCGGGTCCTGGTCGGGGTGGTGATCGGGGGTTTCTGGTCGATCGGGGCCGGGCTCGCCGCGCGGCTGGTGCCGCCGGAGTCGGTCGCCCGGGCCACCGCGGTGATCTTCTCGGCGGTGCCGCTCGGCTCGGTGATCGGGGTGCCCGCCGGGACCTACCTCGGCGATCTGGCCGGCTGGCGGACCGCCTGCGCCGCGGTCGGTGCCCTGGCGGTCGGGGTGCTGGTGCTGACCGCGCTGGTGACCCCGCCGCTGCCGGCCGGCCGCGCCACCGATCCGGCGCTGCTGCGGAGCCTGCTGCGCGGCACCCACACCCGCTTCGCGCTGGCGATGACGTTCCTGGCCGTGCTGGCGCACTTCGGCGCCTACACCTATGTGACGCCGTTCCTGGAACGCACCACGCACCTCGCGTCCGCCCCGACGGTGACGGTGTTCCTGCTGGTCTACGGCGTCGCGGGGGTCGCCGGGAACTTCGCCGGCGGTGCCCTGGCGGCGCGGCGGCCGCACACCCTCTTCGGAGCCGCGGCCGGGCTGCTGGCCCTGGCCACCCTGCTGCTGCCGGTCCTCGGCCGCGGACCGGCCGGCGCGCTGGCCCTGCTGGTGGTCTGGGGCGCGGCCTACGGCGCGGTGCCGGTGGCCTCGCAGACCTGGTTCGCCAGGGCGGCCCCCGGCGCGCCGGAGGCGGCTTCGGTGCTGTTCACCGCGTCGTTCCAGGCCACGCTGTCGCTGGGGGCGCTGGCCGGCGGGCTGGTGGTGGACCGTGCGTCGCCGTCGGCGGTGCTGACGCTGGGCGGTTCCACCGCGGTGCTGGTGGTGCTGCTGGCCTGGCTGCACCGCGTCAAGTACGTCGACGGGGACCGGGGCTGACGAGCGCGGCGCCCGCATGAGGACGGGTGCGGTGTTTCCCGTGAAACACCGCACAACGGCCCGGCGCGGCGCGGTGTTTCACGTGAAACACCGCTGCGTTTGCCGTGGAACACCGCTCCGCGGCGCGCCCCGGCGAGGCTCAGTCCTCGCCCTCCAGCTCGCCCTCGGTCTCCAGGAAGGCGTCCCGCAGCGCCGCCAGCGTCTCCGCGTCCGGCTTCTCCCACATGCCGCGGGACTCGGCCTCCAGGAGGCGTTCGGCGATGCCGTGCAGCGCCCAGGGGTTGGCCTCCTGGAGGAACGCGCGGTTCTCCGGGTCGAGGACGTAGGTCTGGGCGAGCTTGTCGTACATCCAGTCGGCGACCACACCGGTCGTGGCGTCGTAGCCGAACAAGTAGTCCACCGTGGCGGCGAGTTCGAAGGCGCCCTTGTAGCCGTGGCGGCGCATCGCCTCGATCCAGCGGGGGTTGACGACCCGGGCCCGGAAGACCCGGGAGGTCTCCTCCACCAGCGTCCGGGTGCGCACCGTCTCCGGCCGCGTGGAGTCGCCGATGTACGCCGCGGGGGCCTTGCCCTTGAGCGCCTTGACGGTGGCGACCATGCCGCCGTGGTACTGGAAGTAGTCGTCGGAGTCGGCGATGTCGTGCTCGCGGGTGTCGGTGTTCTTCGCGGCCACCGCGATGCGCCGGTAGGCGGTCTCCATCTCCTCGCGGGCCGGGCGGCCCTCCAGCCCCCGCCCGTAGGCGTAACCGCCCCAGACGGTGTAGACCTCGGCCAGATCGGCGTCGGTGCGCCAGTCGCGGGAGTCGATGAGCTGGAGCAGGCCCGCGCCGTACGTACCGGGGCGGGAGCCGAAGATCCGGGTGGTGGCCCGGCGTTCGTCCCCGTGCGCGGCCAGGTCCGCCTGGGCATGGGCCCGCACGTAGTTGCGGTCGGCCGGCTCGTCCAGACCCGCGACGAGCCGGACCGCGTCATCGAGCAGCCCGATGACGTGCGGGAACGCGTCCCGGAAGAAGCCGCTGATGCGCAGGGTCACATCGATGCGGGGGCGGCCCAGCTCCTCCGGCGGGACGGCCTCCAGGCCGGTGACCCGGCGCGAGGCGTCGTCCCAGACGGGGCGGACGCCCAGCAGCGCCAGCGCCTCGGCCACGTCGTCGCCGGAGGTGCGCATCGCGCTGGTGCCCCACAGCGAGAGCCCCACCGACTCCGGCCAGTCGCCGTTGTCGTCGCGGTAGCGGGCCAGGAGCGAGTCGGCGAGCGCCTGCCCGGTCTCCCAGGCGAGCCGCGAGGGCACCGCCTTGGGGTCCACGGAGTAGAAGTTGCGGCCGGTCGGCAGGACGTTGACCAGGCCGCGCAGCGGCGAGCCGGACGGGCCGGCCGGCACGAAGCCGCCGTTGAGCGCGTGCACCGCGTGGTCGATCTCGGCGGTGGTGGCGGCCAGCCGCGGGACGACCTGCCGGGCGGCGAAGTCGAGGATCGCGGCGACCGCCTCCGGGTGGCCGTCGGCGACCCGGTCCACCGCGGCCGGGTCCCAGTCGGCGTCCTCCATCGCCTGGACCAGGCCGCGGGCGGCGGACTCGGCGTCATCGGCGGCGGTGCGGGTGGCGGCCGACTCGTCCAGACCGAGCGCCTCCCGCAGACCGGGCAGCGCGGAGGTGCCGCCCCAGATCTGCCGGGCGCGCAGGATCGCCAGGACGAGGTTGACCCGGGCCTCGCCCGCCGGGGCGGCGCCCAGGACGTGCAGCCCGTCGCGGATCTGGGCGTCCTTGACCTCGCACAGCCAGCCGTCGACGTGCAGCAGGAAGTCGTCGAAGCCGTCGTCGTCGGGGCGTTCCGCCAGGCCCAGGTCGTGGTCGAGCTTGGCGGCCTGGATCAGGGTCCAGATCTGCGCGCGGATGGCGGGCAGCTTGGCCGGGTCCATCGAGGAGATCGCCGCGTACTCGTCGAGCAGCTGCTCCAGGCGCGCGATGTCGCCGTAGGAGTCGGCGCGGGCCATCGGCGGGACGAGGTGGTCGACGAGGGTGGCGTGCACCCGGCGCTTGGCCTGGGTGCCCTCGCCGGGGTCGTTGACCAGGAACGGGTAGATCAGCGGGAGGTCGCCGAGCGCGGCGTCCGGGCCGCAGGCGGCGGACAGGCCGGCGTTCTTGCCGGGCAGCCACTCCAGGTTGCCGTGCTTGCCGAGGTGGACCATGGCGTCGGCGCCGAAGCCGCCGTCCGCGGCGGGCGTGGCGATCCAGCGGTAGGCCGCCAGGTAGTGGTGCGAGGGCGGCAGGTCCGGGTCGTGGTAGATCGCGATCGGGTTCTCGCCGAAACCGCGCGGCGGCTGGATGAGGACCAGCAGATTGCCGCGGCGCAGCGCGGCCAGCACGATGTCGCCCTCGGGGTTGCGGCTGCGGTCGACGAACATTTCGCCGGGCGGCGGGCCCCAGTGCTCCTCGACGGCGTCGCGCAGCTCCTGCGGCAGGGTCGCGTACCAGCGGCGGTAGTCGGCGGCCGGGATGCGGACCGGGTTGCGGGCCAGCTGCTCCTCGGTCAGCCACTCCTGGTCGTGGCCGCCGGCCTCGATGAGCGCGTAGATCAGCTCGTCGCCGTCGCCGGACGCGAGGCCGGGCACCGGCTCGGTGCCGAAGTCGTAGCCCTCCTCGCGGAGCCGGCGCAGCAGCGCGACGGCGCTCGCCGGGGTGTCCAGGCCGACCGCGTTGCCGATCCGGGAGTGCTTGGTCGGGTACGCCGACAGCACCAGCGCCAGCCGCTTCCGCGCGGCCGGGATGTGGCGCAGCCGGGCGTGCCGGACGGCGATCCCGGCGACCCGGGCGGCCCGTTCGGGGTCGGCGACGTAGACCGGCAGGCCGTCCTCGTCGATCTCCTTGAACGAGAACGGCACCGTGATCAGCCGCCCGTCGAACTCCGGCACCGCGATCTGCGAGGCGGCGTCGAGCGGCGAGAGGCCCTCGTCGTTCTCCTCCCAGGCGGCCCGCGACCCGGTCAGGCACAGGGCCTGGAGGATCGGCACGTCCAGGGCGGCCAGCGCGCCGGCGTCCCAGGACTCGTCGTCGCCGCCCGCGGACGCCTCGGCGGGCCTGGTGCCGCCGGCGGCCAGGACGGTGGTGACGATGGCGTCGGCCGCGCGCAGCTCCTCGATCAGCTCCGGTTCGGGGGCCCGCAGCGAGGCGACGTAGAGCGGCAGCGGGCGCCCGCCGGCGTCCTCGATCCGCTCGCACAGCGCCTCGACGAAGGCGGTGTTGCCGCTCATGTGGTGAGCGCGGTAGTAGAGCACGGCCACCGTCGGGCCGCCGGCCTCGCGCGCCGTTCGCTCCAGCGGGCCCCAGGACGGCGCGGCCGCGGGCGGCTCGAAGCCGTGGCCGGTGAGCAGGACGGTGTCGCTGAGGAAGCGGGCGAGCTGGGAGAGGTTGGCCGGGCCGCCGTGCGCGAGGTAGGCGTGCGCCTCGGCCGCGATGCCGACCGGAACCGTGGACGCCTCCATGAGCTGTGCGTCGGGGGCCTGTTCGCCGGTGAGCACGACGACCGGGCGGTGCTGGTCCGCGGCCAGCAGCACGTCCAGGCCGTCCTGCCAGGCCCGGATGCCGCCGAGCAGGCGGACCACGACGAGGTCGGTGCCCTCCAGCAGCCCGGGCAGGTCGGCGACGTCGAGGCGGGCGGGGTTGGCGAGCCGGAACGGCACGGGTCCCGTGGCCGCGCGGGCGCTGAGCAGGTCGGTGTCGGAGGTCGACAGCAGCAGGATCACGGCGCGGCCCTTCCTCGGGGTGTCCACGCCCCGGGTGGTCGTATGGACGGCGGGAGTTCCTGGCTCACCCGGCGGGGCCGGGTTCACAGTGGCGGGACCGCGCCGGATTCTCACCGGGCTTCCTCCGTTGGCGCCGTCGCTGGCGTCCGGCGGGCCAGCCGACCCGCCGACCTGCATAGTAAGGGCTGCGGCCGGACCGCGGGAGCGGGCCCGGTGACCTGCCCTCCGGGACCCCTCGCCCCGGTTCCGGGCCCGGCCGACGTAGGTATGCTCGCCGCCATGCCGCCCTCCCCCTCGCCCCGCCCCGGCCGGGCCGTGCCCCCCGTACGGGACCGCGGTGACGCCTGCCCCGGTGCGCTGCGGCTGCACTCCGCCGCGGACGGCGCGCTGGCCCGAGTCCGGCTGCCCGCCGGAGACTTGACGGTGGATCAGGCGGTGGCGCTGGGGGCTGCCGCGGAGCGGCTCGGCGACGGCCACCTCTCGCTCACCTCCCGCGGCAACGTCGAACTGCGCGGACTGGCGGACGACTGCGGCGGACTGCTCGCGGGCCTGCTGGCCGACGCCGGGCTGCTGCCGTCCGTACGCCATGAGCGGATCCGCAACATCCTGGCCTCCCCGCTCGCGGGCCTGGACCGCAACACCCCCTCCGACGTGCGGCGCTGGGCCCGGAGCCTGGACGCGCTGCTGTGCGCGAGCGACGGGGCGACCGCCCTTTCGGGCCGCTTCCTGTTCGTCCTGGACGACGGGCGCGGCGATGTCGCGGGCCTCGGCGGCGATGTGACCTTGCTCGCAGAATCCGGCCTGCGCGCCCCGGCGGAGACCGCCTGCCGGCCGGGGGCCGCGTCCGGGCTCGGGGCGCTGCTGCGGGTCGGCGACGACCGGACGGCGCTGCGGATCGCGGCGGACGACGTCCCGCGGGCGGCGCTCACCGCCGCGGAGACCTTCCTGGCCGTCGCCGCGGCCGGCGGCAGCGGCGCCTGGCGGGTCCGGGAACTGCCCGCCGCCCAGCCGCTGACCGCCCGGGACGTCCGGCACGCCCTGCACGCCGCGGGCATCGCCGCCGCGTACGCGGAGGTACCCGGTCCGCCCCCGGCCGCCCGGTTCGCCGATGCCACCGCCCCCGGCACCGTCGAGGGCCCCGACGGCCGCCATGCGCTGGTGGTCCTGGCACCGCTCGGCCGGCTGTCCGCGGCCCAGTGGCGGCTGCTGACCGCGACGGCCGCCGACGGCTCCGGCACGCTGCGCCTCACTCCCTGGCGCGGCGTCTGCGTCCCCGGCCTGGCGGCCGCCGCGGCGGCGGACCGGCTGCGCGGCCTGGCCGCCGCCGGACTGGTCACCGACCCGGGGTCGGTGCGGCGCCGGGTCACCGCCTGCACCGGACTCCCCGGCTGCGCCAAGTCCCTGACGGATGTCCGCGCCGACGCGGCGGCCGTTCTCGACGCGGGCGGCGCCGTCCCGGCAGACGGGGCCGCCGCCCCCGCCGGCCTACCGGTCCACTGGTCCGGCTGCGCGCGCCGCTGCGGCCACCCGCACGGCACCTGGATCGACGTCCTGGCGACACCCGACGGCTACCGGACCGCCGTCGTCCGCCCCGAGGATCCGGCCCGGCCCGTGGTGTCACGGGACACACCCCGGCCGGACCCGGATTCCCGTGAGGCCCCCCGCACGGGCCCGGTTTCACGTGAGACACCCCGCACCGGCTCGGTTTCACGTGAAACACCGGCGTCCCCGGCGGCGCCCGGCTCCCTTTCCACCCCTCAACCCACCACCCCGAGGCCCCAGTGACCGCGTTCGACTACGAAAAGGACGGGGCGGCCATCTACCGCCAGTCCTTCGCCACCATCCGCGCCGAGGCGGACCTCGCCGGGCTGCCCGCCGACGTCAGCCGGGTCGCGGTCCGGATGATCCACGCCTGCGGCATGGTCGACCTGGTCCGCGACCTGGCCTTCACCCCGGGGGTGGTGGCCGGCGCCCGCGCGGCCCTGCGCGCCGGTGCGCCGATCCTCTGCGACGCGACCATGGTGGCCAGCGGCGTGACCCGCAAACGGCTGCCCGCCGGCAACGAGGTGCTGTGCACCCTCGGCGACCCGTCCGTCCCGGACCTGGCCGCCCGGATGGGCACCACCCGCAGCGCCGCCGCCCTCGAACTGTGGCGGGACCGGATGGAGGGGGCCGTGGTCGCGTTCGGCAACGCCCCCACCGCCCTGTTCCGGTTCCTGGAGATGATCGAGGAGGGGGCTCCGCGCCCGGCCGCCGTCCTCGGCATCCCCGTCGGGTTCATAGGCGCGGCCGAGTCCAAGGACGCGCTGATCGGCCACCCGTCGAAGCTGGAACACATCGTGGTGCGCGGGCGGCGCGGCGGCAGTGCCATGGCCGCGGCCGCGCTCAACGCCCTGGCGAGCGAGGAAGAGTGAGCGTGAGCGAGCAGCAGGCCAGCGGCGGCGCGCCGGAGCAGCCGTCCGCCCCGTCCCGGCAGACCACCGGCCGCCTCTACGGCGTCGGCCTCGGCCCCGGCGACCCGTCCCTGATGACCGTCCGGGCGGTGGAGATCCTCGCCGAGGCCGAGGTGGTGGCGTACCACAGCGCCCGGCACGGACGCTCCATCGCGCGCGCCATCGCCGCGCGGCACATCCGCCCGGACCACATCGAGGAAGCCCTGGTCTACCCGGTCACCACCGAGTCGACCGACCACCCCGGCGGCTACCGCGGCGCGCTGGACGAGTTCTACGAGGCGGCCGCGGCGCGGCTCGCCGCCCACCTGGACGCCGGCCGCACGGTCGCGGTGATCTCCGAGGGCGACCCGCTCTTCTACGGCTCCTACCAGCACATGCACAAGCGGCTGGCGCACCGCTATCCGACCGAGGTCATCCCCGGCGTCACCTCCCTCAGCGCCGCCGCGGCCCGCCTGGGCACCCCGCTCGCCGAGGCCGACGAGGTCCTGACCGTGCTGCCCGGCACCCTCTCGGAGGAGGAGCTGGCGGCCCGTCTCAGCGCGACGGACTCCGCGGTGGTGATGAAGCTGGGCCGTACCTTCCCCACCGTGCGCCGCGCCCTGGAGCGCTCCGGCCGGATGCCCGAGGCCCGCTACGTGGAGCGGGCCACCATGGCGGGGGAGCGCACCGGTGCGCTCGCCGACGTCGGGGCCGACACCGTCCCGTACTTCTCCGTCGCCGTGGTGCCCAGCCGTATCGCCGCCGGCGCCCGGGAGCCGGAGCCGGCCGCGGACCGCGGCGAGGTGGTCGTGGTGGGCACCGGTCCGGCCGGTCCGCGCTGGCTCACCCCGGAGTCCCGCGGCGCCCTGGCCGCCGCCGACGACCTCGTCGGCTATGCCACGTACCTGGACCGCGTCCCGGTGCGCCCGGGCCAGCGCCGGCACGCCTCGGACAACAAGGTCGAGTCCGAACGCGCCGAATTCGCCCTGGACCTGGCGCGCCGCGGCCGCCGGGTGGCGGTGGTCTCCGGCGGCGACCCCGGCATCTTCGCCATGGCCACGGCGGTCCTCGAAGTGGCGTCGCAGGCCCCCTACCGCTCCGTGCCGGTGCGCGTCCTGCCCGGCGTCACGGCGGCCAACGCCGCCGCGGCCCGCGCCGGCGCGCCCCTGGGCCACGACTATGCGGTGATCTCGCTCTCCGACCGGCTCAAGCCGTGGGACGTGATCGCCGAACGGCTCCGCGCCGCCGCCTCCGCCGACCTGGCGCTGGCGCTCTACAACCCCGGCTCCCGCACCCGCACGTGGCAGGTCGCCAAGGCCCGGGAGGTCCTGCTGGAGCACCGCGCGCCGGACACCCCGGTCATCCTGGCCCGGGACATCGGCGGCCCCGAGGAGTCGCTGCGGACCGTGCCGCTCACCGACCTCGACCCGGCGGTGGTCGACATGCGCACGATCCTGCTCGTCGGTTCGTCGCAGACCCGGCGGGTGCGCCGGGACGACGGCACGGAGGCGGTCTGGACGCCGCGGCGGTACCCGGAGGGCTGAGCGGGCCGCCCGGCCGCCGGCGGCGTCAGCGACGGAGCGTCCGCACCCAGTCGGCCGCCTCGTCCGGGCCGGCGGCCACCGGCACCCCTTCCGGGACCGGCGGCCGCTGGACGACCACGACGGGCACCCCGGCCTCCCGCGCGGCGGTCAGCTTGGGGGCGGTCGCCGCGGCGCCGCTGTCCTTCGTCACCAGGACGTCGATGCGGTGCGCGCGCAGCAGTTCCCGCTCCCCGTCGAGGGTGAACGGGCCGCGGTCCAGCACGGTCGCCATCCGGGGCGGGTGCGGCGGCTCGGGCGCGTCCACGGAACGGACCAGGAACCACAGGTCCGTGTGGTGGGCGAAGTGCGCGAGGCCCATCCGCCCGGTGGTGAGGAAGACCCGGCGGCCCAGGCCGGGCAGGGCCGCGGCGGCGTCCGCGAGGGAGGGCACCGGGTGCCAGACATCGCCCGGTCCGGCGACCCAGCCGGGGCGCCGCAGGGCCAGCAGGGGAACATGGGCGGTGGCCGCGGCCCGGGCCGCGGAGAAACTGATCGTGCCGGCGAAAGGATGGGTGGCGTCGATGAGCGCGTCCACCGCATGCGCGCGCAGCCAGCTGGCGAGGCCCTCGGGGCCGCCGAACCCGCCGATGCGGACCTCCCCGGCGGGCAGCCGCGGCGCCGCCACCCGGCCCGCCAGGGAACTGGTCACCCGCAGCCCCGGCTCCGCGGCGAGGGCCGCGGCCAGCCGGCGGGCCTCCGTGGTGCCGCCGAGGATCAGCACATGGCGGACGGGACCGGGAACGGGCGAAGACGGCATGGGCGGCGGGTACCTCCGTGGGTGAAACGCAACCGAAGGCTACGGGAGGCCGGAGCGCGCAGCTCGCGCACACCGGTCTGCGGCACGGCTGGACGACCGGCGCCTGCGCCACGGCGGCGAGCACGGCCGCGTACACGGCGCTGCTGAGCGGGGAGTTCCCGGACCCGGTGACGATCACGCTGCCCAAGGGCCAGACGCCGTCCTTCGCGCTCGCGGTGGAGGAACTGACCGCCGGCGCGGATCCGGCCGGCGCCATGGCCGGGGTCGTCAAGGACGCCGGCGACGACCCCGACGTCACCCACGGGGCGCTGGTGCGGGCCACGGTGCGGGCGCTGCCGGCCGGGAGCGGGGTGGTCTTCCGCGCGGGGCCCGGCGTGGGCACGGTCACCCGCCCCGGCCTGCCGCTGGCGGTCGGCGAACCCGCCATCAACCCGGTCCCGCGGCAGATGATCCGGGAGCACCTGACAGCGGTCGCGGAGGCGCACGGCGGCCCCGGCGCGGCCGCGGACGTGGCGGTGGAGATCTCGGTCGATCACGGCGAGGAGCTCGCGCGCAGCACCTGGAACCCGCGCCTGGGGATCCTCGGCGGGCTGTCCATCCTGGGGACGACCGGCATCGTGGTGCCGTACTCCTGCTCGGCGTGGATCGACTCGATCCGGCGCGGGGTGGACGTGGCGCGGGCGGCCGGCCGCCGCCACGTGGCCGGGTGTACCGGCTCGACGTCCGAGAAGGCGGTGGTCGCACTGCACCACCTGCCGGAGGACGCCCTGCTGGACATGGGCGACTTCGCGGGGGCGGTGCTGAAGTACATCCGCCGCCACCCCGTGGACCGGCTGACCCTCTGCGGCGGCTTCGCCAAGCTCTCCAAGCTGGCGGCGGGCCACCTCGACCTGCACTCGGCGCGGTCCCAGGTGGACAAGGGCTTCCTGGCCCAGCTGGCCCGGCAGGGGGGAGCCGACGAGGCCCTGGCCGACGCGGTGGCCGGAGCCAACACCGGCCTCGCCGCACTCCAGTTGTGCGCGGCGGCCGGCGTGCCGCTCGGCGACCTGGTGGCGGCGACGGCACGGGACGAGGCCCTGACCGTGCTACGCGGCGCACCGGTCGCGGTCGATGTGATCTGCATCGACCGGGCGGGGCTGGTGGTGGGGCGGGCGGAGCCGCGGGGGCCGGGAGCCCGGACGCACCCGGCACCGGACCGTTTCACGTGAAACATGTCCCGGCCGGCCGTCCAGGTCCGGCGCCCCGCCAGGGGGCCTCGTCACATCCGCGGCAGGGTCTCCCCGCGGCCCATGTCGTCCGCACGGCCCAGACCGTCGGTGCGGTTCAGGCCCTCGCCCCGGTTCACGTCGTCCGCGCGCCCGAGGCCGTCACTGCGGCCCAGGTCGTCCCGGTGCGCCTGCCCGGTCCGGCGGTGCTCCCCGCGGTTCTCGCGGGCGCCCTCGTCGCGGGCGTGCGCCAGCCGGTCCCGGACGCAGTTGGCGTCCCCGCCGGTCAGCGCGCCCAGCGCGGTGCCGAGGGCGCAGGCGGCCATCTGGATGGGGCTGTCCTTCGTCCGGCGCGGGGCGTCCTTGCCGTCGGCGACGGCGACGGTGCTGCCGGTGAGGGTCAGCAGGGTGGCGGCGACGACCGCCCCGGCGGCCATTCTGGTACGCATCGTGGCGTGCTCCTTTGCGTCGATCCCCCTGGGTGTCGCAGCTTCCTTACCGGCGTCCGACAGCCGGAAAACGGACTTTCACCCCGATGCGGTCATACAATTCAGCCGTACAGGCCCGCCGCGGCCCCGCACTGACGCCGTATCAGGCTCCTTCGCCGCAGGGCGCGTGCGGCCGCTCCCGCTCCGGCGAGTAGAGGTGGCTGTCCCGGAACTGCTCGGCCCCCAGCGTGCGCCCGACCATGATCACCGCGGTCCGGACCACACCCGCGGCCTTCACCCGGCCGGCGATGTCGCCGAGCGTGCCGCGCAGCACCAGTTCGTCGGGGCGGGAGGCCATCGCCACCACGGCGGCCGGGCAGTCGGCGCCGTAGTGCGGCAGAAGTTCGTCCACGATCCGGTCGACGTACATGGCCGCCAGGTGCAGCACCAGCAGCGCGCCGCTGCGCCCCAGCGTGGCCAGCTCCTCGCCGTCGGGCATGGGCGTGGCGCGCTGGGCGACGCGGGTGAGGATGACGGTCTGGCCGACCGTGGGAACCGTCAGTTCGCGCTTGAGCGCGGCCGCCGCCGCGGCGAACGCGGGCACACCCGGCACCACCTCGTACGGCACCCCCGCCGCGTCCAGCCGGCGCATCTGCTCGGCCACCGCGCTGAACACGGACGGGTCGCCGGAGTGCAGCCGGGCGACGTCCTGGCCCTCCTGGTGGGCGCGGACCATCTCCGCCGTGATGGCGTCCAGGTCCAACTGCGCGGTGTCGATCAGCCGGGCGCCGGGCGGGCAGGCGTCGAGCAGTTCCCGGGGCACCAGGCTGCCCGCGTAGAGGCACACGCCGCAGGCGGCCAGCGTGCGGGCGCCGCGCAGGGTGATCAGGTCGGCGGCGCCGGGGCCCGCGCCGATGAAGTGGACGGTCATGGTGTCGGTCTCCTGGGAGGGGTTACGAGGGGTCCTGCGAGCGGGCCGGCGCGGTGGGTTTGGCCGCCGACCACTGGGTGACCGGCATCGCCTGCCGCCAGCCCGTGAAGCCGCCGACCGGCACCGCGTGGGCGACCGCGAGCCGCACCAGTTCGCCGCCGTGGCGCCGGTACCACTCGGTGAGCAGCGCCTCGGACTCCAGCGTCACGGTGTTCGCGACGATCCGGCCGCCCGGCGGCAGCGCGTCCCAGCAGGCGTCCAGCAGCCCGGGGGCGGTGAGGCCGCCGCCGATGAACACCGCGTCCGGCGCGGGCAGTCCGGCCAGGGCGGCGGGCGCCGGCCCGTGCACCACGCGCAGCGCCGGTACGCCGAGCGCCCGCGCGTTGCGGCCGATCCGCTCGGCCCGTGCCGCGTCCCGTTCCACGCTGACGGCCCGGCAGCTGCGGTGCGCGCGCAGCCACTCGACGGCGATGGAGCCGGAGCCGCCGCCGACGTCCCAGAGGAGTTCCCCGGGCGCCGGGGCCAGGGCGGCCAGGGTCGCGGCCCGGACATGACGCTTGGTCAGCTGGCCGTCGTGCTCGTAGGCGGCGTCGGGGAGGCCCGGCACGACCGGGAGGCGGAGCGCGTCCGGTTCCCGCACGCAGTCCAGCGCGATCACGTTGAGCGGATCGCCGGCGGGCCGGTCCCACTTGGCCGCGGTGCCCTCGGCCACCCGCTCGTGCGGGCCGCCGAGCTGCTCCAGGACCCGCATCCGGGACGGGCCGAAGCCCCGGTCCCGCAGCAGCGCCGCGACCTCGGCGGGCGTTCCGGCCCCGGCCGAGAGCACCAGCACCCGCCGCCCGTCGGACAGCGCCCGCAGCACGTTCTCGGACGGCCGCCCGACGAGTGTGACGACCTCGGTGTCCTCCACCGCCCAGCCCAGCCGGGCGCAGGCGTACGCCACCGACGACGGGTGCGGGACCACCCGCAGCGGCCGCCGCACCACGGCGTCCTCGGCCATCACCTCGGTCAGCGTCCGTCCGATCCCGTAGAACATCGGGTCCCCGCTGGCCAGGACGCAGACCCGCCGCCCGGCGTGCGCGGCGAGCAGCCCGGCGACCGCCGGCCGCAGCGGGGAGGGCCACGCCACCCGCTCCCCCGCGCACTCCGCGGGCAGCAGCGCCAGCTGCCGCGCTCCGCCGATCAGCACCTCGGCCGCCGTCAGCGCCCGCCGCGCGACCGGCGCCAGCCCGTCCCAGCCGTCGGCCCCGATACCTACGACGGTCAGCGGAAGCGGGGGAGTCACTGCGGGGCACCTCGGGCGCGAAAGGGCCGGAACGGGTCCGGAGACGGTCGGGGGACGGGTGCCGAACTCTACTGACCGGCCGGGCGGTCCCTGCCTCCGGGGAGGACGCCGTGCTCCCGGTGCGCCCCCTGCGCCCGCCCCCGCGCCTCTTGCGCAGGGGTTGCAATTACTTGCTATTACTGACGCAGGGACGCGACGGCGCGCGACAGCGCGTCGCGTCCGCCGGACCGCCGTGCCCCGGTGGTCCGACCGCGAACCGGACAGCGCGCGAGGGGGATCCGCGCGCTGTCCTCTTTTTCCGGCCCGCGCACCGCGGAAAGACCCGCCCCGTTTCTCGGGAAACCCCGGCCGGTTTCACGTGAAACATCGCCCGTCGTCTTCCGGGAAACCGCGGACGGCCGCTCGGCCGGCCCGCGGCGCCTCTCCGGCGCGCTTCTCGCCGCACCGCTCTGACCAGGCACGATACGCCGTTCGACGGTAATGACAACGGTCACCGGTGCAGCCTTTGGATCTTTTGCCGAAGTGCGGTTTGCTTCGCAGCGAGGAGCAAGGTGGAGCCAGGAAAAGGAGCGCGCCATGCCGGAGCACGCCCACAGCGGTCACAGCCATGCGCACAGCCACAGCCACGCCGTCTCCCCGGACGCCGACCGGCGCTGGCTGCGGGCCGCGCTCTTCCTGCTCGTCGCCTACATGGCCGTCGAGGTCGTGATCGGTGTCCTGGCGCAGTCGCTGGCGCTGATCTCGGACGCCGCCCACATGCTCACCGACGCGGTCTCGATCGTGCTGGCGCTGGTCGCGATGCGGCTGGCGGCCAAGCCCGCACGGGGCGGCTACACCTACGGGCTCAAGCGCGCCGAGATCCTCTCCGCGCAGGCCAATGGCATCACCTTGCTGGTGCTGTCGGTCTGGCTGGCCTACGAAGCGGTGCAGCGGCTGATCTCACCGCCCGCGGTCACCGGCGGCCTGGTGGTGGTCACCGCGCTCTCCGGTGTGGTGGTGAACCTGATCTGCGCCTGGTTCCTGTCCAAGGCCAACCGCTCCAGCCTGAACATCGAGGGCGCCTACCAGCACATCCTCACCGACCTGTTCGGCTTCATCGCCACCGCGATCTCCGGTCTGGTGGTGCTGACCACAGGCTTCGCCCGGGCCGACGCCATCGCCTCGCTCATCGTCGTCGCGCTGATGCTGAAGGCCGGCACGGGGCTCGTCCGGGAGTCCGGCCGGATCTTCATGGAGGCCGCCCCGGCGGGCATCGACCCGGACGCGCTCGGCGATCACCTCGTCGCCACCGAGCTGGTCGTGGAGGTGCACGACCTGCACATCTGGCAGATCACCTCCGGGCAGCCGGCGCTGTCCGCGCACATCCTCGTCGCCCCGGGGGGTGACTGCCACCGGGTCCGCCGCACCCTGCACGCCCTGCTGCGCACCGAGTACGGCATCACCCACGCCACCCTCCAGGTCGACCACCTCGGCGAACAGGACGAGGACGAGCTGCTGACGCTGGGCCCGGGCCCCGGCCCCGGGCAGCCCTCCGGCAGCCACTGCGACGACTCGCACGGACCCGTGCACCGGCCGGGACCGCACCGCCACTGACCGCCGGCCGCCCGCACTCGGGTGAACCCCGTTGCGGTCCCCGGCCGCACACCGCCGCCGCACCCGGCCGCGGTGCTCCGATGACGCCATGAGAACCGCCGCCGCGCTCACGGTGCTGTGCACCGCCGCGCTCCCCGCCCCACCCGGCGCCGCACCGGCCCCGCGGCCCGCACCGGCTCCGGCGGTGGCGGTGGCGGTGACCGACGGCGTCGACCGCGCCGCGGCCGGAACGCGGCTCGACTACCGCATCACCGTGCAGAACCTGGGCGCCACCGACCTGCCCGGGGCGCGGATCGAGCAGGAGATGCCGGCCACCACCGACACGGCCACCGCCCCCGGAGGCACCGCCGCGCGGGACGGCACCGGCGGCTGGCTGGCCGTCTGGCGCGCCGATCTGCCCGCCCACGGCACGCAGGTCTTCACCTCGGCCGCGGTCCTCGGCACCCGCCCGGACACCGGCGCCGCCGCGGGCACCCTGCGGGCCGCCACCACGGTGTGCGTGCACGCCGGCCCGTCCGCCGCCCCGCTGGCCTGCTCCGGGGACCTGGACGACCTGCCCGCCCCGGGCGCCGAGCCGGAGCGCGCGGGCGGCCGCACGGCGTGGGCGGTGGCCGCCGTGGTGTGCGCGCTGTTCGCGCCCGGGGTGGTGCGGGCGGTCCGGCGCGGACGCGCCCGGCGGACCGGCTGAACGGCGCGGCACCGGGCCCGGCGGCCCGCCCCGCGCACACCCGTACGGTCACCCGCCCCTGCGGTCACCCGTTGGCACCGGCCCCACTCGCGGCCGGTCACCGTACGGACTTGCCTGGAACACGGCCGCATTCGCCGTGTCAGGAAGGACCGGGCCACCGCGATGTCAGCGAGCGCACCCGCACGCGCCGACGGCCGGGGGACGGCAGCGCCCGGCCCGCCGGCCCGGCCGGGCCGCGCCCGCTCACTGGCCGGCGGGGCCCTGCTGCTGCTCGGGACGCTGCTGCTGCCGCTGAGCCTGGCCGCCGTCTGGGCCCGCGCCGAACTCTCCGACACCGACCGCTATGTGGCCGCGGTCGCGCCGCTCGCCGGGAACCCCGCCGTACAGAAGGCGATCGTCGACGACGTCACCGACGGGGTGATGCCGCACGTCCGGCTCGACGGGCTGCTCAAGGTCGTCCCGCGCGCCGAACGGCCCGCACTGCGGCGGAAGTTCACCCGCGGCATCCGCGAGTTCGTCGGCAAACAGGTCCGCGAGGTCGTCACCGGCCGGACCTTCCCGGCGGTCTGGGCCACCGTGCACCGCACCGCCCACCAAAGCCTGGACGGCGCGCTGACCGCCTCCGGCAGCGCCCCGGTCACCCTCGACCTCACCCCGGTCGTCGAACGCGTCCGGCACCAGCTGTCCGGGAACGGCCTGGGCATCGACATCGCCCGGCGGGTACCGCCCACCGGCGCCACGATCGTCCTGCTGAGGCCCCCCGATGTCCCGCGGTTCCGGGCCGGCTTCCGGGCGGCGCGCACCGCTGCGCTGCTGCTGCCACCGGCCGCCGCCCTGTGCCTGCCGGCCGGTCTGCTGCTGGTGCGGCGCCGGCGGCGGGCGCTGGTCCGCGCGGCGGCCGGCTGTGCGGTGGCCTGCGCCCTGCTGGCCACCGCGCTGGCGCTGCTCCGCGCCCGGGCCCTGGACGCGCTGCCCGCCGCGGTCTCCCGGCCCGCCGCGGACGCCTACGCGGATGCCCTGACGGCGCCCCTGCAAACCGCCGTGTGGGGCGTGGCCGGGACAGCGGTGCTGGTCGTCCTGCTCGCCTCCGCGGGCCCGCTGGCCGCCCGCCTCCGGCGCCCGGCGGCCACGGAACGCCGGCCGGGGCCGCTGCCGGGCCCGAAGGCGGCCTCGTAACGGCCGCCCGCCCTGCGGTGACGTGCGGTCAGATGGCCACGACCGTCTTGCCCTGCGCCCGCCCGGACCGGCTGGCCGCCACCGCTTCGGGGGCCTCCTCCAAGGGGACCTCCAGGCCGACGAGGACCGTGAGCCGCCCCGCGTCGAGGTACCCGGCGAGGATCTCCAGGAGTTGCGGGGAGGGCCGGTTGACGAAGTTGAAACCGCGCAGATTGTGCTCGGTCAGCACATCGGCGTCGGCCGAGCCGATCAGCGAGACGGCCACCCCGCCGTCCCGTACGGTCCGGGACAGCTCGTTGAAGCCCTCCGCGTCGCTGGTCATGTCGATCAGCACGTCCACCCCGTCCGGATGCGCGGCCAGGACCTGGTCGGCGACCGGGCCCGCGGTGTGATCGACGGTCTCCGCGGCGCCCAGGGTCCGCATCAGCTCCGCCTTGGCCGGGCGGGCGGTGGCGATCACCTCGGCCCCGCGCCCGGCCGCGAGCTGGGTGAGGAACGTGCCGACGCCGCCGGTCGCGCCCACGACCAGTACCCGCCGCCCCTCGCTGATCCGGGTCTCCTCGACCAGGTTGTAGGCGGTCATCCCGGCCGTCGGCACGGCCGCCGAGGTTGCGTAGGTGACACTGCGGGCCGCCAGGGCGAGCGCGTTCTCCTCGGCCACCGCCAACTCCGCGTACGAGCCGCCGCCCCGCTCCGGCCGCTGGAACTGGCCGAACACCGGGTCCCCCACGGTGAACCGCCGTACGCCGCTGCCGACCGCCACCACCTCGCCCGCCCCGTCCGAGCCCAGGACCAGCGGGAAGGACGCCTTCACGGCGTCCCCGAACTTGCCGTCGGCGAGCTTCCAGTCGACGGGGTTGAGACCGGCGGCGGCCAGCCGCACCAGGACCTCGCCGGGCCCCGGCTCGGGCTCCGGCAACTCCATGAGCTGCGGTTCCTCACCGAAGGCGTTGACTGCTACGGCTCTCATGTGGCGTTCCCTTCCACCCTTCCGAGGAGGCGGCCGGGGGGATCGTAAGCACGCCGGCGGGGCCGCATGCAGCAGGACGGGAGGCGGTGCCCCGGAAGCAACTCGTACGGCCCCCGTCCCCGTTCCGTTTCCCCACTCGATTGCACCCGCACGACGGGACCGCGCACGGGCCGCGGGATTCAATGGCGCCATGATCCGGTTCGAGTCGGTGACCAAGCGCTACCCGGACGGAACCACCGCGGTCGACGACCTCTCCTTCGAGGTCCGCAAGGGCGAGCTGGTCACCCTCGTCGGGCCGTCGGGCTGCGGCAAGACGACGACCATGATGATGGTGAACCGGCTGATCGACCCCACCAGCGGCCGCATCCTCGTCGACGGCGCCGACATCGCGGGCGTCGACCCGGTCCGCCTCCGCCGCCGGATCGGGTACGTCATCCAGCAGACCGGCCTCTTCCCCCACCGCACCGTCCTCGACAACACCGCGACCGTGCCGTTCCTGACCGGCTGGAAGAAGTCCCGGGCCCGCGAACGGGCCGCCGAACTCCTGGAACTGGTCGGGCTGGACCCGAAGATCCACGGCTCGCGCTACCCGCACCAGCTCTCCGGCGGCCAGCGGCAGCGGGTCGGGGTGGCCCGCGCCCTGGCGGCCGACCCGCCGGTGCTGCTGATGGACGAGCCGTTCGGAGCCGTGGACCCGGTCGTCCGGGACCGCCTCCAGAAGGAGTTCCTGAGCCTCCAGGCCACCCTGCACAAGACGGTGCTGCTGGTCACCCACGACATCGAGGAGGCCATCCGGCTCGGCGACCGGATCGCGGTCTACGGCGCCGGGCGGATCGCGCAGTTCGACACCCCCGCGCAGGTGCTCGGCGCACCCGCCACCCCGTACGTCGCCGAATTCGTCGGCGCGGACCGGGCGTTGAAGCAGCTCGCGGTCACCCCGATCGACCGCGGCGACCTGGAGCGCCCGCCGTTCGCCCGGCTCGCCGAACCGGCCGCGGACGCCGGGGCCCGGCTGCGGGCCGACGGCGCGCACTGGGCGGTGGTCCTGGACGCCGACGGGGCCCTGCACGGCTGGGTGGGCACCGAGCGGCTGGCGGACGCGGGCGGGACCGTGGCCGACCACGCCCGCCGGATGGAGGCATGGATCCCGGTGACCGGGACGCTCAAGACGGCGTTCAGCGAGATGCTCAAGCACGACGCCGGCTGGATCGCGGTCCTGGACGGCCGGCGGTTCCTGGGCGTGCTGACCCCGACCACCCTGCACGAGGCGCTGCGCCGCACCATCGCGCCGGAGGGACGCGAGGTGTCCCGGGGGCGGCCGGAGGTCGATTCGGTCCCCACCGAGTGAGGCGGTGGCCCGGCGGGGCCCGCGGGTGTTTCACGTGAAACACCCGCGGCGCGGCGGTGTTTCACGTGAAACGTCGCCCGAGCACCTCAGCGCCTCAGCGCCTCAGCGCCTGGGCAGCAGGCCCTTCGCCACGAGGTAGCGGTGCGCCACATCGGCGGGCAGCCGGCGCCAGCTGTCGACCTGCTCGTCGAGCCGGGCCAGATCCTGGGTGGTCAGTACGGCGTTGAGGCGGTTGAGGGCGGCCACCTGCCGGGCGCCGCCGGCCCGGGCGCGGTTGACGACGGGGACGATGTAGTCGGCGTTCTGGAGTTTCCGGTCGTCGGCGAGGACGACGAGCCCGAACCGGTCGAGGGTGGCATCGGTGCTGGTGGTCAGCACCATCTGGTCCTGGCCGTCCTGGACGGCCTGCTTCGCCGGGGTGGTGCCGACGCCCTTGGGGTCCACGGCGGTGATGTCGATGCCGTACGTCTTCCGCAGCCCGGGCGCGCAGAACGGCCGCTGCACGCATTCGTCCCCCGCCGCCAGCCGCACCGGGAGCCTGGCGCGGCCCAGGTCGCTGAGGGTGCGGAGGCGGTGCTCGGCGGCGTAGGCGGCGCGGACCGCGAAGGCGTTCTGGTCGACCGCCCGGCCCGCGGGGAGCACGGTCAGGCCGCGCGGGGCGGCCAGCCGGCGCAGGGCGGCCAGGGTGGCGCCGAGGTCGGGAGAGGCGACCGGGGCGGCGGTGGGCCCGTGGTCCTTGGCGTTGAGCCAGTCCGCGAAGGTGGCGGCGTACTCCGGAACGACATCGATCTGCCCGGACTCCAGCGCCGGTTCGTACAGTTCGCGGTTGCCGACGGTGAGCACCTGAGTGGGGTAGCCGGCGTGGCCGAGCAGCGCCGCGTACATCTGGGCGAGCAGCTCGCTCTCGGTGAAGCCGGCCGAACCGATGGAGAGCGCACGGCTGTTCCCGGGGGAGGCGGTGAGCGCGCCGCGGTTCTCCAGCGACGGCCCGCCGGCGCAGGCCGCCGGACCGGTCAGCGCGGCCAGCGCGGCCAGCGCGCCGAGCACGCGGCGGGCCGCACCGGGCGCCCTCACCGGTCCCGTCCGCGCGCCTGCGCCGGTCCGAGCCGCTGCACCAGCTCGAACAGCCCCTCCATCAGCAGCGCGAACACCGCGACCACCACCGCCCCGGCCACCACCTGCGGCGTACTGGCCAGGTTGAAACCCGCGGTGATGATGCGGCCGAGCCCGCCGCCGCCGACCAGGGCGGCCAGCGTGGCGGTGGCGACGAGCTGGACGGCGGCGATCCGCACCCCGGTGAGGACCAGCGGGAGGGCCAGCGGCGCCTCCACCCGCCACACCAGTTGCGCCCCGGTCATCCCCATGCCGCGAGCCGCCCGCACCACGTCCGGATCGACCTCGCGCATCCCGACGTAGGCGTTGGTGAGCAGCGGGGGTACGGCGAACAGCACCAGCGCGATGACCGTCGGCCACGGTCCGTGCCGTCCGATCGGGGTCAGCAGGAGCAGGACGAGGACCGCGAAGGTGGGTACCGCGCGGCCGACGTTGGCGAGGTTGACCGCCAGCGCCCCGCCGCGGCCCAGGTGGCCCAGCGTCAGGGCGACCGGCAAGGCGATCAGCGCGCTGAGCGCCAGGCAGGCGAAGGTCAGTGCGGCGTGCTCGGCGAGCCGGTGCCAGACGCCGTTCTCACCGGACCAGTGCGCGGCGGTGGTCAGCCAGGCCCAGACCGCGGCGAGGGTGCTCATCCGCGCCGTCCGGAGGCGCTGAGCGGCCTCCTCCCGCGGGCCGGCCGGGCGCTCCGGGCCGGCCGCCGCCAAGGCGTGAGCAGCCGTTCCGCGCCGAGCAACAGCACGTCGAAGGCGACCGCGAGGAGGACGCAGAGCACGGAGGCGGTGAGCACCTGGGCCTTGAAGAAGCTGTTCATGCCCGCGTAGATGAGGTTGCCCAGGCCGCCGTAGCCGACGATCGCGCCGACCGTGGTCAGGGCGACCGCGGAGACCGTGGCGATGCGCAGTCCGGCCATCGCGGCGGGCACGGCCAGCGGCAGTTCCACGGTCAGCAGTTGCCGCAGCGGCCCGTAGCCCATGCCCCGGGCGGCCTCCTTGGCCTCGGCCGGGACGCCGTCCAGTCCGGCCAGGATGTTCCGGACCAGCAGGGTGAGGGAGTAGAGGGCGAGGCCGACCACGACGAGGGTGGCGGAGAGCCCGTAGACCGGGAGCAGCAGCGAGAACATCGCCAGCGACGGGATCGTGTAGAGCACGGTGGTGGCCCCGAGCACCGGCCCGGCCGTCCAGCGCAGGCGGCGGGCCAGCAGCGCCAGCGGGAGGGCGATCACCAGCCCGAGCGCCACCGAGACCACCGTCAGCCGCACATGCTGACCGACCGCGTCGAGCAGGATCTGGCGGCGGGTGGTCAGGTAGTCGCCGCAGATCCAGTCGTTGCGGGCCAGGCAGTCGTCCGGCGGGGCGGTCACAGCAGCAGTCCACCGCGGGTGCGGCGGGGTGTCGCGCCGGGCACGCCCGATCGGGCTGACGGCGTTGTCCGCGAGACCTTCACCCCCTCTATACACTCAGTGTGTACTACCTATGTATAGTCCCTGGGGCGCGCAGCTCAGCCAGCCCGTGACCGATCCCAGCGAAAGACCACGCATGCCCCAGCACATATCCGCCGCCCGCCGCTCCGCCCTGGCCGGGCTGCTGACCGCCGCCTCCCTCGCGCTGGCTCTCACCGGCTGCGCCACCTACGACGTCACCGCCCCGGCCGACGCCCGGGCCGGTGCCACCGCGGACGGCGCCAAGAACGCGGACGCCAAGGGCGAGCCGGGCACCGGCGGCGGCGCCGTCGACTGCCGCAAGGCCAAGTGCGTGGCGCTGACCTTCGACGCGGGCCCCAGCGAGAACACCAACCGCCTGCTGGACATCCTCCAGGAGAACGACGCGCACGCCACGTTCTTCATGCTCGGCAAGAACCACATCGCCGAGCGCCCCGCCGAGGTCAAGCGGATCGCCGCCGAGGGCCACGAGCTGGCCAACCACACCTGGTCCCACAAGATCCTCACGGACATCGAGCCGGACGAGGCCAAGCGCGAACTGGCCCGCGTGCAGGACGAGGTCAAGCGGATCACCGGCAAGGCGCCCGCGCTGATGCGCCCGCCGCAGGGCCGGACCGACCAGGAGGTCTCCAGGGTCAGCAAGGAGCTCGGGCTGGCGCAGGTCCTGTGGAGCGTGACCGCGAAGGACTACCAGACCACCGACCCGGCCCTGATCACCAAGCGGGTGCTCGAACAGACCAAGCCGGACGGCATCATCCTGCTGCACGACATCTACAAGGGCACCGTGCCCGCGGTCCCCGGCATCCTCAAGGAGCTGAAGAAGCGCGGCTATGCGGTGGTCACGGTGTCCCAGCTGCTCGCCCCCGCCAAGCCCGAGCCGGGGATGGTCTACCGGCCGTGAGCCGGACCGGCCGCGCGCCCGGGTCAGCCGTGCGGGCGCTCGGCCTCCACCTTCTTGTGGGACCGGTCATCGGCGGGCGCCTGCGCGGCGGGCGGTGTGCCCTTGGCCTGCCCCGGCGCCGGCTTCGGCGGCTTGTTGGGCTCGGTGTCCTGCGGGAAGGTCAGCTGCTGGCTCTGCCACTCCAGGGCCGGGACGACCTCCCGCCGCCAGGTCCCGAACTGGTGGCTGCCGCGGGGCAGGATGATCGAGTCCGCCCGCATCGGCGGCTTCACCGCGTGCAGGAACTTCATGGTGTCGCCGTAGTCCGCCTCGCCCTGGCGGCTGCTGGCCACCAGCGCGGAGACCTGCGGTGCGGGAAGGTGCTCCAGCCGCCACAGCAGGTCGTGCTCCCGCTGGCGCCGGGCGCCCGCGGGGCCGGGACCGAACAGGCTGCCGGTGGTGAGGTCGTCCTTGATCGCGTAGTCGCCGGACAGCGAGACCGCCGAGGTGTACGCGTCCGGGTTGCGCATCGCCAGCTGGAGCGAGCAGGTCCCGCCGGACGAGTAGCCGAACGCGCCCCAGGCGCTGGGGTCGTGGCCCACCCGGTAGGTGGCCTTCATGGCGTCCGGCAGGTCCTTGGTGAAGAACGTCTCGGCCTGCGGTCCGCCCGGCACGTCCACGCACTCGGTGTCCCGCGGCGGCGCGATCGTCGGCCGCACCATCACGAGCACGGTGGGCTGCATCTTGCCCTGCGCGATCAGCCGCCCCGCGTTCTGCGGGATCTGTAGGTGCTGGGCGAGGTTCATGATCCCGCCGGGATAACCGCTGATCACCACCATGACCGGGAACCGCTGCCGGCGGAACTGCGGCTGAAAGTACTGCGGCGGCAGGTACACGAAGCCCGGGTTGATGGCCCGCGTCCGGCGGCCGATGATCCGTACGGATTCGACCTTGCCCGCCTTGTCGGCGGGGCCCTTCGGCAGTCCGGTCACCCGGTCGAGCCCCTGGGGGCCGGCGGGCTGGATCAGACCGCCCTTGAGGTTGCCGACCGTGGCGTACTGCCCGCCCCCCTGGCTCACCGAGGCCGGGGCCTGTTCGTTGTTGCCCAGCAGCTCGTCCCAGTTGCCGTAGAACTCGAAGTTCGCGTTCACGGCGAGGGCCAGCGCGGACACGAGCGACAGCTGGGTGACCAGGATGGCTCCGAGCCTTGCCAGCACATGGCGCCATCCGTTCCGCGACAGGCGGGGCCAGAGCCACACCGTCGCGGCCACACAGACCACCGCCAGCACGATCACCGCGATTTCGAGCGACTGACTGGTCAGCCCCATGCGCCCACATCTCCCGTCACCCTCGAAAGGGTTCTTGCCTTCTCACCGGCCGCCCCCCGAGGCACAACGGGCGGCTCAGGACAATGGTCACCGGAGAAGACGGGCACATCCGCACGTCGGATACCTGCACGACTTACTTCTTACCGAGCTCTTGCCTGTTCGTATCCCGCGCGTGATGTGCGGGAGCGCGGCCGGGCGTCCGCCGCAACCGACGGAACCACGCCCGTGTTTCACGTGAAACGACGTGCTGGTGAACAGTCGGCGACAAGCCGTGCCATTTCACCACGACAGCCGCCCCGCCAGCAGATCAGCCACCCGTCCGCGGACCCGAACTCCCGTCACGGACTAAGGAGTTGTGCGGCGCCTCCCCTCGAACGCAACCCACCACGACGGGATCACGGTGCATTTCGCCTGCCGCCCTATTCCGCGCCCCATAAACCACTTCGGCCACACGTAACGGGTCAAGAACCGCCCCGCAAACGGCCAAGCCACCCGGCTTACCAGCCATTACGCGGAATCCCTCCGAAGATCACGGGTGCCCTTTCCACCGGTCGGCACACGATTTACGGACCGGTGACGCGCCGGCCGAAACCGCCCGCCCGCCCAACACCCCCGTATGGCCCACCGTGCGGGGCGCGGGTTCCCGCGATCAGACCGGTGCGGGCCGCTACGCTTACGTATCCGTCCTGGTCAGGGACATGTCCGCGCTTCACGGACATTCGCCGCACCCACCACACGCAAGAGAGGTCAGCCGATGGGCATTCGGAGTCTGCTGCGCAACGCTTTCGGTCGCTCCAAGGCGGCCCGCGACGAATCCGGCGCGGCACGGACCAGCGCCGACCAGCCGGAATCGGCAACGATCCCGGAAGCGCGCGAGGAATCCGCCCCGGCCGCGGCCACCGCGCCCCCCGAGGCCGAGGTCCCGGCCGCCCGTACGGCGCCCACCGAGTCCGCGGAGCCCGCGGAGCCGGCTCCCGCGCCCCCGGTGACGGCCTCTCTCCCCGCCCAGAGCAGCCCGGTTGAGCCCGCACCGGAGCCCGCGGCGCGTCCGGAGGAGTCCGCGGTGGCGGAGGCTCCGCTACGGAACGAGCCGTCCGCCGCGGCCCCGGCCGACACCGCGCCCGAGCCGGTGACGGCCCCCGAGCCGAAGGAGCCGGCGGCCGCCGAGAGCCGGTCCGAGGACGCCGGGAAGGACGCGCAGCCGGACCGGGCCGCCGCGGTCGAGGCCCAGCCGCTCGCGGAAGAGCCGGCCTCCCAGGCCGTCACCGCACCCGAGCCCGCTCCCGCGGTCACGCCCGAGGACGAGCCGAAGCAGGCCCCCGAGGCCCCTACCGAGGCCGCCCCCACCCAGACCCCCGCTCCGGCCGCCACCGACAGTGCCGCCGAGAGTGCCACCGACAGTGCCGCCGACCTCGTCAGCCGGGCGTTCGACCACCCGGCCCCCGCCGCCGCCCCGGCCGCGTCCGAGGAGAGCACGGAAAGCACCGAGCCGAAGGCGGAGGCCCAGCCGGAGAAGGCGGAGGAGACCGGGGCCCCCGCCGCCGCGGAATCCGCACCGGCCGCCGACACGGCGAAGCCGGAGACCGCCGAGCCCGAGGGCGCCGAGCCCGAGGAGCCCGCCGCGCAGGAAGCCGCCGCAGCCGCCACCGCGGCTCCCGCCCCGGCCGCGGGCACTCCGAATCCGGTGGCGGCGACCGCCCCCGGCCTGCTCCCCCTCTACGACGCGGCGCGCGCCACGCTGGAGAAGCACCACCTCACCACCCAGCGCGCCACTGTCTACCTGGTCCTCGACCGCTCCGGGTCGATGCGCACCTACTACAAGGACGGCACGGTCCAGCACCTCGCCGAGCAGGCGCTGGCCCTCTCCGCGCACTTCGACGAGAACGCCACCGTCCCGGTCGTCTTCTTCTCCACCGACGTGGACGGCACCGCGGATCTCGACCTCACCCACTACGAGGGCCGCATCGAGGAGCTGCACTCCGGCCTCGGCCACATGGGCCGCACCAACTACCACTGGGCGATCGAGGCCGTCGTCGCGCACTACAAGAAGTCCGGCTCCACCGGCCCGGCCTTCGTCATCTTCCAGACCGACGGCGCGCCGACGTCCAAGCCCGCCGCCGAGCGGGCACTGTGCGAGGCGGCCGGGCTCCCCGTCTTCTGGCAGTTCATCGGCTTCGGCGACCCCGAGGCCAAGGGGTTCGACTTCCTCCGCAAGCTGGACGACCTGACCGTTCCGGAGAAGCGCGTCGTCGACAACGCGGGCTTCTTCCACGCCGGCCGCGACCCGCGCAGCCTTTCCCACGAGGAGTTCTTCCAGCAGCTGATGGTCGAGTTCCCCGAGTGGCTCGCCGAGGCCCGCGCCGCCAAGGTCCTCAAGGACAGCTGAGCCGCCCCACCCGCGCTCCCGGACCGAGGCCGGACCCGATCGGGTCCGGCCTCGGCCGTTCCCGGCACCGCTTCACGGGAAGCCCGGGGGTGTTTCACGTGAAACATGGCGCGTTTCACGGCGAACGCGGGGGCGGGGCCGGGCGCCGGGTGCGTGATGATGGGACAGGCGGCCGCCATGTTTCACGTGAAACGGCCGCGGACCGGGCCGCCGCTCGCACGCCTTCGGGCCCGGAAATGCACGCGCGGGGACCCGTACCCCGTCCAGTACGATATTGACGTTGCGTAAAGCAAATCATCACTCACCGTAGCGACTTGGGAGCAGCCGGCAATGGCTCGACACCTCATCACCAGCGCCCTTCCGTATATCAACGGGATCAAGCACCTGGGCAACATGGTGGGGTCCATGCTCCCGGCCGATGTGTACGCCCGGTACCTCCGGCAGCGCGGTCACGACGTCCTCTACATCTGCGCGACCGACGAGCACGGCACCCCCGCCGAGCTGGCGGCAAAGGACGCGGGGCAGTCCGTCGACGCGTTCTGCGCGGAGCAGCACGACAAGCAGAAGGCGATCTACGACGGCTTCGGGCTGCGCTTCGACCACTTCGGCCGGAGCTCGTCGCCGGAGAACGTCGAGCTGACCCAGCACTTCGCCCGCAAGCTGCACGAGAACGGCTTCATCGAGGAGCGGGCGGTCCGCCAGGTCTACTCGAACGCCGACGGCCGCTTCCTGCCCGACCGCTACATCGTCGGCACCTGCCCGCACTGCGGCTACGACAAGGCGCGCGGCGACCAGTGCGAGAACTGCACCCGGGTCCTGGACCCGACGGACCTGATCGACGCCCGCTCGGCGATCAGCGGCAGCGGTGACCTGGAGGTGCGCGAGACCAAGCACCTCTTCCTGCTCCAGGCGAAGCTCCAGCACGAGGTCGAGGGCTGGCTGGAGGGCAACGGCAGCAAGGAGTGGCCGACCCTGGCGTCGTCCATCGCGCACAAGTGGCTGACCGAGGGGCTCCAGGACCGGGCGATCACCCGCGACCTGGACTGGGGTGTGCCGGTGCCGGCCGATGTCTGGCCGGAGCTGGCCGCCGAGGGCAAGGTCTTCTACGTCTGGTTCGACGCCCCGATCGAGTACATCGCCTCGACGAAGGAGTGGGCGGACCAGGCGCCGGAGGAGCGCGACTGGAAGTCGTGGTGGTACGAGGCCGATGACGTCCGCTACACGGAATTCATGGCCAAGGACAATGTGCCGTTCCACAGCGTGATGTTCCCGGCCACCCAGCTGGGGACCCGCGAGCCGTGGAAGAAGGTCGACTTCCTCAAGGCGTTCAACTGGCTCAACTACTACGGCGGCAAGTTCTCCACGTCGCAGCGGCGCGGCATCTTCACCGACGCCGCGCTGGAGCTGCTGCCGGCCGACTACTGGCGCTACTTCCTGATGGCGAACGCCCCGGAGTCGGACGACACGTCCTTCACCTGGGAGCTGTTCTCCTCCTCGGTGAACAAGGACCTGGCCGACACCCTCGGCAACTTCGTCAACCGCGTCCTGTCGTTCTCACGGAAGCGGTTCGGCGACGAGGTGCCGGCCGGCGCCGAGGCCGGCGCCGCCGAGCAGAAGCTGGGCGAGGAGATCGCCCGGCTGCTCGCGGAGTACGAGGGCCACATGGAGGCGCTCCAGTTCCGGAAGGCGGCGGCCTCGCTGCGGGCGCTGTGGAGCGCGGGCAACTCCTACCTGGAGGAGAAGGCCCCGTGGCTGGAGATCAAGACGGACAAGGACGCCGCCGCGCTCACCCTGCGCACCGCGATGAACCTCATCCACCTCTACGCGGTGGTCTCCGAGCCGTTCATCCCGGCGTCCGCGCAGGCGATGCGGGGCGCGTTCGCGCTGGCGAGCGACACCGCCACCTGGGTCACGCAGGAGGAGGCCACGGCGCTGGCGTCCGTGCCCGCCGGGACGCCGTTCACCGTGCCGCCGGTGCTCTTCGCGAAGATCACCGAGGATGACCTGGTGGCGTACCGCGAGCGGTTCGGCGGCGAAGAGGGCTGAGCGCCCGGCGCCCTGCCGAGGACGCCCCCGGACCGAGCCGGTCCGGGGGCGTTCGCGTGCGGTGGCACTCCGGGCGCCCACGCGCGAGGGCCCGGCACCGCCGCTGCGGTACCGGGCCCCGGGCGCCGTGCCTACTTGGTCGGCTTGTACGGCGTCGGCTTGGCCGGGCCGGTGCGGATGCTCAGGTGGAGCTCCTTCAGGCGGGCCTCGTCGACCTCGGACGGGGCGCCCATCAGGAGGTCCTGGGCGTTGCCGTTGAGCGGGAAGGCGATGGTCTCGCGGATGTTCGGCTCGTCGGCCAGCAGCATCACGATGCGGTCGACGCCGGGGGCGATGCCACCGTGCGGCGGGGCGCCGAACTTGAAGGCGCGGAGCATGCCGCCGAACTCCGACTCCACGGTCTCCTTGTCGTAACCGGCGATCGCGAACGCCTTGTACATGACGTCCGGCTCGTGGTTGCGGATGGCGCCGGAGGACAGCTCGGTGCCGTTGCAGACGATGTCGTACTGCCAGGCGAGGATGTCCAGCGGGTCCTTGGTCTCCAGCGCCTCCAGGCCGCCCTGCGGCATGGAGAACGGGTTGTGGGAAAACTCGATCTTGCCCGTGTCGGCGTCGCGCTCGAACATCGGGAAGTCGACGATCCAGCAGAAGCGGAACTCGTTCTCCACGAAGTGGCCGGCGCGCTTGGCGGCCTCGACGCGGACCGCGCCCATGATCTTGGAGACCTCGTCGAACTCACCGGCGCCGAAGAAGACGGCGTGGCCGGGCTTGAGGTCCAGGGCCGCGACCAGCGCCTTGACGTCGTCGTCGGTGAGGAACTTGGCGATCGGGCCGCTGAGCGCGTGGCCTTCGCCGACGCGGATCCAGGCCAGGCCCTTGGCGCCCTGCGCGACGGCGAACTCGCCGAGCTGGTCGAAGAACTTCCGCGGCTGGTCGGCGGTGCCCGGTACGGCCAGGGCCCGGACGTGCTTGCCGGCGAACGCCTTGAACCCGGAGGCGGCGAAGACGTCCGAGACGTCCACCAGCTCCAGCTCGGCGCGCAGGTCCGGCTTGTCGGAGCCGTACTTGAGCATCGCCTCGCGGAACGGGATGCGCGGGAAGGGCGAGGTGACCGTGCGGCCGTCGCCGAACTCGGTGAACAGCTCCGTCATCAGCTTCTCGACGGGCTGGAAGACGTCCTCCTGCTCGACGAAGCTCATCTCGATGTCGAGCTGATAGAACTCGCCCGGCGAGCGGTCGGCGCGGGCGTCCTCGTCGCGGAAGCAGGGGGCGATCTGGAAGTAGCGGTCGAAGCCGGCGATCATCAGCAGCTGCTTGAACTGCTGCGGCGCCTGCGGCAGCGCGTAGAACCTGCCGGCGTGCAGACGGGACGGGACCAGGAAGTCGCGGGCGCCCTCGGGGGAGGTCGCGGACAGGATCGGGGTCGCCATCTCGTTGAAGCCGAGCGCCACCATCTTGTGGCGGATCGCGGAGATCACGGCGGTGCGCAGCATGATGTTGCGGTGCATCCGCTCGCGGCGCAGGTCGAGGAAGCGGTATTCGAGGCGCTTCTCCTCGTTGACCCCGTCCTCGGCGTTGATCGTGAAGGGGATCTGCTCGGCCGCGCCGAGCACCTCGACCTCGGTGACCTCGATCTCGATCTCACCGGTCGGCAGGTCGGGGTTGACGTTCTCGGCGCCGCGGGCGCTGACCTTGCCGTCGATCCGGACGACGGTCTCCTTCGTCAGCGAACCGAGGACCTCGTTCGCCGGGGTGCCGGGGCGGGCGACGAGCTGCACGAGACCGTAGTGGTCGCGGAGATCGATGAAGAGGATGCCGCCCAGGTCACGTCGATTGTGCAGCCAGCCGCTGAGACGGACGTCGGTGTCGACGTCCGCGGCTCGGAGCTCGCCGCAGTTGTGGGACCGGTACCGATGCATCGCTCATCCAAGTCGTCGCGAGTCGAGGTGGGGAGCTGACGGGCGGCAGGACAGATGCGGGGCTCGCCCGATCGATCGCCTTGGGGACCACCCGAAAGACCACCCCAGGAATGGCATAACCGCTCCAGGTTACCGCCCGGCCCCGGGGTCCTGGTTGACATATCCCCCTCACGGTCCCCCGCGGGTGAGGGCGCGGCCCCCGGCTGCGACGATGGTCCCGCCCGGCTCACCGGCCGGGTCACGCCAAATCCACCTAAAGTGATGCAATGCGCACCAAGGACCTCCTGGCCGCCCTCGCGACCGGCCTGTGGCGCTGGGACAACGCATCCGGGCGGGTGAGCCTCGACGCCGAGGCGGCCCGGCTGCTGGGGCTTCCCGCCGAGCCGGCCGTTCTCACCGAGGCCGCCGTGCGCTCCCGTTTCCACCCCGTCGACTTCGCCGAGATCAACGGGATCATCCAGCTCGCGCTCGCCGAGGAGACGCTCGCCGAGGCCCGGCTGCGCATCGTCGACGAGCGCGGGCGGGTGCTGCGGCTGGTCCGCTCCCGCTCCCGCCCCCGGCTGGTCGACGGCGGTTTCGAGCTGGTGGGCATCCTCCAGGAGGTCCCCGAGCCGCAGCCCGGCACCTCGGCGGCGCACACCACGGTCACCGGCGACTGGCGCCGGTCGCGGGAGGCGTTCCTGCTGGACGCCGGGCGGGCGCTGGCCGAGGCGCGGTCCACGGCCGAGGTGCTGCGGGTCGCGGCCGGCCTCTCCATGCCCGGTTTCATGCCGGACGGCCTGGCGGTCTTCGGCATCGAGGGCGACCGGCTCTCGGTGATCGGCCACCACGGCCACCGCCCCGGTGACGAGCGGCCGTTCACCGAACTCACCCTGGCGACCGACTACCCGGCCGCCGAGGTGGTGCGCACCGGCCGGGCCATCTACCTGCCCTCCCCGGAGGAGTACCGGCGCCGCTACCCCGCCGCCTGGCCGCTGGCCGCCCGCTTCCGCCGCACGTCGTGGGCGTTCCTCCCGCTGGTCAACGCGGGCCGGACGATCGGCGCCTGGATGGCCGGCTTCGCCCACCCGGTGGCCTTCACCCCGGACGAGCGGGCGGTGCTGACCACCGTCGCCCGGATGCTGGCCCAGGCGCTGGCCAGGGCGGGGGTGCAGGAGTCGCAGCACGAACTGGCCGTCGGGCTCCAGCGCAGCATGATGCCGACGGTGCAGCCGGACATCCCCGGGATGGCGGTCGCGGCCCGCTACGTGCCGACCGGCGGCGGTCTGGAGGTCGGCGGCGACTGGTACGACATGATCTCGCTGCCGTCCGGCCGGATCGCCCTGGTGATCGGGGACGTCCAGGGCCATGACGTACGGGCCGCGGGGCTGATGGGGCAGCTGCGGATCGCGCTGCGCGCCTACGCCGCCGAGGGCCACCACCCGGACGCGGTGCTCTCCCGCGCCTCCCGCTTCCTCGCCGGGATCAACGAGACCGAGTTCCGTGGCCACGGCGAGGACCAGCGCTTCGCGACCTGCCTGTACGTGGAGGTGGATCCGGCGACCGGGCTGCTGGACGTGGCCCGGGCCGGCCACCCCGACCCGGCGATCCGGATGGCCGACGGCACGGTCCTGCGCCGGCCCACCGCGGGAGGTCTGCCGCTGGGCATCGACCCCGACTCCGACTACCCCACGACCCGGATCGTCCTGGAGCCGGGCGAGACCATGCTGGTGTGCACCGACGGGCTGATCGAGACCGGCGGGCACGATCTGGAAACCGGCTGGGAGCGGTTGCGCGAGCTGTTCGAGCGGCACGGCGCACAGCCGGAGGAGGGGGACGGCGAGAGTCTGGAGCGGCTGGCCGACTCCCTGGTCCAGGCGGTGCACGGCCCCTCGTCCCACCACACCACCGGTCCGCTGGCGGACCGCCGCGAGGACGACATCGCCCTGCTGCTGCTCTCCCGTGAGGGCGGCAGCTGCGGGCTCGGCTCGGGGGACCGGCTGCGGCGGCTGCCGGGGCGGCGCACCGTGTTCTCCGTGGCCCAGGCGGAGCCGGAGCGGATCGCGGCGGCCCGCCGCCAGGTACGCGATGTGCTGCACGACTGGGCCGACCCGGACCAGGTCGACTCCGCCGAGCTGCTGGTCTCCGAGATCGTCACCAATGTGCTGACGCACACCGACGGGGACGCGCTGCTGGTGGCGGAGGTCGCCGGTGAGCGGGGGTCCCGGCGGCTGCGGGTGGAGGTCGCGGACGGCAGCGACGAACTCCCGCACCGGCGCAGTCCGGGCGAACTCGCGTCCTCCGGGCGCGGGCTGGTGCTGCTGGAACTGCTGGCCGGGGCCTGGGGCGTGGACCCGCGCGGGGACGGCAAGTCGACGTGGTTCGAGCTCTACGAGGACGCCGGGGCGGTGGGGGAGTCCTCCGGTCCGGAGCCGCCGGACGCGTCCGTGCCCGGGCCCGCCGCGTAGTGCTTGCGCAGCTCGTGCAGGACGCCGGAGACGGCCGCGGTCAGCGGGACGGACAGCAGCATGCCGAGGATCCCGGCGACACTGGCCCCGGCGGTGATCGCCAGCATCACGACCGCCGGGTGCATCTGCACCGTACGGCTCTGGATCATCGGCTGGAGCACATGGCCCTCCAGTACCTGGACGGCGACGACCACACCGAGCGCCCAGAGCGCGATCACGACGCCGCGGTCCGCGAACGCCACCAGGATCGCCACCGCGCCGGAGATGAAGGCCCCGAGGTAGGGGATGTAGGCGCCGACGAAGACCAGGGCGCCCAGGCCGAAGGCGCCCGGCACCTTCAGGACCAGCAGCCCGACGGTGATGCAGAGGGCGTCGATCAGCGCGATGAAGGTGGTGCCGCGCATGAAGCCCTCGATGGACTGGAAGCCGCGCCGGGCCATCCGTTCCAGCTGCGGCGCGGAATTGCGGGGCGCCCAGTCGTGCAGCGCGCGGACCGCCTTGTCCGAGTCGCGCAGGAAGAAGAACGTCAGCAGCAGCGCCAGCACCGCTGCGGCGATGAACTGGCCGACGATGCTCACCCCGGCCAGCAGCCCGGAGGCCGCGGTGCTGCCGAACTTGCTGACCAGCGTCTTGGCGTTGGTGGCGAGATCGCTGAGCGAGTTTCCGGCCATGCCGACGTGCTTGGAGAGGTCCGCCGCCGCGTCCTTGAGCGAGGCGATGATCTGGTCGCCGGTCTCGACCAGCGCGCTGACCACGATGTACCCGGCGCCGCCGACCACGATCACCAGCACCGCACAGGTCAGGCCGGCCGCCAGCGACCGGTTCAGGCGCATCGCCACCAGCCGCCGGTACAGCGGCCCGAGCAGCGCGCTACCCAGCAGCGCCAGCAGGACGGGCGTGACCGCCGCGCTCAGTTCGACGCAGAGCCATCCGCCGACGGCCAGCACCGCCGCGACCAGCAGAGCGGCCGCGCACCAGGCGGCGGCACGACGGGCCTCGATCGGGAGCAGCGGCGGGGAGTGCGGCGGCCGGCCGGGCTCGGCACCGCTCCGGTTGTGATCCGAGTCGTTTCGCACCCCGACAGTCCACCACGGCCCGCCGGCCGCCGACGTCCATGGGGCGGGGTCGCCACGGTTCCCGGCACGGCGCGTACGGCGGTGTTTCACGTGAAACATGCGTGCGGGGGCGGTGTTTCACGTGAAACACCGCCCCCGCGGACCCGCTGACGCCGGCCGCTCACACCTCGTCGGCGGGGATCGTGCCCAGCCGCCCGGCCTGGAAGTCCTCGAAGGCCTGGGCCAGTTCGGCGTGGGTGTTCATGACGAACGGGCCGTAGTGCCTCATCGGCTCGCGGATCGGCAGCCCGCCCAGCAGCACCACCTCGAAGTTCGGGCTGCGGGACTCCTGGCTCTCGTCGGCGCGGATCGTGAGCGCGTCGCCCGCCCCGAAGACGACCGTCTGCCCCATGTGGAACGGGCGGCCCTCCGCACCGGCGGTGCCCCGGCCGGACAGGGCGTAGGCGAGCGCGTTGAAGTCCGCCCGCCAGGGGAGCGTCACCTCGGCGCCCGGGTTCACCGTCAGGTGCATCATCGTGATCGGGGTGTGGGTGACGCCCGGCCCGCGGTGGCCGTCGAGGTCGCCCGCGATCAGCCGCAGCAGCGCACCGCCGTCGCTGGAGGTCAGCAGCTTGACCTGGCCGCCGCCGATGTCCTGGTAGCGCGGCGCCATCATCTTGTCGCTCTTGGGGAGGTTCACCCACAGCTGGAGGCCGTGGAAGAGGCCGCCCGACATCACGAGCGACTCCGGCGGCGCCTCGATGTGCAGCAGGCCGGAGCCCGCGGTCATCCACTGGGTGTCCCCGTCATTGATGACCCCGCCGCCCCCGTGGGAGTCGCGGTGCACGAACGTGCCGTCGAGCAGGTAGGTGACGGTCTCGAAGCCCCGGTGCGGGTGCCACGGCGTGCCCTTGGGCTCGCCGGGCGCGTACTCCACCTCGCCCATCTGGTCCATCATGATGAACGGGTCGAGGTGGGCGTAGGCGATGCCGGCGAAGGCGCGGCGCACCGGGAAGCCCTCGCCCTCGAAACCGGTCGGTGCGGTGCTGACGGCCAGCGCGGGCCGGGTGCGCGCCCCGGCGGGTGCGGCGACCCTCGGCAGGGTCAGCGGGTTCTCCACGGTCACAGCGGGCATGACGGCCTCCTCGGTCGTTCGCTTTTCAATAAGTTAGTTGAAAGCTGAACAACTCGCAAGGTGTGCGCTATTCCGTTGGCGAGTACGGTGATGTTTCCGCAGGCCAGAGAGGCGCGGAAGCAGATGGTGGGGCGCAGGGCGAGCCAGGAGGCCGGTCAGCCCGCCAGCCGGCCGCGCGGCGAGAACGGCTAGCCGTACATCCGGCGCATCGCGAAGTCGACCATCTGCTCCACGGCCTTGGCGTCGAAGACCATCCGGTGGTCGCCCTCCATGTCGAGGACGAAGCCGTAGCCGGTGGGCAGCAGGTCGAGCACCTCGGCGCCGGTGATCACGAAGTACTTGGACTCCTTGCCCGCGTACCGGCGCAGCTCCTTGAGCGAGGTGAACATCGGGATCACCGGCTGCTGGGTGTTGTGCAGCGCCAGGAAGCCGGGGTTGTCACCGCGCGGGCAGTAGACCTTGGACGTCGAGAAGATGCCCTGGAAGTCCTCGGCCGACATCGACCCGGTGGTGAAGGCGCGCACCGCGTCGGCCAGCGACGGCGGGGACGGCTCCGGATACAGCGGCTGCTCGCCATAGCCCCCGGGGGCCGGTTGCTGCGGCGGGGGCGGCGCTCCGTACTGCTGCCCGGCACCCGCGTTCTGGTCGTAGCCGTACATGCGGCACAGCGTACTGATTCGGGGCGGAGGCGGGGGACGCTCGTCACAGATCGGCCGTAAGGGGTTGCTTCTTATTACCGGTGGGTAGCATCATCGTAGCTACTTGCTGGTATTGCGTATCGAGGTCCCTTCCTCGCATCGAGGTCTTCCTCGCACGAGGCCCTCCCGAACCCTTACGGAGCCGTACCCATGGGGCACTACAAGTCGAATCTCCGCGACATCGAGTTCAACCTCTTCGAGGTGTTCGGCCGCGACAGCGTGTACGGCACCGGGCCGTTCGCGGAGATGGACGTCGACACCGCCAAGAGCGTGCTCTCCGAGATCGCCCGCCTGTCGGAGAACGAGCTGGCCGACTCCTTCGCCGACGCGGACCGCAACCCTCCGGTCTTCGACCCGGACACCAACACCGCGCCGGTCCCGGACACCTTCAAGAAGAGCTACCAGGCGTACATGGACGCCGAGTGGTGGCGGCTGGGCATCCCGGAGGAGATCGGCGGCACCACCTCGCCGCGCTCGCTCCTGTGGGCCTTCGCCGAGACGATCCTGGGCGCCAACCCCGCCGTGTGGATGTACGCCTCCGGTCCCGCCTTCGCCGGCGTCCTCTTCGAGGAGGGCACCGACCAGCAGAAGCACATCGCCAAGATCGCGGTGGAGAAGGGCTGGGGCTCCACCATGGTGCTGACCGAGCCCGACGCCGGCTCGGACGTCGGCGCCGGCCGCACCAAGGCGATCCAGCAGGAGGACGGCTCCTGGCACATCGAGGGGGTGAAGCGCTTCATCACCTCCGGTGAGCACGACATGTCGGAGAACATCCTCCACTACGTCCTCGCCCGCCCCGAGGGCCACGGCCCGGGCACCAAGGGCCTGTCGCTCTTCCTCGTGCCGAAGTACGAGTTCGACTTCGAGACCGGTGAGCTGGGCGAGCGCAACGGCGTCTACGCCACCAACGTCGAGCACAAGATGGGCCTGAAGGCGTCCAACACCTGCGAGATGACCTTCGGCGACCGCCACCCCGCCAGGGGCTGGCTGATCGGCGAGAAGCACGACGGCATCCGCCAGATGTTCCGGATCATCGAGTTCGCGCGGATGATGGTCGGCACCAAGGCGATAGCCACCCTCTCGACCGGCTACCTCAACGCCCTGGAGTACGCCAAGGAGCGCGTGCAGGGCCCCGACCTGGCGGCCTTCACCGACAAGAGCGCCCCCCGCGTGACGATCACCCACCACCCCGACGTCCGCCGCTCGCTGATGACGCAGAAGGCGTACGCCGAGGGCATGCGCGCCCTGGTGCTCTACACCGCCACCGTCCAGGACGAGATCATCGTCAAGGAGGCCGCGGGCGAGGACGCCTCCGCCGAGCACGCGCTGAACGACCTGCTGCTGCCGATCGTCAAGGGCTACGGCTCGGAGCGGTCCTACGAGCAGCTGGCCCAGTCGCTCCAGACCTTCGGCGGCTCCGGCTACCTCCAGGAGTACCCGATCGAGCAGTACATCCGGGACTCCAAGATCGACACGCTCTACGAGGGCACCACCGCCATCCAGGGCCAGGACTTCTTCTTCCGGAAGATCGTCCGCAACCAGGGCGCCGCGCTGACCCGGCTCTCCGAGACGATCAAGTCGTTCCTGGCCGACGCCGAGGGCGGCGCGGAGCTGGAGCAGGCCCGCGGCGAGCTGGCCAAGGCCGCCGGCGACCTGGAGGCGATCGTCGGCGCCATGCTGACCGACCTCGCCGCCACCGAGAAGGACGTCACGTCCATCTACAAGGTCGGCCTGAACACCACCCGCCTGCTGATGGCTTCCGGTGACGTCGTCGTCGGCTACCTCCTCCTCAAGGGCGCCGCGGTGGCGGCCGGAAAGCTGGAGGGCGCGTCGTCCAAGGACAAGCCGTTCTACCAGGGCAAGATCGCGGCCGCGAAGTTCTTCGCGCACAACGTCCTGCCGGGTGTCGCGGTGCAGCGGCAGCTCGCCGAGTCCATCGACCAGTCCCTGATGGAGCTGGACGAGGCCGCGTTCTAAGGACCGCGCCGGAAGCCGCCGGTCCGGGAGCTGTTCCCGGACCGTCACCGGCTTCTCAGAAAGCTCTCAGAATCACTGAGGAGACTGTGGGGGCCCGCCTCTCTTCCCCCGGCGAGGCGGGCTCCTCCCTTTCCGCACCGGACGGTGCGGGCGGGCCCCCTGGTACGGCTGCGGCCGGCCGGGACGAACAGCGCGGCGTTCTGGCCGCACCACCGCTCCGGAATGCGGAAATCGTGGCCGGAAGGCAATGGAGTCGCGCCCCGGGGGCGCACGGCAGAACGGAGTTGGCTCCTTATGCTGAATCCATGACCAACTCCGCCCGCTTCGACCGCGGCCACACCGACGACCTGATGTCCTTCCTCGCCGCCAGCCCCTCGCCCTACCACGCGGTGGCGAACGCGGCGGAGCGGCTGGAGAAGGCCGGCTTCCGGCAGGTGGCGGAGACCGACGAGTGGGACGGCCGGAGCGGTGGCCGGTACGTCCTCCGCGGCGGGGCGATCATCGCCTGGTACGTCCCGGAAGGGGCGGGCCCCGCGACCCCGTTCCACATCATCGGGGCGCACACCGACTCCCCCAACCTCCGCGTCAAACCGATCCCGGACACCGGTACCCGCGGCTGGCGGCAGATCGCCGTCGAGATCTACGGCGGCACGCTGCTCAACACCTGGCTCGACCGCGACCTCGGGCTCAGCGGCCGGATCACGCTCGCCGACGGCAGCAGCCGGCTGGTCCACGTGGACCGGGCGCTGCTGCGGGTGCCGCAGCTGGCCGTGCACCTGGACCGCTCGGTGAACTCCGAGGGCCTCAAGCTCGACAAGCAGCGCCACATGACGCCGATCTGGGGCCTGGGCGAGGTCGCCGAGGGCGATCTGATGGCGTTCGTGGCCGAGGAGGCCGGGGTCCCGGCCGAGGACATCAAGGGCTGGGACCTGATGGTCCACAGCGTGGAGCCGCCCGCCTACCTCGGGCGCGACCGGGAGCTGGTCGCCGGTCCGCGGATGGACAACCTGCTGTCCGTGCACGCCGGTACGGCGGCGCTGGCTGCGGCGGCCACCTCGGGCGCGCCGCTGACCGCCATCCCGGTGCTGGCCGCCTTCGACCACGAGGAGAACGGCAGCCAGTCCGACACCGGTGCGGACGGCCCGCTGCTCGGCACGGTGCTGGAGCGTTCGGTCTTCGCCCGCGGCGGGACGTACGAGGACCGGGCGCGGGCCTTCGCGGGCACCGTCTGCCTGTCCTCGGACACCGGCCACGCGGTGCACCCCAACTACAGTGACCGGCACGAGCCGGGGCACCACCCGATGCCCAACGGCGGGCCGATCCTGAAGGTGAACGTCAACCAGCGGTACGCGACCGACGGCACGGGGCGGGCGGTGTTCGCCGCCGCCTGCGAGCGGGCCGGGGTGCCGTGGCAGTCCTTCGTGTCCCACAACTCCATGCCGTGCGGCACCACCATCGGCCCGATCACCGCCGCCCGGCACGGCATCCGGACGGTGGACATCGGTGTCGCGATCCTGTCCATGCACTCGGCCCGCGAACTGTGCGGCGCCGAGGACCCCTATCTGCTCGCGCACGCGCTGACAGCCTTCCTGGAGAGCTGAGTTGGACTTCTCACTGCTCGGCCCGATCTCCGTGACGAACGGCTCCGAAGAGCTGTCGCTCGGGCCCGCCAAACGGCGCAGTGTGCTGGCACTGCTGCTTCTGCAGCCCAACACCACCGTCCCACTGGAGCAGTTGATCGACTCCCTGTGGGAGGACGAGCCACCCGAGCACGCCCGCACCGTCGTCCAGGGGCATGTCTCGCGGCTGCGCGCCACGCTGGCCGCGGGCGGTGCCGAGGCGTACGGCATCGAGCTGGCCACCCACGGGTCGGCGTACCTGCTGCGGCTGCCGGAAGAGTTGATCGACGCCCACCGCTTCGGTGAACTGGTGGCGCTCGCGCGGCCGGAGGCCGCCCCGGCCGACGCCGTCCCGCTGCTGCGGGAGGCGCTGGGGCTGTGGCGCGGGCCCGCGCTGACCGGCACGGTCACCAGTCCGCCGTTCGCGGCCGCCGCGCACGCCCTGGAGGAGCGCCGGCTGACCGCCGTCGAGGCGCTGGCCCGGGCCTACGGCGCGCTCGGCGAGCACGAACAGGGCGCGGCCATGCTCTACTCGGCGGCCGTCAACCATCCGCTGCGGGAGGGGCTGATCGCCGCGCTGATGCGGGCGCTGTTCCGGACGGGGCGGCAGTCCGACGCGCTGGAGTGGTACCACCGCACCCGGCGGCTGCTCAGCGAGGAGCTGGGCGTCGACCCCGGCGAGCGGCTGCGCGCGGCGTACGAGGAGATCCTGCGCGCGGAGGCCGGCGACGGCGGTCCGAAGGCCGCGGCACCCGGCCGCGGGGGCGGCAGCGGTCCGGCCGACGGCCGCACGTTTCACGTGAAACATGGTTCCGACGGGGCCCCGGCCGCTGCCGGACAGGCGGGTGCGTCCGGTGCGCAGTCCGGCCGGCCCCGGGCCGGCGCGGCGCCGCGGCTGCTGCCCCGGCCCCCGGCCCGCTTCCTGGGACGCGAAGGCCAACTGGCGGCGCTGACCGAGGCGTTGCTGGACCGTACGACCGGAGAGAGCCCGCTGGCGGTGGTGGCGGGTCCGGCCGGGGTCGGCAAGACCGCGTGCGCCGTGCAGTGGGGCCACCTCCAGGCCGGGGCGTTCCCGGACGGGCAGCTCTTCGCCGATCTGCGCGGCTTCGGCGAGGGCGACGAGGCGGCGCCGGCCGAGATCCTGCGCGACTTCCTCCAGGCGCTCGGCACCCCGCCGGAGCGGGTACCGGGCTCCGCGCAGGCCGCCTCGGCACTGTTCCGCTCACTGGTCGCCGAACGGCGGCTGCTGGTCGTCCTGGACAACGCGCGGAGCTCGGCACAGGTGCGCCCGCTGCTGCCCGGCGGTCCGCACTGTGCCACGGTCGTCACCAGCCGCAGCCGGCTCGACGGGCTGGTCGCCACCGACTGCGCCCGTCCGGTGGGGCTTCAGGCGCTGGGCCATGAGGAGGGCACGGCCCTGCTCGGCGCGATGCTCGGACCCGACCGGGTCGCGGAGGATCCGGCCGCGGCCCGCGAACTGGTGGACCTGTGCGACGGGTTGCCGCTGGCGCTGCGGGCCGCGGCCGCCCAGCTGACCGCCCGGCCGCGCTGGCGGCTGGCCCGGCTGGCCTCCGCGCTGCGCGACGAGCGGCGGCGGCTGGCCCTGCTGTCGGCGGAGGACACCGGGGTCGCGGCGGCGCTGCGAGTGTCCGTCGCCCGGCTGTCCGCGGATGACGCGCGGCTGCTCCGGGCGCTGGCGAACAGTCCCGACGGGCACCTCAACGCGTCGGCCGCGGCGGCGCTCGCCGGGTACGACCAGGAGCGCACCCAGGACGGGCTCGAACGGCTCGCGGAGATGCACCTGGTGGACGAGGAAGCCACCGACGTCTACACGATCAGCGCCCTGACCCAGCTGTTCGCCCGGGACGAGGGCGGTGCGGGGCCGCGGCGGGAGAGCGGAGGCGCGGCGGAGTCCGGCGAGCCGGGCGGGCGTCCGGGCGGCTGAGCGGCGAGGTGGCGGGGCGGACGTTAGGGAGGCGTTAGCCGGACGGCAGCGGCGGTCGGCAGTCTTGTGGGCAGACCGCAGGAGAGACCGGGCCGACCGAGCCGGGCCGGACCAGGGCGCGCCCCGCGCCCGCCGAGGGGGGACTTGCCATGCCACGCACCGACGCCGCCACCGCCCGCACCTCGCCCCGCGCCGTTCGCCGCCGTACGCTGCGGATCGCCGCGGCCGGCCTGACCGCGGTCGCCGCGCTCACCCTCACCGCCTGCGGCGGCCAGAGCAACCCGCTGGAAACCAGCGACGCCAAGCCCTTCAACCCGGCTCCCCAGGATGCCAAGGACCCGGCGGCCAACGCCCTGCGCGACGGCAAGGGCGGCAGCACCGCGGGCCACGGCGGCAGCGGCGCGGCGGGAAAGAGCGGCAAGGACGGCAAGGACGCCACCCCCGCGGTGGAGAGCGCGGGGAAGCCGGACGGTTCCGGTGGCGTGGCGCCGCCCGCCGCCGGCCACGGCAAGGGGTCCGGCGTCCGGCAGGCGGCCTGCGACGTCACCAAGCTCCGGATCACGGCGAGGCCGATGACCCGGCCGATCAACCACCTGATGCTGGTGGCCACCAACACCTCCGGCGTCCGCTGCGACCTGTACGCCGCGCCCGCCCTGCGGTTCGACGACGCCCAGGCGCCGGTGGCCGAGTGGCCGGAGAGCAAGCCGCAGGCCGTGGTCAGCCTGGAGCCGGGCAAGTCCGGCTACGCCGGGGTGGCGCTGTCCGGCGCGGACGGTGCCCGGAACGGCACCACGGTGACCTCACTGACCGTCTACCTCGCCCGCCGCGACGGACAGGGCAGCATCGACGGCGCGGCGCAGGTGGCACTGCCCGGCGGCTCCGCATACCTGGACGACAGCGCGCGGGTGACGTACTGGCAGACGGATCAGAACGTGGCGGCGACCTGGTGATCCCGGCCGCCGCGTAACCCCGGCGGTCCGACAGGAGACCGCCCCACGAGCAGGGCGCCCGCGACTCCCCCAGCGGGCGCCCTTTCCGTCTGCCCGGGCGGACGGCGCCGCCACCGGGTCGGCGTCTGCCCGGCGGATCAGACCGCCGATGCCGCGAAATCCCCGGGCAGCAGCGGTGTTTCACGTGAAACGGTCCGGCTGTTTCACGTGAAACATCACCGGACGATCCCGCACGGCGGGTGGGCCGCAGCCGCTGCCCCGTGCCGGACCTGACCCGGCCGGGGTTTAGCCGCGCGTGCCGCGGAAAGGCGACCGGGGCCGTGCGGGCCCGCGAACCCGCCCCGGCGACCGGCACGGCAGTCGATAGGGTGGCCGCGCCATGACAGAACCGCCTCACTGATCGCAGTGCCTCGACTGGGGGAGCCTTCCATGACCGCACGCCGCACCCGCCGCCGGTCCGCCGCGTTTGCCGCGCTGGCCCTCGGACTGGCCGGTTCCCTCGCCCTGACCGGCTGCAACAGCTCCTCCTCCAAGTCGAGGAAGAGCTCGTCCTCCTCGTCCTCCAAGAGCAAGAAGCGCACGGTCATCGGCGGTGGCGCCGCGGCGGCGGGGGCCGGTGCGGGAGCGGCGGCCGGCAGCCGGACGCGGGTGTGCCCCTTCAGCACGACCTGGCTCAGCTTCTCGCAGACGTCGGGGGCGAAGGGCTATGTGACCGTGCGATACCGGAACGCCTCCAGCACCAGCTGCACCCTGTACGACGGGCCGCTGCTGTACTTCAACAAGGCGAAGTCCCCGCTGCCGCTCATGAAGGAGGAGGGCGGCCACGTCCTCACCCTCAAGCCCAAGAGCGCGGCCTACGCGATCATCCCGACCACCACCCCGGCCGCCAGGGGCACCGAGCAGAAGCAGGTCGGCGTCCAGTTCGTGGGCCGCCACGCAGGCGCCCGGACCCCCGATCAGCCGGCGGTGTACGACCTCGCGAAGAAGTACAGCACCGTCTCCGTCGGCCAGAGCCGGGTCACCTACTGGTACGACCTCCCGGCCACGGCCAGGATGCAGGCCGGCGTCGGCAACTGAGCCCGGCCGGGCCCCCGCCTGCGCGCGGGGGCCGGCCCGGCCGGACGGCCGTCACTGCGTGTCCAGCCCCGCCAGGACCAGCCCCAGCCGGGCCGTGCCGTCCGCGGTGATCCGGACCGGCACGCCCCAGTCCTGCTGGTGGACATGGCAGGCCGGGTACTCGACGGCCGGGTCGTCGTCGCACGACGCGGCCATCGCCGAGACGTGCAGCACGCCCTCGGCCACCCCGTCCGCGAGGACCAGGTCCCGCGCCAGGTCGGTGCCGGCGCCCGCGCCCTCGGCGAGGAGTTCCGGCGGGGTGGCGCTGACCAGCAGCCGGGTCGAGGGACCGTACCGGGTGTCGAGCTTCTGGCCCGCCGGGGCCTGGAAGACCACGTCCAGCCGGAGGGTTCCGGGGGCGATGTCGGTGGCGGCACGCCGGGTGCGGTGGGCCACCGACTCGACGCGGACCGCCTCCTCGGGGAGCCGCAGCCGGGTCAGGCGGTGGCGCGCGGACTCCACCACCACGATGTCGCCGTCGGCGAGGACCGCCGCGGAGGGCTCGCGCAGGTCGGTGGCGAGCGTGGTCATCTCGCCGCCGGCCGGGTCGAAGCGTCGGAGGGCGTGGTTGTAGGTGTCGGCGATGGCGACCGAGCCGTCGGGCAGCGCGGTCACGCCCAGCGGGTGCTGGAGGAGGGCCTGCTCCGCGGCGCCATCGCGGTGGCCGAAGTCGAAGAGACCGGTGCCGACGGCCGTGCGGACCACATACCCGCCGCCGTCCTCGGCGCGCTCGATCCAGCGGACCGCGCTGGTCTCGGAGTCGGCGATCCAGAGCCGGTCACCGGCGGCCGCGAGCCCGGACGGCTGGGCGAACCACGCCTCCGCCGCGGGGCCGTCGACCAGGCCCTCGTTGGCGGTGCCGGCCGCCACCGCCACCGTGCCGTCGGCGGGGTCGTAGGTCCAGATCTGATGGACCCCGGCCATGGCGATCCACAGCCGGTCCTCCCACCAGGCGAGGTCCCAGGGGGAGGAGAGATCCACCTCGCGCGCCGGGCCGGAGGACGGGGAGCCCTGCCACCACTGCTTGCCGGTGCCGGCGACGGTCTCCAGGGCGCCGGTCGCCGGGTCGAAGACCCGCAGGGCGTGGTTGACGGTGTCTGCGACGGCGACCCGGCCGTCCGGCAGCAGCGCCAGGCCCTGCGGCTCGTTGAACGTGTCGGGGCCCAGTCCCCGCTCGCCGGTGCCGATCCGGCGGAGCACCCGCTCGCCGTCGTCCGCCAGCTCCACCAGCTGGTGCCGGGTGGTGTCGGAGACCAGGAAGGTGCCGCCGGGCAGCCGCACCGCCTTGCCGGGGAAGCGGAGGTCGGTGGCGACCGGCTCCGGCGGAACGTACGGGCCGTCGCCGCGGCGCAGGGTGCCCTTCGCGGTGTGCTCGGCGATCAGCTCCTCGACGAGGGTGCCGAGGGCGTGCGCATGGCCCTCGCCGGCGTGCTGGGCGACGACGTACCCCTCGGGGTCGATCACCACCAGCGTCGGCCAGGCGCGGACCGCGTACTGCTTCCAGGTGGCCAGCTCGGGGTCGTCGAGGACCGGGTGCTCGACGCCGTACCGCTCGACGGCGTCCACCACCGCCTGGTGATCGGCCTCGTGGACGAACTTCGGGGAGTGCACACCGATGATCACCACCGTGTCGCGGTGGCGCTCCTCCAGCTCCCGCAGCTCGTCCAGGACGTGCAGGCAGTTCACACAGCAGAACGTCCAGAAATCGAGGATGACAATGCGTCCTCGCAGGTCGGAGAGGGTGAGGTCAGTTCCGCCGGTGTTGAGCCAGCCGCCCTTGCCGATCAGCTCGGGGGCCCGGACGCGCGCACGTGAAGCCATGTGGACATTCAACGTCACTCCGGTGCGCACGCATTCCGCAGGGGGCACGGGGAACACGTCACCCATGCTGCCATCCCACGGGGAAGCCCCTCCCCGCTCCCGCAAGTACCTCGTGCACGACCGGATCTTCGGCATCGGCGAGGACTACTGGGTCGACGACGATCACGGGCGGCACGCCTTCCTGGTGGACGGGAAGGCACTGCGTCTGCGGGAGACCTTCGAGCTGAAGGACACCGAGCGGCGGGTGCTGATCACCATCCGCAAGAAGATGTTCAGCCTGCGCGATGCGATGACCATCGAGCGGGACGACCAGCCGCTGGCCACGATCCGGCGCAAGCGGCTGTCGCTGCTGCGCCACCACTACCGCGTGGAGCTGGTGGACGGTACCGAACTGGATGTCAGCGGGAAGATCCTGGACCGCGAGTTCGCGGTCGAGTACGACGGTGAGCTGCTCGCCGAGATCTCGCGGCGCTGGCTGACCCTCCGCGACACCTACGGCGTCCATGTCATCCGGGAGGACGCGGACCCGGCGCTGCTGATCGCGGTGGCGGTATCGGTGATCCGCATGGCGGAGCGTGAGCGCGAGGGCGACTGAGCGGACTCCGGACCGGTCCGCCAAGCCCCTTGCGCCACGCGGGAATTGACCGGTTTCACCGGCTCCGCACCAATCGGCGATGGCGAATCGCGCACAGTACCACCGGCAGGGCTTTCGAACGGCCCCGCCGTCGAACATCCGCCTACGATGGTCACCCGAAAGCACTGCCGGGGTGCCCGTGCGCAGCGTAACTTAACTGCACAGACAGCAGCCCGCGTACGAACCGTTCGAGGGGTCCCGTGACCGTCCATCCCAGCCTTCAGTCCTCCATCGACGCCTGGACGCACTCCATAGAAGCGATAACCGAGCTGGTGACGCCGCTCGTCGAGGGCGAGTGGAACAGGGCGACGGACCTCCCAGGTTGGTCCGTGCGCGACATCGTCTCCCACGTCATCGGCCTGGAATGCGAAATGCTGGGCGACCCGCGGCCGATCCACACACTGCCGCGCGACCTCTACCACGTGCGCAGCGAGTCGGCCCGCCGGATGGAGGTCCAGGTCGACGTCCGCCGGCACCACACCGCCCCGGAGATGCTCAGCGAGCTCGAATACACCGTCATCCGGCGCTCCCGCCAGTTGCGGAACGAAACCCGGCAGCCGGACACCGTGATCCACAGCCCGCTCGGTGAGGACCGCACCCTGGAATTCGTCCTCGAACAGCGGGCCTTCGACGTCTGGGCACATGAGCAGGACCTGCGCCGGGCGCTCGGCACGCCCGGGAACCTCGACTCGCCCGGTGCGCTGGTGACCCGCGATCTGCTGGTGCGGGTCCTGCCCGGCGTCGTCGCCAACAGGGCCAAGGCACCGGCCCGTTCGACGGTGGTCTTCGACATCAGCGGCCCGGTGGAGTTCATGCGCACGGTCCGGGTCGACGCGGAGGGGAAGGCCACCATCGACGGCAGCGTGTCGCTGGGGCCGACGGTGACGCTCGCGATGGACTGGGACGCCTTCCACCGGCTGGCATGCGGCCGGATCCGCCCGGCGGCCCTCGCCGAGCAGATCAAGATCGACGGCGACCAGGAGCTGGCACAGGCGATCCTCGACAACCTCGCGGTCACGCCGTAACGGCCCCGGCATTCCCCGTTTCCCCGTGAAACGGGATCTCGGTTTCACGTGAAACATCGGTTCGGTTTCACGTGAAACAACGCCCCGCTGTTTCACGTGAAACCGAACCCGGCCCCGAGCCGCTGGGGCAACCAGCCGCACGCGTCCACCCGGGAGGCCGGCGGCCTCAGGCCGGGACGTGCACCGCCTCGACCCTGCTGACGACCAGCCGCTCCCGTTCGCGCCGCGCCGCGCGCCGGCGCAGCCGCAGGATCTGCGAGACACCGAGCGCCTCCAGCACGAAGACCGAGGCGAAGGCGATCCGGTAGTTGTCGCCGGTGGCGTCGAGCAGGACACCGACGGCGAGCAGCGTGGTCATCGAAGCGGTGAAGCCGCCCATGTTGACGATGCCGGAGGCGGTGCCCTGGCGCTCCGGCGGGTTGGCCGGCCGGGCGAAGTCGAAGCCGATCATCGAGGCCGGGCCGCAGGCGCCCAGCACCAGGCAGAGCACGATCAGCAGGCCCATCGGCGCGTGCACCGCCGGCCAGCACAGGGTGAGCGCCCAGACCAGGGCGGTCGCCACGACGGTGCCCAGCGCCAGCGGCATGCGGGCCGTGTGGTGGCGGGCGATGACCTGGCCGTAGACCAGGCCGACGGCCATGTTGGAGAGCACCACGAGGGTCAGCAGTTCACCGGCCGTACCGCGGGAGAGGCCCTGCGCCTCCACGAGGAACGGCAGCCCCCACAGCAGCAGGAAGACCATCGCCGGGAACTGCGTGGTGAAGTGCACCCACATGCCCAGCCGGGTGCCGGGCTCGCGCCAGGCGTCGGCGATCTGCCGCCGGACGAAACCCGCGCCGCTGTGCTCGCGCGGGGCGGGCGGCGGGGCGAAGCCCTTGGGGTGGTCCTTGAGGAAGAGCACCAGCAGGACCAGGACGGCGATACCGCCCAGTGCGCTGCCGGCGAAGGTCGTCGTCCAGCCGAAGGTGTGCAGCAGCCGGGCCAGCACCAGCGTGGAGATCAGGTTGCCGGCCATGCCGACCAGGGCGGCGATCTGCGCGATCATCGGTCCGCGCCGGGCGGGGAACCAGCGGGAGCCCAGCCGCAGCACGCTGATGAAGGTCATGGCGTCGCCGCAGCCGAGCAGCGCGCGTGAGCCGAGCGCCATGGTGTACGACGCGGAGAACGCGAAGCCGAACTGGCCGGCGGTGTAGAGGATCACGCCGAGGGTCAGGACCTTCTTCGCGCCCAGCCGGTCGACCAGCAGGCCGACGGGTATCTGCATGCCGGCGTAGACCAGCAGCTGAAGGATCGAGAAGGTGGACAGCGCCGAGGCGTTGATGTGGAAGCGGTGCGCGGCGTCCAGGCCGGCCACCCCGAGGCTGGTGCGGTAGGTGATCGCCACGAAGTAGACGGCGACGCCGATGCCCCAGACCGCCATGGCCTTGCGGCCGCCGGGCGGGTCCGAGGGCAGCAGCCGGGCGCCGCCCCCGCCTATGCCGCCGCTTCCGGCGGCGCGGTCGGCACCGCCGCTCATCGCTCCTCCCCCTGTGCCAGGTGGCGGACCCAGCTGACGTGGCGGTGCACGGCGTCGGTGGCCGCCTCGGCGTTCCCGGCCCGCAGCGCTTCCAGGATCTCGGTGTGCTCGGCGATGTTCTTGGCGATCCGGTCCGGGTGGGCGTGCATGACCGCCACCCCCATCCGCAGCTGGCGGTCGCGCAGCTGCTCGTAGAGCCGGTCCAGGATCTGGTTGCCGGCGCTGCGCACGATGGCGGCGTGGAACGCGCGGTCGGTGACCGACACGGCGGCCAGGTCGCCCGCCGCGGCCTGCTCCCGCATGGTCTCCACCAGCCGGCTCAGCTCGCCGATCAGTGCCTCCGGCGCGGGTACGGCCTTGGCCGCCGCGTGCTTCTCCACCAGCAGCCGGGTCTCGACGACATCCGCGATCTCCTGCGCGGAGACCGGCAGCACCAGGGCGCCCTTCTTCGGGTAGAGCTTGATCAGCCCTTCGACCTCCAGCCGGAGCAGCGCCTCCCGGACGGGGGTGCGGGAGACGCCCACGGCGTCGGCGAGCTCGCCCTCGGTGAGCAGCATGCCGCCCTCGTAGCGGCGCTCCAGGACGGCGTCCTTGATGTGGGTGTAGACCCGCTCGGCGGCGGGCGGCTGTTTGGCGGGAACGGGACCCGTCTCCCTCGTGGGGGCGGTGGGCAGGGACGCTGATGGCATGCGCACAGGATAGATACAACAGGTATGCGACCGATACCGCATTCCGCGATGCGGACGATCACGAGGATGTTTGTCCTGGTAGAGGTGATAATGGGGCCGACCGGCGCCCTTGGCGGAGCGGGCGGGCGGCCCCCGGTCAGCCGCGCATCCGGCCCTCGGCGACCAGGCGGTCGACCACCTGACGGTGGGCCGGCGCGCACCGCACACGGGACTCCGCGCGGTCGAACCAGGCGTACTCGGCGATCTCCCGGCCGGGAGCGGGATCGATCTCCTGGGGCCCGCCGGTGAAGCAGGTCATGTGCAGCCGCCGGCCGTTCTTTCCGTGCGCGACGTCATGGACGACGAACGCCTCGGTCAGCTCCCCCGCGGGGATCCGCAGCCCCAGTTCCTCGGAAAGCTCCCGGGAGAGCGCTTCCCGCGCGGTCTCCCCCGGTTCGTACTTGCCGCCCGGGAGGTAGAAGGTGTCGTTGCCCCGGGTCCGTACGCTCAGCAACCGCCCGTCGCGGACGTGCAGCCAGGACACCGACCGCAGCGGCGCCTGGCGTTCCACGGCGATCAGCGGCCGGCCGGTCAGGTCGTCGATCCGCCGCCCGGACGCGGCGAAGCCGAGGTGCGCGTAGAAGCGGCGGGCGCGGGCGTTCTCCTCGAAGACCTCCAGCCGCAGCGGGCCGTACCGCGCGGCCGCGTGCTCCACCAGTTCCCGGCCGACGCCCGCGCCCTGCGCCTCCGGCGCCACGAACAGCCCGCCGATCTCGACACCGCCGTCCGGGGCCTGGCCGCCCAGCAGACCGAGCAGCCCGACGACGACCCCCGCGCGCTCGGCGACCCAGTTCTCCGCCTGGACGAGATACACCTCGCGCAGGACCCGGGCCCGCTCCCCCTCGCCCTCCCCCTCGACGAAGGGGTGGGCCTGCTTCGACGCCCTGGACCACAGGTCGCACACCGCGTCCTGATCGGCTTCCCGGTAGGGCCGGATGATCGTTTCACTGCTCATTTCGCCGACCGTAAACAGCCCGGACGGCGGCGGCAAACCCTTTCCCGGGTGGTGCGCCTCTGACGAAAGGGGGACCCAGGACGGAGGGGTGGTCCGACTCAAGGGGGACCCGAGTCCGTACCTGACGCGTAGGGAACGCGCGGAATTCCGTGGGTGAATGGAGTCAGGGAGCCGTGAGGACCAGCAGGACAAGGGGAGTTGACCATGCAGACCAGGTCGCACACCGGCCGCCGCACCCGCAACGCCGTCGTACTGGCCCTGATCGTCGCGACCGTCTGGACAGGGGCCACGGTGATCCGCGCCGCGGGGCAGCCCGATCCGTCCACGCCGACCGGGCCGGTGGCGCACTTGAGCCGCGTGGTCGAGCTCATCCGGGGCTGAGAACGACGAGGGGCGGTGTTTCACGTGAAACTCGCCGACCGTTTCACGTGAAACACCGCCCCTGCTGCCGCCGCGGCCGGCCGGATCGGCCGGCCGGGCGGCTCAGCCCCAGGTGATCAGCCGCTTGGGCCGCTCCAGGACCGCCGCGATGTCCGCGAGCAGCTTGGACCCCAGCTCACCGTCGATCAGGCGGTGGTCGAAGGAGAGCGCGAGGGTGGTGACCTGGCGCGGCTTGACCTTGCCCTTGTGGACCCACGGCTGGAGCTTGACGGCACCGAAGGCGAGGATCGCCGACTCCCCCGGGTTGAGGATCGGCGTACCGGTGTCGACGCCGAAGACGCCGACGTTGGTGATGGTGACCGTGCCGCCGGACATCGCCGCCGGTGAGGTCTTGCCCTCGCGAGCGGTGGCCACCAGCTCGCCCAGCTCCGCGGCGAGCTGCGGCAGCGGCTTGTTCCCCGCGTCCTTGATGTTCGGGACGATCAGGCCGCGCGGGGTGGCCGCGGCGATGCCGAGGTTGATGTAGTCCTTGTAGACGATCTCCTGGGCGGCCTCGTCCCAGGCGGCGTTGGCCTCCGGGTGGCGCTTGAGGGCGACCAGGAACGCCTTGGCGACCAGCAGCAGCGGGTTGACCCGCAACCCGGCCAGATCCGGGTCCTGCTTCAGCTCCTGGACGAGCTTCATCGTGCGGGTCACGTCGACGGTGATGAACTCCGTGACGTGCGGCGCGGTGAAGGCGCTGGCGACCATCGCCTGAGCGGTGGCCTTGCGCACGCCCCTGACCGGCACCCGCCGCTCACGCGCGGCATCGAAGCCGGCCGGGGCGGCGGCCTCCGCCGGGGCGGGCACCCCGGCGGCCGCGGCGGCCGGCGCGGCCTCGGCCGGTGCGGCGGCCGCGTACACGTCGTCGCGGGTGATGGTGCCGTCCGGCCCGGTCGGGGCGACCGTCGCCAGGTCGATGCCCAGGTCCTTGGCGAGCTTGCGGACCGGCGGCTTGGCCAGCGGCCGCCCGGCGGGCGGAGCGGCCGGTGCGGGCACGGAGGCGGCGGGTGCGGGCACCGGGACGACCGGCGCGGCCGGGGCCGCCGGGACGGCCACCGGAGCGGCCGCCGGGGGCGCGGCCCGCCCGTTCAGCTCGGCCTGGAGGCCCGCGGCCACCGCCGGCTGCGGCTTGCGCGCCCGGCGCTTGGTCGAGGACGGTGCGGCGCCGTAGCCGACCAGCACGGCCTGCCGGCCCTGCGGTTCGGCGTCCTCCTCCGCGGACTCGGCGGGCGCCGCCGCGGCGGGCGCCTCCTGGACGGGGCCGGCGCCCGGGTCGGTGTCGACCGCGATGATGACCGTGCCGACATCGACGGTGGTGCCCTCGTCGAAGTGCAGCGCGTGCACCACTCCGTCGTAGGGGATGGGGAGTTCGACGGCGGCCTTGGCGGTCTCGACCTCGCAGACGACCTGGCCGTCGGTGACGGTGTCACCGGGCCGGACGTACCACTTGAGGATCTCGGCCTCGGTGAGGCCCTCGCCCACGTCGGGCATCTTGAACTCGCGGATGCGCTGCGTGTTCGCCGCGCCGGCGGTCCCTGCAGTCATGGTCACGACTCTCCTCAGCCCTCAGTACGCCAGCGCGCGGTCAACGGCGTCGAGCACCCGGTCCAGCCCCGGAAGGTACTCGTCCTCCACCCTGGACGGCGGGTAGGGGGCGTGGAAACCTCCGACCCGCAGCACCGGTGCCTCCAGGTGGTAGAAGCAGCGCTCGGTGATCCGGGCGGCGATCTCCGCACCCGAGCCGAAGAAGACCGGTGCCTCGTGGACCACCACCAGCCGGCCGGTCTTCTCGACCGAGGACTGCACGGTGTCGAAGTCGATCGGGGAGATCGAGCGGAGGTCGACGACCTCGACCGACTTGCCCTCCTCGGCCGCGACCTTGGCGACGTCCTCGCAGACCTTCACCATCGGGCCGTAGGCGGCCAGCGTGAGGTCCGTACCGGTGCGGGTGATCCGGGCCTTGTGCAGCGGGTCCGGGATCGACTCGGTGTCCAGGCGCGACTTGTCGTGGTAGCGGCGCTTGGGCTCGAAGTAGATGACCGGGTCGTCCCCGGCGATGGCCTGCTGGAGCATCCAGTAGGCGTCCGAGGAGTTCGACGGAGAGACGACCTTGAGGCCCGCGACGTGCGCGAACAGCGCCTCGGGAGACTCGGAGTGGTGCTCGACCGCGCCGATGCCGCCCGCGTAGGGGATACGGATGACGACCGGCACCTTGACCTTGCCGAGCGCCCGCGCGTGCATCTTCGCCAGCTGGGTGACGATCTGGTCGTAGGCGGGGAAGACGAAACCGTCGAACTGGATCTCGGCGACCGGGCGGTAGCCGCGCAGTGCCAGGCCGATCGCGGTGCCGATGATCCCGGACTCGGCCAGCGGGGTGTCGATCACCCGGTCCTCGCCGAAGTCCTTCTGGAGCCCGTCGGTGACGCGGAAGACGCCGCCGAGCTTGCCGACGTCCTCGCCCATGACGACGACCTTGGGGTCGGCCTCCATGGAGGCGCGCAGCGATGCGTTGATCGCCTTGGCGATGGTGATCTTCTCGTGGACGGCCATGGTCAGTTCCCCTCCGCGGCGGCATCGGCGTCGGCGAACGACGCCTGGTACGCGGCGAACTGCGCGCGCTCCTCATCGACGAGCGCGTGCCCGTCGGCATAGACATTCTCGAAGATCGACATCGGGTCGGGGTCCGGCATCGCCCGGACGGCCTCGCGGACCCGCTTGCCCAGGGTCTCGCTCTCCTCCTCGACGGCCGCGAAGTACGCCTCGTCGGCCGCGCCCTCGGCCTCCAGATACCGCCGCAGCCGCAGGATCGGGTCCTTGGCCTCCCAGGCCAGGGTCTCCTCGTCGGGGCGGTACCGCGTCGGGTCGTCGGAGGTGGTGTGGGCGCCCATGCGGTAGGTGAACGCCTCGATGAGCATGGGGCCCTCACCGGAGCGGGCCCGGTCCAGTGCCGCCTTGGTCACCGCCAGGCAGGCCAGCACGTCGTTGCCGTCGACCCGTACGCCGGGGAAGCCGTAGCCCCGGGCGCGCTGGTAGAGGGGGACGCGGGTCTGCTTCTCGGTGGGCTCGGAAATCGCCCACTGGTTGTTCTGGCAGAAGAAGACCACCGGGGCGTTGTAGACCGCGGAGAAGGTGAAGGATTCGGCGACATCGCCCTGGCTGGAGGCACCGTCACCGAAATACGCGATGACCGCGGAATCCGCGCCGTCCTTCTGCACGCCCATCGCGTAGCCGGTCGCGTGCAGCGTCTGCGACCCGATGACGATGGTGTAGAGGTGGAAGTTGTTGCTGTTGGGGTCCCAGCCGCCGTTGTTGACGCCGCGGAACATCCCCAGCAGGTTCGTCGGGTCGACGCCGCGGCACCACGCCACGCCGTGCTCCCGGTAGGTGGGGAAGACGTAGTCGTCGTCGCGCAGCGCCCGGCCGGAGCCGATCTGCGCGGCTTCCTGGCCCAGCAGCGAGGCCCACAGGCCCAGTTCCCCCTGGCGCTGGAGGGTGGTCGCCTCGGCGTCGAAGCGCCGGGTGAGCACCATGTCGCGGTACAGGCCGCGCAGTTCCTCGGGGGTGAGGTCGATCGCGTAGTCCGGGTGCTCGACCCGCTTCCCTTCCGGGGTCAGCAGTTGTACGAGCTGCTCCTGCTCCGCCTGCTCCGGCCGGGCGCCGTTCCTGGCCCGGGACGGCGACGCCTTTTTCGCCGGCGCCGACTTCTTGGCGGTGGTGCGCTTGCTGCCGCCGCGGGCGGTTTTCCGCTCGGCAGTGCCTTCCACGGTCACGTGCTGCTCCTCCGTCTGTCCGGCCCCCGGGGTCCGCCGGTGGCCGTTGCGGCTCACCCGGTATCCGATACGGCGCACGGGGTGTGTGCGAACGCGGCCGGATCCGGGTGGAACAAAGCGCCCCGGAGTGGCCTGCTCATTGCACGTTACCCATTGTCAAAGCCGAAGTGGAAATGGCGCTGACCTGCGATTTTGCTTGGATTTCCAAGTAAATCGCGAAGGCTGGGAACAACTCCTGGTCACAGCGTTGCAGGCCGCCGGGACAACGGCACGTTATATCGGTGACCTGGAGCACGGGAAGAGTTGATGTGTGAGACTGGGGAGGTGCGCGAAGACGGAAAAATCACGGTTTTCCTGCTCGATGACCACGAAGTGGTACGGCGGGGCGTCCACGAAATGCTCTCGGTCGAGGAGGACATCGAGGTGGTCGGCGAGGCCGGCACCGCGGCCGACGCGCTGGTCAGGATCCCCGCGACCCGTCCGGACGTGGCCGTGCTCGACGTCCGGCTCCCGGACGGCAGCGGTGTGGAGGTCTGCCGTGAGATCCGTTCGCAGAACGAGGACATCCGCTGCCTGATGCTCACCTCGTTCGCCGATGACGAGGCCCTCTTCGATGCGATCATGGCCGGTGCGTCCGGGTATGCCCTCAAGGCCATCCGGGGCAGCGAACTGCTCTCCGCGGTACGGGACGTGGCGGCCGGGAAGTCGCTGCTGGACCCGGTGGCCACGTCCCGCGTCCTGGAACGGCTCCGCGACGGCAACACCGCCAAGGGCGACGACCGGCTGGCGAGCCTCACCGACCAGGAGCGCAGGATCCTCGATCTGATCGGCGAGGGGCTGACCAATCGCGCGATCGGCGAACGGCTCCACCTGGCCGAGAAAACGATCAAGAATTACGTTTCCAGTCTGCTGTCCAAGCTCGGTATGGAGCGCCGTTCGCAAGCCGCCGCCTATGTCGCCCGGCGGCAGGCCGAACGGCGCTGACCAGGCACGGAATAGCCGCACCACCGCGGAATCGGTAATTCCCCTCACCCGTGGGCGGGACCAACGTCCCGCTGCACCCGGGCCCCCGCCCCTACCCGCCGCGCGGCCGGCCGGGCAGGCTGGGCCCCATGCCGACCGACGACTCCCGCGCCCTCGATCTGCTGAGCCGGATTCCCTACGGCCGGGTGTCGGCCAGCCGGCGGGCCCTCCCCTTCACCGCCGTCGCCCGGCACATCGTCGCCGGCGGCCGGGTGGTCCTGCGGCTGCACCGCGGCTACGGCTACCACCGGGCGCTGGACGGCAGCGTGGTCGCCTACGAGGCCGACAACGCCAACAGCGGCGCCCGCGACACGTGGTCCGTGCAGTTCACCGGCACCGCCCGGGCCACCGAGCCGGACCGGGCCGAGCGGGAGCTGTTCGGACGCGCCCCGCACCTGGCCGACGGGGACCCCTTCGACCCGGTCTTCCTGCGGATCGAGCCGGAATTCGTGACGCTGCACCACCTCACGGAGGTACCGGTCGCCGGGTATGCGCACCCTCGGTAAGGCTTTCCGCCACACCCACTCCACTGGGCGTAGTTGATCTAACATCTGGCGCGTGCTGCGCTCATCTGTAGTCCGGTCGGCGGCGACGCCCGACCGCGACACCCTCGGATCCCTGCTGCGCCACTACGGCCGTGCCGGGGCGCCGCTGTCCTGCGAGCCGGTCGCCGAGGGCCTGCTCAACCACGGCTACTTCCTCGCCACCACCCGCGGCCGCTACTTCCTCAAACACCACCTCGACGGGGACCGCGCCGCCCTCACCCGCCAGCACCGCGCCACCCGCCGGCTGGCCGGGCTCGGCCTGCCGGTCGTCCCGCCCGTGACCGGCGACGACGGCCGCACCGTCACCGTGCTGGACGGCCGGTACTACGCCCTGCACCCCTGGGTCGAGGGCCGGCACCTGACCGGCACCGAGCTGACCGAGGGCCAGTCGCGCCGGCTCGGCGCCCTGCTCGGGCTCGTCCACACCACCCTGGCCGAGGTCATGGCCGACGAGCCGGCCCCGCCGCGGCCGCCCGGCACCGATGCGGCCGCCGATCCCGAGCGGACCGTCGAGACGATCGAGGAGCTGCTGGCGCTGGCCCGCGGGGCGCGCCCGCGGACCAGCTTCGACGAGCTGGCCGAGCACCGCCTCCTGGAGCGGCGGGCCCTGCTGGAGCGGCAGGCGCACCGCCGCCCGCCGCCCGGGGCGGAACCGGCCGCGGGGTGGGTGCACGGGGACTTCCACCCGCTGAACGTGCTCTACCGCGGCACCGAACCGGCCGCGGTCGTCGACTGGGACCGGCTGGGCGTCCAGCCCCGCGCCGAGGAGGCGGTGCGCGCCGCCGCGATCTTCTTCGTGCGCCCCTGCGGGACCCTGGACCTGGCCAAGGTCGCCGCGTACGCGAGCGCCTACCGCAGGGGGTGCGGGGCCGGTGCCGAGGAGCTGGCCGCCGCCGTGCACCGGGTGTGGTGGGAGCGGCTGAACGACTTCTGGATGCTCACCTGGCGCTACCGGCTCGGGGACCGTCGCACCGATCCGCAGTTCCCCGCGGCGGCGGCGCTGGCGGTGTGGTGGACCCGCGCCTACCCGGCGGTGCGGAAGGCGTTCACGGGCTGACCGCGCGGGCGGTCACCCCGCCCGCCGCCGCCCCGCTCCCGGTCAGCCGCCGGTCGTGCCGCCCAGCGGCGTCCCGCCGGTGGTGGACCCGCCGTTGTTCGTGCCGCCGGTGTTCGTGCCGCCGGTCGTGGTACCGCCGGTGTTCGAACCGCCGTCCGTCGTGCCGCCGCTGCCGGTACCGCCGGTGTTCGTGCCGCCGTCCGTCGTCCCGCCGGTGCCGGTACCGCCGCTGTTCGTGCCGCCGCTGTTCGAACCGCCCGTGGTGCTGGTCGGCGGCCCGGAGGTCGGCGGCTGCGAGCTGGGCGGCGCGGACGAGGGCTGGGTGCTGGGCTCGTGGCTCGGCCGGTGGGTGTAGGTGTTCCCGCCGCCGGTGCTGCTGCCCGGGTAGGTGTCGGGAGTGCTCGGCTCGTCCGTCGGCGGCTCGCTGGTCTCGTCGGAGGCCGACGGCGACGGGGACTGGGTGGTCACCTGCGGCTGCTTCCTGTGGCCCGGGCCGCTGGTGTTCTGGATCGCGAAGGCGACGCCCACGCCGATGGCGATCAGCGCCAGCAGCGCGATCAGCCACACCTTGCCGCGGCCGCCCTTGGCCTGGCGGTAGCCGCCCTCGTAGCCGCCGTCGTCGTCCCGCATGCCGGGGCCGAGGATCGGCTGCGCCGCGGTCTGGCCGGCGTCCGGGTGGGCCAGCGCGGTGGTCTCGGCGGCGCCGCCGCGCAGCGCCATGGTGTGGCCGCCGTCGGGCATCGCGACCGGCCCGGTGTTCCACGTGCCGGTGTGGCCGCCCTGCTCGTGCAGCATCTGCAGGGAGTACTGGACCAGCCCGCGCATCTCCTCGGCGGTCTGGAACCGGTCGTCGGGGTCCTTGGCCAGCGACCGCATGACCAGGCCGTCCAGCTCCGGCGGCACCGACTCGGCGACCTCGGAGGGCGGCACCGGCATGTCCTGGACGTGCTGGTAGACGACCGAGAGCGGGGTCTCGCCGGTGAACGGCGGCCGCTGGGTGAGGAGTTCGTACAGCAGGCAGCCGGTGGCGTACAGGTCGGAGCGGGTGTCGACGGTCTTGCCGAGCGCCTGCTCCGGGGAGAGGTACTGCGGGGTGCCCATGACCATGCCGGTCTGGGTCATGGTCGACTGCGCGCCGTGCAGGGCACGGGCGATGCCGAAGTCCATCACCTTCACGGCGCCGCTGTTGGTGATGATCACGTTCGCGGGCTTGATGTCACGGTGCACGATGCCGTGCTGGTGGCTGTAGGCGAGCGCCTCCAGCACCCCGGAGACGATGATCAGCGCCTGGTCCGGCGGCGGGGCCTCGGCGTTGAGCAGCAGATCGCGGATGGTGTGGCCCTCGACCAGCTCCATCACGATGTACGGCACGGTGTTGCCGCCGACGAAGTCCTCACCGGAGTCGTACACCGCGACCACCGCGTGGTGGTTCAGCCCGGCCACGGACTGCGCCTCGCGCGTGAAGCGGGCCTTGGACACCGGGTCCTCGGCGAGGTCGGCGCGCAGCAGCTTCACGGCGACGGTGCGGCCCAGGCGCACGTCCTCGGCGGCGAACACCTCCGCCATGCCGCCACGGCCCAGCCGGCGCGTCAGCCGGTAGCGGCCGTCGCCGACCAGTCCGCCGTTGCCCCACATCTCCGGTACGTCGGGGACATTGGAGCCGGTGGCGTCAGGATCGGACGGCCCCTGGGGGCGCTGCGTCGGTGCCATCGGTCCTCGCCGTCGAATCGATCCGCATTGCAGCGGTAAGGTCTCGGTCTTCGCTAGAGCACGCTACAGGTTCCGCGGCACCCACCGGTCCGTCGTGGACCGGCCATCAAACCTTCTGCGGGCCGGGCGCCGCAAGTTCGCCACCCTCCGGCCGCGGCCCGGTCCGCTGTGTGATCGTGCCCGGATCTTGCACATCTGGTCACGGAACGGGCACACAGCTTGACGTGCCGGTGGCCTGGGGCAGACTTGGCTCCGGTATTTCAGATCTGATCGCCAGACATGCACGGGCAGTGCGCCCAGGGGGAAGCGGTAACGATGAGCCAGGACGGCGCTCAGGGCCAATACGGGGGCCGTTCGGTCGGCGGTGGACGTTACCAGCTTCGTGATCTTCTCGGCGCCGGCGGTATGGCGTCCGTGCACCTCGCCTACGACAGCGTGCTGGACCGCGAGGTCGCGATCAAGACCCTGCACACCGAGCTCGGCCGCGAGCAGGCGTTCCGCGAGCGGTTCCGCCGCGAGGCGCAGTCAGTGGCGAAGCTCACGCACACCAACATCGTCTCGGTCTTCGACTCCGGCGAGGACGAGCTCGACGGCGGCATGGTGCCGTACATCATCATGGAGTACGTCTCCGGCCAGCCGCTGCGGTCCGCGCTCGACAGCGATATCGCCCAGCACGGCGCGATGCCGACCGAAAAGGCGCTGAAAATCACCGCCGACGTGCTCGCCGCGCTGGAGGCGAGCCACGAGATGGGCCTGGTCCACCGGGACATCAAGCCGGGCAACGTCATGATCACCAAGCGCAATGTCGTGAAGGTGATGGACTTCGGCATCGCCCGCGCCATGCAGTCCGGTGTGACGTCGATGACGCAGACCGGCATGGTCGTCGGCACCCCGCAGTACCTCTCGCCCGAGCAGGCGCTGGGCCGCGGGGTGGACGCCCGCTCCGACCTCTACTCGGTCGGCATCATGCTCTTCGAGCTGCTCACCGGCCAGCTGCCGTTCGACGCCGACTCGCCGCTGGCCATCGCCTACGCCCACGTCCAGGAAGAGCCGCCGGTCCCGTCGGGCATCAACCGCTCGCTGCCGCCGGCCGTCGACGCCCTGGTCGCCCGGGCGCTGAAGAAGAACCCCAACGAACGGTTCCCCACCGCCGAGGCGATGCGGGACGAGTGCCTGCGGATCGCCGGCTCCGGGCAGTCCGGGGCGACCCCGCTGATCATCAGCGAGGGGCCGCGCGCCCGCACCAGCGGCGCCTCGGTCTCCTCCGCGGTCTTCCCCACCGCCTCCGGCAACCCGCACACCCCGGCTCCGCCGAACGTCCAGCAGCCGTACCAGCCGACGCAGGCGGCCTTCGCCCCCCAGACCCCGCCGCCGGTGAACAACGCCTACCCCACCCCCGCGCCGGGCCCGGCCCCGACCCCGGCGCCGTTCCCCAACGCCGGCTTCCCGGCCCCGCCGCCGTTCCCCGGCCCGCCGGCGCCGCCGGTGACCGGCCCGATGCCGCCGGTGGGCCCCCGCAAGAACAACGGCCCGGTGATCATCGCCGCCGCGGTGGTGGGCGTCGTGGTGGTCACCGCGATAGCCATCGGCATCGGCCTGAGCGCCGGCAGCGACAGCGGAGGCGGCGGCCACGACTCGCCGACCTCGGTGTTCTCCTCCAGTCCGTCGCCCACCGCGAGCGTCCGGCCCGAGGACAAGACGGCGACCATCCAGACCTCCGAGTGCACCAGCCCGGCCAAGAGCGCCGTGGACCCGCGCAAGATCCTCTTCCCGAGCTTCAAGTTCAAGAACCTGGAGTCGGTCGAGCAGTGCATCAAGGCGGCCGGCTGGAAGTACAAGGTCGTCAAGGAGGAGAACGACGCGATCTGGGGCAAGAACACCGTCACGAACCAGACCCCGGATGCCATCAGCTGGTGGAACCCGAGCAGCAACGACACCATCCAGCTGACCATCTCGACCGGCCGCAGCAGCTGACGGCGGCGTCCTGACAGCGGAGGGGCCGGCACGCAACGGGCGTGCCGGCCCCTCCGGCCGTTTCGCGGGCGCCGGGCGCCGGGGAATCAGAGGTACGGGCCCGAGCGGGCGCCGCCGTGGCCGGGCTGTTCCTGTCCCTCCGCGGTGATACCGGGCGGCAGGGCGCGGCGCATCTGCTCCAGCTGGGCCCGGGCGGCCATCTGCTGGGCGAAGAGCGCGGTCTGGATGCCGTGGAAGAGGCCCTCCAGCCACCCCACCAGCTGGGCCTGGGCGATCCGCAGCTCCGCCTCGGTCGGCACCGACTCATTGGTGAAGGGCAGCGAGAGCCGCTCCAGCTCCTCGACCAGCTCGGGCGCCAGCCCGTCCTCCAGCTCCTTGACCGAGCTGGCGTGGATCTCCTTGAGACGCACCCGGCTCGCCTCGTCGAGAGGAGCCGCCTTCACCTCTTCCAACAGCTGCTTGATCATGCTGCCGATACGCATGACCTTCGCAGGCTGCTCGACCATGTCCGTGACCGGAACCTCACGGGGCTCCCCGCCCTCTTCCCCGCCACCGGAGGCGGCGCTGCCGAGCGCCATGCCGTCCGGGCCGACGACCAGGACGTGCTGGTTCTCCTGCGACCGTTCGTTCATCGGCATATCCATGCCGCCATTCTCTCGTACGACAGGTCCAGAACGGTGGTGCCCCCGGCGGAAGGTGATCCACCCAGGGTGCCGCCCTGTTTCACGTGAAACGGCGTCGCATGTTTCACGTGGAACCACGGGCTCGGTCCGCGGTGTTTCACGTGAAACACCGCGCGCGGCGGATGTTTCACGTGAAACCGGGGGCCCGCACCGTTTCACGTGAAACCGCGCGTACGTGTTTCACGTGAAACACGTACTCCGGGCCTTCAGCGGCGCCGCAGCCGCAGGCCGAGAAAGGCGAGCCCCAGACCGGTGAGGGCCATCCCCGCGCCCATCGGCAGTACCCGCTCGACATGCGCGCCGGGGGTTTCGAGGGAGTAGGGGCCTGCCGAGGCGCCGGGGCCGGCCTTGGTGGCGGGGGTGCCGGGGTCCTGCTCGGGGACGGGCGACGGCACCTGCCGGTGGGGGCTCGGGAGGGCGGGGGCGGCGAGCTCGCGGGGCTGCGACGGGGCGGGGAGCTCCGGCTCGGCGGTGTCCAGGTCGTCGGCCGCCGTCGTCCGGGGCATGCTGTCGCGCAGCACGGGGCGGGCGGGGCGGCCGGCCGGCAGCTGGACGGGGTCCGCGGCCGGTGCGCGCGGCGGGGCGGCCGGTACCACCGGGTCCCCGTCCGAGGCGTCGTCCCCGACGGCGGTGCCGGCGTCCGGCGCGGACGCCGGCGACCACGGGAAACGCGGTCCGAACGGGTGATGCCGGTGGTGGTGGCGCGGCCCGTCCAGGAACGGCCCGCCGGGGTGGTGCGGGAAGGCCGGCAGGGTGCCGGAGAGCCCGGCGAAGCGGTCCGGGAGGTCCCGGAAGGAGGCGGTGCCGGGGAACTCCGGCAGGCGCACCGGCGCGCCGGGACGGCCCGGGTACAGCTCGCCGAAGCGGTCCGCGCTCATCGGGGGGTCCGCCGCGTAGTCGTCCATCGGCTCGCCGGGCCGCGCGGCCGGCGTGGCCTGCCGGTCCGCGGCCAGCGCGGTGCCGGATGTCAGGGAGGCAGGCAGGGCGGCGGCGACCACCAGCAGACTTGAGGCAATGCGCGTACGGAATCCTGGAGCGACCACGGTGCCCCTCCCGTGCCGAGCCGTCGAGTGACGTGCCCAGCGTCACACGGCGGCATGACCGCGGCATCTCGGGCAGGTCGGCCGGGTGATCCGCCGGCACGGGGAGGGGCGGGGGCGGGCCGGGGCCCCCGAAAGCGCCTGGTCGGCGGCTCAGACGGTCAGGATGACCTTGCCGAAGTGGGTGCTGGAGTCCAGTACCCGGTGGCCCTCGGCGGCCTCCGCCATCGGCAGCGTCCGGTCCACGATCGGGCGGACCTGGCCGTTGCCGATCAGCGGCCAGACGTGCTCGCGGACGGCGGCGACGATGGCCGACTTCTCGCTCACCGGACGGGCCCGCAGACCGGTGCCGGTGATCGCGGCGCGCTTGGAGATCAGCGCGGCGAGGTTCAGCTCGGCCTTCACTCCGCCCTGTAGCCCGATGATCGCCAGCCGGCCGGCGACCGCCAGGGCCTTGACGTTCCGCTGGAGGTACTTGGCGCCGATGATGTCGAGGATGACGTCCGCGCCCTTGCCGTCGGTCGCCTTGCGGATCTCCTGGACGAAGTCCTGCTCGCGGTAGTCGATGAGCAGGTCGGCGCCCAACTCGGCGCAGCGGGCCAGCTTTTCGGGGCCGCCCGCGGTGACCGCGACCCGCGCGCCGACCGCCTTGGCGAGCTGGATGGCCATGGTGCCGATGCCGCTGGCACCGCCGTGGACCAGCAGCGTCTCGCCGGGCCGCAGGTGCGCGATCATGAAGACGTTCGACCAGACAGTGCAGGCCACCTCGGGGAGCGCGGCGGCCGTGACGAGGTCGACGCCGGGCGGCAGCGGCAGCACCTGGCCGGCCGGGACGGCGACCTTCTCGGCGTAGCCGCCGCCCGCCAGCAGCGCGCAGACCTCGTCGCCGACCGCCCAGCCGTGCACGCCGGGTCCGACCGCGGCGATCCGCCCCGAGCACTCCAGGCCCGGGTACGGGGAGGCGCCGGGCGGCGGGTCGTAGAAGCCCTGGCGCTGGAGGAGGTCGGCACGGTTCACGGCGCTGGCCGCGACCTCGATCAGGACCTCGCCCTCGGCGGGCTGCGGATCGGGCACGTCGGCCCACACGAGGGCTTCGGGGCCTCCGGGTTCGGGGATGGTGATCGCTCGCATGGGCGCGAGGCTACTCGCCGTCCGGCCGGGGGGCGAAAGGGCGGGCGCGGGGCGGTGGGCCCGTCCGCGCCCGGGGACCGGGCGGCTCCGGCACGCCCGGCCGCCGGTCACTCGTCCGCGGGGCGCATGGCGGAGACCGCCGTACCGGGCAGTGTCGGCTTGGCGGGCGGCCGGCCGCAGCCGCCCGGTGCTCCGGCCGGGGCGGCCCGGACGATGGTGATCAGGCGGTCCGCGGTTTGCAGCGGGCTCGCCTCCGGGTCGTCGAAGCTCAGCAGCCGGTGGCCGCGCAGCACGGAGACGACCAGGTCCTCGGTGTCCCGGACGGACCTGCCGACCTCGGCCTTCACCACCGGCCGCTCCACCAGGTCCAGGCCGCTGCCCTGCTGGATCAGGTCCTCCATGACGGCGCCCGCGCTGGGGCTGTGCACCGAGAGCCCCAGCAGCCGGCCGGCGGCACTGGCCGAGGTGATCACCGCGTCCGCACCGGACTGCCGCAGCAGCGGCGCGTTCTCCTCCTCCCGGACCGCGGCGACGATCGTGGCGTCCCTGTTGAGCTGACGGGCGGTCAACGAGACCAGTACGGCGGTGTCGTCGCGCTGGGTGGCGATGACGACCTGGTGCGCGCGCTGGATCTCGGCCCGCATCAGGACATCGCTGCGCGTCCCGTCGCCGACCACGCCGGTGAACCCCTCCGCCACCGCCGCTTCGACCACCTTGGAGCTGGGATCGACGATGACGACGCGGTCCCGGGCCAGGCCCGTGGCGCACAGGGTCTGGACGGCGGACCGGCCCTTGGTTCCGTAGCCGACGATGACGGTGTGGTCGCGCAAGGCGGTTCTCCAGCGGTGTGAGCGACTGGTGGGGGACGTGTCCTCGACGCTACCGATTCGGCGGGCGCCGAGCCGGCTTTCGGGCGCACGCCGCAGCCCCCGCCGGGGACGGGCACGGGCGTCGCGGCGCAGGAGCGCCGACGCTCTCCGGAGGGGTCCGGGGGCCCGGACAGGGCGCGGGTCCTGACAGACTTCCGGAGGGAGACCATGGGCGCCCGAAACCCGGAGGATGACCGGTTATGCCTTGTCCAGCGACGATCACCCCGCAGGCCGCGCACGAGGAGCCGGCCGCATGAGGGAGGAGCACCCGCCGTCCCGCGGGAGCACGAGGGTCTCCATCCTGCGGGCGCTCTGGTCGCGTTCGCGTGCGCAGGCGGAGGAGCAGGGGGAGGCCGGACGGGCCGTCGTGCTGCCCGCGCAGGGCGTGAAACCGCCGCTCCAGCAGGTCCTGCGGCGGCTCGTCATGGCCCTGGTGGTGCTGGCGCTGACCACGTTCGTGGTCTGGATCGACCGCACCGGCTACCACGACAACGCCGGCGGAAAGGTCGGGCTGCTCGACGCGGCGTACTACGCGACGGTGACCCTCTCGACCACGGGCTACGGCGACATCACCCCGGTCAGCGACAGTGCGCGGCTGACCAACATCTTCGTCATCACCCCGCTGCGCGTGCTGTTCCTGATCATCCTGGTCGGCACCACGCTGGAGGTGCTCACCGAGCGCACCCGGCACCAGGTGCGGGTGCATCGCTGGCGGTCCCGCATGCGCGACCACGTCGTCGTCATCGGGTACGGCACGAAGGGCCGGCACGCCGTGCAGACCCTCGTCGGCCAGGGCGTCCCGAAGCACAAGATCGTGGTGGTGGACCCCAAGAAGCCGACGGTGGACGCGGCGGGCAACGACGGACTGGCCGGGGTCCTCGGGGACGCCACCCGGTCCGACGCGCTGCGCCGGGCCGAACTGCCCCGGGCCGCGAAGGTGGTCGTCGCCACCCACCGCGACGAGACCGCCGCCCTGGTGACGCTCACCGCACGCCAGCTCAACAAGCACGCGACCATCGTGGTGGCGGTCCGGGAGGACGAGAACCTGCCGCTGCTGAAGCAGAGCGGCGCCGACACCGTCGTCACCAGCTCCAGCTCGGCGGGCCGGCTGCTGGGGGTGGCGATGGCCAGCCCCAGCGCGGGGGCCGTCCTGGAACGGCTGATGACCTTCGGCAGCGGCCTGGACCTGGTCGAACGCCCGGTGGCGGCGTCCGAGGCGGGGCGGTCCCCGCGCGCCTGCGGCGACCTGGTGGTGGCCGTGCTGCGCGGGGGGAGGCTGCTGGACTACACCGAACCGGAGGCCGCGACGCTGCGGCCCGCGGACCGGCTCATCACCGTGCAGCGGGTGTCGGCCGAGGAGCCCGCGGCGGAGTGACGGCCCCGCCGCCCCGAGGCCCGTCCGGCACGCGGGCGGGCCTCGGGGCAGCGGCGTCAGGCCGGGCCGGCGGCGGGGTCGTACCCCGTGTCGGGGGCGGGCCAGCCCGCCGACCAGCCCGCCGGCCAGGGCAGTTCGAGGAGTTCGGCCTCGGCACCGCGCTCCGCGCCGCCCGGCGGGACGACCGCCATCGCGTCCGCGGCGGCGATCCCGCGCAGCATCGCGGGCCCGTGGAAGCGCAGCGGCACCGCGACCAGGCCGTGCCGGTCGTCGTCGCGGTAGGCGACCGGGACCAGCCGGGTGTCGCGCGGATGCCCCTGCACGGCGGCGGCCAGCGGCACCCGGTACGGCTCGGCCGGGCGGCGGGCGGCGAGCGTGCGGAGCAGCGGTTCGGCCAGGGTGAGCAGGCCGGAGACCGCGGCGAGCGGGTTGCCGGGGAGACCGACGAGGTGCCGGCGGGGCGCCAGGCGGGCCAGCAGCATGGGGTGGCCGGGGCGCACCGCCACCCCGTCCACCAGCAGGTCGGCGTCCAGCCCGCGGAGGGTGGGGTGGAGGTGGTCGACCGGTCCGGCCGCGGTCCCGCCGGTGGTGATGACCAGGTCGGCGGTGGAGCCGGCCAGGCTTTCCCGGAGCAGCCCGGCGTCATCGGCGAGGTGCCGGGGCGGTGCCGTCTCGGCGCCCAGGGCGCGCAGCCAGGGCACCAGCATCGGGCCGAGCGCGTCGCGGATCCGGCCGCCCCCGGGCCGTCCGCTGCGCAGCAGTTCGTCGCCGAGGACGAAGACCTCGACGCGCGGGCGGGGGTGGACGGACAGCTCGTCGTAGCCGGCCGCTGCGGCCAGGCCGAGCACCGCGGGGGTCACCACCGCGCCGGCGGGCAGCAGGTGATCGCCGGTGCGGCACTCCTGGCCGCGCGGGCGGATGTCCTGGCCGGGGGAGACCGGCCGCGGCGCGTACAACCGGGCGCGGCCGTCGGGGAGTTCGAGGACCTCGCCGTGCTCGCTGCGCAGCACCGCGGTGGCGCCGGCGGGGATGCGCGCCCCGGTGGCGATGCGGACCGCGTGGCCGTCCGAGAGCGCGGCGTCGGCGGTGCGGCCGGCGAGGATTCCCTGGTCCGGGTCCGTTCCGGTGCCGTCCGCGGCGACGCGGTCGACGCGCCAGGGGCCGGGTCCGGCGACCGCCCAGCCGTCCATCGCGGAGGTGTCGAACGACGGCAGGTCGGTGAGGGCGGTCAGGGGAGCGGCGAGGGTGCGGCCGAGCGCGTCGTCCAGCGGGGCGGTGCCGGGGCCGGGCGGGCCGTGCACGGCGTGCGCGGCCCGTTCCCGGGCGGTCCGCCACGGTGTGGTGCGGTGGGCGGGGCGCGGTGCGCCGGTGCGGGCGGGCGGGGCCGCGTCCGCCGCGGCGTCCCGGTGGCCGGTCCCGGTCTTCTCGTGCGGGTCACCGGGCGCCGAGCCGGCGGGGCGCTGCGGACCGGGGCCGCCGGGCGCGGCGGCGCCGGGGTGCGGATCCGGGCCGGCGCCGCACGCACCGGCCGCGGGGGCGCCGGACGGGCGGCGGGGCGGCGCGGTGTCGTTGGCCAGCGCGAGGGCGTCGGCGAACTCGTCGCCGAACGGGTCGCCGTGCTCCCCGCGGGTCATTCCGCGGACTGCGCTTCCCCACCGGGGGCGCCGCCGCCGGCCGCGCGCGCCGCCGCGGCCTCCTCGGCCGCCGCCTCCGCCGCCCAGCGGTCGGCGAGCGCGGCGGCCCGCCGGGCCAGCTCCGCCACGTCGCCGCCCTGCCGGGCCGCCGCGTAGCCCACCAGGAACGTCGTCAGCGGCGCGGCCGGACGGGCCACACCATGGGCCGCGTCGCGCGCGAGGTCGAGGAGTGCCGCCGTGTCGACATCGAGGTCGATGTCCAGTTCGGCCTTGACTGCGGTGATCCATTCGTCCAACACGTGTCCATGCTCCCTGATCCGGGCGCGCGCCGTGCCGAGGTCCTCCCAGGTGTCGCAGTCGAACGAGGCGGTGGCCGGGGCGTTGCGGACCCGGGCCAGGGCCAGTGCGGACAGCAGGGGGCGCAGCGGCAGGCCGGCGAGGCCGCCGTGGCCGGCCCGCAGCCCGTCCAGGGCGCGGCGCAGCGGCGCGGACCGGTAGGCGGCGACCAGCGGCTGGTCGCGGCCGTCCGCGTCGCACAGCAGCGCACCGTCCCGCGGCCGGGCCCCGCCGGGCCCGGCCGCGGCGTCGAGGAGGCCGCGGACGGTGGCGGGCGTCAGGAACGGCAGGTCGGCGGAGAGCAGCAGCACCGTGGGGGCGGTGGTGTGCCGCAGCCCGGCGTCGAGCGCGGCGAGCGGGCCGCCGCCGGGCGGGTCCTCCCGGGCCTGGACGACGGGGCGGGCGGTGGGGCGCGCGGGCCCGACGACGACGGTGACCGCGGCGCCGGCGCAGGCGGCCAGCACCCGGTCCAGGAGGGTCCGGCCGCCGACCGGCAGGGCGGGTTTGTCCGCCCCGCCGAGCCGCCGCGCCGCGCCGCCGGCCAGCACGATCACGTCGTACTCGGTGTGCTCGCTCACCCCGTGAGTATCTCCGCGCCCGCTCCGGGCACGCCACCACCGGTCGTCACAGGCTGCGCAGCAGCAGCGCGGGGCGCTCCACGCAATCGGCGACATGGCGCAGGAAACCGCCCGCGGTGCCGCCGTCGCACACCCGGTGGTCGAAGGTGAACGACAGCTGGACCACCTGCCGCACCACCAACCCGCCCTCGTGCACCCAGGGTTTGGGGGCTATCCGGCCGACGCCGAGCATCGCCGCCTCCGGGTGGTTGAGGATCGGGGTGGAGCCGTCGACGCCGAAGACGCCGTAGTTGTTGAGCGTGAACGTGCCGTGCGACAGCTCGGCGGGCGTCAGCTTCCCGGCGCGCGCGGCGTCGGTGAGCCGGGCCATCTCGGCGGACAGCTGCTCGGCCGTGCGGTCCTGGGCGTCCCGGACGACCGGTACGACCAGCCCGCGGTCGGTCTGCGCCGCGAAGCCGAGGTGGACGGCGGGCAGCCGGACGATCTCCTGGGCCGCGGTGTCGACGGTGGCGTTCAGCTCCGGATAGCGGGCCAGGGCGGCCGTGCAGATCCGGGCCAGCAGCGCCAGCAGCGACACCTTGGGGGCGCCGGGCACGTTCATCGCCGCGCGGGCGGCGAGGAGTTCGGTGGCGTCGGCGTCCACCCAGCAGGTGGCGTCCGGGATCTCCCGGCGGCTGCGGCTGAACTTCTCGGCCGCGGCGCCGCGCAGGCCCTTCAGCGGAATCCGCTCCTCCGCCGGGGCCGGGGCGGCGGCCGCGGCTTCCGTACGGAGGCCGGGGGCGGCCGGCGCGGCCCGGGATGCCCGTCCGGCCAGCGCGCGGACCGCGGACTCGACGTCCGTGCGGAGGATCAGGCCGTCCCGCCCGGTGCCCCGGACCTCCCGCAGATCCACCCCGTGCTCCCGGGCGAGGCGGCGCACCAGCGGGGAGATGACGGCGACCGTGCGGGTGCCGCCGGGGTCCGCGACGGAGCGGGCGGGGCCGCTCGCGGCGGGCGCGGGCCCGGCCGGGCGGGCGGCCGCGGCGGTCTCCGCGGCGGCGGGCCCCGGGGCGGCGGGCAGGATCCGGCGGCGCCGGGCCGCCGCACCGCTCGTGCCGTAGCCGACCAGGACATTCCCCGACCCCGACTCCGCGGCCGGCGCCTCCTCGGGGGCGGGGGCCGGGGTGCCGGGCTCCGAGCGGGCACCCGGCAGGGCGTCCGGCGCGGCGCCGACCGCGACCGTCACCAGCGGCGCCCCCACCGGGACCTCGGCGCCCTCCTCGCCGAACCGGGCGGTGACCACACCGCCGTACGGGCAGGGCACCTCGACCATCGCCTTGGCGGTCTCCACCTCCACCACCGGCTGGTCGACGGCCACCACGTCGCCGACCTCGACCAGCCAGCGCACGACCACCGCTTCGGTCAGGCCCTCCCCCAGGTCGGGGAGGGTGAACTCACGCACCACGGCCATCACGCACCACGCCCTTCCGTCCAGCGCGACTCCCACTGGAGGCGGGCGACGGTGTCCAGGATCCGGTCCACGCCGGGGAGGTGATGGCGCTCCAGCATGGGCGGCGGATAGGGGATGTCGAACCCGGTGACGCGCAGCACCGGCGCCTCCAGGTGGTGGAAGCAGCGCTCGGTGACCCGCGCGGCGATCTCGCCGCCGGGGCCTCCGAAGCCGTTGGCCTCGTGCACGACCACGGCCCGGCCGGTGCGCCGCACCGACGCGCAGACCGTGTCGTCGTCGAACGGCACGAGCGAGCGCAGGTCGACGACCTCCAGGTCCCACCCCTCGGCGCGGGCGGCCTCGGCGGCCTCCAGGCAGACCGGCAGGGACGGCCCGTAGGTGAGGAGCGTGGCGCTGCTGCCGGGGCGGCGGACCTCGGCGCGGCCTATCGGGGCGACGGGGGCGGGCGCGTCCGGTGACCAGTCGGCCCGGGACCAGTAGAGCCGCTTGGGTTCGAGGAAGACGACCGGGTCGTCGGAGGCGATGGCCGCGCGCAGCAGGCCGTAGGCGTCCTCGACGGTCGCCGGCGTGACGACCTGGAGACCGGGGGTGGCGAGGTAGTACGCCTCGGAGGAGTCGCTGTGGTGCTCGACCCCGCCGATGCCGCCGCCGTAGGGGATGCGGATGGTCAGCGGCATGGGGACCGCGCCGCGGGTGCGGTTGCGCATCCGGGCGACGTGGCTGGCCAGCTGCTCGAACGCGGGGTAGGCGAACGCGTCGAACTGCATCTCCACCACCGGCCGGAGCCCGTACATCGCCATGCCGACGGCGGTGCCGAGGATGCCGGCCTCGGCGAGCGGGGTGTCGCTGCACCGGTCGGCGCCGAACTCGGCGGCCAGGCCGTCGGTGACCCGGAAGACGCCGCCCAGGGTGCCGACGTCCTCCCCCATCACGTGGACGGTGGGGTCCTCGGCCATGGCGTCGCGCAGCGCGCGGGTGAGCGCCTGAGCCATGGTGGCCGGCTTGCGCGCGGTGGGCTGGGCGGTGGTCGTCATGGCCGGGCCTCCTGGGCGGGCGCGGGGGTGGCCGCGGTGGTCCCGTCCGCTTCGGCCTCGGCGTCCAGCTCGGCGCGCAACTGTGCGGCCTGGTCGCGCAGTTGGCCGGTCTGCCGGATGAAGACGTGGTCGAACAGGGCCATCGGGTCCAGCGGGGGGTCGGTGTGCATGCGGTCCCGGAGGGCGGCGGCGAGCTGCTCGGCGCCGTCCCGGGTGGCGGTGGCGAACGCGTCGGTGAGCAGGCCGCGGCCGGTCAGCTCGCGCTCCATGAGGGCTATCGGGTCGTGCGCCCGCCAGGTCTCCACCTCGGCCTCGGTGCGGTAGCGGGTGGCGTCGTCGGCGTTGGTGTGGGCGTCGAGGCGGTAGGTGACGGCCTCGACGAGGGTGGGGCCGCCGCCCTCGCGGGCCCGGCGGACCGCCTCGGTGAGGACCTCGTGCACCGCGGGCGCGTCGTTGCCGTCGACCAGGCGGCCGGGCATGCCGTAGCCGACCGCCTTGTGGGCGAGGGAGGGGGCGGCGGTCTGCTTGTCGAGCGGGACGGAGATCGCGAAGCCGTTGTTCTGCACGAGGAAGACGACCGGTGCCTGCCAGACGGCGGCGAAATTCAGCGCCTCGTGGAAGTCGCCCTCGCTGGTGCCGCCGTCGCCGACCATCGCCAGGGCGACCACGTCGTCGCCCTTGAGGCGGGCGGCGTGCGCCAGGCCCACGGCGTGCGGGAGCTGGGTGGCCAGGGGGGTGCACAGGGGGGCGATGCGGTGTTCGTGCGGGTCGTAGCCGGTGTGCCAGTCGCCCCGCAGGAGGGTCAGGGCCTGGACGGGATCCAGGCCCCGGGCCACGGCGGCGAGGGTGTCGCGGTAGCTGGGGAAGAGCCAGTCCTGCTCCTGGAGGGCCAGGGCGGCGGCGACCTGGCAGGCTTCCTGGCCGGTGGACGAGGGGTAGACCGCGAGCCGGCCCTGCCGGGTCAGCGCGGTGGCCTGGGTGTTGTACCGCCGGCCGCGGACCAGCTCGGTGTAGAGCCGCTTCAGGAGGCCGGGGTCGAGCCGGCGGGCGGCGTCCGTCCCCAGGAGGCGGTACGGCTCGGTGTCGGGCAGCAGGGGCGCGGGGTCGACACGCGGCCGCCAGGCGGGCGGGGGGACGGCCGGGCCGCTGGTGTGCCGGGGGCTGCCGGGCTGCTCAAGGACCGTCATGACGGGCACCTCCTCGTCATCGAAGGGGTGGCGCGATGCGCCTCATGGGGGTGGTGGGCGGGCGACGCGCGGGCAGGATGCAACGGGTCGGGGCGGGTGAGCCCTTCCCTACCGATTGTTCGGTCGCTGATGCATTTTGGCTACAGGCGGGTTCAGCCTGTGGACAAACGGTTCTCCACAGCTTGTGATGAAGGCAGGGAGTCCACGAAGGGGAGGCGGGAGCACATGCCGGAGGAACAGATGGCCCACCCGGGGGGACAGCCGCCGGCCCCGCCCGCCCCACCGCCTCCGGCCGCCCGCCCGCTCGACACCATCGACCGCGCCATCCTGCGCCTGCTGCGCACCGACGGCCGGGCCTCCATACGCTCCGTCGCCGAGCAGGTCCACGTCTCCCGCGCCAACGCGTACGCGCGCATCAACCGGCTGCTCGACGACGGCGTGATCCGCGGCTTCAGCGCCCTGGTGGACCAGGAGCGGGCAGGCCAGGGCGCCTCCGCCTACATCACCCTGAAGATCGTCCAGAACTCCTGGCGCACCGTGCGCAAGCAGCTCACCACGCTGCCCGGGGCCGCCCACATCGCGCTGGTCAGCGGCGATTTCGACGTCCTGCTGCTGGTGCACACCAAGGACAACCGCGAACTGCGGGAGCTGGTCCTGACCCGGATCCAGTCCATACCGGAGGTACTGAGCACCCGCACCCTGCTGGTCTTCGAGGAGACCGACCTGGGACTGGAGGAGGGGTGGGGCGGGGGTGGCGCGGGGTGAGGCGTGCCTGGGGCGGAGGCTCGCCGGGTGGGGCTGCCGGGGTCTTGCGCGGGTGCCGGGGGCGGGTGGACGGGCGGTGGGTGCCCGGCGGGAAACCTCCCCCGCCCCTCAAACCCTCCGCAGCCCCGCGAACGCCGTCCGCACCACGGCCTCCGCGACCTCCTCGCGGCCGGCGGCGTCGCCCCGCCCGGGGCGGTACCACTCCACAATGGAGTTGATCATCCCGAAGAGCAGGCGGGTGGCCAGCCGCACGTCCACGTCCTCCCGGAGGTCGCCGTCGGCGGCGGCCTCCTTCAGGAGTTCGGCGACCCGGTGGTCGAACTCGCGGCGGCGCTCCATGGCCCACCGCTCGGTGTCGGTGTTCCCCCGGACCCGCAACAGCAGCGTGACGTAGGGGAGTTCGTCCATCAGGACCTCGGCCTCGCGCCGGGTGACGTACTCCAGCCGCTCGATCGCCCGGCCCTCCGTGGCGCCGGGCTCCTCCAGGACGCCGAACAGCCCGCCCAGGGCGCGGCTTATCGCGCGCCGGAGGAGTTCTTCCTTGCTGCGCACGTGGTGGTAGATCGACGATTTGGAGATGCCGGCCGCTTTGGAGAGGTGCTCCATGGACGTGCCGTCGTAGCCGCGCTCGATGAACACCTCGACGGAGACCGCGAGCAGCGACTCGGGTGTGTAGGCGTCGCGCTTGGCCATGGTCATGATTAGAGCACCCATTCCTCGAGGTCCGCACGGCGCCGCAGCGCCCAGGACGGTGCGTACCGTCCCCCGGCATTGTGGCGGTGCAGGGAGTCCAGCAGATCGCGGACCCAGGGGGCACCGAGCCGTTCGGCCCATTCCAGGGGGCCGCCGGGGTAGTTCACCCCCAGGCGCATCGCGGTGTCGATGTCCCCGGGGGACGCGACCCCGCGGGCCGCGGCGTCCACGGCGAAGTCGATGATCATCGCGACCGTGCGGGCGGCGATCATGCCGGGGACGTCGTCGACCACGCTGACCTGCTTGCCGAGCGCCTGGAAGAGACCGGTGGCCTCGGCCACGTCCGCCCCGGGGGCCGCGGCCGAGGCGGCGAGGGCGATCCGGGTCGCCGCCCGGTAGTCGAGCGCGAGGTCGAAGCGGACGGCCCGGCCGTCCTCCCGGCGGGTGGCCGGGCCGCCGTCGGTCAGGGCCAGTGCGGCGCCGCCGGGCAGCCGGAGGAAGCCCCCGGCCCCTTCCGGTGCGGTGGCGCGGACGACCTCGATGCCGGCTTCCTCGATCAGCCCGGGCAGCGCCGCGGCGGGCCGGGGCAGCTCCCCGTGCAGGGTGACCGAGGCGGGCGCCGGGCAGGGGGCGGCGGTCGCCGGCCGGGGTGCTGCGGCGCCGTCGGCGTAGTCGTACCAGCCGCGTCCCGTCTTGCGGCCGTGCAGCCCGGCCTCCACCAGGCGGCGCTGCGCCAGGGAGGGCGTGAACTTCGGGTCCTGGAAGAAGGCGTTCCACACCGAGTGGGTGACCGCCTCGTTCACGTCCTGGCCGATGAGGTCGGTGAGCTCGAAGGGGCCCATCCGGAAGCCGCAGCCCTCGCGCAGGACGGCGTCGAGGGTGGCGGGGTCGGCGGCCCGCTCCTCGTGCAGGCGCAGCGCCTCGGCGTAGAAGGGGCGGGCGATGCGGTTGACGAGGAAGCCGGGGGTGTCGGCGCAGCGCACGGGGGTCTTGCCCCAGGCCGCGGCGGTGTCGTAGGCGGTGCTGGCCGCCGCGGGGTCGGTGGCGGCGCCGCTGACGACCTCGACCAGGGGCAGCAGCGGCGCGGGGTTGAAGAAGTGCATGCCCAGGCAGCGGCCGGGGTGGCGGAGTCCGCCGGCGACCGCGGTGACGGACAGCGAGGAGGTGTTGGTGGCCAGCAGGCAGTCCGCCGGGACGATGTCCTCCAGGGCGCGGAAGAGCTCCTGTTTGGCGGGGAGTTCCTCCAGGATCGCCTCGATGACCAGGGCGGCACCGGCGAGGTCGCCGAGGGTGCCGGCGGGGGAGAGGCGGTCGCGGGCCGCGTCCCGTGCGGCCGCCGGGATCCGGCCTTTCTCCACCAGCCGGTCCAGCCGCCGGACGACGGCCACGGCGGCCTGCCCGGCCCGGCCGGGAACGCTGTCGTAGAGCCGTACGCGGTGGCCGGCGACCAGGGCGACCTGCGCGATCCCCTGTCCCATGGTGCCGGTGCCCACCACTGCCACGGTGTCGCCGTTGCCGAGTGCCGTCATGGCAGCTGTTCCTCCCCGAGCGAGTTTTCCACAGGTTCGCCGGGCCCCCTTGCCCCGACCGATCGTTCGGTTACTCTAACTCCGTTGCCGTGTCACTCCCAGTCCTTCACTCCCGGTCCCTCATTCCCTTTCCGCGCAGCCGACGAGGAGTTGGTCATCGATGACCGCCGAAATGACCGCAGCGCAGCTGGTCGAGAAGCACCGCCCGACCCTCGACAAGGCGCTGGAAGCGATCCGCACCCGCGCGTACTGGTCGCCGCACCCCGAGCACCCCAAGGCGTACGGCGAGAGCGCCCCGCAGGACGGGCTGGCCGCCTTCGAGGCGCTGCGCGGCACCCGCTTCGCGCTCGACCAGCCCGGTACGGACGACTGGGTGGGCGAGGAGGTCTCGCCGTACGGGCCGGAGCTGGGCATCACCTATCCGCATCCGGACGTCTCCGTGCTGCTGCCGGCGATGCGGGCCGCGCTGCCGGTGTGGCGGGAGGCCGGTCCTGAGGTGCGGGCGGCGGTGTGCCTGGAGATCCTGGCGCGGATCAGTGCGCGCACCCATGAGTTCGCGCAGGCCGTGATGCACACCAGCGGCCAGGCGTTCATGATGGCGTTCCAGGCGGGCGGGCCGCACGCCCAGGACCGCGGCCTGGAGGCGGTGGCGTACGCCTACGAGGAGCAGACCCGCACCCCGCGGGAGACGGCGTGGACCAAGCCGCAGGGCAAGCGGGACCCGCTGGAGCTGACCAAGGCGTTCACGGCCGTACCGCGCGGTGTGGCCCTGGTGATCGGCTGCAACACCTTCCCGACGTGGAATGGCTACCCGGGCCTGTTCGCCTCCCTGGCGACCGGCAATCCGGTCCTGGTCAAGCCGCATCCGCGGGCGGTGCTGCCGCTGGCGCTGACGGTCCGGGTGGCCCGGGAGGTGCTGGCCGAAGCCGGCTTCCCCGCCGACCTGGTGTGCCTGGCGGTGGACCGGCCGGGCGAGGGGCTGGCCAAGACCCTCGCGGTCCGGCCCGAGATCCGGATCATCGACTACACCGGTTCGACCGCGTTCGGCGACTGGCTGGAGACCCACGCCCGCCAGGCGCAGGTCTACACCGAGAAGGCGGGGGTGAACACCGTCGTCGTCGAGTCCACGGACAACTACAAGGGCATGCTCGCCAACCTCGCGTTCTCGCTGTCCCTCTACAGCGGCCAGATGTGCACCACCCCGCAGAATCTGCTGATCCCGCGCGACGGCATCACCACGGACGCCGGCCCGAAGACGTTCGACGAGGTCGTCAGCGATCTGGCGGGCGCGGTCAGCGGTCTGCTGGGCGATGACGCGCGGGCCAACGCCCTGCTCGGCGCGATCGTCAATCCGCAGGTCGCGGCGCGCATCGCGGACGCGTCCGGGTTCGGCGAGGTGGCACTGGCCTCCCGCGAGGTGAAGAACCCGGAGTTCCCGGACGCCACGGTCCGCACCCCGGTGATCGTCAAGCTCGACGGGGCGAAGCCCGATTCCGAGGCGGCGTACCTCTCGGAGTGCTTCGGCCCGGTGTCGTTCGCGGTGGCGGTGGACTCCGCGGCCGACGCGGTGGCGCTGCTGCGCCGCACGGTCCGGGAGAAGGGCGCCATGACGGTCGGCGCGTACACCACCTCCCCGGAGGTGGAGCGGCTGGTCGAGGACGCCTGTCTGGACGAGTGCGCCCAGCTGTCGCTGAATCTGACCGGCGGGGTGTACGTGAACCAGACCGCGGCGTTCTCCGACTTCCACGGCTCGGGCGGCAATCCGGCGGCCAACGCGGTGCTGTGCGACGGCGCGTTCGTGGCGAACCGGTTCCGGACGGTGGAGGTGCGGCGCGAGGCATGAGACCGGGCCCGGGCGGCGGCCCGGGCCTCGGCCTCAGAGCTCCTGGAGCCGGGCGTGGCGGGCGATCCAGGCGTGCATGGCGATGGCCGCGGCGGCCCCGGCGTTGATCGAGCGGGTCGAGCCGAACTGGGCGATCGAGCAGACCAGGGAGGCGTGCTCCCGGGCCTGCTCGGTCAGGCCCGGGCCCTCCTGCCCGAAGAGCAGCACGCAGCGGCGGGGCAGCGCGGTGGTCTCCAGCGGCACGGAGCCGGGGAGGTTGTCGATCCCGATGATCGGCAGTCCCTCGGCGGCGGCCCATGTGGTGAGCGCCGCGGTGTCCGGGTGGTGGCGGACGTGCTGGTAGCGGTCGGTGACCATGGCGCCGCGGCGGTTCCAGCGGCGCTGCCCGACGATGTGGACCTCCTTGGCGAGGAAGGCGTTGGCGGTCCGGACGACCGAGCCGATGTTGAAGTCGTGGCTCCAGTTCTCCACGGCCACGTGGAAGTCGTGGCGCCGGGTGTCGAGGTCGGCGACGATCGCCTCGCGGGTCCAGTAGCGGTAGCGGTCGACGACGTTGCGGCGGTCGCCGTGGGCGAGCAGCTCGGGGTCGTAGCGGTCGTCCCGCGGCCAGGGCTGCGGGTGCGGGCCGGCGCCGATCTTCGGCCCGTACCCCTCGTCGTACTGCAGGGGCTCGGCGGGGGCGGTGTTCTCGCTGCTCACCCCACGAGCGTAGGGCCATCGCCGCCGGAGCCGGCAGCGGCCTCGGCCGGGGAGCGGCCGGCGGCCCGGTCCGGGGCGGGGGCGCCGGCCGGACGGAACCGCCGGCGCAGCGCGGAGCAGCGCCCGCCGAACCACGTCAGGAAGTTCGTCGGCAGGAAGACGAGGTCGGCGGTGATCATCGCCAGGGAGAAGAACGGCAGGCCCAGCAGGAACGCGATCGAGAGGTGCTCGCAGACCATCACGACCAGCAGGGCGTTCTTCAGCCGCCGGTTGAAGACGGTGAACGGGAAGGCGACCTGCACGATCACCGTGCCGTAGGTGATCAGCATGACGCTCAGGCCGGTGCCGCCGAGCAGCTGGGACAGGCCCGGCCAGGGCGAGAAGTAGTCCAGGTGCAGCGGGTAGTAGACGGCGGTGCCGTCCTGCCAGCGCGAGCCCTGGATCTTGTACCAGCCGGCGGTGGCGTAGACGAGGCACACCTCGACCATGATCACCAGCAGGCCGGCGTTGTGGGCCAGGACGGTGAGGGTGTCGAGGACCGTCCGGGGCTCGCCGGGGGCGTGGCGGCGCACCGCCCACCACAGGCCGTGGGCCGCCCACAGCCCCCACAGGGCCAGGCTCCAGCCGATGTGCGGGAACGGGCCGTGCCCGAACCAGGTGAGTCCGGGCGCGCCGGCCACCTGGGCCGCGGCGAGCGCCAGGCCGAGGACCGCCCACAGCACGATGCCGGGCAGGTCGCGGGGGGAGTCCGGGCCGCGGTCCGGGACGCCGGCGGCGGCCGCGCGGCGGGCCCGGCGGGCGTCCAGCGACCACACCTGCCCGCACCGGGTCAGCACGAGGTACATCGACATCAGGTGAAGGACGTTGTCGCCGCCGTCCCCGACGAAGACGCTGCGGTTCTGGAGCGAGAGCACGCCCACCATGAACAGCACCGACATGGTGCGGGTGCGCCAGCCGAGCATCAGCAGCGCGGCGGCGGCGAGGGCGAGGAGGTAGACGCACTCGAACCAGCCGCCGCTGCCGGACCACAGCAGCAGGGAGAAGCCGTGGTTGCCGGTGAGCAGCTGGCGGACCATGGTGAAGTCGAAGGGGCCGGCGGGTCCGTAGAGCTCCTGCCGGTTCGGCCATTCGCGGAGCAGGAACAGCAGCCAGGTGCCGGCGAAGCCGATCCGGATGACCGCGGTCTGGTACGGGGCCAGGGCCCGGGCGCTGACCCGGGCCAAGCCGCGCCCGATGGCGCGTTCGATGCGGGTCTCCTGGTAGGCGGGGGGCTCCTCGGTGGCGGCGGGGGCGCCGGTGGCCCCGGGGGCGGTGTGCGGCTGCTGCGGCGTCGGTGATGTCACTGGTTCGTCGCCCCCTCGGGGAGATCACCCGCGGTGATCCGCCACCAGGGCAGGACGCGGTAGACGGGCCGGTCGCTGATCTTCTCGCCGGACCACGGCGGGGGGAGCACCGCGGTGGTCTGCGCGCGCAGCTGGATCTCCTCGACCCGGGCGCCGCCGCGGGTCCACTCACCGGACATCCGGAGCATCACGATGCGGCGGAAGTAGCGCGCGAACATCCCGCCGCGCTCGCCGGTCGGGGTGTTCTTCGCGTCCAGGGTGCCGGAGAGGAGTTCCCAGCCGCGGCGGAGCTGGTTCTGCTGGGTGTGGCTGGGCAGCGGGTTGTGGAGGATGGCCTGGCCGTCGCGGGCGGACAGGTCGGTCCAGCCGGTGGTCCGCACCGTGCCGTCCTGGTCGCGCAGGTGGGCGCGGACCTGGACGGCGGTGTTCTGCTGGAGCGGGTTGGGTGCGAACAGCTTCCAGTTCTGCTCGTACTCCGGGTAGACGTAGTCGCTGATCAGCGCGGACTGCTGCCTGCTGAGCGTGTTCGACGGCGCGACGTGCAGGAACATCATCGCGAGATGGATCAGGACCGCGACCGCGATGCCGCTGGCCGCCGTTCCTATGACGATGCGCGAGGGCAGCGACAGCGCGGACAGTGGCCGCGATTCGTCCCCGTATGACTGCATTCCCGCCCCGTTTCGAGTCCTCGTGCGGACGCTTCCGCCCCGGAACGGTACCTAGGGCGCCGCCCCGCGCACACCTCACGCCGGTTATCCACAGGCTTGACACCCGCGGTCCGGCCACCCACCATTGAACCGAACGATCGGTCGGTCGGGAGGAGGGGGCACCACATGACGACGATCGCGCCGGAGAACACGGACCAAGAAGCCCTGTTCGACGCCACCATCGCCGCGGACGAGCGGATCGAACCACGCGACTGGATGCCGGAGGACTACCGCGCCTCACTGATCCGCCAGATCGCCCAGCACGCCCACTCCGAGATCATCGGCATGCAGCCGGAAGCCAACTGGATCACCCGCGCACCGTCCCTGCGCCGCAAGGCGATCCTCATGGCCAAGGTCCAGGACGAAGCCGGCCACGGCCTCTACCTCTACAGCGCCGCCGAAACCCTCGGCGCCGGCCGCGACGAACTCCTCGACAAGCTCCACACCGGCCGCCAGAAGTACTCCTCGATCTTCAACTACCCCACCCTGACCTGGGCCGACGTCGGCGCCATCGGCTGGCTCGTGGACGGCGCCGCGATCACCAACCAAGTCCCGCTCTGCCGCTGCTCCTACGGCCCCTACGCGCGCGCCATGGTCCGCGTCTGCAAAGAGGAGTCCTTCCACCAGCGCCAGGGCTACGAGCTCCTGCTCACCCTCAGCCGCGGCACCGACGCCCAGCACGCCATGGCCCAGGACGCCGTCGACCGCTGGTGGTGGCCTTCCCTGATGATGTTCGGCCCGCCCGACGACGAATCCGCGCACTCCGCCCAGTCCATGGCCTGGAAGATCAAGCGCCACTCCAACGACGAACTCCGCCAGCGCTTCGTCGACATCTGCGTCCCCCAGGCCGAAGCCCTCGGGCTCACCCTCCCCGACCCCCACCTGCGGTGGAACGAGGAACGCGGCCACTGGGACTTCGGCCCCATCGACTGGAGCGAATTCCGCGAGGTCCTCAAGGGCAACGGCCCCTGCAACGACGAACGTCTCGGCCGCCGCCGCCGCGCCCACGAAGAAGGCGCCTGGGTCCGCGAGGCCGCCGCCGCCCACGCCGCCAGACACGCGGCCCGCACGCCCCGCACCGGCACCCACCAGGAAGAGGCGGCCCGATGACCACCGCGCACCCCACCGAGCCCACCGCCCCGGCCGCCGCACCCGCACCACCGGCACCCGCCACCCCGCCCGACTGGCCCCTGTGGGAAGTCTTCGTCCGCAGCCGCCGCGGCCTCTCCCACACCCACGCCGGCAGCCTGCACGCCCCCGACGCCCAACTCGCCCTGCGCAACGCCCGCGACCTCTACACCCGCCGCTCCGAAGGCGTCTCCCTCTGGGTCGTCCCCTCCGACCAGATCACCGCCTCGTCCCCCGACGAGAAGGACCCCTTCTTCGAACCGGCCGGCGACAAGCCCTACCGCCACCCGACCTTCTACGACATCCCCGAGGGGGTGCACCACCTGTGACGCCCCGCACCGCCACCCCCGCCCTCCCCCTCGGCGACGACGCGCTGATCCTCTCCCACCGCCTCGGCGAATGGGCCGGCAACGCCCCCGTCCTGGAGGAAGAGGTCGCACTCGCCAACATCGCCCTCGACCTCCTCGGCCAGGCCCGCGTCCTGCTCTCCCTCGCCGGCGACGAGGACGAACTCGCCTACCTCCGCGAAGAACGCCAGTTCCGCAACGTCCAGCTCGTCGAGCAGCCCAACGGCGACTTCGCCCACACCATCGCCCGCCAGCTCTACTTCTCCACCTACCAGGAACTCCTCCACGGCCACCTCGCCACCGGCGACACCGACCTGGCGCCGCTGGCCGCCAAAGCCGTCAAGGAGACCGCCTACCACCGCGACCACGCCGAACAATGGACCGTCCGCCTCGGCGACGGCACCGCCGAGAGCCACACCCGCATGCAGCGCGCCCTGGACACCCTCTGGCGCTTCACCGGCGAACTCTTCGACCCCGTCGACGGACTGGACAGCGTTCCCTGGCACGACCTCCGCGCCACCTGGACCACCCGCATCACCACCACCCTGGAACGGGCCGCCCTCACCCTCCCCGAAGGACCGCAGCGCAGCGGCTGGGCCGCCGGCGGCGGACGCCAGGGACTCCACACCGAACCCTTCGGCCGGCTCCTCGCCGAAATGCAGCACCTCCACCGCAGCCACCCGGGGGCGACATGGTGACCACCACCGCCCTCGAAGCCGAACTCCGGGCCCTGGCCGGCGCCGTCCCCGACCCCGAGCTGCCCGTCCTCACCCTCGCCGAACTCGGCGTCCTCCGCGACGTACGCCTCACCGCACCCGACCGCGTCGAGGTCTGCCTCACCCCCACCTACACCGGCTGCCCCGCCCTCGAAACGATGGCCGCCGACATAGAACGCGCCCTGCACGACCACGGCATACCCCACGTCGAGGTCCACACCGTCCTCAGCCCCCCGTGGACCACGGACGCCATCACCGACGAGGGCCGCCGCAAACTCGCCGCGTTCGGCATCGCCCCGCCCCGCCCCACCGGCCCCGGACCGGTCCCCGTCGACCTCACCCTCCGCTGCCCGCACTGCGGATCGACCGACACCACCCTCCTCAGCCGCTTCTCCTCCACGGCCTGCAAAGCCCTGCGCCGCTGCGAGACCTGTCGCGAACCCTTCGACCACTTCAAGGAGTTGTGATGTTCCACCCGCTCCGGGTGAAGGAGATCGAGCGGCTCACGGACGACGCGGTGGCCGTCACCTTCGCCGTCCCGCCCGAACTCCGCACGGCCTTCCGCCACACCCCCGGGCAGCACATCACCCTGCGCAGAACGATCGACGGCCAGGAAATCCGCCGCACCTACTCCGTGTGCACCCCGGCCACCGACAACCCCGAACTCCGCGTGGGCATCCGCCTCGTCGAGAACGGCGCGTTCTCCACCTACGCCCTCAAGGAACTCACCGCCGGCGACACCGTCGACGTCATGGCACCGGCCGGCCGCTTCACCCTCACCCCGTGCCCCGGCCGGTTCGCGGCCATCGTCGGCGGCAGCGGCATCACCCCGGTCCTCTCCATCGCCGCCACCCTGCTCGACCGGGAACCGGGCGCCCACTTCTGCCTGATCCGCAGCGACCGCACCACCGCCTCCACGATGTTCCTGGAGGAAGTCGCCGACCTCAAGGACCGCTACCCGCAGCGCTTCCAGCTCGTCACCGTCCTCTCCCGCGAGGAACGGCAGACCGGCCTGCCCTCCGGCCGCCTCGACGAGGACCGCCTGCGCACCCTGCTGCCCGCGCTCCTCCCCACCACCGCCGTCGACGGCTGGTTCCTCTGCGGCCCGCACGGCCTCGTCCAGGGCGCCGAACGGGCCCTGCGCGCCCTCGGTGTGCCCCGCACCCGCATCCACGAAGAGATCTTCCACATAGCCGACGGCGCCACGGCCCCCGCCACCACCGCCACCGCGCCCGCGCACAGCACGGTCACCGCCACCCTCGACGGCCGCTCCGGCACCTGGCCCGTCCACGCCGGCGAATCGCTCCTGGAAGCCGTGCTCCGCAACCGCCCGGACGCCCCCTACGCCTGCAAGGGCGGCGTCTGCGGCACCTGCCGCGCCTTCCTCGTCTCCGGCGAGGTCCGCATGGACCGCAACTTCGCCCTGGAAGCCGACGAGGTCGACGCCGGATACGTGCTGGCCTGCCAGTCCCACCCCGGCACCGAAAAGGTCGAGCTGGACTTCGACCGCTGAACGACGTCCGCCGCCGTCCGCACCGTTCCCAATTCCTGCAACATGTTCTAACTTGACGCCCTGTCAGGCACACCCGGCGGAATCCGGCGGCACGCGGGAGGACGGACCAGTGGACTTCACCTTCACCGAAGAACAGCAAGCCGCCGCGGAAGCGGCACACACCGTCTTCGCAGCGGTCGCCCCCGACACCGTCCCCAGCCCCGCACTCACCCACGGCCCCGTCGCCGACGACTTCGACCGCACCCTCTGGCGCACCCTCGCCCGAGCCGACCTGCTCGGCCTCCCGCTCGCCCCCGAACACGGCGGCGCCGGCCTGGACCCCCTCGCCCTCTGCCTCGTCCTGCGCGCAGCCGGCGCCGCCCTCGCCCGCGTCCCCCTCCTGGAGACCTACGCCGCCGCCCACACCCTCCAGCAGCACGCCACCGACGCCCTACGCGCCGCCATCCTGCCCCGGGTCGCCACCGGCGACCTCGTCCTCACCACCGCATCCGCCGGCCGCACCGGACACGACCCCGCACCCCTCGCCGCCACCGCCCGCCGCGGCGACACCGGCTGGACCCTCGACGGCACCCACACCGCCGTCCCCTGGGCCGCCACCGCGGACCGCGTCCTGCTCCCCGCCCGCACCCCCGACGGACAGACCGTCCTCGCCCTCGTCCCGCCGACCCGCACCGGCGTCACCCTCGCCGACCAGACCTCCACCACCGGCGAACGCCACGCCGAGCTCCACCTCGACGCCGTCCCCGCCGAATCCCCGGAAATCCTCACCGACCCCGCCGCCTGGGACACCCTGCGCAACCTGCTGACCACCGGCACCTGCGCCCTCGCCCTCGGCCTCGGCGACCGCGTCCTGACCATGACCAGCGACTACACCGGCACCCGCGAACAATTCGGCCGCCCCCTGGCCACCTTCCAGGCCGTCGCCGTGCAGACCGCCGACCGCTACATCGACCTGCGCGCCATGGAAACCACCCTCTGGCAGGCCGCCTGGCGCCTCACCCCCGGCGCGGCCGGCCCCCTGCCGCCCGAGGCGGACATCGCCGTCGCCAAGATCTGGGCCTCCGAAGGCGTCCGCCGCATCGTCCAGACCGCCCAGCACCTGCACGGCGGCTTCGGCGCCGACACCGACTACCCCCTGCACCGCTACCACGCCTGGGCCAAACAGCTCGAACTCTCCCTCGGCCCGGCCGCGGCCCACGAGGAAGCACTCGGCGACCTCCTCGCCGCCCACACACCGAGCTGACGCCCCCACGCGACACACCAGGTCCGGGGGAGGACCGCCGCCGCCGGAGCGGTGCACCACGGGCAGCCGGGCGCGGCAGCCATGCCCGGCGCGCGGGGAGGCGACGGCCAGATAGCCATCCGACGGCCGGATGACCGCCTGACGGCTAGATGACCGTCCCCGTGCCGCCCTTGCCGTCCGACACCGGACGCCCGGCCGCCTCCCACGCCTGCATACCGCCCTCGACGTTCACCGCGTCGATGCCCCGCTGGATCAGGTACTGCGCCACCTGGGCCGACCGCCCGCCGACCCGGCACAGCACGAACACCCTGCCGTCCTCGGGCGCGGCCTCGGTGAACTCCCCGTACCGCGCGACGAATTCACTCATCGGGATGTGCAGGGCACCCTCGGCGTGACCGGCCTCCCACTCGTCGTCCTCACGTACGTCCAGCAGGAAGTCCCCGGACGCGAGGGCATCGACACCGACCGTGGGCACAGAACCAAATTGCATGCTCCCGACGCTACCCGACCAGCTGCGCGAGGTACGCCTCGCGCTCCCGCACATCGGCCAGCAGCTTCTCGGCGATCTCGTCCAGCAGCCGGTCCGGATCATCCGGCGCCATCTTGATCATCGCGCCGATGGCACTGGTCTCCAGATCCGCCGCGACGGACGCCAGCAGCTCCTTCCGCTCGGCCAGCCACTCCAGCCGCGCGTACAGCTCCTCGCTCTCGGTCGGCCGCCGCTCCGCGGGCGCCGGACCGGCCTCCCACTCCCGCACCAGCTCCCGCAGCGCCGCCTCGTCGCCCCGCCCGTACGCGGCGTTGACCCGCGCGATGAACCCGTCCCGCCGGGCCCGCTCCGCGTCGTCCCGCGCCAGGTCCGGATGCGCCCGGCGCACCAGATCGCGGTAGACCTTGCGGGCCTCCTCACTGGGCCGCACCTTCGTCGGCGGCCGCACCGGCTGATCCGTCAGCATCGCCTGCGCCTCGGGGAACAGCCCCTCCGACCCGAGCCAGCCGTGGAACAGCTCTTCCACCTCCGGCATCGGCAGCACGGCAGCGCGCGCCTCCCGGGCCTTGCGGAGGTCCTCCGGGTCACCGGTCCGCATCGCCACGGCCTCCGCGATCAGCGCGTCCAGCTCGTCCAGCCGCGCGTACATCGGGCCGAGCCGCTGGTGGTGCAGCCGGGAGAAGTTCTCCACCTCGATCCGGAACGTCTCCACCGCGATCTCGAACTCGATCAGCGCCTGCTCCGCCGCCCGCACGGCCTTCGCCAGCCGCTGGGTGGCCTCGTCCCCGGCACCGCCGCCACCGCCCTCCGGGCCCCCACCCGGGCCGGCGGCATCCCCGCCCTGCCGCTCCGCGCCCGTCGCCTCCCCGCGGGCATCCGCCGCCCGCGGTTCGGCCGGGGCGCCGGGTGTCCCCGGTACGTCCGGTCGGTCCTGGCCGTCCTGCGCGTTCTCCGCGTGCGAGTTCGTCACCCGGTCAGCGTACGGGGGATACGGGGGCGGGCCCCCGACACGCCTCCCCGGGGGCCTCCCCCTCCCCCCCGGCCCCCACCC
>NZ_JALMUV010000012.1 GCF_023155275.1 Streptomyces rhizoryzae
GCGGGGGGTGGGGGGAGGGGGTGGGGGTGCCCCCCTCCTGGCCGATACCCCCTTCCTTCTGGTCCCCGTTCCCTCGGCGCGGGCTGCGGTGGCCGGGCGGGGGCATGATCCGGTGCGTCGGATCGCTCGCTCGGCCGCGGCCGAGCTGCGGCGGGCGGGTGCCGGGGTGTGGACGCCGGCCGTGCTGCGGCAGTGCCGGGCCGTGGTCGACCAGGCGGGGCTGGACGCCCGGCAGCGGCTGGTGAACGTCGCCGGCGCCCTGGAGGTGCCGGGGCCCGCGCGGCGGCTGCTGGCCGGGGCGCGGGTGGTGCTGGTGGACGATCTGGTGACGACGGGGGCCACGCTCGCCGAGGCGGCGCGGGCGGTCCGGGCGGCCGGGGGCCGGGTGGCCGGGGCCGCGGTGGTGGCGGCGCCGCGCAGTTCTTTCCTGTTCAACGACAACGGATGGTGAACGGGTGGCGTGCCGTTCAAACGGCGGGCACCAGCGGCAGAGGGACGCACCGTTCAGATGACGGCGTCCGCCGGGGCCGGACGGCAGCGAGGAGAGCAGCGATGCCTACGGGGAGCGATGATCAAGCGAGGGGAGCGATGATCAAGCGACGGCCACCGGGAAGGACGGCCACCGGGAAGCAGGACCGCGGGGAGCGCCGACCAGACGGAAGAGCCTGCCAGGGCCCGTACGCGCCGCACCGGCACCACCCACCAGCCCTGTCCCCTCCCTGACCCGCGGCTCCCGCCCTGATCAGCCCCGTTCTCACTCGGTCAGCCCGTGACCAGCCCCATGCCCCCTGCACCCATCCTGGGCCCGCCCTGACCCATCCCCTTCTCACCTCCTCTTCAGCCCCCTCGTCCCACCCCCCGACAGCCCCCTCCGACGCCCCCGCGAAGGGGCTCCGTGGGGTGTGGTTCAACTGGAACTCGGTGGGGGTGCCCTTCGTTGCTGGTAGTGAGCGGCGATTTTCACCCAAACGGAGCTGGTGGGGACGAGGGGGTGCCGACACCCGTCCAGTAGAGCTATGTTCGGTTGTGAGGACTTGGCGGACGCTTTGCCTCGGATGTCGTGATGCATGCGTTTCGGGGTCTTTCGGCGATCCTGAAAACGCGGGAGTGGAGTTGTTGTCCGTGGGGGAGGAGGAGGTGAAAGTCGCCAGTCCGAGGCTCCGGCACTCACCGGGGCCTGGTGCAAGAAGGAGCTGCTCCGCTTGCTGAGCGGGGCGATCCGGGAACGGAGTTCTGCGTGGACATCGTCGTCAAGGGCCGCAAGACCGAGGTGCCCGAGCGGTTCCGCAAGCACGTGGCCGAGAAGCTGAAGCTGGACAAGGTCCAGAAGCTCGATGGCAAGGCGATCAGCCTGGACGTCGAGGTGTCCAAGGAGCCCAACCCGCGGCAGGCCGACCGTTCCGACCGAGTGGAGATCACCCTCCGCTCCCGTGGCCCGGTGGTCCGGGCCGAGGCGGCCGCAGCCGACCCGTACGCAGCGCTGGACCTGGCGACGGCCAAGCTGGAGGCGCGCCTGCGGAAACAGAACGACAAGCGTCACTCCCGCCGCGGCAACGGCCGCATCCCGGCGAGCGCGGTGGCGGTCACCGTGCCCGACGCGGCACGGCTGAACGGCCACGGCCTGACGGCCGCGGAGGAGGCCGCCGAGCAGGGCAAGGTGCCGACCACCCGGATGGGGTCGCTGGAGATCCTGGGCGAAGGGCCCGTCGTCGTCCGGGAGAAGACCCACTCGGCCGCGCCGATGACGCTCGACCAGGCGCTCTACGAGATGGAGTTGGTCGGACACGACTTCTATCTCTTCGTCGACGCCGAGACCAAGCAGCCAAGTGTCGTCTACCGGCGGCACGCATATGACTACGGCGTCATCCACTTGAATTCCGACGCGTTCGGAGAGGAATCGCCCGGTGGCGCAGGCGGCGCACTGGGCGGCTGACCCCCACCCGTTCGGTGCCCCCGGCGTACGCCCGGGGGCACCATCGTGCCTGCGGAAGGCTGGAGTTGAAGCCGTATAGTGTTTGTGTCAGCCGGGGAGTATGTGGGCGCGAAACGGCGACATGCCGGGGAGACGGTCGTATGGGATTGATCGGGCCGGCCGCAATGGGCTGTTGTCAACCAGCCTTATATCCAAGCTCTGGCCCTTCGGCCGAGTAGTTGACGGGGAGGAACCATGGGGGAGAGTTTCGGGCCCGTACGGGGCGCCGGGGGGGACGACGTCTGCGCGGCGGTGGCCGGCGAGGGGGACGGGGCCGCGCGGGTGCCGCGCAAGGAACCGATCCGGGTCCTCGTCGTGGACGATCACGCGCTCTTCCGCCGCGGTCTGGAGATCGTGCTGGCGCAGGAGGAGGACATCCAGGTCGTCGGCGAGGCCGGGGACGGCGCGGAGGCGGTGGACAAGGCCGCCGACCTGCTGCCCGACATCGTGCTGATGGACGTGCGGATGCCCCGGCGCGGCGGAATCGAGGCGTGTACCTCGATCAAGGAGGTGGCCCCCAGCGCGAAGATCATCATGCTGACGATCAGCGATGAGGAGGCCGACCTCTACGACGCGATCAAGGCCGGTGCCACCGGCTACCTCCTCAAGGAGATCTCCACCGACGAGGTGGCCACCGCGATCCGGGCGGTCGCGGACGGGCAGTCGCAGATCAGCCCGTCGATGGCGTCCAAGCTTCTGACGGAGTTCAAGTCGATGATCCAGCGCACCGACGAGCGCCGGCTGGTGCCCGCGCCGCGGCTCACCGACCGGGAGCTGGAGGTCCTCAAACTCGTCGCCACGGGGATGAACAACCGCGATATCGCCAAGGAGTTGTTCATCTCCGAGAACACCGTCAAGAACCATGTGCGGAACATCCTGGAGAAGCTCCAGCTGCATTCCCGGATGGAAGCGGTGGTCTATGCGATGCGGGAGAAGATTCTCGAAATCCGGTGACGTGCGGCCGGGGAATCCGGGGCCGGGTGCCCCGGATCCGCCGCCGGCCGCGCGCCGGGCGGGGTGAGATCAGGCCGGAGAGCCCTGGCCGCTCGCGTGGTCCGCGGCGGGGGCCGGGTCACCGGTGCGGGTGAGTTCGGTGCGCAGGGCGGCGGCCAGGTGCGGGTCGTCGCAGCGCTCGACGCGGATGTCGTCGCAGCCGACCCAGGACGCGGCCTCGCGCAGCGCCTCGGCCATGGGGCGTACGGCCTTGGGGCCTTGGAGGGAGAGCTGGCGGGCGACCAGGGTGCGGCCCTCGCGGGCCGGGTCGACGCGGCCGACCAGCTTGCCGCCGGCCAGCAGGGGCATCGCGAAGTAGCCGTGTATCCGCTGGGGCTTGGGGACGTATGCCTCCAGGCGGTGGGTGAAGCCGAAGATCCGCTCCGTCCGCGGGCGGTCCCAGATGAGGGAGTCGAAGGGCGAGAGCAGCGTCGTGCGGTGCCGGCCGCGGGGCGGGGTGTCGAGCGCCGCCGGGTCGGCCCAGGCGGGCCCGGTCCAGCCCTCGACCGCCACCGGCACCAGCCCGGTGTCCGGGAGGACGGCGTCGACCTGTTCGCGCCGGAGGCGGTGGTAGTCGGCGAGGTCGGCGCGGGTGGCCACGCCCAGGGCGGCGCCGGCCTGGGCGACCAGGCGCCGTATGCAGGCGGTGTCGTCGAGGTCGTCGTGGAGCAGCGGTGCGGGGACGGCGCGCTCGGCGAGGTCGTAGACCCGCTTCCAGGCGCGGCGCTCGGTGCAGACCACCTCGCCGGTGTCCAGCAGCCACTCCACGGCGATCTTGGTCTCGGACCAGTCCCACCACTCGCCGCCCTTGCGGCCGCCGCCCAGCTCGGTGGTGGTCAGCGGGCCCTCGGAGCGGAGGCGGTCCAGGACCGCGGCGCAGGAGCGGGCGGAGTCCTGGAGGTGGTGCCACCGGTGGCCCTTGGCGCGGCGGGCGCGGCGGCGGAAGGCGAAGAGCGGCCACTCCTCGATGGGCAGGATGCACGCCGCGTGCGACCAGTACTCGAAGGTGTGCGGGCGGGCGGGGGCGCCGTCCCGCCGGCCCGGGGACCAGTAGGCGGTCTCGACGGCGGTGCGGCCGACCGGGCCGAGGCGGGCGTAGGGGACCAGCTCGTGGGAGCGGGCGAGCACGGAGATCGTGTCGAGCTGCACCGCGCCCAGCCGCCGCAGCACGCCGCGAACGCCGTCCCGTCGCCCGGCACCGCCCCGGGCGGAAGTGCTTCGCGCTGCTGTGACACGCCGGCGGTCCGGGGCGCCGAGCAGGCCCTGGGCGCGCAGCGCGATCCGCCGGGCGTCGCCGGCGGAGAGGGTGGTCACGGGGCGTGGTGCGGGCTCTCGCTGCGTCGCTGCGGTCATGTCGCACAGGGTAGGGGCGGGCACTGACAATGCCCGGGGGCCGGGGTCAGCGGGGGTAGGGGAGGTACGGCGTCGGTTCGGGCGCGGGGAGGGAGGCGGATCCGTCGGGGGCGGTGTCCGGGGGGAGGTCGGAGGGGAGCAGGGAACCGATCCAGATGTCCCGGCGGATGCCGCCGCGGACCAGTTTGGCGCGCAGGGTGCCCTCGCGGTGGAAGCCGGCGGCGCGGGCGACCGCCCAGGAGGCGTCGTTGCCGGCCTCGGCGTGCCACTCCAGGCGCTCCACGCCCAGGTCGCGGAAGGCCCAGCGGACCACCGCGCGGGCCGCTTCGGAGGTGTAGCCCTTGCCGCGCTGCTCCCTCGCGGTCCAGTAGCCGAGCTCGGCCTGGCGCTCGGGGGTGCGCAGCTGGGCGAGCCGGACCAGGCTCATGGCGCCGACGAGGGTGCCGCCGTCCCGGGTGACGACGGCGAAGGTGTAGAGGGTGTCGTCGCGCCAGCCCTCGGGGGCGGTGGTGCCGACGTAGCGTTCGGCGTCCTCGCGGCCGTAGGGCGAGGGGACGGGGGTCCAGCGGGGGATGGCGGGGTCCTGGCAGGCGGAGTGTACGGCGGGGGCGTCGGCGGGCCCGAAGGGGCGCAGCAGCAGGCGGCCGGTGGTGAGGGTGACGGGCTCCATGGGGTGAGTCTGCGGTGCCGCGGGGCCGGCGGCGAACCGTTTTCGCGGTGATTCCGGGCACGTTCGCGGGGCGGCGCGGGGTGGCCGCCGCGCGGCCCGGTGGAAAACTTTTCCGGCACCTTCTCGCGGGCTCGTGCGTTGACGTGGCGAGGGGTCTGCGGGCTCGGCTGCGGCGGACCTCCCGGCCGGACAGCGTCCTCCTTTACGATGGCCGTTGCGGCGGGGCCTGCCCCCTTGGAAACATGCCGCGCCCGCGCACTCGACCGTGCAGGCCCGACCGGCAAGGAGACCAGCCCAAGTGTCCGTCTTGACGAAGATCATGCGTGCAGGCGAAGGAAAGATCCTGCGCAAGCTGCACCGCATCGCGGGCCAGGTGAACTCCATCGAGGAGGACTTCGCGGCCCTCTCCGACGCCGAGCTGCGGGCGCTCACCGACGAGTACAAGCAGCGCTACGCCGACGGCGAGAGCCTGGACGACCTGCTGCCCGAGGCGTTCGCCACGGTCCGCGAGGCCGCCAAGCGGGTGCTCGGCCAGCGGCACTACGACGTCCAGCTGATGGGCGGCGCGGCGCTGCACCTCGGCTATGTCGCGGAGATGAAGACCGGTGAGGGCAAGACCCTGGTGGGTACCCTCCCGGCGTATCTGAACGCGCTGTCCGGCAAGGGCGTCCACCTGATCACGGTCAACGACTACCTCGCCGAGCGCGACTCCGAACTCATGGGCCGGGTGCACAAATTCCTGGGCCTGTCGGTCGGCTGCATCCTGGCGGACATGACGCCGGCTCAGCGCCGTGAGCAGTACCACTGCGACATCACGTACGGCACCAACAACGAGTTCGGTTTCGACTACCTGCGCGACAACATGGCGTGGTCGAAGGACGAACTGGTCCAGCGCGGCCACAATTTCGCGATCGTCGACGAGGTCGACTCGATCCTGGTGGACGAGGCCCGTACGCCGCTGATCATCTCCGGTCCGGCGGACTCGGCCACCAAGTGGTACGGGGACTTCGCCAAGTTGGTGCAGCGCCTCAAGCGGGGCGAGCCGGCCAACCCGCAGCGCGGTGTGGAGGAGACCGGGGACTACGACGTCGACGAGAAGAAGCGCACCGTCGGCATCCACGAGTCCGGGGTCACCAAGGTCGAGGACTGGCTGGGCATCGACAATCTGTACGAGTCGGTCAATACGCCCCTGGTCGGGTACCTCAACAACGCGATCAAGGCCAAGGAGCTGTTCAAGCGCGACAAGGACTACGTCGTCATCGACGGCGAGGTCATGATCGTCGACGAGCACACCGGCCGCATCCTGGCCGGCCGCCGCTACAACGAGGGCATGCACCAGGCCATCGAGGCCAAGGAAGGTGTGGAGATCAAGGACGAGAACCAGACGCTCGCCACGATCACCCTCCAGAACTTCTTCCGCCTCTACGACAAGCTCTCCGGCATGACCGGTACGGCCATGACCGAGGCCGCCGAGTTCCACCAGATCTACAAGCTCGGCGTGGTCCCGATCCCGACGAACCGGCCGATGATCCGCAAGGACCAGGCGGACCTGATCTACCGCACCGAGCCGGCGAAGTTCGACGCGGTCGTCGAGGACATCGCCGAGAAGCACGGCAAGGGCCAGCCGATCCTGGTCGGCACGACCTCGGTGGAGAAGTCCGAGTACCTCTCGCAGCAGCTGAAGAAGCGCGGCATCGCCCACGAGGTCCTCAACGCCAAGCAGCACGACCGGGAGGCGACGATCGTCGCCCAGGCGGGCCGCAAGGGCGCGGTGACGGTCGCCACCAACATGGCCGGCCGCGGTACGGACATCAAGCTGGGCGGCAACCCCGACACCCTCGCCGAGGCCGAGCTGCGCCAGATGGGGCTGGACCCGGTCGAGCACGTGGAGGAGTGGGCGGCCGCGCTGCCCGCCGCCCTGGAGCGCGCCGAGGCGGCCGTCAAGGCGGAGTTCGAGGAGGTCAAGGAGCTCGGCGGGCTCTACGTCCTGGGTACCGAGCGGCACGAGTCGCGGCGGATCGACAACCAGCTGCGCGGCCGTTCCGGCCGTCAGGGCGACCCGGGCGAGTCGCGGTTCTACCTCTCCCTGGGCGATGACCTGATGCGGCTGTTCAAGGCGCAGATGGTCGAGCGGGTCATGGCGATGGCCAACGTCCCCGACGACGTGCCGATCGAGAACAAGATGGTGACGCGGGCGATCGCCTCCGCCCAGTCGCAGGTCGAGCAGCAGAACTTCGAGACCCGCAAGAACGTCCTGAAGTACGACGAGGTCCTCAACCGCCAGCGCGAGGTCATCTACGGGGAGCGCCGCCGCGTCCTGGAGGGCGAGGACCTCCAGGAGCAGATCAAGCACTTCATGGACGACACGATCGACGCCTACATCCAGGCGGAGACCGTCGAGGGCTTCGCCGAGGAGTGGGACCTGGACCGGCTGTGGGGCGCGTTCAAGCAGCTCTACCCGGTCAAGGTGACCATCGAGGAGCTGGAGGAGGAGGTCGGCGACCGGGCCGGCCTGACCTCCGAGTTCATCGCCGAGGCGGTCAAGGAGGACATCCACGAGCAGTACGCCGCCCGCGAGGAGCAGCTCGGCTCGGAGATCATGCGCGAGCTGGAGCGCCGGGTGGTGCTGTCCGTCCTGGACCGCAAGTGGCGCGAGCACCTCTACGAGATGGACTACCTCCAGGAGGGCATCGGCCTGCGGGCGATGGCCCAGAAGGACCCGCTGGTGGAGTACCAGCGCGAGGGCTTCGACATGTTCACCGCGATGATGGAGGGCATCAAGGAGGAGTCCGTCGGCTACCTGTTCAACCTGGAGGTCCAGGTGGAGCAGCAGGTCGAGGAGGTCCCGGTGGCCGAGGCGGCGGAGCAGGTCCCGGTGGCGCAGGACGGCGGCGAGGCCGTTCCGGCGGCGGCCGGCGCCGGGCGTCCGGAGATCCACGCCAAGGGGCTGGAGGCGCCGCAGCGGCCCGACCGGCTGCACTTCACCGCGCCCAAGGTGGACGGCGAGGGAAGCGTCATCGAGGGTGACTTCGTCAGCGACGCGGAGGGCGACGGCCCGGCCCGTTCGGAGGCCGACGGGCTGACGCGCGCCGAGCGCCGCAAGGCGCAGAAGGGCGGGGGCCGCCGCCGCAAGAAGTGAGCGGCGCCCGCAGCGGGCAGTGACGCGGAGGGCGCTCCGGCCGTGGTGGCCGGGGCGCCCTCCGCGCTGTGCGGGGTCCGCGGTGGGCGGTCCGGCGGCGCCGGCCCCTTCAGCCCGGGGTGCCGGGCGCGTCCGCGGGGAGCGGGCCGAGGTCCAGGGCGGCGCAGCGCCAGCGGGCGTCGGCGCCCAGCTCCAGGCGGAACGCCAGGGCGCGCAGCCGGGCGCCGGTGGCGATGCGGGCGAACGCCTCGATGACGCCGTCGCGCGGGCGGTACAGGCCGCACTCGCGCAGGGCCGGGACGGGGGCGCGCAGGCCCGGCGCCAGGTAGGGGCGCAGCGGCGTGCGCGGGGCGAGTTCGGCGAGCCGGTCGTAGGCGGCGGGCAGGGCGTGGCCGAGGAGGACGTGGACGGGGCGCTGGCCGCTCAGGGTGAGCAGCAGCTGGCGGGCGAACCAGAGGTGGGGCCGGTTCTCCTGGGCGCGCCGCCGGGCTTCCGGGGTGGGCAGCGGGGCGCGGGGCGCCGGGACCGGGGCGTCGGCGGGGCGGGTGAGGTATGGGGTGCGGGTGGGGCCGCGGTTGCCGGACGGGCCGCGGCCGGCCGGGCCGGCGGGGCCGGTGGGGCGGCGGGTGCCGCGGCGGGGCGCGGGCGGGGTGCGCCGTGCGGGGCGGGGCGCGGGCCGGGGCGCGGGCCGGGGCGCGGGTGCGGGCGGGGTGCCGGGGGCGGCGGGGGCGCGGTCGGCGGGTGTGCGGGGTCGCGGGACGGCCGGGGCGGTGTCCGCCGGGGCCGGTCGGGCGTCCGCCGTGGCGCCGGTGGTCGCGGTGTGTGCGCTGGTGGTGTCGGTCATCGCGGTGCCCCCTCGTGCCGGGCCCGGAGTCATTACCGGGCGGTAGCTTCTGGTCGGGGATCCTGTCGGCGGGCCGCGGCGGCGGCAAGGCGCGGGGCGGTCCGCGGTGCGGCGGGCAAATTTCACCCGTCCGTGGCGCCGGCCCGGGATCACGGGGCGACTCCCGCCCGGTCCCGGTCCGGGGGGCCGGCGGGGCGGGCGCCGCGGGCGCGGCACGAAGGGGGACGCACGGCCGTATGCTGGCGGGGCATTCTTCTGGATCTAGCGAGAGCGGCTGCCATGCGTGTCTACGTCCCCCTGACGCTTTCCGGGCTCGCCGACGCGCACGCGAGCGGTGAGCTGGGGACCGGCCCGCTGCTCGCGTACGCCGTGACCCCCGCGCTGCGGGAGTGGTACGTCTCGGACGACATCGAGGAGCTGGAGTACGCGGCCCTGAACCGCGCGGCGCAGGCGTCCCTGCGGCTGCTGGCCGGCCACCCCGAGGTGCCCCGTCGGCGCGTCGTGGTGGCGCTGGACGTCCCGGACCGCAACGCCGCGGTGGATCCCGACCGGGGCCTGGACCCCTCGTCGCTGGGCGAGGTGCGGGTGGCCGGGCCGGTGCCGCTGTCGAAGGCGGCCGCGGTGCACGTGGACTCCCCGGACGCGGTGGCGGACGTGGCGGCGGCCGCGGCGGCGCTGGGCGCGGCGGACCTCGGCGACGACGACGCGCAGTTCACCGTGGGCGGCGCCGAGGACCACGACCTGATGTGGTTCGGGGTGCAGGAGATCCCGCAGTTGCTCCAGTGACGGCCCGGTGCGGCGGTCCGCTGCCCGTCCGGCGGCATTGTCAGTGGCGGCGGGTACGGTTTCTTCCATGGCACGCGCTCGGCGGAAGGACCGGGGGGACAGGATGAGGAAGACCGCCGCACACCTGGTGTGGGACTGGAACGGCACGCTGTTCCACGACACCGACGCCGTCATCGCGGCGACCAACTCCGCCTTCGCCGAGATCGGCCTGCCCCCGCTCACTTTGGAGCGGTACCGCGAGCTGTACTGCGTCCCCGTGCCGCTGTTCTACGAGCGGCTGATGGGCCGGCGGCCGACCGAGGCCGAGTGGCTGCTGATGGACGCCGCCTTCCAGCGGCACTACACCACGCACCGCGCCGGGTGCGGGCTGGCCGAGGGCGCCGAGACGCTGCTGGAGACCTGGCAGGAGGCCGGGCGGAGCCAGTCGATCCTCAGCATGTTCGGCCACGACGAGCTGATACCCCTGGTCCGCGGCCTGGGCATCGCCCCGCGGTTCGTCCGGGTCGAGGGCCGTACGGGCCCGTCCGGCGGGTCCAAGAGCGCTCACATGGTGCGCCACCTGGCGGCCCTGGAAGGCGTCGACCCGGCGCGTACGGTGGTGATCGGGGACGCCGCGGACGACGCGGTGGCGGCGCGGGACGCGGGCGCCCACGCGGTGCTCTACACCGGCGGCTCGCACAGCCGCGGCGCGCTGGCGGCCACCGGGGCGCCGGTGGTGGACAGCCTCGCCGAGGCCGTGCAGGTCGCGGAGGAGCTCGCGGCCTAGGGCCGCGGTCCGCCGCCCTACGCACACGCCACCCCGGACACTCCTTGTCCAGAAGGTCTAAGTTAGGGGTGTGGTTTTACGTGCACGGCGCATAACGGGGCTCTTGCCGGGAGCGATAGCCTTGCACCGTGATCAGCGCGATAGTCCGCGGGGGCGGCAAGGCCCCCGCCGAGCGCCCGGGACACGACAGTGACCGGGCGACCGCTGACCGTTGCGGCCGCCAATCGATGTCGACTTCGTCAAATCTCGTCGACGACGGCACGGCCTCCCCCCATCGCGGCATAGCGTCGACAGCGACAGGACACCCCGCGTCGTGGTGGCGTTGTGCGGCTTCCGCAGCCCTACCCACGTTTTTCCACAACGTCACGCAACGGCGCGCGACAGGAGCCAGAGGACATGCAGACCAAGCTGGACGAAGCCAGGAACGAGCTGCTCGCGAGGGCCGCCCGGGTAGGTGAGAACAGCCCGGCCGGGTGCGCCCCGGTACGCGGGCTCGACCCGGACACCCTCACGGGATACCTCCAGCGCTACTACCTGCACACCGCCCCCGAGGACCTCGCCGACCGCGACCCGGTCGACGTCTTCGGTGCCGCGCTCTCCCACTACCGCCTGGCCGAGACCCGGCCCCAGGGCACCGCGAATGTGCGGGTGCACACCCCGACCGTCGAGGAGAACGGCTGGACCTGCAGCCACTCCGTCGTCGAGGTGGTCACCGACGACATGCCGTTCCTGGTCGACTCGGTCACCAACGAGCTGTCCCGGCAGGGCCGCGGCATCCACGTCGTGATCCACCCGCAGCTGACCGTCCGCCGGGACGTCACCGGCAAGCTGATCGAGGTGCTCGACACCAACGGCGAGCTGGCCGGCCGCAACGGCGGCGCCCGGACCGCCGAGCTGCCGCACGACGCGGTCGTCGAGTCCTGGATCCACGTGGAGACCGACCGGGAGACCGACAAGGAGGACCTCAAGCAGATCACCGCGGATCTGCTGCGGGTGCTCTCCGACGTCCGCGAGGCCGTCGAGGACTGGGACAAGATGCGCTCCGCCGCGCTGCGGATCGCCGAGGACCTGCCCGCCGAGCCGATCGCCGACGACATCCGCGAGGAGGACACCGAGGAGGCCCGGGAGCTGCTGCGCTGGCTCTCCGACGACCACTTCACCTTCCTCGGCTACCGCGAGTACGAGCTGGCCTCCGCGCCCGGCGAGGACGGCACCGAGGAGGACGTGCTGACCGCCGTGCCCGGCACCGGCCTGGGCATCCTGCGCTCCGACCCGCCGCACCGCGAGAGCGACGCCGGCCACCCCGTCTCGCCGTCCTTCAACCGGCTCCCCGCCGACGCCCGCGCCAAGGCCCGTGAGCCCAAGCTGCTCATCCTCACCAAGGCCAACAGCCGCGCCACCGTCCACCGCCCCTCCTACCTCGACTACGTCGGGGTGAAGAAGTTCGACAAGGAGGGCAACGTCACCGGGGAGCGGCGCTTCCTGGGCCTGTTCTCCTCGGCCGCGTACACCGAGTCGGTGCGCCGGGTGCCGGTGATCCGCCGCAAGGTCGCCGAGGTCCTCGACGGCGCCGGCTTCTCGCCGCACAGCCACGACGGCCGCGACCTGCTCCAGATCCTGGAGACCTACCCGCGCGACGAGCTGTTCCAGACCCCGGTCGACCAGCTGCGGTCCATCGCCACCAGCGTGCTCTACCTCCAGGAGCGCCGCCGGCTGCGGCTCTACCTCCGCCAGGACGAGTACGGCCGCTACTACTCCGCCCTCGTCTACCTCCCCCGGGACCGCTACACCACCGCCGTCCGGCTGCGGCTGATCGACATCCTCAAGGAGGAGCTGGGCGGCACCAGCGTCGACTTCACCGCCTGGAACACCGAGTCGGTGCTGTCCCGGCTGCACTTCCTCATCCGGGTCGAGCCCGGCACCCGGCTGCCCGAGCTGACCGACGCGGACGTGGACCGCATCGAGGCCCGCCTGGTGGAGGCCGCCCGCTCGTGGGCCGACGGCTTCGCCGAGGCGCTGACCGCCGAGGTCGGCGAGGAGCGTGCCGCCGAGCTGCTGCGCCGCTACGCCCACGCCTTCCCCGAGGGCTACAAGGCCGACAACAGCCCGCGGGCCGCGGTCGCCGACCTCACCCACCTGGAGAAGGTCGCCGAGGCGCCGGACCGGGACTTCTCGGTCAGCCTCTACGAGCCGGTCAACGCCGGCCCGGGCGAGCGCCGCTTCAAGATCTACAGCCAGGGCGAGCCGGTCTCGCTGTCGAAGGTGCTGCCGGGCCTGAACCGCCTGGGCGTCGAGGTCATCGACGAGCGCCCGCACGAGCTGCGCCGCGCCGACGGCACGGTCGCCTGGATCTACGACTTCGGCCTGCGGATGCCCGAGCACGTCTCGGGCGACGACGCCCGCGAGCGCTTCCAGGACGCGTTCACCGCCGTGTGGACGGGCGCCGCCGAGAGCGACAACTTCAACAAGCTGGTGCTGTGCGCCGGGCTGGACTGGCGCCAGGCGATGGTGCTGCGGGCCTACGCCAAGTACCTGCGGCAGGCCGGTTCGACGTTCAGCCAGACGTACATGGAGGACACCCTCTCCAACAACGTCCACACCACCCGGCTGCTGGTCTCGCTCTTCGAGGCGCGGATGTCGCCGGAGCGGCAGAGCGCCGGCACCGAGCTGACCGACGGGCTGCTGGAGGAGCTGGACGGCGCGCTGGACCAGGTCGCCTCGCTGGACGAGGACCGCATCCTGCGCTCCTTCCTCACCGTCATCAAGGCGACCCTGCGCACCAACCACTACCAGCGCGCCGCCGACGGCCGGCCGCACTCCTACCTCTCCCTCAAGCTGGACCCGCAGGCCATCCCCGACCTGCCGGCCCCCCGCCCGGCGTACGAGATCTGGGTGTACTCGCCCCGCGTCGAGGGCGTCCACCTGCGGTTCGGCAAGGTCGCGCGCGGTGGTCTGCGCTGGTCGGACCGGCGGGAGGACTTCCGCACCGAGATCCTCGGCCTGGTCAAGGCGCAGATGGTGAAGAACACCGTCATCGTGCCGGTCGGCGCCAAGGGCGGCTTCGTCGGCAAGCAGCTGCCGGACCCGGCGCTGGACCGCGACGCCTGGCTGGCCGAGGGCATCGCCTGCTACAAGACCTTCATCTCCGGTCTGCTGGACATCACCGACAACCTCGTCGGCGGCGAGGTCGTCCCGCCGCGGGGCGTCGTCCGGCACGACGGCGACGACACCTACCTCGTCGTCGCCGCCGACAAGGGCACCGCGACGTTCTCCGACATCGCCAACGAGGTCGCCGAGTCCTACGGCTTCTGGCTGGGTGACGCGTTCGCCTCCGGCGGCAGCGCCGGCTACGACCACAAGGGCATGGGCATCACCGCCCGCGGCGCCTGGGAGTCGGTCAAGCGGCACTTCCGCGAGCTGGGCCACGACACCCAGACCCAGGACTTCACCGTCGTCGGCGTCGGCGACATGTCCGGTGACGTGTTCGGCAACGGCATGCTGCTCAGCGAGCACATCCGGCTGGTGGCCGCCTTCGACCACCGGCACATCTTCCTCGACCCCAAGCCGGACGCGGCGACCTCGTACGCCGAGCGCCGCCGGCTGTTCGAGCTGCCGCGCTCCTCGTGGGCGGAGTACGACACCGCGCTGCTGTCGCAGGGCGGCGGCATCCACCCGCGGTCGGCCAAGTCCATCCCGATCAACGCCCAGGTGCGGGCCGCCCTCGGCATCGAGTCCGGGGTGAAGAAGATGACCCCGGCCGAGCTGATGCAGGCCATCCTCAAGGCCCCGGTGGACCTGCTGTGGAACGGCGGCATCGGCACGTACGTCAAGGCGTCGGCCGAGACGCACGCCGACGTGGGCGACAAGTCCAACGACGCGATCCGGGTCAACGGCGAGGACCTGCGGGTCAAGGTGGTCGGCGAGGGCGGCAACCTCGGCCTGACCCAGCTGGGCCGGATCGAGTTCGCCACGGCCGGCGGGAAGATCAACACCGACGCGATCGACAACAGCGCCGGGGTGGACACCTCCGACCACGAGGTCAACATCAAGATCCTGCTGAACTCCGTCGTCGCCGACGGCGACATGACGGTCAAGCAGCGCAACAAGCTGCTGGCGGAGATGACCGACGAGGTCGGCTCGCTGGTGCTGCGCAACAACTACGCGCAGAACACCGCGCTGGCCCTGGCCCTCGCGCAGTCCTCCAGCATGCTCCACGCCCAGCAGCGCTTCATGCGCCGCCTGGTGCGCGACGGGCACCTGGACCGGGCGCTGGAGTTCCTGCCCAGCGACCGGCAGATCCGCGAGCGGCTGACCGCCGGGCGCGGTCTGACCCAGCCGGAGACCGCGGTCCTGCTCGCCTACACCAAGATCACGGTGGCCGACGAGCTGATCCGGACGGGGCTGCCGGACGACCCCTACCTCCAGCACCTGCTGCACGCCTACTTCCCCACCCAGCTGCGGGAGAACTTCACCGACCAGGTCGACGGGCACGCGCTGCGCCGCGAGATCGTCACCACGGTGCTGGTCAACGACACCGTCAACACCGGCGGGACGAGCTTCCTGCACCGGATGCGGGAGGAGACCGGGGCGTCCCTGGAAGAGGTCGTCCGGGCGCACACCGCGGCCCGCGCGATCTTCCGGCTCAACCAGGTCTGGGACGACGTCGAGGCGCTCGACAACGTCGTGGCGGCCGATGTCCAGACCCGGATCCGGCTGCACTCGCGGCGGCTGGTCGAGCGCGGCACCCGCTGGCTGCTCAACAACCGCCCGCAGCCGCTGGAGCTGTCCGGCACCATCGACTTCTTCGCGGAGCGGGTGGCGCAGGTCTGGTCCGAGCTGCCGAAGCTGCTCCAGGGCAGCGACCTGGAGTGGTACCAGACGATCCTGGAGGAGCTGACCGACGCCGGGGTGCCGGAGCCGCTGGCGGTCCAGGTGTCCGGCTTCTCCTCGGTCTTCCCGGCGCTGGACATCGTCGCCATCGCGGACCGTACGGGCAAGGAGCCGCTGGCCGTCGCGGAGGTCTACTACGACCTCGGCGACCGGCTGCGGATCAACCAGCTGCTGGACCGGATCCTGGAGCTGCCGCGCAACGACCGGTGGCAGTCGATGGCCCGGGCCTCGATCCGCGAGGACCTCTTCGCGGCGCACGCGGCGCTCACCTCGGACGTGCTGGCGATGGGCGACGGTTCGGCGTCGCCGGGCGAGCGGTTCGCGGCCTGGGAGGAGGCGAACGCGGCGATCCTGACGCGGGCGCGGGCGACGCTGGAGGAGATCCACGGGTCGGAGGGGTTCGACCTGGCGAACCTCTCGGTGGCCATGCGGACCATGCGGACGCTGCTGCGGACGCACAGCTGAGGTCGGGGGCGGCGCCCGGTGCGCCGCCCCTGTGCCCGCAAGCGCCGGACGGGCCGGGTGCCTGTCCGGCGCTTGTGCGTGGGCGGTGGTGGGGGCTGGGGGTGGGGGCCCGTGCGGGCGGGGTGTCGCTTCGCTCGTCCTCAGGCGCCGGACGGGCTTGACTGTGTCCTCAGACGCCGGACGGGCTTGATGTTGCCGGGCGGGCCGGGTGGGGTGCCGCGGCGGTTCGAGGTGGCGTCAGGTGCGGGTGAAGTCCTCGTATGCCTGGAGGACCTGGTCGGTGGGGCCGTCCATGCGGAGGGTGCCCCGTTCGAGCCACAGGACGCGGTCGCAGGTGTCGCGGATCGAGTTGTTGTTGTGGCTGACGAGGAAGACGGTGCCGGCTTCCTCGCGCAGTTCGCGGATGCGGGCCTCGGAGCGCTTCTGGAACGCGCGGTCGCCGGTGGCCAGCGCCTCGTCGATCAGGAGCACGTCGTGGTCCTTGGCGGCCGCGATGGAGAACCGCAGCCGGGCCGCCATACCGGACGAATAGGTGCGCATCGGCAGGGAGATGAAGTCGCCCTTCTCGTTGATGCCGGAGAAGTCGACGATCTCGTCGTAGCGGGAGCGGACCTGCTCGCGGCTCATGCCCATCGCCAGACCGCCCAGGAGGACGTTCTTCTCGCCGGTGAGGTCGTTCATCAGGGCCGCGTTGACGCCCAGCAGGGACGGCTGGCCGTGGGTGTGGACGGTGCCGCGCTCGGCGGGCAGCAGACCGGCGATGGCCTGGAGCAGGGTGGACTTGCCGGAGCCGTTGGAGCCGATCAGTCCGATGGACTCGCCCCGGTAGGCGGTGAAGGAGACGCCCTTGACGGCGTGCACCTCGCGGACGCCGGTGGCCGGTCCGCGGCGGAGGATGCGGTTGAGCGCCGCGGTGGCGCTGCCCTTGCCGGCGCCGGTGCCGTAGACGCGGTAGACGATGTGCAGACCGTCGGCGATCACGGTGGGGACGCGGGCGTCCTCGGGTGCCGCCGGGCGGGGTGCGCCGGGGCGCGCCGCGCCGGTCGGGTCAGTCGGGTCGGTGATGTCAGCCACGTCCGTACCGCTCCTCGGCCTTCCAGAAGTACACATAGCCGGCGACGCCGGCCAGCAGGGCCCAGCCGCCCGCGAACGCCCAGACGTGCGGCGGGAGCTGGTGCCGGGTGAAGCTGTCGATCAGGGCGAAGCGCATCAGGTCGATGTAGACCGCGGCGGGGTTGCCGTTCAGCAGCATCAGCACGATCTTCGGCAGGTGCTTGCCCTGGGTGATCACGCTGATGCTGAACATCACGCCGGACGCGTACATCCAGGTCCGCATGATGAAGGGCATCAGCTGCGCCAGGTCCGGGGTCCGGGCGCCGAGCCGGGCCATGACCATCGCCAGTCCGGTGTTGAAGACGAACTGGAGGGTCAGGGCGGGCAGCACCAGCAGCCACGACCAGGTGGGCACCTGGCCGAAGGCGAGCAGGATGACCACCAGGACGGCCATCGAGTACAGCAGCTGCTGGAGCTGCGCCAGGCAGAACGAGATCGGCAGGCAGGCCCGCGGGAAGTGCAGTGCGCGCACCAGGCCGAGGCTGCCGGAGATCGCCCGGGTGCCGGCCATCACCGAGTTCTGGAGGAAGGTGAAGACGAAGACGCCGGTCACCAGGTACGGGATGTAGTCCGGAACGCCCCGGCGGGTGCCGATCAGCACACCGAAGATCAAGTAGTAGACGCCGGCGTTGAGCAGCGGGGTGATCACCTGCCACAGCTGGCCGAGCTTGGCGGTGGTGTACATCGCGGTGAGCTTGGCGGTGGCGAACGAGGTGATGAAGTGCCGCCGCTGCCACAGCTGGCGGGTGTACTCGGGCAGGGACGGGCGGGCGCCGCTCACCGTGAGGCCGTGGCGTTCGGCGAGGGCGCGCAGCTCCGGGTCGGGTGCGGTGCCGGAGCCGGACGGCCGGGCGGACGCCGGGTCGGGGGCGGGTGCCGGGGGCGCGAGGGTCTGGGGCATGCGGCCATTCGCTTTCGTGCAGGGGCGCGCGGTCTACGGGGCATCGGCGTGCGGTCGCGGGGACGGCACGGTCCGGACGACGGCGGGACGGGCGCGTCACGTCGGGACGGGTCCGTATCGTCGTGTCGTCGAGACAGTAGAGCGATCCGACGTCGGAACGCAACCGTTGCGACGTGCGGTTAGGATCACGGCATGGCACTAGACGGCAACGGGAGCGAGCACGCCCGCCCGGCGTCCGGGGCGCGGCGGGCCCCGGCCGGCGCCGCCGTGCTGCGGGAGGACAAGACCGCCGCGATCCGCGCGGCGGTCTTCGAGGAACTGGCCGCGGTCGGCTTCGCCCGGATGTCCATCGAGGGCATCGCCCGGCGGGCCGGCGTCGGCAAGACCGCCGTCTACCGCCGCTGGCGCTCCAAACTGCACCTGGTCCTGGACGTGGTCTCGGCGGTCGCCGCGGCCGGGCTGCCGGCCCCCGACACCGGGACGCTGCGCGGCGACGTGCGGATGCTGCTGGAGGTCGCCGCCCGGGCGCTGCGGCACCCGATGGCCTCGCAGATCATCCCGGACCTGCTGGCCGAGGCGGCGCGCAGCCCGGAGCTGGCCGCGGCGCTGAAGACCGCGCTGCACGACAGCCAGGAGGGCGTGGCGGCGGCGATGGTGGCGCGGGCGGTGGAGCGCGGGGAACTGCCCGCGGACGTGGACTCCCGGCTGGCGCTCGACCTGCTGACCGGGCCGCTGTACTGGCGGCTGCTGGTGGTGCGCGACGAGGTGCCCGCGGGGTACCTCGACGCGCTGGCGGGGTCGGTGGCGGCGGCGCTGGGCGCGGAGACCCTCTAGCTAGCGGGCGCCCGGCGCCGCCCGGGGGCCGGCGGGACTCACGCCTTCTTCCAGAGCGTCACCTTGGTGGTGAAGTCCGGCATGCCGCTCTCCGCGTTCGGGGTCATGCCGGTGATCTCCATCATCGCCAGGTCGCCGTCGGTGGTCCGGGTGCACAGCAGCGTGCCGACGTGGATCGTCCGGCCCTTGTTCAGCTCCTCGCGGCGCACCTGGCCGGGCAGCACGTCGGCCCGGGCGCCCTCCTGGCACGCCCGGGCGGTGCGGCCGGTGCTGCGGCCCATCGGGGTCTTGAACTCCAGGCCGATCCCGGAGACGCCCTCGTAGAGGATCTCGTAGGGGGAGTCGTCGAGCTGGACCTGGGTCTCGGCCCGGGGGACGTCGAGGTCGACGGAGGTGGTGCCGGCCGCGGCGGGGGAGTGCAGGGCGAACGGCCGGTCCTTGAAGACGACCTGGTAGCCGGCGTCGCCGTCGGGCGTGGCGGAGTGCTCCGGCGGGGTGGAGCCCTTGGTGGGGCCGGTGGCGGGCGGGTGTGCGGCGGTGCCGCCGGCGCGGGCCACCGTCCAGGTGGCGGCGGCCACCGCGACCAGCGCGGCCGCGCCGAGCACCACCCGCAGCGCGCGCCCGCCGGTCCGGGTGGCGGCGGGCGGCGGGGTGCCGGTGCCCGTGGCCGGCGCCGCCTGCGGCCCGCCGGGCGGCGGGGGCGCGGTGCCGGTGCGGGTCGCGGCCCGGTGGGGGCCGGCGACCTCGGTGGGGGTGTAGCCGGGGCCCTGGGCGGGGGCGTGGCCGGGCGGCGGCGGGGCCGCGGCCGGGGGCGGTTCCGGCAGCTGCCGGGCGGCGCGCTCGCGGCGGGCGATCTCGGTGGCCAGGGCGTCCGGCAGCCAGCCGCCGACGTCGCGCGGCCCGTGGCCGGACGCCTCCTGGCACAGCGCCGCCAGGTCGGCCGGCGCGGGCCGCTCCCCGGGGTCGGCGGCCAGGCACCGGGTCAGCAGCGGCCGCAGCGCGTCCGGGTAGCCGGACAGGTCCGGGGGCCGCAGCGCGGTGTTGGCGATCCGGGCCGCCACGGTGATGGCGGCGCCGTCCCCGTACGGGTGCCGCCCGGTGGCCGCGACCGCCGCGACCAGGCCCAGCGAGAAGACGTCGGCGGCCGCGGTGACCTGCTCGCCGCCGGCGTGCTCCGGGGACATGTACTGCGGGGTGCCGATGAAGCCGCCGCTGCGGGTGAGCTGGGTGGCGTCGGCGGCGCGGGCGATGCCGAAGTCGATGAGGTAGGGGCCCTGCGGGCCGAGCAGGACGTTGCTGGGCTTGAGGTCGCGGTGGACGACCCCGGCGGCGTGCACCGAGCCCAGTGCCCCGGCCGCCGCGCCGACCAGCCGGAAGACCGCCGGCAGCGGCAGCGGGCCGGCCCGCAGCGCCTCGTCGAGCGGCAGGCCGGGGATGAACGCGGTGGCCAGCCAGGGGAGTTCACCGCTGGTGTCGTGGTCGAGCACCGGCACGATGTGGTAGCCCTGCACCCGCCGGGCCGCCCGCACCTCCTGCTCGAAGCGGTCGCGGAAGTCCGGGTCCTGGCCGAACTCGCGGCGGATGACCTTCAGGGCGGCGGGCTGGTTGCCGCGGGTGCGGGTGAGGTACACCGACCCCATCCCGCCCTCGCCGAGCCGCGCCAGCAGCCGGTAGCCGGCCACCTCCCGCGGGTCGTCGGCGCGCAGCGGGCGGAAGACCTCGCCGCCGTCCGGCGGACCGCCGGGGCCCGTGCCGGTGCCGTAGGTGCCGTGCGTACTGATGCCGCGCCTCCCCCGATCGAAACCTACCGGGGGGATGGTATCCGCACGGCCGTACGGGAGCGGGGTGCGCAGGCCCCAACTCGGCGGTGCCGGGCGGTGGTCCGGGACGCGGCGGCCCGGCGCCCCGGACGGGCCGCTTGGGCGGGGCCGGCCACACGCCGTCAGGTTGTCGGGCTCTTACGGCATTTCGGGCGCGCGGTATCGGGGCCGCCCGCAAATACTGGGGAGGTGCCCCGGTCAGGACCGCCAGGACCCCCGATCGCGCGCCGTCGGCTGCTCCAGGTCGCCGGCGGCGCCGTCCTCACGGCCACCGCGGGCGCCGGCGTCTGGGCCTGGCTCTCCCCGGACGTGACCCGCCCGGCCCCGCCGGCCCGCGAGCAGGAGTCCGCCGAGGAACCGGACGACCAGGTGTTCCTGCACGTCATCGCGCATCCGGACGACGGGCTGTTCTTCATGAACCCCAATCTGGAGCAGGCCATCCGCAGCGGCGCCCGGACCGTCACGGTGTGCCTGACCGGCGGCGAGTCCGACGGGCGGAACGCGCCGCGCGGCAGCGCCCGGCACGGCACGGTGGTCCCCGACCGGGCCGCGTTCGCCCGGGCCCGGGTCAACGGGCTGCTCGCCGCGCACGCCCGGATGGCCACCGGCGACCCGGGCGCCGTCTGGGACGCCGAGGCCCGCAGCGTGCTCCGCGGCTTCCAGGTGGAGGTGCAGACGCTGCGCGCCGCCCCCCAGCACCAGCTGGTCTTCCTGGAGCTGGTCGAGGCCCGCGCGGTGTACCTGCCGCGCGCCGTCAGCCTGCGCGCCCTCTGGCTGGGCGCGGCCGGTACGCTCCCCACGCTGCGCCCCGAGGGCAGCCCGGTCCAGCGGGAGTTCCGCTACACCCGCGACCAGGTCACCGACACCCTGGCCGCGCTGCTGGACTGGGTGCGGCCCACCGTCGTCCGCACCCTGGACCCCAACGCGGTGCACTCCCCCAAGGAGCTGCCGCCGGCCCCCGACCCCCGCCTGGCCGGCCTGCGCTACTACGACCACCAGGACCACACCGCCTCCGCCCACTTCACCCAGGCGGCGCTGGCCCGCTACTGGGGGCGCGGCCGCCCGGCCCCGGCCATCGTGGAGAACTACCTCGGTTACGAGATGGGCGCGCTGCCCCACGACCTGGACCTGCCGGCCTCCCGCCGCAAGGCCGGCACGCTGAACGTCTACGGCTGGGCCGACCACCGGCGCTGCGGCGACCCGGCGGGCTGCGGCGACCGCAAGGTCGGCGGCTCGGCCCTCAACGGCGGCCCGCGCAACTGGACCCGCTCCACCCGGCTGCGCGCCCCCGGCTCCAACGCCTGGGTGCGCCCGGCCCGGGACGGGCGGCTGGTGGCGTTCGCGGTGCTGGGCGGGGCGGCGTACTGCTGGGCGGAGACCGCGCCGGGCAGCGGGCGGTTCGGGGCCCCGGAACGGGCCGGCGGGGAGATGCTCCAGGGGCAGCTGCACGCGGTGCGGCTGCCGGACGGCGCGTTCTGCCTGTTCGCCTCCCGGACGGTGCTGCCGGGGCCGGACACCGACCACTGCCGGGAGCTGGTCACCGCGCGGCAGACCGCCACCCGGCGGGACGGGGTGCCGGTGTTCGGGGAGTGGGAGTCGCTGGGGACGCCGGACCCGGAGCCGGTCCGGTCGCTGGAGACCGGCTTCCCGGCCGCGGTGGCGGCCCCGGACGGCACCCTGCACGTCTTCGCGCGGGCCTGGGACGGCGGCATCGGCCACCGCAGCCGGCCGCGCGGCGGGGTGTGGACGCCGTGGGGCCGGCTGGAGGGCCCGGCCGGGGTCGGCACCCTCAAGGCGTCCCCGCAGATCGTCGACGGGATCGACGCATGCGTGGACGACGGGGGGCTGCTCCACGTGGTGGCGCCGAGCGCCCGCACGGTGCAGCACTGGGTGTCCAAGGAGCCGGGGCAGGTGCCGCGGCCGGGCGCGGCCACCGGGCTGCCGGAGCCGGCCGGCCCGGTCAGCGTGGTGCCGCTGCCCGGGGGCCTGGTGCGGATCGCCTACCGGCAGGCGGAGACCGCCCGGGTGCTGATCGCCGAACGGCAGCGGGCGATCGGCAGCTGGCGGGTCTCCGCGCAGTGCGAGCGGGCCGGCGGCTACGGGCGGGTGGCGCTGGCCGCGGCCGGGAGCGGCGACCGGATGGTGCTGGCCGCCCGGGACGACGCGGGGGACGTCCGGGTGGCGATGGCGCAGACCGCGCCCAAGCCGTGGCAGCGCTGCCGGCTGGCGCACTCGGCGGCGGCCGGGGTGGCGCCCGACGCGGCCGGCCGGGCGGTGCTGGTCGCGCTCGGCAACGACGGCCGGCTGTACGCGGCCCGGCAGCACCGGGCCGGGCAGACCGCGCCGTTCCAGGGCTGGCGGGTTCAGGCCGCCCCGCCGGAGCGCTCCGGCGGCGCCCCGGGCTGAGCCCCCCGCGCGCCGCGGCGGGCCGGGGGCCGCAGGATCCGCCGGGAGACCGCGAAGGTGACCGGAAGCGCCAGCAGCGCGGCGGCCAGCGGCGCCGCCGCGCTGTCCATCCCCAGCCAGCTCACCAGCGCCACCAGCCCGGCGCTCTGCACCGCGTAGTTGGTGACCTGGGTCAGCGGGAAGAGCAGGAACTTCTTCCAGCTGGGGCGGGTGCGGTAGGTGAAGTAGGTGTTGAGGAAGAACGAGCCGACCAGGCTGAGGGCGAACGCCGCCGAGTACGCCGCGAAGTACGGCAGCACCCGGTGCAGCGGCAGGTAACAGGCGTAGAACGTCGCGGTGTTGACGGCGCCGACCAGCGCGAACCGGGCCATCTGGCCCCAGGGGACCGCGACGGCCGGGCGGCGCATCAGCGGGACCGCGGGGCGGCCGCCGCGGTCCCGGGCGGGGCGGGGGCGTGCACCGGGGCGGGGGCGGGCGCGGCGCCGTCGCTCTCCTTGACCAGGAAGTGCGGCCGCCGCTTGGTCTCGTAGTAGATCCGCCCGATGTACTCGCCGATCAGCCCGAGCATCACCATCTGTAGGCCGCCCAGGCCCACGATGATGGCCACCAGCGTCACGTAGCCGGGTGCGGTGACCCCGCCGGCGACGGCCGCGCCGATGACCCAGCAGGCGTAGAGCGCGGCGAGCGTCGCCAGGCCCAGCCCGGCGTAGATGGCGGCGCGCAGCGGGCGGCAGTTGAACGAGATCATCCCGTCGATGCCGTAGTTGACCAGCGAGCCGAAGCGCCACTTGGTCTCGCCGGCCTCGCGGGCGGCGTTGCGGTAGTCGAAGGTGACGGTGTCGAAGCCGATCCAGGAGAACAGCCCCTTGGAGAAGCGGTTGTACTCGGGCAGCGACACCAGCGCGTCCACCGCCTTGCGGGACAGCAGCCGGAAGTCGCCCGCGCCGTCGACCAGTTCGACGTCGACCCAGGTGTTGACGGCGCGGTAGTACAGGCGGCTCAGGGCGGTGCGCAGCCGCCGGTCGCCGTCCCGGCTGCGCCGGGCGATGACCTGGTCGTGGCCGAGCTGGTAGAGGTCGAGCATCTTCTCGATCAGCCCGGGCGGGTGCTGGAGGTCGGCGTCCATGAGGATCACCGCGTCGCCGGTGGCCGCCTTGAGGCCGGCCAGCATCGCCGGTTCCTTGCCGAAGTTGCGGCTGAAGGAGAGGTAGCGGGTGGTGCCGCGGTGCTGCTGGGCGAGGGCGCGCAGCCGCGGGAGCGTCCCGTCGCGGCTGCCGTCGTCCACGTAGCACAGCTCGTACTCGACCGCGAGGCGGGTGAGGACGGCGCGCAGCTGGTCGTCGAAACGGCCTATGACGGCTTCTTCGTTGTAGCAGGGCACGACGATGGAGAGCTTCATGGGCGGGCCTTTTCGCCGGGGACAGGGGGCGGCCGAGGTGGCCGTCCCCTGAAAGGCCATTTTACGAATCGGGACGAAGTGCACTATTCGGGCGGCTACTCGGGGTGAGCCGCCGCTTCCGGCGCAGCGCCCCGGCCCCCGCCACCCCGCCGGTCACCAGCGCCCCCGCCCCGCTCGCCGCCAGCCCGGCGGTCAGCCCCGGCGGCACGTAGGTGCAGGTCAGCCGGGTCGCGCCGGCGGGCAGCGGGACGGCCGCCAGCCCGCCGAACACCCCCGGCGCCCGCGTCGGCCCGCCGTCCACCGAACAGCCCCACCCGGGCACCGCCGGCAGCGCCGCCACCGCGGTCCCGGCGGGCCCCGGCCGCAGCCGCGCGGTCAGCCCGTGGCCGCCCGCGGTCAGCCGTACCGGCCCTTCCAGCGCCCGCACCGCCGCGGCGAGCCGGCCCGGCGGCAGGCAGCCCACCGCCCGCTCCGGCACGTACGGCAGGCCGGGGCCGGCGAGCCGCACCCGCACCACGCCGTCCGCGGGCACCGTCCCCAGCGGCCGCAGCGGATCGGCGGTGGTGTCCCACCGGCCCACCGCCTGCCAGGGCGTCCCCGGACCGGCGACCTCGCCCGCGAACCACGGCAGGTACGCGAGCGCCAGGCCGCCCGGGGTGCAGCGCGCGGTGAAGACCGTGCCGCCGCCCTCGGGGGCCGCCGCGCCGGGCGGGCCGGCGGGCTGCGGCCGGGCCGGCAGCGTCCAGCCGCCGGGGGCCCGGGCCGGGGCCGCGCCGCCGGCCGGCACCAGCCGCGGCACCTCGTAGACCCGGGCGCCCAGTACCCGCTCCTGGCGGGCGAAGACGGTGTCCGGGCCGGGCGGGGGCAGCGGGCCGCGCCGCACGGTCAGCAGCGGCGCCGCGGGGCCGCGCACCACGGTGTACCGGCCGCGCGGCCCGCCGCCCGGCGGCGGCAGCTGGGAGTTGCTCACGGCCATCAGCGCGCGCCCCACCGGGTCCTCGAAGCTGAGCGTGTGCCGGCCCCTGATGTACCAGCCGGCGCCCAGCGCGTGCAGGGCCCGGGCGGTCGCGGCCGGCACGTAGCTGCTGTAGTACGCGCCGCCCTCGCCGCCGAGCAGCAGCGGATCGTTGTCGGCGTACTCGTGCGGTCCCGGGTCCGTACGGGAGCGCGGCCAGTCGTCGCGGGCCAGCAGCCCCCGCCGGGTGGCCAGCGCCCCGTCGGTCAGCGTCAGCTTCGGCCGGAACCACGGGATGGTGTCCCGGACGGCCGTCACCGCGAACGCCGTGTACGCGGCGGTCGCCGTGACCGCGGCGGCCAGCACCGCGGTGGCCGCCGCCCGCACCCGGGGCCGGCCCCCGGCCGGCGCCGCCCGCACCCACAGCGCCCCCAGCACCACCGCCCCGCCGCCGGCCACCACCGTCCACGTCGCCGGCCCCACCGCCGCCCGGTCCCGCAGGCAGCACAGCGCCACCGCGACCACCCCGGCGCCGGCGGCCAGCTCACGCCGCCGCGGCCGGTGCGCCAGCGCCAGCCACGCGATCATCACCAGCACCCCGCTGAGCACGAACGCGGCCCGGAACGGACTCCCGTTGGGCAGCGCCAGCCCGTGCCACACCAGCACGGCCGGACGCCAGCCGAACGACGCGCCGATCCCCGCCGCCAGCAGCGTCCAGCCCGCCCGCACCCGGCCCGGCACCGCCCGGACGAACGGGAAGGCGGCCACCAGCAGCAGCGCCGCCACCCCCACCGCGAGGTTCGGGGCCGGCACCGCGGCGTGCCCGCCCGGCAGCAGCTGCGCCAGCTGGTCCGGCAGCGGCGGCGGGCCCCCGAAGACCGCCTCGGGCGCCGGCTGCGCGGCCCGGCTGGCCCGGAACGTCACCGTCAGCACCGGCGCGGCCAGCGCGATCCCGGCCGCCGCCATGGCCGCCGCCCGGCCCGCCGACCGCAGCCGCGCGCCGCCCGGCCCGGCGTCCCCGGTCAGCAGCCGCACCGCCAGCACCAGCCCGGTGGCCAGGGTGGCCATCGCCGCGGTGTAGAAGTTCCCGGCCCAGGCGAGCGCCACCAGCAGCGTCCCGGCCACCCAGCGCACCCGCCGCAGGCACCAGTCCGCGGCGATGCCGAGCAGCGGCAGCGAGACCAGGCCCCACATCCACATCGGATCGGCGAACCCGTCGTTCAGCACCCAGGCGCACAGCCCGTACCCCACCGCCAGCAGCGCCCGCAGCACCCCGGACCCGGGCCGCAGCCGCCCCAGGAAGACCGTCATCGCCGCGGCGCCCAGCCCGATGCAGCCCAGCGTCACCAGGAACACCGGCAGGTCCACCAGCTCCCGCGGGAACAGCCCGACCAGCCACGACAGCGGGTTCATCAGGTACGTGACGAAGTCCGGCAGGAACGGGACGCCGTACCCGCTGCCCCAGTTGAGGAAGAGGTCGCCGCGGGCGGTGCCGTGCAGCAGGTCCCACAGGTGGGCGTGGAACGGCACGAACTGGTTGCCCAGGTCGTTGACGGCGCGCGAGCGCGGTCCGAAGGGGTAGCTGCCGTACGCCGCCAGCGCCAGGCAGTACGCGCCCATGGACAGCAGCGCGGCGAGCGCCGGTGCGGCCGCCGGCCGAAAGGACCGGCCCACGGGTGTGGCGCGCCTCGCGTGCGACGGCGGGCGGGCAACCTCGCGGGCCCGGACGCCCTCTTGCGGTGCGGAAGGTGTCGGGCCCACCGTCGCTCCTCCCGGATCGGCGCGGCGGCCCGCGCACAGCAGGCAGCCACCGAGTTGTCTCGCTGACGCATGAGATGGCTTGATGTCTTGATAGTCCGTTTTACCCCGGAGGGGGCGGGGTAGGGCGGGGACCCGCAGGAAAGGAACGGAGGCCACACTTCCCGTGTCCGAGAACGCCGCCGGCTCCACCCGTGCCGACCACGCCGCCGCCCCGCACCGCCGGGGCGGGCCGCCGCCGACCGTCACCGTGATCGTGCCGGTCCACGACACCCGCCGCTACCTCGACCGCAGCCTCGGCTCGGTCTTCACCCAGACGCTCGACCCGGACCGCATCGAGATCATCGCGGTGGACGACGGGTCCACCGACGGCAGCGCCGCCTGGCTCGACGCGGCCGCCGCCGCGCACCCCCGGCTCACCGTCGTCCACCAGCCCGCCTCCGGCGGCGCCGGCCGGCCCCGCAACGCCGGCCTGGACCGGGCCACCGGTGACTACGTCTTCTTCCTCGACTCCGACGACCGCCTCGGCCCGGAGGCCCTGGAGCGTCTGGTGGCGATGGCCGAGGAGCACGGCTCCGACGTCGTCCTCGGCCGGATCGTCGGCGCCGGCGGCCGCGGCGCCCCGGTCGACCTGCGCACCACCAGCCCCCGCGTCTCGGTCTTCGACTCACCCGTCTACTGGACCCTGGCCGCCTACAAGCTCTTCCGCCGCGCGTTCCTCGAACGGCACCGGCTGCGCTTCGTGGAGGGCCGCCTGCTCGCCGAGGACCTGCCGTTCGGCATCGCCGCCCTGCTGCGCGCCGGGACCGTCTCCGTCGTCGCCGACTACGACTGCTACTACCTCCACGGCCGCCCCGACGACAGCAACGCCTCCCGCCAGGACGTGGACTGGCCCGCGTACCTCCGCTACATCGGCACCGTGCTGGCCGGCCTCGCCGACGAGGTCCCGCCCGGCCCGGACCGCGACACCCTCATGGTCCGGCACTTCCACGGCGAGATACTCATGCCGTTCGCGGCCCCCTACCTCGCCCGCGACGAGGCCGGCCGGCGCGCGATGCGCGAGGCCGCCCGCCCCCTCGTCGACCGCTACCTCACCGACCGGGTGCTCACCGCCCTCCCGCCCCGCCTCCGCCTGCGCGCGCACTGCCTCCGCGCCGGCCTGGACGCCGACCTGGCCGCCGTCGTCCGCGCCGACACCGGCCCCGCCCCCGTCCCCACCCGCGTCGCGGACGGCCGCGCCTACGCCGCCTACCCGACGTTCCGCGCCCCCGCGCACCCGCTGCCGGACCGCCTGCACGACCTCACCGACCGCCTCGCGGTCCGCCAGCGCCTCGACAGCGTCCAGTGGGTCGGCGGCGTCCTGCACCTCCGCGGCACCGCCGCCCTGCCCCCGCTGGGCGCCGCCACCGCCGCCCTGGTCCTGCACCGCGGCGGCGCCCGCCTCCGCGTCCCCGCCGCGACCGGCCCCGACGGCAGCTGGCACGCCGCCCTCGACCCGGCCGCCGCGGCCGGGGGCGCCCCCCTCGCGGACGGCGTCTGGGGCCTGAAGCTCGCCGTCACGGCCTACGGGGACGCCCCGGCGGCGGCCGGGGGCCCGGACCCGGACCCGTCGGCCGGTCTGTGCCGGGAAGTCTGGCTCGTCCCCGAGGGCGGCGCGGCCGCCACCGACACCGCGCCCCGCGTGATCAGCCACGGCTCCGAGGGCCCCACCGTCGCCGCCCTCTTCCTCTCCTCCCCGCACGGCCACCTGCACCTCGACCTCGACCACGACGGCGCCCGCCGCCCCCTCGGCGCCGACCTGCACGGCCGGGCCACCTGCACCCGCGGCGGCCGCGCCACGGTCGACGCCCGCCTCACCCTCCCCGGCTGCCCCGCCGACGCCGCGCTCCAGCTGGTCCTGCGCGACGCCACCCGCACCGTCGCCCTGCGCACCACCGTCGAACGCGGCGCCGGCGACCGCTACCGCACCTGCTCCCACCTGCGCAGCGGCCCCCCGGGCAGCTGGCAGGTCGCCCTCCGCCTCACCGCCGGCGGCCTCCGCCGCGAACTCCCGGTCCGTACCCCCGACGGCCGCCACCCGCTCCGCCTGACGGTCCCCGGAGACGGCGGGGACCCGGGGGCCGGCGGGGACTGACGGGGGGCTGACCGGGGCCGGCGGGGGCGGCTCAGTCCGCCGCCGGGACCGCGTACCGCACGCCCGTCAGCCGCTCCGACAGCTCCCACAGCCGCCGCCCCGTCTCCGGATCGGCCGCCGCCCCGGCCAGCCGCACCCGCACCGGCGCGCCCCGCAGCTCACCCGGGCCGCCCGGCCCGATGAACTCCCCGCCCGCGACGCCCGGTTCGGTCGCCGCGTAGAGCTGCGGCAGCGCGCCCTGCTCCGGCCGCTGGGCGAGCAGCGGGTTGCCGATCCACCCGAACACCAGCCGCCACAGGCCCACCGTTCCGTTGGTCTGGAGGCCGGTCGCGGTGTAGCCGGGGTGCGCCAGCACACTGCGCACCGGGCTGCCGGCCGCGGTCAGCCGCCGGTGGAGCTCCCACCCGAAGACGGCGTTGGCGAACTTCGACTGGTTGTAGAAGCCCATCGGCGCGTAGCCGCGCGCCCCGTCGAGGTCGTCGAAGCGCAGATACGCGTTCCGGTTGCGGTGGTTGACCGAAGTGACCGTCACCACCCGCGGCTCGTGCCCGGCCGTCAGCCGGCCGAGCAGCAGCCCGGTGAGCGCGAAGTGCCCCAGGTGGTTGCAGGCGAACTGGAGCTCGTGGCCCTGCGCGCTCAGGGTCCGCGGCGGCGCCATCACGCCCGCGTTGTTGACCAGCACGTCCAGCCGGGCGTGGTCGGCGCACAGCCGGTCGGCGAAGGCGCGGACCGAGTCGAGGTCGGCGAGGTCGAGCCGGCGCACCTCCAGGCGGGCGTCCGGCTGCCCGGCGGTGATCTCCGCGGCGGTCCGCCGCCCCTTCTCCTCGTCGCGCACCGCCAGCACCACGTGCCCGCCCCGGCGCGCGAGTGCCCGGGCGGTCGCCCGCCCCAGGCCGCCACCGGCCCCCGTCACCACGTACACCCGCTCCCGCAGATCCGGTATCCGGTCCGCGCTCCACCCCTGCTTCTCCGTCATGCGGCACACAATGCCTACTTTGGCACTCAGTGTCAACGGTGTCTCTCGGTGTCGGCCGATCCGTGGGGTGCTCGGTACCCTGGACCGGTGAGCACCCGCCCCGCCGCCACCCTGGCCCAGCGCAAACGCCAAGTCGTCTCCGACGAACTGACCGGCGCGGCCCTCCAGTTGCTGGCACGGAAGGGCTACGACGCGGTCACCATCGACGAGATCGTCGCCACCGCGGGCGTCTCCCGGCGCACGTTCTTCCGCTACTTCGCGTCCAAGGAGGACGTGGTCGTCCGCTTCCTCGCCGACCTCGGCGCGGGCATGTGCGCGGCACTGGCCGCCCGCCCGGCCGCCGAGCGGCCCTCCGCCGCGCTCCGGCACGCCGTCGCCGGCACCCTCGCCGCCTGCGGCGACCACGCGGACCGCGCCCTGCGCGTCGTCCAGTTGATCCTGGGCACCCCGGCGCTGCACGCCCGCTTCCTGGAGCGCCAGGCCGAGTGGCGCGACGAGCTGGCCGCGGAGCTGGCCCGCCGCCTGGACCTGGACCCGGGCACCGCGCTGTACCCGCAGCTCGCCGCCGGTATGGCCCTGACCGCCTTCAACACCGTCCTGGCCCGCTGGAGCGGCAGCGACGGCACCGAGGACCCCGCCGCCCTGCTCGCCGGCGCCTTCGCGGTCCTCGCCCCGGCCCTGGACGCGCCGCAGGGCACCGCGACGGCCTGAGGCACCGCGCTCCCGCCCGGGGCCCGGCCGCCCTTGACCCTCCGGTAACAGGAGGCCCTACCGTCCCGGGACATGAAGATCGTTGTGCACGACACCGCGTCGGCGATGGCCGACCTGCTCCGCCGCCCGGCCGCCGAACGGCCCGACGCCCTCCGGGAGATGCTCGCCCCCCTCCAGCAGGTGATGCCCCAGGGGGCCGGCCTGGACCTCGTCCGGATGCACTGCGCCGGCGGCGGCTTCCCGCTCGACCGCGACGACCCGCGCCTCCACGCGGCGCTGCGGCAGCTGGCGGAGGCGGACGTCCTTCCGCGCGTCGAGGACGCGCTCACCGCCGCCCGGGACCGGATCCGCGCGGCGGCCCCCGGTGTCCGGCACGCCGACACCGTCCACGTCGCGGTGGTCCTCGGCAACCCCGACGACCCGCACCTGGTCGGCCGCAGCGCCGGCTACCTCGGCTTCGGCGGCTTCCCCGGCGCGATCCTGCTGTACATCTGGCCCACCGCCACCAGCCTGGAGAAGATCGGCCACGCCGCCGCCCACGAACTGCACCACAACGTCCGCTACGCCAACGTGGTCTGGGACCCGGCGGCGGTCACGGTCGGCGAACAGGTCGTCGCCGAGGGACTGGCCGAGGCGTTCGTCCGGGAGCTGGCCGGTGAGCGGGCCATGGGCCCGTGGGCCACCTCGCTCACCGGCGCCGCCCTCGACGCCGCCTACGAGAAGATCACCGCCGCCGTCGACGTGGCCGGGATGGCGAACCTGACCCCGTACGTCCACGGCGACGCCACCGCGCGGCTCATGGGCCACGAGCCGGTCGGCCTGCCGGACTTCGCCGGTTACGCGGTCGGCCTCCGCATCGCCGACGCCCACCTGGCCGCCACCGGCCTGACCGCCGCCGCGAGCGCCGCCCTCCCGGCCCGCGAGGTGCTGACCAACGCGGGTGTCGCCACGGCGGCCTGACGGTGCGCCGGCCGGCGGCGCGGGTCGAGTGCGCGATTCCGGTGGCCCCACCCGGGCTAGTTGTTCTATAAAAGCTAGAACAACTAGACGGGTGGCGGCGGTCGCGCCGGAGTGGCCGCCGCCCCGACGCGCGGGGAGGGCCCATGCGTGCGGGCAAGGCGTGGCGAGGCAGGGTGGCCGGGGTCGTGGCGGCCGTGGTGGTGGGGGCCGTCGGGCCCCTGCCGGGGGCGGGCGGGGCGGTGGCCGCGCCCCGGGGGCCGGCCGTGGTGCCGGCCGTGGACCGGGAGGTCGCGTTCACGGTGGACGGGACCACGGCGTACGGCACGGTGCACGTCCCCGCGCACCGCGCGGGCCGCAAGCTGGCCGCCGCGCTGCTGATCCCCGGCAGCGGCCCGACCGACCGCGACGGCGACCAGCCGCCCGGGCTCGTCCCGCACACCCTGGCCCTCCTCGCGGACGACCTCGGCGCGGACGGGGTGATGAGCCTGCGGTTCGACAAGTACGGCACCGGGCGGACCGGGATGGGCGGCCGGGACCGCGCGCCCGACATGGCCGCGTACACCCGCCAGGCGGTGGCCGCCTACACGGCCCTGCGCGCGCAGCCGGAGGCCGATCCGCGCGCGCTGCTCGTGGTCGGGCACAGCGAGGGCGGCCTCCAGGCGCTGCTCGTCGACCGCGCGGTGGCGGCGAAGCCGGCCGGGCTCGCGCTCCTCGCCCCGCAGGACATGCGGCTGCTGGACATGGTCCGCTTCCAGCTGGCCGACGCGCTGGACCGGGCGGTGGCGGCGGGCCGCCTGGGCGCGGCGGAAGCGGAGTCCAACAAGCGGGGGGTGGCACGGGCCGTCGCGGACTTCCGGGCCGGGCGCCCGGTGGACACGGCGGGGCTGCTGCCCTCGGTCGCGGCCGTCCTCGACGCGATGGCCGGGCCGGTCAACGCGGACTTCGTGCGCAGCGACGACGCACTCGACCCGGCGGCGGTGGCGCGGGGCGTCGCGCCCGGCACCCGGACGCTCGTCACCTGCGGGACGGCGGACGCCAACGTGCCGTGCCGGACCGCGCCCCCGCTGCTGGCGGCCCTCGCCGCCGCCCGGACCACCGGCCCCGGCCTGCGGGTGCTGCCCGGCGTCGATCACCTGCTGCACCCCGCCGGGACGCCGGTCAACGACCCGGTGATCGCCCCGGCCGCGCGCCGGGCCCTGCACGCGTTCGTCCGCCCGTGGCGGGCGGGGGCGGCGGGCTGAGGTCCCGTCCGGCCGGGCCGCCGGGGCCGTCCCGGCGGCCCGGCCCGGGCGCTCAGCCGGGCGGGGGCGAGTCCAGGCCGTTCACCAGGCGGTCCAGGAAGCGGGTGAAGGTGGCTTCGGGGGTCAGCGGGCGGCCGGGGGAGGCGAGCGCGCGGGCGAGTTCGGGGTGGTCGCCGTCGGCGGCCACAGCGGCGAGGTAGCGGGCCTCGGCGGCGGCGCGGTCGGGGGACTCCGCGGTGGCGGCGCGGCTGAGTTCGTGGCTGACGTGGGAGGCCACGAACCCGGTGAGGAGGCTGAAGACCTCCAGCTTCGCGGCGCCGTCCAGGGGGAGGGGGCGCAGCGCGGTGAGCGCGTGCTCCAGGAACGCCAGGGTGTGCGGGCCCGGGGTCCGCCGGGCGGTGAGGGCACCCGGCAGCCAGGGGTGGCGGAGCATCAGCGCCCGCTGGCGGTGGCCGATGGCCTTGAGGTCGGTGCGCCAGTCGCCGGTGAGCGGGCCGGGGGGCAGGAGTTCGCCGCTGACGTGGTCGGTCATCAGCTCCAGCAGGGTGTCCTTGTCCGGGGCGTAGCTGTAGAGCGACATCACACCGGCGCCGACCCGCGCGGCGACCGCGCGCATGGTGACCGCGTCGAGCCCTTCGGCGTCGGCGAGTTCCACGGCGGCCGCGGTGATCGCCTCGCGGGTGAAGGCGGGGCGGCGCCCGCGGCGGGGGCGGCCGGGCGCCGGCCGGAGCCGGGCCGGGTCGGGGCCGGCGGACGGGTCGTCCGGGGCGGCGGGCAGGTCGTCGGCGGGCACGGTGCTCCTTCTTCTCTCCCGGGCGGGGTCCGCTCCCCGGGCCCGGCGGCCGCCGGGGAGATCCGCCGGACCATCCAAGCATCCCTGGGCCCGAGCTATTCTCGTACGACGTACGAAAACTAAGAGGGGTGGCGCGATGGCGAAGGCAGCGGGGGTGCGGGGCGGACGGCCGCCGCGGGCGGCGCGGTGGATGCGGGCGTCGTGGCGGAACCTCCCGGCGGGGCCGTACCCGGTGGGGTGGGAGCCCGGCCTGGTCGTACCGGGGGAGGACGGGGTGCCGCTGGTGGCGGACCACTACTTCCCGGACACCGGCGGGCGGCCGGGGGGCCCGGGCGGCCCCGGGGAGTTCCCGACCCTGCTGGTGCGGTCGCCCTACGGGCGCGGGGTGCCCTGGTCGGCGCTCTACGGGGTGCTCTTCGCCGAGCACGGGTTCCACGTGGTGGTGCAGAGCTGCCGGGGGACCGGCGGGTCCGGCGGGGCGTTCCACCTGTGGCGCAACGAGGCGGCGGACGGGCGGGCCACCGTCGCCTGGCTGCGGGAGCAGCCGTGGTTCAACGGGGCGCTGGGCACGATCGGCCCCAGCTACCTCGGGTACGTGCAGTGGGCGCTGGCCCTGGACCCGCCGCCGGAGCTGCGGGCGATGGTGGTGCAGGTCGGACTGCACGACCCGTACGCGTACTTCCACACGGGCGGCGCGGTCCACCTGGAGAACGCGCTGGTGTCCGGCGTCGGCCTGGCCCACCAGCACCAGGGGTGGCGGCCGTTCCTGCGGGGCGTGCTGGGGCTCCGGCGGTGGCTGCGCGGTGCGCACCGGGCGGCGGTGCCGTCCGCCTCCGGGCCGGACGCCTCCGGATCGTCCGCCGGATCGTCCGCCTCCGGGCCGTTGGCCGAACTGCCGTGGCTGGCCGAGGCGTTGGCCCGGACGGACGCCGGCGACCCGTACTGGGCGGGGGCGTCGGCGGAAGCGGCCGCGGACCGGGCGGGGGTGCCCGTCTGCCTGATCGGCGGGTGGCAGGACGTGTTCCTGGACCAGAACCTCGGCCAGTACCGGCGGCTGCGGCGGGCGGGGGCCCCGACCGCGCTGCTGATCGGGCCGTGGACGCACACCTCGGCGCTCCAGGAGGGGTGGCCGGAGGTGTTCGCGGAGAGCCTGGCGTGGCTGCGGGCGCACCTGTGCGGTGAGCGGGCGGCGCTGCGGCCCGCGCGGGTACGGGTGCACGTCGGCGGCGACGGCGGGGACGGGACGCGGCCCGGCGGGGGGACGGGTGGCGGTGCGTGGCGGGAGCTGGCGGACTGGCCGCCGGCGGCGGGCGGCGCCCCGGACCGCTGGCACCTGGGCCGCGGCGGCCGGCTCGGGCGGCACCGGGAGCCGGACGGCCCCGGCCCCCTGGCCGCGTTCCGGTACGACCCGGCCGATCCGACGCCGTCGGTCGGCGGGGCGGTGCTGTCCCGGGGCGCCGGGCGGCGCGACAACCGGGCGCTGGAGGCGCGGGCCGACGTGCTGACCTTCACCGGGCCGGAACTGGCGGAACCGGTGGAGGTGCTGGGCGAGGTCCGGGCCCGCCTGCGGGTGACGGCGGCCGGCGACGCCGGCCCGCCGCCCGGGTCCGCCGCCGACGGGGCCCCGCGCCCCTTCGACGTCTTCGTGCGGCTGTGCGACGTGGACGCGCGCGGCCGGTCCGTGCAGGTCTGCGACGGACTGGTGCGGGTGGCGGCGCCCGGCCCGGCGGGGGAGCCGTCGGCGGTGGAGGTGCCGATGGGCGCCGCGGGGCACCAGTTCGCGGCCGGGCACCGGGTGCGGTTGCAGGTCAGCGGGGGCGCCTTCCCGCGCTACGCGCTCCCGCCGGGCGCCCGGGACGCCGGCCCGCTGCGCATCGCCGTGCACCCGGGATCGGCGCTGGACCTGCCCGGCGGCCCCTGACCGAGGGCCCGCCCGCCCCGCCGCGGGGGCGGGCGCCCCGGCTCAGCCCCGCGCGCTTCGGGGGTGGTGGTGCTGCCAGCCCGCCCACGCCGAGGTGATCATGGAGCGGACGTCGTGGCGGGCCTTCCAGCCCAGTTCCCCGGCGATCCGGTCGGCGGCGGCCACCACCCGGGCCGGGTCGCCGGCGCGGCGCGGCGTCACCTCGGGGACGACGCCCTCGTGGCCGGTGACCTCGGCGATCAGGTTGACCATCTCGCGGACCGACACGCCTTCGCCGCGGCCGATGTTGAGGGTCAGGTCGCGGACCGGGCCCGGCTCGGCGAGCTTGCGGGCGGCCGCCACGTGGGCGTCGGCGAGGTCGGCGACGTGGATGTAGTCGCGGATGCAGGTGCCGTCGGGGGTGTCGTAGTCGTCACCGAAGATCCGCGGCGCGGCGCCCTGCGTGAGCCGCTCGAAGACCATCGGGACGATGTTGAAGACACCGGTGTCGGCCAGCTCGGGGGTGGCCGCGCCGGCGACGTTGAAGTAGCGCAGGCAGGCGGTGCTGATGCCGTGGGCCCGGCCGGCGGCGCGGGCCATCCACTCGCCGACGAGCTTGGTCTCGCCGTACGGGTTGATCGGCGCGCAGGGGGTGTCCTCCGTGACCAGGTCCACATCCGGCATGCCGTAGACGGCGGCGGAGGAGGAGAACACGAAGCGGGGGACGCCGCCGGCGGCCATCGCCTCCAGGAGCGTCTGGAGGCCGTGGACGTTCTCGCGGTAGTAGTGCAGCGGCATCTCCACCGACTCGCCGACCTGCTTCTTCGCGGCCAGGTGGACGACGTCGGTGACGCCGTGCGCGGCGATCGTTTCGTCCAGCAGGGCGCGGTTCAGCGTCGAGCCGACGACCAGCGGCACGTCGCCGGGGACCCGTGCGCGGACGCCCGTGGTCAGGTCGTCCAGCACGACGACCGTCTCGCCGGCCTGCCGCAGGGCCCTTACGACATGGGAGCCGATGTAACCGGCACCACCCGTGATCAGGTAAGACATAGCGCCAATCCTAGGCAGGGGACACAGGGACGGGGGAGCGCGGGTCAGCGGCGCAGGCGCCGGGCGGCGATCCGCCACACACTGCGCGGGCCGGACGCCACCCGCAGCGCCAGCGCACCGCCGGTGGTGGCGTACGGCTGCGCGAGCAGCACCAGCCGCTGCCGGCTGGGCAGCACCCGGCGCCGCAGACCCGGCCCGGCCGGACGCAGCGCGGCCCCCAGGGTGGTGCCGTCGGCGCAGGTCAGCCGGGCCGCCAGATCCCACGGCTCGGGCTCGGCGGGCCGCGACCCGGGCAGGTCGGTGAGCGGCGCCAGGTCCAGCGCCAGGGCGGCCGTCCAGGCGGTGCCGTCGGCGGTCGGGGTCAGCGCGGCGGTGCGCACCGGGCCGGGCCGGCCGTCGCGGCGGCGGTGCAGGACCAGGTCGATGCTGACCGGGCCGGCCTCGGCCAGCCGGCCGTACAGGTCGTGGACGCGGACCCGCAGCAGCCCGCCGTCGGTGCCCAGCACCGGCTCGGCGTCGATGGCCACCGGAAGGCGGGCGGGCGCCGCCGTGCCCGGCGCCTCCTCGTCGCAGGGGTCCGCGCCGTCCCCGGCACCCAGCCCGTCCAGCCGCACCCCGGGCAGGTCCGCCGACCAGACCGGAGCGCCGTCCGGGCCGGTGGCGTACGGGGGCAGCAGGCGGCCGGGGCGGGCCGCGAGCTGGGTCAGCCGGTCCAGGTCCCGGGGCGCGGGGGAGGCCAGGATCACCCGGGCCAGCCAGCGGGCCGGCGCGTACGCCCCCGCCAGCGCCTCCTCGTCGAAGGACGCCAGGTGCTCGCGGGTCAGCCGCCACCACTCGGCGCGGTAGTCGGCGCCGCGGGTGTGCAGCTCGCGCACGTACATCCGCAGGTCGTGGTCGAGGAACTTGGTGGCCGCGGCCCGGGCCAGCACCGCCTGCCCGGCGTCGGTGAACGTCCGCAGCACCGTGCGGTGCGCCTCGATGCGCTGCCGCCAGTTGGCGACGTCCTTGCGGTCCAGGGAGATCGACTGCTTGGCGGCGGTGCGGCGGACGTGCCAGACGTAGACGGTGTCCGGCACCGTCGCGATCTTCGGGGCGGCGGCCAGCACCCGCGCGGTGAACACGAAGTCCTCGTAGTGGTACCGGCCTTCGGGGAACGCGATGCCGTGGCCGGTGAGGAAGTCCCGGGCGTAGAGCTTGTTGACGCAGAGGGTGTCGCGGACCAGCTGCGGCGCGTCGGCGGGGGCGGCGTGGACGGCCGGCGCGCCGAAGAGGGCGGGCTGCCAGGGGACGTCGCGGCGGGCCGGCAGCTCCCGGCGGACGCAGGCGCCGGCGGCGACCGGCGCACCGTGCTCCCGCGCCGCGGACAGCAGGGCCGGCACCGCGCCCGGCGGCAGCACGTCGTCACTGTCGAGGAACATCACGTACCGGCCGGTGGCGGCCCGCAGGCCGTCGTTGCGGGGGGAGCCGCAACCGCCGCTGTTCTCCCCCCGGTGCAGGACCCGCAGCCGCGGCTCGGCCAGCGCCAGGGCGTCCAGGGCCGCGCCGGTGCCGTCGGTGGAGGCGTCGTCCACCGCGATCACCTCGCCGACCGCGTCCCCCTGGGCGAGCGCCGAACGCACCGCGTCGGCGACGTGCACCGCGTCGTTGAAGGCGATGACGACCACGCTGACCTGTGCGGTCGGCGTGACGGCGGGCCCTGGCTGTGACTCAAGGGCGTCATTCACAGTCACTGAATCTACATTTCGTGTCGACAGCGGCGCACGGCGCGAGCGGGCTCGGACCCGGTTCCCAGGGTCAGAGTGCGATATCCGCCGGGCGGTTGCACGGCCGCCCGCGTTTTTCCGCCATAGTGGCCGTCTCGTAACCTGCCGGGGCCCGGCCGTCCGCCGGCCTGTGCGGACGCCCCGCAAGAACGCCTGCACAAGCTGTAACGACGCGGGCCCCGGGAGATGCCGCACCCACCGCACCCACCGCGCCCCCGGAGCCTTCGCGCCGCACCGCCCGCGCCCCGGCCCGCCGCCCCGCCCGGCGGACCCGGCGCTCACCGCCCGGCCGGCCCGCTCACAAGGCGATCAGGTCCGCCACCCGCCCCGCCGCCCCGCCGTCGTCCAGATGGCAGAACACCCGCCGGAACTCCGCGTACGCCGCCGCACTCGCCCGCGCCACCCCCGGCAGGTCCCCCAGTGCCTCGATCAGCTCCCCCGTCGACGCCAGCAGCGGCCCCGGCACCAGCGCCTCGAAGTCCACGCTGAACCCCCGCAGGGTGTCCCGGTAGTGCGTCAGGTCCGGGGTGAGGAACAGCATCGGCCGCCCGGTGTTCGCGAAGTCCACGGCCAGCGACGAGTAGTCGGTCACCAGCACGTCCGCGGCCAGCAGCAGCTCGGTGGCGTCCGGGTACGCCGAGACGTCCAGCGCGAACGGCGCGTGGTGCGCCGGCAGCCGGTCCGGCACCTGCGGATGGCTGCGCACCAGCAGCACATGGCCGCCGGCCAGCGCTGCCCGCGCCGCCGCCAGGTCCAGCGGCAGGTGCAGCCGGTGGTGCGAGGCGTCGTAGCTCACGTCGTCGCGCGGCGTCGGCGCGTAGAGCACCACCCGCTGGTCCGGGCGGATGCCCAGCCGCGCCCGGACCGCCGCGGCCACCTCGTCCCGGTCCGCGGCGTGCAGCGCGTCGATCCGCGGCAGCCCGGTCTCCAGCAGCCGGCCCGGGAAGCCCAGCGCCGACCGCAGCACCGGGGTGCTCGCCGCGTTCGGTGACAGCAGCACGCTCCACTGCCGGCCCAGCCGCGGCCGCGGCGCCAGGTGCGCCAGCCCCCCGCACACCGTCCCCGCCAGGTCCGCCCCGATCCGCTTCAGCGGCGTGCCGTGCCAGGTCTGGATCACCCGCTGCCCGGCCCGCCGCACGAACCAGCGCGGCAGGTGCGTGTTGGTGACGATCCAGTGGCTGTGCGCCAGCGCCCCGTGCCACGCCGCGCTGCCCACCACCACCGGCCGGGCCGTCGGCGGCACCGCGGCCTGCGCGTCCCGCACCGCCCACAGGTGCGTGACGTCCACCCCGCGCCGCACCAGCTCCTCGTGCACCGCCCGCGGCGAGTCCCCGTACGCCCGGCCGCCGAAGCTGCTGTAGAGGACGGTGTCCCGCAGCGGCCGGGAGCGGTGCAGCGGGTAGTGCTGCTCGCGCAGCACCCGCCGCCGGTACGGGCCCCGGTCCACCGGCGGCACCGCCGGACCGGCCGCCACCAGCACCTCGTCGTACCGCACCCGGTCCAGCGTGAACGGCTTCCCGCGCACCGTACGGGACACCGGCAGCCCGTCGAACACCGACGGCGCGCACCGCACCGGCGGGTCCAGCGGCGAGGCGGCCGCGCCGCGCGCCCGCAGGTGCACCGTCCAGCGGCCCTCCCGCAGCGGCACCTCCCCGGCCAGCGACGGCAGCGCGGCCAGCGGCAGCGCGCAGTGGAACCGCCCGCCGTCGTGCACCGCGGGGAAGACCGCCTCGGTGGCGTGCGCGCCGTGCCGCAGCACCAGCTCCGGCGCGGGCGGCGCGGCGTCCGGCAGCGTCCCCGCCAGCAGCAGCGTGCCGTCCGAGCGCCACACCACCCGGTCCACGTACGCCTGCGGGATCCGGTCGTGCAGCACCAGGTCCCCGGCCGGGTCCGCCGCCACCACCAGCTCCCGGCCGTGCGGCAGCGGATGGGCGGCCGGTGCCGTCCCGGGCGGGCAGGCCACCGGGTCGGTGGCGCCGCCGGGCAGCACCAGCTCGGGCCGCCAGGTCTCGGTGTGCGGCGGCGGGATCGCGGCCGGCGCACCGTCCCGCGCGGGCCGCGCCGCGTCCAGCGCGTCCAGCCGCACCCGCACCGCGAACCGGCCGCCGCCCGCGGCCCGTTGACCCGTCCCGGGCGGCCCGTCCGGCCCGTGCGCACCGTCCGCGCCGTCCGCGCTGCCCGGCCCGCCCCGCTCCGGCGCCCCGCCGGCCCTGTCAGCCCCGTCCGCCCCCTCCGCCCTGCCCGGCCCGTCCGCCCCGTCCGTCCCCCGTGCCCCCTCCGGTGCCGCCTCCACCGGGAACGACACCACCGTCCCCGACCCCTGGTGCGTCAGCCGCAGCGCCTCCGGCGCCGGGCCCGGCGCCGACACCACCAGGTCCAGCGCCCCCGCGGCCACCGCCGGCCGCCCCACCAGCCGCCGCGTCCGCCGCGCCACCGCGATCCGCAGCCCCCCGGCCACGTACCGCGGCACCACCCGCACCCCGTCCACCCCCTCGTACGCCGCCGGTGCCGCCCCCGACCCGCTCTCCGGCGCGGACAGCTCGGCGGACCGCACCACCCCCGCCGACGCCAGTACCATCTCCAGCCGCCACTCGCCCGGCACCGGCCGACCGCCCCGCCGCAGCCGCACCGGATCCACCCGCAGCTCGAACCCCGACCAGTCGTAGCAGTGCAGCTCCTGCCCGGACGCCGCGGTCGCCTCCGGCATCTGCACCGTCCGCACCGGCAGCACGATCCGGCGCCGCCCGCACGACAGCACCGCCGTCCGCACATACCCGTGCCGCGACCCGGCCGGCAGGTTCCGCAGGTACGCCCAGCCGCGCAGCAGCAGCACCCCGCCCCGCCACACCGCCTCCCGGACCTCCGCCCGCACGGGGAAGTCCGCCCGGCCCAGCCGCACCACCCCGGCCGGCAGCGCCACCGGCGGCTCCACCGGCAGCACCGCCCGCTTCCGCAACGGCGGACCCGCCACCGCGAAACCCCCCGGATTGCGCGCCTCGTGCCCCAGCAGCGCCACCAGGTCCGCCAGCCGCCCGGACCGCACCAGGTACCAGCGCATCCGCAGCTCCACCGGCAGCGCCCGCAGCAGCCCCGGATCGGTCCGCGCCAGGAAGTCCCGCGCGCAGTCCAGGAACGCCGTCCGCACCTCCGGCGCCGCCCCCGGCACCGCCGCCACCAGATCCAGCAGCCCCCCGGTCAGCTGCCCCCGGTCGTACGCCGCCCGGAACCGGGCCCGCTCCGGGTGCGCCGGATCGTCCAGCAGCGCCCGCACCCGCGCCACCACCGCGAACCGGTCCCGCACCCCCTGCGCCGTCGGCCGCCGGTGCCGGGCCGGCCCCTCCGGCAGCCGCCAGTAGCACACGTGCTCCCGCAGCACGTCCACCGCCTCCGCCAGGAAGTGCGCCGGCAGCGCCACCGCCGCGTCCGCGTCCGCACCCCCCTCGCCCTCGGGGAACGCCAGCCGGTGCCGGTCCCAGAACGCCCGCCGGAACACCTTGTTCCGCACGAAGTGGTCGGCCAGCAGCTCCGGCTCCTCGGTGACATGGGTGCGCAGCACCGTCTCCCGGTCCGCCCGGTGGTCCGCCGACCGGGTACGGCCCCCCGGCCCCAGCCGGTAGACGTTCCCGGTCGCCAGATCCGCCCCCGACTTGTCCAGCAGGCCCGCCAGGTCCGCGTACGCCCGCGGCAGCAGCACATCCTCCGGCGCCAGGAACGCCAGGTACGCGGTGTGCGGGAACGCGTGCCGGGCACCGGCGTTCCACGCCCCGCCCCGGCCGCCGCCCGGGTGGTGCACCACCCGGAACCGCGGGTCGCGCTCGGTCCAGCGCCGCACCGGCCCGTCCGGCGGCACCTGGGCCAACCCGTCGTCCACCAGCACCACGTCCAGCTCCGCCAGCGTCTGGGCCGCCACCGACGCCAGACACTCCTCCACTTCGTGCACCGGCCCCCGGCCGCGCGGAACGGGGACGACGACGGTGAGCCGAGGCTTCATGGGCGGACGAGCCTTTCCGGACAGGCGGACCACGGGACGCAACCCCGGGCCGCACACGGGGCGATGCGGCCGACTCGTCCCTCAACTCGTCCACCGGCGGCCCGGTCACCGGCGCTGCGCTGAAAGGGTGAGGCGAAGGTGCGGCGGTACGGCCCGGACCGCGCGATGGCGTAGACCGAGGACAGCGTGACCGGAGCCCCGCGCCCCGGCCACCGGCAACCGCCCGCCGCCCAGGAAGGTGACCGCCCCCGCGATGCCCGGCCGAACCGACAGCCCCGCCGCCACCGACCGCCCCGACACCGCGGCCCCCGCACCCGGCGCCGCCGCCCGCGCCCCGCACCCGGCCCCCGCCGCCCCGGCCGCCTCCACCGCCCGCACCCCCGCCCACCGCCGGCCCGCCGGCCCGGTCCGGCGGCTGACCGCCCGCACCCCCTTCGCCCGGCAGCTGCGCCGGATCGGCACCGGCCGCGTCCTGGAGATCGGCTGCGGCGACGGCGACACCCTGGCCGGCTGCGCCCCCGGCAGCGTCGGCATCGACCACGACCCGTCGGCCGTCGCCCGCTGCCGCGCCCGCGGCCTGACCGCCTACACCGCCGACGCCTTCCTGGCCGGCCCGCACGCCCGCCCCGGCGCCTTCGACGCCCTGCTCACCGCCCACGTCCTGGAGCACCTCGACGACGAACAGGTCGAGGAGCTGCTGCGCGCCTACCTGCCCTACGTCCGGCCCGGCGGCGGCGTCCTGCTGATCACCGCCCAGGAAGCCGGGCTCCGGGCCGGCCCGGAACCCGTCCGCTTCACCGACTTCCCGCTGCTGCGGGCGTTCGCCGCCACCGCCGGGCTGGCCGTCCGGCGCACCTACTCCCACCCGCTGCCGCGCACCGCCGGGCGGCTCCTGCGGTCCAACGCCTTCGTCCTCGTCGGGCAGGTCCCGCGCGGCTGAACCGCCCGCCGCTCGCCGCCCGCCGTCCGGCGCACCGCGGGCCGCCGCCCGGCCTGCCGCGGCGAGCGGCCCGGCGGCCCGGTCAGCTCCGCGCCGCCCGGGACCGCGCCCGGGCCCGCACCAGCGCCCTCGTCAGCACCGGCGGCAACACGTCCACCGCGACCCGGCGCAGCACCCCGCGCGGCGGGCGCGCCGCCGCGGCGGGACGGGCCGGACGGGCCACCGCACCGGGGGCCGCACCGGACGCCGCCGGGGCCGGGGACCGGCCCGGGGCCGGCTCCGGGGCCCGCTCGGCCGCCCCCTCCCCGGCCTCCGCCGCCGGCCGCTCCGCCTCCGCCGCGTACCGGGACACCGGATGCGCCGGCTCCTTCGCCCCCTTCGCGCTCAGCCGGATCAGCGGCCCGCCGTTGACCTGCTGCACCTCGTGCCACAGATCCCCGCGCCCGGCCAGCCACGCCAGCAGCGCCTCCTGGTACGGCGCCGGATCCCCCCACGTCCCGTAGAACTTCGTCCCGGTGAGGCACACCGGCCGCAGCCCGTGCCCGGTCACCGCCTGCCACGTCGCCGCCGCCACCCCCGGGCAGTGCTCGGCGCGGTAGTCGTCCAGCACCACCAGCCCCGGCCCGGTCAGCAGCTCCCGCACCGCCAGGATGTCCCCGTGCACGTGCTCGTACAGATGCGACGCGTCGATGTGCGCGAACCGCACACTGCCCGCCGCCACATGCTCCGCCACCACCGAACTCGGACCCTGCACGATCACCGGCAACTCCTCGTGGAACGCGAGGTAGTTGGCCTCGAACGCACGCCGTGTCAGCGTCGCGTACGACTTCGCCATCTCCTTGGAGTTCGGCGCGTCCCCGGCCGGTGAGTCGAAGAGGTCGCAGACCGTGAACCGCTCACCCGCCCCCAGCCGCGCCCCCAGGAAGATCGCGCTCTTGCCCAGGTACGCACCCAGTTCGAGCAGGTCACCGGCCACCGACCGGTCCCGCTGATGGCTCAGGAACCAGTCGAAGAGCAGCTGATCGGCGGTGTAGAACCAGCCCTTGACATCGGACAGCCGGGCGGGGCGCGGCAGCTGCCCGGCACGGGGATCTGCGGTAACGGCAGTCATCTGCGGTCCGTCTCCAGACGGTCGGGAATCGGGGCGGGACACGGCGCACCGGCGCGCACGGCACCGGACCACGGCCGCGGGAGACCCCGCGCGGCCGCCGTCCCCGCGAGCGGCTGCCATCCTGGGCCCGCAACATGAACGGAAGGTGAGCACCACCCCCCGCCCCGGTCATCTCCCGCCCCGCGCCCTCACTTCACCGCCCCCGCCATCACCCCGGACACGAACTGCCGCTGGCACGCGAAGAAGACCACCAGCGGCACCACCATCGACAGGAACGCCCCCGGCGCCAGCACGTCGATGTTGTTGCCGAACTGCCGCACCTCCTGCTGGAGCGCCACCGTGATCGGCGGATGCCCGCTGTCCGCGAAGATCAACGCGATCAGCATGTCGTTCCACACCCACAGGAACTGGAAGATCCCCAGGCTCGCGATCGCCGGCCCGCCCAGCGGCAGCACCACCCGCGTGAACAGCCGCAGCTCACCCGCCCCGTCCAGCCGCGCCGCCTCCAGCAGCTCCCGCGGGATCTCCGCGAAGAAGTTCCGCAGCAGGAACACCGCGAACGGCAGCCCGAACGCCGTGTGGAACAGCACCACCCCCGCCGTCGTCTCGAACAGCCCCACCGCCCCGAACAGCTTCGCCACCGGAATCAGCGCCACCTGCACCGGCACCACCAGCAGCCCCACCACCACCATGAACCAGCCGTCCCGGCCCGGGAAGTCCAGCCACGCGAAGGCATAACCCGCCAGCGACCCGATCACCACCACCAGCACCGTCGACGGCACCGTGATCGCCGCCGTCGTCACCAGCGACCCCATCACCTTCCCGTTCGACAGCAGCTGCGCGTAGTTGTCGAACGTCAGCTGCGCGGGCCGGGTGAACACCTCCCACCAGCCCGACTCCGCGATCTGCGCCGGGCTCCGCAACGACGACAGCAGCAGCCCCACCGACGGCATCAGCCAGAACAGCGCCACCAGCACCAGGAAGACCCGCACCGCGCCACCCCCGGTGCGCGCCGCGAGCCGAGCGGCAAGCGACCTCATCGGCGGCGCTCCTTCCGGATCCGGCGCAGATTCACGTACATCACCGGCAACACCAGCAACAGCAGGAACACCGCGATCGCACTCCCCAGCCCCTGGTCCACATCCGTCCCGAACGACGACTGGAACAGCTGCAACGCCAGCACATTCGCCGACCGCAGACTCGACCCCGGCGCGATGATGTACACCAGATCGAAGATCTTCAGCACATTGATCATCAACGTGACCAGCACCACCACCAGCACCGGCGCCAGCAGCGGCACCGTGATCCGGCGGAACACCTGCCACTCACCCGCCCCGTCCACCCGCGCCGCCTCCAGCAGCTCCCGCGGCACCCCCGCCAGCCCCGCCGCGATCAACACCATCGCGAAACCGGCCCACATCCACACATAACTCCCGATGATGGCCGGCGTGACCAGCACCGGACCCAACCAGTCCACCCCGTGGTACGCCGCCGCGAAATTCGCCGCCGGCAACCGCAACCGCGCCCCCGCCGCCTCCGCCGGCAACACGTACGTCCCGTCCGCCGCCGTCACCGCCGACGCCACCACCCGACCGCCCCGCACCGCCTCCACCCGCAGCCCGGCCAGCGCCTTCTCCCCCCGGTCGACCACCCCGGGACGCCCGCCACCACCCCGGGTGAAATCCAGCCACGCCGTCCCGGTGACCTTCCCCGGCCGCGGCCGCGCCACCACCGCCGGCCGCGCCCGCCGCACCTCACCCGGCTGCACCGCCACCAGCGGCAGATCCGCCACCGCCCCCGCCCGCACCACCGACCGCGTGGTGAACGCCCCGCCACCCGACGGCCGCAACTCCCCGTTCGGCCGCGGCTTCGCCCCCGGGAACGGCGCCGGCTCCGCGAACGTGTCGTGCACCGCCACCCACACCGCGTTCGCCACCCCGCGCTGCGGATCCTGGTCGTACACCAGCCGGAAGATGATCCCCGCCGCCAGCATCGAAATCGCCATCGGCATGAAGACCACCAGCTTGAACGCCGTCCCCCAGCGCACCCGCTCGGTCAGCACCGCGAAGACCAGCCCCAGCGCCGTCGACACCGACGGCGCCACCACCACCCACACCACAGTGTTCTTCAACGCCGTCCGGATGCCCTCGTCCGAGAACATCGCCCCGTAATTCCCCAGCCCCACGAAGCCGTCGCCCGACGCGTCGAACAGACTCCGGTACACCGAGAACCCGATGGGATACACCACCAGCGCCCCCAGCAGCACCAGCGCCGGCAGCAGGAACACCGCCGCCACCCACGCCCGCGTCCCGGAAACCCGCCGCCGCCCGCCGCCGCCCGCCGCCCGCACTCCCACCGCACCGCTCACCGCGCGCACCCCCCGCTCCCGCTCACCGCACACCGCCCCGGCCCCGGGCACCGCACCGCGACCGCACCCGGCCGCCGCCCCGGCACCCGCCCGCCACCGCCGCCGCCCCCGGCGGCCTCAGTGCCCGAACGCCTTCGCGGCGTCCCGCTCCAGCCGCGCCTGGATCCCCGCGACCTCGCGCGGATCCTTCAGGAAGTCCTGGAGGTCCTTCCACTCACCCTGGCCCGGCTTCCCGCCGAACGACGCCGGCGCCTGATCCGACATGTCGAACCGGAAATCGTCCCCGGCCGCCACCAGCGCCTTCGCGATCTTCCGCATCACCCCGTCCCCGTACGCCGACGGATCCAGCGCCTTGTTCGGCGAGAGGAACCCGCCCGCCCCCGCCCAGATCCGCGCCGCGTCCGTCGACGCCAGGAACGTCAGCAGCGCCTGCGCCGCCTTCCCGTCCTTCAGCGCCACCGCCACGTCCCCACCGGTCACCACCGGCGGCTTCGCCCCCACCGCCGGGAACGGGAACACCTTCGCGTCCGTCCCCACCTTCGCCTTGGTCTGCGCGATGTTCGCCGCCGCGAAATCCGCCGACGACACCATCGCCGCCTTCGGCGCGTTCCCACCGCTGAACGCCTGCGTCACCGACGTCGGGAAGTCCGTCCGGAGCGCGCCCGCGTTCCCGCCCGCCAGCAGCTCCTTGTGCCCGAACAGCTCCCCCAGCGTCGTCAGCGCCCGCGTGACCGACGGATCCGTCCACGGCAGCTCGTGCTTCGCCAACCGGTCGTACTTCTCCGGACCGGCCTGCGACAGGTAGACGTTCTCGAACCAGTCGGTCAGCGTCCAGCCGTCCGACCCGCCCACCGACACCGGCTCCACACCCGACTCGGACACCGTCCGCGCCGTCTTCAGGAACTCCGGCCAGGTCTTCGGCTCGGACACCCCGGCATCCTCGAAGACCTTCGCGTTGTACCAGACCAGCGACTTGTTGCTGGCCTTGAAGTACACCCCGTACGCGGTGCCCTTGTGGGCACCCAGGTCCCGCCACCCCTTGCTGTAGTTCTTCGCCAGCTGCGCCTTGGCGTCCGCCCCGAGCGGCTTGAGCCACCCCTTCGCCGCGAACTCGTTCAACACCCCGACCTGCTGGAGCAGCGCCACGTCCGGCGGCCCGCCCCCGGCGATCTTCGACCCGATGAACCCGGCCATGTCGTCACCGCTCGGCACGAAGTCCACCTTCGCGCCGGTGCGCTTCTCGAACTCCGCCAGCACCTTGCCGAAGTTGTCCCGCTCGGCCCCCGTCCACACCGCCGTCACCTGCAACCGCTGCCCGGCCAGCTTCGGCAGCGCCACCGTGGCGGGCGCCTGTCCGCCCCGCGCCCCGCTCCTGTCCTCCCCCTTCGCCCCGCTCCCGCCGCCGCCCCCGCACCCGGCCACCCCCACCGCCAGCACCGCCGCGACGGCCAGGGCCCGTACCCCTCGCCCACCGCTCCGCCCCGTCCCCCTGCGAACGCCCCGTCTGCGCATCCCCGTAACCCTCCCTGACCCGTCTCACCTGTCATCCCAACCGGCCCGGCCCTCCCGGCCCGACCCGTCTGCCGTACGCATGCGCCTGCCCGACGCACGGCGCATCTCGCGCGGTATGCCGCGCGGTGGTGCGGTGGTGCTGGTGCGGTGGTTGTGCTGGTGCGAGGTGGTGCTGTGGCTGCTGTGCGGTGGTGGTGCGGCTGTTGCATCGTGGTGCGGTTGCCGTGCGGTGGTGCCGTTGCCGGACGCCGGTACCTGGCGGTACCGGTACCTGGCGGTACCTGTGCCCGGTGGTGCTGGTGCCTGGTGGTGCTGGTCCCGGCGCCTGGTGGGGCCGGCACCTGAGGGTGGGCGGCCGCGCCGCGAAGCCGGCCTGTACGGTGCCGCGGCCTCCGCGGGCCACCGACCACCGGCCTGCCCGCACCGCCCCGGCCGCGCACGGTGCGCGCCCACCCATGGGTCACCCCATCTGCGACAGTCCTACGCCCCCACTACCGGCTCCGCAACACTGCAAACCCCCACAACTCCCGTTTGTGATCCCCCTGTTACGGCGGTGCGGCGTCACGGCGTCACGGTGGCGCGGCGTCACGGTGGCGCGGCGGTGCGGCGGTGCGGCGCCAAGGGGTCACGCGCGCCCCGAGGGCCTCGCCGACCCCCGCCCCCGCCGCCTCACACCAGCGGCCGCCTCACGCCAGCGTCGGTCCTGCCGGCGTGCCCGAGGACTGGGCGGCCCGTTGCAACGCACTGGCCAGCAGCGCCAGGTCCGTGGGTCCGTTGCCCAGTTCCCGGAGCGGGCGCCGGGCCGGCGGGTCGCCCATCCGCGCCCACTCCAGGGGCACCACGGTCGGCCGGAGCGTCGACGTACGGGGTATCCGCCCGGTCACCCGCCCCGCCTGGAACGGCGTGGCCGTGCCGTCCGCCGCGCGGTGCAGCCGCCCGCGCCCGGGCGGTACCGGCTCGGAGCCGGACGGCGCCGGGGCCGTACCCGCGCCGCCCGCATCCGCACCAGCCGCCGCACCCGGAGCCATGCCCGTACCCGTACCCGTACCCGTACCCGTGCCTGCTGCCGCGGGGCTCATCGCTGCGGCGCCCAACTGCACGCGCAGCCCGGCCCGTTCGGCAGTGGCGGTGGCTTCCGTGCGGTCCGGGTGGCCGGTGGCGGCTATCAGGTGGACGCCCAGCGCCACGCCGTCCCGGGCCACCGCCTCCAGCGCGCGCACCACGGAGCCGGCGGCGGGGCGGCCCGTACTGCCCAGGGCCGGCGAGACCAGAGCGTCGAAGTCGTCGACCAGGACGAAGAGGCGGGGCATGGGCGCCGCCGCCCCGGTGCCCGGGCGGGATCCGTCGAGGGAGGTGGCGGGGGTGGCGGATGGGGTGTGCTGGGCGGGGCGGGGGTGGTCGGGTCGGCCGGAGCCGGGGCTCAAGCCGGGACCGGAGCCGGAGCCGGGGCCGGAGCTGGAGGGTGGCGGGGTGTTCGGGCGGGTGCGGAGGCGCAGGGTGCCGGTGCGGGAGGGGTCCGCGGAGTCCGCCGGGGCGCCGCCGCTTTCTTCCTCATTACGGCAACGATTACGGAGAGTGATTTGTTCCGAGGATTCGTTACTCGGTGTGAAAGAGGCGGGTGGGGTGGGTGAGGTTGGTGAGGTGGAGGAAGCGGGGGAGGTGGGGGAGGTGGGTGAAGGAGAAGGGGCGAGGGGGGTGGAGGGGGTGGTGGGGACGGAGCTTTCGGTGGAGCGGCGGGGGGCGATGACGCGGGCGGCCGGGACGTGTTCGGCGCGCCATGCGGAGAAGGGGGTTCCGGCCAGTACTTCGGCGCGGCGCTTCAGCTCCGAGGAGAGCGCCTGCGCGAACTCCCGCATCCGCACCGGGTCGGAGGCGGCCAGGTAGCTGGTCACGTGCGGCAGTTCCGTGCAGACCCGCAGTCCCTCGCCACGCTCCGCGCCCCCGCCGTCCACGAGTACCAGCGACAGCCGGTCCGGGCGGTCGGCGGCGGCCAGCGACGCGGCCAGCGACCGCAGCAACTCCGTCTTGCCGGTGGCCGCCGCGCCCTCGACCAGCAGATGCGTGCCGTCGGCGGCGAGGTCGGCGGAGACCGGGCCGTGCGGCCCGGCGCCGAGCACCGCCGGGGCGGCGGGCCGGTCCGAGTCCTGCGCGGCCGCCCAACGGGCCAGCAGGGACGCCGGGGTGGCGCGCGCCAGCCCCAGCTCGTCCAGCAGCCGCGCCGAGTCCGGGAGCGGGACGGCCGCGCGCGGGGCCGACCCGCCCGCTCCGCCGGCCGCCTCGGCCTCGCGCAGCGGCGCCAGCGCCCGGGCGAACCGCTCCGCCCAGGCCCCGGAGACCGCGTCCACCGTCGCGACCGTGCCGTTGGGCCCCGAGCCCGGCTGGACGACCCGCAGGGCCGTCGCGACATCGCCGCTGAGCACCGCGACCGCCCCGCACTCGCCGAACGCGGGCGTCGCCACCCGCGCCGCCTCGTACGTCGCGGCCAGCGGGAACGCCGGCGAGGCGGCCGGGGTCTCGGCCAGGCAGAGTACGTGGATGCCGGCGGCCGGGCCGCCCGCCGCCAGCCGCGCGGTGGTCTCGCGCAGCGCCGACGAACCGGGGTCGCCGTCCACGATGAGCAGGGTGTACGGGCCCTGGTGGCGGGCGGCGGCGGAGGCCACCTCGGCGCGCTCGGCGCTGGGCCAGCCGGGGCCCAGCGGGCCGTCGTCCAGCCGCCGCACCAGTTCGGCCGTACGGGCCGCGGCCTGCTCCTTGTCGTAGGCGAGCAGCAGCCGGCAGTCCTGGCCGCGGGCCGGGCGGACGTGCGGCAGCCAGCCCAGCCAGGACCAGTCCGCCACCCGTTCCTCGGTGGGGCGTGCCCGGTCCGTGCTGACCAGCACGATCTCCAGAGCCCCGGGGGAGTGCAGTGCCGCGAGCTGGGCCACGGCGGAACGGGCCAGTCCGACCAGCCGCCCGCGCGGGCCGGCCAGCCCGAGCGCACCGGCCCGGCGCAGTCCGACGGTGACCGGCGCGACGGTCCGGCCGTCGGGCCGGTCGGCGGTGCCCAGGCGGACGGTGAGCGCGTCGGGGTGGTCCGGGCCGCGCTCCCAGAGCCGGGGGCCGGGGCCGAGCGCGGTGAGCAGGACGGCGGCGGCGTCCGGCCAGCGTTCCTCCGCGGCCGGGCCGGCGGGGGCGGTGCTCCCGGTGGCCGCGGGGGACGGGGCGGCCTCCGGGGCCGCGGCGTCGCCGTAGGCGGTGTACGGGGCCGGCTCGCGCGGTTCCACGGCGGGGCGGGCCCCGGCCAGCCGGCGCGCCCAGGCGCCGATGCCGCCGCGCCGGCCCGCCTTGCGGGTCACCGGGTCGGCCGGCGCCAGGGACTGCTGCCCACCGTGCGTCTGCCCGCCCGCGGGGGCCGCGCCGCGCCCCGTTACGGCGTCGTACCCGGCCGGACCGGTGAACGCCTCGTACCCGGCCGGCCCGGTGACGGCCTCGGGCGCCGGGCTTCCGTGGACGGGGTTGCCGTGGACGGCCCCCGGGGCGGGGTTCCCGTAGCCGTAGGCAGAGCCGTCTCCGGGGGCGGACCGGTGGACCGGACGCGTTTCCCTGCCGACGGGCGTCTCCCGACCCATGGGTGGCGTCTCGCGGCCGTGCGGCAGCTCGTGGCCCGGCAGCGGTACGGGCTCGTGTGGGGGCAGGGCCGGGTGACGGGGCGCCTGCCCGGGGACGGGGAGGGGCGCGGCCCCGTAGGAGGCGCCGTCGAACCCGGACGCGCCCGGGTGGCCGGACGGGCCTCGATGGTCGGAGGCGCCCTGATGGCCGGACGCCGCCGGTCCGGGCGAGGCCGGTCCGGATGCCGGGTCGTGGGCACCGGGGCGCGGGCTCTGGGCCGACGATCGGGGTCCGGGCCCGGCCTCGGGCGTCCCGTACGAGGAGCCCGCTCCGAACGCGGCGGGTGCCTCCCGGGCCACGCCCGCCCGGCTCGGCTCACCCGCCCGGCTCGGCTCACCCGCCCGGCTCGGCTCACCCGGCGCGTGCGCTCCACGGCTTCCGTCGCCGTGTACCGGCCCCGCGCCATGCACCGGCTCCGAGCTGTGCACCGGGCCCGAGTTGTGCACCGGGCCCGCAGCCGCGCCCTCGGCCGGGCCCGAGCCGGTGGCCCAGGTCGGCCCACCGCCCCAGGAGTCCGCCGTACCGCCGTAGGAGTCGGGCGTCGTCCCCGAGGGGGCTGCCGCTCCCCGGACGGACGTGCCGCGTACGGGGGTGTCGCGGCGGCTGCCGCCCCCGGTGAACAGGCCGTCCGGGGCCGCGCCACCGGGAGCGCCGGTGCCCGGGGCGGGCTGCGGGGCCGTGGGGGAAGCGGCGGGGGAGTGGCCGGGGCCCGTGTAGAGGGTGCCGGTGGTGGTCGGGGCGGTGGCCGGCGCGGGGGCGTCGGCCAAGGGGCGGGCGGCGGTGACGCGGAGGTGGCCCTCGCCGTCCGGGGTGGCGGGCAGGGCCGGGTCCGGGGTGCGGGGCGGGGACTGGAAGCGGAGGGCCGACTCGCCGATGCGCAGCAGGGCGCCGGACGGCAGCGGGACGGCCCGGTCGGCGAGTTCGGTGCCGTCGACGGCGGTGCCGTTGGTGGAGCGCAGGTCGGCGACGTAGACGGCGCCGTCCGGTTCGACGGTGACCGCGCAGTGCAGGCGGGAGACGTCCGGGTCGTCCAGGGGGACGTCGGCGTCGGCGGAGCGGCCGATGCGGATCTGGCCGCCGTGCAGCAGGTGGACGCCGCCGGCGTCCGGGCCGGAGACCACGTGCAGCCGGGCGGAGCCGTGCCGGGGCAGGCCGTGGGCGGGGGCCGGGCCGGGGCCCTGGAGGGAGAGCACCGCGCCGTCGATCAGGGGCGGCTCGCCGAGCGCGGCGCGCTGCGGATCGAGCCGTTCGGAGCCGGCGTAGAGCACCACGGGGGCGCCGCCGGAGGGGGCGCCGACGTCCGCGCCGGAGCCCGCCACGGCCGCCGCGAGGGAGCCGGCCACCGTCGCCAGGGCGGTCCCGGCGGGGGCCGTCACCAGGACGTCGCAGGCCCGTGTGGTGTGGCCGCTGCGCGGCCCGAGGACGGTCAGCCGGATCTGCATCGCCGTCAACGGTCCCTTCTGCCGGGTATCCGGCAGGGGCTCCGCTCGCTCCCCCACCGCACCCCGGGCACGTCGGCACGGACATGTCCCATGCACGTCGCGACAGTGACCGCGCGCCCCCACCGCGTGCGTGCTGGGATGCATCCTCGCACCTGCCGCTGACAACACGCCCGCCGACCGGCGATTAATGATCTTGATTGGTCGGCCCCCGACGGAAAACCGCCTGCTGGCGGGCGGCGAACCGGACGATTTCGCTCACCGTTCGCCGCCGAAGCGGTCAGTTGCGGTCGGTCCCCGGGCCGCCGGCCCGGCCCTCCCGCCCGGATCGCCCCGGACGGCCGCGCTCCGCCCCCGCCGCCCCCGCCGTCCGCCACGCCCCGCCACGAGCCCGCCCGCCGACGCCCCGCACGAGCCTCCCGCCGACCCCCGCCAGCCCCCGCCCCCACCGATGCCCTCCGCACTCCCGCCACCTGTCCGCCACCCGGGCAACCAAGCGCCCGCCACCCGCGTCTACCCGAGGAGCCGCCCCGTCCGCCGCGCCGAGATGTTTGTGCGACGGCACTACAGTGGGGCGGAGGGCCGCGAGCTGACCCAGCGGGCCGGGCAAGATCCACCACGACCAGGGAGCGCATGACGTGCGGCCGGTTGGCAGCAAGTACCTGCTTGAGGAGCCGCTGGGGCGCGGCGCCACGGGCACCGTCTGGCGGGCCCGCCAGAGGGAGACGGCGGGCGCCGAGGCCGCCGTCCCGGGGGAGCCCGGCGAAACGGTCGCGATCAAGGTCCTCAAGGAGGAGCTGGCGTCCGACGCGGACGTGGTGATGCGCTTCCTGCGGGAGCGCTCGGTCCTGCTGCGGCTCACCCACCCCAACATCGTCCGCACCCGCGACCTGGTCGTCGAGGGTGATCTGCTGGCGCTGGTGATGGACCTGGTCGACGGCCCCGACCTGCACCGCTACCTCCGCGACAACGGCCCGTTCAGCCCGGTGGCCGCCGCCCTGCTCACCGCCCAGATCGCCGACGCGCTGGCCGCCAGCCACGCCGACGGCGTCGTCCACCGGGACCTCAAGCCCGCCAACGTCCTGCTGGCCGGCGCGGACGGCAGCGGCGAGATGCACCCGATGCTGACCGACTTCGGCATCGCCCGGCTGGCCGACTCCCCGGGCCTGACCCGTACGCACGAGTTCGTCGGCACGCCCGCCTACGTGGCGCCGGAGTCCGCCGAGGGCCGCCCGCAGACCTCCGCGGTGGACATCTACGGGGCCGGCATCCTGCTCTACGAGCTGCTGACCGGCCGCCCGCCGTTCGCCGGGGCGACCGCCCTGGAGGTGCTGCACAAGCACCTCGGCGAGGAGCCGCAGCGCCCCGCCTCGCTGCCCGAGCCGCTGTGGACGGTCGTCGAGCGCTGCCTGCGCAAGCGCCCCGAGGAGCGCCCCAGCGCCGAGAATCTGGCGCGCGGGCTGCGCACCGTCGCGGCCGGCATCGGCGCCGGCGCCACCCCCGAGCAGGCCCGGGCCGCGCTCGGTGTCGCCGCGCTGCTCGTCCCCGACCCGGACCCGGCCGCCGTCCCCGGTACCGGCGCCGACGGCTCCCCGGGGGCGGACGCCGCCGCGCCCACCCAGGTGCTGCCGACGAGCGCGCCGTCCTACGACCCGGGCGCGCCGACCAGCGTCCTGCCCTCCACCGGTGCGCCGGGCGCGGCCCCCGGTGGCCGGGGCCCCGCGCCGACCCGGGCCATGCCCCCGGTGCCCCCGATGCCGGCGGGCGCGCCCCCGGCCGGTCCGCCGGAGCCGGAGGGCCCGCACCCGTGGGAGTCCCAGCTGCGGGCCGCCCGCGACCGCAACGACCAGACCCAGTTGCAGTATCTGGACCCGCAGGACGACCCGCTGCGCCGCCGTCCGCAGCGCCGCCCGGCGCCCGCCCCGGCCCCGCAGCCGCCGCAGTACGGCGGGCAGCAGGGGCAGTACGGCGGGCAGCAGGCGCCGTACGCGCAGCGTCCGCCGGCGGCCCCGCAGCGCCGCCAGGAGCCGCCGCCGCAGCGCTACGAGCCGGCGCCGCCGCCCGCCCGGGAGCCCCGCCCCCGGCGCGAGCCGCGGCCGCGCAGCGCCAACCCGATGAAGATCCCGGGGCTGGGCTGCCTGAAGGGCTGCCTGTTCACGCTGCTGCTGCTGTTCGTGGCGGCCTGGCTGATCTGGGAGTTCACCCCGCTCCAGGAGTGGATCGGGACGACCAAGGGCTTCTTCCAGCAGATCGGCGACCTCTTCACCGGGGTGCGGGACTTCGTACAGAAGCTCGGCGGCTGACGGCTCGTACGGACGGAAGCCCGCGACATTGTGGCTTTGTCGACTTCCTGCCGGTGAATTCCGGTACAGAAGTGAAGGTTGCCGCCATTGGGGGCACTGAACCCCGTGGCGCCCGCGTAGCTTTGACGCCAACCTCAGCCCCCGCAGGACGCTCGGGGGCCCGACACGTCGGAGCAGTCTTGGCACGGAAGATCGGCAGCCGGTACACCGCCCACCAGATCCTGGGGCGCGGCAGTGCCGGCACGGTATGGCTGGGCGAGGGTCCCGAAGGGGCCGTGGCCATCAAGCTGTTGCGTGAGGATCTCGCCTCCGACCAGGAGCTCGTCGGCCGTTTCGTCCAGGAGCGGGCGGCGCTGCTGAGCCTGGCCCACCCGCGGGTGGTCGGCGTCCGCGACCTCGTCGTGGACGGCGCGGACCTGGCGCTGGTGATGGACCTGGTCCGCGGCACCGACCTGCGCACCCGCCTGGAGCGGGAGCGGCGGCTGGCCCCGGAGGCCGCCGTGGCGATCGCCGCCGACGTCGCCGACGGCCTGGCCGCCGCGCACGCCGCCCGGATCGTGCACCGCGACGTCAAGCCGGAGAACGTCCTGCTGGACATGCAGGGCCCGCTCGGCCCCGGTGGCGCGCACCCCGCGCTGCTCACCGACTTCGGCATCGCGCGCCTGGTGGACTCCCCGCGCCGCACCCGGGCGACCAAGGTCATCGGCACCCCCGACTACCTCGCCCCGGAGATCATCGAGGGCCTGCCGCCGCGCGCCTCGGTGGACGTCTACGCGCTGGCGACCGTCCTGTACGAGATGCTCGCCGGTTTCACGCCCTTCGGGGGTGGCCACCCCGGCGCGGTGCTGCGCCGCCACGTCACCGAGAGCGTGGCGCCGCTGCCCGGCATCCCGGACGAGCTGTGGCAGCTGCTGCTCCAGTGCCTGGCCAAGGCGCCCGCCTCCCGGCTGCGCGCCCCGGAGCTGGCCGCCCGGCTGCGCGAGCTGCTGCCCGGTCTGGCCGGGCTGCCGCCGCTGGACATCGACGAGCCGGACGACGAGCCGACCGCCGACGACCCGGAGGGCGGCGCGCCCGGCGCCCGCCAGGAGGCCCGCTACCCGGCGGCCGAGCCCGAGGGGCCGCCGCGCGGCGCGGTCCCCCTGGTCCAGGGCGCCACACCGGACTCCAACCGGGAGACGCACACCAGCATGCGGGTCCCCGGCCCCGACGAACTGGCCGGCGGCGCGCACGGCACCGCCCGCACCCCGCGGGCCGCGGGCGAGCGCCGGGCGGGCTCGGCCCGGCACCGCTCCGCCCCGGAGGCGGTGCGCCGCCGCCGGATCAAGGTGGGGCTGGCCGCCGCCCTGGTCGTCGTGGCGGCGGCGGTCGGCGGCTGGCTGGCGTCCGGCGGCGACGGCGAGGCGGGCGACGCCACGCCCGGTGTGCACCGCTCCGAGCAGCCGCCGATGACGCCCTGACCTGGGCGGGCGCGGGTCCGACGGCGCGGCGCGGGCCCCGGCGGACCCGCCGGGGCCGGCCCGGGCCCGCCGGACCGGGGACGCGCCGGGACAGATTGTCGGTGTCAGCCGTTAGGCTGGGTGCGTGGCAGTCGTCGATGTATCCGAAGAGCTGAAGTCCCTCTCCTCGACCATGGGGTCGATCGAGGCCGTCCTGGACCTCGACAAGATGAGGGCAGATGTCGCCGTGCTCGAGGAGCAGGCCGCGGCGCCGTCCCTGTGGGACGACCCGGCGAGCGCACAGAAGATCACCAGCCAGCTGTCCTACCTCCAGGGCCAGCTGCGCCGCGCCGAGGAGCTGCGCGGCCGCGTCGACGACCTCGAGGTGCTCTTCGAGCTCGCCGAGTCCGAGGGTGACGAGGACGCCCGCGCCGAGGCCGAGCGCGAGCTGGCCGACGTCCGCAAGGCGGTGGACGAGCTGGAGGTCCGCACCCTGCTCTCGGGCGAGTACGACGCCCGGGAGGCCCTCGTCAGCATCCGCGCCGAGGCCGGCGGGGTGGACGCCGCCGACTTCGCCGAGAAGCTCCAGCGGATGTACCTGCGCTGGGCCGAGCGCCACGGCTACAAGACCGAGCTGTACGAGACCTCGTACGCCGAGGAGGCCGGCATCAAGTCGACCACCTTCGCCGTGCAGGTGCCCTACGCCTACGGCACGCTCTCCGTGGAGCAGGGCACGCACCGCCTGGTGCGCATCTCGCCGTTCGACAACCAGGGCCGCCGCCAGACCTCCTTCGCGGGCGTCGAGGTGCTGCCGGTCGTCGAGCAGACCGACCACATCGAGATCGACGAGAGCGATCTGCGGGTCGACGTCTACCGCTCCTCCGGCCCCGGCGGCCAGGGCGTCAACACCACCGACTCCGCGGTCCGGCTGACCCACCTCCCCACCGGCATCGTGGTCTCCTGCCAGAACGAGCGCTCCCAGATCCAGAACAAGGCCACCGCCATGAACGTCCTCCAGGCGAAGCTGCTGGAGCGCCGCCGCCAGGAGGAGCAGGCGAAGATGGACGCCCTCAAGGGCGACGGCGGCAACTCCTGGGGCAACCAGATGCGTTCGTACGTCCTGCACCCGTACCAGATGGTCAAGGACCTCCGGACGGAGTTCGAGGTCGGCAACCCGCAGGGTGTGCTGGACGGTGACATCGACGGCTTCCTGGAGGCCGGTATCCGCTGGCGCAAGCAGCAGGAACAGCAGGCGAAGTAGCGGCGTACGCGGGCCTCGGCGGGCCCCGGAAGCACCCGGCAACTGCTCCCTTCGAGGGGGCAGTTGCCTTTTGCCGTGGCGGTTAGGTCACAGTCGTACGTCCATGTATCGCCCAACTCATGGCAATTCAGGCAACAAGCCTTTATTCGGCCTTGACGGGGGTCGGAGAACTGGGAAGGCTGAGCGCGGCATGCGTGTGTCATGGGGCGCGTGCAGGAACGGGGAGACGAGTGGCCCGCCCGCGGAGCGGGGCCGTGGCGTGCGCGCCCCCATCGGTCGTTGCCCCGTGCGGCGGTGCTCCAATGACGAGTTCAGCTACTGGGGGTAGCAGTACATGACGAAGAAGACGCGGCTGCGCGTGGCGCGCATTGCGGCCGGTGCGGTGATCGCGGCCGGTGCGTCGCTCACCGCGGCGGGCGCGGCGTCCGCGGCCGGCACGAACGACGCTCCGGGGCAGCAGCACAGCGGCGGCCTCCTGAACGATGTGGTCTCCATCTTCGGCGGCACCAGCACCGGTGGCGGGGAGAACGGTGGCCAGGACACCGGCGGCCAGAGCGTCGGCGGTGAGATCGGCAGCCAGACCTCCGGCGGCGAGACCACCGGTGGCGAGATCGGCGGCCAGGACACCGGCGGCCCGTCCACCGGTGGCGAGTCCGGCGGCCAGGCCGCGGGCGGCCAGGACACCGGCGGCCAGGCCGCGGGTGGCCAGGAGTCCGGTGGCCAGGCGGCCGGCGGTCAGGACACCGGCGGTCAGTCCGGTGGTCAGAGCGGTGGCCAGTCGGGCGGTCAGTCCGGTGGTCAGAGCGGTGGCCAGTCGGGCGGCCAGTCCGGTGGTCAGAGCGGCGGCCAGACGGGCGGCCACTCCGGTGGCCAGTCGGGCGGCCAGAGCGGTGGCCAGTCGGGCGGCCAGACGGGCGGCCACTCCGGCGGTCAGTCCGGCGGCCAGAGCGGGGGCCACTCCGGTGGCACCACCTCCGGCGGCGGCACCACCGGTGGCGACAGCACCGGTACCGGTACCGACAACGAGGGCTCCAAGCCGATCGAGCAGCCCGGCCAGGGCAAGGAGCAGGTCGTGGACACCCCCGGCCAGGCCAAGCAGCAGGCCAAGGGCGGCCAGCTGGCCGAGACCGGTTCGTCCGGCACGACCTTCCTGCTCATCGGTGCGGCCACGATGATCGCCGGCGGTGTGGGCTTCCGGGTCCTGCCCCGACTGATCAACAAGGGCGGCGGCGCGGCGGCTGCCTGACGCCGGCGCGGTAGGACGACGAAGGGCCCGGGACGCACACCGTCCCGGGCCCTTCGGGCGTACCGGGGAACGTCCGCCGCGGGGGCAGGGGCCACGCTGCGCCACCGGGTCGTCGCGCACCGTGCAGCGGCGGCGTGCCGTGGTGGGCTCAGACGGCCTGCCGCAGCAGGACCGCGACCGCGATCAGCGCGATCAGCGCGACCGCCAGCACCACCGGGCTGAACTGGCCGAAAAGTCCCGCTTGCTGCTGGAGCCGCTCCCTGCTCGCCCGGCACACGGGGCAGCGGCCCTCGCTCACAGGGGCCGCGCAGTGGGCGCACACCAATCGGTCGTACGTCATGCGACCTCCTTACCTCACCGCACCAACGCACCAGCGGGCGCGTGGGTTCCCTCTACCACTGTGCCAGGTCCGCCGCCGTACGGCGCGCCCCGCGGGCCGCCGCCTCCCACCCGCCCGGCATTGTGCGACTTTTGTCCTGTAGCGCCCGTGAAGAAACGCACCAACCGCCGCCGGCGACTTCGCCGCCACCCGAGGTTCGCGTAGGGTCACGCTCACCGACGGGAGCCGTGACCGGCAACCCGTACCCCTACCCAGGTCGACCGTGGTGCATCAGTGATCCGATTCGACAACGTCTCCAAGACCTACCCGAAGCAGAACCGCCCCGCCCTCAGGGACGTCTCCCTGGAGATCGAGCGCGGCGAGTTCGTCTTCCTGGTGGGCTCCTCGGGCTCCGGCAAGTCCACCTTCCTGCGGCTGCTGCTGCGCGAGGAGCGCGCCTCGCACGGCGCCGTCCACGTACTGGGGAAGGACCTGGCCAAGCTCTCCAACTGGAAGGTGCCGCAGATGCGGCGCCAGGTGGGCACGGTCTTCCAGGACTTCCGGCTGCTCCCCAACAAGACGGTGGGGCAGAACGTCGCCTTCGCCCTGGAAGTCATCGGCAAACCGCGCGGCCAGATCCGCAAGACGGTGCCGGAGGTCCTCGAACTCGTCGGCCTGGGCGGCAAGGAGGACCGCATGCCCGGCGAGCTGTCCGGTGGTGAGCAGCAGCGCGTCGCCATCGCCCGGGCCTTCGTCAACCGCCCGCTGCTGCTCATCGCCGACGAGCCCACCGGCAACCTCGACCCGCAGACCTCGGTCGGCATCATGAAGCTGCTGGACCGGATCAACCGCACCGGGACGACGGTGGTCATGGCCACCCACGACCAGCAGATCGTCGACCAGATGCGCAAGCGGGTCATGGAACTCGAGAAGGGCCGGCTCGTACGCGACCAGTCGCGCGGCGTGTACGGCTACCAGCACTGAAAGGACGCCATGCGCGCCCAGTTCGTCCTGTCGGAGATCGGCGTCGGTCTCCGCCGAAATCTCACGATGACCTTCGCCGTCATCGTCTCCGTAGCCCTCTCGCTCGGCCTCTTCGGCGCCTCGCTGCTGATGAGCGACCAGGTCGACACGATGAAGGGCTACTGGTACGACAAGGTCAACGTCTCCATCTTCTTCTGCAACAAGAACGACGCCGAGACGGCCGCCAACTGCGCCAAGGGCGCGGCCACCGAGCAGCAGAAGAACGACATCCTCGCCGAGCTGCACCGGCTGCCGCTGGTGCAGAACGTGCAGCACGAGACCAGCGACCAGGCGTACAAGCACTACAAGGAGCAGTTCGGCGACACCCCGGTGGCCGGGCTGGTCACCCCGGACCAGCTGCCGGAGTCGTTCCGCGTCAAGCTCAAGGACCCGACGAAGTTCGACGTCATCAAGTCGGCGTTCTCCGAGCGGCCCGGTGTCGAGCAGGTGCAGGACCAACGGGACACCGTCGAGCCGCTGTTCCGGCTGCTGGACGGTATGCGGTACGCGGCCCTGGGCGTGATGGGGCTGATGCTGATCGTGGCGCTGCTGCTGATCGTCAACACCGTGCGGGTCTCCGCGTTCAGCCGCCGCCGGGAGACCGGGATCATGCGGCTGGTGGGCGCGTCCAGCTTCTACATCCAGATGCCGTTCATCATGGAGGCCGCGATCGCCGGCCTGATCGGCGCCGCGTTCGCCTGCGTCCTGCTGGTCGGCGGCAAGTACGTGCTGATCAACCAGTGGCTGGCCAAGCAGATCCAGGTGGTCAACTTCATCGGCTGGAACGCCGTCCTGTCGGTGCTCCCGCTCGTCCTCGCCATCGGGCTGCTGATGCCCGCGCTCGCCGCGTTCTTCGCGCTGCGCAAGTACCTCAAGGTGTGAGGTTCCCCAAGGGCGCCGTACGGTCAACTCGCCGTACGGCGCCTTCGTCTGCCCTAGACTCGCCCGCATGCCGGGCCCGTGTTGGTATGACCGGCCCCGCCGCATCCGCCGCGGGGCGGCCCTGACGTTGTTCCTCGCCGGGGTGCTGGCCGCGGGGGCGGTGACCGGTACGTGGGACGAGCGGGCCGCGGACGGCGCGGAGTCCGCCGGGCGCCGGCCCGCGGACGCGGCGGCCCTGGGCCGGCTGGCCGGGGAACGGGCCGCGCAGGCCGCCGCGGACGGCAAGTCCGGTGCGCAGGCGGCCGGGGAGGTCGTCAGCCGCAGCGGCGACCGCTGGGCCGCGGTCTACACCCCCGGTGAATTCGCCGATTTCCAGGACGAGTTGGCCGGCGCCTACGTGGGCGTCGGGCTGTGGGTGCGGCAGCAGGACGGCGGTGTGGTCACCGTCTGTCGGGTGCAGCCCGGCGGTCCGGCGGCCCGGGCCGGCATCACCGCCGGCGACCGCCTCGACGCGGTCGGCGGCCGGCCGGTGCGGGGGCGGCCGGTCACCGAGACCGTGGCCCGGCTGCGCGGCGACGGGCCCGGTGCGGGCGAGGGTGCCGCGGGCAGCCCGGTGCGGCTGGAGCTGCGGCGCGGGGCCCGCCACTGGTCCGTGACGCTGCGCCGGGTCCGGCTGCACACCCCGAACGTCACCGTGGAGCGCCCGGCCGGCGCCGGACCGGTCCGGATCAGGGTCGCCGCGTTCGCCCGGGGCACCGGCGCCGCCGTGCGCCGCGCGGTCCGGGCCGCCGATGTGCGGCACGGGCTGCTGCTGGACCTGCGGGGCAACACCGGCGGCCTGGTCTCCGAGGCGGTGGCCACCGCCTCGGTCTTCCTCGACGGCGGGCTGGTCGCCACCTACGACGTGCACGGCAGCCAGCGCGCCCTGTACGCCCGGGGCGCCGGCGACACCCGCACGCCGCTGGTGGTGCTGGTGGACGGCGGGACGATGAGCGCCGCCGAGCTGCTGTCCGGGGCGTTGCAGGACCGCGGCCGGGCGGTGGTGGTGGGTACCCCGACGTTCGGGAAGGGCTCGGTGCAGATGCCCCGCACGCTCCCGGACGGCTCGGTGGCCGAGCTGACCGTCGGCCATTACCGCACCCCGTCCGGGCGGGCGGTGGACGGGGCCGGGATCACCCCGGACGTGCTCGCCGGGGAGCGTGCCGAGAAACGGGCCCGCACGGTATTGAGTGGCCTCGGCACCGGTGCCTAGTGCGAAAATGGCCACACTATGGCTACCAAGGGCAAGGGCAAGGACAAGAACGACGGGCGCAAGCTCGTCGCGCAGCACAAGAAGGCGCGGCACGATTACCACATTCTGGACACCTTTGAGTGCGGCGTGGTGCTCACCGGTACGGAAGTGAAGTCGCTGCGCCAGGGGCGGGCGTCGCTGGTGGACGGATTCGTCCAGATCGACGACCGGGAAGCGTGGCTGCACAACGTCCATATCCCGGAATACGCGCAGGGGACGTGGACGAACCACAGTGCGCGGCGGAAGCGGAAGCTTCTGCTCCATCGGTTCGAGATCGACAAGCTGGAGGTCAAGGCCCAGGAGTCGGGCCACACCATCGTGCCGCTCGCGCTGTATTTCAAGGACGGCCGGGCCAAGGTCGAGATCGCGCTGGCCAAGGGCAAGAAGGAGTGGGACAAGCGGCAGACGCTGCGGGAGAAGCAGGACCGCCGGGAGGCGGAGCGGGCCATCTCGGCCGTCCGGCGCCGGCAGCGGGCCTGACCACCGGGCACCGGGTCGCGCCGGTGCCGCGGTCCCCGCGGCGGGGTCCGCGGGCGGCTGCGGGAATGTGCTGGCACGCTCGTGCGTTGGTCACGTACGATGGGGACACACCCCGCGAGGGTGTGGCACCACCTTGAAAAGAAAACATGGGGATGATCGGTTTCGACAGCGGATGTCGAAGCAGGGGAAGCGAGTCGAGGAAGCGGCAATGATCTCGTAAACCATATGCCGAAACCAATAATCGCCAACACCAAGCGCGATTCCTTCGCCCTCGCTGCCTAAGTAGCGACCTGCGAAGTGTCAGCCCGGGGCTGTTCCCGACCCGGATCCTGGCATCAGCTAGGGGACTTCACTTCTGTACCCGGTCACGGGGTGCAGCAGGACATCTCACAGTGACTGGGCCCGTCGGAGACTTGTCCGCGTGATCTCCGGGGCCGAGAAAAGCGCAGCGGACTGCACTCGGAGAAGCCCTGATTCCGCACCGTTGGACGCGGGTTCGATTCCCGCCATCTCCACGTATGACGACAGGCGACGTGTGCCGCGCGAACAGCGCGGGGCGCGTCGCCTGTCGCGTTTCCGGGGGCGCCCGCGGGCCGTCGCCGGTGCCCGCGGCCCGGTCACCTCCGCCGGGCCGCGAGGGCCCGGGCCGCCGCGGTGACCGCCAGGGCTCCGGCCGCCGCCGCGGCCGGGACGGTGTAGCCGGCGGCGGGGGACGGCAGCGCCTCGGCGGCCCAGCCGCCGGCCGCCGCACCGGCCGCGATACCGGCCAGCAGCGCGGTCACCGCCAGGGTCATCCCCTCGTTGAGCCGGCCCGCCGGGGTGCGGGACTGCACCAGGCCCATCCCGGTGACCATGGCCGGTGCGGTGGCCGTCCCGGCGACCAGCAGGGCCGCGGCCAGCAGCGGCGGGGCGCCCGCCGCGGCGGCCGCCAGCGGCAGCGTCAGCAGCCCGGCCATCGCCGCGACGCACCCCAGGAAGCGGCGGCCGGGCCGGGGCGCCGGGGGCAGCAGTCCGTAGAGCAGGCCGGCCGCGCCGGAGCCGGCCGCCTGGAGGGCGAGCAGGGCGCCGCCCGCCGCGCGGAAGCCGTGCGCGTCCGCGTAGGCCAGGGTGACCACCTCCAGGGAGCCGAAGACCGCGCCGGTGGCCAGGAAGGTGAGCAGCAGCGGCGGCAGGCCGCGGGCGCGCAGCGGGGAGCCGGACCGGCCGGGCGGCGGCGGGGCGGCCGGCGGTTCGGTGCGGCGCTGGGCCGCGAACAGCAGCACGCCGGTGAGCAGCAGCGCGGCGCCCACCGCGGTGCCCGCCTCCGGGGCGACCGCGGTGCACAGCAGCGTGGCGAGCACCGGGCCGAGCAGGAAGCACAGTTCGTCGACGGCCTGTTCGAAGGAGGCGGCGGTGTGCCGGGCGGCCGGATCGTCGCGGAAGAGGTGGGCCCAGCGGGCCCGGGACATGCCGCCGGTGTTGGGGGTGGTGGCGGTGGCCGCGTAGGAGGCGAAGAGGGTCCAGTCCGGAGCGCCGGCGCGGACGCACAGCAGCAGCGAGAGCGAGCCGAGGACGGCCAGGACGGTGGCCGGGGCGGCGATCCTGGCCTGGCCGTGGCGGTCGATGAGCCGGGCGGTGAACGGGCCGGCCAGCGCGGTCGCGGCGAGGCCGGTGGCGGTGACCGCGCCGGCCAGCGCGTAGGAGCCGCGGCTGCCGGCGATCATCAGGACCGCGCTGACGCTGAACATCCCCATCGGGAGCCGGGCCAGGAGGTTCGCGGCGGTGAAGGCGCGGGTGCCGGGGACGGCGAAGAGGCGGGCGTAGGGGGAGCGGCGGCGGGCCGGGCGGACGGGCGGGGCGGTGACGGGGCGGGCGGCCAGGAACAGGATCATGCCGTCCACGGTCGCGGCGGACCCGGTCCGCGGTCCAACACCTGCCCGCGCCCGATTGACGCGCGGCTGTGGTGAAAGCGGGTGTGGAGGCCGGGCGCCGGGTGTGACGATGGGGCGTGCCGTACGACATCGACCCCCGGCTGCTGCGGGCGTTCACCGCCGTCGCCGACGAATTGCACTTCACCCGGGCCGCGGCGCGGCTGTACGTGGCGCAGCAGGCGCTGAGCCGGGACGTGCGGCGGCTGGAGCGGGAGGTGGGCGCCGAGCTGTTCGTGCGGACCACCCGGCGGGTGGCGCTGACCGCGGAGGGGGAGCGGCTGCTGCCGTACGCGCGGCGGGTGCTGGCGGCCCACGACGACCTGGCCGCGGCGTTCCGGGCGGCGCCGGGGCGGCCGCTGGTGGTGGACGTGGCGGCGCCGGTGGGCACCGCGTACCGGGTGCTGGCGGAGGCGCGGCGGCGGCTGCCGGACAGCTGCGAGCTGGTCGCGCGGTTCCACAGCGGGCTGACCGGGGCGGCGGCGGAGCTGGCCGCGGGGCGGCTGGACGTCTCCTTCGGGCGGTTCGCGGGGCTGCCGGACGGGGTGCGGGCCGGGCTCCGCCACCAGCCGGTGCGGCTGGAGCCGATGGCGGTGCTGCTGCCCGGGGACCATCCGCTGGCCGCGGCGGCGGCCGTGCCGCTGGACCGGCTGGCCGGCGAGACGCTGTACGCGGCCGCCGGGAATCCGCGGACCGCGGAGTGGACGGAGCTGGCGGCGCGGCTGTTCGCGGGGCGGGGGATCGCGATGGCCGAGCCGTTCCCGGAGCTGGCGGGGGCGGAGGAGTTCGTCCGGGTGGTGCGCAAACGCCGCTGGTCGGTGCTGGCGAGCGTGGAGTTCATCGAGGTGCCGGGGATGGTGCTGCGGCCGCTGGTGGATCCGGTGCCGCTGTCGCCGGTGGGGATGGTGTGGCGGCGGGGGCTGCGGCATCCCGGGCTGGACGCGCTGCGCGCCGCCGCGCGGGAGCTGGGCGAGCGGGAGGGCTGGCGGACGCTCCCCGGGGGCCCGTGGTGGCTGCCCGGTCCGGACGCGGCGGCGATGGGCGTGCCGGCGGCGGCCGCTGAGGGGGCGTGAGGTCCCGCGCGCCCGCCGGGGCGGCGGACCGTCCACCGCCCCGGCCCGGCCGGACGTGATCAACGTCTCTTTATGTGAGGCATATCCCGGCGCGTGCGGACGCAACCAACGGCCCCGAAAACCCTTCCTTACCCAAGGACAGCACAGACGAACGGCGCGGCCGGACGGCCGGCACACGGCCCGGAGCGCGCCGGCGGGGTCCGCGGCCGGCGCGTGCGGCGCGGACGCCGGGTGCGCACAGGACGAATGGACAGAACAGGGGGAGTCGTGCAGCGACGTTCCGGACTCGCGTCGGCGGTGGCCGCACTCACCTTGAGCGTGACCGCGGGCCTGGCCCTGACCGGCTGCGGCTCGGGGCGGATGGCGGCGCTGCACGCCAACTGCCGGACCAAGAGCCTGAGCTGGCAGGTCACCGTCCTCAAGGCGGTGCCGCACAGCGTCCGCCGCGAGGCCCGGCTCTCGGTCGTCAACAAGGGCTCGCAGCCGTGCGTCTTCGACGGCTTCCCCACCTTCGCGGTGCACGTCGGCAAGGGGCCGGAGTCGGACGGCAAGGGGCAGGGCCGCACCATGCCGATAGACCTCGCGCGCGGCGGCACGGTGACCACCAGCCTGCGCTACAAGGACCACGGGCCCGGTATGACGCCCGCCGACTGCCTGGTCAGCAATGACGAGGTGGCGGTCGGCGCGCCCCGCGACCGGCACCAGAAGGTGATAAAGGTCCGGGACGAGAAGGGCAAGAAGACGCGGATGAACGTCTGCGAGGAGAACGTCTGGATGACCCCGCCCGTCGAGCTGGGCGGCTGAACGGGCCGCCCTTCCCCGGGCGGGCGGGGTCCGCGGTAGCGGGTCAGCCGTCGCCGGCCGGGGCGGTCGCCGGGGTCCCGGCGGCGGGCGCCGGCACCGCGGCGTGTGCCCGCGGGGGCGGCAGGGCGCGCAGCCAGTACTCCGCGGCCAGGGTCGGGTCCAGCGGCCGCAGCGCTCCGGCGCGCGGCTGGAGGGACGTCAGGACCGGGCGGAGCGCCTCCGGGCGGATCAGGCCCAGCGCCGCCAGCCGGGAGTCCGCGCAGAGGGCGGCCAGCGCCCGGCGGTGGCGGCGCAGCCCGGCGTGGAGTTCGGCGCCGTGCGCGCGCCGGCCGCCGCGGCCCAGGACGGGGCCGGGGACGACACCGCGCAGCGCGGCGGTGAGCACCGGGGTGCCGCAGCCGGGGGCGCGGTCGGCGAGCCGGACGGCCAGCGCCGCGTCGATCACCGCGTCGTCCAGGAACGGCGCCTCGTAGGCCACGCCGTGCGCCGCGGTCAGCACCCCGATACCGCGCACCCGGTCGCCGGCCCGGAGCGCGGCGGCGGCCAGTGCGTGCTGGGCGCGCAGCGGGTCCAGCGGGTCGGGGGCCGCGGCGGCCGCCTCGCGCAGCAGCCGGCGGACCGTGGCGACCGCGTCCGGATGCGCCCAGGGCGGCATCGCGGGCGGGTCCTCCCAGTCGGTGCCGGTGCTCGGGCGGCGGCACCCGGGGGCGGTGCGGGCGGCGGCGGCCAGCCAGCGGGCGTAGGGGCGGCCGCCCAGCAGGGTGCGGACGGTGGCCGGCAGGGTCCACGGGGCGGTCCGGCGGGCCCGGCGGGCGAGCCGGACGGCGGCGGGTAAGTCGCCGCGGGCCAGGGAGTTGAGCGCCACCTGCCGCGGGGTGAACAGCTCCTCGCCGCCGGCCCCGGCCAGGTGCAGCCGCGCGCCGTACCCGGCGACCAGCCGCGCCTGGTGGACCAGCCGGGCCGCCTCCCGGACGGCGCCGAGCGGCCCCGCGGGGTCGGTGTGCGCGGGCTCCGCCGGAGGGGCGTACCAGGTGGGGGCGTCGGTGTACGGGAGGGTGAGGTGGCGGCCCTCCCGGCGGATCCGGCGCAGGCGGTGGGCGCTGTGCGCGCTCCACAGCGGATCGTCGTCGGCCGGGTCGCGGCCCTCCCAGGCGGTGGTGATCAGTTCGGTGCGGTCGCGGGCGGCCAGGAAGCACAGGCCGGTGGTCTCCGGGCCGCCGGTGAGGTCGGCGCTGAGCACCGGCCGGCCGGTGCGGGCGTGCACCGCGGCGCTGAGGGCCTCGCGGACCGCGTCGGCGGCGTCCGGGAGCGGGAGCTGCGGGGCGGGCGGGCGCCACCAGCGGATCTCGCGGTAGCGGCCGGCCGGGTCGTGGGCGGCGCAGTGGCCGGGCGGTACGGCGTGCACCGCCCGCCAGGGGGTGCGCAGGGTGAGCGGGGCCGGGGCGGCGGGGGCGAGCAGGCGGACGGCGAGCGCCTCCTCGTCGAGGGTGCCGGCCCCCGGGGCGCCGGGGAGGCCGGCGGCGGCCGCCGGGCGGGCCAGCGCGGCCAGGTCCTGGGGGCGGCTGCCGAGCACCGTGATGCCGCCGAGGTCGGTGCGGTGCAGCCGGCGGATGCCGGAGAGGCTGCCGTGGCAGCGGAGTTCGGCGCCCATGTGGGCCAGGAGGTAGAAGCTGCCGGGGAGTTCGTGGCGGAGCCCGTCGAGGTCGCCGAGGTCGCGCAGCCGGCGCAGCAGCCGGGCCAGCTCGGCCGGGGTGGCGGACGTGGTGCCGAGCAGCACCGCGCAGCGCGGGCCGACCCGGGCGGTCACCAGCTCCTCGCGCCGCCAGTGGCCGACGATCCAGGGGCGGCCGGAGAGGTGGGCGACGGTGCGGGTGGCCGGCGTCCGGGGCAGGCAGGCGGCGAGCCGGCCGGCGGCGGGGTGGTCGGGGAACACCAGGAAATCCACGGGGGGTTCGGCTCCTTGGCCGTCGGGGTCGGGGGTCCGGCCGGGCCCGGCCGCGGTGGGCCGGACCAGCCCTGTGCGTGTCGCCGGGGCGGGGAGGGGCCCCGGCGCGGGGGCCGCGGGGCGGCCGTGCGTCAGGAGCCGGGCCGGCCGCCGGCGGCCTGCTGCGGTGGTCGCTGCATCGCATCCCTTTCCTTCCGGGGTGTGCGGGGTGTGCGGGTGCCCGGATCTCCGGCCTCCCTGCGGGGGCGGGTGAGGCGCCCTGGCAGGGGCGTACGGCGACGGAGTGTGCCGGTGCGGTCACTCCGTGCGCCGGATAGCAAGGCTGGCAGCGTCCGGGGCACGTGCCATTACCCCGTACGGGTGAGCGGAGGGGCGCGCGGTGCACGGCGGCGCGCGGCTCGCGGGCCGTACGCCGCGGGTGTGCCGCGGTGCCTCACGGGGTGCACCGGCCCCGCGTGAGCGCAAGGTTTCGCCCCGGTCACCTGCCGCCACGGGGCGGTAACGCGCGGTCCCTAGCGTCCTGGTCCGGAGCCGGTCCGCGGACCGGAGCGACCCTTGGGAGGCGGGATGACGGACCGGAACACGGCCGGGGCCGCGGCGGCGCCCGGCGGCACCGGCGGGAGGGCCCCGGTGCGGCGCGGGCGGCGGTGGATCGAGCACTGGGATCCGGAGGACGAGGCGTTCTGGCGGGAGACGGGGCGGCGGACCGCCCGGCGCAACCTCGCCGTCTCGGTGCTCACCGAGCACCTCGGCTTCGCGGTGTGGAGCCTGTGGTCGGTGCTGGTGCTCTTCCTGGGGCCGGCGTACGGGATCGACGCGGCCGGGAAGTTCGGCCTGGTGGCGGTGGCGACGCTGGCGGGCGCGGTGCTGCGGGTGCCGTACACCGTCGCCGCGGCGCGGTTCGGCGGCCGTGACCGGACGGTGGCCGGGGCGCTGCTGCTGGTGGTGCCGGCGGCCGCCGCGGCGCTGGTGGTGGCGCGGCCGGGGGCGCCGTACGGGGCGTTCCTGGCGGCGGCCGCGCTGACCGGTGCCGGCGGCGGGAGCTTCGCCTCCTCGATGGCCAACGTCAACGCCTTCTACCCGCAGCGCCGGAAGGGCTGGGCGCTGGGGCTCAACGCCGGCGGCGGCAACCTCGGGGTGCCGGCGGTGCAGCTGCTGGGGCTGCTGGTGCTCGGGACGGCCGGTTCCGGCCACCCCTGGCTGGTGCCGGCCGGCTACCTGCCGCTCGCGGTCCTGGCGGCGGTGCTGGCGGCGCGGCGGATGGACAACCTCGGGCCGGTCCGCCACGGCACCGGGGCGGTCGCCGAGGCGGCCCGGGACCGGCACACCTGGCTGCTGGCGCTGCTCTACCTCGGCACCTTCGGGTCGTTCATCGGCTACAGCTTCGCCTTCGGGCTGGTGCTCCAGTACCAGTTCGCGCGCACCCCGCTCCAGGCGGCGGCGCTGACCTTCGCCGGGCCGCTGCTGGGGTCGCTGGCCCGGCCGGCCGGCGGGTGGCTGGCGGACCGGTACGGCGGGGCCCGGGTCGCGCTGGGCGCCTTCGCGGCGCTGGGCGCGGCCACCGGCGTGGTGCTGGCCGCCTCGGGGCTGCGCTCGCTGCCGCTCTTCCTCGCCGGATTCACCGCGCTGTTCGTGGTCTCCGGGGCGGGCAACGGCGCGACGTACAAGATGATCCCGGCCGTCTTCCGGGTCCGGGCGGCCCGCCGCGGACTGTCCGGCGCGGCGGCCACGGCCTCCGCGCGGCGGCTTGCGGGGGCCGCGATGGGGCTGATCGGCGCGGTGGGGGCGCTGGGCGGGCTGGGCGTCGACCTCGCCTTCCGGGAGGCGTTCGCGGCCACCGGCTCCGGGGTGCCGGCGTTCGCCGCGTTCCTGGTCTGCTACGCGGTGTGCGGGGCGGTCACCCGGTGCGTGTACCTGCGCCGGCCGGTGCGCGGCGGGCCCGCGCCGGAACCGGACGGGGCGGCCCGCCGCCCGGTCGCCGCCGACGTCTGGAAACCGCACACCGGACGGCACGTTCTTTAACCGGCGGGTAATACTGGCGCACCGGATGTGTCATGTGCCGTTGGCAGGCTCGGTACCTTGGAGCGCTACCTCGCGGGGCGGAGTGGGACGTAAGCGATGCACGAGCAGCAGGAGGACCGGCGGGCGGACACCGGGCGGCCGGCGTCCCCGGATCCGGCGGTGCGGCCGCTGGAGGGCTTCACCGTCGGGGTGACCGCGGCCCGCCGCGCCGACGAGCTGGCCGCGCTGCTGGAGCGCCGCGGCGCCCGGGTGGTGGCGGCCCCGGCGCTGCGCATCGTGCCGCTGCCGGACGACGCCGAACTCCTCGCGGTCACCCGCGCGCTGGCCGGCGACCCGCCGGACGTGGTGGTGGCCACCACCGCCATCGGCTTCCGCGGCTGGATCGAGGCGGCGGACGGCTGGGGGCTGGGCGAGGCGCTGCTGGGCCGGCTGGCCGGTGCGGAGCTGCTGGCCCGCGGCCCGAAGGTGCGCGGCGCGATCCGGGCCGCCGGGCTGACCGAGACCTGGTCGCCGGCCTCGGAGTCGATGGCCGAGGTGCTCGACCGGCTGCTGGCCCGGGGCGTGGCCGGCCGGCGGATCGCGGTGCAGCTGCACGGGGAGCCGCTGCCGGGGTTCACCGAGGCGCTGCGGGCCGCCGGCGCGGAGGTCACCGGCGTGCCGGTCTACCGCTGGATGCCGCCGGCCGACCTCGGCCCGGTGGACCGGCTGCTGGACGGGGTGCTGGCGCGCCAGGTGGACGCGGTGACGTTCACCAGCGCGCCGGCCGCCGCCTCGCTGCTGCGCCGGGCCGAGGAGCGGGGCTGCCGGCCGGAGCTGCTGGCCGCGCTGCGCCAGGACGTCCTGGCGGCCTGCGTGGGGCCGGTGACCGCGCTCCCGCTGGAGGCGCTGGACGTGCCGACCCGGCAGCCGGAGCGGTTCCGGCTGGGGCCGCTGGTGCGGCTGCTGTGCCGGGAACTGCCCGCCCGGGTGCGGCCGTTGCCGGTGGCCGGGCGGCGGCTGGAGATCCGCGGCCGGGCCGCGGTGGTGGACGGCGCGCTGCGCCCGGTGCCGCCCGCCGGGATGGCGCTGCTGCGCGCCCTGGCCCGGCGCCCCGGCTGGGTGGTGGCCCGGGCCGAGCTGCTGCGGGCGCTGCCGGGCGCGGGCCGGGACGAGCACGCGGTGGAGACCGCGGTGGCGCGGCTGCGGACGGCGCTGGGCGAGCCCCGGCTGATCCAGACGGTGGTCAAGCGCGGCTACCGCCTGGCCCTGGACCCGGCGGCGGCCGGCGGGCGGTACGCGGGCCGGTAGCCGCGGGCGGCGGTCACTCCGGGTGGCTCACCCGGATCTTGGACTGGCCGTGCGGTCGGGTCTCCCAGTCCGCCATGAATTGCGCCGCGAGGCCGTGCTTGCGGGCCAGCGCCAGCAGGGTCTCGGTCCGGTAGTAGAAGTCCTCCCGCAGCACCTGGTGCTCGGCGCCCTCGGTGCGGTCGAAGGTGAAGTCGAAGAAGCCGCCGGGGGCCAGGATCCGGCCGACGTTGGCCAGGCACTCGTCGATGATGGGCAGCGGGGAGTGCGAGAAGACGCTGTGCGCGTGCACGACGTCGAAGTGGCCGGCCGGCAGGAAGTCCAGCGTCAGGTCCTGGGTGATCGTCAGGTGCGGGAGTTTCTCCTGGAGTTCGTAGGTGGTCAGGGTGCGCTTGGCGGCTATCAGGATGTCCGGGGAGATGTCGATGCCGTAGTAGTGGCCGGGGTCGAGGTGGGCGATGAAGCGCCAGCCGGCGCGGAGGTTGCCGCACCCGATGTCGAGCATCCGGTGCCCGGGCCGCAGCCCGTGCTCCACGAGGTAGTCGAACTGCATCCGGCCGAGCGCCAGCCACCGGTCGTGGCTGCGGCTGCCGACCGCGGCCTCGGGGCTGCGGCCGGCGTCGGAGGCCATCACCGCCCGGTAGTACCCGACGTGGTCGGGGTGCTTCAGGCGCAGCCAGGTGTCGCGGGCGTGGCGCTTGACGTAGGGGGCGATCCGGGCCGGGTTGCGGACCGCGTAGCCGAGCTTGTGGGCGAGGCTGGCGCGGTTCTTCAGCAGCGGTGAGGACGACATGCCGCCGGACTATACATGAGATGTATACGCGCGATGTCTACATGAGGGGTCTACATCGCGTGTTTACCGGGTGTCCGCCTTCGGTGTCCGTGGGCGGGTGCGGCCCCGGCCGGTCGCGGGCGGGCCCCGCGGGGTTCCCGCGCGCGGCCCGCCCGGGCACCCTGGAAGCGCCCCGCCCCCCTTGCCCCGCCGACCCGCGTCCCGCCCCGTTGTCAGGAGTGACAGGCACATGGCAGCCCCCTACGGCCTCCGGTTCGACTGCGGGCGGATCTGCCTGGACCTGATCGCCACCGCCGGCGCCGGCCCGGCCGGGTCCGAACGCCTCACCGGGCCCGGCCCGCTGGCCGCCTGGCTGGCCGGCGCCGGGCTGGTCCCGCCCGGCGCCCCGCCCGGCGGGCTCGACGCCGGCTGGGTCGCCCGCTTCCGCGCGCTGCGCGCCCTGCTCACCCGGATCGTCGGCGCCGAACTCCACGGCCGCGCCGCCCCGTTCGACCTCGCGCTGCTCAACACCGCCGCCGCGGCCGCCCCGCCGCCCGCCCTGCGCGCGGTCCGCGCCCCGGACGGCACGCTGACCGCCGCCCTGGCCGCCCCGCCCGACTGCGCCGGACTGCTGGCGGCGGTGGCCCGGGACGCCGTCGCCCTGCTCACCGACCCGGTGGCGCGCGGGCGGCTGCGCCGGTGCGCCGGCGACGGCTGCCCGCTGGTCTACCTGGACACCTCGCACGGTCGGCGGCGCCGCTGGTGCTCCGGCGAGGTCTGCGGCAACCGCGCCCGGGTGGCCCGCCACCGCCGCCGCTCCGCAGGCGCCCGGTGACCGTTCCGGACCGTCCGGACCGCGCCTTGAGTCAACATCCGACCGGCTCCGTCCGTGTTTGTCCGTCCCTCCAGGTGCGCGCGGTGCCGCCTTCGCGTACGGTTGACGGCTGCCCTACGCACAGCAGAAGGGGGCCTGGGTGGCCGCGCACAACGCCACGCACGCACCGGACCACGCACCGGATTCCGTTCGGGACCGCGAGATCGAGGCCGAGCAGGCGCATCTCGACCGCGTCTACCGGCGCCTCGAGGAGAAGATCCACGAGGCCGAGTTCCTGATGGACGACGCCGCCAAGCGCGGCCAGGTCGGCACGCCCGGCGCACTCGCCGAACGGGACGCCCAGGTCTTCCAGGCCGGCGTCCACCTGCACCGGCTCAACTCCGAGTACGAGGACTTCCTCTTCGGCCGGATCGACCTGCTGCTCGGCAAGGACGGCAAGAAGGGCCCGGACGGCGCCCACACCTCCGTCGAGCCCGCCGACGGCGTCATCCGGGACGGCCGCGCCGAGATCGCCGAGACCCTGCACATCGGCCGCCTCGGCGTCCTGGACGCGGACTACTCCCCGCTGGTCATCGACTGGCGGGCGCCGGCCGCCGCCCCCTTCTACCGCGCCACCCCGGTCGCCCCCGGCCGGGTCGTCCGCCGCCGCGTCATCCGCTCCAAGGGCCGCCGGGTGCTGGGCGTGGAGGACGACCTGATGCGCCCGGAGGTCACCGCGACCCTGGACGGCGCGGAGCTGCCGGCGGTCGGCGACGGTGCGCTGATGGCCGCGCTGGGCCGGGCCCGCAGCCACACCATGCGGGACATCGTCGCCTCCATCCAGGCCGAGCAGGACCTGGTCATCCGGGCGCCCGCCGCCTCCGTCACCGAGGTCGAGGGCGGTCCGGGCACCGGCAAGACCGCGGTCGCCCTGCACCGCGCCGCCTACCTCCTCTACCAGGACCGCCGCCGCTACGCCGGCGGCATCCTGATCGTCTCCCCGACCCCGCTCCTGGTCGCCTACACCGAGGGCGTGCTGCCCTCCCTGGGCGAGGAGGGGCAGGTCGCCATCCGGGCGCTCGGCTCGCTGGTGGAGGGCGCCGAGGCGACCGCCTACGACCCGCCGGCGGTCTCCCGCATCAAGGGCTCGGCGCGGATGGCCAAGCTGCTGCGCCGGGCCGCCCGCGGCGCCCTGGAGGGCACCGCCCCGCCCGCCCCGCCGCGCGCCCCCGCGGCGGACGGCGGCCAGCTGTCCCTGGAGGACCTCGCCGGCCCGGCCCCCGCCCCCGCCGTACCGGACCGCCTCCGGGTCGTCGCGTTCGGCACCCGCCTCGAACTCGACGCGGACCGGCTGCGCACCGTCCGGCAGACCGCCCTGGGCGGCACCGCCCCGGTCAACCTGCTGCGCCCGCGCGCCCGCCGGCTGATCCTGGACGCCCTGTGGGCCGCGTCCGGTGCGGCCCGCCGCTACCCCGACCCGGAGCTGGCCGCCGAGGCCCGCCAGGGCTTCGACGAGGACATCGCCACCGAGCCGGAGTTCCAGGCGTTCCTGGACGCCTGGTGGCCGGAGCTCACCCCGCGCGGCGTACTGGCCGCGATGGCCGACGAGCGCCGCCTGGGCCGCTGGTCCCGCCGCCTGCTCACCCCGCGCGAGGCGCGCCAACTGGCCCGCTCCCTGCGGCGGTTGGGCGACGACGGGCAGGGCCCGCTGTCGGTCCACGACATCGCGCTGCTGGACGAGCTCCAGCAGATCCTCGGCGCCCCGGCGCGTCCGGCCCGCCCGCGCGAGGCCGACCCGCTGGACCAGCTCACCGGCCTGGAGGAGCTGACCACCTACGCCGACCGGCTCGCCGGCGGCCGCGGCCGCCGCGACCGGCTGGAGGAGGAGCGCACCGACTACGCCCACGTCATCGTCGACGAGGCGCAGGACCTGACGCCGATGCAGTGGCGGATGGTCGGCCGCCGCGGCCGGCACGCCACCTGGACCGTGGTCGGCGACCCGGCCCAGTCGTCCTGGTCCGACCCGGACGAGGCCGCCGAGGCCCGGGACGAGGCGCTCGGCACCCGCCCCCGCCGCCGCTTCACGCTCACCGTGAACTACCGCAATCCGGCCGAGATCGCCGAGCTGGCGTCCCGGGTGCTGGCGCTGGCCATGCCCGGCACCCCGGCCCCCCGGGCGGTCCGCTCCACGGGCCTGCGGCCGCGCTTCGCGGTCGTCCCGGGCCCGGACGGGGCCGGGGAGGCCGCGCTGGCCGCGGCCACCGCCGCCGAGGCCGCGCGGCTGCTGGCCGAGGTCGAGGGCACGGTCGGCGTGGTGGTGGCGATGCGCCGCCGCGAGCAGGCCCGCGGCTGGCTGGCGGACCTGGGCGACCGGGTGGTGGCCCTGGGCTCCCTGGAGGCCAAGGGGCTGGAGTACGACGCGACCCTGGTGGTCTCGCCCGCCGAGATCGCCGACGAGTCCCCGGCCGGCCTGCGGGTGCTCTACGTCGCCCTGACCCGCGCCACCCAGCGCCTGACCGTGCTCTCCGCCGCCGCGGACGAGCCGGACCCGGACGGCGTCCCCGACCTGCTGCGGGACTGAGCGCCGCGGGCCGGCCCCCGGACCGTGTCCGAGGTCATGGTGCAGGACGGGATCCGCTTGCCGGGATGGTTTGTTAGCCTGGGTGAGGCACCGGCCCGATCCAAGCCCCCGGGCCCAACCATCGTCGCTACGAGCGACCACTTGCCGCGAGGCGAGCATGGCGGGTCGGTGTCACTTGAACAACGCGGGCGTTCCTCCTCCGGGAGGGGCGCCCGCGCTCGTTTTCCACCGCCCGACCGGCGCCGGGAATCCGGATGGCCGGATCACGACCCCGGAGGGGGCTTCCGCTTCAGCGAGCAACTCTCGTATGGTGGAAGAGTCTTTCCGAAAATCGTAGCTGGTTACCGTGTACCAGCTGGTAGGTGGGACGATCGAACAACGCGCTCCGGCTCGGGCACCCCTGAGTACCGGGGCCGCCCAGAGAGAAACCAGGGAAAGCAGAGGAAGTCGGCCATGGCAACGGCGCCTAGCGTCTCGTATTCGATGACGGTGCGACTGGAAGTTCCCGCAAGCGGCACCGCCGTCAGCCAGCTCACCACGGCCGTGGAGTCCTCCGGCGGGTCGGTCACCGGCCTCGACGTGACCGCGTCCGGCCACGAAAAACTCCGGATCGACGTCACGATCGCCGCCACCTCCACCGACCACGCCCAGGAGATCGTCGCCAAGCTGCGCGGCATCGAGGGCGTCACGCTGGGCAAGGTCTCCGACCGGACCTTCCTGATGCACCTCGGCGGCAAGATCGAGATGTCGTCCAAGCACCCGATCCGCAACCGCGACGACCTGTCGATGGTCTACACCCCCGGCGTCGCCCGGGTCTGCCAGGCCATCGCCGACAACCCCGAGGACGCCCGCCGCCTGACCATCAAGCGCAACAGCGTCGCGGTGGTCACCGACGGCTCCGCCGTCCTCGGCCTCGGCAACATCGGCCCCAAGGCCGCCCTGCCCGTCATGGAGGGCAAGGCGGCCCTCTTCAAGCGGTTCGCGGGCATCGACGCCTGGCCGATCTGCCTGGACACCCAGGACACCGACGCGATCGTGGAGATCGTCAAGGCGATCGCCCCCGGCTTCGCGGGCATCAACCTGGAGGACATCTCCGCGCCCCGCTGCTTCGAGATCGAGGCCCGGCTGCGCGAGGCCCTGGACATCCCGGTCTTCCACGACGACCAGCACGGCACCGCCATCGTGGTGCTCGCCGCGCTCACCAACGCGCTGCGGGTGGTCGGCAAGAAGATCGAGGACGTCCGGGTCGTGATGTCCGGCGCCGGCGCCGCCGGCACCGCCATCCTCAAGCTGCTGCTGGCCGCCGGCGTCGGGCACGCGGTGGTCGCCGACATCCACGGCGTGGTGCACGCCGGCCGCGCCGACCTGGTCGACGCCGACCCCGACTCCGCGCTGCGCTGGATCGCCGACAACACCAACCCCGAGGGCGTCACCGGCACCCTCAAGGAGGCCGTGGTCGGCGCCGACGTCTTCATCGGCGTCTCCGCCCCGAACGTCCTCGACGGCGACGACGTGGCGAAGATGGCCGACGGCGCGATCGTGTTCGCGCTGGCCAACCCCGACCCGGAGGTCGACCCGGCGCTGGCCCGGCAGACCGCCGCCGTCGTGGCCACCGGCCGCTCGGACTTCCCCAACCAGATCAACAACGTGCTGGTGTTCCCCGGGGTCTTCCGCGGCCTGCTGGACGCCGCGTCGCGTACGGTGAACACCGAGATGATGCTGGCCGCCGCCCGCGCGCTCGCCGACGTCGTGCTGGATGACGAGCTCAACGCGAACTACATCATCCCCAGCGTCTTCAACGAGAAGGTCGCGGGTGCGGTGGCCGGCGCGGTGCGGGACGCGGCGAAGGCCGCCGGCGAGGCTGTGACGGCCGCCACGGGCGTCTGAGACGGCGCGTCGCGGAACCTGCCCCCGCCGGGCCACCCATAGGGTGGCGGGTGACCCTCCAGGGGTGCCGGATTGGCTTTACCGCCGCAGGTGGGGGCAGGATGCGTATTCGGGCGCGAGGGTCTGGCACGTAGACCCGGGTCCGGAGACTGTCCGAGGGCCCTGGCAGCATCGGCTTCGCTGAGCCCAAATGTGCGGCTCCGCCGCGTGGCCCGCCGCATTGGCAAGAAGAACACGGGAGTACATACATGAACCGCAGTGAGCTGGTGGCCGCACTGGCCGATCGCGCCGAGGTGACCCGCAAGGACGCCGACGCCGTTCTGGCCGCGCTCGCCGAGACCGTCGGCGAGGTCGTCGCCAAGGGTGACGAGAAGGTCACCATCCCCGGCTTCCTGACCTTCGAGCGCACCCACCGTGCCGCTCGCACCGCGCGCAACCCGCAGACCGGTGAGCCGATCCAGATCGCGGCCGGCTACAGCGTGAAGGTCTCCGCGGGCTCCAAGCTCAAGGAAGCCGCCAAGGGCAAGTAAGGCCCTTCCCACGGCATAGCAGGCGGCCACCCTCCTTCCGGGTGGCCGCCTTCTCGTATGCCCGCCAGCGCCCCGCCCAGGGCCGCGCGGGGAGGGCTTTGCCGGGAGCCGGCGCGCACCGGGGCGGGACCGGCCCCGGTGCGGGTACGGCGAAGGCGCCGCCGGCCGGAGCGGATCACGGCCGTGCGGCGCCTTCGAAGGCCCGGTGGGCGCCCCGGGGCGGGGCGGCGGGGGTCAGCCCCGCGGGTTGCCGTTCGGCAGCTCCACCTTGGCGCCCAGCTCCACGAGCTTCTCCATGAAGTTCTCGTAGCCGCGGTTGATCAGGTCGATGCCGTGCACCCGGGAGGTGCCCTGCGCCGCCAGCGCCGCGATCAGGTAGGAGAAGCCGCCGCGCAGGTCGGGGATGACCAGGTCGGCGCCCTGGAGCTTGGTGGGGCCGGAGACGACCGCGGAGTGCAGGAAGTTGCGCTGGCCGAAGCGGCAGGCGGAGCCGCCCAGGCACTCGCGGTAGAGCTGGATGTGCGCGCCCATCTGGTTGAGCGCGGAGGTGAAGCCCAGCCGGGACTCGTAGACCGTCTCGTGCACGATCGACAGGCCCGACGCCTGGGTCAGCGCCACCACCAGCGGCTGCTGCCAGTCGGTCTGGAAACCGGGGTGCACGTCGGTCTCCAGGGCGATGGCGTCGAGCGAGCCGCCCGGGTGCCAGAAGCGGATGCCCTCGTCGTCGATCTCGAAGGCGCCGCCGACCTTCCGGAAGGTGTTGAGGAAGGTCATCATCGACCGCTGCTGGGCGCCGCGGACGTAGATGTTGCCCTCGGTGGCGAGCGCCGCGGACGCCCAGGAGGCGGCCTCCAGGCGGTCCGGGAGGGCCCGGTGGGTGTAGCCGTTGAGCTTGTCGACACCGGTGATCCGGATCGTCCGGTCGGTGTCCATGGAGATGATCGCGCCCATCTTCTGCAGCACGCAGATCAGGTCCTCGATCTCCGGCTCCACGGCCGCGTTGGACAGCTCGGTGACGCCCTCCGCCAGGACGGCGGTCAGCAGCACCTGCTCGGTCGAGCCGACCGAGGGGTACGGCAGCCGGATCTTGGTGCCGCGCAGCCGGTGCGGCGCCTCCAGGTACTGGCCGTCGGCGCGCTTCTCGATCTTCGCGCCGAACTGGCGCAGCACGTCGAAGTGGAAGTCCACCGGCCGGCCGCCGATGTCGCAGCCGCCCAGGCCGGGGATGAAGGCGTGGCCCAGCCGGTGCAGCAGCGGGCCGCAGAACAGGATCGGGATCCGCGAGGAGCCGGCGTGCGCGTCGATGTCCGCGACGTTGGCGCTCTCCACGTGCGAGGGGTCGAGGACCAGCTCGCCCGGCTCGTCGCCGGGGCCGACCGTGACGCCGTGCAGCTGGAGCAGCCCGCGCACCACGCGCACGTCCCGGATGTCGGGGACGTTGCGCAGCCGGCTCGGACCACTGCCGAGCAGGGCGGCGACCATGGCCTTGGGCACAAGGTTCTTCGCGCCGCGAACCCGGATCTCGCCCTCCAGCGGGGTGCCGCCGTGGACAAGCAGTACGTCGTCAGTAGAGACGGTCATGGATCTCGCGTTCCTGGAGTCGGTCTGGGCCACAGAAATGGTAAGGGCGGCCGGGGGTGCGCCCGCCGCGGCGCCCCTGGTCCGGCCATGTAATGGCTTTGTCACAACACGCTCCGCTACGGTGCCCCTGTGCTGCGTCATCGCCATGTGTGCCGGATGTGAGGGATGTTCCGCATGTGGCATACGGGGGGCGGGGGCGTGCGCCGGGGCTGCCGCCGTACGCCCGCCCCGTTCTCCCGGCGGTCCGGGCGTTGACTCCCCCTTCGGGGCGGAAGTGCGGGATCATGGCGCCATGACCGAGGTGTCCTCGCTCACAGGGCGGCTGCTCGTCGCCACCCCCGCGCTCGCCGACCCCAACTTCGACCGCGCGGTGGTGCTCCTGCTCGACCACGACGAGGAGGGCTCCCTCGGCGTGATCCTGAACCGCCCCACCCCGGTGGGCGTCGCCGACATCCTCGCCCCCTGGGCCGAGCTGGCCGGGGAGCCGGGCGTGGTCTTCCAAGGGGGCCCGGTCTCGCTGGACTCCGCGCTCGGGGTGGCCGTGGTGCCCGGCGGGGCGTCCGGCGACGGCGGGCCGCCGCTGCCCGGCGCGGGCGGTGCGGCAGCGGCCGGCACCGGGGCCGGCACCGGTGCCGGGGAGGAGCCGCTGGGCTGGCGCCGGGTGCACGGCGCGATCGGGCTGGTGGACCTGGAGGCGCCGCCGGAGCTCCTCGCCGCGGTCCTCGGCAGCCTGCGGATCTTCGCCGGGTACGCCGGCTGGGGCCCCGGCCAGCTGGAGGAGGAGCTGGTGGAGGGCGCCTGGTACGTCGTCGAGTCCGAGCCGGGTGACGTCTCCTCGCCCGACCCCGAGCAGCTGTGGCGGGCGGTGCTGCGCCGGCAGCGCAACGAACTGGCGATGGTCGCCACGTATCCGGACGACCCGTCGCTGAACTGAGGCGCCGGCCGCCGCGGGCCGCGGGCCGCCGGCCGTCCGGGCCGCTCCGGGCGGCGCTCCGGGGCGCGGCGGCGGTGGTCCGCGCCGGGTGGTGCGCTCGGGCGCTCGCCGGGCATTTTGTGACGGCTTCGTCATGGGGGATTGTCGGACCCCGTCGCTATCGTTCGCAGTGCCAGGAACGGTGCGCGGACGCTCCGCCGGCTCGGCCTCCCCTGCCCGGGAGCCCCGGTCGCGTCCGTGCCGACGGACGGGGGAGAGCAGATGCACAGGCCGAGCGTGCCCGGGGACCTGGACGACCCGGAGCGGGTGTGGGCGCGGGCCGCGACGCTGGCGGTGGCCGCCGCGGCCATGGACGACGGCGACGAGTACTCCTTCGGCCCGCACGGCCTCCAGTGCTGGAACGCCGGCGGCGCGTACTGGTGGCGGCTGCGGCTCTACGACGGCGGCCGCGCCCTGCTGTGCGGCCAGGACTCGGACGGCAGCTACACCCACGCCGGCGACAAGCAGGTCGACTTCCTGGCCGGCGGCCCCGCCTGGCTCCCGTGGGAGCGGCTGCGCGAGGACGCCGAGGGCAACCTCCTGGGCTTCGCCTACTGGTACGAGCACGGCGCCTGGGCCCGCGCCCCGTATCCCGCGGCGCTGCCGGACGACGGACTGGCGATGGCGATGGGCTGGGCGGCGCCCGGTGACGCCGCGGTCGAGGAGATCACCGAGCACCTGGTGGCGCGCACGGAGACCGATGTGCAGCCCGGGGCGGCGGTCCGGTCGTTCATCGCGGCCGCCGCGGCCCGCACGGTCCGGGCACGCGACGTCTCCGCGCTGCTGGACGCGGTCTGCGGTCCGGACTGCTGGTACGAGGTCCGCCCGGAGGCCGCCCTGGCCTTCGCCGCCGAGCTGGGGCTGACGGCCGGGGACCGGGACGGGGTGCCGGTCGGCTCGTAGCGGCGCGCCCGGCACGGCCCGTACGGCCCGTCCCGCCCGCGCCGGGCTCCGGCAGGGCCGTCAGGGCCGGGGCGGTGCGGCCTGGGCGAGGAAGCGTGCGGCCAGCGGGTGGGCGTCGCGGGCCGGCAGCGCGAGGTGGACGGGCACCGGCGGGGCGTTCTTCAGCCGGACGTAGCGGATGCCGGGGTGCGGATGGCGTGCGGCCACCGGCTCCGGGGCCACCCCGATGCCGTGGCCGGCCGCGACCGCCTCCAGCCACTCGTCGACGTTGTCCGCGGTGCAGGTGAGCCGGGGGCGGCGGCCGGCGGGCCACAGCTCGGGGCGGGTGGTGCCGGTGACGGTGTTGACCACCAGCGGCAGCTCCGCCAGCTCGGCCCAGTCCAGCACGCGCCGGCGGGCCAGCGCCCCGGGGCCGGCCGTCCGCGGCACGGCGGCCACCCGCGGCTCGTGGTGGAGCAGCGCGGTGCGCAGCCCGGCGTCCGCCGGGACCGGGCCCCGGACCACCGCGACGTCGGACTCCCCGGTCTCCAGCCCGGCCAGCGGCGTGTCCCGGCGGACCAGCCGCACCCCGGCCCCGGTCGCCGCCTCGAAGCGGTCGATCAGCGCCCGGCAGGCGGCGGGCAGCAGCGCGGTGAAGCCCAGCCGCAGCAGCGCCGGTCCGGCGGGGGAGCGCAGGGCGGCGGTCAGCCGGGGGAGCAGCGGCGCGAGGTCGGCGTGGAGGCGGCGGCCGGCGTCGGTCAGCGCGACCCGGCGGGTGGTCCGGTCCAGCAGCCGCACCCCGAGCGCGGTCTCCAGGGCCCGGACGGCGCGGGTCAGCGTGGGCTGGCCGGTCCGCAGCCGGGCGGCGGCGTGGGTGAAGCTGCGCTCCTCGGCGACGGCCAGGAAGCCCCGCAGGTGCCGGAGTTCGACACCGTCGAGGAGGGGGTCGGCGAGCGGGTCGGGGAGGGCGCCGGCGGCGGGGCCGCCGGGGTCCCCGGGGCCGCCGCCGTCCTGGTTACCGCGGGCACCCTTCATGCCGCCCGAGCATAAGTGCTCCGCACCGGCATTTCCCCGGCGATCCGGAGACTGCCTACGTTTCCGCCCGTCGGTCCGTCCCGGGACCGGGGACCGCCCCCGGACCGGAGGACCAGGGGAGACGATCACGGTGCACAAGGTATGGCTGCTGACGCTGGGGGCCTTCACCCTCGGCCTGGACGCCTATGTGATGGCGGGGCTGCTCCCGGTCATCGCCGCGGACACCGGGACCCGGGTGGCGCTCGCCGGGCAGCTGGTGACGGTCTTCACGCTGGCCTACGCGCTCTGCGCGCCGCTGGTCGCCGGGCTGCTCGCCGGGGTGCGCCCCCGGCCGCTGATCCTCGCCGCGCTCGCGGTCTTCACCCTCGGCAACGGCCTGACGGCGCTCGCCCCGTCCCTGGGGGCGCTGCTGGCCGCCCGGATCGTCGCGGGCGCCGGCGCCGGGGTCCACTCCGCGCTGTCCACCGCGGCCGCCGCCGCGCTGGTGCCCCCGGAGCGGCGCGGCCGGGCGCTGGCCCTGGTGATGGGCGGGATGAGCGCGGGCACCGTCCTGGGCGTACCGGTCGGGGTGCTGCTGGCCGAGCACACCGGCTGGCGGACCACGCTGTGGCTGGTCACCGGGCTGGGCGCGGGGGCGCTGGGCGGACTGGCGGCGCTGCTGCCGCCGGTGCCCGCGGGGCCCGCCGTCCCGGTGCGGGCCCGGCTGGCCGCGCTGACCGACCGGGCGGTGGCGCCGGTGGTGGCGGTGTCGTTCCTGGCCGCGGTGGCCAGCCTGGGCCTCTACACCTACCTCGCGCCGGTGCTGGCCGCGACCGGCGGCGTCCGCGAGGTCACCCCCTACCTGTGGGCGTGGGGCGCCGGCGGGGTGCTGGGGAGCGTGCTGGCCGGGCCGCTGGTGGACCGCACCGGTCGGGTCCGGGCGCTGGCCGGCGGGGTGCTGCTGGTCATCGCCGCGGCGCAGGCGCTGCTGCCGGTGCTGGCCGCCGCCTGGCTGCCCGGGGCGGTGGTCGCGCTGGTGGCCTGGGGCGCGGCCGGCTGGGCGCTCCAGGTGCCGCAGCAGCACCGGCTGCTGGCGGCGGGCGCCGAGCGCGGCACCGTCGCCCTGGCGCTGAACAACTCCGCGCTCTACCTGGGCAGCGCGGCCGGCTCCGCGCTCGGCGGGCTGGCGCTGGCGGCCGGGCCGTCCCCGGCGGCGCTGCCCTGGATGGCGGCCGGTGTCGCGGCCCTGGGGCTGGTGGTGCAGCTGGCCGCGGGCCGACGCTCCCGGCGCGCGGCGCGCGTGAGTACCCTTGGCACTTATGAGCACTCTTGAGCCCGAGCGCGGGGCAGGTACGGGGACCCTCGTAGAGCCGACACCGCAGGTGTCCCACGGCGACGGCGACCACGAGCGCTTCGCCCACTACGTCCAGAAGGACAAGATCATGGCGAGCGCGCTCGACGGCACCCCCGTCGTGGCGCTCTGCGGCAAGGTGTGGGTGCCGGGCCGCGACCCGAAGAAGTACCCGGTCTGTCCGCTGTGCAAGGAGATCTTCGAGTCCATGGGCGCCGGTGGCGACAAGGACAAGGACGGCGGCAAGAAGTAGCGGCCGCCCCGCGCCGAGGCCCGCACGGGCCCGGGTCCCGCAGCGGCCCGGGCCCGTCGCCGTCCCCGGCGCGACCGCGGGCACGACCGCGGGAAGAGGGTTTCCCCGCGCGGCGGGGAGGTGAAGACTTCCGGTCGTGACAGACCTGGAGACCGTTCACCGCACGGGCTTGGTCCCGGCACCGCTCAGCCGCGACCTGGACGGCGACGGCACCCCGCGCAGGACCGTACGGCTCGGTGCGCAGACCGCGCTGGCCGCCGCCCCCGGCACCGAGGACACCGCCCGCTGGCTGCGCGCCACGCTCGGCGCCGCCTTCGGCCTGCCGCTGCCGCCCGGCTCCGCCGACGCACCGGACACCCTCGCGCTCGCCCTCGACCCGGCCCTCCCGGCGGAGGGTTACCGGCTCGACGCCGACGCCCGCTGGGGCGTCCGCCTCACCGGCGGCGGGCCGGCCGGCGTCTTCTGGGCCGCGCAGACGCTCCGTCAGCTCCTCGGCCCGGACGCCTTCCGCCGCGCCCCGCTCGGCCCGGACCGCGCGGCCCGCCTGCCGGAGCAGACCATCGAGGACGCCCCCCGCTTCGGCTGGCGCGGTCTGATGCTGGACGTCGCCCGGCACTTCCTGCCCAAGGACGGCGTCCTGCGCTACCTCGACCTGCTCGCCGCCCACAAGCTGAACGTCCTGCACCTGCACCTCACCGACGACCAGGGCTGGCGGATCGAGATCCGGCGCTACCCGGAGCTGACCGCGACCGGCGCCTGGCGCCGGCGCAGCCGGCTCGGCCACCGCCACTCGCCGCTGTGGGACCCGCGCCCGCACGGCGGTTACTACACCCAGGACGACCTCCGCGAGATCGTCGCGTACGCCGCCGAGCGGCAGATCACCGTCGTCCCCGAGATCGACATCCCCGGGCACTCGCAGGCCGCCATCGCGGCGTACCCGGAGCTGGGCAACACCGACGTCGTCGACACCGCCTCCCTGGAGGTCTGGGACACCTGGGGCGTCAGCCCCCACGTCCTGGCCCCCACCGACACCACCCTCCGCTTCTACGAGACCGTCCTCACCGAGGTGCTCGCGCTCTTCCCCTCGCGCTTCGTGCACCTGGGCGGCGACGAGTGCCCCAAGGAGCAGTGGCGGGCCTCGCCCACCGCCCAGGGCCGGATCGCCGCCCTGGGCCTGGACGGTGAGGACGGCCTCCAGAGCTGGTTCCTGCGCCACTTCGACCGCTGGCTCGCCGACCGCGGCCGGCGCCTCATCGGCTGGGACGAGATCCTCGAAGGCGGCCTGGCGGAGGGCGCGGCGGTCTCCTCCTGGCGCGGGTACGCCGGCGGCATCGCCGCGGCCAAGGCCGGGCACGACGTCGTCATGTGCCCCGAGCAGCACGTCTACCTGGACCACCGTCAGCACGCCGCGCCCGACGAGCCGGTGCCGATCGGCTACGTCCGCACCCTGGAGGACGTCTACCGCTTCGAGCCGGTGCCGCCGGAGCTGACGGACGACCAGGCCGCGCACGTGCTGGGCACCCAGGCCAACGCCTGGACCGAGGCGATGGACGGTCAGCAGCGCCTGGACTACCAGGTCTTCCCGCGGCTGGCCGCGTTCGCCGAGGTCGCCTGGTCCCACCTGCCCGCCCCGGCCGCCCGCGACTACCAGGACTTCACCTCCCGGATGGCCGACCACTACGCCCGCCTGGACGCGCTGGGCGTCGGCTACCGCCCGCCCGGCGGCCCGCTTCCCTGGCAGAAACGCCCCGGCATCCTCGGACGCCCCTTCGACGGGGCGCCCCCAAACGTGTGAGCCCCCGCGCAAGGAAGGCGCCCGTCCGGCCGGTCCCTGGGACCGTGGTGCCCGTTCACCGGAACCGGCGGACCGCCGCCGGACCGGCGCCCTCCGCGCCCACGGGCACCGCTTCGCGGACCCTCGCGTACCGGGCCCGCGAAGATGTGCCAGAGTTGCCACGTCCGGGCCGTGAGCACGTACCGTACGGCGGAGCGGAACTGCCGGGACACCGGGGAAGGGGCAGCTGGGTTGACCACGCACGCACCGCACGCGTCGCAATCGGTGACGTTGCCGGCCTCGCTCGACGAGGCGGTGGCGGCGCTGACCGCCATGCCCGCCGCCGTGCCCGTCGCGGGCGGCACGGACCTCATGGCGGCGGTCAACGCCGGACTCCTCAGACCCGCCGGCCTGGTGGGCCTCGGCCGGATCAGCGAGATCCGGGGCTGGCAGTACCTCGACGGCCACGCCCTGCTCGGCGCCGGCCTCACCCTCGCCCGGATGGGGCGCCCCGACTTCGCCGCCCTGATCCCGGGGCTGGCCGCCGCCGCGCGCGCGGCCGGCCCGCCGCAGATCCGCAACGCCGGGACCCTCGGCGGCAACATCGTCACCTGCGCCCCCACGGGCGACACCCTGCCGGTGCTGGCCGCCCTGGAGGCCACGGTGATCGTCGCCGGCCCCGGGGGCGCCCGCCGGGAGATCCCGGTCAGCCACCTGCTCACCGGCCGCGAGATGCTGCACCCCGGTGAACTCGTCGGCTTCGTCCGGGTACCGCTGCTGCACGCCCCGCAGACCTTCCTCAAGGCCACCGGCCGCACCGGCCCCGGCCGCGCCACCGCCTCCGTCGCGCTGGTCCTGGACCCGGCGCGGCGCGCGGTGCGCTGCGCGGTCGGCGCGGTCGCCGCGATGCCGCTGCGGCCCCTGGAGGCCGAGCAGTGGGTGGCCTCGCTCATCGACTGGGACGGCGAACGCGGCCTGGTCCCCGAGGCGCTGGCCGCCTTCGGCGACTACGTGGCCGCCGCCTGCATCCCCGACCCGGCGCCGCCGCAGGACGGTTCCGAACCGGTGACCCTGCCGCCGGCCGCGCTGCACCTGCGCCGTACGGTGGCAGCCCTGGCCCGCCGCGCACTTGGGAGGGCGCTCTCATGAGCGATGCCGACAACCGCCGACCGCAGCAGCCGCACCCCGAACAGGGCTGGCAGCCGCTGCCGCAGGGTGGCGAGTACGAGTCGGAGGCGACCGCCTTCGTCCAGCTCCCGGAAGGCTTCACCACCGGGGCCTACGGCGCCGGTTACGGCACTCCGGGCGCCGACCCGCTCGCCGCCCCCGGCCACGGCTACACCCCGCCGGCCTCGTTCCCCGAGCACCCCGCGCCCCCGGTACCGGGCGCGGGCACCGACCCGGCCGCCACCGGGCAGTGGACGATGCCGTTCGCCGACCCGTCCGGCGGCTACGCCGACCCCGCGGCGGGCTACGGCGGCCACGGCGGGCAGCACGGGGCCGCCCCGCACCAGGGAGCCCCGCACCAGGACGTGCCCGGCTACCAGGCCAACGCCCCCGAGGGCGGCCGGGCGTGGGGCGGCGAGCAGGTGCACTGGCCCGTGGCGGGCAGCGCGGAGGCGGCCGCCGGTGCGTGGACGGTCCCGGCGGCCGACGAGACGCTGGAGGAGTCCGGCGAGTACCTGGTCGGCGACGACCGGCCGAGCGGCCCCGGCGGCCCCGCGATCTACGCGGACGGCGGCTACCGCGACCCGGCCTACGAGGGCGGCGCGCCCGCGCCCGGCCCCGCGGAGGCCGGCGCCACCGGCCACTGGAACTTCACCGCCGGCCTCGACGCCACCGGCGGCACCGCCGGTCCGGCCGGCGACCCCGGGGCCGGTACGGGCGGCGCGGCCGCGGAGCCGTACCACCCGGCGCCCGCCGCCGACCCGTACGCGCACGGTGCCGGCACGGCCGGGGCGACCGGCCACTGGTCGCTGCCCGCCGACGCGCTGGCCCAGTGGCCGCCGGCCGCGCCGGAGGAGCCGCCCGCCGCGCAGGAGACCGGGCAGGAGGTGCCCGCCCCCGGGGGCGCGGACAGCTGGTCGGTCCCCGTGGTGGAGGGCGAACAGCCGGACCTGACGGGCCGGTTCGCCGTGGACGCGTTCCCGGCCGGCGGCCACGGGGCCCCGGGCGACGGCGCGGGGGCGGCCGCCGGTACCGCCGCGGCTGCCACGGGCACCGCCGGTGCGGAGGCCGGTGCCGGCGCTCCGGAGGCCGGGGCAGCGGTGGATGCCGGGGCTGACGGGACTGCTGGGATTGCCGGGACCGCTGGGGCCGTTGGGGCCGACGGGGCGGTGGGGGCTGCCGGGACGGACGGGAGAGGCTTCCCCGCCGTGGCCGGGACGGGCACCGAGCACCACCCGGCGCCCGCCGCACACCCGGCGCCCGGTGAGCCTCAGGCGTCCGGCGCCCACCCGGCACCGGGCGACCACCCCGGGGCCGTCGGGCTCCCGGAGGCCGTTCGGCATGCCGAGACCGCCCAGCACCCCGAGACCGCCCAGCACCCCGAAGCTGTCGAGCACCCGGCGCCCGGGGCGCACGGGGCTCCGGGCGCGGCCGCGGCGGAGTCCGCGGCGGACGCGGTGCCCGGGGCCGTGGACGGACCGCACGCGCCCGAAGAACCGCACCCCCACGAACCGCACGCGGGGGACCAACCGCACGCGCCCCAGGGGCTGTCGGGAGACGGGGGGCCGGCCGCGGAGGCGGGCCACCCGGAGGAGCCCGGTACGGCCCCTGGCGCGGAGCCCGGCACGTCGTCCGGCGCCGAGCCCGGCGCGGGTCCCGGTACGGCCGCGGAGTCCCCGGCCACGGACCACGGCGCGGCCGCCGGACCGGCCACCCCCGCCGACGCGCCGCACCCCGCCGACGCCGTGCCCGCCGCCGGTGCGGCGCCGCAGGCCGGCGCGCCGTCCGACGGCCCGGTCGCTCCCGCCGCCGGGCCGGAGCCCGCGCACCCCGGGGACGCGCCGTCCGACGCCGTCCCCGACAGCCACGACGAACACCCCGCCGCCTCCTACGTGCTGCGCGTCAACGGCACCGACCGGCCGGTCACCGACGCCTGGATCGGCGAGTCGCTGCTGTACGTGCTGCGCGAGCGGCTCGGCCTGGCCGGGGCCAAGGACGGCTGCTCCCAGGGGGAGTGCGGGGCCTGCTCGGTCCAGGTGGACGGCCGGCTGGTCGCGTCCTGCCTGGTGCCCGCCGCCACCGCGGCCGGCAGCGAGGTACGCACCGTCGAGGGGCTCGCGCGCGACGGCGTGCCCTCCGACGTGCAGCGGGCGCTCGCCGCCTCCGGTGCGGTGCAGTGCGGCTTCTGCGTACCGGGCATGGCGATGACCGTGCACGACCTCCTGGAGGGCAACCACGCCCCCACCGAGCTGGAGACCCGCAAGGCGCTCTGCGGCAACCTCTGCCGCTGCTCCGGCTACCGGGGCGTGCTGGACGCCGTCGCCGAGGTCGTCAGGGCCCGGTCCGAGGCCGCCGGGCAGGACACCGCGGAGGAGCCCGACGGCACCGCCCGCATCCCCCACCAGGCGGGTCCCGCCGACCCGGTGGACGGGGCACCGCACCACCACGACGCGCAGCCGGGGGGCACCGGATGAGCGAGCGATTCAGCGACCGGCACGCGCCCCGCACGGGCGGGCGTGAGCGAAGCGAGGTCTCGGCATGACCGGTACGACCGACGGCGCCGCCGTCACCGCGACGCCCGCGGCGGGCGTCCCGCTCCCCGAGGAGCCGACGCACGGGCTGGGGGCGTCCCTCCCGGCCGCCGACGCGGCCGCGAAGACCCAGGGCACCTTCCCGTACGCCGCCGACCTGTGGGCCGAGGGCCTGCTGTGGGCGGCGGTGCTGCGCTCCCCGCACCCCCGGGCGCGGATCCGCTCGGTGGACACCCGGCACGCCACCGAGATGCCCGGGGTGCGCGCCGTCGTCACCCATGAGGACGTGCCCGGCGACCGGGGCTACGGGCGGGGCACCGCCGACCGCCCGGTCTTCGCCAAGGACGAGGTCCGCCACCACGGCGAGCCGATCGCCGCGGTCGCCGCCGACCACCCCGACACCGCCCGGCTGGCCGCCGCCGCCATCGTGGTGGAGTACGAGGTCCTGGAGGCCGTCACCGACCCCCAGCTGGCCTTCGAGGCCGAGCCGCTGCACCCGGACGGCAACCTCATCCGGCACATCCCGCTCCGCTTCGGCGACGCCGAGGCGGTCGGCGAGGTGATGGTCGAGGGGTTCTACCGGATCGGCCGTCAGGACCCGGCGCCCATCGGGGCGGAGGCCGGACTCGCCGTGCCGCGCCCCGACGGCGGGGTGGAGATCTACACCGCCTCCACCGACCCGCACGCCGACCGCGACCTGGCCGCCGCCTCCTTCGGGCTGGCGCCCGAGCAGGTCAAGGTCGTGGTGACCGGCGTGCCCGGTGCCACCGGTGACCGCGAGGACCCCGGCATCCAGCTGTCCCTGGGCCTGCTGGCGCTCCGTACGGGGTGCCCGGTCAAACTGGCCGCCACCCGGGAGGAGTCCTTCCTCGCGCACACCCACCGCCACCCCACGCTGCTGCGCTACCGCCACCACGCCGACGCCGAGGGCAGGCTGGTCAAGGTGGAGGCGCAGATCCTGATGGACGCCGGGGCCTACGCGGACACCTCCGCGGAGGCGCTGGCCGCCGCCGTCTCGTTCGCCTGCGGCCCGTACGTGGTCCCGCACGCCGTCGTCGAGGGCTGGGCGGTGCGCACCAACAACCCGCCGTCCGGGCACATGCGGGGCGAGGGCGCGCTCCAGGTCTGCGCCGCCTACGAGGGCCAGATGGACAAGCTCGCCGCCCAGCTGGGCCTGGAGCCGGACGAGATCCGCCGGCGCAACGTCATGGCCACCGGCGACCTGCTGCCCACCGGGCAGACCGTCACCTGCCCCGCGCCGGTCGCCGAACTCCTGCGCGCGGTCACCGAGGCGCCGCTGCCGGAGCTGCCCAAGGACACCCCCGAGGCGGAGTGGCTGCTGCCGGGCGGCCCCGAGGGCGCGGGCGAACCGGGCGCGGTGCGGCGCGGGGTGGGCTACGCCCTGGGCATGGTCCACATGCTCGGCGCGGAGGGCACCGACGAGGTCTCCACCGCCACCGTCAAGGTCAGCGGATCGGTGGCCACCGTCATCTGCGCGGCGGTGGACACCGGTTCGGGGTTCGCCACGCTGGCGCGGCAGATCGTCCAGGAGACGCTGGGGGTGGAGGAGGTGCACGTCGCGGGCGTGGACACCGACCAGCCGCCGGCCGGGCGGGCCTGCCACGGCCGGCACACCTGGGTCTCCGGCGGCGCGGTGGAGCGGGCCGCCAGGATGGTCCGCACCCAGCTGCTCCAGCCGCTGGCCCACAAGTTCGGGATGTCCACCGAACTGCTCCAGATCGCCGACGGCAAGATCACCTCCTACGACGGGGTGCTCAGCACCACCGTCGCCGAGGCGCTGGACGGCAAGGAGCTGTGGGCCACCGCGCAGTGCCGGCCGCACCCGACCGAGCCGCTGGACGAGACCGGCCAGGGCGACGCGTTCGTCGGCCTCGCCTTCTGCGCGATCCGCTGCGTCGCCGACGTGGACATCGAGCTGGGCACCGTCCGGGTGGTGGAGATGGCCGTCGCGCAGGACGTGGGCCGGATCCTCAACCCGCGCCAGCTGCGGGCCCGGATCGAGGCCGGGGTCACCCAGGGGCTGGGCGCCGCGCTGATGGAGAACCTCCGGACCACCCGCGGCCAGGTCCGCCACCCCGACCTGACCGGCTACCCGCTGCCGACCGCGCTGGACGCCCCGGACATCCGGATCGTCAAGCTGGTCGAGGAGCGGGACGTGGTCGCGCCGTTCGGCGCCAAGGCCGTCAGCGCGGTACCGGTGGTGACGGCACCGGCCGCGGTCGCGTCGGCGGTCCGCGCGGCCACCGGCCGCCCGATCGGCCGCCTGCCGATCCGCCCCCAGGCCGCGGTCGCCCAGCCGGTCCCGGTCCCGCAGCACTGACGCGGTCCCGGCGCGCCGGCCCCTTCGCCGCGCCCCGGCCCCGAGCGGGTGACGGCGGCCGCCCCTCCCACGGGCGGCCCGAGCGCCCCGCCTGCCCGTCTGCTCGCGCGCGGCCCAGAAGGGCGGCACCCCTTCGGGGTGCCGCCCTGTCGTGGTAACCGGTCCGGCGGGTGGAGGCCGTGGCGGGATTCGAACCCACGTAACTCGCTTTGCAGGCGAGCCCCTGAACCACTCGGGCACACGGCCGGGATGCGGTGCTGTCCTGACTCTAGGGCGCGGGGTGGGGGGCCGGGCAAGGGCGCGGGGCGGGCTGCCACGAGGCTGCAACACGGGGTTCATGAAAGGGGGGAGGGGCGGCGGGAGCCCGCGTGGCCGGGGGCGGGGGTCAGGAGGGGCGGAGGAATTCCTCGACGAGGGGGCGGAAGAGGTCCGGCTCGTCGACCCAGGGGTAGTGGCCCACCAGGTGCAGGGGGCGGACCCGGGCGTCGGGGAAGGAGGCGGCCACCAGCTCGCCCGCGCGCATCCCGGCCACCGCGTCGCGGTCGCCGGTGAGCACCAGGACCGGGCAGGTGACGCGGTGCAGCCCGGCCAGCAGCGCCCGCCGGGTCCCGTCGTCCACGCCCTGCCAGAAGCCCGCCCGCGGTACGGGGCCCAGTTGGGCGCCCTCGGTGGCGGCGTGGGCCCGCTGCGGTGCGTCCCAGCGGGCGTAGGCCATCGGCGCCGCGGCCCGGAGCAGTTCGCGCACCTCGGCGAGGTCGGACACCTCGGCGAGGTGCCGCACCGCCGCCGCGGCCCGCGGCCACCACTCCTCGTGCCGGCGGGCGGCGAAGATCTCCCGGGCGTCGTCGGGCAGTTCGCCCTGGAGCCGGGAGCCGGGGCAGACCAGCACCAGGTGGGTCAGCCGTTCCGGGCGGGCCGCCGCGTACGCCTGCGCGATGGCGGCCCCGGCGCCGTGGGCCAGCAGCGCGAAGCGTTCCAGCCCGAGGTGGGCGCGGAGCGCCTCGGCGTCCTCGGCGAGGTGCGGGAAGGCGTACCGGCCGGGGTCGGGCGCCGCGGGGGAGGCGCCGGTGCCGCGGCTGTCGGGGATGATCAGCTGCCGGTGCGCGGCCAGGCCGCCCAGGTCCCCCAGGTAGGCGGCGTCCCGGCCCGGGCCGCCGGCCAGGCAGACCAGGGGCGGCCGGTCCGGGCCGGCCGGTCCGAGCACCCGGTAGTGGAGTGCGGCGTCGTCGTAGCTGCGGAAGTACGGCATATCCACAGTCTTGCCCCGAGCGGGCGCGGCCACCGGGTGCCGGGGCGGGCGGGCCGGGACCGGGCGGTGTAGGACCGGCGGCCGAGTGGATCCCCGCCTTTGGACAGGGGCGCACTCCCGCTGCGGCCCTTACGCTGGCCCGATGACCGCTGACCCTTCGAGCCCCGCGGCCGCGGCCGCCGCCTCCCGTACCACCGCCGGACCCGGCGCCCCGGAGCCCGGCAGGACCCCGGAGCCGCCCGGGTCCGCGCCGGGCGGCTCCGGGGTGCTGGGCCGCGAGCACCGCGCGCTGACCCTGGGCATCATCTCCGTCGTCTCCCTGATCGCCTTCGAGGCCAGTGCGGTGAACACCGCCATGCCGGTCGCCGCCCGCGCGCTGGACGGGATCGGGCTCTACGCCTTCGCGTTCTCGGCGTTCTTCACCGCCAGCCTGTTCGCGATGGCGCTCTCGGGGGTGTGGAGCGACCGGCGGGGGCCGCTGGCGCCGCTGTTCACCGGGATCGCCGCTTTCGGGGCCGGACTGCTGATCGCCGGCGGGGCGCAGTCCATGGGTGTGTTCGTGGCCGGGCGCGGGGTGCAGGGGCTCGGCGGCGGCCTGTCGGTGGTGGCGCTGTACGTCGTCGTCGGCCGCGGCTATCCGGAGCGGCTGCGGGCGTCGGTGATGGCGTCGTTCTCGGCGGCCTGGGTGGTGCCGGTGATCGTCGGGCCGCTGGTGGCCGGGACGGTCACCGAGCAGTTCGGCTGGCGCTGGGTGTTCCTGTCCATCCCCGTGCTGATACTCCTGCCGCTGGGGGTGATGCTGCCGGCGCTGCGCAAGCTGCCGCGCACCGCGCCGGGGCCGGACGCGGGCGTCCGGGGCATCCTGGGCAGCCGCCGCTGCCGGCTGGCGCTGGCGGTGGCGGCGGGCGCCTCGCTGCTCCAGTACGCGGGCCGGCACCCGGACCCGGCCGCGCTGCTGCCGGCCGCCGCCGGGCTGGCGCTGCTGGGCCCGGCGATCGTGCGGCTGCTGCCCCGCGGCACGTTCCGGGCGGGCCGGGGGCTGCCGACGGTGGTGCTGATGCGGGGGCTGGCCGCCGGGGCGCTGGTCGCCGCCGAGAGCTTCATCCCGCTGCTGCTGGTGACCCAGCGCGGCCTGTCCGCCACCCTCGCCGGGCTCTCGCTCACCGGCGGCGGCCTGACCTGGGCGCTCGGCTCGTACGTGCAGAGCCGCCCGCGGCTGGAGCCGCACCGCGAGCGGCTGATGGGCCTGGGCATGGGCCTGCTGGCGGTGGCGATCCTGCTGGTGCCGCTGGTGCTGATCGACGCGGTGCCGGCCTGGACGGTGGCCGCGGCGTGGACGGTCGGCGGCTTCGGGATGGGGCTGCACATCTCCAGCGGCGGGGTGCTGCTGCTGAAGCTGTCCCGGCCGGAGGAGGCGGGCAGCAACTCCTCCTCCCTCCAGATGTCCGACGCGCTGGGCAACGTCACGTTCGTGGGGCTCGGCGGGGCGCTGTTCGTGGCCTTCGGCGGCGCCTCGGCCGGGGCGGCCGGTGCCGGTCCGGCCGCCGCGGGCGCCGCCCCGGTGAGCCACCCGGCGGCGTTCCTGGCGGTCTTCGCGGCGATGGCGGCGGTCGCGGTGCTCGGCGCGGCGGTGGCCCCGCGGCTGCGCCCGGCGCCCGGCCGCGGGGCGCCCGGCGGTGGCGCGGGGGTGAGCCCCCGCCCGGGGGTGTGACCTCGCTCCCACCCCCGGGCGGGAGCGGGCGTAACGCCCCGGCCGGAAAGGGCGGCACCGGTAGGCTGACGCGGTTGCCGATCGCCGACCTCAGCCGACGGAGACCGTGACTACTACCACCAGCGCCACCAACAGCCATCATCTGTCCCCGGCCTTTCCGGGACGGGCCCCGTGGGGTACCGCGAACAAGCTGCGCGCCTGGCAGCAGGCGGCCATGGACCGGTACATCCAGACCCAGCCCAGGGACTTCCTCGCCGTGGCCACGCCCGGCGCCGGCAAGACCACCTTCGCGCTCACCCTCGCCTCCTGGCTGCTGCACCACCACGTCGTGCAGCAGGTGACCGTGGTCGCGCCCACCGAGCACCTGAAGAAGCAGTGGGCGGAGGCCGCCGCCCGCATCGGCATCAAGCTCGACCCGGAGTACAGCGCCGGGCCGCTGGGCCGCGAGTACCACGGCATCGCGATCACCTACGCCGGTGTCGGGGTCCGCCCGATGCTGCACCGCAACCGCATCGAGCAGCGCAAGACGCTGGTCATCCTCGACGAGATCCACCACGCCGGCGACTCCAAGTCGTGGGGCGAGGCGTGCCTGGAGGCGTTCGAGCCGGCGACCCGGCGGCTGGCGCTGACCGGTACGCCGTTCCGCTCGGACACCAACCCGATCCCGTTCGTGGCCTACGAGGAGGGCCAGGACGGCATCCGCCGGTCGTCCGCGGACTACACCTACGGCTACGGCAACGCGCTGGCCGACGGCGTGGTCCGCCCGGTGATCTTCCTCTCGTACAGCGGGAACATGCGCTGGCGGACGAAGGCCGGGGACGAGATCGCCGCGCGGCTGGGCGAGCCGATGACCAAGGACGCGGTGTCCCAGGCGTGGCGCACCGCGCTGGACCCGCGCGGCGAGTGGATGCCGAACGTGCTGCGCGCCGCCGACCGGCGGCTGACCGAGGTCCGCAAGGGCATCCCGGACGCCGGTGCCCTGGTCATCGCCTCCGACCAGGAGCAGGCCCGGGCGTACGCCAAGCTGATCCGGGAGATCACCGGGCAGGGCGCGACGCTGGTGCTGTCCGACGACGCGGGCGCCTCGCAGCGGATCGACGACTTCTCGCACTCCGACGACCGCTGGATGGTCGCGGTCCGGATGGTGTCCGAGGGCGTCGACGTGCCCCGGCTCGCGGTCGGGGTGTACGCCACGACGATCTCCACCCCGCTGTTCTTCGCCCAGGCGGTGGGCCGCTTCGTGCGGTCCCGCAAGCGGGGCGAGACCGCCTCGGTGTTCCTGCCCACCGTGCCGTCGCTGCTCGGCTTCGCCAACGAGATGGAGGTCGAGCGCGACCACGTCCTGGACAAGCCGAAGAAGGACGGCGAGGAGGACCCGTACGCCGAGTCCGAGAAGGAGCTGGAGGAGGCGAACAAGCAGCAGGACGAGGACACCGGCGAGCAGGAGCAGTTCTCCTTCGAGGCGCTGGAGTCGGAGGCGGTCTTCGACCGGGTGCTCTACGACGGCGCCGAGTTCGGGATGCAGGCGCACGCGGGCAGCGAGGAGGAGCAGGACTACCTCGGCATCCCCGGGCTGCTGGAGCCCGACCAGGTGCAGCTGCTGCTCCAGAAGCGGCAGGCCCGGCAGATCGCGCACAGCCGCAAGAAGCCGGACACCGAGGCCGATCTGCTGGAGCTGCCCGCCGAGCGGCGGCCGGTGGTCACGCACAAGGAGCTGCTGGAGCTGCGGAAGCAGCTGAACACGCTGGTGGGCGCCTATGTGCACCAGAGCGGCAAACCGCACGGGGTGATCCACACCGAGCTGCGCCGGGTGTGCGGCGGTCCGCCGAGCGCGGAGGCGACGGCCGGCCAGCTCACCGAGCGGATCAAGAAGGTCCGGGAGTGGGCGACCCGGATGCGCTGAGCGCCGCCTGTGGAGGTGGTGTGAGGGTTTCGCGGGGGCGCCGTGCGGGGAGTGCGGGGCGGAGCGGTCCGGCCGGCGCCCCCGCCGGGTCACCGCGCGAGCACGGCGGGGGCCCCGGACCCCCGCCGGAGCGAACCACGGTACGGACAGTTGTGGATCTTCCGGGCGCGACAGCCCGGATTCTGGACGGACTCTTCCGCTGACCGGAGTCGCTCGCTACTGTCCCGGTCACGCACACGCCCCGTGGCAGCGCCGCCGCGGAGCGCAGCCGGTGCACAGCGGCCGGCGGCTTCTTGGGCGCTGTTCCGGGACGAGCAGCGCGCCGCGTCGGACGCCGCCACTCACTCCAGGAGGGGGCGTCGTGACCGCAGAGACCTCCCAGACGCTCGACCGGGGACTCCGCGTCCTCAAACTGCTCGCCGACACCGACCACGGGCTGACCGTCACCGAGCTGTCGCACAAGCTCGGCGTCAACCGCACCGTGGTCTACCGCCTGCTGGCGACGCTGGAGCAGCACGCTCTGGTGCGCCGGGACACCGGCGGCCGGGCCCGGGTGGGCCTCGGCGTGCTGCGGCTGGGCCGCCAGGTCCACCCGCTGGTCAGAGAGGCCGCGCTGCCCGCGCTGCGCTCGCTCGCCGAGGACATCGGCGCCACCGCCCACCTCACGCTCGTCGACGGCACCGAGGCGCTGGCGGTCGCGGTCGTCGAGCCGACCTGGACCGACTACCACGTCGCCTACCGCGCCGGCTTCCGGCACCCGCTGGACCGCGGGGCGGCCGGGCGGGCGATCCTCAAGGCCCGGCAGGGCCGCCTCCACGACGGCGGACTGGCCCTGACCCACGGCGAGTTGGAGGCCGGCGCCAGCGGTGCCGCGGCGCCGCTGATCGGGGTCAGCGGGATAGAGGGCAGCGTCGGCGTGGTGATGCTCGCCGACACCGTCGCGGAGCGGATCGGGCCGCGGGTGGTCGAGGCGGCCCGGGAGGTGGCCGAGGCGCTGCGCTGAGCCGCCCCGCCCCGCCCCGGCCCCGCGGGCCCGGGGCCGCGCACGTGCGCCGTGTGCGGACCCTGTGGCCCTGCCGTGTGGCCAGGGCGCCGCACGGGACGGCCGGGGCGGGGGTCAATTAGGGTGGCGGAGTGTCTTCCCGTGCCCGCGCCCTCCTGGTCTGCACCGCCCTCGTCCTCGCCGTCCTGGTGACCGCCGCCCTCGCCCCGCTGCCGTACTCGGTGGCGTACCCGGGCGTCACGGCCAACGTCCTCGGCGACGACAAGGGCAAGCCGGTGATCACCGTCTCCGGTGCCCCCACCCGCACCACCACCGGGCAGCTGCGGATGACCTCCATCACCGCCACCGGGCCGTCCGCCTCGATCCACCTGCCGGACGTGGTGCAGGCGTGGTTCCGCAGCGACGAGGCGGTGATGCCGCGCGACTCGGTCTACCCGGTGGGCAACAACACCGAGGAGATCGCCGAGCACAACGCGGAGCAGATGAAGCAGTCCCAGGACGCGGCCGTCCAGGCCGCGCTCGGCCGGCTGGGGAAGTCCGCCAAGGACGTCAAGGTCACCCTGAGCCTGGCGGACATCGGCGGGCCCAGCGCCGGCCTGCTGTTCGCGCTGGGCATCGTCGACAAGCTGGACGGCGACGGCGCCGGCCACGACCTCACCGGCGGCCGCACCGTCTCGGGGACCGGCACCATCGACGCCAAGGGCGAGGTCGGCGCGGTCGGCGGGGTGGCGCTCAAGACGCAGGCCGCCCGCCGCGACGGCGCGACGGTCTTCCTCGTGCCACGCCAGGAGTGCTCCGACGCCCGCGCCGAACTCCCCGCGGGGATGCGGCTGATCCCCGTCACCACGCTGGACGGCGCGGTGGACGCCCTGAAGGCCCTCAACTCCGGGGGCAACGTGCCCAGTTGCCCCACCGGCTGAGCCGAGGGCCCGGCGGCGGGAGCGCGTCAGAGGGTGGCGGTGGCCTCGCGGTCGGCGTAGCGGAAGCCGTCCTCGTCGAAGTAGAAGACCGTGATCTTCACCTTCTGGCCCTTGGCGAAGCCCTGGTCGGCCGGGCGGAGGCGGACCTGCGCGGTGTGGTCGGCGTAGTCGCAGACGAGCTTGTCGGTCTTGATCGTGCCCGCGCCGCGCGCCGCCAGCTTGGACGAGGTGATCTGCTCGGCGTTGGCGACCAGCTCGTGGTGCATACCGGGGTCGCAGGAGTACGTGACGTTCACCCGCAGGCCCGGGGCGTCGAGCGCGACCTTGTCGATGGCGATGAGGTTGGCCTTGGCGGCGGCCATCGGCGCGCCGGCCAGGATGCCGGCGCCGGCCAGGGCGGTGACGGCGGCGGCGCCGGCGAGGCGGCGCCGGATACGGGATGCCTTCATGGAGTCGTTCCCCTTCCCCCTGCGCAGTCGTGGTCGGACAACTGCGACACGTGTTCGTTTTCGGGTGGCGCAACCATACGGGATCTTGCCGGACACCGTGCGCCTTTTCCCCGCACAGGGGCGCGCCCGCCCGCCCCGCCGCCGCGCTCAGCCCCCGCCCTCGGTGACGAACCCCTCCTTCAGCAGCCACTCCTTGGCGACCTGGTGCGGGTCCCGGCCCGCCACGTCCACCTCGGCGTTGAGCGTGCGCGCGACGGTGTTGTCCAGGGCCGCGGTGACCGGGGCGAGGAGCCGGGCGATCTGCGGGTGCGCGCGCAGTGCGGCGGCGTTGAGCTCCGGCGCCGCGTTGTAGTTCGGGAAGAAGTGCCGGTCGTCCTTGAGGACCGTCAGCCCCATCGCCGCGATCCGGCCGTCGGTGGTGAAGACCTCGCCGAAGGTGCAGGACGTGCCCTTGGCCGTCTCGGTGTAGACCACGCCGCCGGTCATCCGCCGGACGTTCCCGGCCGGCAGGTCCATGCCGTACGCCTTGGTCATGCCGGGCAGGCCGTCGTTGCGGGTGGTGAACTCGCTCTCCGCGCACACCGTCACCGCGCCGGGGTCCCTGCGCAGCAGCGCGGCGGCGTCGGAGAGCGTCCGCACCCGGTACTTCCTCGCGTTCGCGGCGTTCAGCGCCAGTGCGTAGGTGTTGTTCAGCCGGGACTGCGGCAGCCAGGCGATGCCGTTGCGGCGGTCGGCGTCGCGCACCGCCGCCCACTGCGCGCCCGGGTCCGGGATCGGCCGGGTGTGCCCGAGGTAGGTGATCCAGCCGGTGCCGGTGTACTCGTACATCCCGTCGGCGGTGCCGCTGCGGACCGCCTCGCGGGCGCCGATGCTGCCCTGGATGGCGGTCTTGTCCACGACGGTGGCACCGGCCGCCTCGAAGACCAGGCCCATGATCTGCCCGAGGATGATGTTCTCGGTGAACTCCTTGGAGGTGACGGTCAGTTGGGCGCCCTTGAGGGGCAGCCCCCGGCCGACCGTGCCGGGCCGGACGTCGTCGGCCATCGGGCTGCCGCTGACCAGTCCGCAGCCGCCGAGCAGTGCCGCGGCCGCCAGCGCCGCGGGCAGCAGCCCGGCGGCCGGTATCCGGGCCGGCTTCCGGCGGCCGGCCGCGCGCCGCCGCCTCACGAGCCCGCCTCCAGCCCCCGCGGCCGCAGCAGGAGTTCGGCCAGCGACGCCAGCCACTCGACCAGCAGCGCCAGCGCCACCGTCAGCACCGACCCCAGGACGAGCACCGGGATCCGCTGGGTGATGATGCCGGCCGAGATCAGGTCGCCCAGCCCGCCGCCCCCGCCGAACGTGGCCAGCGTCGCGGTGCCCACGTTCAGCACCAGCGCGGTGCGCACCCCGGCCAGGATCAGCGGGACGGCCAGCGGGAGTTCGACCCGCGCGAGCACCCCCAGCGGGGACATGCCGATCCCGCGGGCCGCCTCGGTCAGCGCCGGGTCGATCCCGCGCAGCCCGGCGAGGGTGTTGGCGAGCACCGGCAGCACCGCGTAGACGACCATGCCGGCAACCGCCGAACCCGCCCCGATGCCCCGCCAGATGACCAGCAGCACCAGCAGGCCCAGCGCCGGGACGGCCTGGCCGAGGTTGGCCAGCGCCGTCGCCACCGGGGCGGCCCGGCGCAGCCGCGGCCGGGTCAGCGCGATGCCCAGCGGGATCGCGAGGACGAGGACGAGGACGGTGGAGACCGCGGTCAGCTCCAGGTGCCGGCGGAGCGCCAGCCACACCTTGCCGTGGTCGACGGCCTGGTGGGCGATCGAGTCCAGCCGGGCGCCGCGGAACCACAGCCAGGTGGCCAGCAGCGCCGCGGCCAGGAAGGCCGGCATGCCGAGCCCCTTCCGCCAGCCGATCCGGCGCCCGCCGGGGGCGCCGGCCGGCACCGGCGCGGTGCCCGCCGCCACCTCCCGCTCGGCGGCCCGCGGAGCGCCCGGCAGCACCGCCCCGCCGGGCCCCGCCGGCGGCCGGCGCCGCCCCCCGCCGCCCTGGACCGCCCGCGGGCTCATGCCGCGCCTCCCGGGCCGCCGGGGCCCTCCTGGGCCGTCCCGGCCCCGGCCCCGTGCGCCCCCCGCAGCGCGCGCTGGTGCGCCAGCGCCTCCGCGCGGTCCGCCGCCAGCAGCGCCTGGACGGTGCCCCGCAGCGTCGCCAGGTCGAGGACGCCGGTGTACTCGCCGCGCGGGCCGGTGACCGCCACCCGGCCCGCGGGGTCGGTCAGCACCGCCTCCAGCGCGTCCCGCAGCGTCGCGTCCCGGGGCACCGTGCCGGTGACCGGGGTGCCGGCCGGGGCCGCGGGCGGCGGCGCCGGCGGGCGGTCGCCGCGGCGCAGCCACGTGTGCGGGCGGCGGTCGCCGTCCAGCAGCAGCACCGCGCCGGTGCCGCCGTCCCGCAGCAGGCCGGCGATCGCCTCGGGCGGGTCGCCGAGGTGCGCGGTGGGGACGTCCGCCACCGGCACGTCCCGCACCCGGGCCAGGTGCAGCCGCTTCAGCGCCGCCCCGGAGCCCACGAAGCCGGCGACGAAGGCGTCCGCCGGGTGGGTGAGGATGGCCTCCGGGGTGTCGAACTGGGCGAGGCGGGAGCGCTCGCGGAGCACCGCGATCCGGTCGCCGAGCTTGATCGCCTCGTCGAAGTCGTGGGTGACGAACACGATGGTCTTGCGCAGCTCGCGCTGGAGCCGGAGCAGCTCGTCCTGGAGGTGGTCGCGGGTGACCGGGTCCACCGCGCCGAACGGCTCGTCCATCAGCAGCACCGGCGGATCGGCGGCCAGCGCCCGGGCCACCCCGACCCGCTGCTGCTGCCCGCCGGAGAGCTGGCGCGGATAGCGGTGCCGGAACTCGCCCGGGTCCAGCCCCACGAGGCCGAGCATCTCCTCGACCCGCTCCCGGGTCCGCGCCGCGGACCAGCCGGCCATCCGCGGTACCAGCGCGACGTTCTGCGCCACCGTCATGTGCGGGAAGAGCCCGGACGCCTGGATGGCGTAGCCGACCTTGCGGCGCAGCCGGACCGGGTCGATGCCGGTGACGTCCTCGTCGCCGATCCGGATCCGGCCGGAGGTCGGCTCGATCAGCCGGTTGATCATCTTCAGGGTGGTGGACTTGCCGCAGCCGGACGGCCCGACGAGGACCACCGTCTCGCCGGCGCCGATCTCCATGCTGACGTCGTCCACGGCCGGCCCGGCGCCGCCCGGGTAGACCTTCGTCAGGTGCTCCAGGCGGATGGCGGCGCCCACCGACCCGGCGGGCCGGGCGGCCGCCTCCCGGGCGCGCGGACCGTTCCCGTACGGCTGCTCGCCGGGCTGCTCAGCCACGGATCCCCCTGGAGATGGTCAGACGTCCGAGCAGGACGTAGGCGGCGTCGAAGAGCAGGGCCAGGACGACGATCCCGAGGGTCCCGGCGAGCACCTGGTTGAGCGCGTTGGCGCTGCCCAGCGAGGCGATCCCGCGGAAGATCTCGTTGCCGAGCCCGGGGCCGGAGGCGAAGGCGGCGACCGCCGCGATGCCCATCAGCATCTGGGTGGCGACCCGGATGCCGGTGAGGATCGGCGGCCAGGCCAGCGGGAGTTCGACCCGCAGCAGCCGGGCGGCCCGGGACATCCCGATGCCCTTCGCCGCGTCGATCAGGTCCGGGTCCACCCCGCGCAGCCCGACGATCGCGTTGCGGACCACCGGCAGCAGCCCGTAGAGGGTCAGCGCCACGACGGTCGGCGCGACGCCCAGCCCGACGACCGGGATCAGCAGGCCGATCAGGGCCAGGGACGGGATCGTCAGCAGCGTCGCGGTGGTCATCGTGGCGAGCGAGCCGGCCCACTCGCTGCGGTAGGCGGCGACGCCGATCAGGACGCCGAGGGCGGTCGCCAGCGCCATGCACTGGAAGACCGCGGCGGCGTGCTGCACCGTATCGGTCAGCAGCTGGCCGTGGCGGCTGCCGACGTACTCCCAGAAGCCCACCGTCGCTCCCCTCGGTCCGTCGCCCGCTCCGGCCTGCCGCCGTCAGCCGCCCGCGGCCTGCTGCACCAGCGGGATGATCCGCAGCGGAACCGGATTTTCCATGACGATCGCCGTCGATGCCCGCACGATGCCATCAAAGCCCACAACCCGGTCGATCACCCGCTGGAGATCGGCGTTCGAACGCGCCACGAGCCTGCAGAGCATGTCCCCGTGTCCGGTGGTTGTATGCAGCTCCAGCACCTCCGGTACGCCCGCGAGATGGGCCCGCACGTCCCCGCCCTGCCCCTGCTTGATCTCCAGGGTGGCGAACGCGGTCACCGGATAGCCGAGCGCGGCCGGGTCCACGTCCGGGCCGAAGCCCCGGATCACCCCGTTCGACTGGAGCCGGTCCAGCCGCGCCTGCACCGTCCCGCGGGCCACCCCCAGCCGCCGGGACGCCTCCAGGACGCCGATCCGCGGCTCCCGGGCGAGCAGCTCCAGCAGCGCCCCGTCAAGATGATCGATCGCCATTGCGTGGACCTCCGATTTTGCTGGTCATCATGTACAGAACGCCCGACGAAACCCCCGGACCGCTATACATAATGCCCAGTGATTACGCGAACTATTGCGCACCTTGTGGATCGGCGGGACTCTGCGCACATGGCAGACACCACGATGCACACCCAGCCCACCACCCCGGCCACGGCCCGGCAGGCGGACCCCTTCCCGGTCAAGGGGATGGACGCGGTCGTCTTCGCCGTCGGCAACGCCAAGCAGGCCGCGCACTACTACTCCACCGCCTTCGGCATGCGCCGCGTCGCCTACCGGGGCCCGGAGAACGGCAGCCGCGAGACGGCCTCCTACGTCCTGGAGTCCGGCGGTGCCCGGTTCGTCTTCACCTCCGTGATCAAGCCGGTCAGCGAGTGGGGCCGCTTCCTGGCCGACCACGTGGCCGCGCACGGCGACGGCGTCGTCGACCTGGCCATCGAGGTGCCGGACGCCCGCGCGGCGTACGCCTACGCCGTCGAGCACGGCGCCACCGGCCTCACCGAGCCCTACGAGACCGAGGACGAGCACGGCACGGTCGTCCGGGCCGCCATCGCCACCTACGGCCAGACCCGGCACACCCTGGTCGAGCGCACCGGCTACGACGGCCCGTACCTGCCGGGCTTCGTCGCCGCGGAACCCCTCGTCGCGGCTCCGCAGAAGCGTTTCTTCCAGGCGATCGACCACTGCGTCGGCAACGTCGAACTGGGCCGGATGGACGAGTGGGTGGCCTTCTACAACAAGGTCATGGGCTTCACCAACATGAAGGAGTTCGTCGGCGACGACATCGCCACCGAGTACTCGGCGCTGATGTCCAAGGTGGTCGCGGACGGCACCAAGAAGGTGAAGTTCCCGCTCAACGAGCCGGCCATCGCCAAGAAGAAGTCGCAGATCGACGAGTACCTGGAGTTCTACGGCGGCCCCGGCGTCCAGCACATCGCGCTGGCCACCAACGACATCGTCTCGACGGTCCGTCAGATGCGGGCGGCGGGCGTGGAGTTCCTCGACGTCCCGGACTCCTACTACGACACCCTCGGCGAGTGGGTCGGCGAGACCCGGGTGCCGATCGGCGAGCTGCGCGAGCTGAGGATCCTCGCCGACCGCGACGAGGACGGCTACCTGCTCCAGATCTTCACCAAGCCGGTCCAGGACCGCCCGACCGTCTTCTTCGAGATGATCGAGCGGCACGGCTCGCTCGGCTTCGGCAAGGGCAACTTCAAGGCGCTCTTCGAGGCCATCGAGCGCGAGCAGGCCAAGCGCGGCAACCTCTGAGACGGCCCGGCCCCCGGCCTCCCGCGGGCCGTACGCGATCTTCCGTGTACGGCCCACGGATGCCAGGCTGAGCCCATGGACCTCATCGAACGCCTGCGCGCCGGGCTCCCGGCGGATGCGCTGCTCACCGACCCCGACGTCACCGGCTCCTACGCCCGGGACATGGCCAACTTCTGCGCCGCCGGGACCCCGGCGGCGGTCGTGCTGCCGCGCACCGTCGAGCAGGTCCAGCACGTGATGCGCACCGCCACCGCCTTCCGCGTTCCGGTCGTCCCGCAGGGCGCCCGGACCGGCGTCTCCGGCGCAGCCAACGCCATCGACGGCTGCCTCGTGCTCTCCCTGGTGAAGATGGACCGCATCCTGGAGATCGACCCCGTCGACCGGGTGGCGGTGGTCGAACCGGGCGTCGTCAACGCTGTCCTCTCCCGCGCCGTCAACGCACACGGCCTGTACTACCCGCCGGACCCCTCCAGCTGGGAGATGTGCACCATCGGCGGCAACATCGGCACCGCCGCCGGCGGCCTGTGCTGCGTCAAGTACGGCGTCACCGCCGAGTACGTGCTCGGCCTGGAGGTGGTGCTCGCCGACGGCCGGCTGCTGCGGACCGGCCGGCGCACCGCCAAGGGGGTCGCCGGCTACGACCTGACCCGGCTCTTCGTCGGTGCCGAGGGCACCCTCGGCGTCGTCGTGGGCGCCACCCTGGCCCTGAAGCCGGAACCGCCGCAGCAGCTCGCGCTGGTCGCCGAGTTCGGGTCGGTCGCGGCGGCCGGCGACGCGGTCTGCCGGATCATGGCCGGCGGCCACACCCCCGCCCTGCTGGAACTCATGGACCGCACCAGCATCCGCGCGGTCAACGCCATGGCGCAGATGGACCTGCCGGAGACCACCGAGGTGCTGCTGCTGGCCGCCTTCGACACCCCCGACCCGGCCGCCGACCTGGCCGCCGTCGGTGCCCTGTGCGCGGCGGCCGGCGCCACCGACGTCGTCCCCGCCGAGAACGCCGCCGAGTCCGAACTGCTCCTCCAGGCCCGCCGGATGACCTTCACCGCCCTGGAGCGCATCCGGCCCGCGATGCTCATCGACGACGTCTGCGTCCCCCGCTCGCAGCTCGCCGCCATGCTGGAGGGCACCGCCGCCATCGCCGCGAAGCACGACCTGACCATCGGCGTCTGCGCCCACGCCGGCGACGGCAACACCCACCCGCTGGTCTGCTTCGACCCCGCGGACCCCGACGAGGAGCACCGCGCCCGCACCGCCTTCGACGAGATCATGTCCCTCGGCCTCGCCCTCGGCGGCACCATCACCGGCGAACACGGCGTCGGCGTCCTCAAGAAGGACTGGCTCGCCCGCGAACTGGGCCCGGACGCCCTCGCCCTCCACCGCGGCATCAAGCAGGTCTTCGATCCGCTGGGGATTCTCAATCCGGGGAAGGTGATTTAGGGGGTGCGCGGTCGGGGGTGCCCTGCGGGGCCGCTGCTTCCGGTACGGGCGGCATCAGAGGAGGACGCCGACGCGGGCGGCGAGTCCGCGGAGTTCGGCGGTCGTGCGTCCGGAGACCAGCAGCCCCGAGACCAGGGATTTGACCGCTGGGCGGGCACGGGTCTCCTCGGGGGCCTGGTGCTCGGCTGCCAGGAGGGCACGAAGACAGTCCTCGCGGCGGCCCCACCGCCCGAACGCGGCGGCGGTATCGGTGTAGTAGCGGGCCCGGCGCTCGGTGCTCGGCAGGCTGTGCGGTGCCACTTTCCGAGCGGCGGCGAGGGCCGCTGAGGGGTCTCCGGCGGAGTTCTCGGCAGAGATGCGGTGGAGTTGCACGGTGGCGCAACCGAAACCGCCGCCGTGGTCGCGCAGCAGCGTGCTGCCGCCGAGTGCGGAAGCGAGGGCGGCGGCTTCGTCGGTCAGCTCCCGGCGCCTGGATCACGCGGGGCAGGTGGTCGAGACGCTGGAGCGGGAGCCGGCCTGGCCGGGCGTGCCCACCGCACAGATCGACCGCTTCTGCCGCGTCCTGGACCGGACGTGCCCCAACCCGTCAGGCCCCGCTGAGCACCTGCCGCATGCCGCGTTCCTGGCCGCCGCCTACGCCTCGGCCGCCACCGCCCGGCCCGTGGACCCCAAGGAGTACCTGGCATGAACGTCTCTCCGCTCGCTCTTCTCGGTGGCGAACCGGCCCTCACCACCCCTGGCCCGCACTTCACCTGGCCTCCGATCGAGGAGGCCGACCGACGTGCCGTCGCCACCCAGCTGGAAACGTCGGTCTCGGTCCCGGACCGTTCCGGCGTCGTGGCCGACCTGGAGGACGCGCTCGCCTCCTGTCTCGGCGTCCGACACGTGGTCACGACCTGCACCGGAACCGCCGCCCTGCACTCGATGTACGCGGCTGCCGGAGTCGGTCCGGGGGACGAGGTGATCGTGCCCGCGCTCACCTTCCACGCGACCGCCACTCCGCTGTTCCACCTCGGTGCCCACCCGGTCCTCGCCGACGTCGATGACCGCGGGCAGCTGGACCTCGACGCCGCCGCCCGCCGGGTCACCGCCCGCACCAAGGCGGTGATCGCTGTGCATCTGTGGGGACTGCCCCAGGACATGGACGCCCTCGTGCCCTTTGCGGACGAGCACGGCCTGAAGCTGCTGGAGGACGGCTCCCACGCCTACGGCGCCACCTGGAACGGCCGACGCATCGGATCCTTCGGAACAGCCGCGGCGTTCAGCCTCAACGGCCCAAAGCCGCTGTCCGCCGGCGAGGGCGGCTTCGTCGCCACGGATGACGACGAGCTGTACTACCGGGTGCTGCTGCACGGTCAGTTCAACAAGCGGTGCCGCCGCGAGATCCCCCCCGGACATCCACTGGCTCGCTTCGCGGTCACCGGCATGGGCCTCAAGTTGCGCATCCACCCGCTGGCCGCCGCGCTCGCCCGCGCCCAGCTCACACGTTCGGAGGGGTACCTGGCCGGGCGGCAGGACATCGCGTCCCGCCTGTGCGCGGCCCTGGACGGCGTGCCGGGCGTCCGTGTGCCGAACGTGCCGGCGGCGGCGCGGCCGTCGTGGTACGCGTTACCGCTGAGGTACGAAGCGGCTGAGGTCGGCGGACTGCCGCTTGAGCGGTTTCTCGCCGCGCTCCACGCCGAAGGAGCTGTGGAAACCGATCGCCCGGGCTCGACCTGTCCCCTGCACACCCACCCGCTGTTCCAGCACCCCGGAGCATTGCTGCCCGGCTACGCTGACCGCCGACCCACTGCCGCCGGCGGCTACCCGACGGCCGAACATGTGCACGCCACCACGTTCAAGCTGCCGGTGTGGCACCGCGAGGACGGCCTCCGCGTCGCTGACGCCTATGCCGCAGCCATGGCCAAAGTTGCCGCTCACGCAAAGGACTTGATGTGACTCCCTTGCCTGCCACCCCTGCGCTGCTAGCCGACCTGAACCGTGCCGCCGAGCGTGACGGCATCGACAAGACCGTTGTCGGCGCCGTCATCGCCTCCCCGGACGGCCGCGTGCTGCTGCTGCACCGTCCCGCCGACGACTACCTCGGTGGCCTCTGGGAACTCCCGTCCGGCGGCGTGGACGCCGGCGAGACCCTGCTCGCGGCCCTGGAGCGCGAGGTCGCCGAGGAGACCGGCCTGACCGTCGATGCGGTCGGCGCGTACCTGGGCCACTTCGACTACCGCTCGGGCAGCGGACGAGCCACCCGCCAGTTCACCTTCAGCGCCACCGTCACCGGTACCGGCGAGGCGGTGAAACTGACCGAGCACGACGCGTACCTCTGGGCGGACCACGACCAGCAGACCCGCGTCTCCAGTGCCGTCCACGCCATCCTCACCACATGGCACCGCGCTCGGGCCGCCTGACGAGCACCGAACCGCCGGGCACCGGCCGCGACCGCGCTGCGGGAGCGGCCGAGGCCCGCACGATGGGCTGCCGCGCATGCAGGACTTCCACCGCGCTGCCGGCGGAAGAGGAGACGGCGCGGGCCCTTGCCGAGGACACCGCGCCGCTGTTGCCGCCTGATCCACTCACCGGGCTTGGTCTCCTCGCCCCCCACGCCAGGTACTCGGCGCTCCCCGCCACGATCCGGGTGGCGGTGATCCCCGGGGTATGGACCACCTACTGGACTGCGTTCGAAGAGGAGCAGCCTGCGGCGCGAAGTCGCCGCGAAGGCCGGCCGGGCCTCCCGCGCTATACCCTCTCGCCCTCCTCCTCCGGGTCGTTACCGTCCTCTTCCGCCACCACCGGCAAACGCGCCCCGCGGCTCTCCGCGACCCGATGCGTGTTGACCAGCGTTTCCTTCAGTTGAAGCGCGAGCAGGTGCAGCTCGCCCGGTGTCCAGAGGCGGTCCGCCAGCACTCGCTCCGCCTCCTCGATGAGGGCGGCGGCGGCGCCGAGCTGTTCCGCCTCCAGCCGGTCGGCCAGCCGCGAGACGTACCCGGTCCCGTCACCGGGCAGCAGAAAACACGGCTTCCCGTGGGGCCCCGTCCAGGGCAGCAGTCGCAGCCCTCCGCCGCCGTCCCCGGTCACGCGGCGACCTCCACCCCGTGGATCCGGCGCGGGCCGATATCGATCCCGTGCACGGCCAGCCACAGCGCCCTCCGCCGCCTGCGCCGGGCCCGCAGCTCTGCCCGTTCGGCCTCACTGAGCACGTACGGGCGGACGAGGGGGACCTCCGCGCCGAGGAGGGGCGGCGGCGTCCGGACCGGGGGCCGGAGCGGGGGGCCGGCCGGCGGCACGTCCTCGCGGCGTGCGGCGGTGGGCGGCGGGACGGACGCCCGGTGCCGCCCGGGGGCCGGAAGTAACAGTCGCAGCAGCGGGGTGAGGAGGGTCGCGATAACTTGGGTCATGCTGGCGCTCCTTGGAAGCGTTGGCCACGCCCCCGGGCCGTCCACCACGGTCGCGGGGGTCTTTGCTGCCGTCCAGGCTTCCGCGCCCCAGGATGCGTTACCACTCCGTTCCGCGACCGTTGGGTACGGAGAGGGCGCCACCACGGAAAGCGTTCCGAACGTCCCAGGGGGTAGGTGTGAACGACGCGCTGCGGCGTGCCATGCTGCAAGCTCGAATGACCGACCGGAAGCTCGCGGAGAGGTGCGGCGTCGACGTCAAGACGGTCGGCCGGTGGATCACTGAAGGCGGCCGGGTTCCCAGGGCCCGTCACCGGTGGGCCGTGTGCGAGGCGCTCGGGGAGGAGGAGGCGGTGCTATGGCCGGCTGCCGTGAAAAAGGCGGTCAAGACGGGTCCGGATCGTGAAGTCGTCTCCGTCTATCCGTATCGGTCCGGTTGCCCCGCCTCGTTGTGGCGTGCGCTGATCGCCAAAGCTGAGCGGGAGTTGGCGTTCGCCGGATACACCAACTACTTCCTCTGGCTCGAACAGGCGCGATTCGGGGCAGCGTTGCAGAGAAAGGCGGCCAGCGGCTGCCGTATCCGCTTCCTGGTCGGCGACCCCGACAGTGAGCTCACCCGCTCCCGTGAGCGGGAGGAAGGCGTGGCCCTGTCGTTGTCGACGCGTATCCGGGTCACACTCGCCGAATTGGAGAAGATCAGACATCAGCCGGGCATCGATGCGCGATACAGCGGCGGGCACGCCTACCTCTCCGTTTTCCGCTTCGACGACGACATGATCGTGACGCCGTTGCTGACGCACCGTGTGGGCCATGACGCCCCCACGCTGCATCTGCGGAGGCAGCAGAAAGACGGGATGTTCGACCGCTTCGCCTCACATGTCGAAGAGCTGTGGAAACGCGGTGTGCCGGTCTGGGAAGGTGACAGCGATGGGTAGGCGCGATTACGAGAACGACCCGGCGGCCCCGGCCGCGAACAGCCTGGTCCCGGCGGCGTCCGCCGTGGTCGTCGACGAGACCGGACGCATCCTGCTCCAGCGCCGCCGCGACAACGGCATGTGGGCGCTGCCCGGCGGCGTCATGCACTTCGGGGAGTCCTTGCCGGACTGCGCCGTACGGGAGACCCGCGAAGAGACCGGGCTGGACGTCGAGATCACCGGCATCGTCGGGACGTATTCCAATCCGCGCCATGTCTTCGCCTACGACGACGGCGAGGTGCGGCAGGAGTTCTCGATCTGTTTCCTGGCACGACCCGTGGCGGGAAAGCTCGCGGTGTCCGGCGAATCCACGGACGTCCGCTGGTTCACACCGGAGGAGACCGACGGGCTCCCGATGGTTCCCGGCATCCGCAAGCGGGTGGCCGATTGGCGGTCGGGCGCCATGCCCGCGATCCGGTAGCGCCGTGCGCGCCGAATCCCTGGAAGGAACGATGAGGTGAGCGCAGGGAAGGCCGCCGGTACGGCCCCGGCCAGCGCGAGCACCGCGGCGGCGGCCGCCAGCCGGCCCGCCATGGGGGAGGCCCCGGCGTCCCCCGCCCGGGACGCGCACACCACCCGCCGCGGTGAAGCGGCCGCCCGGTCCCGGGGCCGCTCCCCGGTGCGTGCTCCGGCGCCCGGAGGTGCGGCGCCCGGTGGGGTGGTGCGCGGTCGCCGCCGGGGCGGAGGGCGCCGCGGGGGCCCGGCACCGGCGCGGCCTGTGTCTGGTTGCCGGTGCCGGGCGGCGGGGGCGCCCTGCGGGCCCCCTGGCACCCGTGGGCGTGGCCGGAGGCGGGGGCGCGGCCTCCGGGCCCGTACGCTCCTGGCATGGACACAACCTTCAGCGCCCTTGCCGTTTTCGTGCTCGCCATCGCCGTACTCGCCTCCTCGCTCGACCGCCGCACCAAGCCCCTGGAGCGGCGGATGGCGCGGCTGGAGGAGAAGGTGGATCTGCTGATGGCGCACCTCGGGGTGGAGGTGGCGGAGGACCCGCGGATGGCGGAGGTGGACGCGCTGCTGGCCCAGGGGAAGAAGATCCAGGCGATCAAGGTCTACCGGGAGGTGACCGGCGAGGGGCTCGCCGAGGCCAAGGAGGCGGTCGAGCGCCGGATGCGCTGAGACCACGGCGGCCCGAGGATGGCGGGTAGGGCCCGGCACACCGGGCCCACTCCACGTCCGGCGGGGCCGGCAGGGAAGTGAGGGCGGATGTCAGCGGAGCGTACGACGGCAGCGGCCGGAGCCGGCGGGGGTGCCGGCGACACCTACGACGTCATCGTGCTGGGCGGCGGGCCCACCGGGGAGAACCTCGCCGACCGGGCGCACGCCGCCGGGCTGAGCGCGGTGCTGGTGGAGCACGAACTGGTCGGCGGGGAGTGCTCGTACTGGGCGTGCATGCCCAGCAAGGCGCTGCTGCGGCCGGCCGCGGCGCGGGACGGGGCACGGCGGGTGGCCGGGGCGGAGGGCGCGGTGACCGGGCCGCTGGACGCGCCCGCGGTGCTGGCCCGGCGGGACGCGTTCGCCGCGCACTGGCGGGACGAGGGGCAGGTCCGCTGGCTGGACGGCGCCGGGATCGACCTGGTGCGCGGCCGGGGCCGGCTCGCCGGGCCGCGGCGGGTGGTGGTCGACGGCGGGCGGACGCTCACCGCCCGGCACGCGGTCGCGGTGTGCACCGGCAGCCGCCCGGTGCTGCCGGACGTGCCGGGGCTGGCCGCCGCCCGCCCGTGGACGAGCCGCGAGGCCACCAGCGCCAAGGAGGTGCCGGGGCACCTGGTGGTGGTCGGCGGCGGCGTGGTCGGCGTGGAGATGGCCACCGCCTGGCGGGCGCTGGGCGCGGAGGTGACGCTGCTGGTGCGCGGCGACGGGCTGCTGCCCCGGATGGAGCCGTTCGCGGGGGAGTTGGTCGCGGCGTCGCTGCGGGAGGCGGGGGTGGACGTACGGACCGGGACGGGTGTGCGGGAGGTGCGCCGGGCGGCGGACGGCGGGCCGGTCACCGTCGTACCGGACCCCGGGCCGGAGGTCACCGCCGACGAGCTGCTGATCGCCACCGGCCGGGCGCCGCGCACCGAGGACCTGGGCCTGGAGACCGTGGGGCTCACGCCCGGTGACTGGCTGGCGGTGGACGACACCCTGCGGGTCACCGGGGTGCCCGGCGGCTGGCTCTACGCCGCCGGCGACGTCAACCACCGCGCGCTGCTGACCCACCAGGGCAAGTACCAGGCCCGGATCGCCGGTGCCGCGATCGCCGCCCGGGCCCTCGGCAGGCCCGTCCTGGGGAGCGACCGCTGGGGCGCGCACAGCGCCTCCGCCGACCACCACGCCGTCCCGCAGGTGGTGTTCACCGACCCGGAGGCCGCCGCGGTCGGGCTGACCGCCGCGGAGGCCGAGCGGGCCGGCCGCCGGATCCGGGTGGTCGACCACGACCTGGGCGCGGTGGCCGGTGCGTCGCTGTACGCCGACGGCTACCGCGGCCGGGCCCGGATGGTCGTCGACCTGGACCGCGAGGTGCTGCTGGGCGCCACCTTCGTCGGGCCGGGCGTGGGGGAGCTGCTGCACTCGGCGACCGTCGCGGTCGCCGGGGAGGTCCCGCTGGCCCGGCTCTGGCACGCCGTCCCCTCCTACCCGACGATCAGCGAGATCTGGCTCCGGCTGCTGGAGACCTACCGCGGCGACTGAGCGGGGGCCGGTCCCGGGCCGGGCGCGGCGGCGCGGCCCCGGGGCCCCCGCCGGCGTGGGCACCCGCTACGCCCCCGGCTCGGGGGATTCGTCCGCCGGCCAGGGGCCGTTGGGGCCGGCGTCGTCCCGGGAGGCCAGCGCGAGCAGCGCGGTCAGCCCTTTGTCGAGGCCCAGGTGCGGGCCCTCGGAGCCCGGCGGCACGATCCGCAGGGTGCGCTCCAGCCAGGCCGACACCGCGCCGGCCGGCGCCTCCAGCAGCGCGTCGCCGTCCGGCGAGGTCAGCGCCATGCAGACCAGGCTGCGGCCGTCCAGCTTCGCCGGCCACACCCGGACGTCGCCCTCGCCGGTGGGCCGGAACACGCCCTCGACGAGGAGTTCCCGGGCGAACGTCCACCGGACCGGGGAGTCCGACCCGACGTGGAAGGTGACGTGGACGGCGAACGGGTCGTCGGTCCGGTACGTCAGCCGGGCCGGTACCGGGATGCTTCGCTCCGGCGACAGGACCAGACCCAGTTCAAGCTCTCGTTCCACCACGGTGTGCATCGGATTCCGCCTCTCTCGAACTCCCTGAGGCGGGCCCGTGCGCGGGCCCGCACCCGATGAGAGCGGGCGGCGGCCGGACTCTTACACGGGTTCCGGCGACTTTTTTCCGCGCACCGGGGCAGACGCCCGGGGGCAGGGCGTGAACACCGGTACGACGCGGGGTCTGATAGATGTGGACGCCGCGTTGCGGCAGACTGCACCCCGACACCCACCAGGCCGAGAACAGATACGGGACTTCGGACATGAGCGCCCCTACCTCAGGATCCGCCGGCGGCAGCCCCACGCCAGGCTTCTACCCGGACCCGTCCATCCCCGGCTACATCCGGTACTGGAACGGTGCCGCATGGGTCCCGGGCACCAGCCGCCCGGCCCCGGCCGAGGGCGAGCCGATGCCGGCCGCGCCGCCCGGCGCGGCCCCGGCGGCCCCCGCGCCCGCGGCCGTCGAGGAGACCGGCCCGGTCTTCCTGGACGAGGCGGAGCCGGCCGGTTCCGCGGCCCCGGCGGTCCGCCCCCGCGGTGAGGTCGAGGCGGCCGGCGCGAGCTGGGACGACCCGGCCCGGCTGCACGGCACCAGCCCGGAGGGCGCGGCGTCCTGGCACGCGGACGCCTCCCGGCAGAGCGGCTTCGGTGAGGACGGCCGGGTCTCCTGGGGCGCGTCCGGCCGGCCGCCCGCCGGGACGCCGGCCGGCGGTGCCGCCTGGGGCCAGCTGCCGCCGCAGCGCGGGGCGGAGAGCGACGAGGCCGCCGCCGGCCAGGCGCCTCCGGCCGCGCCGCCCGCGGACGGCGGGACGGTCACCATCCGCGCGGTCGGCCCGGCGGCCCGCGGCGGTTCCGGCGACCACGGGACCACCGCGATCCGCGCGGTCCGGCCCGCGGCCCCGCCGGCCGCGGACCAGGGCACCACCGCCTTCCGGGCGGTCGGCCCGGACGCCGGTGAGGGCGCGCACCCGGCCCCGAAGGACGGGACGATGGCCTTCCGGCTCCCGCCCGGCACCCGGACGCCGAACGCCCCGGCGGCCGGCGCCGCCCCGCAAGGCTCCCAGGCGCCGCAGTCCCTGCCGTCCACCGGTGCCCCGGCCGCGCAGCCGCCCGCCCCGCAGCCGGCCCCGCAGGCCGACCGCCCGGCCGACCGGTCGCCGGCCCGGCCCCCGGCCGCCGCGGCGCCCGCCCCGGCGCCCGGCCCCGGCCTCCCGCCGCAGGGCGGCGCCCCCGGCGACGACGGCGTCATCCCCTGGAAGCCGCCGACCGCCGACATCTTCTTCGCCGCCGCCCAGGCCGCCCAGGGCCATCCGGCGCCGCTCGGCCGGCGGCTGGCGGCCCGGCTGATCGACACCCTGGTGCTGGCCGCGGTCACCCTCGCGGTGGCGCTGCCGATGTGGTCCACGGTCACCGACCACCTCGACGCCAAGGTCGAGGCGGCCAAGCAGTCCGGCCGCCAGGTGACGGTGTATCTGGTGGACGGCACCACCGCCCCGGTCTTCCTGACCCTGCTGGCGGTCGTCCTGATCGGCGGCGGCCTGTACGAGGTGCTGCCGACCCTCAAGTGGGGCCGCACGCTGGGCAAGAAGCTCTGCGGCGTCCGGGTCCTGGACATCGAGAGCCACGACACCCCCCGGCTCGCGCAGGCCATCCGGCGCTGGCTGGTCTACGGCGTCCTCGGGGTCCTGGCCGTCGGGGTGGTCAACGCCCTGTGGTGCCTGGTCGACAAGCCGTGGCGGCAGTGCTGGCACGACAAGGCGGCGCGCACCTTCGTCGCCTCCGACGCGGCCTCCGACTGACCGTCACCCGGTCGTTCCCCGGGCCGTCACCCGCCCCGGCGGCCCGGGTCCGCCGATCGGACGCCGCCGGATGCGGCGCCCGTCCGCAGGCGGTCGACTCGGGCCATGAGTACCGACCAGCCCCGGCCCGGCCCCGGTGAACCGCCGGAGCACGACCCGTTCCCGAAGCCGCCGCCCCCGGCGGGCGGCCCCCCGCGCAACGGCACCCCGCACGGCCCCGGCCCGGGCGGCCCCCCGCCCCCCGGCGGCTCCGGCGGTACCCCGCCCCCCGGTGGCGCCCCGCCCCCGCCGCCGCCCCCGCCGGGCGGCGGCCCGTACGGCAGCGGCCCCTACGGCGGACCGTACGCCGGGGGCCCGTACGGCAGCGGACCGCACGGCGGCGGGCCCCCGGCGGGCGGCCCCTACGGGCCGGGGCAGTACGGCACCGACCCGCTGGCCGGGATGCCGCCGCTGGCCAACCGGGGCAAGCGGCTGCTGGCGCGGATCATCGACGCGCTCCTCATCGGCGTACCGGTCAGCCTGATCATGAATGCGATCGTCGGCTGGGTGGACTACTTCAGCACCAGCAGCGTGGAGACCAGCAAGCAGGCGACGGTCTCCGGCGTGACGATGCTGGCGTACCTGATCTACGAGGGGCTGATGCTGACCAGCCGCGGCCAGACGGTCGGCAAGATGGCGATGCGGATCCGGGTGGCGATGCTCTCCGACGGCTCGGTCCCCACCCCGCAGGCCGGCTGGACCCGGGCCGCGGTCTACACCCTGCCGGAGATCGTCCCGTGCTGCGGCTTCATCTTCTGGCTGGTCAACGTCCTGTGGTGCACCTGGGACAAGCCGTACCAGCAGTGCCTGCACGACAAGGCGGCCCGGACGGTGGTGGTCGCCACCGACTGACGGAGCGTCAGGAAGCGCTGACCGGCTGGCCGTTCGCGGTCGGCGGTCAGCGGGTGCGTTCGCCGATCCGGGTGCCGGTGCGCGGGTGGGGCCGGCGGTCGTCCGGGTCCGGTACGGCCCGCAGCGCGGCGGGCGCCCCGGGGGCCGTGGCGCCCGTGCCGCCCCGGCGGACCACCCGGGAGACCCCCGGCATCGGCACCGTCAGCGCGACCAGCAGCCCGAGCCCGAGGCCGGCCAGTGCGATGACCGCGACCCCGATCCCGGTCTGCGTCTGCGAGAGCAGCAGCATCGCGAGGGTGGAGAGAAAGACGGTGGCCGAACCGTAGACGAGCTGGGTGGCGGTCGGACGAGGCATGGCGGATCCGTCCTCGGGAGGGTCGGCGGGGATCGGCGGTCGGCGGCGCGCCACCGGGCGAGCCTACGGTCCTTTGTGCCCGACCGGAATCCCGGGTAAGCGTGACCTAACCCACCGGCCCGGGGCACAGGGGCGCACGGGCCGGGCGCGGTACCGGCCGGCGGGCCGCCCCGGCCGGTGTCCGGCCTGCTGGCGGCGGGGGCGCAGCCCCCTGCGGCATATGCCTCCGCGCGGGTCCGCGCAGCGCTGCCGAGGGGGCGGCGGCTCTGCGGAAGCTGTGCGTCCGCTGTCCGATAACTGTGCATCGCAAGCCGGATAACGTACTTGGGCGTGCACACACGCGTCAAGATCTGTCTTTTCTTCCTCACATCCGGTCGAATGCCCTCCAGCATCGGCCAGTTGATGGGGAGGGCACTGACAAGTGAGAAACCACCGAAGACTGTTCGGAACGGCCGCCCTGGCCACGGCACTCGCCGCGACCGGGGCGGCCGTTCTCCCGGCCGGGGCGGCCGCCGCCGACCCGGCCCGGCCCGCCGCGGCCGCCGTCCGCCAGGACCCGGCGCCCGAACGCGCCGCCGTCCACGACCTCAAGGGGCCGTTCAGCGAACGGCAGGCGGCGCAGCGGACCGAGGCGATCCGCCAGGTCATATCCGGCGACGCGACGGCGGACGAGCGCGGCGGCTCCAAGGTCGTCCGGCTCGGCAAGGGCAAGTACGTCGAACTGGCCCGGGAGAAGACCGACAAGATCTTCACCATCCTGGTGGACTTCGGCGACAAGGTCGACGACACCACGATGTACGACCCGGACGGCGACGGTCCGCTGCCCCCGGTCAAGAAGTACGGCGGCACCCCCGGCCCGGCCCACAACCAGATAGCCAGGCCGGACCGCACCAAGGACAACAGCACCGCCTGGCAGGCCGATTACAACCGGCAGCACTACCAGGACCTCTACTTCTCGCACGACAAGAAGAAGGAGTCGCTGGCCAAGTACTACGAGCGGCAGTCCTCGGGCCGCTACTCGGTCGACGGCCAGGTCTCCGACTGGGTCCGGGTCCCGTGGAACGAGGCCCGCTACGGCTCCAACTACTGCGGCTCCACCAACTGCCCCAGCGCCTGGGACCTGATCCGCGACGCGGTCAACCAGTGGGTCGCCGACCAGAAGGCCAAGGGCCGCACCGACGCCCAGATCAAGGCGGACCTGGCCCAGTACGACCAGTGGGACCGCAACGACTACAACCACAACGGCAACTTCAACGAGCCCGACGGCTACCTCGACCACTTCCAGATCGTGCACGCCGGTGAGGACGAGTCGGCCGGCGGCGGCGTCCAGAAGACCGACGCCATCTGGGCGCACCGCTGGTACGCGTACGGCACCGACGCCGGGAAGACGGGCCCCGCGAACAACCGGGCGGGCGGCACCCAGATCGGCGACACCGGCTTCTGGGTCGGCGACTACACCATGCAGCCGGAGAACGGCGGACTCGGCGTCTTCGCCCACGAGTACGGCCACGACCTGGGCCTGCCGGACGAGTACGACACCACCGGCAAGGGCGAGTCCTCGGTGGACTTCTGGTCGCTGATGTCGGCCGGCTCCTGGCTGGGCCGGGGCAAGGACGCGATCGGCGACCTGCCCGGCGACCTCAGCGCCTGGGACAAGCTCCAACTGGGCTGGCTCTCCTACGACAAGGCCAAGGCCGCGACGGCGTCCCGGCACACCCTGGGCGTCGCCGAGTACAACACCCGCAACAAGCAGGCCCTGGTCGTCGAACTGCCCGCGAAGAAGGTCACCACCGAGATCGTCACGCCCGCCCAGGGCGCCGCGCAGTGGTGGAGCGGGATGGGCGACGACCTCTCCAACACCCTGACCCGGACCGTCGACCTGACCGGCAGGTCCCGCGCGGCGCTGACCCTCAAGGGCTGGTGGGACACCGAGAAGGACTACGACTACGCCTACGCCGAGGTCTCCACCGACGGCGGCGCCTCCTGGACGCCGCTGGACGGCACCGCGAACGGCAAGGCCCTGCCGCGCGACGCCTCCGGCAAGCCCGCGCTGACCGGCACCGTCACCGGCCACCAGGACCTGGCCTTCCCGCTCGACGCCTACGCCGGCAAGAAGATCGGTCTGCGCTTCCGCTACCAGACCGACGGGGGCGTCGCCCAGAAGGGCTTCACCTTCGACGCCCTGGCCGTCACCGCGGACGGCACGGCGTTGTTCACCGACGACGCCGAGAGCGGCGACAACGGCTGGACCAGCAACGGCTTCTCGCGGATCGGCGCGTCCTTCACCAAGGACTACCCGCAGTACTACCTCGCCGAGAACCGCCAGTACGTCTCCTACGACAAGACCCTCAAGTCCGGCCCGTACAACTTCGGCTGGCGCTCCACCCGGCCGGGCTGGGTCGAGCACTTCCCGTACCAGAACGGCGTGCTGATCTGGCTGTGGGACACCTCGCAGCGGGACAACAACGTCGGCGTGCACCCCGGCGTCGGGCGGATCCTCCCGGTCGACGCGCACCCGAAGGCCGAGCGCTGGGCCGACGGCACGCTGATGCGCAACCGCTTCCAGGCGTACGACTCGACCTTCACCCGCGCCCGCACCGACGCGCTGACCCTGCACAAGGACGGCGCCACGGTGAAGATCGCGTCCAAGCCGGGCGTGCCGGTCTTCGACGACCACAGCGGGGTCTACCGGGACGCCGCCAACCCCACCGGCGGGGTGATCGTTCCTGACACCAACACCGCGATCAAGGTCGCCAAGGAGGCCCGGGACGGCTCCACGGTGGTCCTGACGGTGGGACCCGCACGTAAGTAAAAAGTAAAGTCCGCAGGTCAGAGGCTTATCGGCCGCCGCCCCCTAGCGGGCGGCGGCCGAGAGGCGTTTAGATGCGTGATGCAGTTCCTTGCTGACGCCGAGTCTCACGGGGGAAAGATGAGAACGACCCGCGGCGGTTTCACCAGGCTTCCCGGCGGAAGCGTGGTGGTCGCCCTCTCGCTGCCCAGACCGGACCACGGCCCGCGCTGCGGGCCCTACGACGGCGGCTGCCGCATCCGGGTGCTGGTGCACGCCGCGAACCGCCCGCGCGCCCTGACCAGGCTGCGCAACCTCGGCCTGCGGTCGGTCTACCTGCGCGGCAACACCGAGCCGCCGTCCCCGGACGAGATCACCGCGGTGCTCCACCACCCCGACGGCCTGGTCTGGCGCGAGACCCCCGAGGACGACACCGAGTCCTGGCACCCGATACGGGCGCTGCTGCGGCCGCGCGCCGCGGCCGGCCCGGCGGTGGCCGGCCGGTCGGGCGGCTGAGTCGGGCGGCTGAGGCGGGCGGCGCCTCGAACGCCCGCCGGAGCCGGTCAGCGGCCGGTCAGCGGCCTGCCACCACCGGCTCTCCGGTGAGCGCGACCCCCGCCGCGCGCAGCTCCGCGAGGGCCGCCGCGGTGCTCTCCGGCGCGACCCCGGCCGTCAGGTCCAGCAGGACCCGGGTGGCGAACCCCGCGCGGGCGGCGTCCAGCGCGGTGGCCCGTACGCAGTGGTCGGTGGCGATGCCGACGACGTCCACCTCGCTGACGTCCCGCTCGCGCAGCCACCGCGCCAGCGGGGTGCCGTGCTCGTCGGCGCCCTCGAAGCCGCTGTACGCGGCCGCGTAGGCGCCCTTGGAGAACACCGCGTCGACCGCGCCGGAGGCGAGGGCGGGGGCGAAGTTCGGGTGGAAGCCGCTGCCCTCGGTGCCCGCCACGCAGTGCGCGGGCCAGGACGCCCGGTAGTCGGGGTGCTCGGCGAAGTGGTCGCCGGGGTCGATGTGGTGGTCGCGGGTGGCGACGACGTGGCGGTAGCCGCTGCCGGCCGCGGCGCCGACCAGGTCGGTGATGGCGGCGGCGACGTCCGCGCCGCCCGCCACCGCGAGGCTGCCGCCCTCGCAGAAGTCGTTCTGGACGTCGACGACGATCAGTGCCCGGTGCATGGTGCGTGCCTTCCGGCTGGGGTCGGGGTGCGAAAGGAGGGGCGCGGGGGTGCGGTGTGGCCGAGGGTAGCCACCGGCGGCGGCGGACGGGAGGGGTCCGCGGGATCCCGTCCGCCCGCCGCCGGGCGGCTCAGACGAACTCGGTGGGCAGCACCGGCTCCCCGCGGGAGAGCTGGGTCGCGGACAGCGGCAGCCCGGCGCGGGCCGTGATGTGCCGGTCCCGGGCGGCGTCCAGCGGCTCCCGGGCGACCACCTTGCCGCCGGTGACCAGCGGCACCTGGAGCAGCCGGTCGGCCAGCCGGGCCGGCACCGGGCCGGTGCCCACCACCTCGGCCTCGGCCACCCCCTCCTCGTCCGGCCGGCGCGCGGCCCACTTGCGGCCGCCGGCCGAGGACTTGGCGCCCATCGACTTCTTCGCCACCGGCCGCAGCGGCGCGCCCGGCGCGTCGCTGTCCGCGCGGGCCACCAGCTTGTAGACCATCGAGCAGGTGGGGTGCCCGCTGCCGGTCACCAGCTGGGTGCCGACCCCGTAGGCGTCCACCGGCGCGGCGGCCAGCGAGGCGATGGCGTACTCGTCCAGGTCGCTGGTGACCACGATCTTGGTCTTGGTGGCGCCCAGCTCGTCCAGCTGCTGGCGCACCCGGTGGGCGATCAGCAGCAGGTCGCCGGAGTCGATCCGCACCGCGCCCAGGCCCGGCCCGGCCACCTCCACGGCGGTGCGCACCGCCTCGGTGACGTCGAAGGTGTCCACCAGCAGCGTGGTGCCGCTGCCGAGCGTGTCGACCTGCGCGGTGAAGGCGTCCCGCTCGGTGTCGTGGAGCAGGGTGAAGGCGTGCGCGCTGGTGCCGACGGTGGGGATGTTGTACCGGAAGCCGGCGGCCAGGTCGGAGGTGACGTGGAAGCCGCCGACGTACGCGGCGCGGGCCGCGGCCACCGCGGACAGCTCGTGGGTGCGCCGGGCGCCCATCTCCATCAGGGGCCGGTCGCCGGCCGCCACCGCCATCCGGGACGCGGCCGCGGCCACCGCCGAGTCGTGGTTGAGGATCGACAGGATCACCGTCTCCAGCACCACCGCCTCGGCGAAGGTGCCCTCCACCCGCATGATCGGCGAGCCGGGGAAGTAGACCTCGCCCTCCGGGTAGCCCCAGATGTCGCCGCGGAAGCGGTAGTCGGCGAGCCAGTCCAGCGTCGGGCCGTCCAGGATGCCCCGCTCCCGCAGGAAGCCCAGGATCGTCTCGTCGAAGCGGAAGTTCTCCACCGCGTCCAGCACCCGGCCGGTGCCGGCCACCACGCCGTAGCGGCGGCCCTCGGGCAGCCGCCGGGTGAAGACCTCGAAGACCGACCGCCGCTCGGCGGTCCCGGACCGCAACGCGGCCTGCAGCATGGTGAGTTCGTACTGGTCGGTGAAGAGCGCAGTCGACGGCACGGCCACCGGCAGCCCCAGGTCTGCTGTGTTCATGGGGGAGACTCTACCCCCGATACTCGTCACTTTGACGATAGTGAGTCGGAGGCCGCCGCCCGGGGCTGTTTGTGCGTCCTCGGCCCCCTGGTGGCAGCATGGGGCCTGTGAGCGCCCACCCGTCACCCACGAGCACCCTGCGGCCGCACCACGGCAGCCTCAGCGTCCCGGTCGAGATCGAGCGTCCGGAGACCAGTGAGGCGCCGTTCGCGGTACCCGAGCCGGACGTCCCGTGGGTCACCGTCGTTCACAACGACCCCGTGAACCTCATGAGCTATGTCTCCTACGTCTTCCAGACGTACTTCGGCTACTCCAAGGACAAGGCGCACCGGCTGATGCTCGACGTCCACCACAAGGGCCGCGCGGTGGTCTCCAGCGGCAGCCGCGAGGAAATGGAGCGCGACGTGCAGGCGATGCACGGCTACGGACTGTGGGCGACCCTCCAGCAGGACCGCGGATGACCGGCCAGTTCGAACCGCTGCCCGGGGGCGGCGCGGCCGCCCCGCTCGACGAGGTCGAGATCTCCATCCTGCGCAGCCTCGCCGTCCAGCTGCTGGAGCTGATCGGCCCGGGCGCCGAGCCCGCCGGCTCCGGCGAGGACGACATGCTGGCCGCGCTGTTCGCCGAGGGCCCCAGCGAGCCGCCCTCCGACCCGGTCCTGGCGCGCCTCTTCCCGGACGCCTACGGCGGGCCCGACGCGGTCCCCGACGACGGCGTGCGGGCCGCCTCGGCGGAGTTCCGCCGCTACACCGAGAACGACCTGCGGGCCCGCAAGCGGGAGGACGCGCTGGCGCTGATCCGCGCGCTGGACGCGCTGTCGGCGGAGAGCGGCGGCGCGGTGCTGCGGCTCAAGCCGGACGAGTGCCGGCAGTGGCTCGGTGCGCTCAACGACCTCCGGCTCGCCATCGGCACCCGGCTGGAGGTCACCGACGAGGACGACGGCGGGGAGCTGCTGCGGCTGCCGGACAGCGATCCGCGCAAGCCGATGGTGCTGGCCTACTTCTGGCTGGGCGGCCTCCAGGAGACCCTCGTCGAGGCGTTGACCGGCTGATCGCGCGGCCGCCGCTTTGAGCGGGTGTCCGCACCGTCCCGTCCGCCGTCCGGCGCCCGGCCGCCCTCCGGGCGAACGGCGCGACTTCACGGACACCCCCTGGCGCGGGTTCGCTCAGCGGAGGCTCAAATCCGGATAACGATCCCATCACCACACCCGTGCGGTGTGCGGTAAAACCTACTCATTGTCCTGTTTTTCGTGTGGAGTGGATCACTGCGTCCCTGGTCGGTCTCCGGCAGGTCGTGATAAAAGTTCTCGACCTGCCGTGAGTGACGCCACCCCTGTCGCTGCGGGAGCGCTGAGCCGGCCGACCGTCGGCGTGCAGGAACTCCATCCGGGGGGATCGGGACCCGATCCGGAAAGAACCGGGTCGGTATGGAGAAAGGCGCACCACTCATGACCTCTGTGCAGGTCGACAAACACCGCGACGGCAACGAGGCCGCTGGCAAGGCTCCCGAAGAGGGCTACCAGCGGGGTCTGGGCAATCGCCAGATCCAGATGATCGCCATTGGTGGCGCCATCGGTACCGGCTTGTTCCTCGGAGCGGGCAAGGCCATTTCCAAGGCCGGACCGAGCATCATCCTGGCGTACGCCATCGTCGGTCTGGTCATCTTCCTCATCATGCGGGCCCTGGGCGAACTGCTCATGTACCGGCCCGTCTCCGGCTCGTTCTCCGAGTACGGCCGGGAATTCCTCGGCCCGTTCATCGGATTCGTCACGGGCTGGACGTACTGGCTCTTCTGGGTCGTCACCGGCATCACGGAAGTGACCGCCGCGGCCACCTACGTCCAGTACTGGAACAAAGGCATACCGCAATGGGTTTCGGCGCTGGTCTTCACCGTCGCGCTCTTCGGTATCAACCTGATCTCGGTGAAGATCTTCGGTGAACTGGAATTCTGGTTCTCGATGGTCAAGGTCACCGCGATCATCGGCATGATCCTTATCGGTCTCGGCGTCATCACCCTCGGTTTCTCCAAGGCCGGTGACACCGCCTCGTTCACCCTGCTCTGGTCGCACGGCGGCTTTTTCCCCAAGGGCATCGGCGGCACGCTGATGACCCTCCAGATCGTGATGTTCGCCTTCCTCGCCGTCGAACTCGTCGGCGTCACCGCGGGCGAGGCGACCGACCCGAAGAAGGTCCTCCCCAAGGCCATCAACACCGTGCCCTGGCGCATCGGCCTCTTCTACATCGGCGCGCTCATCATCATCCTGTCCGTGGTCAGCTGGACGGTCTTCAAGCCGGGCGTCAGCCCCTTCGTCGCCGCCTTCCAGCAGATCGGCCTGCCGGCCGGCGCGGGCATCGTCAACTTCGTCGTGCTGACCGCCGCGCTCTCCTCGGCCAACTCCGGGATGTACTCCACCGGCCGGATGCTGCGCGACCTCTCGCTCAACGGCCAGGGCCCGAAGTTCTTCACCAGGCTCAGCAAGAACGGCCTGCCCACCCGGGGCACCGGCGTCTCGGTCGCCCTGATGCTGGTCGGCGTCTACATCAACTACCAGTGGCCCGGCGACGCGTTCAACTACGTCGTCTCCTTCGCCACCATCTCCGGTATGTGGGCGTGGATCGTCATCCTGCTCTCGCACCTGCGCTACCGGGCCCGGGTCAACCGGGGTGAGCTGCCGGAGTCGGAGTTCCGGGCCCCCGGTGCCCCGTACGCCTCGATCTTCGCGCTGGCCTTCATCGCCATGGTGATCGTGATGATGGGCGTCGACCCGGACACCCGGATCTCGCTCTACGCGGCGCCCCTGTGGGCGATCGTCATGGGGGCGGGCTACGTGGCCATCAAGCGCCGGGACGCGGCGGCGCTCGCCGCTCCGGCCGCCAACGACGCCGGCACCCGGACCGCGGAGGACTGACCCGGGCGGAATCAGCCCGAACCAGCCCGAATCCACCGGCTGTCCAGCATGCGGGCCGGTGCGTACCACTCTTCGGTACGCACCGGCCCGCATGTCTATTCTTGGCCGCATGCTGACCCTCACCAAGGCCCTCCACGACCGGATCGTCGAGCACGCCCGCCAGGACCACCCCGACGAGGCGTGCGGCGTGGTCGCGGGCCCGGCCGGCAGCGGCCGCCCCGAGCGGTTCGTCCCGATGCTGAACGCGGCCCGCTCGCCCACCTTCTACGAGTTCGACTCCGCCGATCTGCTCAAGCTCTACCGCGAGATGGACGACCGGGACGAGGAGCCGGTCATCATCTACCACTCGCACACCGCCACCGAGGCGTACCCCTCGCGCACCGACATCTCCTACGCCAACGAACCCGGCGCGCACTACGTCCTGGTCTCCACCGCCGACACCGACGGCGCCGGCCCCTTCCAGTTCCGCTCGTTCCGGATCGTGGACGGCGAGGTCACCGAGGAAGAGGTCCGGATAGTCCCGGAGTACGTCTGAGCCGCCGCCGTGACCTGGGGGTTCCGCCCCGGTCGCGGCGCGTGCCGGACGCCGGCCCCGTGCCGCGTCCCACCTGGTGTACAGCGAACGTCCGCATCATGGGACGAGGTTCCAGAACCCGGACCGGGAATCGATACGATGACCGCATGGTTGAGCATGCCGTGGGCGTAGCGAGGGAGCAGAGGCAGCACGCGCTGCCGCACGCCCGGCTCGCCGCGCGCCGCTCCGCGTCCGCCCTCCTGGGCGCCTTCGGCTGCGGGGCCGCCCGGCTGCACGTCGACCTGTGCCGCCTCTCCAGCGCCATCTGTCCGCGCCGCGCCGCCTGACCGGCCGCCGCCGGCCCGCGCCGCCCCGAAGCGCCCGCCCGGGCCCGCGCCCTCCGGCGCACCGGTCCGCCCGCACCGCCCCGGTGCCCCCGAGCACCGCACCCGCCCCGCACGCACCGCATCCGCCCCGCACCGCCGAACTCCGACAGGAGCACTCCCATGGCCATCGAGGTCCGCATCCCGACCATCCTGCGCAGCTACACCGACGGGCAGAAGGCCGTCGAGGGCAGCGGCGCCACGCTCGACGAACTCTTCAAGGACCTGGACGGCCGCCACCCCGGGATCCGCGAGCGCCTGGTCGACGAGGCCGGCGGCCTGCGCCGCTTCGTCAACGTCTACCTCAACGACGAGGACGTCCGCTTCCTGGAGGGGATCACCACCGGGCTCGGCGACGGCGACAGCGTGACGATCCTGCCGGCGGTGGCCGGCGGACGGGCCTGAGCGGCCGTGCGGTACGACTCCCCGCTGGCAGCGGTCGGGAACACCCCTCTCGTCCGCCTCCCGCGCCTGTCCCCCTCCGAGGACGTCCGGATCTGGGCGAAGCTGGAGGACCGCAACCCCACGGGCTCGGTCAAGGACCGGCCCGCGCTGCACATGATCGAGCAGGCCGAGAAGGACGGGCGGCTCACCCCCGGCTGCACGATCCTGGAGCCCACCAGCGGCAACACCGGCATCTCGCTGGCCATGGCGGCCAGGCTCAAGGGCTACCGCATCGTCTGCGTGATGCCGGAGAACACCTCCGCCGAGCGGCGCGAACTGCTCGCCATGTGGGGCGCCGAGATCATCTCCTCGCCCGCCGCGGGCGGCTCCAACACCGCGGTGAAGGTCGCCAAGGAGCTGGCCGCCGAGCACCCCGACTGGGTGATGCTCTACCAGTACGGGAACCCCGACAACGCCGGCGCGCACTACGCCACCACCGGCCCGGAGATCCTCGCCGACCTGCCCTCGATCACCCACTTCGTGGCCGGCCTGGGCACCACCGGCACCCTGATGGGCGTCGGCCGCTACCTGCGCGAGCACGTCCCCGGCGTGCGGATCGTCGCCGCCGAACCCCGCTACGACGACGTCGTCTACGGCCTGCGCAACCTCGACGAGGGCTTCATCCCCGAGCTCTACGACGAGTCGGTGCTGACCACCCGCTTCTCGGTCGGCTCCGAGGACGCGGTGCGCCGCACCCGCGAACTGCTGAGCAGCGAGGGCATCTTCGCCGGCGTCTCCACCGGCGCGGCCCTGCACGCCGCGCTCGGCGTGGCCCGGAAGGCGGTCCGGGCCGGCGAGAGCGCCGACATCGTCTTCATCGTTGCCGACGGCGGCTGGAAGTACCTCTCCACCGGCGTCTACACCGCCGAGTCCACCGAAGCGGCGATCGAGGCGCTGCACGGGCAGCTCTGGGCGTGACCGCCCCGGCCGGGTGGCGGCCGGTGCGGGAGGGGGCGGCCCCCCGGCAGGCGCCGGCGGCCGCCCCCCGGCGTACGTGCGTGCGGGGCGACAGCCCACACTGGTGATTCCGCCCACAGCTCGCCCCTCCTGAGGCGCCACGGGGCCGGTCGCGGCTTACGCTCGGGGGCACCGCACCGACCGCCAAGGACCCGGCAGCAGCCCGGCACGGCACCGCCGGGTCACCCCGCACCGGACCGCCGGCCGCCACCCCGCCCACGGAGGTTCACGCCCGCATGAAGCTCACCGTCGTCGGATGCTCGGGGTCGTTCCCCTCCATGGAATCGGCCTGTTCGAGCTACCTCCTGGAGGCCGACGGCTTCAGGCTGCTCCTCGACATGGGCAACGGCGCCCTGGGCGAGTTGCAGCGCCACTGCGGTCTCTACGACCTGGACGCCGTGCTCCTGTCGCACCTGCACGCCGATCACTGCATCGACCTGTGCGGCTACTTCGTCGTCCGCTACTACCGCCCCGACGGCGGCCGCTGCGCGCCGATGCCCGTCTACGGGCCGGCCGGCACCGAGGCGCGGCTGACCGCCGCGCACGCCGACCTGCCGCACGAGGCGGCGATGAGCGAGGTCTTCGACTTCCGCACGCTGGCCCCGGGCACCACCGCCGTCGGCCCGTTCACCGTCCGCACCGAACGGGTCAGCCACCCCGTGGAGGCGTACGGCTTCCGCATCGAGCACGGCGGCCGCACCCTGACGTACTCCGGCGACACCGGCCCGTGCGCCGCGCTGGACACCCTCGCCGCGGGCGCCGACCTCTTCCTGTGCGAGGCGTCCTTCACGCACGGCAAGGAGGACATCCCCGACCTGCACCTCAACGGCCGGGAGGCCGGCGAGCACGCCCGGCGGGCCGGGGCGGCCCGGCTGGTGCTCACCCACATCCCGCCGTGGACCGACCCGGACCTCAGCGTCCGGGACGCCCAGAAGGTCTACGACGGCCCGGTCGAGGTCGCCAAGGCCGGCGCGGTCTACGAGATCTGACCGCCCCGGCACCCGGGAACGGGAAGGCCCCGGGCCCCCTCCGCGCGGAAGGGGGCCCGGGGCCAACGGCTGCCGGAGGCGGGCTCCTTGGCTACTTGGCCTCGGCCTTCTGGAGTTCCGCCAGCTCCTCGTCGGACTCGCGGCCCGGCGTGGGGATGTTGAACTTGGTGATGGCGAAGCGGAAGACCGCGTAGTAGACCGCCGCGAAGCACAGGCCCACCAGGGCCAGGCCCCACGGGTTGCTGGCGAGGCCGAGGTTGAGGCCGAAGTCGATCGCGCCGGCCGAGAAGCCGAAGCCGTCCTTCATGCCCAGCGCCCAGGTCAGCGCCATCGAGACACCGGTGAGCACCGCGTGGATCGCGTACAGGACCGGCGCGAGGAACATGAAGGTGAACTCGATCGGCTCGGTGACACCGGTGATGAACGCGGTCAGCGCGAGCGAGAACATCATGCCGCCGACGACCTTGCGGCGCTCGGGGCGGGCGCAGTGGACGATGGCCAGGCAGGCGGCCGGCAGCGCGAACATCATGATCGGGAAGAAGCCGGTCATGAACTGGCCGGCGCTCGGGTCGCCGGCGAGGAAGCGCGCGATGTCGCCGTGCTTGCCGTGGTAGTCGCCCGCCTGGAGCCAGGGGAAGGAGTTCAGCAGGTGGTGCATGCCGACCGGGATCAGCGCGCGGTTGGCGACACCGAAGATGCCCGCGCCCACGGCGCCCGAGCCGACCAGCCAGGCACCGAAGTTGTGCAGGCCCGTGCCGAGCACCGGCCAGATGAGGCCGAAGACGATGCCTATGACCAGGCCCGCGAACGCCGACAGGATCGGCACCAGCCGGCGGCCGCCGAAGAAGCCCAGCCACTCGGGCAGCTTCTTGCGGTAGTAGCGCTGGTAGAGCAGCGCCACGACCAGGCCCATCACCACGCCGCCGAGCACCCCGGCGTTGACCGGCGCCTCGTTCATGACGATCTTGCCGTCCACGACCGCGGCGACCTTGGGGAGGTTCTTGTCGGTGAAGGTGCCCAGCACCTTCTGGAAGACCAGGTAGCCGGTCACCGCGGCCAGCGCGGTCGAGCCGTCCGACTTCTTGGCGTAGCCGATCGCGATGCCGACGGCGAACAGCAGCGGCATGTTGTCGAGGATCGCGTTGCCGCCGGCCGACATGTACCCGGCGATCTTGTTGATGAACTCCGGGAACCCCGCGTGCCCGAGCATGTCCGCGTTGCCGAGGCGGACGAGCAGGGCGGCTGCGGGCAGCACGGCGACCGGCAGCATCAGGCTGCGGCCGATGCGCTGAAGGACAGCCATCGCGCCGGAACCCTTCTTCTTCTTGTCGGCCGCGGGGGCGGCACTGGCCGTGGACACAACTTCCTCCAGTGGGCAAGGCGCCGCCCGGGCCAAGGGGGTGGGGGATGGCGGCGTCTCGGGGACGCGGCCGACCGGCCGCATGATCCGCACCAATCAAGTGGTGTAGACCTGTTGTAGCACGGGTAGGGCGCCGCGAGGAACCTGCGAAAGGCCCTCCCCCTTGCCCGGTCCGCGGAAATCCCCGGGGACCGCTCCCGGGGCGGGGCTATTTCACGTTGTCGCGCTCCATCGCGTCCCCGACCTCGTCCGGCTCCCGGCCCGGGGTCTGGAGATCGAATTTCGTGATCGCGAAACGGAACAGCGCGTAGTAGAGCGCGGCGAAAAACAGGCCGATCGGAATGATCAGCCAGGGCCGGGTGGCCAGTCCCCAATTGATCACGTAGTCGATCAGGCCCGCCGAGAAGCTGAAGCTGTCGTGCACCCCCAGGGCCCAGCTCACCGCCATCGACACCCCGGTCAGCACCGCGTGCAGCGCGTACAACGCCGGGGCCACGAACATGAACGCGTACTCGATCGGCTCGGTGATGCCGGTGACGCACGAGGTCAGGCCGACCGACAGCATCATGCCCGCGATCTCCTTGCGGCGGTGCGGCCGCGCGCAGTGCGTGATCGCCAGCGCCGCGGCCGGCAGCGCGAACATCATGATCGGGAAGAATCCGGTGGTGAACTGGCCCGCCGACGGATCACCGGCCAGGAACCGGTTGATGTCGCCGTGCACCACCGTCCCGTCCGGTTTGGTGAAACTGCCGAACTGGAACCACAGCGGAATGTTCAGGAACTGGTGCAGCCCCACCACCAGCAGCGCGCGGTTGGCCACCCCGAAAATGCCCGCGCCCCACGCGCTCAGCGCGGTCAGCCACTGGCTGAACCGCATCAGCCCGGCGCCGATCGGCGGCCACACGAACAGGCACACCACCGCGAAGAGCAGTCCGACGAAGGCCATCACGATCGGCACCAGCCGGCGACCGTTGAAGAAACCCAGCCAGTCCACCAGCTTCACCCGGTGGAAGCGCTGCCACAGCCACGCCGAGAGGAAGCCCATCACGATGCCGCCGAAGACCCCCGGATTCTGGAAGGCGGCCTGGGTGACCTTCGCGGACCTGTCCACGCACACCCCGTTCCACAGCCCGGCCTGGGTGTACGTCTGCCCGGTGGCGCAGTTCGTGGGGAACGCGTGCAGCACCGAGTAGTAGACGAGGAAGCCGACCACCGCGGCCAGCGCGGTCGACCCGTCCGACTTCTTCGCCATCCCGATGGCCACCCCGATGCTGAACAGCAGCGGCAGCCCCAGCCCGGAGTCCAGCAGCGCCCCGCCGGCGCCCGCGAAGACCTTGGCGACGGCGCTCCAGCCGAGCCCCTCGGCGCCGAAGACGTCCGGCTGGCCGAGCCGGTTGAGGATGCCCGCGGCCGGCAGCACCGCGATGGGCAGCTGGAGGCTGCGGCCCATCTTCTGTAGCCCCTGGAACAGGGCCGCCGCCCGGCTCCGCGACGGCTTCGCCGGCCCCTTCCCCGGCTCCGCGCCCGCTGCCTGTGCACTCATCAGCGCCCTCCGCGTGCTCCGGCCCCGGCCCGGCGGCGGCCGGCCCGCCGCGTGCCGCATACTGGTGGTGTAGACCACTTGGGAGGGTTGTGCGCAGGCGTCCCTCCCGGTGATCGCCATCCTTCGCCAGGTAGCGGGCGAACGCCCACTGAGCTGGGCTGAACGTGCGTTACGGTGTGAAATCTTCAGCGGCGGTAAGCGCCGAGGGCCGAGACAAGCAGGAGTGGACATGGCCAGCAAGGCTGAGAAGATCGTCGCCGGGCTCGGCGGACTCGACAACATCGAAGAGGTCGAGGGCTGCATCACCCGCCTCCGCACCGAGGTCAGCGACGCCTCCCTCGTCGACGAGGCCGCTCTCAAGGCCGCCGGCGCCCACGGCGTCGTGAAGATGGGCACCGCGATCCAGGTCGTCATCGGCACCGACGCGGACCCGATCGCCGCCGAGATCGAAGACATGATGTGAGCCACCGCTCCTGACCGGCGGGCGGGCCGCCGCGCCGCGCGCCCGCCGCCGGGCCCCGCTCCCGGATTCCCGCCCTCCCCGGCACCGGGACGGGGCCCCGCGGCGCAGCCGATAGGGTCGGGGCCATGTCTCGCATCGACGGCCGCACCCCTGAACAGCTCCGCCCCGTCACCATCGAACGCGGCTGGAGCAAGCACGCCGAAGGCTCCGTCCTGGTCTCCTTCGGCGACACCAAGGTCTTCTGCACCGCCAGCGTCACCGAAGGCGTACCGCGCTGGCGCAAGGGCACCGGCGAGGGCTGGGTCACCGCCGAGTACGCGATGCTGCCCCGCTCCACCAACACCCGCGGCGACCGGGAGTCCGTGCGCGGCAAGATCGGCGGCCGCACCCACGAGATCTCCCGCCTGATCGGCCGCTCGCTGCGCGCCGTCGTCGACTTCAAGGCCCTCGGCGAGAACACCATCGTGCTGGACTGCGACGTCCTCCAGGCCGACGGCGGCACCCGCACCGCCGCCATCACCGGCGCCTACGTCGCGCTGGCCGACGCCGTCGCCTGGGCCCAGCGCAAGAAGCTCGTCAAGCACGGCCGCCGCCCGCTGGCCGGCACCGTCAGCGCGGTCAGTGTCGGCCTCGTCGACGGCGTCCCGCTGCTCGACCTCTGCTACGAGGAGGACGTCCGTGCCGAGACCGACATGAACGTCGTCTGCACCGGCGACGGCCGCTTCGTCGAGGTCCAGGGCACCGCCGAGGCGGCCCCCTTCAGCCGCGGCGAACTGGACTCCCTGCTCGACCTGGCCGTCACCGGCTGCGCCACCCTGGACGCCGCCCAGCGCGAGGCCCTCGCCGGCACCTTCTGACCCGCCGGCACCGGGGGCGGGCCGGCCCGGCCCGCCCCGTGGCCGATCTTCGCCCCCGCCCCCGCCTCCCGGGCAACCCCGCCCCTCCCCCCTGCGTTTCCTTGCGTGCGAGCCCCGCCGGGCCCGCTCCCGTACGCCCCGCCGGCCCCAACCGCCGTACGCCCCAAGGGAAGGAACGCCCCATGGACCGCCCCCGCCACCGTCCGCGCCTGCGCCGCCCGGCCGCCTCCGCGCTCGCCGCGTTAGCCGCCGCCGCCCTCGCGATACCCGCGCTCTCCGCGTGCAGCGCCGTCCAGAAGGCGATGGATTGCGCCAAGACCGCCACCGCCGTCGTCAACGGTGTCGACAAGCTCCAGAAGGCCGCCGGCGACGCCCTCGACGACCCGCAGGAGACCACCAAGGCCCTCGACGACCTCGACGGCAAGCTCCAGCAGCTCAGCAAGTCCGCCCACGACCCCGAACTGTCCAAGGCCGTCGGCGACATGAACCAGGCCATCAAGGACGCCCGCCGGGCCGTCGAGGCCGACCGGGCCCCCAACCTCAAGCCGATCGGCGATGCGGCGACCCGGATCACCACCCAGTGCACCCCGGGGGACAAGGAATAATCGGCTCCCATGGAGTCACACACCGGCGAACGCCCCGCAACCCACCGCCGCCTCGTCCTCGCCACCCGTAACAACGGCAAGATCGCCGAGCTCCGCGCGATCCTCGAAGCGGCCGACCTCGACGTCGAACTCGTCGGGGCCGACGCCTACCCCGACGTCCCCGACGTCAAGGAGACCGGCGTCACCTTCGCCGAGAACGCCCTGCTGAAGGCCCACGCCCTGGCCCGGGCCACCGGCCACCCGGCCGTCGCCGACGACTCCGGCCTCTGCGTCGACGTCCTCGGCGGCGCGCCCGGCATCTTCTCCGCCCGCTGGGCCGGCCGGCACGGCGACGACCGGGCCAACCTGGACCTCCTGCTGGCCCAGCTCTCCGACATCGACGCCCCGCACCGCGCCGCCCACTTCGCCTGCGCCGCCGCGCTCGCCCTCCCGGACGGCACCGAGCGGGTCGTCGAGGGCACCCTGGAGGGCACCCTCCGCCACGCCCCCGCCGGCACCGGCGGCTTCGGCTACGACCCGATCCTGGAGCCCCTGGGCGAGACGCGCACCTGCGCCGAACTCACCCCCGCCGAGAAGAACGCCATCAGCCACCGGGGCAAGGCGTTCCGCGCCCTGGCCCCGGTGGTGCGGGAACTGCTGGGCTGAGCCACGACGCGGGCCCCGTCCCTGCGAGGTGCAGGGACGGGGCCCGTCGTTGCGGTGCGCCCGGTCGGATTCGAACCGACAAACACGACCACCTAAAGATCGCCGCTCAGCCGTTGGCGCACGGGCGCGTGTGCCGCCGTCCACTGTACTAAGCCGGGCCGTCCGCCGGTGCGGAGACGTCGGCCTTGGGGCGGGCCGCCGCCGTGCCGGCGCCGGAAGCCGCCGGCCGCCCGGCAGCCGGTGCCCGGTGGCCGCGGGGCGGCCCCGCGGCCGGGGTGCCCGGCGTCAGAAGCGGGGCTCCTGGGTGCGGGCGGTGATCAGGGCGACGGCTTCCTCCTTCGTGGCGACGGAGGGCGGGGAGCCGTCCAGGGGCTGCTGGGCGGTCTCCTTCATGGCGGCGACGGCGATGACGCCGACGAGGGCGGCGCCCATCGTGTAGTAGGCCGGGACCATGACGTTGTTGCCGAAGGCGTCCATCAGGGCCGTGATGACCAGTGGGGTGGTGCCGCCGAAGAGGGAGACCGCGAGGTTGTAGCCGATGGACAGCGAGCCGTAGCGGACGCTGGTCGGGAACAGTGCGGGCAGGGCGGCGGACATGGTGCCCAGGAGGCACAGCAGCGACAGGCCGAGCAGCGCCATCCCGCCCGAGACCGCGAGCAGCGAGCCCTGCTTGACGAGCAGGAAGGCGGGGGCGGCCAGCAGCAGGAAGCCGAGCATGCCGGACATCAGGAGCGGCTTGCGCCCGTAGCGGTCGTTGAGCCGGCCCACGGTCGGCAGCAGGCAGAGCAGCACCACCATGGTGGCCAGCAGGATCAGCAGCCCGTGCGACTCGCTGTACTCGAGGGTGTCGGTGAGGTAGGTCGGCATGTACGACAGCAGCATGTAGTCGGTGATGTTGTACGCGCCGACCAGGGCGATGCACAGGATGAGCGCGGGCCAGTGCCGGGTGAGGATCTCGCCCAGCTTCTTGCCCGGTGCGTTGGCGGAGAGGTGGGAGGAGTCCTCCTCGGCCGGCACGGCGGTGTCGGCGGCGCCGTGGCCCTGGGCCGCCTCGAACTTCTGGAAGGCCGGGGTCTCGTCGAGCCGGAGGCGGAGGTAGAGGCCGACCAGGCCGAGCGGTCCGGCGACCAGGAACGGGATGCGCCAGCCCCAGGACAGCATGGCGTCCGGGCCCAGCGCGGTGTTCAGCACCAGGACGATCCCGGCGGCGCCGGTGTAGCCGATCAGGGTGCCCATCTCCAGGAAGCTGCCGAAGAAGCCGCGCTTCTTGTCGGGCGCGTACTCGGCGATGAAGGTGGAGGCGCCGCCGTACTCGCCGCCGGTGGAGAAGCCCTGGATGAGGCGGAAGAGTATGAGCAGCGCGGGCGACCACAGGCCGATGGCCGCGTAGGAGGGGATGAGCCCGATGCACAGGGTGCCCGCCGCCATCATGATCATGGTGAGGGCGAGGACCTTCTTGCGGCCGATGCGGTCGCCGAGCGGCCCGAAGTACGCGCCGCCCAGGGGCCGCACGAGGAAGGCCACCGCGAAGGTCGCGAAGGACGACAGCAGGCTGGTGGTCGAACTGCCGGTGGGGAAGAAGACCTTGCCGATGGTGATGGCCAGGTAGCTGTAGATACCGAAGTCGAACCACTCCATGGCGTTGCCGAGGGCCGCGGCCTTCACGGCGCGCCGCACGGTCGGTTCGTCGGTGACCGTGATGTCGGTGCGGCGCAGGGGAGGGTTCCGGCGCCGGTCGATGGCGCGGAAGAGCGTCCAGTGGCGTCTGCGCGCGGCGGGGTCCGGTTCCGGCGCGGAGTGGCTGTCTTCGGTACTGAGGTGCGGCACGCGGCGGTCCTCCCGTTGGGTCGGCGCGCGGTTCGGGTGCGCGGGCGGGGCGTAGGTGCTACGACGGGTGCGCCTGCGCGCTGGAGGCCGGGTCGAAACCCGCCGTGCGGCGAACGCGAGGTACGTCACGTCGGCCCCGCGGCGAACGGTGCACGTCACAGGGGTGCGGGGTTGCCGTACGGCGAGGGCTTGTTACAGGACTGGTACAAAGCCGAGCGGTCACCGCAGCATTCGGGCAACGGGTCTGTGTCGGGGGGAGAGGAGAGTGTCGGTGGCGAAACCGCACCTTTCCGCCGCAGGTCGCGCCAAGGCCGCCGATTCGCGGCGGGTGGGGCGCGGGGCCGGACCCGGCGGCCGGTGCGGTCCGGGCCGGTGCCGGGCCGCCGCGCCGATCGTGTTTGCTGGTGGGGTTGGACGGTTGGACGGGGCGAGGGCGCCCCGGGAGGAGTGTGTGATGACCGACCGCGACGGTGCCCGCTTCAGGCGCGGGCGCACCGCTCTGGTGGCCTTCCTCGTGGTGACCGCGCTCGCGGCCGGCGGGGTGTGGTTCAGCCAGGTGCCGGACCGCGCGTCGGCGGTGGACGCCGCGCCGAAGACCTCGGCCGTCCAGGACGTGAAGTCGGACGGGCAGCCGACGGCGGGCCTGCCGGGCGTACGGGACTGTGGGATCGGCGAGCCGGAGATCCGGCCCCGGGTGATCACGCTGACCTGCGCGGACGCCGGGATGGTGGCGACCGGGATCACCTGGGACCGGTACGGCGCCGACGAGGCCGAGGGCCGTGGCGTGGTGCAGGTGGAGAAGACCGCGGCGGGGGTGGGGACGGACGCCGGCTACCGGGCGACGTTCCGGCTCTACGGCGCCAAGGAGATCGACGGTGCGCGGGCCTTCACGGGCCTGGAGGTGACCTACGAGGGCTCCACGCCGCTCGGTGACACGACGGAGATGTACAACCTCGCGTGATGGGCATTCGAGGCCGGATCGCCCTGGCCATTTCGGGTATGACGGCACTGGCCGTGGTGGTGCTCGGGTTCGCCGTGCACCACATCGCGGACGCCGAGCGGGAGCGGTCGGCCCGGGCGTACCAGGACGAGCGGCTGAGTTCGGCGCTCCAGATCTACGAGCGGGACGGGACGCTGGCGCTGGGCGCGCAGCTGGACGACGCGACGCTGCCGTCGCCGCTGCGCGAGGCGGTGTTCCACGACCGGTCGGGGACGTACGTCAGCGGGGGCGAGGACCCGCGGGTGTGGGCGGCGACGGGGGTCGGCGGGGACGGCGACCGGCCGGCGCGTTCGCTGTCGGTGTCGGCGGCGTACCCGGACGACGACCCGGCGCAGGTGGCGCTGGACCGGGCGCTGCTGATCGCGGGGTGCGGCACGGTCGTGCTGATGGCGGTGGTGTCGTGGTTCGTGGCGCAGCGGCTCTCGCGCCGGCTGCGGCTGAGTGCGGCGGCCGCCCGGCGGATCGCGGCCGGTGAGCCGCCGGACGCGGACGCGCTGGCCGGCGACGGCCGGGACGAGGTGGCCGAACTGGGCCGCAGCGTGCACCACATGGCCACGTCGCTGGCGGCGCGGGTGGAGGCCGAGCGGGAGTTCACCGCGGACGTGGCGCACGAGCTGCGGACGCCGGTGGCGGGGCTGGTGGCGGCGGCGGAGCTGCTGCCGGAGCCGCGGGCGGTGGAGCTGGTGCGGGACCGGGCGCAGGCGATGCGGCGGCTGGTGGAGGACCTGCTGGAGGTCTCCCGGCTGGACGCCGGGGTGGAGCGGGCCGACCTGGACGCCTGCGAGCTGCCGTCGCTGGTGCGCGGGATCGTCACCCGGGCGGCGCGGCAGCGCGGGGTGGACGACCTGGCGGTGTCGGTGACGGTCGAGGGCGAGCCGCGGATCGTGGAGACCGACCGGCGCCGGGTGGAGCGGGTGCTGGTCAACCTCCTGGCCAATGCGGCCAAGCACGGCGAGCCGCCGATCGAGGTGGTGGTGGCCGGCTCGCGGATCGTGGTGCGCGACCACGGGCCGGGGTACCCGGCGGAGCTGTGCGCGGAGGGGCCGCGGCGGTTCCGCACGGCGGCGCCGGAGCGCGGGACCGGGCACGGGCTGGGGCTGACGATCGCCGCCGGGCAGGCGCAGGTGCTCGGTGCCCGGCTGGAGTTCGGCGCCGCCGCGGGCGGCGGCGCCGAGGCCGTGCTGGAGCTGCCGGACCGGGCCGCGGTGACCGCCCTGGAGGTGGCGCCGGCGACGTAGCGGCGCCGGCGCGGTGCCCCGCCGGCGGCGTTACAGCCCCAGATCCTTGATGATCTTGGCGACGTGGCCGGTGGCCTTGACGTTGTAGAGCGCGCGCTCGACCTTGCCGTCCTCGTCGACGATGACGGTGGAGCGGATCACGCCGGTGACCGTCTTGCCGTAGAGCTTCTTCTCGCCGAAGGCGCCGTAGGCGGTCAGCACCTCCTTGTCCGGGTCGCCGAGCAGGGTGACCTTGAGGTCCTCCTTCTCGCGGAACGTCGCGAGCTTCTCGGGCTTGTCGGGGGAGATGCCGATGACGTCGTAGCCGTGGCCGGCCAGGAAGTCGAGGTTGTCGGTGAAGTCGCACGCCTGCTTGGTGCAGCCGGGGGTCAGCGCCGCCGGGTAGAAGTAGACGATGACCTTGCGTCCCTTGCGGTCGGCGAGCGAGACCTGCTGGCCGTCGGCGTCGGGGAGCGTGAAGGCGGGTGCGGTGTCGCCGGGCTGGAGTCGCTCACTCATGGCGGGTCCGTCTCCTTGCGGGGGTCGGGCGGTGGGTCGGTACGTCCCCGACATTAGGCCAGCGGGACGCCCCGGCAGGAGCCGCCCGCCCCAGGGGGGCGCCGCGGCGGCGCGAAACGGGGGTGCTGTGGGGCGCCCGCGGGTGCGAGCTGACAGACTGTCCTTCACGAATCGGCACATGATCGGGTGGCCGGTTCCGTACGGGGCGGGTCCGGAAACGGGTCCGGGCCCGGACGCATCGGCACGAGATGACGGAGGCGGCGCGGTGTCGGAAGCCAGGACCCCTGCCCAGATCGAGGCGGACATCGTCCGCAGGCGGCAGGATCTCGCCGCGACGCTCGACGAGATCGGCGTCCGGCTGCACCCGAAGACGATCATGGACGACGCGAAGGCGAAGGCGTCGGCGGCGGTGGACCGCACGGCGGGGCGGGCGTACGTGACCGTCAACCGCCTGGTCTCCGACGTGCGCGGCCAGCTGGTCGCCGCGGACGGCGCACCGCGGCTGGAGCGGATCATCCCGGTGGCCATGGTCGGCGTGGCGGTGGTGGGCCTGCTGGTGCTGGGGTCGCGGAAGCGGGAGAAGTAGCCCGCCGCCGGGCCGTCCGGTCCGCCGGATCCGGCCCGCGGTGCGTGCGCGCCCCCGCCGGGCAGGTACGGTCGTGCCGTGAGCCCGAATAACACCAAGGACACCCACGACAAGCTGCCGATCCGGATGCTGCACGACCGCGTGCTGGTCCGGACGGACATCCCCGAGGGCGAGCGCCGCTCGTCCGGCGGCATCGTCATTCCCGCGACCGCGGCGGTCGGCCGCCGCCTGGCCTGGGCCGAGGTCGTCGCGGTGGGGCAGAACGTACGGACCGTCGAGGTGGGCGACCGGGTGCTGTACGACCCCGAGGACCGGGCCGAGGTCGAGGTGCGCGGGGTGGCGTACGTGCTGATGCGCGAGCGCGATCTGCACGCGGTGGCCGCCGAGCGCCTGGAGGGCGCGGAGGACGCGACCGGCCTGTACCTGTAGGACCCCGGAGGAGCTGGCTCCCTCACGGGTGGTGACCGGCGTCACCGCCCGCGGGGGAGCCTTTTTGCTAGCCTCGAAGGCATCCCGACGAGACGCGCCGTACCGGGTCACGACAAGACGACGCACCCCTGTTGAAGCGCATTCACGGAGGTGCCGTCATGGCATGGATCCTGCTCGTCGTCGCCGGTCTGCTGGAGGTCGGCTGGTCGATCGGGATGAAGTTCACCGACGGGTTCACCCGGCTGTGGCCCAGCGTGGCCACCGGCGCGGGCATCGTCGCCAGCATGGTCCTGCTCTCCTACGCGGCGCGGACCCTCCCCATCGGTACCGCCTACGGCGTCTGGGTCGGCATCGGCGCGGCCGGTGCGGCGGTGGTCGGCATGCTGGTCCTCGGCGAACCGGCGACCGCCGCCCGGATCTTCTTCATCTGCCTGTTGCTGGTGGCGGTGGTGGGGCTGAAGGCCACGTCGGGGCACTGAGCGCGGCCGGGGGTCCGGGGGTTGCCCCCGGGGGATGCAGCATCTGCCTGTTGCTGGTGGCGATGGTGGGGCTGAAGGCCACGTCGGGGCACTGAGCCGGGGGGCCGTCAGCCGACGCCCCAGTGCCGGGCCAGCTCGTCGCCGTACGGTCCCACGGCCGGGAACGGCTCGCTCGGCTCGGTGGGCGTCGGTGTCCCGGTGGGGACCGGCGGCAGCGACGGCCCCCCGGTCGGCCCGGTCGGGGCACCGGTCGCGGTCGGCTCCCCGCTGGAGCTGGGGCCGGTGCTGCCGGACGGGCCGCCGGGGGAGGACGGCGCCTCGCTCGGCGACTCCGAGTCGCTCGCGGACGGGTCGGCGGACACGCTCGGCTCGGCGCCCTCCTGGACCTGGAGGTCGAAGTCGCGGACCGGGCGGCCGGCCAGCGCCGCGGCGGTGTAGTCGGCCCAGATCTGGGCGGGGATGTCACCGCCGTTGAGCCGGGCGTGGCCCGCCGCGCCGTAGAGCGGCTCCTGGTGGGCGGTGTCCGGGTGCTGGCCCAGGACCGCGACGACGGTCGCCAGCTCGGGCGTGTAGCCCGCGAACCAGGCGGCCTTGTCGTCCTCCGCGGTACCGGTCTTCCCGGCCGCCGGCCGCCCGGCGCCCTGGGCCGCGGTGCCGGTGCCGCCGTCGACCACCCCGCGCAGGACCTGGGTGGTGGTGTCGGCGGCGGCCCGCCCGATGGCGGTGCTCTCCTCGCGCTCCGGCAGCTCGCTCTCCTCACCGGCCCGGCTGACCTTCTCGACCAGGGTGTACGGCAGCTGCCGGCCGTGGTGCGCCAGCGTCGCGTAGACCTGCGCCAGGTCCAGCACGCTGGGGGTGGCGGTGCCCAGCGAGATGGCGCCCTGGGCCGCGGCCAGGCCCGGCGTCCGGGCCGGGATGCCGAGGGCGACCGCGGTGTCCTTGACGGCCCGCGGCCCGACGTCGATACCCATCTGGGCGTACACCGCGTTGACGGATTTGTCGGTGGCCTCGGCGACGGTGATCGGGCCGTAGGACCGGTCGTCCTCGTTGCCGGGGGCGAAGCCGGTGGGCCGGCCGTGGCTGACCGTCATCCGCTTGCTGGTGCCGTCGTAGACGGTGTTCGGGGTGATCGGCGAGCCGTCCTGGGTGACCGCGCCGCGCTCCACCGCCGCGGCGAGGACGATCGGCTTGAAGGTGGAGCCGGCCTGGTAGTCGCGGCGGGTGGCGCTGTTGACGAACTGCCGGGCGTAGTCGACCCCGCCGTAGAGCGCGACCACCCGGCCGGTGGCGGGGTCGATGGAGGCGCCGCCGGCCCGGACGTAGCCGTCGACCGGGCGGCTGCCGTCGAGCCGGTCCATCAGCCGGTTCCGCACGGCCGCCACCAGCGCGTTCTCCCGGCGGCGGTCGATGGTGGTGGTGATGCGGTAGCCGCCGGCCCGCAGGGTGTCCTCGTCGACGACGTCGTGCCCGGTCAGGTAGTCCTTGACCGCCTCGACGAGGTAGCCGCGCTGGCCGGACAGGCCGGCCGAGGTGCGGGCCCGGGCCAGCGCGGGGAACGTCATCGCGGCCCGCTCGGCGCGGCCGAGCCACTTCTGCTTGACCATGCCGTCCAGCACGTAGTTCCAGCGGGCCACCGCCCGCGGCCGGTTCTCGGGGTGGGCGCCGATGTCGTAGGCGCTGGGCGCGTTGAGCAGCGCCGCGAGGTAGGCGCCCTCGGCGGTGGTGAGCCGGCCGGCGTTCTTGCCGTAGTACGCCTGGGCGGCGGCCTGGATGCCGTACGCGTTGCGGCCGTAGTAGCTGGTGTTGAGGTAGCCCTCCAGGATCTGGTCCTTGCTCGCCTCCCGGTCCAGCTTGATGGCGATGAAGAACTCCTTGGCCTTGCGGGTGAGGGTCTGCTCCTGGCCGAGGTAGTAGTTCTTGACGTACTGCTGGGTGATGGTGGAACCGGACTGCCGGCCCTTGCCGGTGACGGTGTTCCAGGCGGCCCGCACCATCGCGGCCGGGTCGACCGCCGACTCCGTGTAGAAGTCCCGGTCCTCGGCGGCCAGTACGGCGTGCTGCACGGTCCGCGGCACCTGCCCCAGGGCGACGTTCTCGCGGTTGACGTCGCCGTCGCGGGCCAGTTCGGTGCCGTCGGAGTAGAGGTAGACGTTGCTCTGCGCCTTGGCGGCGCTGTTGGCGGGCGGGATGCCCACGAGGAGGTAGCCGGCGATCAGGCCGCCCACCACCAGCAGCAGGAAGAGCAGGACGGTCCCCGCCAGCATCCGCCAGGTCGGCAGCAGCCGGCGCCAACCGGTGCGCCGGGGGCGGGAGTCGGTGCCCCCGCCGCCGGCGCCGTCGTCGTGCGCGTCGTCGCTCATGTCTGTGGACTCCTCGGCCGCCGCCGGCCAGACCGCGGCGGAGCGGTGTCGTGTCGGGTCGGGCCCGGACCGGCGCCGCACCGGGGCGCGGCCCCTGCGGTGCGGTGTGCGGTGCGGGTGTGCGGTGGTTCCCGTGCTGCGCCGGGCAGGCGGCGGACACCCGGGAGGCAACTTTCGCACCGATGCGCCCGGCCACCGGGTGCCGCACACCGGCGTCCGCGCGGTGACCGGCTGAATGGCGCCCCCGCCTCACCCGGACGAGTGATAAATCGATGGTGCCCCTCCGCGGCGGCCCTTAGGCTCCGGAACTCGCCGTCCGCAGCCAGCCCGGACGGACCGGACACGAGCGGGGGAGGACAGCGTGCTGTACGTGGCCGTGGCGGCCGGCGCCTTCCGGCGGTACGCCACCTACCGCGCCGCCACCGCCGCCGGCCTCGCCACCAACACCGTCTTCGGGTTCCTCCTCGCCTACGCCTACCTCGCCCTCTGGCAGCAGCGCCCGCACCTCGGCGGCTACGGCCCGGCGCAGGCGCTGACCTTCGTCTGGACCGGCCAGGCGCTGCTGGCCGTCGCGCTGATCGCGGTGGGCGGCGTGGACGAGCTCCAGGAGCGGATCCGCAGCGGCGACATCGCGGTGGACCTCCACCGGCCCGCCGACCTCCAGCTGTGGTGGCTCGCCGCCGACCTGGGCCGGGCCGCGCTCCAGCTGATCGGCCGCGGGATCGTCCCGCTGGCGGTGGGCGCGCTGGCCTTCCCGCTGGCCCTGCCCGCCGACCCGGCCACCTGGGGCTGGTTCCTGCTGTCCGCCCTGCTGGGCGTGGTGGTGAGCTTCGCGCTGCGCTACCTCGTCGCGCTGTCCGGCTTCTGGCTGCTGGACAGCTCCGGACTGGCCCTGATCAGCGCCCTGGCGGGCATGTTCTTCTCCGGGATGGTGCTGCCGCTGCGGGTCTTCCCCGGCGGGCTCGCCGACCTCGCCCAGCTGCTGCCGTGGGCGGCGCTGCTCCAGGTCCCCGCCGACGTGCTGACCGGCGCCCGGACCGGCACCGGCCTGCTGCGCGGCCTGCTCTTCCAGGCGGCCTGGGCGGCGGCCCTGCTGGCCCTGGGGCGGCTGGTGCAGGCCGCCGCCACCCGCAAGGTGGTGGTCCACGGTGGCTGACCGGCCCGGCGGCCGGCTGCCCGTCCTCCGGGACGCCCTGACCGGCTACGCGCTGCTCGCGTGGATGCAGGTGCGCTCCGCGCTGGCCTACCGGACGTCGTTCGTGCTGATGGCGCTCGGCAACTTCGCCGCCAGCGGGCTGGACTTCGCCGCGATCGCCCTGATGTTCGCGCACGTGCGCGCGCTCGGCGGCTACGCCCTCCCCGAGGTCGCCTTCCTCTACGGCACCGGCTCGCTCGCCCTGGGCCTGGCGGACCTGCTGGTCGGCAGCCTGGAGCGGCTGGGCGCCCGGATCCGCGACGGCACGCTGGACACCCTGCTGCTGCGCCCGGCGCCGGTGTGGGCGCAGCTCGCCGCCGACCGGTTCGCGCTGCGCCGCCTGGGCCGCGTCGTCCAGGGGCTGCTGGTGCTGGTGTGGTCCACCGGCCACCTCGACGTGGACTGGACGCCGGGCCGGGTCCTGATGGTGCCGCTGATGACGGTGTGCGGGGCGGTGATCTTCGGGGCGGTGTTCACCGCCGGGGCGGCGTTCCAGTTCTGGGCGCAGGACGCCGCCGAGCTCCAGAACGCCCTGACCTACGGCGGCAACGCCCTGCTCCGCTACCCGCCGACGGTGTTCGCCCGCGACCTGGTCCGCTCGGTCACCTTCATCGTCCCGCTGGCCTTCGTCAACTGGCTGCCCGCGCTGTGGCTGCTGGGCCGCCCCTACCCGCTCGGGCTGCCCGGCTGGACGGCGTTCCTGAGCCCCGCGGTGGCCGCCCTGATGGGCGCGGGCGCCGCCCTGGCCTGGCGCCACGGCCTCCGCGCCTACCGCAGCACCGGTAGCTGACCCACCTTCATCCACCGTACAGACACGAGGAGTTGCCGGTATGAGTGCCGGGTCCGCCGGGCCGCTGATCGAGCTGGACGGCGTCGAGAAGGTCTTCACCGTCCGCCGCCGGGCCGGCCGGCTGCGCCGCACCCGGCACGAGGTGCGGGCCGTGGACGGCCTCACCTTCCAGGTGCCGCGCGGCGAGATGGTCGGCTACCTCGGGCCCAACGGCGCCGGCAAGTCCACCACCCTCAAGATGCTCACCGGCATCCTGGTGCCCAGCGGCGGCCGGCTGCGGGTCGCCGGCCTCGACCCGGCCCGCGACCGCCTCCGGCTCGCCCGCCGGATCGGCGTGGTCCTCGGCCAGCGCACCACCCTGTGGTGGGACCTGCCGCTCGCCGACTCCTACGACCTGGTGCGCCGGATGTACCGCATCCCGCCCGCGGTCTTCCGCGCCAACCTGGCGCGCTGCACCGAACTCCTGGGCCTGGGACCGCTGCTGGACGTCCCGGTCCGGCAGCTCTCCCTCGGCCAGCGGATGCGCGGCGACCTCACCGCGGCGCTGCTGCACGACCCCGAGGTGCTCTACCTCGACGAGCCCACCATCGGCCTGGACGTCGTCAGCAAGGCCACCGTCCGCACCTTCCTCCGCGAACTCAACACCGAGCGCGGCACCACCGTGGTGCTCACCACCCACGACCTCACCGACATCGAGCAGCTGTGCCGCCGGGTGATGGTCATCGACCACGGCCGGCTGGTCTTCGACGGGGACCTGGCCGGGCTGCGCGCCGCCGCGGACGGCGAACGGACCCTGGTGGTGGACCTGGCCCGGCAGCTCCCGCCGATCGACGGCGTCCCCGGGGCCCGCACCGTACGGGTCGAAGGGCCCCGGCAGTGGCTGGCGTTCCCGGCCGGGCACAGCGCCGCGCCCCTGGTGGCCGCGATCGCCGCCCGCTACCCCCTGGTGGACCTGTCGGTCCGCGAGCCGGACATCGAGGCGCTGGTCGCCGATCTGTACGCGCGCGGCGGCGCCGCCCGCCCGCAGCCGGGCGACGAAGCCCCCGCCAGTCCCTAGTCTGTCGGTATGACTGACGAACGGCTGCCGCAGCTGCGGGCCTCCGACGCCGACCGCGAGCGGGTCGCCGACATCCTGCGCGACGCGCTCGCCGAAGGGCGCCTGGACATGGCGGAGTTCGGCGAGCGGCTCGACACCGCCTACCGGGCCCGCACGTACGGCGAACTGGAGCCGCTCACCGCCGACCTGCCGGCCGCCGCCCCGGCCGGCGCCCCCGCCCCGCTCTCGCTCCGCAAGGAACCGGCACCCGCACCCGGCGGCGCGGTCACCGGGTGGGCCGGGCGGATCCGCGAGGACGCCCACGGCCACACGACCGGCATCGCCGTCCTCGGCGGCTTCGAACGCAAGGGGCGGTGGACGATCGGCCGCCGCTTCACCGCGGTGTGCTGCCTGGGCGGCGGCGAACTGGACCTGCGCGAGGCCGACTTCGCCGGCCGGGAGATCGAGATCAGCGTCTGGGCGGTGCTCGGCGGCGTCAACGTCATCGTGCCGCCCGGCGTCGAGGTCGTCACCCGCGGCCTGGGCATCATGGGCAGCTTCGACAGCCGGGAGGACGGCTCGCCCGCCGACCCCGGCGCACCCCGCGTCATCGTCTCCGGGCTGGCCCTGCTGGGCGGCGTCGGCGTGGAGCGCAAACTCCCCAAGGAGGAGTGGCGCCGCCTGAAGGCCGAGCGCAAGGAGGACCGGCGGCGGCTGCGGCAGGAGCGCCGGGCCCGCCGGGAACTGCCCTGACGCCCGCCCCGGTCACAGCGCCGCGGGTACCGCCTGCCGGAGCCGGCCGACGTCCACCGCGTCGGCCATCGCGCGGTAGCCGGCGTCACTGGGGTGCAGGTGGTCCCCGGAGTCGTACGCCGGGCGCAGCCGCAGCGGGTGCGCCGGATCGCGCAGGACCCTGTCGAAGTCGACGACGTCGTCGTAGACGGTCCCGGAGCGGATCAGCCGGTTGACCTGTTCGCGGACGTCGTTCAGCCGCCGGGAGTAGCCGCGGTGCCCGCCGAACGGCGTCAGGGTGCTGCCGGTGACCCGCAGGCCCCGGGCGTGCGCCCGTCGCACGACCTCCCGCATGCCCGCCGCCACCTTCTGCGGATCCAGCTGGCGCGGGGCCTTGAACAGGTCGTTCACCCCGATCTCCACCACCACCGCCTTCACCCCCGTACGGGACAGCGCGTCCCGGTCCAGCCGGGACAGCAGGCTCGGCCCGTTGGTGGGGGCGAGCGGGCCGGAATCGGTCAGCAGGCGGTTGCCGCTGATGCCCGCGTTCAGGACGCCGTAGCGGGGGGCGCCCGGCTCCTCGCGCAGCCGGGCGGCGAGGAAGTCCGTCCAGCGGTGGTTGGCGCCCGGCGTGGAGGTGATGCCGTCGGTGATCGAGTCGCCGATCGCCACCACCGCGCCGCGCGCCTTGGTGCTCCACACGTCCACCCCGGTGAGGTACCGCCAGTACGGGCTCTGCTCGGTGTAGGCGGTGCCGGCCGCGTCCTCGGCGTGGTCCCCGCGCGCCAGATACGACGTCTGGCGGGCGTACGGGTGGTAGGTGGCCGGGCCCGAGGGGGCCGGGGAGTACGTCGTGACCAGCAGGTCGGCGTTGCCGGGCACGGCCAGCCGCACCGGGTCGCTGGTGATCTCCCCGCCCGCCGGGATCGTCACCGACGGCCTGCCGCCGAACGCCAGCCGGCGCATCGTGCCGGCCGCGGCGATCGGGCTGCCGCTGCCCGCGGCCAGCGCCATCGACACATGGCTGAGCGACAGCGGCCGGGTGCCGTAGAGGTTGGACAGCCGGATCCGGGTGCGGGAGCCGCCGACGCTGGTGTGCACCACGTTGCGGATCGACATGCCGCCGTAGCCGTCCTGGGTGCCCGGCTCGGCCGACGCCACCGCCGCCGACCAGGTGCCGACCCACTGCCCGGAGACCGCCGGGGCGGCCGGTGCCTGCGGGCCGCGCAGGGTGCCGCCCAGGGGGCCGCGGGCCCCGCCGAAGCCGACGAATATCGCGGCCGAGATCAGCACCACCACCGCCACCAGGCCGGCGAGCAGGGTGTAACCCACACGTCTGGTCATGCGGGAGGCGTCTCCTGGGGCTGGCGGAGCTGCACGCTCCGGGCGGGCAGAGGGGTGGCCGGACCCGGGCGCCCGGGCCGGTCCTGACCGGCGGCGACGTCGCCGCCCGGCCGGTGTTCCATGATCCCACGGACCCCCCGGAGGCCGCCTGGCGCCCTGGACCGCCACCGGGGTCCGCCGCGCGCCGGGAACTCGTGGCGGGTTCCGGGAGTAGGGCACTGTGGGACACATACGGCGTACCGCCGGCGACGGGGCCGGACGGCGTACGGAAGGCGGGGGAGACGGTGGGAGCGGTGGAGCGGATGGCACGCACGACAGCGAAGCGGACGCGCGGGACGGCCGGCGCACCACCGGCGCGGGTCGCGGCCCCGGCCCCCGCGCCGGGCGGCGGGCCGGGCCCCGGCGGCTTCGTCTACAGCCCCGCCGACGAAGAGAAACGGAAGGGCGTCCGCCGGATGAAGGCGCTGGCGACCGCACTGCTGCTGGCCGTCGCCGTCGTCTACACCCTCGCCACCTGGGCCGGCGCGGCCGGCGCGGGCGCCTGGACCGGTTACGTCGCCGCCGCCGCGGAGGCCGGCATGGTCGGCGCGCTCGCCGACTGGTTCGCGGTCACCGCCCTCTTCAAACGGCCCCTGGGCCTGCCCATCCCGCACACCGCGATCATCCCCACCAAGAAGGACCAGCTCGGCCGGAGCCTCGGCGACTTCGTCGGGGAGAACTTCCTCTCCGGCGACGTGGTCCGCCGCCGGCTGCGGGCGGTCGGCGTCGGCGCCCGCCTCGGCAGCTGGCTCGCCGAGCCGCGCAACGCCGACCGGGTCACCGCCGAGCTGTCCACCGCGCTGCGCGGCGCGCTGACCGTCCTGCGCGACGACGACGTCCAGGCGGTCGTCGGGGAGGCCATCACCCGCCGCGCCGACACCGCCGAGATCGCCCCCGGCCTCGGCTCCCTGCTGGAGCGGATCGTCTCCGAGGGCGGCCACACCCGCATCGTCGACCTGGTCTGCGCCCGCGCCCACGACTGGCTCGTCGACCACGGCGACTCGGTCGTCGCCGCGGTCTCCGGCGGCGCCCCCGGCTGGACCCCCCGCTTCGTCGACCGCAAGGTCGGCGACCGGGTCTACAAGGAGCTGCTGCGCTTCGTCACCGAGATGCGGGACATGCCCGGCCACCCGGCGCGCGGCGCGGTGGACCGCTTCCTCACCGACTTCGCCGCCGACCTGCGGACCGACCCCGCCACCCGCGAGAAGGTCGAACGGCTCAAGTCCGAGGTGCTGGGCCGCGGCGAGGTGCAGGACCTGATCGCCTCCGCATGGAGCGCGGTCCGCGGCATGATCGTCGCCGCCGCCGAGGACGAACGCAGCGAGCTGCGCCGCCGGGTCCGCGCCGCCCTCCTCTCCCTGGGCGGCCGGCTGGCCGCCGACGGCCGCCTCCGCGGCAAGGTCGACGGCTGGCTGGAGGGCGCCGCCGGCTACGTCGTCACCACCTACCGCGGCGAGATCACCGCCCTGATCACCGACACCGTCGCCGGCTGGGACGCCGACCACACCTCCCGCAAGATCGAGGCCCACATCGGCCGCGACCTCCAGTTCATCCGCATCAACGGCACGGTGGTGGGGGCGTTGGCCGGTCTGTGCATTTACGCCGTTTCTCGGCTTTTTTAATCCCACGTTGTCGGCTTTCCCGCCGTGGGGGTTCTTTCGTGTGCGCCTGCGGCGCGTTGCGTTTCCGCTGCGCGG
>NZ_JALMUV010000013.1 GCF_023155275.1 Streptomyces rhizoryzae
GACGGCACCCGCGCGGTCCGTCCGCCGCGCCGCCCGCGCTACTTCAGCGCCAGGACGAGGCTGTCCGTCGGCGAGGCCCACACCGGGCGCACCTCGCCGAACCCGGCCGCGCGCAGCGCCTCCGCGTGCCACCGCACGGCGGGCGTCTCCCCGTCCGCGTGCTCGCCGTAGAGGGCGAAGCGCTCGGCGACCGGTCCGGCCAGCCGCGGGTCGGCGGCCGCCAGCCGCCACCACTCGGCCCAGTCGACCGCGCCGGCCTCCTTGTCCCGCGCCATCCGCGCGTGCCGGAACTCCCGCTCGGCGGCGTTGATCCGCGGGGTGGCCGGATCGGGCATGTGGTCGGCGTTGAGGAACACCCCGCCGTCCCGGACCAGCCCGGCCAGCTGCCCGTACAGCGTCCGCAGCTCGGGGACGTGCAGCCAGTGCAGGGCGGTGGCGGTCAGCACCGCGTCGAACGAGGCGTGCGGCAGCCGCTCCGGCCACCGCGGGTCCTTCAGGTCGGCCCGGACGAACCGGATCCGCGGCTCCCCGGCGAAGTACCCCTCCGCGATCGCCAGCAGCGCCGGGTCCAGGTCCACGCCGACGCTTACCGCGCGCGGGAACCGCTTCAGCAGCCGGTCGGAGATACTGCCCGTACCGCACGCCAGATCGAGCACCCTGGGCTCGGGGCCCACCAGCGCCTCGACCATGTCGAGCATCACCCGGAACCGCTCCTCGCGGTCGGGCATGTACCACTCCTGCTGGCGGTCCCAGCTCTCCTGCCACGCCTGCCAGTCGCCGCCGACAACGGTCTCGGTCATCGCCACCCCTCCGGCCCGTAATACCCTCGTACTGACAACACCCATTACGCATGGGTAGCCGTACCCTAGCCCCCCGCCCGTAAGGACTACAAGTGGAACTGGCCTATTACTCGGACTACGCCGTGCGGCTGGTCAACACCGAGCAGCCCGAGCGCGGCGGCGACACCCTGACCTCCGTCGAAGCGGTCCGCGAGCTGTTCGGCGAGGCCCAGCAGGCGGCCCGACGGGCCACCGAGAGCGATGTGACCCGGCTGCGCACCGTCCGCTCCCGGCTGCGCGCGGTCTTCGAGGCCGCCGACCGCGGCGACGAGGTGCTCGCGGTGGACCTGCTGAACGCGCTGATGATGGAGTTCCCGGTCAGCCCGCAGATCTCCGGCCACGAGTACCGCGACGACGACAACCGCCCCAAGTGGCACATGCACATCGCCGACCACGCCGCCAACGCCACCGCAGGCTTCACCGCGACCGCCTGCATGGGCCTGGCCTTCCACCTCACCGAGCTGGGCGTGGACCGCCTGGGCATCTGCGAGGCCAAGCCCTGCCGCAACGCCTATCTGGACACCTCGACCAACCGGTCCCGGCGCTACTGCTCCGACCGCTGCGCCACCCGCGCCAATGTCGCCGCCTACCGCGCCCGCAAGCGCCGGGAGAGCGGCCGCACCGCCGTCGCCGCCCAGGAGAGCACCGCCCGCGGCGAGCGCTGAAGGCCGCGCGGCGGCCGCACCCGCAGCCACGCCCGGGCGATCACCAGCTCGTCGGGGACCGCCCCGAACTCCCGGCTGTCGTTCTCCACGTACGGGTTGTCCCCGCGCACCCACCAGCCGCCGTCCCGCCGCTCCACCGCGCGCTTGACGATCAGCAGGTCCTGCCGGAACGGATGCCGCAGCACGACCACGTCGCCGGGCCGCACCACCGCCCCGTACTGGACCACCAGCTGGTCGCCCGGCCGGAGCGTGGGCACCATCGAGGGGTTGTAGACCTCCGCCAGCCCGAACGCCCGCAGCGCCCCGGCCCGCCCGGCACCCGCGCCGCCGCCGCTCTCCCGCTCCGGCTCGCGCACCCGCTCCGGCATCCGTACCTCCCGGTCCAGCCCCCGTGGAACCTCCACCGGACCATCCTCCATCAGTCCCGCCCCGGCCCCGGACTTTTGCCCTAAGACCCCCGGGCCGCCCGAGAAAAGCCTTCCCGTACCGAGTAATCTCGCACCTGAGAAGACGATCACGAGGAAGGACTGAACATGCTTTCCCGCCTGTTCGCCCCCAAGGTCAAGGTCAGCGCGCACTGCGACCTGCCCTGCGGTGTGTACGACCCCGCCCAGGCCCGCATCGAGGCCGAGTCGGTCAAGGCCGTCCAGGAGAAGTACCAGGCCAACGAGGACGCGGACTTCCGCACCCGCGCCGTCCTGATCAAGGAGCAGCGGGCCGAGCTGGCCAAGCACCACGTCTCGGTGCTGTGGAGCGACTACTTCAAGCCGCCGCACTTCGAGAAGTACCCGGAGCTGCACCAGCTGGTCAACGACACCCTCAAGGCGCTCAGCGCCGCCAAGGGCTCGAACGACCCGGCCACCGGCCAGAAGGCGCTGGACCTGATCGCCCAGATCGACAAGATCTTCTGGGAGACCAAGAAGGCTTGAGCCTTACCCAGGCGGTCTGACCTGCACTTTCCCGGGTCGTCCCGCCTACCTGTCCGCACCCGGTCCGCAGACCGCCGCCCTCCGGCGGCAACCGCGGACCGGGTGCGGCCGTTCCGGGGCCGGGCGCGCGGTCGCCCGGACGGCGCAGGCCGGGCCCGGTGATAGTCCCGGGCTATAAGCCCCTGACGCCCTGGCGGCCGGTGGCCAGCAGGCCGCCGTGGCGGACCAGCCAGTCGTGGTACGCCTCGCTGGCCCAGGCGATCTCGGCGTAGGCGGCGGTGAGGTCGGCGAAGAGGTCCCCGGCGGAGGCGGCCGGCGGGCCGTCCGCGCGGCAGGCCATGAAGAGCCGGACCGCGAGCGGGTCGCCGTGCAGCGGGCGGATCGCCATCCCGGGGCGGGAGCGGGCGGTGGGCTGGCAGGGGGTGACCACCTCGCCGGCCATGACGAGGTCCACGGCGGTGAGGTAATCGCCGTGCACGACCCGGGGGTTGATGCCGGCCGCCGCCCAGATGCGGCGCAGCCCGGCCCATTCGCCGTCCACCGTCGGGTCGACCATCCACTGGTCGGCGGCCAGGTCGGCGACCCGGACGACGGGGTGCGCGGCGGCCGGGTGGCTCTCCGCCAGCGCGAGGAACTGCGGTTCGCGGGCGAGGAGTTCGTGGCAGACCAGGCCGTCCGGGATGCGCAGCGGGGCGCCCTCGACCTCGTGCACGAAGGCCGCGTCGAGCTGGCCCATGGCGACCATGTGCAGCAGGGCGTTGGCGGACACATCGGTCCGTATCGTGGTGTCGGTCTCCGGCAGGCGGGTGCGCAGCCGGCGCAACCACCCCGCGACGGCGGGGCTGTTGGTGCTGCCGATGCGCAGCCGGGTGCCCTCCTCGCGGACCGAGACCGAGGCGATGTCCTCGACAAGTGCCCGCATCTCGGCCACTATCGGGCGGGCGCGGCAGAGCACCGAATGCCCCAGCGGGGTGGGCCGGCTGCCGGTCGGCTCGCGGAAGAAGAGCTGGCCGCCCAGGGCCTTCTCGATGCGGTGGAGCTGGGTCGTCAGGGAGGGCTGCGTCATCCCCAGCTGACGGGCCGCCTTGCGCACACTGCCGGTGTCGGCGATGGCGCACAACGCGCGAAGATGCCTTACCTCAAGCTCCACGCCGGGAGCATAAACGCGCGGGCGCGGCTCACACCAGCCTCTTCCGGCTCCTGCGAACTCCCGCCTTTCACCAGCACGTTGCCCGCCCGCCACCGGGGGTATTGCCCGGCGCTATCGCCACCTGGCATCTCCGCCGGGCGGGTGAACTCCGTCCACACTCAACGGCACCAAGAAATCCGCAGGGCCCCGGCCGCCGCCCCACACGGCGGCCGTACGGCCTCTCGGAAATGAAGGAGCCCCCCACATGAGATCTCACAGGACGGCGCTGTCGGCTGCGCTCGGTCTTGGTCTCGCCGCCGCGCTCGCCGCGGCGGCGCCGGTGTCCGCGACCCCCTCCGCGCACCCCGCCCCGCACCGCAGCACCCCCGCCTCGATCGCCGCCTACACCGGCTCGGCGGCCGAGAAGGCGGACACCAAGGCGTTCTTCGACGCCGTGATGGCCTCCGCCCGGGCGAAGCTGAAGGCCCACCCGGAACTGAAGACGGTCACCGTCACCTACGACGCCAGCGCGGCCCCCACCTTCGCCGGCGAGATATCCCAGAGCGCGTCCATCTGGAACAGCGCGGTCAAGAACGTCAAGCTCCAGGCCGGCAGCGGCGGCGACTTCCAGTACCGCGAGGGCAACGACCCGCGCGGCTCGTACGCCAGCACCGACGGCCACGGCAAGGGCTTCGTCTTCATCGACTACAGCCAGGCCCAGCAGTACAACCGCACCCGCATCGTCGCGCACGAGACCGGCCACGTGCTGGGCCTGCCGGACCACTACGAGGGCCCGTGCAGTGAGCTGATGTCCGGCGGCGGGCCCGGCCCGTCCTGCCAGAACACCCAGCCCGACGCCAACGAGCGGGCCCAGGTGGACCAGCTCTGGGCGAACGGCCTGGCCGGGGCCCGCTTCGGCGGCTGACCTCGCGGGCCGTTCCGGGGCGGCGTGACGGCGGTTGGCCCGCCGCTCCCCGGCCGGGCTGACGGCGGCCGGGCGACGGACGGGCCGGGGCTGACGGAGCCGGTACCTGGCGGCCGGCCCCGTACCCCCCACCAGTCCCCGCGATCCCGTGCGTCCACCCCCGCGGTGGGGCTCCTCCCCGAGCCCCACCGCTTCGGCGTGCCAGGGCGGCCGGCGGCCGGGCCCCCGGGCGGTCAGGACAGCAGCGCGTGGCCGAGGGCGACCCCGGCGAACGCGGCGGCCAGCCCGGCCACCAGACTCATCGCCACATTGAGCGCGGCGTACCCGCGGGCGCGGTCGGCGGCCAGCCGCAGCGTCTCGTAGGAGAACGTCGAATAGGTCGTCAGCGCCCCGCACAGGCCGGTGCCGAGCAGCAGTTGGAGGTGCGGGCCGGCGGCGCCGGCCGCGACCGCGCCGGTCAGCAGGCCGAGGACCAGGCTGCCGGCGGCGTTGACGGTGAACGTCCCCCAGGGCAGCACGGAGTCGTGCCGGGCCTGCACGAAGCGGTCGGTCAGGAAGCGCAGCGGTGCCCCGACCACGGCACCGGCCACCACCAGCAGCCAGTTCACGCGTGTGTGCCCTCCCCGCCGGTGCCGTCCGCCCGGCCCCCGAACGCGATCACCTCGCACGGATCGAGGGTCACCAGGCCCCCGCCGGCGAGCAGTTCCGCCAGGTGCGGGAGGAAGGCCCGCACCCGCTCCTCGGTGTCCACGACGACCACCGCGACCGGCAGTTCCTCGCTGAGCGACAGCAGCCGCTGGGTGTGGATCACCGACGTCGCCCCGAAGCCCTCGACGCCGCGGAAGGCGCTGGCGCCGGCGAGCCCGGCCGCGCGGGCCCGGTGGACGATCTCGGCGTAGAGCGGCCGGTGGTGCCAGGCGTCCTGCTCGCCGACGAGCACGGTCATCCGCAGCCCCGGCCGCCCGGGGGGCACCGCGTGCGCCGCCCCGCCCGTCATGCCGTCCGCCGCCGCAGGCCGAGGAGCGCACGGGTGGCCGACGCCGCCAGCGCCACCGCCGCGAGCGCGGCGAGCAGGGTGCCGGCGAGGTAGGCCGCCGCGAGCGGCAGCCGGTCGGCGTCCACCAGGCGCGCGATGTCCACGGCGTACGTCGAGAAGGTGGTGAAGCCGCCGAGGATGCCGGTGCCCAGGAACGGGCGGAGCAGCCGGTGGGCCGTCCACGCCTCGGTGATCAGCACCATCAGCACGCCCATCGCGGCGCAGCCGGCCACGTTGACCAGCAGGGTGGTCCAGGGGAAGGTGCCGGCGGGGGTGGACCAGAGCAGGCCGGCGCCGTAGCGGGCCGTGGCACCGAGGGCGCCGCCGGCGGCCACCGCGCCGATCACCGGCCACTCGCCCCGCCAGGGCAGCGCCCGGCGGGCTCGCTCGTCCATGCTCCGCGGTCTTCCTGTCCGTCCGGTCCGTCGGCGGGTCCGGCCGCACAGGGCGCGGCACTCGCCGCCCCCAGGCTAAACCCGGCCGTTTGACACCGCTAAACATGGGATGTTCCCATCACCGGTGGAATCCGGCGCCCGGACGGCGGGCGCCGGCGGGGCGCGGCCCCGGGCACGACGGACGAGAGGACGGCGCCGATGCCGCTGCGCAGCACCGCCCGCACCAGCCTGGTCGAGCTGGTCATCGAGCAGATGGAGCGGCTGATCGCCGACGGCGAGTGGCCGGTCGGCGAGAAGATCCCGGCCGAGCCGGTGCTCGTGGACCAGCTCGACGTCGGCCGGAACACCGTCCGGGAGGCGGTCCGCGCGCTGGTGCACACCGGGATGCTGGAGCCCCGCCAGGGCGACGGGACGTACGTCCGGGCCAGCAGCGGCTTCGGCGCCGCGGTCCAGCGCCGGCTGCGCCGGGCCGCCGACCTGGAGACGTACGAGGTCCGCGCCTGCCTGGAGCGCGATGCCGCCCGGTACGCGGCCGAGCGCCGCACGGACGAGGACCTGGCGGCGCTGCGGGAGGCGCTGGCGGTGCGCGGGCGGGCCTGGGAGGCCGGCGACGCGGCACGGTTCATCGAGGCGGACGTGCGGTTCCACCGGGCGGTGGCCGCGGCCGCCCACAACAGCCTGCTCGCCGAGCTGTACGAGCACGTCAGCGATGCGCTGCGGGAGGCGCTGGAGGCCGTGGTCGGCGCCCCGCTGCTGCCGGACGCGGTCCGCCACCAGGTGGCCGCGCACACCGCGATCGTCGACGCCATCGAGGCGCGGGACGCGGACGCCGCCGAGCGCGCCTGCCTGGCGCACCTCGCCGAGGCCGCCGCCGCGCTGCGCGAACCGCCCGCCGCCCCCGCCCCCGCCCCGCCCCCCACCCCCGACAGCACCCAGGAGGAGTCCCCGCGATGACCCACGGACCGGCAACGGACATACCCCAGGCCGGGCCGCGGCCGGCCGGCGGCGCGGTGGACGGCACCCCGGCGGCGCCCGCGCCCGCCGGCGTCACCGGCCGCCGCGCCCTCTTCCTGGGCGCCGGCGTGATCCTGCTGGCGCTGAACCTCCGGCCGGCCCTGGTCGCGGTCTCCCCGCTGGCCGGCACCATCCGCGCCGACAGCGGGATGTCGGCGGCCGCCACCAGCCTGCTGACCGCGCTGCCGCTGCTCTGCTTCGGGCTGCTGGCGCCGGTCGCGCCGCGGCTGGGCCGGCGGTTCGGGATGGAGCGGTCGCTGCTCGGCACCATGGCGCTGATCTGCGCGGGCACCGCGCTGCGGCTGCTGGACTCGGTGGTGGCGCTGTTCGCCGGGACGGTGGTGATCGGCGCCGGCATCGCGGTGGCCAACGTCCTGCTGCCCGGCCTGATCAAGCGGGACTTCCCGGCGCGGGCGGGCCTGATGACCGGGCTGTACTCGATGTCGCTGTTCGGCGGCGCGGCGCTGGCGGCCGGGATCACCGTCCCGGTGCGGCAGGCCGCCGGGCTCTCCTGGCAGGCGACGCTGGCCTGCTGGGGCGCGCTGGCGGTGCTGGCGCTGGTCGTCTGGCTGCCGCAGCTGCGCGCCCGTACGCGGGTGCCGGCGGGGGCCGCGCGGGACGCCGCGCACCCGGTCCGCGGACTGTGGCGGTCCCCGCTGGCCTGGCAGGTCACCGGCTACATGGGCCTCCAGTCGCTGAGCTACTACGCGGCCGCCGCCTGGCTGCCGACGATGCTCCGGGACGCCGGGACGGGCGCGGGCGACGCCGGCTGGCTGCTGTCGTACTCCTCGCTGCTGGGCATCGCCGGCTCGTTCCTGGCACCGGTGGTGGTCGGCCGCCGGCTGCGGGCCGGGACGCTGGCCGCGCTGGGCGCGGTGCTGTGCGCGGCGGGCTTCGCCGGGATGTGGACGGCGCCGGTGGCCGGCGCGTACCTGTGGATGACGCTGCTGGGCCTGGGCCAGGGCGCGGCGATCAGCCTGGCGCTGCTGTTCATCGTGGAGCGCGCCCCGGACACCCGGCACACCGCGCAGCTGTCCAGCATGGCGCAGTGCTTCGGCTACATCCTGGCGGCGACCGGACCGGCGGTGCTGGGCGCGGTGCACGACGCCTCGGGCACCTGGAGCGTGCCGCTGGCGGTGCTCCTGGTGCTGCTGGTGCCGCAGGTGGCGGCGGGGTGGGGGGCGGCCCGGCCCCGGCACGTCGCGGGCCGGTGAGCGCCGCCCCCGGCGCCGCTACAGCCAGCCGTTCCGCTTGAAGCCGCGGTACATCAGCCAGCAGACGACCACCATCACGGCCATCACCAGCGGGTAGCCGAAGGTCCAGCTCTTCTCCGGCATGTACTCGAAGTTCATGCCGTAGACGCCGGTGACCATGGTGGGCACGGCGAGGATCGCGGCCCAGGCGGACATCCGGCGCATCGCCTCGTTCTGCGCGTTGGCGACCTGGGCGAGGTGCGCCTGGAGTATCGAGTTCAGGAGTTCGTCGAAGCCGTTGATCTGCTCCCGGACCCGGTCGAGGTGGTCCGCCACGTCCCGGAAGTAGGTCTTGATCCGGGGGTCGATGTACGCCAGGGAGCGGGTCGCCAGCTCCTGGAGCGGGCGGTCCAGCGGGGTCACCGCCCGCTTCAGTTCGAGGAGTTCGCGCTTGAGCTGGTAGATCCGGCCGGCGCCGCGGCTGCCGCGGACCGAGAAGACCTCGCTCTCGACGTCGTCGATGTCGTCCTGGACGGCGGCGGCGACGTCGAGGTAGTCGTCCACGACGAGGTCGGCGATGGCGTGCAGCACGGCGGACGGACCGAGCGCGAGCTGGTCCGGGTCGCGCTCCAGCTGCTCGCGCAGCGGGCCGAGCGAGCCGTGGCCGCCGTGCCGCACCGTGATCACGAAGTCGGCGCCGGTGAAGACCATGATCTCGCCGGTGTCGACCACCTCGCTGGTGTCGGTGAGCTGGTCGTGCTCGACGTAGCGGACGGTCTTGAAGACGGTGAACAGCGAGTCGTCGTAGCGCTCCAGCTTGGGGCGCTGGTGGGCGTGGACGGCATCCTCGACGGCGAGCGGGTGCAGTCCGAACAGCTCGACGATGCCGGCGAACTCGACCTCGGAGGGCTCGTGCAGGCCGATCCAGACGAAGCCGTCGCCGGTCTCCCGGACCTGCCGGAGGGCCTCCTCGGCCGGCCGGTGGCCGTCCTGGCGCACCCCGGACACGTAGACCGCGCAGTTCACCACGGCGGTGCCGAGCGGCGAGCGGGCCGGGTGGCTGAGGTCCACCCCGGCCTGGCGCGGCTGCGGCAGCCGGACCGCTTTGCGGAGATTGCTGATCATCGACACCGGGCCAGTATCGCTCGCACCGGCGCGCGGCGGGTACGGCCGGGGCGCGATTTTGCGCACTCCGCACCGCGCCATGGTGCGGGCCGTGCCCGCCATGTGCCCGCGCGCCGGGGGGGGCGTGCGCCGGGCCCGCGGCGCCGGGACCGGCCCTGGTAGGACAGCATCTGTCCTGGATCCCCGGCTCCCCCGCCATCATCGACGCCATGAGTGAGACATCGGCACGTCTGCTGAACCTGCTGTCGCTGCTCCAGACGCCGCGCGAGTGGCCGGGCCGGGAGCTGGCCGACCGGCTGCGGGTGACCACCCGCACCATCCGCCGCGACATCGAGCGGCTGCGCGACCTGGGGTACCCGGTGCACGCCACGATGGGCGCGGACGGCGGCTACCGGCTTGCCGCGGGCGCCGCGCTGCCGCCGCTGCTGCTGGACGACGAGGAGGCGGTGGCCATCGCGGTGGGGCTGCGCTCGACCGCCGGGCACACCATCGCCGGCATCGAGGAGGCGTCGGTCCGGGCGCTGGCCAAACTGGAGCAGGTGCTGCCGGTCCGGCTGCGGCGGCGGGTGGCCACCCTGGGCACGGCCACCGTCCCGATGCCGGCCGGGGACGGCCCGACGGTCGATCCGGAGCACCTGACGGTGCTGGCCGCGGCGATCGCCAACCACGAGCGGGTGCGCTTCCGCTACCGCGCGGGCGCCGGCGAGCTGAGCCGCCGCGTGGTCGAACCGCACCGCCTGGTCCCCGCCGGCCGCCGCTGGTACCTCGTCGGGTACGACAACGACCGTGAGGACTGGCGGATCTTCCGGGTGGACCGGCTGAGCGAACCGTTCGCCACCGGGGTGCGGACCCCGCCCCGGGAGCTGCCGGCCGCGGACGCCGGGGCGTACGTCCGGGAGCGGATGCGCGGGCTGGCGGCCGCCTATCGGGCGGTGGTGACGGTGTCCGGGCCGGCCGAGGAGGTGGCCGCGCGGCTCGGCGGCCCGGCGGCGGGCGAGGTGGTGCCGCTGGACGGCGAGCGCTGCCGGTGGCACAGCGCCCCCGACTCGCTGGAGTGGCTGGCGATGCGGCTGGTACTGCTGGGCCGGGAGTTCACCGTGCACAGCCCGCAGGAGCTGACCGGGTACCTGCGGGAGCTGGGCGGCCGGGCGCTGCGGGCCGCGGCGGGCGAGGGGGCCGCGGGGGCCGAAACGCCCGGGGAGGGCGGCAGCGCGGCGGGCCCGATCCACGGGAATACCCCAGGGGGGTAGGCTGTCCACGCGGGGGCGGGCACACGGTGGGCGGGACGCCGTCCGGCCGTGCCCCACGGCCCCGCAAGGAGAGGAAGCAGCCGTATGACCACCGCGATCGACGGGCCCGTCGTCGAGCTGGAGATCGGCGGGATGACCTGCGCCTCGTGCGCGGCCCGGGTCGAGAAGAAGCTCAACCGCATGCCCGGGGTCACCGCCACCGTCAACTACGCCACCGAGAAGGCCCAGGTGGTGCTCGCGGAGGGCAGCGGCGTGGCGACCGCCGACCTGATCGCCACGGTGGAGCGGACCGGCTACACCGCCGCCGTCCCGGCGCCGCCCGCCCCGGAGCCCCCCGCCCAGGAGGCCGGCCCCCCGGCCGCGGAGGGGGACGCCGGCCCGCTCGCCGCGCTCCGGCAGCGGCTGCTGGTGTCCCTGGTCCTCACCGTCCCGGTGGTCGCGATGGCGATGGTCCCGCCGCTCCAGTTCACCCACTGGCAGTGGCTCTCGCTCACCCTGGCCGCCCCGGTGGTGGTGTACGGGGCATGGCCGTTCCACCGGGCCGCCTGGACGAACCTGCGGCACGGCGCGGCCACCATGGACACCCTGGTCTCGATGGGTACCCTCGCCGCCTTCGGCTGGTCGCTGTGGGCGCTCTTCCTCGGTACGGCCGGGATGCCCGGGATGACCCACCCGTTCACGCTGACCGTGGCCCGCACCGACGGCGCCGGGAACATCTACCTGGAGGCCGCGGCCGGGGTGACCACGTTCGTCCTGGCGGGCCGGTACGCCGAGGCGCGCGCCAAGCGGAAGGCCGGCGCGGCGCTGCGCGCCCTGCTCGAACTGGGCGCCCGGGACGTGGCGCTGCTGCGCGCCGGGCGGGAGGTGCGGGTGCCGGCCGGTGAGCTGCGGGTCGGCGACCGCTTCGTGGTCCGCCCCGGCGAGAAGATCGCCACCGACGGCACGGTGGTGGAGGGCTCCTCCGCGGTGGACGCCTCGATGCTGACCGGCGAGTCGGTGCCGGTGGAGGTCGCCCCCGGGGACACCGTCACCGGGGCCACGGTCAACGCGGGCGGCCGCCTGGTCGTCGAGGCCACCCGGGTCGGCGCGGACACCCAGCTGGCCCGGATGGCCAGGCTGGTCGAGGACGCGCAGAACGGCAAGGCCGCCGCCCAGCGGCTCGCCGACCGGATCTCCGCGGTCTTCGTCCCGGTCGTCCTCGTGCTCGCGCTGGCCACCCTCGCCTTCTGGCTGGGCACCGGCCGCGGCACGGTGGCCGCATTCACCGCCGCGGTCGCCGTACTGATCATCGCCTGCCCGTGCGCGCTCGGACTGGCCACCCCGACCGCGCTGATGGTCGGCACCGGCCGCGGCGCCCAGCTGGGCATCCTCCTCAAGGGGCCGGAGGTGCTGGAGACCACCCGCCGCGTCGACACCGTCGTCCTGGACAAGACCGGCACGGTCACCACCGGGGTGATGACCCTGACCGCCGTGCACCCCGCCGACGGAGTGAGCCGGGCGCAGGCGCTGCGGCTGGCCGGCGCGCTGGAACACGCCGCCGAGCACCCGATCGCCCGGGCCGTCGCCACCGCCGCCCAGGAGGAGGCGCCCGGCGGTGCCCTGCCGGTCCCGGAGGACTTCGCGGCCGTCCCCGGCCTCGGGGTCCGCGGCACCGTGGACGGGCACGCCGTCCTGGTGGGCGGGGAGCGGCTGCTCACCGGACAGGGTCAGCAGCTGCCGCCCGCCCTGGCCGCCGCCAAGGAGACCGCCGAGAAGGCCGGGCACACCGCGGTCGCGGTCGGCTGGGACGGTGCGGCCCGCGCCGTGCTGGTGGTCGCCGACGCGGTGCGGCCCACCAGCGCCGAGGCGGTCCGCCGGCTGCGCGCGCTGGGGCTGCGGCCGGTGCTGCTGACCGGCGACCACGAGGCGGTCGCCGCCTCCGTGGCCGCGGAGGCCGGGATCGACGAGGTGATCGCCGGGGTCCTGCCCGAGGAGAAGGCGGCGGTCATCGCCCGCCTCCAGGCCGAGGGCCGCTCGGTCGCCATGGTCGGCGACGGCGTCAACGACGCGGCCGCGCTGGCCCAGGCCGACCTGGGACTGGCCATGGGCACCGGCACCGACGCCGCCATCGAGGCCGGCGACCTCACCCTGGTGCGCGGCGACCTGCGCGCCGCGGCGGACGCCATCCGGCTCGCCCGCGCCACCCTGGGCACGATCCGGACCAACCTCTTCTGGGCGTTCGGCTACAACGTCGCCGCGCTGCCGCTGGCCGCGGCCGGCCTGCTCAACCCGATGATCGCCGGCGCCGCGATGGCCTGCTCCTCACTCTTCGTCGTCGGCAACAGCCTGCGGCTGCGGCGCTTCACGGCCCTGTCCTGAAGGCCCCGCCCGCCCCGGCCGCACACCGCGCGACCGGGGCGGCGCGTGGGAAGCCTCCAGTTCTGGCGCCCGAACATTGGCGGATCGCGCAGCCGCACGGGACCGCGCAGCGGCGACACTGTCCGGGTACCGCCCGCTCCACGTACCGCAGGGGACCTCATGACCGGGTCGCGCATCCTGGCCCTCGGCCATTACCAACCCTCCCGGGTGCTCACCAACGACGACCTCGCCCGGCTCGTCGACACCGACGACGCCTGGATCCGCAGCCGCGTCGGCATCCGCACCCGCCATGTCGCCGCGCCGGACGAGACGGTGGACGCGATGGCGGCCGCCGCCGCGGAGAAGGCGCTGGCCGCGGCCGGGCTGGCCGCCGGCGACATCGACCTGGTGCTGGTCGCCACCTGCACCGCCACCGACCGCAGCCCGAACACCGCGGCCCGGGTCGCCGCCCGGCTGGGCATGGCCTCCCCCGCCACGATGGACCTCAACGTGGTCTGCGCGGGCTTCACGCACGCCCTGGCCACCGCCGACCACGCCATCCGGGCCGGTTCCGCGGCCCGCGCCCTGGTGATCGGCGCGGAGAAGTTCACCGGCGTGGTGGACTGGTCGGACCGCTCGACCTGCGTCCTGGTCGGCGACGGCGCCGCGGCCGCGGTGGTCGCCGCCTCGCCGGAGCCGGGGATCAGCCCGGTCCTGTGGGGCTCGGTGCCGGAAATGGGCAACGCGGTCCGCATCGAGGGCGAACCGGCCCGCTTCGCCCAGGAGGGCCAGACCGTCTACCGCTGGGCCACCACCCAGCTGCCCGCGATCGCCCGCCAGGTCTGCGAACGGGCCGGCCTGGCCCCCGAGGACCTGGCCGGTGTGGTCCTGCACCAGGCCAACCTGCGGATCATCGAGCCGGTCGCGGAGCGCCTCGGCGCGGTCAACGCGGTGATCGCCCGCGATGTCGTCGACTCCGGCAACACCTCCGCCGCCTCGGTCCCGCTGGCCTTCGCCAAGCTCGTCGAACGCGGCGAGATCCCGGCCGGCGCGCCGGTGCTGCTCTTCGCCTTCGGCGGCAACCTCTCCTACGCCGGCCAGGTCGTCCGCTGCCCCTGAGGCCGCGCGGCGGCGGGCGCGGCGGCGGGTCCGCCGGGGGCGCGCCGGCCGGTGTCCGTTTCCTTCAAGACCGGCCCGCCGGGGACCCCCTACGCTCCCCGCCATGAGCACTGTCCCCGTACCCCGACTGGACGCGATCGGCCTGGTCACGGCCGACCTCGCGGCGTCCCTGGCCTTCTACCGCCTGCTGGGCCTGACCGTGCCCGACGGCGCGGAGAACGCACCCCACGCCGAGGCCCCGCTGCCCGGTGGCCTGCGCCTGATGTGGGACACCCACGAGACCGCCCGCGCCCTGGACCCCGGCTGGACGCCGCCGGCCCCCGGCGGCCACACCGGGCTGGCCTTCCGCTGCCCGGACCCGGCGGCGGTCGACGCCCTGTACGAGGCGCTGACCGCCGCCGGGCACAAGGGCGCCAAGGCCCCCTGGGACGCCGACTGGGGCCAGCGCTACGCGGTCGTCCAGGATCCCGACGGCCAGGGGGTGGACCTGTTCGCCCCGCTCCCGTAGGCCGGCGGCCGTCAGTCGGTGTCCTGCGGGTGCTCCTCCAGATACATCACGCCGCAGGTCCGGCAGAACGGCTGCGCCTTGGCCGTCCCCCACTGACCGGCCGTTTGGGTGGCGGCGGCCGGGGCGAGCGGCTGTCCGCACATCGCCGTGGTCGCTCCCACCCGGGTCATGTGCCACTTCTTGACCGGCGTGTCCTCGTGCGGCAGCACGCCTTCCTCGTACTCAGCGCGCATCTCGTGCTCCATGGCGGGTGCACCTCCTACCGCCCACCATGCGCCCGCGCCCCGGCCGCCACAACGCCGCCCGCGCCCGGCGGCCCGGCGCCCGTCCGGGTGACCGGCGGGGCGGGCGGCGCGGGCGGGGCGGGGTCCGGCCTAGAAGACCGACCACCCGGTGAGCGTGGTGAACTGGTCGAGCGCGGCCATGCCCGCCACGGAGTTCCCGCGCGCGTCCAGCCCCGGGCTCCACACGCACAGCGTGCACCGGCCCGGTACCACGGCCACGATGCCGCCGCCCACCCCGCTCTTCGCCGGCAGCCCCACCCGGTAGGCGAACTCGCCCGCCGCGTCGTACGTCCCGCAGGTGAGCATCACCGCGTTGATCCGCTTGGCCGCGCGGGCCTCCAGCAGCCGGCTGCCGTCGGCCCGCAGCCCGTGCCGGGCCAGGAAGCCGCCGGCCACCGCCAGGTCCCGGCAGGACATCTCGATGGAGCACTGCCAGAAGTAGTGCTCGATGACGGTCGGGACCGGGTTCTCCAGGTTGCCGAACGAGGCCATGAAGTGCGCCAGCGCCGCGTTCCGGTCCCCGTGGTCGGCCTCCGAGCCGGCCACCGCCTGGTCGAACGCCACGTCCGGGTTGCCGCTCTCGGCCTGTAGGAACTCCAGCATCGAGGTGCTGGCGTCACCGGTCATGGTCAGCAGCCGGTCGGTGACCACCAGCGCGCCGGCGTTGATGAAAGGATTCCGCGGAATGCCGTTCTCCCACTCCAGCTGCACCAGGGAGTTGAACGGCGACCCCGAGGGCTCCCGCCCCACCCGCCGCCAGATGTCCTCGTCCCCGTGGGACCCGGCCATCACCAGCGCCAGGGAGAACGCCTTCGAGATCGACTGGACGGAGAACGGAACCTCCCAGTCGCCGGTCCCGTGCACCTCGCCGTTGATGTCCGCGACGGCGATGCCGAAGCGGTCCGGGGAGACCCGTTCCAGCGCCGGGATGTAATCGGCGACGTGCCCGCGCCCCACGAACGGCCGCGCATAGGCCGCTACCTCCTCGAGAACGGCCTGGTAGTCCATGCCGCACACGCTATCCCGCGCCGAGCAGTACCCTCATCGGAGCCCCCGCGAGCGACTTCACCTCGCGCGCCAGATGGGCCTGGTCCGCGTAGCCGGCGCGGGCGGCGACCTCGGCGTACGGGACGCCGGCCCGGGCCAGTTCGAGCGCCCGCACCAGCCGCAGCACCCGGGCCAGGGTCTTCGGCCCGTACCCGAACACCGCCAGGCTGTGCCGGTGCAGCCGCCGTTCGCCCATACCGGCCAGCCGGGCCACCTCGGCCACCGGCAGGCCGCGCCGGAGCCCGGCCACGATCGCCCCGGTGCGGCCGGAGCGGCCGGGCAGCGCGCCCGGCCCGCCGGTCCACGCCCCGCCGTCCCGCAGCCGGTCCCGCGCGGCCGCCTCCAGCACCGCGCCCGGCGCACCGGCCGCCGCCCGCTCGGCCAGTTCCCGGGCCCGCCGGTCGCCCCACAGGTCCGCGAGCGGTACCCGGCGGTCGCGCAGTTCGCCGGCCGGCACCCCGAAGACCGCCGGGCCCTGGCCCGGTGCGAACCGCAGCCCCGTCCAGCGGGTCCCGGCCGGCGCCCCGGCGCCCGCCCGCTGCGGCCCGGTGTCCGGTCCGGCCACCAGCAGCCGCCCGCCGCCCCAGATCAGGTCGGTGCAGCCGTCGGGCAGCACCGGTCCCGCCCCGGGCACCGTGGTGGTCGTCCACAGCACGGCCCCCGGCACCCGCGACGCCCGCTCCTGGTAGACCCCGGCGGCCGCCCGGCCGCCGTCCGCCCCCGGTGCGCCAACCGGCTCACCCATGTCGCGCTCCTCGCCCACATCCCCCAGCCTGGCACGGGAACCCCGTGGCCGTCCCCGCCGTTGATCCCTTGCAGAGCACGGAACGACAGCACGGAACCGGCAAGCACGGCACCGGCACAGCACAGAACCGACACGTACGGAACCGACACCGCGGACCGCCGCCCCCGGCAGCGCGTCCCCGGCACCGACACCGACCGGGTCCACCGACCCGTAGCCCAGGAGGCAGCAATGTCAGGGTTTCTCGACCGCGCCAAGGAGCAGGCCAAGCAGGGCCTGGCCCAGGGCAAGCAGAAGGTCGACGAGCTCCAGCAGCAGCGGGCCGGCAACGAGCTCCTGCGCAAGCTCGGCGCCGCCTACTACGCCGAGCACCGCGGCAGCGGCACGCCCGAGGCCACCCAGAGCGCGCTGACCGCCCTGGAAGCGCACATCGCCGCGCACGGCGACAGCTTCCTGCACGGCTGACGCCCCGCCCCGCACCCCCGTCCCCACCCGTCCCGCTCCCCTCCCCCTCGTGACCAGCCCCGGCCCACGGCCCCTGCGCCCCCGCCTGCCCTCGCCCCTCCAGCCCCTCGACGACGCGCCGTTCGCCCGCCGCGGCGTCCGCCTCGTCCTCAAGCGCGACGACCTCATCCACCCGGACCTGCCGGGCAACAAGTGGCGCAAGCTCGCCCCCAACCTCCGGGCCGCGGCCGAGGCCGGCGACCGCACCCTGCTCACCTTCGGCGGCGCGTACTCCAACCACCTGCGCGCCACGGCCGCCGCGGGCCGGCTGCTGGGCTTCGCCACCATCGGCGTGGTCCGCGGCGACGAGCTGGCCGGCGCCCCGCTGAACTGGTCCCTGGCCCGCTGCGCCGCCGACGGCATGCGCCTGCACTTCACCGACCGCGCCACCTACCGCCGCAAGGCCGAGCCGGAGGTGCTGGCCGCCCTCCGCGCGCGCTTCGGCGCCTTCCGGGTCATACCGGAGGGCGGCAGCAACTCCCTCGCCGCCCAGGGCTGTTCGGAGCTGGGCCGGGAGCTGCGCGGGCAGGCCGACACGGTCGCGGTGGCCTGCGGCACCGGCGGCACGCTGGCCGGTCTGGCGGCGGGCCTCGGCCCCGGCCAGCGCGCCCTGGGCGTCCCGGTCCTCAAGGGCGGCAGCCCGCACTTCCTCCATGACACGGTCGCCGGGCTCCAGCAGGCGGCCTTCGGCGGCGTGCGCGGCGACTGGTCGCTGGCCGAGGGCTTCGACTGCGGCGGCTACGCCCGCAGCACGCCCGAACTCGACGCGTTCGCCGACGCCTTCGAGCAGCGGCACGGCCTGCCCGTGGAGCGGGTCTACGTCGCCAAGCTGCTGTTCGCGCTGACGGCGCTGGCCGGGCGGGGCGCCTTCCCGCCGGGCAGCACCGTCGCCGCCGTCGTGACCGGCACCCCGTGAGGGCCCGTTCGGCGGGCCGCTACGACGTGCCCTCCCGGTAGGCCGCGGCCTCCTCCAGGTCCAGCCGGCGCAGCAGGGTCCGCATCATCTCGTCGTCGATCCGGCGGGCGTCCCGCAGGGCGACGAAGACCCGCCGCTCGGCCTCGATCATCTCGCGGGCCAGCCGGCGGTAGGTGTCGTCGGCGGTCTCCCCGGTCACCTCGTTGACCGTGCCCAGCCGCTCCCAGACCGCGTTGCGGCGGCGCTCCAGAACGGTGCGCAGCCGGTCGGCGAGGGGGCCCGGCAGGGCGTTCCGCTCGTCCTGGAGCAGGGCGTCGAGCCGGTCCTCGGCGGCCCGCGACGCCTCGTTCTGGGCCTGCGCCTCGGCGAGCGTCTCGGCCTGGACGTCCCGGCCGGGCAGCCGCAGCGCCCGGATCAGCGGCGGCAGCGTCAGCCCCTGGACGACGAGGGTGCCGATGACGGTGGTGAAGGTCAGGAAGAGCACGAGGTTGCGGGCCGGGAAGGGCCCGCCGCCGGGCAGCTGCGCCGGGATGGAGAAGGCGATGGCCAGCGAGACCACCCCGCGCATCCCGGCCCAGCCGACGATGACCGGCGCGGTCCAGGTGGTGTCCGGCTCCCGGGTGCGGATCCGGGCCGAGAGCAGCCGCGGCAGGTACGTCGCGGGGAAGACCCACAGGTACCGCGCCAGCACCACCACGGCGAACACCACCGCCGCGTACGCCAGGGCCTGCGCGGTGCTGAACGCGCCCAGCCCGCGCAGCACCACCGGCAGCTGGAGCCCGATCAGCGCGAACACCGCGGACTCCAGCACGAAGGAGACCATCTTCCACACCGCCTCCTCCTGGAGCCGGGTCTCGAAGTCCACCTGCCAGGAGCGGTGCCCGAGGTAGAGGCCGACCACCACGACGGCCAGCACCCCGGACGCCTTGACCTGCTCGGCGGCGGCGTAGGCGGTGAACGGGATGAGCAGCGAGAGGGTGTTCTCCAGGAGGGGCGAGGTGCGCAGCCGGCGCCGCAGCCAGTGCAGCGGCACCATCAGCACGACGCCGATCCCGATGCCCCCGAGGGAAGCCAGGGCGAACTCCGACAGGCCGCTGCCCCAGGTGGCCGCCGTCCCCAGCGCGGCGGCCAGCGCCACCTTGTAGGCGGTGATCGCGGTCGCGTCGTTCACCAGCGATTCGCCCTGGAGGATCGTGGTGATCCGGTGCGGCAGCCCCAGCCGGCGGGCGATGGCGGTGGCCGCGACGGCGTCCGGCGGGGCGACCACGGCGCCCAGCACCAGTGCGGGGGCCAGCGGCAGCCCCGGGATCACCAGGTAGGCGGCGTACCCGACGGCCAGCGTCGCGAACAGCACGTAGCCCACCGAGAGCAGCGCCACCGGCCGCAGGTTGGCCCGCAGGTCCAGGTAGGAGCTGTCCAGCGCGGCGGTGTGCAGCAGCGGGGGCAGCACCAGCGGCAGCACGATGTGCGGATCGAGCGGGTAGGCGGGGACGCCCGGGAGGTAGGAGGCGCCCAGCCCCGCGGCGACCAGCAGCAGCGGCGCCGGCACCGGCGTCCGCCGCGCCAGCCCGGCCACCCCCGCACTGCCCGCCACCAGCAGCAACAACGGCATCACGTTCACGCCCGCACCGTCCCCACACAACTCCCCCGCCGGCCGTCCCGGCGATCTAACCTGGCCATCATGAGCGAGCGCAGCGAACGGATCATCCGAAGGCGGGGCGCGCCCGGTGCGGGCGGGGCCGGGCGGAGCGGGGTGCCGGCATGACCGACTGCGCGCACGCCTCCGGTCTGCCGGACCCCGAACCGGCGCCGCTGAGCGAGACCTGCCGGGAGTGCCTGGCCGCCGGCAGCCACCCGGTGCAGCTGCGGCTGTGCCTGGTGTGCGGGTACGTCGGCTGCTGCGACTCCTCGCCGTACCGCCACGCCACCGGGCACTTCCACGAGACCGGCCACCCGGTGATGCGGTCCTTCGAGCCGGGCGCCTCGTGGCGGTGGTGCTTCGTGGACGAGGTGCTGGTCTGAGCCCGCGCGGCGGCGGGCGGGGCACCGCCGTCGGCCCCGCCGGGGCGCCGGTCTAGCCTGTGCGGCATGATCCGCGAAGCGACACCCGACGACGTCCCCGACATCCTCGCCATGATCGGCGAACTCGCCGCCTACGAACGGGCCGCCGAGGCCGCGCAGGCCACCGAGCCGCAGCTGAAGGAGGCGCTGTTCGGCCCCCAGCCGGCCGCCTTCGCGCTGATCGCCGAGGACGCCGGTACACCGGTCGGTTTCGCCCTGTGGTTCCGGAACTTCTCCACCTGGACGGGCACGCACGGTGTCTACCTGGAGGACCTCTACGTACGCCCCGAGGCGCGCGGCGGCGGCCACGGCAAGGCGCTGATGGCGGCCCTGGCCCGGATCTGCGTGGCGCGCGGCTACCAGCGTTTCGAGTGGTCGGTCCTGGACTGGAACGAACCGTCCATCGGTTTTTACCGGTCCATCGGCGCCCGCCCCATGGACGAATGGACCGTCTTCCGGCTCACTGGAGGGGCGCTGCACACGCTCGCGGAGACCGCGCCCGCCAACGGAGCGTGACCGAACGCGATTTGACGGCGCAGACCCCTACCACCGTCCGTGCCCGAGGTTTTACACTCTGTAACAGACGCGCCGCCGGCGAGCCGGCCGTCGCCGTCCGGACGGCTGCCCTGCTCCTTCCGGGCGACACCGGCCCGCCGATCGCGATAGCGTCACAGCCGAACCACGACCCGCGCCGGATCGTTCTCCTTGCACCAGGCGGGAGAGCCGCCCGGCACGGATACCCCGAAGTACGCGAAGTACGCGAACGCAAGAGCTTCAACGCATTCCAGCTCTACCAGCTTGTGCCACCTTGGAGGTGAGGGTGTCCCAGATCGCAGGCGAGCCCGGGACTCAGGACTTCGTGGAAGTCCGTCTGCCCGCTGCGGGTGCCTACCTGTCCGTGCTGCGAACGGCCACGGCCGGGCTCGCAGCCCGCTTGGACTTCACCCTCGACGAGATCGAGGATCTGCGCATCGCGGTCGACGAGGCGTGCGCGATCCTGCTGCAACAGGCCGTCCCCGGCTCCGTGCTCAGCTGCGTCTTCAAGCTCATCGACGACGCGCTGCTGGTGACGGTGTCGGCCCCGACGACCGACGGCCGCGCCCCGGAGCGCGACACCTTCGCCTGGACGGTGCTCTCCGCACTGGCCGGCAAGGTCGATTCCGACGTCGCCGAGGACCGCACGGTCACCATCAGTCTGTACAAGGAGCGCGGCGCCGGTCCCGGACCGTCATGACCGAACAGGGGGCCCCGTGAAAGATCTCGAAGGCGGCGCGAGGATGGCGGCGGGCGCGGTCATCCCCGAGCAGCATGTCCGGCCGCACCCGGTGGGCGCGGACGACCACGGCGGCAGGTTGGACGCGGAGCAGGCGGAGCGGGCGGACCACATGGACCACAGCGAGCAGCAGGACGAGCGCGCGGACCGGCAGAGTCCGCCGGCCTCCGGCGACCGGCCCCGGGACGGGCAGGCCCCGGAGCCGGCGGCGGCGCAGGACCGCGGCGGCGCCCGCGCGATGTTCTACGAGCTGCGCAAGCTCCCGGACGGCTCCCCGGAGCGCGCCGAGCTGCGCAACACCCTCGTACGGATGCACCTGCCGCTGGTCGAGCACCTGGCCCGGCGGTTCCGCAACCGCGGTGAGCCGCTCGACGACCTCACCCAGGTCGCCACGATCGGTCTGATCAAGTCGGTGGACCGGTTCGACCCGGAGCGCGGCGTGGAGTTCTCCACGTACGCCACGCCCACCGTCGTCGGCGAGATCAAGCGGCACTTCCGCGACAAGGGCTGGGCGGTCCGCGTCCCGCGCCGCCTCCAGGAGCTGCGGCTGTCGCTGACCACCGCGACCGCGGAGCTGTCCCAGCGGCACGGCCGGGCGCCCACGGTGCACGAGCTGGCCGAGCACCTGAGCATCTCGGAGGAGGAGGTGCTGGAGGGCCTGGAGTCCGCGAACGCCTACAGCACCCTCTCCCTGGACGTCCCGGACACCGACGACGAGTCCCCGGCGGTCGCCGACACGCTCGGCGCGGAGGACGAGGCGCTGGAGGGCGTGGAGTACCGCGAGTCCCTCAAGCCGCTGCTGGAGGACCTGCCGCCGCGCGAGAAGAAGATCCTGCTGCTGCGGTTCTTCGGCAACATGACCCAGTCCCAGATCGCCCAGGAGGTCGGCATCTCCCAGATGCACGTCTCGCGCCTCCTGGCCCGCACCCTGGCCCAACTCCGCGACAAACTCCTCGTCGAGGAGTAACCCCCACCCGAAAAGCCCCACCGGCCCCCGACCCGGCCGGCCCAGGCCCCCACCCCGGGGCCCGCCCGCCGACTGGGCTGCCACGACCCGTCTCGGGCCCCGCTCGGCAGTCGAGCTGCCACGCCCGTGCCGGGGACCCCGCCCGGCGGCCCCGGCCCGCGGTGGCCGGTACGGGCCTACGGTGCTTCGCGCGGCCCGATGCCGAGGGCCGTGGTGGCCGTCGGGTTGACCAGCAGGACGAGCACGACCACCGCGGCCACCGCCAGCGCGGCCCCGGCGGCGATCAGCGCCCCGCCGCCCTTCACCAGCGTCCAGGCGACCGGCAGCGCCACGATCTGGGTGATCAGCGAGGGCCCCCGGCTCCACCGGCGGCGCAGCCACAGGCCCCGCGCGGCGACCAGCGGCAGCAGCGCCAGCGCCAGGATCGTCACCCCGCCCATCTCCGCCTGCTGCGGGCTGTCGGGCGACCCGGTCAGCCCGTCGATCAGCATGTACGCGCCGAGGGCGGCCAGCGCCAGCCCCTCGACGGCGGTGAGTGCCGCGGCGGCGCTCAGCCGGGCGGGGCGCGGGCCGGCCGGCTCGGCCACCGCGGGGGCGCCGGCGGCTCGCTTCGGGGACTGCTTCTGCTGACTGGTCACCCCAGCAGGGTAGCGCCGGGCCCCGGCCGGTCCCGGGCCGCCCGCACCGTGGACAGGGACGAGGCCGGTACCGGCAGGTAGGTACGCTGCTGCATATGCGCGCACTTCTCGTGGTCAATCCCGCTGCCACCACCACGAGTGCCCGTACCCGTGAGGTACTCGCCCATGCACTGGCCAGCGACCTCAAACTGGAGGTCGCCGAGACGCGGTACCGCGGGCACGCCCGCGACCTGGCCCGGGAGGCCGCCGAGGGCGGGGAGACCGACCTGGTGGTGGCGCTCGGCGGCGACGGCACGGTCAACGAGGTCGTGAACGGCCTGCTGTCCACCGGCCCCGACCCGGAGTCGCACCCCCGGCTCGCGGTGGTCCCCGGGGGCTCCACCAATGTCTTCGCGCGCGCCCTGGGCCTGCCCAACGACGTCGTGGAGGCCACCGGCGCCCTGCTGGACGCGCTGCGCGACCGCAGCGAGCGCACGGTCGGGCTGGGCCTGGCGTCGGGCACGCCGGGCAGCGCCGACGAGGGGGTGCCGCCCCGCTGGTTCACCTTCTGCGCGGGTTTCGGCTTCGACGCGGGCGTGGTCGGCCGGGTCGAGCAGCAGCGCGAGCGCGGCAAGCGCTCCACCCACGCCCTCTACGTGCGACAGGTCGTACGGCAGTTCCTGGGCGAGGCCAACCGCCGCCGGGGCTCCATCACGCTCGAACGGCCGGGCGAGGAGCCGGGGACCACGCAGACCACCGAGAACCTCGCGATGTCGATAATCTGCAACACCGCGCCGTGGTCGTACCTGGGCAACCGCCCGATCTACCCGTCGCCGGACGCGTCCTTCGACACGGCCCTGGACCTCTTCGCGCTGGACAAGTTCTCGGTGCCGGCGGTGACCCGGTACGCGTCCCAGCTCCTGGCGTCCACACCGGAGCGCGGCCCACGGGGCAAGCACGTCCTCTCCCTGCATGACCTCACCGACTTCACCTTGCATTCACAGGTTCCGCTGCCGTTTCAGATGGACGGTGACCACTTGGGACTGCGGACGAGTGTGACGTTCACAGGCGTACGCCGTGCACTGCGTGTGATTGTGTGAGCAGTAGGGCCTAAAGTCCTTTCACTCGAACGTTTAGGCTGGCTTCCACCCCCTGGAATGACGGCTGTGAGCTAGGCGACACCAAGGAATCAAAAAAAAGTTTCCGGAAGGGGTTGTATCCGCCGCCGAGGTTTGCGAGTCTCTTCATGGCGATCGGGACGGCCGCTTTACCGGCCCCCTTGAGAGCCCGAATCCTCCTCCTCATCCCACAGGACCGCACCAGTCCTTGACTGGCTTTCGGCCCTTCCCTTGTGGAGGGATTCGTGAAAGCGTTCACATTCACAAGCAACGTTCCCGTCACACGAGGAGATGGAGCAGCCATGGACTGGCGTCACCGCGCCGTTTGCCGCGAAGAAGACCCCGAGCTCTTCTTCCCCATCGGCAACACCGGTCCCGCGCTGCTGCAGATCGAGGAAGCCAAGGCCGTCTGCCGCCGCTGCCCCGTCATGGAGCAGTGCCTGCAGTGGGCGCTCGAGTCCGGCCAGGACTCGGGCGTCTGGGGTGGTCTGAGCGAGGACGAGCGCCGCGCGATGAAGCGCCGTGCAGCTCGCAACCGGGCGCGCAACGCCAGCGCCTGAGCCAGCCTCCCCGTGGCCCCCGAGCCGCAGCGCGCAGTACCTTCGATGCCCGCCCGGAGCTGAGACCCGGTCGTGACCGCATCGCAATAGCTTTGAGCCCCGGACCGACACCGGTCCGGGGCTTGTTGCTGTCCTGGTCCGAGACCGGCCTCCCCGGGAGGGGCGGCCGACCGGGCGGTCAGTGCTTCTTCTCGGCGCGGACGGGGATATCGAGCAGCACCCGGGTGCCGCCCTCGGGCCGGCGGACCATGTCGAACGTGCCGCCCAACTCCCCCTCCGCGAGGGTCCGTACGATCTGGAGCCCGAGGTTCCCGGCACGGTGCGGGTCGAAGCCCTCGGGGAGTCCGCGGCCGTTGTCCTGGACGGTGACCAGCAGCCGGGGTTCGGTGCGGCTGCCGCCGCGGACCGCGCCGACCTCGACGGTGCCGTGCTGCACCTGGTCGAAGGCGTGCTCCAGGGCGTTCTGGAGGACCTCGGTGAGGACCATCGACAGCGGGGTCGCCACCTCGGCGTCCAGGACGCCGAAGCGGCCGGTGCGGCGGGTGGCGACCTTGCCCGGGGCGATCTCGGCGACCATGGCGAGCACCCGGTCGGCGATCTCGTCGAACTCCACCCGCTCGTCGAGGGTCTGGGAGAGCGTCTCGTGGACGATGGCGATCGAACCGACGCGGCGGACCGCCTCGTTGAGCGCCTCGCGGCCCTGCGCGGATTCCATCCGGCGGGACTGGAGGCGGAGCAGGGCGGCGACGGTCTGGAGATTGTTCTTCACCCGGTGGTGGATTTCCCGGATGGTGGCGTCTTTCGTGATCAGTTCGCGTTCGCGGCGGCGCAGTTCGGTGACGTCGCGCAGCAGGACCAGCGAACCGATATGCGTTCCTTTGGGCTTGAGCGGAATGGCCCGCAATTGGATCACGCCGTCGTTGCCCTCCACCTCGAATTCCCTGGGGGCCCAGCCGCTGGCCAGTTTGACCAGCGCCTCGTCCACCGGGCCGCGGGCCGGGGCGAGTTCGGCGGTGGCCCGGCCGAGGTGGTGGCCGACCAGGTCGGCGGCGAGGCCGAGACGGTGGTAGGCGGAGAGCGCGTTGGGGCTGGCGTACTGGACGACGCCGTCGGCATCCAGCCGGATCAGGCCGTCGCCGGCGCGCGGTGAGGCGTCCATGTCGACCTGCTGGCCGGGGAACGGAAACGTTCCGGCAGCGATCATCTGGGCCAGGTCGGAGGCGCTCTGGAGGTAGGTCAGCTCCAGCCGGCTGGGGGTGCGGACGGTCAGCAGGTTGGTGTTGCGGGCGATCACGCCGAGCACCCGGCCCTCGCGGCGGACCGGGATGGACTCGACCCGCACCGGCACCTCCTCGCGCCACTCCGGGTCGCCCTCGCGCACGATGCGGCCCTCGTCCAGGGCGGAGTCCAGCATGGGGCGGCGGCCCCGGGGGACGAGGTGGCCGACCATGTCGTCCTGGTAGGACGTCGGGCCGGTATTGGGACGCATCTGGGCAACCGACACATAGCGGGTGCCGTCGAGGGTGGGGACCCACAGGACGAGGTCGGCGAAGGAGAGGTCGGAGAGCAGCTGCCACTCCGACACCAGCAGGTGCAGCCACTCCAGGTCGGAATCGCTCAGGGCGGTGTGCTGGCGTACGAGATCGTTCATCGAGGGCACACCTGCGAGCCTACCGGCGTACGGTATGTGTTGTGCCTGCACGGCCATGGACAGGAAAGAATGGTCTAGTCCAGAATGTGCGGTGCGACACCCCGGGGGCGGAAGGCCCCCGGCGGCCAGAACTTCCGCTCTCCCCGCACAGGAGGGCGGATCGAGGCCCACGGCGCTCTCTGCCCTGACTGCGCCCGGGCCTCCGATCGACCGGTCCCGGGACGGGGCCGTGCCCCCAACCGCACAGGGGGCACCTCCCGCCCATCGGTACGGGGCCGGCCGATGTCAGCTCCGGGCTGCGGTGCCGGACAGGTTGAGGGTCCTGTCCCGGCGCCGCGGCCCGCGGGTGTTTTCGGGGCCGGGCGCCAGGCTCCGCCCCGGGCCGGGCGCTAGGGGGTGTCCGGGGCCGGCTGCTCGGTGCGCGGCCAGGCGTTCATGGCGAGGTCGGCGACCGCCTCCAGGGTGTGCCGGTCGGTGCCGTCCCGGGCGGACTGGGACATCCCGGCGAGGATCGCGCTGACGTATTCGGCCAGGGCGCGGGCGTCGGTGCCGGGCGGAAGGTCGCCGGCGGCGATGTCGGCCCGGACCGCGCGCTCGATCTCCCGGACGTTCTGCTGCCGCTTCTGCCGCAGGGAGGCGGCGACTTCGGCGGAGGCCGGTGCGGTGTTGAGGGCGGCGCTGATCACCATGCAGCCGCGCGGGCGGTCCGGGACGGTGTACTCGGCGGCGGCCTCGCGCAGGGCGCGCTCGACGCCGCGGCGGCCGGTGGGCTCCTCGGCCAGGGCACGGGTGATGAAGCCGCCGTAGAGCCGGCCGTAGACCGTGACCGCCTCCTCGAACAGAGCCCGTTTGTCGCCGAAGGCCGCGTAGAGGCTGGGGGCGCTGATGCCCATCTCGCGAGTGAGGTCGGAGATGGACGTGGACTCGTAGCCGTGCTCCCAGAAGGAGCGGATCGCCTTCTCCAGGGCCGTGTCGCGGTCGAAGGACCGGGGCCGGCCGCGCTGCTTGCTCTCCTTCGCCACCATGGAGGGAATTCTATAGCGGTCGATAAGAAAGGCGTGCTACGGTTTTTGTGTAGCGAGCGATACAGAAAGTTCGCCGAGGTCGGCGTGCGTACGGACGAGCCGTGCGGCGCCCGCGAGACGAAGGGGAGGGACCCGCGATGGGGGCACTCAGCGGCAGGACGGCACTGGTGACGGGCGGCGGCCGGGGGATCGGCCGGGCGATCTCGGAGCGGCTGGGGCGGGACGGCGCACGGGTCGGCGTGCACTACTCCGGTGACGAGACCGCGGCGAAGGAGACCGCCGCGGCGATCGAGGCGGCGGGCGGGGAGGCGTTCACGCTCCGCGCCACGCTGGGGGCGCCGGGGGACGCCGAAGCGCTGTGGTCGGCGTTCGACGCCCACGCCGACGGCCTGGACATCCTGGTGAACAACGCCGGGATCAACAAGACACTGGACAACACCCTGCGGCCGTTCACCGAGATGACCCGCGCCGACGTCGAGCACCTCTTCGCGGTCAACAGCACCGCGCCGTTCTTCGTCATCCAGGAGGGGCTGTCCCGGCTGCGGGACGGCGGGCGGATCGTCAACGTCTCCACCGGGCTGACCCAGACGGCGCCCCAGTCGGAGCTGCTCGCCTACGCGATGTCCAAGGGCGCGGTGGACGTGCTGACCCGCGGGCTGGCGCAGGAGCTCGGCCCGCGCGGCATCACGGTCAACGCCGTGTCCCCCGGCGCGGTCGACACCGATATGAACGCCGCCTGGCTGCGCGGTGCGGACAACGCCGCGGCGCGCGCCGCGACCGGTGCGCGCTCCCCGCTGGGGCGGGTGGCGGATCCGACGGACATCGGCGACATCGTGGCCTTCCTCGCCTCGAACGACAGCCGGTGGGTGACGGGCCAGTGGATAGACGCCACGGGGGGCGCCCTGCTGTGACGGGCGGCGCGGGCCGCGGCCGGCCCCTCCCCTGCCCCGTGGCCGCCGCCCCGCAACGGCCGTTCGGCGGTCACCGGGGCGCCGGGAAGCGGTGGGGAAAATGTGCCGTTCTGTTCAATGACGCCACGGGGTCGGCCGGGCCCAGCTCTGCTAGATTGGTCTATACCACATGAGACCACTCCAGAACGGCAGGCCAAGCGTGGAAGTTGTCATCGTCCCGGATGCCGCGGCAGGCGGCGAGCTCATCGCCGAGGCCCTCGCCACCCTGGTGCGCCGCAAGCCCGAGGCGCTGCTCGGCGTGGCCACCGGCTCGACCCCGCTGCCCGTCTACGAGGCGCTGGCGGCGAAGGTCCGGGCCGGCGAGGTGGACGCCTCGCGGGCGCGGATCTGCCAGCTCGACGAGTATGTGGGCCTGCCCGCCGGGCACCCCGAGTCCTACCGCTCGGTGGTGCTGCGCGAGGTGGTGGAGCCGCTGGGGCTCGACGAGAGCGCGTTCATGGGACCGGACGGCACGGCTGAGGACGTCCAGGCGGCGTGCGAGGCGTACGACCGGGCGCTGCGGGAGGCCGGTGGGGTGGACCTCCAGCTGCTCGGCATCGGCACCGACGGCCACATCGGCTTCAACGAGCCCTGTTCGTCGCTGGCTTCGCGCACCCGCATCAAGACCCTCACCCAGCAGACCCGGGAGGACAACGCCCGCTTCTTCGACAGCCTGGACGAGGTGCCGCACCACGTCATCACCCAGGGCATCGGCACGATCCTGGAGGCCCGCCACCTGGTGCTGCTGGCCACCGGCGAGGGCAAGGCGGACGCGGTGGCGCAGGCCGTCGAGGGCCCGGTGGCCGCACTGGTGCCGGCCTCCGCGCTCCAGCTGCACCCGCATGCCACGGTCGTGGTGGACGAGGCGGCGGCGGGCAAGCTGAAGCTGGCCGAGTACTTCCGCGCGACCTACGCCGCCAAGCCGGAGTGGCAGGGGCTCTGACCCCGCAGCGCCGGCGGCCCGAGGGCCCGTACCGGCACCGGGCCCTGACCGGCCGGTGCGGGTACGGGCCCTCGGTGGTGGGGGGCCGGTGCCGGGTGGACGGGTGGGCGCCGGGCCGGTGACGGGTGAGCCGACGGTGGGTGGTGCGGGGGCTCGGGGGCCGGGGGCCGGTGGGGCGGCGGCGGGCGGACCGGTGGCGGGTGGGGCAGGGGCTCGTGGGGCGGGCGTGGTCGGCCCGCCCGGGGGTCATGCCGTCCGGCCGGTGAGGGCTTCGGCGGCGGCCTGGGCGCAGACCCGGGCGGCGCCGTGGGTGGCGAGGTGCGGTGCGCCCTGCGGCGGGGCCTGGGGGACGCCCATCTCCACCACGGCGGTGCCGGGGCGCGCGGCGAGGAGGGCGTGCAGGGCGTCGGCCATCCAGGGGTGGCGGTGCAGATCGCGGACGACGGCGACGACGGGGCGTTCGCCGGCGGCGGTGAGCAGGGTCTCGACGAGGGCGGAGGTACCGGCCGCGGCCTGGTCGGCGGTGTAGGTGGCGGTGCCGGTGCCGGGCAGCAGCCGGGTGAGTTCGGCGGCCAGGCCCCAGGGGGTCTCGTCCCCGACGGCGATGTTGGCGAGGGGGGTGAAGGCGGCGACGTAGGCCGGTTCGGTGAGCGGTGCGTAGGGGGCGGTGGCGGTCAGGCGGAGGGCGCGGCGGGCGGCGGCCAGACCGATGCCGGGGGCGGGCGCGGCCCCCTCCCCCGCCCCCGCGACCCGGGTCCAGTGGGCCAGGGCGCGGACGCGGGCGGCGGCGTCGGCGAGCCGCTCCGCGGGGAGTTCGCCGTCCCGGACGGCGCGTACCAGTGCGTCGCGCAGGCGCAGCACGGTGTCCTCGTCGGACAGGCCGCCGCCCACGCAGATGGCGTCGGCGCCGGCGGCGAGCGCCAGGACGCTGCCGCGTTCGATGCCGTAGGTGGCGGAGATGGCCCGCATCTCGATGCCGTCGGTGACGATCAGGCCGTCGAAGCCGAGGCCGCCCTCGGCCTCGGGGGCGCGCAGCAGGCCGGTCAGGGCGGCCGGGCTGAGGGTGGCGGGGCGTTCGGGGTCGACGGCCGGCAGCAGCAGGTGGGCGCTCATCACGGCCCGGGTGCCGGCGGCGATCGCGGCGCGGAACGGCACCAGTTCGCGGTCCTGGAGGGTCGCCAGGTCGGCGGTGACGCGGGGGAGGTCGTGGTGGGAGTCGACGGCGGTGTCGCCGTGGCCGGGGAAGTGCTTGGCACAGGCGGCGACGCCGGCGGATTGCAGTCCCTCGATGTAGGCGGCGGTGTGCCGGGCGACGAGGTGCGGGTCGGCGCCGAAGGAGCGGACGCCGATGACGGGGTTGCGGGGGTCGGAGTTGACGTCGGCGGAGGGGGCCCAGTTGAAGGTGATGCCGCAGTCCGCCAGCCGGCGGCCGAGTTCCCGGGCGACGTCCCGGGTCAGCTCCGTGTCGTCGACGGCGCCGAGCGCGAGGTTGCCGGGGAAGGAGGAGCCGCCGCGCACTTCGAGGCGGGTGACGTCGCCGCCCTCCTCGTCGATGGCGACCAGGAGGTCCTCCCGGGCGCGGCGCAACTGGCCGCACAGGGCGGCGAGTTGTTCGGGGCTGCGGACGTTGCGGCCGAAGAGGGCGACGGAGACCAGGCCCTCGTCCAGCCGCCGCAGCAGCCAGTCCGGTGCGGTGGTGCCGGGGAAGCCGGGCTGGAGGACGGCGAGCGCGTCCCGGGTGAGGGTGTCGGCGGAGCTGATCACGGTGGCCATGGGCTATCCCTTCACTGCGCCGGAGGTGAGACCGCCGACCGCCTTGCGTTGCAGGATCAGGAAGAGGATCAGGATCGGGAGGGCGAACAGCGAGGCGGCGGCCATGGTCGCGCCCCAGTCGTTGCCGAACTGGGTCTGGAACTGCGAGAGCCACAGCGGCAGGGTGCCGGCGCCGGGCTCCTTGTTGAGGACCAGGACGAGTGGGAATTCGTTCCAGGCGGTGATGAAGCCGAAGAGGGAGGTGGCCATCAGGCCGGGGGCCAGCAGCGGCAGGACGACCCGGACGAACGCCTGGCGGCGCGAGCAGCCGTCCACCATCGCGGACTCCTCCAGTTCCTTGGGGACCGCGGCGACGTAGCCGCGCAGGGTCAGGAGGGTGAAAGGGAGGACCATCAGCATGTAGAAGACGGTGAGCGGCAGCAGGCTGTTGAGCAGGTCGGCGTCGCGGACGATCAGGTAGATGGAGATCACCATGACCTCCCAGGGCGCCATCTGGGCGACCATGAAGGTCAGCAGGATCCCCTTGCGGCCCTTGAAGCGCATCCGGGCGATGGCGAACGATCCGCAGAGCCCGACGACCAGCGAGAGCCCGACGGCGGCCACGGTCACCAGTACGGAGTTCCCGGCCAGCCGCCAGAAGTTGGGGGCGTTCACCGCGGTGGTGAAGTGGTCGAGGGTGGCGTGCAGCGGGAACCACACCGGGTTCTCGCTGAGGATGTCCCGGGTCGGTTTGAAGGCCGTGGCGAACATCCAGTACACGGGGAAGACGAAGCCGAGCGCGAGGACGGCGGCGGTCGCGTTGGGCCAGATCCGGCCGGCGAGTGAGCGCTTCACAGCGCGTCCTCCTCTTGCTTGAGCGTCAGGCGCAGGTAGTAGGCGGTCAGGACGAGCAGCACGGCGATGGTCAGGACGGAGATCGCGGCGCCCATCCCGAAGTGCAGGTTGCCCACGCCCTCGGTGAAGGCGTAGATCGGCAGGGTCTCGGTGAGCCGGTCGGGACCGCCCTGGTTGATGGCGAAGATCTGCGGGAACGCCTTGAAGACCCAGATGACTTCGAGGAACGTCGTGGCCATGAAGAACGGGCGCAGGAAGGGGAAGGTGACGGAGGTGAAGACCTTCCAGGTGCCGGCGCCGTCCATCCGGGCGGCCTCGTAGAGCTCCTTGGGGATGGTCGTGGTGGCCGCGTAGAGGTTGAGGGCCACGAAGGGCAGCGACTGCCAGACGATCAGCACGGTGATGACGAAGAAGGTGGACAGCTGGGTGCCGACCCAGTCGTAGCGGGCCATGCCGTGCCCGCCGAGGTGGTCCAGGACCCAGTTGACGACGCCGTAGCGGGAGTCGAAGAGCCACTGGAAGACGGTGGTGGCGGCGATCGAGGGCATCGCCCAGGCCAGGACGAGCGCCGCCGACAGCACCAGCCGCATGGTCTTGCCGAGCCGGGCCAGCAGCAGTCCGAGCAGGGTGCCGAGCAGCATGATCAGCACGACGTTGACGGCGGTGAAGACGATGGTGCGGCCGGTGACCCGCCAGAACTGCTCGCTGCCCAGGACCTCCTGGTAGTTGCCCGGCCCGCGCCAGTCGGTGAGGTGCTGGATCAGCTCCTTCATGTTGAGGTTCTGGAAGGAGAGCACCAGGTTGCGGACGAGGGGCCAGCCGAGGAAGACGGCGGTGGCGAGCAGGGCCGGGAGCAGCAGGAGGTAGGGCGCGGCGCGCCGGCCGCCGGGGCCGCGCCGGGCGGCCGGGGCGCCGTCCGGGCCGGTGCCCGGTCCGGTGTCCGCCGCCGCTTCGTCGAGCTGCACTGCCATGAGCGTGTGGTCCCCTCGTTCCCGTGGTTGCGCCGGTGGCCCCCGCGGCGGCGGGGGTTACGCCAGGCGTACGGGCCGGGGGCGGCCGGCCCGTACGCGGACGGTGGCGGCTACTGCTTGGCGAGCCGCGAGTTGATCTCGGCCTCGATGTCCTTGGCGGCGTCGGCCGGGGTCTTTCCGTTGAGCACCGCGGTCATGTAGTTCTTGATCGGGTTGGGCACGTTCTCCACCGCGGCCCACTGGGGGATCAGCGGGGTGGTGCCGCCGGACTTCTCGGCGGCCGGGGCGGCGGCCGCGGCGGCCGGGTTCTCCTTGGCGGCGCCGGCCAGGGCCGGGGACTTGGGCGTCCAGCCGGCTTCCTTGACCATCTGGGCGTCGTTGTCCTTGGAGAGGGCGACCTTCAGGAATTCCTTGGCGAGTTCCTGGTTCTTGCCCATTCCGGCGACCGCGAAGTTGGAGCCGCCGAGGAAGACGCCCTCGGGCTTGTCGGCGGTCTCCCCCGGAATGGTGAAGAAGCCGATGTCGTCCTTGATGGCGGGATTGGCCTTGACGGCGGTGGCGGCCTCATAGCCCATGGCGATGAGGGCGCCGGTCTTCCCCTTGGCGAAGATCTCGGCCTGCTGCGGGGTGGCCTCGTCCTTGTTCTTGGGGGCGGTGCTGAATGCCATGTACTGCTTGTAGATGTCCATGGCCTTGGCGACCTTGGGGTCACCGAAATTGGAGACCCATTTCCCGCCTTCCTGCTTCACCAGCTGCGCACCGGTGCCGATGGTGAGGCCGTCGAGGAAGTACCAGTTCTGGCCGGGCAGGTAGAGCGGCTCGGCGTCGGTCTTGTCCTTGATGGTCTGGAAGTCGTGGAAGAGTTCGGCGCGGGTGGTGGGCGGCTTGGTGAGCCCGGCCGCGGCCCAGATCTTCTTGTTGTACATCACCACGCGGTTACCGGCGAACCACGGCAGCGCGTACTGCTTGCCGTCCACCAGGGCGGCCTTGTTGAAGGCGTCGCTCCAGTCGGCGCCGATCTCCTTCTTGAGATCGCTGAGGTCGGCCAGCGCGCCGGCCTTGGCGTAGGCGGCGGTCTGGGTGTTGCCGATTTCGACGACGTCCGGCGGGGTGTCCTCGGAGAGCGCGGTGCTGAGTTTCTGCTGAATGCCGTTCCACTGCTGGACCTTGAATTCCACCGTGGCGCCGGTCTTCTTCTCGAATTGCTCGGAGACCTGCTTGGTCCATTGCGCCGGGTTGGAGCCGGACATCACCCAGACGGTCAGCTTCTTCCCCTTGAAGCCGTCGGCGCCGGCGCCGCTTTCGCCGCTCGACCCACAGGCAGCGACACTCACCAGCATTCCCGCGACCGCGGTCGCCGCTATGAGCCCACGCTTCATCGCGCTCTCTCCCTCAAGACGGGTGTGGCTTAAATGGTTTAGACCAGTTCCCGCAGCTTGGCCTAGACCTTTAGGGGTGTCAAGGGTGTATAAGAGTCGCTGTCAGGTCCGTTACCGGACCGACATCTGGCGGGGCGGGACCCGCGACAGCGCACGGCCACCCCGTCCGTGCCACGATGTGAGCCGCTACGTACGGAGGAGCCGGTGACGGCAGCAGGACAGGCAGCGGAGAGGCGGGTCATGGAGACCGAGGCGGGCAGCGCCGAGAGCGGCGGCGGGGCCACGCGCACCGCCCGGGTGCCCAAGTACTACCGGCTCAAGCGGCATCTGCTGGAGATCACCGAGACCCTGCCGCCGGGCACCCCGGTCCCGCCCGAGCGCACCCTGGCCGCCGAGTTCGACACCTCCCGGACCACGGTCCGGCAGGCCCTCCAGGAGCTGGTCGTCGAGGGCCGCCTGGAGCGCATCCAGGGCAAGGGCACCTTCGTCGCCAAACCGAAGGTCTCCCAGGCGCTGCAACTGACCTCCTACACCGAGGACATGCGGGCGCAGGGCCTGGAGCCGACCTCGCAGCTGCTGGACATCGGCTACGTCACCGCCGACGACCGGCTGGCCGGGCTGCTGGACATCACCCCCGGCGGCCGGGTGCTGCGCATCGAGCGGCTGCGGCTGGCCAGCGGGGAGCCGATGGCCATCGAGACCACCCACCTGTCCGCCAAGCGGTTCCCCGCGCTCCGCCGCAACCTCGTCAAGTACACGTCCCTCTACACCGCGCTGGCCGAGGTGTACGGGGTCCGCCCGGCGGAGGCGGAGGAGACCATCGAGACCTCGCTGGCCACGCCCCGCGAGGCCGGGCTGCTGGGCACCGACGTGGGCCTGCCGATGCTGATGCTCTCCCGGCACTCGCTGGACGCCGAGGGCCGGCCGGTGGAGTGGGTCCGGTCGGTCTACCGCGGCGACCGCTACAAGTTCGTCGCCCGGCTGCGGCGGCCGGCCGACTGACCGCGGGCGCCGGCCCGCCCCGCGCGGCCGCCGCCCGCCCCGGCCCCCGGACACCCAACTCCCCCGTGGTCACCGGTCCATACCGATATGCGGACAGCTGGTGACGCGTGCCGCGACCCTGGCTTACATTTCCAGCCTCTTGCACAGGAGTTCAGACAGGGACGGGAGCCAACGGTCATGGCCGAGAACGCCGCATCACCGGTCCGCAGACCGGTCGTCACCCCCACACGGGTGGTGGCCGGATTGTGTCTGCTCGCCCCGTTCATCGCGATGCTGTGGGTGAGTTCCTACGCCCGGATCGAGCCGACGCTGATCGGCATCCCGTTCTTCTACTGGTACCAGATGGCGTGGGTGCTGATCTCGACGGCGCTGACCGCCGTCGCCTACCGGCTCGTCCGGCGCGAGCAGCGCGCCCGCAAGGGCGGTGAGGTCCGATGACCACCCCCGTCACCACGCTCGCCGCGGGCTCCCAGGGCGTCGACGGCGTGGCCCTCACGGTCTTCGTCCTCTTCTTCCTCGCCGTGACGGTCATGGGCTTCCTGGCCGCGCGCTGGCGCCGCGCCGAGCAGTCCGCCAACCTCGACGAATGGGGCCTGGGCGGGCGGAGCTTCGGCACCTGGATCACGTGGTTCCTGCTCGGCGGCGACCTGTACACCGCGTACACGTTCGTGGCCGTCCCGGCGGCCGTCTACGCGGCGGGCGCGTCCGGCTTCTTCGCCGTCCCGTACACCATCCTGGTCTACCCGCTGATCTTCACCTTCCTGCCGCGCCTGTGGTCGGTCTCGCACCGGCACGGGTACGTCACCACCTCCGACTTCGTCCGCGGCCGCTTCGGCTCCAAGGGGCTGTCGCTGGCCGTGGCGCTCACCGGGCTGCTGGCCACGATGCCGTACATCGCGCTCCAACTGGTCGGCATCCAGGCCGTGCTGGACGTGATGGGCCTGGGCGGCGGCGAGCACGCCAACTGGTTCGTCAAGGACCTGCCGCTGCTGATCGCCTTCGCGGTGCTGGCCGCGTACACCTACTCCTCGGGGCTGCGGGCGCCGGCGCTGATCGCGTTCGTCAAGGACGGGCTGATCTACCTCGTCATCGCGGTGGCCATCATCTACATCCCCATCAAGCTGGGCGGTTTCGGCGAGATCTTCCACTCGGCCGGCACCGCGCTGGCCCAGCACGGCCCGACCGGCAAACCGCGCGGTGAACTGGCCAGCGGCCCCAACGCCCAGTGGGCGTACGCCACCCTGGCGCTCGGCTCGGCGCTGGCGCTGTTCATGTACCCGCACTCGATCACCGCGACGCTCTCCTCGCGCAGCCGCAACGTGATCCGCCGCAACACCACCATCCTCCCCCTCTACTCGCTGATGCTGGGCTTCCTCGCCCTGCTCGGCTTCATGGCGATCAAGGCCGGGACGGACACCCACGGGAACGCGCAGCTGGCGATCCCGCAGCTCTTCGAGGACATGTTCCCGAGCTGGTTCGCGGGCGTGGCGTTCGCCGCGATCGGGATCGGCGCACTGGTGCCCGCGGCGATCATGTCGATCGCGGCCGCCAACCTCTTCACCCGGAACGTCTACAAGGACTTCCTCAAGCCCGGTGCCACGCCCGAGCAGGAGCACAAGGTCGCCAAGCTGGTGTCCCTCCTGGTCAAGGTCGGCGCGCTGGCCTTCGTCCTCACCATGGACAAGACCGTCGCGATCAACTTCCAGCTGCTGGGCGGCATCTGGATCCTCCAGACCATGCCGGCGCTGGTCGGCGGGCTCTTCACCCGCTGGTTCCACCGCTGGGCGCTGCTGGCCGGCTGGGCGGTCGGCATGGTCTACGGCACGCTCGCGGCGTACGGGGTGGCCAGCCCGACCCAGAAGCACTTCGGCGGCTCCAGCGCGGAGATCCCCGGCCTCGGCCAGATCGGCTACATCGGTCTCACCGCCTTCGTCCTGAACGTCCTGGTGACGGTCGTCCTGACCGTCGTCCTCAAGGCCCTCAAGGCCCCCGGGGGCGTCGACGAGACCTCCCCCGGCGACTACACCGCCGACCTCGGCGACGAGGGCGTCACCGCCGACCTCCCCCCGGCCACGGCGGGCGCTCCGGCCGGCCACTGACGGCTCCTCACCTCCCGCCCGGGGCCGCCGCGTTCAGCCGAACGCGGCGGCCCTTCGCCGTGCGGGGTCAGTGCGCCCAATCCTTCAGCGCCTCGGTGTCGAGTGTGATACCAACCGGGTCGGGCAGGTGCAGGGACTTGCCGAACGGCACGGTGCGGACATTCTCGTAGCGATCACCATCCGGCTCGCTGTACAGCGACACCTGGCCCGACGTCCGGTCGATCAAGAGAGAGAGGGGGAGGCCGGTTTCCGCATAGGCGCGAGGCTTCTCGACCCTGTCACGCTGATCGGTGTCGGAGTCGTGGGAAGTGACCTCGACAACCATCAGCACCGGGTCGGGGTCAGCCCACTCGCCCTTCCCGACGAAGGCATCCATGTGCGCAAGTGTGCCGTCCGGCCGCGCCCGGCCATCACGGTACGACTGCACCTTGATGCCTTGGCTCGGGTCGAGCCAGAGCTCGGGACGGTGCTGCATGCAGATGCGCGTCAGCCACTGGATGATCCGCCCGTGGTCTCCGTCCGGCATGGGCTTGCTCTTGACCTTCCCGTCGATGAGTTCCAACCGCGTGCCCTCTTCCAGGCGGGCACGTATCCGGGCGGCCTCTTCGAAGTGCTCGGGAACAGTGATGTGCGGCCGGTCGGCGAGGGCGGTCATGGCGCTTTCTCCTTGCTGTCGGACCGAGCAGGGGAACCTGAAACCGACGATATCCGAGCCCACTGACAGTCACCCCGTGATCACAACTGCGCGGGCGACCCGGGCGGCGCGCACCCGAAGCCGCCCACCCACCGGCACAAGATGTGGGGCTGCGTGCGGACATCGGCACAAGATGTATGCTCGTGCTCGCTGTCGCCGCAGGGGAATCCGGTGCGAATCCGGAACTGTCCCGCAACGGTGTGAGCGCACACGACACGGCCCGCTCCCGCGGTCCGGCCGTGCGCGCTCGAGTCCGATGACCTGCCGACGGTACGTCCGCACCGCCACCGGTGCGGCGTCGATACGTCCGGGCCCCGAGGGATGGGCCGGTGGACGCCGCGCGGTCCGGATCGCGCACCCCGCTGTGCCCGGGGTGCCGCCGCCCGCGCGCCCGTCACGCCGCCGCCCTCCCGGCCCCCGCCGAGTGAGGGAGAGCATCAGGTGACCATCGCGCCAACGGAGCCCGCGTCAGACGCCGAGGCCGGACAGCAGCCCACCACCGCCACCGCGCCCGGCGCCGGGGACGGTCCGGGCGCCGCCCTGCTGCGGACGCTGACCGAGCTGACCGCGGACCTGGCCGCCACCGACCCCGGCAAGGTCGCCGCCGCCGCGCTGCGCGGCCGGCACCCCGGTTCCGACGAGGCCGAGCTGCGCGCCCTGGCGACCGAGGCCGCGGCCGGGCTGATCGGCGAGGAGCCGCAGTACTCCCGGCTCGCCGCCCGCCTGCTCACCCGCGCCATCGCCGAGGAGGCGGCCGGCCAGGGCGCCACCGCGTTCTCCGCGTCGGTCGCGGCCGGCCACCGGGAAGGGCTGATCGCCGACGCCACCGCCGCGTTCGTCCGCACCCACGCCGGGCGGCTGGACGCACTGGTCCGCGCGGCGCTGGAGTCCGGCGCCGACGACCGCTTCGGGTACTTCGGACTGCGCACCCTGTATTCCCGCTACCTGCTGCGGCACCCGGTCACCCGCAAGGTCATCGAGACGCCCCAGCACTTCCTGCTGCGAGTGGCCTGCGGCCTGGCGGAGGACGGTTCGCAGCGGGCGCTCGCGGACGTCGCCGAGCTGTACCGGCTGACCAGCACGCTCTCCTACCTGCCGTCCTCCCCCACGCTGTTCAACTCCGGCACCCGGCACCCGCAGATGTCCTCCTGCTACCTGCTGGACTCCCCGCTGGACGAGCTGGACTCGATCTACGAGCGCTACCACCAGGTGGCGCGGCTCTCCAAGCACGCCGGCGGGATCGGCCTGCCGTACTCCCGGGTCCGCGCCCGCGGTTCGCTGATCCGCGGCACCAACGGGCACTCCAACGGCATCGTGCCGTTCCTGCGCACCCTGGACGCCTCGGTGGCGGCCGTCAACCAGGGCGGCCGCCGCAAGGGCGCGGCCTGCGTCTACCTGGAGACCTGGCACGCCGACATCGAGGAATTCCTGGAGCTGCGGGACAACACCGGCGAGGAGGCCCGGCGGACCCACAACCTCAACCTCGCGCACTGGATCCCGGACGAGTTCATGCGCCGGGTGGCGGCCGACGAGGAGTGGTCGCTGTTCTCGCCGGCCGAGGTGCCGGAGCTGGTGGACCTGTGGGGCGCGGAGTTCGACGCGGCGTACCGCGCGGCGGAGGCGGACGGCCGGGCGGCCAAGCGGATCCCGGCCCGGGTCCTGTACTCCCGGATGATGCGGACGCTGGCGCAGACCGGCAACGGCTGGATGACGTTCAAGGACGCCGCCAACCGCACCGCCAACCAGACCGCCGAACCGGGCGCGGTGGTGCACTCCTCCAACCTGTGCACCGAGATCCTGGAGGTCACCAGCGACGGGGAGACCGCCGTCTGCAACCTGGGGTCGGTGAACCTCGCCGCCCACCTGGGCGAGGACGGCCGGATGGACTGGGAGCGGCTGGACGCCACCGTGCGCACCGCCGTGACCTTCCTGGACCGGGTGGTGGACATCAACTTCTACCCGACCGAGCAGGCCGCCGCCTCCAACGCCCGCTGGCGGCCGGTCGGGCTGGGCCTGATGGGCCTCCAGGACGTGTTCTTCCGGCTGCGGCTGCCGTTCGACTCGCCGGCGGCGCGGGAGCTGTCCACCCGCATCTCGGAGCGGATCATGCTCGCCGCGTACGAGGCGTCGGCCGATCTGGCCGAGCGGCACGGCCCGCTCCCGGCGTGGCAGGCGACCCGCACCGCCCGCGGCGTGCTGCACCCGGACCACTACCCGGACGCGGAACCGCGCTGGGCGGACCGCTGGGCGGCGCTGCGCGCCCGGATCGCGAGGACCGGGATGCGCAACGCGCTCCTGCTGGCCATCGCGCCGACCGCGACCATCGCCTCGATCGCCGGGGTCTACGAGTGCATCGAGCCGCAGGTCTCCAACCTCTTCAAGCGCGAGACGCTCTCCGGTGAGTTCCTCCAGGTCAACACCTACCTGGTCGAGGAGCTCAAGGAGCTGGGGCTGTGGGACGCGCGGACCCGGGACGCGCTGCGCGAGGCCAGCGGCTCCGTCCAGGAGCTGGCCTGGATCCCCGAGGAGGTCCGGCACCGCTACCGCACCGCCTGGGAGATCCCCCAGCGCGCCCTGATCGACATGGCCGCGGACCGCACGCCCTACCTGGACCAGAGCCAGTCGCTCAACCTCTTCATGGCGTCGCCGACCATCGGCAAGCTCAGCTCGATGTACGCCTACGCCTGGCAGCGCGGCATCAAGACCACGTACTACCTGCGCTCGCGGCCGGCCACCCGGATCGCCCAGTCGGCGCGCGCCGGCGCCGGCGCCGCCGTGCCCGCGCACCCCGCGCCACCCCCGGTGACCGGCCCCGAGGCCGTCGCCTGCTCCCTGGAGAACCCCGAGTCCTGCGAGGCATGCCAGTAATGACCACCACCCCCAAGAACCTCCTCGACCCGGGCTTCGAGCTGACCCTGCGCCCGATGCGCTACCCGGCCTTCTACGACCGCTACCGGGACGCGATCAAGAACACCTGGACGGTGGAGGAGGTCGACCTGCACTCCGACGTCGCCGACCTCGCCAAGCTCTCCCCCGGTGAGCAGCACCTGATCGGCCGGCTGGTGGCGTTCTTCGCGACCGGCGACTCGATCGTCGCCAACAACCTCGTGCTGACGCTCTACAAGCACATCAACTCCCCCGAGGCGCGGCTCTACCTGAGCCGCCAGCTCTTCGAGGAGGCGGTGCACGTCCAGTTCTACCTGACGCTGCTGGACACCTACCTGCCCGATCCGGAGGACCGCGCCGCCGCCTTCGCCGCGGTGGAGAGCATCCCCTCCATCCGGGAGAAGGCGCAGTTCTGCTTCCGGTGGATGGACCACGTCGAGGAGGTGGAGCGGCTGGAGACCAAGGCCGACCGCCGCCGCTTCCTGCTCAACCTCATCTGCTTCGCCGCCTGCATCGAGGGCCTGTTCTTCTACGGCGCGTTCGCGTACGTCTACTGGTTCCGCTCGCGCGGTCTGCTGCACGGGCTGGCCACCGGCACCAACTGGGTCTTCCGGGACGAGTCGATGCACATGGAGTTCGCGTTCTCCGTGGTGGACACCGTCCGCGAGGAGGAGCCGGACCTCTTCGACGAGGAGCTGGGGCGGCAGGTCACCGAGATGCTCGAGGAGGCGGTGGAGGCCGAGCTCCAGTTCGCCCGGGACCTGTGCGGGGACGGCCTGCCGGGGATGAACACCGCGTCGATGCGCGAGTACCTCCAATGCGTCGCCGACCAGCGGCTGCGCCGCCTGGGCTTCCCGGCCGTCTACGGCTCGGAGAACCCGTTCTCCTTCATGGACCTCCAGGACGTCCAGGAGCTGACCAACTTCTTCGAGCGGCGGGCCTCGGCCTACCAGGTCGCCGTCGAGGGCTCGGTCTCCTTCGACGACGACTTCTGAGAAACCCGCCCGGCCCCGGAACCCGGCCGTCCGCCGATTGTGAGCGTTCGATCAGCGGACGGCCGCACCGGCAACCGGAGCCTGTGCCACCACATCTACCGGAACATGGAGGGCAAAAAAACTCGCCGGTACATCGACTATCCCCGCCTGGGCCGGAAGGGGGTGCGCCGCTGGCTGCCGTCGTGGCGGCTGTGGCTGGGCACGTCCACCTTCGTCCTGGCCTGTCTGGCGGGGCTGTTCGCGTTCGTCTACGCCAAGGTCGACATCCCCGATGAGAACGCACTGGCCGGGAAGGAGGCCAGTGTCTACTACTGGGCGGACGGCAGCCAGATGGTCAGCGTCGGCGCCGTCAACCGGCAGAACGTCGCCCTCGACAGAGTGCCGAAGCACGTCCAGAACGCGGTGATAGCCGCGGAGAACGCCACCTTCTACAGCGATTCCGGGGTCTCCTTCACCGGGATCGCCCGCGCGGTGGTCACCATGCTCTTCGGCGGGGACACCCAGGGCGGTTCGACCATCACCCAGCAGTACGTGAAGAACACCTATCTCTCACCGGACCAGACCGCGACCCGCAAGGTGAAGGAATTCATCATCGCGCTGAAGGTCAACAACCGGAAAACCAAATCGGAGATCCTGCGCGGGTATCTCAACACCAGCTGGTTCGGCCGCGGTTCGAACGGCATACAGGCGGCCGCGCACGCCTATTACGGTATCGACGCCAAGGACCTGAATCCCAGCCAGGGCGCCCTGCTGGCCGCCGTCCTGAAGGGCTCCGAGCAGTACGACCCCGGGCTGAGCCGGGCCAACCACGAGCGTGCGGTGGCCCGTTGGAAGTGGATCCTCGACCGGCTGGTCGCCACCGGCGCGATGGACGCCGACGAGCGGGCCCGGTACCAGGAATTCCCCGAGCCGCGCCCGGTCACCAAACCCACCAGCCAGGCCGGCCAGATCGGTTATCTCGTCGATATCGCCAACAAGTTCGTCAAGAGCGCCACCGGGCTGACCGACAAGGACCTGGCCCGCGGCGGCTACCGCATCCACACCACCTTCGACAAACAGCGCACCCGCCGGCTGGAAAAGGCGGTGCAGGACGTCCGGGCGAAGCGCCTCGATCCGGAAAAGCGCGCCGAGGACACGTTCGTGGAATTCGGGGCGGCCTCCGTGCGGCCCGCCGACGGCGCGATCGTCGCGCTCTACGGCGGCACGGACGCCACCCGGCACTTCAGCAACAACGCGGACACCACGGCGGTCCCGGCCGGCTCCGCCTTCAAACCGTTCGTACTGGCCGCCGCCCTCCAGGAGGAGGCCGAGCGGTACGGGGACCGGGCCCGCCCGGTCGGCTCCCCCAGCCGGGCGGACGAGCTGCGCGGCGCCCTGATGCAGGGCCGCAGCGGCCCGTTCGTCCAGGCCGGGAAACAGCTCGGGCTGGAGCGCATCCGGGACCTGGTGCTCGCGGCCGGGCTGCGCAAGGAGAGCCTGGCCCAGCTGGAGCAGACCTTCCCGCTGGGCACCTCGGCGCCCAGCGCGGTCCGGCTGGCCAGCGCGTACACCACCTTCGCCAACGGCGGGCGGCACGCCGAGCCGTACGCGGTGGCGCGGATGACCTACCGGGGGAAGCCGGTGGCGGGCTTCGACCGGGCCGAACCGCAGCAGGTGGTCGGCCCGGCGGTGGCGCAGCAGGTGACGGCCACGCTGGAGGGGGTGGGCTGGCGCATCCTGGGCTCCCCGGACGCCAAGCCGGCGCAGCAGCCGCCGGCCGCCGGGTCCACCGAGTCCGGGGACCGGCTGAAGTCGGCGTGGTTCGTGGCCACCCCGCCGCCGTCCGGCAGCGGGGAGGGCACGGAGCCCACCACCGCCGTCACCCTCTTCCGGAACAAGCCGGGGGCGCCCCAGCTGCTGCCCCTGAACGGCGTCGGCGGCCCCGGCACCGGGCTGGGCACCGCGCTCCCGCCCCAGGTCTGGGCCGCCGCGCAGAACGCCGCGTAGGCCCCGCGCGGGGCCCCGCTCAGTCGTTGGGGACGACGGGGTAGCGGGGCTCCCGCTCGGCCATCTGCCGCAGCACGTCCTTGCGCTCCCGCTTGGAGAGCCGGTCGATGTAGAGGTAGCCGTAGAGGTGGTCGGTCTCGTGCTGGAGGCAGCGCGCGAAGTAGCCGGTGCCCTGGACCACGATCGGCTCGCCCTTGGCGTTCTGCCCGCGGACCACGGCGTAGTCGGGGCGGGGCATCGGGGCATAGGCGCCGGGGACGGACAGGCAGCCCTCGTTGGAGTCGTCCAGCACCCGCCGCTCGGCCGGCAGCTCGTCCAGGACGGGGTTGCAGACGTGGCCGACGTGGCGCACGCCCTCGTCGTCCAGGCAGTCGTAGACGAAGACCTTGAGGTCCACGCCGATCTGGTTGGCGGCCAGGCCGACGCCCTCGGCGGTGCGCTGGCTGGCGAACATGTCGTCGATCAGCCGCGCCAGCTCGTCGTCGAACGCGGTGACGTCCTTGCACTCCTTGTGGAGGACGGGGTTGCCGACCACGGTGATCGGGCGGGAGGTGCCGCGCTCCCGGTGGGCCGCCTCGCGCTCCTTCGCGTCCGTGACGTCGTCGAGGAACTCGACACTCACCTGCTGGTCACTGTCCTGCTGGGCCATCTCCGCCGCACGCCTTCCTGCAAAACCCTGGGGTAACGCCTTACAGCCTACGGGGACGCGGCCGGCCGCTCAGCAGACCTCTTCCAGATCACGCCATTCCCGGGTGTCCGGGCTGTCCGCGACCCAGCCGTCCAGCAGGCCGCGCACCAGGGCCGCGGGCGCCGCGATACCGCACTCGCGCTCGGGCACCCACAGCGAGCCGGAGCCGGCGGTGCGGTGGCCCAGCGGCCCGGGGTGGCCGGGCTCGCTGTGGTCGTGCGGGTCCAGGTGCTCGCCGTCGCCCTCGTCGCTGGGCATCCGGCTCTCCGAGCACGTGCGGCACAGCAGCCGCACCGACGAGGACCAGTCCTCGGCGGCGAAGCCGGCGTCGGCGGCCAGCTGCTCCAGGGCGTCCCGGTCGGCCTCGGTGGCGGCCTCCAGCAGCACCACCCAGGTGGGCACCGGGGACGGCGCCCACAGCTCGATCTCGTCGAAGACCGGGAAGGCGCGGGTCTCCCCGCCGGCGCCGGTCGTGGTCCGCTCGCCGTGCGGGACGCCGTCGTGCAGCACCACCTCGCCCCAGCGCCGCCCGGAGGACGGCAGCGGGATGGAGAGCACCTCGATCCGGGCCGGGTCCAGCCGGCGGCCCCAGACCACCTCGGCCTCGCCCTCGGGCGAGAGCCGGACCGCGGCGCTGCCCAGCGCCATGCCCACCGGCTCACCGGTCGGCGAGCCCTCGCCGGGCACCTTCAGGCCGTACGCCTGCCAGGCCCGGCGGGCCAGCGGCCAGTCCTGGAGGGCGGTGGCGGCGATGCCCACGTTCCACCAGTCGGGCGCTCCGGTCTCGCGGTCCAGCAGCGCCACCGCGCGCAGCCCGGCGGCCCTGGCCTGCTCCCAGTCGTGCCGGAACTTGTGCAGCAGCGCGAGGTTGAACCAGGACTCCGACAGCCACGGCTCCATGTCCGCCGCGCGGGTCAGCAGCGCCCCCGCGTCGTCGTAACGGCCGTCACCGATCAGCGTGAAAGCGCGGTCGGTCGTCTGCCGCCACGAGGCGGAGGGCCGGTGCCGTACCTTGCCGAAGATCCTCACGATTCCCGCCTGCTGGTTGCTCTTGTGCCGCTCCGGAGAGTCCCGGGCGGCGCCCGGGGCCTTCTGGGGGCCCACTCGACAACCTGCCACAGATTGCCGTCGGGCTCAGCCCGGTGTGCTGCGCCCCTGTTGCGGCTCTTGCCCTGCGCCGACCCCCTGAACCCCCTGCGGGGGCCTTCCTTCGCATCCAACCATGCCCATCTCGCGGGCCGCTCATTACCCATGGGTTCCCGCTCGGTGGACGGGCCGGGAACACGGGGCGGCGGGGGTGTGCGGGGGCCGCCGCGGGGCTTGCGGGCCGCTTCCGCGCCCCGGCGCGCACCCGGGCGGTTCAGGCCGCCGGGCCGCCGCGCGCCAGGACCCGGCCGAGGGCCTCGACGACCCGCGGCTCGTGGTCCCGGGCGGTGGCCAGCCGCAGCGCCTCCAGGGCCGCCGGCCCGCCCCCGGGCCCGCCGCCCGCCACCAGGTCGTCGTAGGCGTCGACGGTGCGCACGATACGGGCGGTGACCGGCTGCTCCCGGTACGGGTCGGCCTGCCGCTCGACGATCACCGCGACCTCCGGCGGGGCGCCGGTCCGGCGGGCCACGGCGGCGCCGAGCTGCGCGATGCGGCGCCGTTCGGCGGGCGGCAGCGGGGCCGGGGCGCCGCCGGGCGCCGGGTCCGGGAGCGCGAGCCGGCCGATGTCGTGCAGCAGCGCGGCGTGCTCCAGGCTCTCCAACGCGGGCCCGGCGAGCCCCAGTTCGCGGCCCACCGCGCGGCTGAGCGCGGCCACCCGGCGGGCGTGGCCGGGCGGCGCGCAGCCGGCGATCTCGGTGGCCCGGGCCAGGGCGGCGATGGTCTGCCGGCAGGTGGCGCGGGCCGCCGCGTACCGGCGGACGGCGTACTGGGCGAGCAGCAGCGGCAGACCGGCCACCGGCAGCGCCCACAGTCCACCGGCCGCGACGGCCAGTGCGAGCACCACCCCGGCGGCGCCCACCGCCGTCCCGATGCCCGGCAGCGCCCGCACCTCCTCGCGCAGCAGCGCCCCGTACGGCCGGCCGGTCCGGGCCCCGGCCAGCGCGGCCGCCAGCACCGCGTCGCAGAGCGCGGTGAGCACCGGCAGCGGCACCAGCAGCAGCGGGCACACCGGCCCGGCCGCGCCCCAGGCGCACAACCCGTCCGGGCCGGCCAGGGGTTGGCAGCAGGCGGCGGCGAAGCCGGCGGTCAGCACCCGGCGGGCCAGCGGGTCCAGCACCGGGCCGCCGCCGCGCGCCAGGTACGGGACGAGCCCGGCCAGCGACCCGGCCACCACGACCGCGACGGTCTGCGCCACCCCGTGGCCGGCCCCGCCGCCGCCCGCCGCGCCGAGCAGCGCGTAGCCGAGCGCCCCGGCGGCGGCGAGCGGGGCGCCCGGCCGGCCGCCGGGGTCCCGTACCGCCCCGCCGGCCGCGATCAGCGCCCCGAAGGCCAGCGCGGCCCGGGGGTCGGCGACGCCGTGCCAGAGGGTGTGGCCCAGGCCCCAGCAGGCCAGCAGAGCGGCCGGGCCGTGGACGCCGAGGGCGGCGCGGCGGGTCACCGGGCGGCGCCCCGGTCCGCGCCGGGCCGGCGGGACCGGACTGGAGGGACGTTTCCGCGCCCGGCCGGGACGGCCTCCGGCGCCCGCTCACCGCCCGCGGCCGCCGGGTCCACCGGGTCCGCCGGGTCCGCCGGGTCCGTCGGCCAGCCGTACTTGTCCAGCGCGGCGGCCAGCGCCCGGACCATCCGGGGGTCGAACTGGGTCCCGGCGCACCGGTGCAGTTCGGCGACGGCGGCGGGCACCGGGCGGGCCCGGCGGTAGGAGCGGGTGGAGGTCATCGCGTCGAAGGCGTCGGCGACCGCCACCACCCGGGCGCACTCCGGAATCTGATGCCCCATCAGGCCGTGCGGGTAGCCGCTGCCGTCCACCCGCTCGTGGTGGTGCAGCACCGCCGCCCGGGCCTCCCCCAGGAAGCCGAGGCCGCGCACGATCTCGTGCCCGTACTCGGGGTGCAGCTCGATGACCCGGCGCTCCTCCGGGGTCAGCGGGCCGTCCTTGCACAGCACCCCGGTGGGCACGCCGAGCTTGCCGACGTCGTGCAGGGTCCCGGCGAACCGCAGCACCTCCAGCCGGTCCCCGTCCAGGCCCAGCTCCCGGGCGATCAGCACCGAGGCCCGGCCGACCCGCTCGCTGTGCCCGCGGGTGTAGCGGTCCTTGAGGCCGACGGCCTGCACCAGGGCGCCCAGCGCGGCCTGGTGGGCGGCGCGCTCCCGGTGGCACTGCGCCAGCGCCCAGCAGGACAGGTGCACCGGCAGCAGCACCAGCAGCGCCGCGGGCGGCCCGTACGGGCTGCGCCAGAGCACCGCCATCAGGAGCCCGGTCGGCCCGTGGACGAGGTACGGGCCGAGCGCCCGAGCCGCGGCGGTGCGCCAGGCGGTGCGCGGCGGGCGCCGCTCGGCCAGGACCAGGATGCCGCCGCCGAGCGCGCCCAGCACCGCACCGCAGGCCCCGGCGGCGGCCAGGGCGGGCGGCAGCAGCCCAGGTAGGGCGGCGGAGTCGGCGGGCGGGGCCAGGGCCCGGAAGACCTGGGCGGCCGTCCAGGTGGCGAGGGCGAGTTCGGCGGCGCGCCAGAGGCGGCGGGCGGCGGGCCAGGGGCGCGCGGCCGGCGCGAGCACGGCGCCGGGGACGGCGGTCAGCGCGGCCAGCGGCGGGGGCAGCAGGAGGGCGGCGGCGAGCAGGACGGGGGCGGCCCAGCCCTGGGGGAAGCCGTCGGGCCCGGGACCGGGGTCCTGGGCGGTGCCGTGGCCGGCGCTGTCGGCGGTGCCGGTGCCGGTTTCGGGGAGCGGGGCGGCGTCGGGGCCGGGCCGGGCCGGGACACCGCTCGGCGGGCGGGGGATCCGCGCACACAGGGCGTACACGGCGCCCAGCGCCAGGGCGCCGGCCCAGGGGGCGGCGGCGCCGAGCCGTACCGCGGGGGCCGCGCACAGCCCCGCTGCCAGGGCGGCGCCGCCGATGTACAGCCGTGCGGCCGCCGGAAGTTCCCGCATCGCGCCCTCCTCGCCCCTGCCCGACGCACCCGCGCGGCGGCGGGTGGCCGCGCCCCGCGGGGATCCGGCGAGAATAGAGGCGGCGGGGCGCCCGAGGGGGCGCATCCGCGGATCGAGCAGGGCGGATCGCCCCGCCCGTCACCCCGGAGGGGGATGCGGACGCGCAGACGTTCGAGCGGTGGTGCGGGGGGGGGTGGCGCGCGGGCCGCTACTCGGCGGGCGCGGTGCTGCCGGCCGGGCCGGGCTCGGGGGCCGGCACGGCACCGCCCCGGGCCTCCGCGACCCGCTGCCGCTGGGCCTGCTCGTGCCGGGCCTGGTCCAGGACGCTCACCTCGGGCACGGTCTCCCCGGCCCGGATCAGCTCGATCCGGCCCATGACCTTGGACCGCAGGTCGGCCGGGACGTCGTCATGGCCGCAGCAGCGCTTGACGAGCTTCTTGACGGCCTGCTCCAGGCCGTACTTCTCCAGGCACGGCGAGCACTCGTCGAGATGGACCTGGAATTCGGCGCACTCCCCCGCCGGCATCTCCCGGTCGAGGTATTCGTAAAGGTGGTCAAGGACCTCTGAGCAGTCCTTCTCGTGCGGCTCTCCGCAGCTCATGATCCCGAGCCTTTCCGGTCGTGCGGCTCCGGCGTCCGCGCGGACTGCCCCTCGGCAGCCGCCCCCGCCGGGACCAGCCCGCGCTCACGGGCGTAATCCTCCAGCATGCCGCGCAGTTGGCGCCGGCCGCGGTGGAGACGGGACATCACCGTGCCGATGGGTGTCCCCATGATGTCCGCGATCTCCTTGTACGCAAAGCCCTCGACGTCCGCGAGATAGACGGCGATCCGGAATTCCTCGGGGATCGCCTGGAGCGCGGCCTTCACGTCCGAGTCCGGGAGGTGGTCCAGCGCCTGCGACTCGGCGGAGCGCAGACCCGTCGACATGTGGGACTCGGCGCGGGCGAGCTGCCAGTCCTCGATCTCGTCGGCGGCGCTGCGCTGCGGCTCCCGCTGCTTCTTACGGTAGGAGTTGATGAAGGTGTTGGTGAGGATGCGGTACAGCCACGCCTTGAGGTTGGTGCCCTCCCGGAACTGGTGGAAGGACGCGTACGCCTTGGCGTAGGTCTCCTGCACCAGGTCCTCCGCGTCGGCCGGATTGCGCGTCATGCGCAGAGCGGCGGAGTACATCTGGTCGAGGAAACCGAGGGCGTCCCGCTCGAAGCGCGCATTGCGCTCGGCGCCGCTCTCCGTCCGGCCCGCGGACTCCTCCGCGGCCGGGCCGTCGGTCCCTGCGTCGGTTCCGGTGACCGGACCCACCTCCTCCAACACCGTGGCGGATCCCGCTGCTGCGTGCGCCGCGGGTCCTCTCGATTCGGAGAATAGACGACGATCCGGTGCCACCGCCGCTCCGGCGAGAGCGGGCTGCGCCGCCTGCACCTGCGGCCACTGCAGGTCGGCGGCCGGTCGGGCCGGGCAAGCGATTCCCATGCGGCGGTCTCCCATTCCTCGTGCGCGCTTCGAGGCAACTCCACTGCCTACGCCTGCCACAACAGCGCCGCCCGCACGATCATTCCCCGCCCGGCCGCAAGATTTCTCCGCGCCTTCCCCGCGCCGCCCGCTGCCCCGCACCGGCCCGCCGGCCCCGCTGGGCGGCGTCCCGTCCGCGCGCCCCGCCCGTGCGCCCGGTCAGCCGGACACCCCGTCCAGCCCGTCCAGCCACGCCAGCACCGCGCCGGTGAGCTGCGCCATCGACTCCGCCTCACCCACCCCGGCCGACTTCGGCACCGCGAACCCGTGGTCGCCGTGCGCCACCTCGGTGAGCTCGGTGCCCTCCGGGAACTCCGCGGGCCGCCCGAACGGGTCCCGTCCGCCCTGCACCACCAGCACCGGCACCCCGGCACCGGCCAGTTCCCCGGCCCGGGACTTCTCCGGCTTCCCCGGCGGGTGCAGCGGGAAGCTCAGCGCCAGGACGGCGCGGGCGCCCAGCTCGCGCGCCGTACGGCAGGCCACCCGGGCGCCGGCGCTGCGGCCGCCCGCGACCACCGGCAGTCCGGGCCGGGCGAGCGCCGGCCACAGCGCCGTCCACCCGGCGTCCAGGGTCTTCGGCGCGGGCGCCACCTTCTTGCCCGCCACCCGCCACGGCTGCTCGACCAGTGCGACGGTGTAGCCGCGGGGCGGCAGCGCGGCCGCCAGCGCCTGGAGGTCGCGGGCCTCGATGCCGCCGCCGGCGCCGTGGCCGACCGCGACCACCGCCCGGGCCGGCCCGGCGCCGCGGTACCAGGAGATCCGGGCGTCGCCCGCCGGGGTCGCGACCGTCTCGCTCTCGTTCGCCCTCGTGCTCATGGGGCCATCCTGCCCGCGGTGCCCCGCACAGGTCACGGGCGGCCCGCCCGGCCGCTCAGAACAGCGTGCCGGCCTCGGGCGCGGCCAGCTCGGTGACCAGCTCGGGACCGTTGTTGCGGACGTTGCTGACGTCGGTGGGGACCGGGTAGGCGCGCATCGTCCCGGGCGGCGGCGGGGCGAGCAGCCCCCGCAGGTCGTCGGGGTCGGTGCGGGCCGGGTCGAGCCAGGCGTCCCAGCGGTCCGGGGGCAGCACCAGCGGCATCCGCGGGTGGATCTCGGCGAGCGACCGCGGGCCCTCGCCGCCGTCCGCCCCGGCCAGCGGGGTGGTCTCGGCCTCGGTGGTGACGACCGTGCACGTCACCCACCAGGCCAGCGGGTGGTCGGCGGGCAGCGTGCGGTCCCGCCAGAACTCGTAGAGCCCGGCCATCGCCATCACCGAACCGTCCGCGGGCGTCACGAAGTACGGCTGCTTGCGGGGCCGCTTCCGCTTCCCCTGCTCCTCCAGCTGCCGCTCGGCGGCGCCGGTGACCCACTCGAAGTAGCCGTCACCGGGGAGCAGGCAGCGGCGGGCGGCGAACGCCTGCCGGAACGAGGGCTTCTCGTGCACCGTCTCGGCCCGGGCGTTGATCATCCGCGCGGCGCCCTCGGGTGATTTCGCCCACGACGGGACCAGGCCCCACTTGAGCGTCCGCAGCTGGCGCACCGGTCCCGGCGGGAAGGCGGCGGCCGCCTCGCCCTTGAGGGGACGTTCCAGTACCGCGTGCACGTTGTCCGTCGGGGCGATGTTCCAGCTGGGCGCCAGGGTCTCCGTCGGCTCCCACTGCTGGACGCCGAAGATCCCCACCAGGTCCTCGGGCTTCCGGCTCGCTGCATACCTACCGCACATACATGCCACACTGCCATGCCACACGAAGGGGAGACATGGACACCCACCACCTCACCGACGTCTGGGACCGGGTCTTCTCGGCCCAGCCCGGACCGGCGCTCTGGCTGGTGATCGGCACCGGCGTGCTGGCCCTGGGCGCCGTCGTCCCGCGCACCGCCTGGCGGCTGTCCCGGAACGCGGTCACCATCGCGCACGAGGGCGGCCACGGGCTGCTGGCCCTGCTCACCGGCCGCCGCCTGGACGGCATCCGGCTGCACTCGGACACCTCGGGCCTGACCGTTTCGCGCGGCAAACCGCACGGTATCGGGATGATCCTGACCGCCGCGGCCGGCTACCTCGCCCCGTCCCTGCTGGGCCTGGCGGGCGCCGCCCTGCTGGCCGCCGGGCACATCACGGCGCTGCTGTGGGGGGCCACCGCGCTGCTGCTGGCGATGCTGGTGATGATCCGCAACGCCTACGGAGTGCTCACCGTGGTGCTGGCGGGCGGCACCTTCCTGCTGGTGTCCTGGCTGACGGAGCCCTCGGTGCAGGCCGTCTTCGCGTACGCGGTGGTGTGGTTCCTGCTGCTGGGCGGGGTGCGGCCGCCGTTCGAGCTGCACGGGAAGCGGCGGCGCGGCGGCGCGGTCGACTCGGACCCGGACCAGCTGGCCCGCCTCACCCACGTCCCGGCCGCCGTCTGGCTCGGCTTCTTCCACGTGGTGACGGTGTGCTCCCTGATGGGCGGCGGGCGCTGGCTGCTGGGCATATGAGGAGCGCCCCCGGCGCCCCGGCGGGCCGCGGCGGGGACCCGCGCCGGCCGCGTCCGGTAACCCACATTCCGTATGTCGGTGTCGCGCCGGTTGCCCCGACGAGGCCCGCTGCCTGCGGTTGCACCACAAAAGCCGTGTTTCGTGCAGGTTGCGACGCTTTTGATCAAGATCGGCACCCTTGTCCAGCCATTAAAGTAAGGGCATGACCGAGAGCCCCGCCCTCCCTGCCCTGTGGCCCGCCCCCGTAGCCTCCGGGGCGGTCGATGCCACCGTCACCGTGCCCGGCTCGAAATCGGTCACGAACCGCGGCCTGGTCCTGGCCGCCCTCTCCTCCGAGCCCGGCTGGCTGCGTCGCCCGCTGCGCTCCCGCGACACCCTGCTGATGGCCGAGGCGCTGCGCGCCATGGGCGTCGGCATCGAGGAGACCGCCTCCTCCAGCTCGTCGGGCACCTCCGGCGGCGAGGCGTGGCGGATCATCCCCGCCGGCCTGCACGGCCCCGCGGTCGTCGGCGTCGGCAACGCCGGCACGGTGATGCGCTTCCTGCCGCCGGTCGCCGCGCTCGCCGACGGCCCCGTCCGCTTCGACGGCGACCCGCGCTCCTACGAGCGCCCGCTCGGCGGCGTCATCGACGCGCTGCGCACCCTGGGCGCCCGGATCGACGACGACAACCGCGGCGCGCTGCCGATGACGGTGTTCGGCGGCGGCGCCCTCGAAGGCGGCGCGGTGGAGATCGACGCCTCCTCGTCCTCCCAGTTCGTCAGCGCGCTGCTGCTGTCCGCGCCGCGCTTCAACCAGGGCGTCGAGGTCCGGCACGTCGGCGCGGCGCTGCCGTCGATGCCGCACATCCGGATGACCGTCGACATGCTGCGCAGCGTCGGCGCCCAGGTGGACACCCCCGAGGCGGGCGGCGAGCCAGGCGTCTGGCGGGTCACCCCCGGCGCGCTGCTCGGCCGCGACCTGGTCGTCGAGCCGGACCTCTCCAACGCCCAGCCGTTCCTGGCCGCGGCGCTGGTCACCGGCGGCACGGTCACCATCCCGGACTGGCCCGAGCGCACCACCCAGCCCGGTGACGCGCTGCGCGAGATCTTCACCGCCATGGGCGGCTCCTGCGAGCTGACCGACCTGGGCCTGACGTTCACCGGCAGCGGCCGGATCCACGGCATCGACGTGGACCTCGGCGAGGTCGGCGAGCTGACCCCGGGCATCGCCGCGGTCGCCGCGCTCGCCGACTCCCCCTCCACCCTGCGCGGCGTGGCCCACCTCCGGCTGCACGAGACCGACCGGCTGGCCGCGCTCACCAAGGAGATCAACGAACTCGGCGGCGATGTCACCGAGACCGCCGACGGGCTGCACATCCGGCCGCGCCCGCTGCACGGCGGGGTCTTCCGCACCTACGAGGACCACCGGCTGGCCACCGCCGCCGCGGTCATCGGCCTGGCCGTCGAGGGCGTCGAGGTGGAGAACGTCGCCACCACCGCCAAGACCCTGCCGGACTTCCCCGCACTGTGGACGCAGATGCTCGATCCGGCGGCCGCCCCCGCCCGGAGAGCCTGAGGTCCGCCGCACCATGCGCCGCTACGGCAAGAACCCCGATGAGGACGACGTCCGGGTCCGCCCCAACCGCAAGGGCAACCGCCCGCGGACGAACATCCGCCCCAAGCACGAGGACGCCCGCGAGGGCCTGGTCCTGACCGTCGACCGCGGCCGGCTGACCTGCCTGATCGACGGCCGCAAGGTCACCGCCATGAAGGCCCGCGAACTGGGCCGCAAGAGCGCGGTGGTCGGCGACCGGGTCGCCGTGGTCGGCGACCTCAGCGGCGCCAAGGACACCCTGGCCCGGATAGTCCGGGTGGAGCCGCGCACCTCCACGCTGCGCCGCACCGCCGACGACGACGATCCGTACGAGCGGGTGGTGGTCGCCAACGCCGACCAGCTGGCGATCGTCACCGCGCTCGCCGACCCCGAGCCCCGGCCCCGGCTGATCGACCGCTGCCTGGTCGCCGCCTACGACGCCGGGCTGGAGCCGCTGCTGGTGCTGACCAAGTCCGATCTGGCGCCGCCGGACGCCCTGCTGGAGTCCTACGGCGCGCTCGGCGTCCCGTACGTGGTCACCAACCGCGAGGAGCTGGCCGACGGCAGCGCCGCCGACCGCGTCCGGGAGCAGCTGGCCGGCCGGATGACGGCGTTCGTCGGCCACTCCGGGGTCGGCAAGACGACCCTGGTCAACGCCCTGGTGCCGGAGCGCCGCCGGGCCACCGGGCACGTCAACGCGGTCACCGGCCGCGGCCGGCACACCACCACCTCGGCGCTGGCGCTGCCGCTGCCCGGTGACACCGGGTGGGTCATCGACACCCCGGGCGTGCGGTCCTTCGGGCTGGCGCACGTCGATCCGTCCCGGGTCATCCACGCCTTCCCGGACCTGGAGCCGGGCACCGAGGGCTGCCCGCGGGCGTGCAGCCACGACGAGCCGGACTGCGCTCTGGACGCGTGGGCGGCCGAGGGGCACGCCGACCCGGCCCGGCTGGACTCGCTGCGCCGGCTGCTGGCCACCCGGGAGCGACGCGAGGGCGACTGATCCCGGCAATCCCCCGCCGCCCGTACGGCGTACGGGCATAATCACCTTTCGTACCAGGACCGGTCTTGTCCGGACCGGGCCGGTCGGAAGCGGTCATCCGGCGGAAGCGGTCACCGAGCGGACGGAGGCAAGGCGATATGGCGTGGCTGCTGGTCGTGGTGGCGGGGCTGCTGGAGACCGGCTTCGCGGTCTGCCTCAAGCTCTCGCACGGCTTCACCCGGCTCTACCCGACCATCGCCTTCGCGGTCTTCGCCCTCGGCAGCTTCGGCCTGCTGACCCTGGCGCTGCGCAAGCTCGACGTCGGCCCGGCGTACGCGGTGTGGACCGGCATCGGCGCGGCCGGCACCGCGATCTACGGCATGGTCTTCCTCGACGACCTGGTCTCCACCCTGAAGATCGTCTCGATCACGCTGGTCATCGTCGGGGTGATCGGTCTCCAGCTGTCCGGTTCGGCGCACTGACCCCGCCGGGCCCCGGGCCGTCGCCGGCGCCCGCCGCGAGACCGGCGAACACGCCCCTGACCAGCCGGGACACCGCCTCCGCCTCGGGCTCCCGCGGCCCCCGCTGCCGGGGTACCGCCGGTGCGCCGCGGCCGGGCGGGCGCTCGGGGGCCGGCTCCGGGACCGCCGGGGCGATCACCCACGACAGCGTCAGCCGGACCGCGGTCTCGCACGCGGCGCCCAGGGCCGGCAGCTCCTCCCGGGGGCGACCGGGGGCCAGCGCCGCCACCGCCCGTTCGCACAACCGGCCCACCAGTTCGGCGGGCCCGGTCCGCCCGGCCGGCAGCCGGTCGTCCCAGCAGCCCGTCAGCGCCGCCCTGACCAGCGGGTTCGCGCGCGCGGTACGGACCGTCCAGGCAGCCGCGGCGGCCACCCGCGCGGCCGCGTCGCCGCCCGCCGCCCCGGGGCCGCCGGCGGCCAGCGCCCGCTCCACCCCGGCCAGATAGTTCTCGGTCTCCCGCCGGACCAGGGCGCGGGCCAGGCCGTCCTTGCCGCCGAACTCGTTGTAGAGCGTCTGCCGGGACACCCCGGCCGCGGCGGCCACCTCCACCATGCGGATGGCCGTCCAGGGCCGGGCCAGCAGCGCCGTGTACGCGGCGTCCAGCAGCGCCTCGCGCGCCGACGGCATCCGCCACCTCCCCGACCCCGCACCGAAAATGTGTGCCACGTCACAGAATTGACGTGCCGTCAGGGGCTGTCAAGGGCGGCCGGGGGCACCCGTGGAGCGGACCGGCCCCGGCGGCCGCCGCCGGACCACCCCACGGCCCCGGCATGGCCGTGTGGATCCCGCCCGGACCAGTGGATACTGTTCGCCCATGCCCGACTATCACGATGATCTCCGCCTCGCGCACGTCCTGGCCGACGCCGCGGACGCCGCGACCATGGAGCGGTTCAAGGCGCTCGACCTCAAGGTCGAGACCAAACCGGACATGACCCCGGTGACCGAGGCGGACAAGTCCGCCGAGGAGCTGATCCGCGCCCACCTCCAGCGCGCCCGGCCCCGGGACGCGGTGCTGGGCGAGGAGTTCGGCAACGAGGGCTCCGGGCCGCGCCGCTGGATCATCGACCCGATCGACGGCACCAAGAACTACGTGCGCGGCGTCCCGGTCTGGGCCACGCTGATCGCACTGATGGAGCGCGGCGAGGGCGGCGACCGCCCGGTGGTCGGCCTGGTCTCCGCCCCGGCGCTCAACCGCCGCTGGTGGGCCGCGGAGGGCCTGGGCGCCTTCACCGGCCGCAGCCTGACCTCGGCGTCCCGGCTCCACACCTCCCAGGTGGGCCGCATCGAGGACGCGTCGTTCGCGTACTCCTCGCTGACCGGCTGGGAGGAGCGCGGCGCGCTCCCCGGCTTCCTGGGCCTCTCCCGGGACTGCTGGCGCACCCGCGCCTACGGCGACTTCTGGCCCTACATGATGGTCGCCGAGGGGACGGTGGACATCTGCGCGGAGCCGGAGCTGTCGCTGTGGGACATGGCGGCCTGCGCGGTGATCGTCCAGGAGGCCGGCGGCCGCTTCACCGGACTGGACGGCAGGCCGGGCCCGCACAGCGGCAACGCCGCGGCGTCCAACGGGCTGCTGCACGAGGACCTGCTGTCATACGTCGGCGACAGCCGGGGCTGACCGCCGGCGGCCGGCCACAACCGGTCGCCCGCACATCCTGATCCCCGCCCGCACCGACTCCGACCTGCGCGGGGGCGGCTTTTCGGACGGCTGTCCAACAACTAACCCTTGTTGTGCGCCCGGGAGCATGTGAACATGAGAAACCTCCACTTTGTGAACTTGTGAAGCACTTCGCATGCTCACATACACCGAGGAGGTGGCTCCGCTCCATGCCCCAGCTCGTCAAAGACGCCATGAGCACGGTGGTCCTGACCATCGGGCCGGCTCACACCCTCCGCCAGGCGGCACGCCTGATGGCCGCCCGCCGCATCGGCGCGGCCGTGGTACTCGACCAGGACACCTGCGGCATCGGCATCCTCACCGAGCGCGACATCCTCAACTCCCTGGGTGCGGGCGAGAATCCCGACCGCGAGACCGCCCAGGGCCACACCACGTCCGACGTGGTCTTCGCGACCCCGGACTGGACGCTGGACGACGCGGCGGGCGCCATGGTGCGCGGCGGCTTCCGCCACCTCGTCGTCCTCGACGACCTCGAACCGGTCGGCATCGTCTCGGTCCGCGACATCATGCGCTGCTGGTCGGCCGTCCCGGAGCGGGCCGCCGCGGCGGCGTGAGGGGCGCCCGGCAGCCGGGCGCGGCGTACGCCCCGTAGCGCACGCGGGCGGGCGGACGCACGAAGAGGCCGGAGCCCCAGCGGCATCCGGCCTCTTCGGCATGTACGGCAAGCGGCGGCAGCGGCCACCGCGCGGCGGACCGCCGGCCCCGCGGGGACGGCGGCGCGCCGCGCGGGACCGTCAGCCGCGCAGGGCCTGGACCGCGGCCTCCAGCCGCTTGCCGTAGTCCGCGTCCGCCTGGCGGAAGTTCTCGATCGCGCGCTGGACGATGTCGTCGCGGGAGACCTTGGCGATGAAGCCCGCCAGGTTGTTGATCAGGCGCTCCTTCTCGTCCTCGGTCATCAGGCGGTAGAGGTTGCCGGCCTGGACGAAGTCGTTGTCCTCGGCGTGCACCGGGGCCGCGCTCTCGCCGGTCTGGCCGGTCACCGCGAACGGCTGCCACAGCGGCCGGCCGGTCTCGGTCGGACCGCCGAAGCTGTTCGGCTCGTAGTTCTTCTGGCGGCCGTGGCGGCCGTCGTAGAGCACGCCGTCGCGGCCGTGGGAGCGCGCCTCGGTGGCGTGCGGGCGGTTCACCGGCAGGTGGTCGGCGTTGATGCCGACGCGGTAGCGGTGCGCGTCGCCGTACGCGAACAGGCGGCCCTGGAGCATCTTGTCGGGGGACGGGCCGATGCCCGGCACGAAGTGGTGCGGGGAGAAGATCGACTGCTCGACCTCGGCGAAGATGTTCTCCGGGTTGCGGTTGAGCTCCAGCTTGCCGATCTCGATCGGCGGGTAGTCCGCGTGCGGCCAGACCTTGGTCAGGTCGAACGGGTTGAAGCGGTAGGAGGCGGCGTCGGCCGCCGGCATGATCTGGACCTGGACCGTCCAGCTCGGGAACTCCCCGCGCTCGATCGACTCGCGCAGATCGCGCTGGTGGCTGTCCGGGTCCTCGCCGGCGAGCTTGTTGGCCTCGGCCTGGGTGAGGTTCTTGATGCCCTGGTCGGTCTTGAAGTGGTACTTGACCCAGAAGACCTCGCCCGCCTCGTTGTTCCACTGGAAGGTGTGCGAGCCGAAGCCGTCCATGTGGCGGTAGGAGGCCGGGATGCCGCGGTCGCCGAACAGCCAGGTCACCTGGTGGGTGGCCTCGGGCGACAGGCTCCAGAAGTCCCAGACGTTGTCCGCCTCCTGCGAGCCGGTGTACGGGTCGCGCTTCTGGGTGTGGATGAAGTCGGGGAACTTGATGGCGTCCTTGATGAAGAACACCGGGGTGTTGTTGCCGACGAGGTCGTAGTTGCCCTCTTCGGTGTAGAACTTCAGCGCGAAGCCGCGGGGGTCGCGCACCGCGTCGGCCGCGCCGAGGTTGCCCGCGACGGTCGAGAAGCGCAGGAAGACCTCGGTCTGCTTGCCGATCTCGGAGAGGAACTTCGCGCGGGTGTACTGCGTCACGTCCGCGGTGACGGTGAAGGTGCCGTACGCGCCGGCGCCCCGGGCGTGCACGATGCGCTCCGGGATGCGCTCGCGGTTGAAGTGCGCGAGCTTCTCGATGAGGAGCTGGTCCTGGATGAGACCGGGACCCCCGACGCCGGCCGTCTCGCTGTTCTGGTTGTCCGCGACCGGGGCACCGGTCTCCGTGGTCAGCGGTCCGGTGATGCTCTCTACCGACACGTGCGCCTCCTGATGTCTTCTCCACCTGCCCTTGGCTTTCGCCGAGCCCGATCCTACATTGGACAGTGTCTAAGTCAAGAAGTGACCGAAAGTCGTACCCGATCCGGTGATGGACCACCGCTGCTACCCTGGTGTCTATCTGACTGATAGGTGATTGGCATGAGTGACCTGCTCGAACGACTCCGGGGACGCGGCTGGCGGCTGACCGCACAGCGCCGCGTCGTCGCCGAGGTCCTGGACGGGGACCACGTCCACTACACCGCCGACGAAGTCCACGCCAAGGCGTCCGAACGCCTCCCCGAGATCTCCCGCGCCACGGTCTACAACACCCTCGGCGAGCTGGTCTCGCTCGGCGAGGTGATCGAGGTGAGCACCGACGGCCGCGCCAAGCGCTACGACCCGAACGCCCACCACGACCACCAGCACCTCGTCTGCTCGCGCTGCGGCACCATCCGCGACGTCCACCTGCACGGCGACCCGCTCTCCGCACTGCCCGAGCCCGAGCGCTACGGCTTCGAGGTCTCCGAGGTCACGGTGACCTACCGGGGCATCTGCCCCAACTGCACCGCCGCCGCCTGACCCCGGCCCGGCCCCCGTCCGGGCCGCGCACCGGTCAGCCGCACCCCCTCCCCCGGCGACCGCCCGGCCCCTCCGCAGGAGCGCCCGGCGGCGCTTCGCCATGTCCGGCGGCCCGCGAACCCCGCCCGCGCACACCCCTTGCCGGTATCTGACGACCCGTCATATCGTCGGTGCAGCGCGCTTTTCGGCCATCGGGGCCGGCCGCACCCCGGGGCACCCGGGCCACCGGCCGGCCCCGGCGGCACGCCGTCCGCACTCCGCGAGGAGCCCCCGTGGGAGAGCCGCACCCGTCCCCCGCCCCGACGCCCCCGTCCTCCACCCCCGCCGGACCGCCCCCGCACCCCGGCCCCCGCACCCCGCCGTCCCCGCCCGCCCCGGCCCTCCGCGCCCGCAACCTGGCGCGGACGTTCGGCCGGGGCCGCACCGCACTGGCCGCGCTCGGACCGGTGGACGCCGAGATCGCCGCCGGGGAGTTCGTGTGCGTGGTCGGGCCCTCCGGCTGCGGCAAATCCACCCTGCTGCGGATCGCGGCGGGCCTGGTGCGGCCCAGCGCCGGGGAGCTGGAGCTGCGGACCGGCGCCGGCCGCCCGACCGCGATGATCTTCCAGGACTACGGCATCTACGACTGGAAGACCGTCCTGGCCAACGTCCGCTTCGGCCTCGACATCCAGCGCGTGCCCCGCAGGGAGGCCGACCGGCGCGCCCGGTCCTGGCTGGCCCGGACGGGGCTCGCCGACTTCGCCGGCGCCTATCCGTCCGCTCTCTCCGGCGGGATGCGGCAGCGCGTCGCGCTCGCCCGCGCCCTGGCCGTCGAACCCGGCCTCCTGCTGATGGACGAGCCGTTCGCCGCCCTGGACGCCCAGCTGCGGACCCTCCTCCAGGACGAACTGCTCGCCCTCACCCAGACCACCCGCACCACCACCCTCTTCATCACCCACAGCCTCGAAGAGGCCCTGGTCCTCGGCGACCGGGTCCTGGTGATGTCCGCCCGGCCCGGCCGGATCATCGCCGAGCGCCGCCCGCCGTTCCCCCGCTCGCGCACCGGAGAGGTCCGCGCCACCCCCGCATTCGCCGCGCTCAAGGCCGAGTTGTGGGAGCTGCTGCGCGGCGAGGTCGCCGGCCGGGACGCCACCGACCCCGAGGGGGCCACGCCCGCATGACCGCCGACCGGACGGACAGACCCGGCCCCGACCGCGTGGTGGTCCGCCGGCCCGGCCCCCGGGAGCTGCGGCCGGACCGCGCCCACCGCCGCCGGCGCGCCCTCGAAGTCGCCCTCGCGGTCGCCGTCCCGCTGCTGCTGGTCCTGTGGTGGCAGCTGGCCGCGGCCCGCTCCTGGATCGACGCCCGGGTCTACCCCGCGCCCGGCACGATCCTCGCGGACGGCTGGCACCGGGCGCTCGCCGGCGACCTGTGGCCGGATGTCCGCGCCACGCTCCAGCGGGTGCTCGCCGGTTACGCCGCCGGCACCGCCGGCGGCTACCTGCTGGGCCTGCTGATGGGCTCGCTCTCCCTGGTCCGGGCCGCCCTGGAGCCGCTCCTGGACGCCCTGTACGTGGTCCCCAAACTGGCCCTGCTGCCGGTCTTCCTCAACATGTTCGGGCTCGGCGAGGGCCCGCAGATCGCCCTGGTGGCCGCCACCGTCTTCTTCTTCGTGTGGATCTCCACGATGGCCGCGGTGCTCGCCGTACCGGACGGCCACCGGGACGCCGGCCGGGTCTTCGGCGCGAACCGGTGGCAGATGTTCCGGCACGTCCTGCTGCCCGCGTCGCTGCCCGCCGTCCTCGTGGGCGCGCGGATCGCCGCGGGGGTCGCCGTCCTGGTGATCGTCGCCTCGGAGCAGATCGCCGCGGCCGACGGACTCGGCCACCTGATCTTCGACTCCCGGGCGCTGTTCCAGAACGACGTGATGTTCACCGGCATCGTCTGCGTCGCCGTCCTGGGGGTGGTCTTCTCCGAACTGGTGCGGCTGGCCGGGCGGTTGCTCACCCCGTGGGCGCCGCGCGACCGCGGCCGCGGCCAGAGCTGACGCCCCGCCCGTACGCCGCCCCGGGCACCCCCAGGCCCCCGATCCCCGGTACACCGGCCCGCACGGAGGTCCCATGCGCACCCGCCCCCGCCGTCCCGCCCGCCGTCCCCGCACCCGCCGTACCACCGCCGTCCTGGCCGCCGCCCTGGCCCTCAGCGCGGGCTGCGCGGCCGGGCCGGACACCGCCGCCCCCGCCGCGCCCCGCACCATCAAGCCCGTACGCGGCTGCGGCGCCTCTTCCTGGACCGACCCCGCCGACCTCTCCCCCGGGCGCGCCCCGGCCCGCTGCGCCAGAGGGGCCCCGGCCCCCGTCCCGCTCACCGGGCACCGCACCCTGACGATCGCCACCGGCACCCTCACCGCCGAGTACACCGCACCGCTGCGGGTCGCCCTGGCCAAGGGCGAGTTCCGCAAGGAGGGCCTGGACGTCCGGCTCAAGGTGCTGCCGACCCCGGACGCCCTGCCGCTGCTGGCCCGGGGCGAGCTGGACGCGCTGTGGGCGGCCCCCGAGGCGGCCGTGGTCAACGGCGTGCACGGCGGCTTCGACATCCGCTGGGTGGCCGGGAACTTCTCCCCCGCCCCGGGTTCCCGCAGCGGCCTGTGGGTGCGGATCGAGAACGGGGAGCGCGCCTCGGCGGTCTCCCTCAAGGGCACCACGCTGGGCACCATGATCGGCAAGGGTTCGGTGATCATGTACCCGATGGCCAGGGCGTTCGCCGCACACGGCGCCGCCCTGGACGCGGTCACCTTCCGGCAGCTCGGCCCGGCCGACGTCCTCACCGCGCTGACCGGCGGCGGGGTGGACTCGGCCTGGCTGCTCGACCCCGTATGGCGCCAGGTCGACGGCAGCGCCCGGTACGCGTTCCTCGGCGGCCAGCCGCAGGGCGAACCGCTCGGCGGCGCGCTGTACGGCCCGAACCTCCTGACGAAGGACCCGGACGCCGGCGTCGCCCTCCTGCGCGCCTACGTCCGCACCGTCAACACCTACTTCGCCGGCGATTACAAGGCGGACAAGGCGTTCACCGGTGAGCTGGCGCGGCTGCTGGGCGTGGACCGGGCGGTCCTGGAGGCGGTGCCGGCGCTCCGGATGGACTGGGAGATCAGGAAGGGCACCACCGACCGCCTCCAGCGGGCCTACCGGGACGCGGGGGTGGTCAAGGGCGATCCGCTGCCGGAGAACCGGCTCGTCGACCGCCGGCTGTACGCGGAGGCGGTCGGGCACCGGATGTGAGCCGCCGCACCGGACCGCGGCGGCCGGGGCCCCGGCGACCGGAGCGCGGAAACACCGAAGGCCCGGATCCTGGGATCCGGGCCTTCGGCTTGCAGTAGCGGGGACAGGATTTGAACCTGCGACCTCTGGGTTATGAGCCCAGCGAGCTACCGAGCTGCTCCACCCCGCGTCGTTGTGTCTCAACTTTAACCCCACCGCGACGACCAGCGCAAATCCGTTCCGGCGGCCCAGGAGCGGGGCGGGCGGGCCGCCCCCGGGCACGGGCCCGCGGGCCCGTGCCGCCGTTACGCGCTCAGCTCCTCCTGGAGCGCCGTCCGCAGCCGGGCCGCCCGCTCGGCGACCTCCGGCGGCCCCAGCTCCACCGCCCGGGCGCACCACCGCTGCGCCTCGGCGAGCGCCCCGCGCCGGGCCGCGATCAGCGCCAGCCGCAGCGCCGCCCGGCCGTGGCCGCGCTCGGCGGCCCGCTGCCACCACAGGGCGGCCTCCGGGAGGCTGCCCTCCCGGGCCAGCAGCAGCCCGAGGTTGAAGGCGCCGTTGCGGCTGCCGGCCTCGGCCGCCTCGCGGTACCACGCCGCGGCCTCGGTGGCGTCCCCGCGAGCCGCCGCGAACATGCCAACCCGGACCTGGGCCCGGCGGTGCCCCTGCCGGGCCGCCCGCTCGTACCACTGCCGGCTCTCGTCGTCCCCGGACCGCTCGCCGTCCGCCTCCGCGGCCCGGCGGTCGAGCAGGTCGGCGAGCCGGAACGCGGCCTCCGCGCTGCCGCCCCCGGCCGCGCAGCGCAGGTTCCGCTCCGCTCCACCGAGGTCGCCGTCCCGCAGCTGCGCTATGGCGACCTGGAGCGCGGCATCGGTGTGCCCGGCGGCCGCCGCCCGCTCGTACCAGGCGCGCGCCAGCCGCTCCTCGCCGCGGCCGGCGAAGAGGATGCCGAGGTTGAACGCGGCGTCCACGCTGCCCGCTTCGGCCGCCTTGGAGAACCACGGCTCGGCCCCGGAGGCGTCGCCGCGCTGGAGCAGCAGGATGGCCAGCGCGTTGGCGGCCTCCCGGTGGCCCGTGTAGGCGGCGCGGCGGTACCACTGCTCGCCCCGGTCCGGGCGGCCCTGCTCGGCGCAGAGCAGGCCGAGGTTGTAGGCGCCGTTGACGTCCCCGGCGTCCAGGGCGGCGCGGTACCAGCGCTCGGCGGTCTGGAGCTCCCCGCGGTCGGCGTGCAGCGCGCCCAGCGCGTTGGCGGCGTTGCCGTCGCCGTCCTGGGCGGCCCGGCGCCACCACTCCGCCGCGCTCTCCTCGTCCCCGGCGTCGCGCAGCAGGAAGCCCAGCGCGCAGGCCGCGCGGGCCTCGCCGTCCTTGGCCGCGGAGAGGTACCAGCGGCCGGCCTCCTGGAGGTCGCCGCGCTCCTCCAGCAGCGCGCCGAGCTGGAGCGCGGCCCGCCGGTGGCCGCGCGCGGCGGCCTGGCGGTACCACTGCTCGGCCTCGGCCTGCTGGGTCAGCTCCCCGTAGGCGGGCACCGCGCGGCGGTCGGTGTCCCGGCCGTCCTCGATGAGCCGGGCCAGGCGGTACGCGGCCTCGCGGTGGCCGCGCTCGGCGGCGGCCCGGAACCAGCGCTCGGCGCCGATGTCGCCGCGGTGCTCCAGGAGGTCGGCGAGCGCGTACGCGCCCAGGCAGTGGCCGGACTCGGCGGACTGGCGCAGCCAGTACTCGGCGGCCGGTTCGTCACCGCGCTCGCGGTAGTGCCGCCCCAGGGCGTGCGCGGCGGCGGCGGAGCCGGCGACCGCGGCGATCCGCCACCAGCCGGCGGCCTCCTCGCCGTAGCCCCGCTGGTGCAGGAGGACGCCGAGGTTGTTGGCCGCGGCCCGGTCGCCGGCGGCGGCCGCGGAACGCAGATGGGGTTCGGCGCCGTCGAGGTCGGCGCGGCGCAGCAGCATCGCACCCAGGGCACTCATCGCGGCGGTGTCGCCCGCCTCGGCGGCGCGGCGGTAGCCGGACTCGGTCACCACATCGGACGCCTCGGCCGTCCCGTCGGCCTCCATCGCGTCCATCGCCATGTCGGAATCGCGCCCGTCGTCGGGCACCTGCACAAACCGGTCCGTCTCCAACAACCTTGCCTTGTCCCCCATAAGAACCATCGTCGCATCACCTGTAACCCGCGTACACCCGGTATACCGCAGCCGGTGAGGTCACTACAGCGGTTTGTCGACTTCCCGACACGGCGACATGCCAAACTCAAGCACACCGCTTTCCCTCAGGGGTTGTCCGACCCGCCGTCCCGCGGCTTCGACCCGAACGCATGACAAAGGCCCGGATTCTCAAGGAATCCGGGCCTTGGTCTTTTCAGTAGCGGGGACAGGATTTGAACCTGCGACCTCTGGGTTATGAGCCCAGCGAGCTACCGAGCTGCTCCACCCCGCGTCGTTGTGACTCCAACGTATCACGTCGCGGGGCCTGTGGTTGACACGCGGTGCCCGGTGACCGCCGGCACGGGCCGGCGGTCACCGGGGGCGGGGGCCCGCCGCGGCGGCTCAGCCGCCCGCCGCACCGCCCTTCCCGGACGCCTTGGCGGCCCGGTCCAGCGCGGCCTTCAGCTTCTTCTGGGCCTCGCCGTACGCGGCCCAGTCGCCCGCCACCCGCGCCTGCTCGCCCTCGTCGTACGCCTTCTCGGCGTCCGTCAGGGCCTGCTGGACGGTCTGGCCGGACGGCGGCGGCTGCTCGCCGGTCTGGCCGCCGCCGGGCGGCGGGGTCTGGCCGCCGGTGCTCGGCGCCTTCTTGCCGAACACGACGTCGAGCGCGTCCCCCAGGGAGTTCTCCAGGACGGGCTTGCTGTCGCCGTAGCTGACCAGCACCTTCTTCAGCAGCGGGTAGTTGGTGTTGGCACCGCGCAGATAGACCGGTTCGACGTAGAGCAGCCCGCCGTCCAACGGGACGGTCAGGAGGTTGCCGTACTCGATCTCCGAGTCGCCGAACTTCTTCAGGATGTTCAGCTCATTGGCGATCGTAGGATCGGAGTTGAACTTCGACTGGGCCAGCTGCGGGCCGGGCACCGGTGTCTGCGCGGGCAGCTTCAGCAGTCTGATCCGGCCGTAGTCGCCGCTCGTCGCATCGGCGTCGACCGCCATGAAGGCGCCCAGGTTGTCCTTCTTGTTGGGCGTGAAGGTGGTCGTCAGCGAGAACGCCCGGTCCTTCTGGTCCGGCATCTTCATGCTGAGGTAGTACGGCGGCACCGCGTTGCCCGACTTGGTGGTCGGGTCGCTGGGGATCTGCCAGCGCTCCGAACCGGTGTAGAAGGTGTCCGGGTCGGTGACGTGGTACGTGGTCAGCAGCTGGCGCTGCACCTTGAAGAGGTCCTGCGGGTAGCGCAGGTGGGCCAGCAGGTCCGGGCTGATGGCGCTCTTCTTCTCGACCGTGCCGGGGAACGCCTTCATCCAGGTCTTCAGGACCGGGTCCTTGGTGTCCCACTGGTAGAGCTTGACCGTGCCGTCGTAGGCGTCGACCGTCGCCTTGACGGAGTTGCGGATGTAGTTGACCTGGTTCTGCTGGGCCACCACCGCCCGCTGGCCGTTGGTGAGCGAGTCGGCGGTGCTGTCCCCCAGGGTGGTGCGGGAGGCATACGGGTAGCCGTTGCTGGTGGTGTACGCGTCCACGATCCACTGGATGCGGCCGTCGATCACCGCCGGGTAGGCGTCGCCGTCGATGGTCAGCCAGGGTGCGACGGACTCGACGCGCTCCTTGGGCGTGCGGTTGTACAGGATCCGCGAACCGTCGCCGATCGCGCCGGAGTAGAGGATCTGCGGCTCGCCGAACGCCACCGCGTAGGCGGCGCGGTTGAGCGGGTTGGACAGGCTGACCCCGCTCTTGCCCCGGTAGCGGTAGCTCTTCTCACCGCTGTCGTCGGAGTAGTCCAGCTCCTTCTGCGGGCCGCCCACGATGGAGTACTGGGTGGTCTTCTCGCCGTAGTAGACGCGCTGTTCGTACGTCGGGAGCTGGCCGCGGGAGGGGAGGTTGGCCTCGGTGTAGGCGGGGCCGCCGCCCTCGGCGGTCTCGGTGCCCTTGGCGGTCACCGCGCCGTAGCCGTGGGTGTACTTGAAGTGGTCGTTGATCCAGTTGCGCTCGGGGATGCCGGCGATGTTGAGCTCGCGCAGGCCGATGACGGTGTCCTGCTCCTTGCCGTCCTTGTCCTTGTACCGGTCGACGTCCAGGGTGGACGGGAACTGGTAGTAGGACCGCACCTGCTGCTGTTGCTGGAAGGCCGGGGAGACCACGTTCGGGTCGAGCAGCCGCATGCTGGCGGTGCTGTCGGCGGCGTCCCGCAGCCGCTGCTTGTCCCCGTCGGACCCGGGCTTGTAGTCGCCCTTGTAGGGCTTCACCTCGGCGTCCCGGATGTCGTACGCGTCCCGGGTCGCCTTGATGTTCTGCGCGATGTACGGCGCTTCCTTGGCCTGCTCGTTCGGCTGGACCTGGAACTTCTGGACGATCGCCGGGTACAGCCCGCCGATCAGGACGGCGGAGAGCACCATCAGGCCGAAGCCGATCACCGGCAGCTGCCAGGTGCGGCGCCAGAGGGTGGCGAAGAACAGCACCGCGCAGATCGCCGCGATGAAGAACAGGATGGTCTTCGCGGGGAGGTAGGCGTTGGCATCGACGTAGCGCAGACCGGTCCAGTTGTCGGCCGACTTCAGACCGCTGGACTTCACCGCCAGGCCGTACCGGTCGAGCCAGTACGCGACCGCCTTGAGCGAGACGAACACGCCCAGCAGCACCGAGAGATGGCCGGTGGCGGCGGCGGTGGCCCGCGAACCGGGGCTGGTCAGCCGCAGCCCGCCGTAGAGGTAGTGGGTGAGGGCCGCGGCCACCAGGGAGAGCACCGTGCAGGCGAAGCCGAAGCTCAACAGGAAGCGGTACCAGGGCAGGTCGAAGGCGTAGAACGAGACGTCCTTGTGGAACTGCGGGTCCGTCGTGCCGAACGGGACGCCGTTGACCCACTGGAGCCAGGTGCGCCACTCACCGGAGGCCGAGGCCCCGGCGATCAGGCCGATCACCGCGGTGACCGCGACCAGCGCCCACTTCTTGAACGGGGCGATGCCCATGCGGTAGCGGTCCAGGCTCTGCTGCTCCATGGACATCGCGCTGAGCGGCGGCCGCAACCGGTGCGCCAGCCAGATGTTGAGGCCCACGGCCACCGCCATCACGGCGCCGAAGGCGAAGAACAGACCGATCTTGGTCCACAGGGTGGTGGTGAAGACCGAGGAGAAGTGGACCGAGCGGTACCAGAGCCAGTCGGTCCAGAACCCCGAGAACATCACGAAGAGCATGGCCAGCACGGCCAGTACGCCCAGCGTCATGAGCAGGGTTCGGAACCGCCGCGACGGTCGGCCGACTCTGATCCGCGGCCCGGTGGGGCCTCCGCCGCGGTCCGGCATCTGGAAAGCCAAGGTGCGCACCTCGAAGTTCGCTGTCGTGTGGAGCAGGCCCGGCGATAGTAGGACCCAGTGATGCAACTTACGACGGCTTTACTCGGTTCCCGATTTCCGGGGTTCACAGGGCACGATGTTGGACATGACCAACCTCCCCGTTGACGGCACCCCCCTCGCCGCCGACCCGCTGACCCGCGCCGTGCTCGAAATCGACGAGTACGCCGCCGGGCTCGGCTGGGACCAGCCCGCCCGTTTGTTCGCCCTCGTCGACACCGTCAAGCTCCGTGAGCAGGAGCCCGCGCTCGCCGCGCAGCTCGGCATCGACGACTCCACCGGAAGTTCCCTGACCCCCATCGAGCAGGACGAGATCCCGGCCGGCGCCCCGCTGGACGAGTTCCTCGCCACCATCGCCTGGCCGGACGCCGTCACCGGCTGCGCGCTGACCGTGGAGCGGCTGATGCTCCCGCCCTCCGCCGAGGACGCCGAGCCGGCGGGCATGACCGAGAAGCAGCTCGCCGCGTGGGTGGCCGAGCACCCCGACCGGCAGGAGGTCCGGATGACGGTGGCCGTCCTGCGGGACGGCTCCCGGGAGTCGGCGCTGCGGCTGCGGGAGAAGGACTCCACGTCCGAGGTGCTGACCGGCAAGGCGCTGGTCCCGGGCCTCGCGGACGCGCTGGCGGCGACCTTCGAGGAGTGACCCGTGCCGGGCGGGCGGGCCGGCGGTCCGCCCGCCGGCGCGCTACCGGCCGGCTACCGGCCGGCCGGGCCGCAGCTCCGCAGGCCGGCGAGGTCGTTCTTGCGGATCTTCTCCAGGGCCTGCACGGCGTCCCCTATGGAGCCGACCTTGACCAGCCGCAGGCCGCCGGGGGTGTCCTTGGCGGCGGCGGCGCAGTTGTCCTTGGGCGTCAGGAAGAACTGGGCGCCCTTGTCCCGCGCACCGATCGTCTTCATCGAGATGCCGCCGATCGGGCCGACCTTGCCCTGCTCGTCGATGGTGCCCGTCCCGGCGACGAACTTGCCGCCCGTCAGGTCGCCACCCGGGGTGAGCTTGTCGACGATGCCGAGCGCGAACATCAGTCCGGCGCTGGGGCCGCCGACGTCGGCGAGCTTGACGTCGATGGGGAACGGGAAGATGTGGTCCACCTGGGCCTGGATGCCCACGATGGCGCGGCCGCCGTCCGCGGCGGTGGTGATCGAGACCTGCTTGGCGGGGCCCTCGGGCCGCCGGCCCTGCTTCTCCGCCGCGGCCGCCTCCTTGGCCGGGATGACGGTGAAGACCACCTTCTGGCCCGGCTTGTGGCGGGTGACGAGCTTGGCCACGTCGCCGGCCTGGCGGACCTCCTGGCCGTCCACCGCCTTGATCACGTCGCCGGCGTGCAGCAGCCCGTCGGCCGGCTTGCCCTTCACCACGGTGCCGACGACGGTCTGGGTGGCGACCGGGATGTGCAGCTGCTTGAGCGCCGCGGCCTTCGCGCTCTCCTGGGACTGGCTGAACTCCTCGGCGTTCTGCTGGTCGGCCTGCTCGGCGGTCTGCCCCTCGGGGTAGAGCGTCTTGTGCGGCACCACCGCGCTGTCCGGGTCCAGCCAGCCGTAGACCGCCTCGAAGAGGTTCATGCGGTAGTCCGGGCCGGTGACCCGGACGGTGGTCATGTTCAGATTGCCGGTCGTCGGGTACGTCTTCCGGCCGGAGATCTGGAGGACCGGCTCGCCGTTGTGCTCACCGAGCGTGTTGACCGTCGGCCCCGGGGACATCTCCGCGTACGGCACGGGAATCAGCACACCGGCGCAGAGCAGCGCGATCAGCATCAGGGTCGAGGCGAGCAGCGTCGCGGTGCGGCGTGGCATGGAACGACAGTACGGGACGGGTATGACAACCGGCCCGCGGGGCCGTCCGTACGGGTCCGGCGGCCGGCGGCGGTCCGGCACGCCGGGCGTCAGGCCGGGTCGGAGGCGTGCTCGGGGGCGGTCGCGGTGGGGGCAGGGGTGGTGTGCTGCTTCTCCATCGCGGCGCGGAAGCGGGCGTAGCCGGCCAGCTCCGCGACGTCCCCGGTCCTGCGGTTGCGCAGGGTCCAGCTGCTCCACAGGGCAGCGGCCAGCCCGGCCAGAACCGGAATCAGCAGCCAGAGGAGCGCTCCCATGGCGACCTCCCTCCACCGTGCGCCCGCGTTCGACGAATAAGCAGATTAACCATCCGCCCGGTCAACGCTGGTGCCGGGGAGCGGGTTACGCAACCGGAACACGACGTACCGGTTCGGCCGCAAGCGGGGGCGCGGGGCGGCCGTCAGGAGGCGACGTCCACACGATCACCGGAAGACGGCGCTACACGCCGACCCGCCCGCCCGTCACCCGACCACCACCCCCGGAAGACGGCGCTACGCGCCGACCCATTCTTCGGTGCCGTCCGAGAAGGTCTGGTGCTTCCAGATGGGGACCTCGTGCTTGAGGTCGTCGATGAGCTTGCGGCAGGCCGCGAACGCCTCGGCCCGGTGGGGGCAGGAGACCGCGACGACCACGGCCAGCTCGCCGATGGCCAGCTCGCCCACCCGGTGGACGGCGGCCAGCGCGCGGACCGGGTAGTCGGCGACGACCTTCTCGGCGACCCGGCGCAGCTCCTCCTCGGCGGACGGGTGCGCGGAGTAGCCCAGGCCGTCGACGTCGGAGCCGCCGTCGTGCGAGCGGACGGTGCCGACGAAGAGCGCCGTACCGCCCGCCGCCCGGTCCCCGACGGCCGCGAAGACCTCGTCCACGGACAGCGCGGTGTCGCGGATCGCCAGCAGGCGGATGGGGTCCTCGGCGCCCTGCTCGCCAGGGTGGTCGCGGCCGGTGGACGGACGGGAATGCGTGCCAGACATGGTCCCATCGTGCCGTACCGGGAGGGCCGCGGGGAATGGCCGTTTCCACCGGGCGTCCGCGGCCCCGTATGGAGGCTCGTACAGTCCTCCGGGCCGGGCGGGGCGCTCAGAGGCGGCGGCGGGCCTTGCGGGCGCGGCGGACCAGGGCCGCGGTGCCCAGCAGGGCGACCGTCGCGCCGGCGGCGCCCGCGGCGGTGGCGTCCTTGCGGCCGAGCCGGCGGCCGGCGACGGTGTGCCGTCCGGCGACCTCCTCCAGCAGCTCGGCGAGCACCTCCTCGTTCGTCCACCGGGGCCGCCAGCCCGCGTCGTGCAGCCGGCTGCCGCTGACCACCCAGGGGTGCATGGTGTACGCGAGGTCCCCGGCGGGCGAGGGGGTCAGGCCGATCCGGTGGAGGCGGGCGGCGGCGCCCAGCGCCACCGAGGACGGCAGCTCCATGCGCCGGATACCGGACAGCTCCTCGACCTCCTCCTGCTCCAGCCAGCCGTCGCAGCCCACCGCCAGCTCCCCGTCGACCTTCTCCAGGGCGGCGTACTCCAGGGCGCTGACCAGGTCCTCCACGTGGCAGAACTGCCAGGCCGGGCGGGACCCGGCGACGACCAGGAGGCGCGGCGACTCGAAGTAGCGGGTCAGCGCGGTGTCGGTACCGCCCACCAGGACGGCCGGGCGCAGCACGGTGACGTTCAGGCCGGGGTGGGCGCGCGGGGCGCGGCGGGCCAGGTGCTCGATCTCCAGCAGGTCGCCGACGCCGGTGGCGTCCGCGGTGGCGCGCAGCTCGGCGTCCTCGGCCAGCGGAACATCGTTGTCGGGCAGTGCCCCGTAGACCATCGCGGAGGTGCACAGCACCACCCGGTGGACGCCGGCGGCCGCCGCGGCGGTCAGCACGGTCTGGGTGCCGCGGACGTTGTACGCGGTGCGGGCGGCGGCGTCGGTCTCCAGGTCGAGGTCGAGCGCGAGATGGACGACGACGTCCGTTCCGCGCAGTTTGTCGGCGATGGCGGGGTCGCGGACGTCCAGGACGTGCCACCGGGCCTCGGCGACGTCACCGGGCCGCTCGTCGATGGCCACCACCTCCTTGACCTCGTCGGACGCGGCCAGGGCACGGGTGAGCAGCGCGCCGACCCCGGAGGCGGCTCCGGTGACGGCGACGACGGGGCGGCGCAGCGGCCGGCCGGCGCCGCTCACGGCGTGGTCGGCCTTCTCGGCGGTGGCGGCAGCGTTTCGCGCTGCGCGAACGGTCGGATCTGGGGAACTCACCGGGCGTCTCCAGCGGTTGTCTTCAGTGCGGGCCCGTCGTACGGGCCCGCACCAGGTGGCGTCCATCCTGCCGCAGCCACCGCGACAGCGAAGCACCGAGCCCCAGGGCGGCGCGAGTGTCTACGCTGGAGGTGATGTCGGGCAGCCGCCGTCGGCGTAGGGCCGGCGGCCCTACGAGCCGAGGAAACCCGTGAGTGACACCCCATTCGGATTCGGCCTTCCGCCGGAGGAGCCGGAGGACGGCGACAACGGCAAGCAGAAGGGCGGCCAGGGAGGTAGCCAGGGCCCCGCGAACCCCTTCGGGTTCGGTGGCGGGAGCGGCGGCGCGGACAATCCGTTCGCGGCGCTCTTCGGCGGCATGGGGGGACCCGGCGGCCAGATGAACCCCGGCGACCTCGGCGCCGCCTTCCAGCGCCTGGGCCAGATGCTCTCCTACGAGGGCGGGCCGGTGAACTGGGACATGGCCAAGGACATCGCGCGGCAGACCGTCGCGCAGGGCGCCGAGGACGGCAGCAAGGACGCCAGCGTCTCCCCCGGTGAGCGCTCGGCGGTCCAGGACGCCGTCCGGCTCGCCGACCTGTGGCTGGACGGGGTGACGTCGCTCCCGTCGGGCGCCGGCTCGGTGGTGGCCTGGAGCCGCGCCGAGTGGGTCGAGGAGACCCTGCCGGTGTGGAAGGACCTGGTCGACCCGCTCGCCGAGCGGGTCGGCTCCGCGATGGGCGACGTGCTGCCCCAGGAGATGCAGGCCATGGCCGGCCCGCTGCTCGGCATGATGCGCTCCATGGGCGGCGCGATGTTCGGCACCCAGATCGGGCAGGCACTGGGCGTGCTGGCCTCCGAGGTCGTGGGGTCCACGGACATCGGTCTGCCGCTGGGCCCGGCCGGCAAGGCCGCGCTGCTGCCGGCCAACGTCGCGGCGTTCGGCGCCGGCCTCGGCGTCCCGGAGGAGGAGGTGCGGCTCTACCTCGCCCTGCGCGAGGCCGCCCACCAGCGCCTCTTCGCGCACGTGCCGTGGCTGCGCTCGCACCTGTTCGGCGCCGTCGAGGGCTACGCCCGCGGCATCAAGGTCGACACCACCAAGCTGGAGGACATGGTCGGCCAGCTCGACCCGCAGCACCCCGAGGAGCTCCAGAACGCCCTCCAGCAGGGCATGTTCCAGCCCGAGGACACCCCGGAGCAGAAGGCCGCGCTGGCCCGTCTGGAGACCGCGCTGGCGCTCGTCGAGGGCTGGGTGGACGCGGTGGTGCACGCCGCCGCCAAGCCGCACCTGCCGTCCGCGGACAAGCTCCGGGAGACGCTGCGGCGGCGCCGGGCCACCGGCGGCCCGGCCGAGCAGACCTTCGCCACGCTGATCGGCCTCCAGCTGCGGCCGCGCCGGCTGCGGGACGCCTCCCGGCTATGGGCGTCGCTCACCGACGCCCGGGGCCTGGACGGCCGCGACGGCCTGTGGGAGCACCCCGACATGCTGCCGACGGCGGCCGACCTGGACGACCCGGACGGCTTCGTCCACCACGAGCACGCCGACTTCTCCGAACTCGACAAGATGCTGGGCGAGGCGGCCGGCGGCGGTGCGCCGGACCTGACCAAGCACGACGGCGGCACCCCCGGCCCGGAGGCCGCGGACGGCCGGGACGACGACGAGCCGCGCGGCCCCGAGGACGAGGGCAGGGGAGACGGCACCAAGTGAGCCTTCGGGAGGATGCGGCGCGGGTGCTCAAGGAGTGGCCCGCGCCGTCGGCGGAGCAGGAGCAGCTGCGGCTGGCCTATCTGGACCACCTCGCCGCCCACCGGGACGGCATGTGGAAGCCGTGCAAGGCCGGGCACCTCACGGCCAGTGCGCTGGTGATCGACCCCGCGGGCGGCCGGGTGCTGCTCACCCTGCACCGCAAGCTGGAGATGTGGCTCCAGATGGGCGGCCACTGCGAGCCCGGGGACGCCACCCTCGCGGACGCGGCGCTGCGCGAGGCCCGGGAGGAGTCCGGGATCGCGCACGGCCTGACGCTGGTGGGCGGCGCGCCGGTGCGGCTGGACCGCCACCGCACGCCCTGCGCGGTCCACCTGGACGTCCAGTACGCCGCGCTGGCGCCCGCCGACGCGGTGGCCGCGATCAGCGACGAGTCGCTGGACCTGCGGTGGTTCGGCTACGACGAGGTGCCCGCGGTCGCCGATGCGTCGGTGGTCCGCCTGGTGGCGGACACCCGGGCCCTCCTGGCCGCGACGGCCTGACGCCCGGTCACGTACGGTCCCACGGCGCCCGCCCCCTGCTCGGGGGCGGGCGCCGGCGCATGTGCGGGACGGGCCGCGGGGCGGCGGCCGCCGGTCTTGGTACCGCTCAGCGGCCGTGCCGCGGGTCGCCGCCCTGCGGATCCCCGGGAGCGGGGGGCGCCGCACCGGGGGCGCCCGGGTCCGCACCGTAACCAGGCCACGGGCCCGGAGCACCGTCCTGCGGGGCGGGCGCGCCCGGCCCCGGGTACGGGTCGTGCGGGGCCGGCCGGCCCGGGTCGGCGTACGCGCCGGGCGGCGGCGGGAGCGGCACCGGCTGCCCCTGCGGCACGCCGTACCCGGCGGGCGGCGGGGGCTGCTGCCCGTACGGCGGCAGCGGCGGGGGCTGCTGGCCGTACGGGAGCGGCGGGGGCTGCCGGCCCTGCGGCGGGAGCGGGGGCGGCTGCTGCCCGTACGGCGGCAACGGAGGCGGCTGGTGGCCGCCGGGCGCCTGGCCGTACGGGGGCGGGGGCGGCGGCCCGTGCACCGCGCCCGGGGGCGGGGGCGGCGGCGGGGGCGGGCCCTGGACGGCCGGGGGCGGGACCGTCCCGCCGGGCGGGACCAGCGGTGCCACCACCGTCGGGGCGCTGTGCAGCTGCGCGGCGGACGGCTGCGGCAGCACAGGCGGCTGCGGGTGGTACGCCGCCGGTGCGCGCGGGTCGGGCGCGGTCGGCGCCGGCGGGGCCGGGGCGGGCGCGGGCACCGGGGGCGGCACGGCGGACGGGACGGGCCCGGGAGCCGGCGGCGGCAGGGTGAAGTCGTCGCCGCCGGGTACGCCCTGCGCGGTAACCGGGGGCGCGGGCGGCGGCGAGGCGGGGGCCGCGGTGCCGGGGGCCGCGGTGTCCGGGAGCGCGGGCGCCTCGGCGGCCCCGCCGTCCGCGTCCTCCGCCAGGACCTCGCCGCCGAAGGCCGTCAGCAGCGCCTCCAGGCCGCCGTCGAAGCCCTGGCCCACCGCGGCGAACCGCCAGACGTCCTTGAGGTAGAGGTCGCCCAGCATCACCGCGCGCTCGGTGCTGAACTCCTCGCCGCTGAACGGGTACCGGGCGACCTCCTGGCCGCCGGCCACGATGCGCAGGCAGCCGGGGCCGATCCGGTCCATCCGCCCCTCGCCGTCGAGGGCCGCGGTGAACGTCAGCTTCCGGATGTGCGGCGGGATGCGGTCGAGCGCGACGCGGAAGGACTCGGTGTCGCCGTCCTGCGGCCCGAGCAGCCGGATCGCTTCCTCGGGCGTCGCGGGCTGGTTGTAGAAGACGAAGTAGCGGTCGTCGGTGAGCCGCTCGCCGGCGTCCAGGCCGAAGCAGCTGACGTCGATGACCAGTCCGGGACCGGCGATCCGCACCCCGACGTACAGGTCCCGCTCCGCCGTCAGATCGGCAAGCCTGGCCTTGTGGCCGCGCTGGAATTCCCTGGCCGTGGGCAACGCCCCTCCCCGCCTCGCGCTCAAGTCCCCGTCCCCGCCAGGCTAACCGCTGGCGCCGGCCGCGGGCGGGGCCGGGGCGCGCCGGGGAACGGCCGGCGCCGGGGCCGGGTCCGGTGCCGGGGTCCGGTCAGCGGCGGCGGGCGGCGGGCAGGTGCGGCAGCCGGTCGGCGGCGACCACGCCCTCCAGATAGCCGCGGGCCCGTTCGGTGCGCGGATACGACTCCAGGAGCTGCCAGAACTCCGGGCCGTGGCCCGGGACGAGCAGGTGCGCCAGCTCGTGCAGCAGGACGTAGTCGATGACGTACTCGGGCATGCCCTGGAGGCGGTGCGAGAGGCGGATGCTGCCCTCGGCCGGGGTGCACGAGCCCCAGCGGGTGTTCTGGTTGGTGACCCAGCGGACCGTCTCGGGCCGGGCCCGGCCGTCGAGGTACTGGCCGGAGAGCCGCTCGGCGCGTTCGGCGAGCTCGCCGTCGCCCAGTATCCGCTTGCTCTCCTGCGCGGCGAGCTTGTCCAGCATGACCGACACCCAGCGCCGCTCCTCGGCCTGCGACATCCGGGCCGGGATCAGGACGATGGTGCGGTCGCCCTCGCGGTACGCGGAGACCGTCCGGCGGCGCCGGGCGCTGCGCCGCACCTCCACCGGGCGGGACGGCGGGCTCGGCTCGGCCCCTCGCGGGCGGTCGCTGGCGCGGCGCAGGGGCGTCTCCCCGGGGCCGCGCGGGGAAGGGTCGGCGGGCACGCGCCCGACGTTACCCGCTGGCACGGCGGGAAGTCCCGCTCCCACGGACGGTTCGCCACCTGAACGCCCCCGGCGTGCACGGCTTGTACGACGAATGCCCGCCGCCTGTGGATAACTCCCGCGCCGGTCGCGCGTCCGGCGCATGCTGGAGGCCGGACGAGACGGACGGGGGGCGGATGACATGCATCCGATGCTCAAGCCCGCGCTGCGGCGCGGCTGGCGGGACCGGGAGACGGTGCGGTTCGGGGTGGCCCCGGCGCATGCCCGGGTGGTCGGCCCGGTCGACCTCGCGACCGCGTATTTCATCGAGCTGATCGACGGCACCCGCTCGGTGCCGCAGCTGGTCGAGGCGGCCGCGGGACTGGACGTGGCCCCGGAGCGGGCCCGCGGGGTGGTGGAGCGGCTCGGCGCGGCGGGGCTGCTGGAGGCCCCGGCGGCGGAGGGGCCCGTGGACGAGGCCGTGCGGGCGGACGGCCCGGCCGTCGAGCGGCTGCGGGCGGATCTGGCCTCGCTGTCGGTGCGGCAGCAGGGGCGGACGGCCGGGCCGCTCGCCCGGATCGGGGCGCGCCGGTCGGTGCGGGTGAAGGTGAAGGGGGCGGGCCGGGTCGGTGCCCAGGTCGCGGCGCTGCTGGCGGCCTCCGGGGCCGGCCGGGTGGACGTGGTGGACGGCGGCGCGGTCGAGCCGTGGGACGTGGTGCCCGGCGGGCCGGCGCCCGGGCAGATCGGCGAGCGGCGCGGCGACGCGGCCCGCCGCCTGGTCCGGGAATCCTCCCCGTGGAGCCGGCCGCCCCGCCCCGGTGGCCCGGTCACCGAGTCCGGCGAACCCGGCATCTCCCTGGTGGTGGTCGCCCCGCGCGACGGCCTGGGCGCCTACGCCCCCGATCCGGTGCTGGCCGAGCCGCTGCTCAGCGCCGGCATCCCGCATCTGTACGCGGGGGTGCTGGAGGGCACGGGCGTGGTGGGCCCGCTGGTGGTGCCCGGCGTCACCGCCTGCGCCGGCTGCGACGAGCTCCGGCGCACGGACGCGGAGCCGGCCTGGCCGCAGCTGCTGGCGCAGTGGCGTTCGGGGCGCGGGTCGCCGGCGGTGCCGGCCTGCGACGCCGGGCTGGCGACGGCGGTCGCGGGGCTGGCCGCCGTCCAGGCGCTGGCGTTCCTCGACGGGGAGCCGCCGCCGTGCGCGGGGGCGCGGATGGAGCTTCCGCTGCCGTGTGCGAGCGTGCGGACGGTGCGGATCGCCCCGCATCCGGAGTGCGGCTGCGGGGCCGCCGCCGTACGGGGTGTGCCCAACGCCTCGGTTCCCCGGCCGCGACACGCAACAATGACGGGGTAACCCCGGTAGGGGACGGTGTGAGTTGGAGGGGCGCATGTCTGATCTTCCCCGCAAGGCGGTCACCCGTACCGCCAAGCTGGCCGCGCTGCCACTGGGGTTCGCCGGCCGTGCCACCTGGGGCCTGGGCAAACGGCTCGGCGGCCGGTCCGCCGAGATCGTCGGCCGGGAGCTCCAACAGCGCACCGCGGAACAGCTCTTCAAGGTGCTCGGTGAACTGAAGGGCGGTGCGATGAAGTTCGGGCAGGCGCTGTCGGTCTTCGAGTCGGCGCTGCCCGAGGAGATCGCCGGCCCCTACCGCGCGGCGCTGACGAAGCTTCAGGAGGCGGCGCCGCCGATGCCGACGAGCACGGTGCACTCCGTGCTGGCCGAGCGGCTGGGCGCGGACTGGCGGGAGCTGTTCGAGGAGTTCGAGGACAAGCCCGCCGCCGCGGCGTCGATCGGGCAGGTGCACCGGGCCGTGTGGCACGACGGCCGCGAGGTGGCCGTCAAGGTGCAGTATCCGGGGGCCGGCCGGGCGCTGCTGTCGGATCTGGCGCAGCTGAGCCGGTTCGCGCGGCTGCTCGGGCCGCTGATCCCGGGCATGGACCTCAAGCCGCTCATCGCCGAGCTGCGCGACCGGGTCGCGGAGGAGCTGGACTACGCCCTGGAGGCCGAGGCCCAGCGGGCGCACGCCGCGGAGTTCGCCGGCGATCCGGACGTGGTGGTGCCGGCCGTGGTGCACCAGGGCGAGCAGGTGCTGGTGACGGAGTGGCTGGCGGGGGTGCCGCTGTCCGAGGTGATCGCGGACGGCACCGAGGAGCAGCGGGACCGGGCCGGGCAGCTGCTGGCCCGCTTCCTCTTCTCCGGCCCGGCGCGGACGGGCCTGCTGCACGCCGACCCGCATCCGGGCAACTTCCGGCTGGTGCCCGGCCCGGACCCGGACGGCCCGGTGTCCGCATGGCGGCTGGGCGTCCTGGACTTCGGCACGGTCGACCGCCTGCCCGACGGGCTGCCGCCGACGATCGGCGCCTCGTTGCGGCTGGCGCTGGACGGCGAGGCCGACGCGGTCTACCGCATGCTGTGCGAGGAGGGCTTCGTCAAGGAGTCGGTGGAGCTGGATCCGGACGCGGTACTGGACTACCTGCTGCCGATCATCGAGCCCGCGCAGGTGGCGGCGTTCCCGTTCGCCCGGGACTGGATGCGCCGGCAGGCGGCCCGGATCGGCGACCCCCGCTCCCCCGCGTACCAGCTGGGCAAGCAGCTCAATCTGCCGCCCGCCTACCTCCTGATACACCGGGTGACGCTGAGCACCATCGGGGTGCTGTGCCAGCTGGGGGCCACGGTCCGGCTGCGCGACGAGCTGGAGGCGTGGATGCCGGGGTTCCTGCCGGACCCGGCGGAGGACACCGGCGGCACCACCGGGGCGGCGGATCCGGACGGGCCGGACGCGGACGGGCCGGACGCGGACCCGGACGGCGCCGCGGGGAGCCCGGCGGCGAGCCCGGCCTGACCCGGGCCGGCCCCGCACCGGCGTCAGGAGCGGGTCGGGGCCGGGAGCCGGGCCGCCGTCACCACCAGGTGGAGTCCAGCCGCCCCTCGATGGCGCGGATGTTGTCCCGGGCGCAGTCGTCGCAGAAGTAGCGGCGCTCGCCGTTCTCCACCGAGCAGGTCCAGGTCGGCGGGGCGCCCTCGGCCACCGCGCCGCAGCGGGCACACACCGTGCCGTCCGAGGCCCGCTCCGCCTGCCGATGCGTCACCTGGTGATGCGTCATCCGGTCCACCGTCCGACGATATCCCCGCGGATGCCGCGAAAGCGCCACGCAACGCAGCACGGGGCCCGTCCGGCGACCGGACGGACCCCGTGGTGGCGGCTCAGAGTGCGGTGCCGGCCGGGCCGGTCACTGCATCACGGCCATGGCCAGCGCGCGGCGGGCACGCAGCGACGCGCGCTCGGCGCGCCGCTGCATCCGCCGCGCGGCGGCGAGCCGGTGGCCCCTGCGTTCGGACTCCGCCTCCTGGAGGCGTTGTTGGACATGGGCCCGGGCCAGGGCTTCTGGCATGAGTTGCATCGCGAGGTTCCTGTTCTGGCGCGACTTCAGGGCGCCGGAGGTGGTCGGGGCGGGGGTCTCGGTGAGAGTCGGGTTCATCGCTGGGTCCTGCTTCTGGGGGTCCCGGGTGAGGGGACGGTCGATCGTTCCTGTGCGCGCGGTGTTCATGCCACGACCGGGTTCTTGCGCGGACGGCCCCGGGGACGCTTCCGCGGGACGACGACGCCCTGGACGAAGAGCTCACCGCCCCACACGCCCCACGGCTCGCGGCGTTCCTTGGCGCCCGCCAGGCAGGCGTCCCGCACCGGGCAGGTCTGGCAGAGGGTCTTGGCGTACTCGACGTCGGCCGGGGACTCCGCGAAGAAGACCTCGGGGTCGTACGTGCGGCAGGGGACGGCGGTGCCGAGGCGGTCGATCTCGTCGTCGAGCTCGGTGAGGGGCAGCAAGGCGTTCTCCTGGGGGTCGGGCGGAGGGATCAGGTCGGTGGCTACGGACGGGGTGTGCGTGGTGAGTTGCACGGTGGTGTGTTCCTCGTCTGTTCCGGCCCGGCTGGTGGCGGGCGGGTTGGGCAAAACAAAAGGACCGCGGATCCCGGTGTGGGTTCCGCGGCCCTGGAAGGTGCCGACCTGATCGCCGATCAGGCTGGATCTCTCCAGGGTTCGAGGCCGCGGTAGGCCCACATGTCATGCTGCTGCTCGTACTGCTTCCGGGATTCGGCACCATTGGCCGCCGCCGCGAAGGCAAAGGCGTTCGCCGCTGCCGTCGCCACCGCTGCCGCGGGTGCCTCGGTCGGTCGCTCGACCCGCTCGCCGGCCGTCAGGACGGCAGGGGCGCCGGGACGCACGACCTCGGTACCGGACAGGCGGCCGGAGCCGGACAGACCGGTGCCCAGGAGCGAGGTGCCGAGAGCGCAGGGGGCGACGACCGAGAGATCGGTCATTTTGTTGGTCTCGATGAAGCTGATCACTGGGCTCGCCTCCTCTCGGCGTCTCGGGGACCGGTACGCAACCGGTCCAGGGTGTTCAAGTACAGCACGGAACCATCGGATCTCGGAAGTTCCGTTGTTTCCGTCGCTTCCGAAGGCTATGGGGATGCGCTCCGCGGGCGCAAACTATTTTTCCGACGAGTTTTCCGCGGCCCCGGCGGCCCCCTCGGCGCCCTCCTCCGGGCCGCGCGCCGGGCCCCCGTCCGCGGCGTCCCCGCCGGGCTCCGCACCGGCGCAGAGCGCCAGCACCTCGGCGCCGAAGCGGTCGAGCTTGCGGCGGACCACACCGGGGATCACGGCCAGCTCCTCGGCGCTCGCCGGGACCGCCTCGGCGATGGCCATCAGGGTCTTGTCGGTGAAGACGCAGTAGGCGGGCTGCCGGGTCCGGGCGGCCTGCTCGGCGCGCCAGTCCCGCAGCCGTTCGTACAGCGCCTCGTCCAGCTCGGAGGGGCAGTCCTCGCAGCGCATCAGCTTCATCTCGCCGGGGTCGGTCAGCGTGCGGCGGCAGACCCGGCAGCGGGCCGGGCTGCGGTGCGCCCGCCGGGGCCGGCCGGGGGCCGCCGCGGACCGGCCGCGCTCCACGCCGCCACCGGGCCCGCCGGCGGGGCGGCGGTGCCCGGCCGGCGCCCTGCCGGAGCCGGGCCGCAGGCCGTCGAGGAAGCGGCTGGCGCCCCGGGAGGGCCGGCCGCCGGGCGAGCGGGCCAGCGACCAGGACAGCGCGAGGTGGCGGCGGGCACGGGTGATGCCGACGTAGAGCAGCCGGCGCTCCTCCTCGATCTGCTCGTCGGTGCGGGCGTGGTGGATCGGCAGCATGCCCTCGGTGAGGCCGACCAGGAAGACCGCGTCCCACTCCAGGCCCTTGGCGGCGTGCAGGGAGGCGAGGGTGACGCCCTCGACGGTGGGGGCGTGCTGCGCGGCGGCGCGCTCGTCCAGCTCGGCGACCAGGTCGGCGAGGGTGGCCGCGGGCCGGGCCCGGGCGAAGTCCTCGGCGAGCCGGACCAGGGCGGCGAGCGACTCCCAGCGGTCGCGGACCGCGCCGGAACCGGCCGGCGGGCGGTCCGTCCAGCCCATGTCGCTGAGCACCGCGCGCACCTCGGACGGCAGGTCCACCGCGCCGGCGAGCAGGGTGTCGTTGGCGCCGAAGCGGGCCGCGCCGCGGAGCTTGACACCGGCCTCGCGCACCTCGGGCCGCTCGAAGAACCGCTCGGCGCCGCGGAGCTGGTAGGGCACCCCGGCGTCGGCGAGGGCCTGCTCGTAGACCTCGGACTGGGCGTTGATGCGGAAGAGGACGGCGATCTGGCCGGCCGGGACACCGGCGTCGATCAGCTCGCGGATCCGGCGGGCGGTGCCCTCGGCCTCGGCGGGCTCGTCGGCGTACTCGGTGAAGACCGGTTCGGGGCCGGGGTCGCGCTGGGAGACCAGCTCCAGGCGGTGCTCGGCGGCCCGGCCGCGGGCCCGCCCGAGCAGGCCGTTGGCGAGGTGGACGACCTGGGGGGTGGAGCGGTAGTCGCGGACCAGCCGGACGACGGTGGCGTGCGGGTGGCGGGCCCGGAAGTCCAGGAGGTGGTCGGGGGTGGCGCCGGTGAAGCTGTAGATGGTCTGGCTGGCGTCGCCGACCACGCACAGGCTGTCGCGCTCGCCCAGCCACAGCTCCAGCAGCCGCTGCTGGAGGGGGCTGACGTCCTGGTACTCGTCGACGACGAAGTGCTGGTACTGGGCGCGGACCTGCTCGGCGATGTCGTGCCGGTCCTGGAGGACGCCGACGGTGAGCAGCAGCACGTCCTCGAAGTCGATGCTGCCGCGCTCCCGCTTGAGCTGCTCGTAGGTGCCGTATATCTGCCCGATCTCGGCGGGGTCGCGGGGCGCCTCGCGGCCGGCCTTGGCGACCGCGGCCGGATAGTCGGCGGGCACCGTCTGGGTGACCTTGGACCACTCGATCTCGGCGGTGACGTCGCGCAGCTCGTTGCGGTCCAGGCGGAGGCGGCAGCGGGCGGCGGCCTCGGCGACCAGCGGGCCCTTGCGGTCCAGCAGCCGGGGCAGCTCGCCGCCGACCGCGCGCGGCCAGAAGAACTGGAGCTGGCGCAGGGCCGCGGAGTGGAACGTGCGGGCCTGCACCCCGGTGGCGCCCAGCTGCCGGAGCCGGCCGCGCATCTCGCCGGCCGCGCGGGCGGTGAAGGTGACCGCGAGCACACTGGCGGGCTGGAGGATGCCCGCCCGGACCCCGTAGGCGATCCGGTGGGTGATGGCGCGGGTCTTGCCCGTCCCGGCGCCGGCCAGCACGCAGACCGGGCCGTGCAGCGCGGTGGCGACCTCGCGCTGCTCGGGGTCGAGCCCGTCGAGCACTCCGTCCGGCCCGCTCGGCGGCGGCGCGTACGGAGCGTCGCCCGGGGCCTGCGGGAAGGGAGTGTCCGTTGCTGCGCTCACCCCGCCATGCTGCCAGGTCCGCGGCGGCACCCGGGAACGCCGTCCACAGCGGCCGGGGCCCGGTCGTACCGGCGGGGCCCTCCCGTGGACGGCGGCGGGGCGGCCGGCGGGGGCGGGAATGGTCCGGGGGCGGTGCGCGTTGTGCTCCTCGGTGCCACGACGCCGCGCAGGCGGGTGGCACATGATCACGATCACCACCGAGCTAAGGAGCACGGGACGCATGGCGGGCACTGTGACGATGTACAGCACGACCTGGTGCGGTTACTGCCGTCGGCTGAAGAGCCAGATGGACCGCGAGGGCATCGCCTACACCGAGATCAACATCGAGCAGGACCCGGAGTCCGCGGCGTTCGTGGAGAAGGCCAACGGCGGCAACCAGACCGTGCCGACCGTGCTCTTCGCCGACGGCACGACGCTGACCAACCCGTCCCTGGCGCAGGTCAAGGAGAAGGTGGCCGCGGCCTGACGGCCGGGCGCACCGCCCGCAGCCGGGTCGCCGGCCGGTCCGTGAGGGAGCCGGCCGGCGGCCCTGTGGCGTCCGCGGCCGGGGCCGCGGCGCGGGTCACGGCTTGGGCAGCGGCTTGCCGTACCACAGCTCGATGAGCCGGGCCGCGATGGAGATGCCGTAGGGCGGCAGCACCTCACCGGAGGCGAACGCGGCGGCCAGGTCGTCGCGGGAGAACCACCGGGCCTCCTCGATCTCCTCGCCGTCCACCTGGATCTCCGAGGAGGTGGCGCGGGCCATGAAGCCCAGCATCAGGCTGGAGGGGAAGGGCCAGGGCTGGCTGGCGACGTACTCGACGTCGCCGACGACCACACCGGCCTCCTCGTAGACCTCGCGGGCCACCGACTGCTCGATGGACTCCCCCGGCTCGACGAAGCCGGCCAGGGTGGAGAAGCGGCCCTCGGGCCAGTGGACCTGGCGGCCGAGCAGGGCGCGGTCCTGCTCGTCGGTGACGAGCATGATCACGGCCGGGTCGGTGCGCGGGTAGTGCTCGGCGCCGCAGGCCGGGCAGCGGCGGATGTGGCCGGCCGCCGCGATGACCGTCCGCTCGCCGCAGCGCGAGCAGAAGCGGTGCATCCGCTGCCAGTTCTCCAGCGCCACGGCGTGCACGAGCAGGCCGGCGTCGCGCGGGGAGAGCAGCAGGCCGGCCTCGCGCAGGCCGGCGGCGCGCGCGGACTGGTCCAGGCGGCCGGGCAGCGCGTCCTTCTGGAGCGCGAAGTAGCTGACCCCGTCCTCGTCGGTGCCGAGGTAGTAGCGGTGGGCCTCGGTCAGCGGCGCCTCGAAGGACGGCGTCATGATCAGTTCGGTGCGGCCGTCGGGGGTGTCGTCGATCAGCGCCTGGCCCCCGGACACGACGAAGACGCGCGTCGTCGGGTGGCTCCAGGCCGCCGCCAGCCACGCCTCGTCCAGACGGTGGTGGGCGGAGCGGTCGATCCCGCTCGGCGCGCTGAAGGTGATCGGCCGTTCGGCCGTGCGGTCGGTCCAGGTGGTCACTGGTGTTTCCAACTCCCCCTATACGTGGGCGGGTGCTGTGGACGGGCGCGGAGCGGTGCGGGCGGGCGGGTCAGGACGGGCGCCAGTTCCCGGCGAGGTCGCCCCAGAGGTGGGCGGCGGTCTCGACGCCCTTCATCAGGAGGTCGAGCTCGACCTTCTCGTTCGGCGCGTGCCAGCCGTCGGAGGGCACCGAGATGCCCAGGAAGAGGACCGGGACGCCGAGGACGTCCTGGAGGTCGGCCGCCGGGCCGGAACCGCCCTCCCGGGTGAAGCGGATCTTCGTGCCGAACGCCCGCCCCATGGCGCGCACCACGGACTGGAGCGCGGGGTGGTCGAGCGGGGTCAGGCACGGGCGGGTGGCGCCCCAGAAGGTGATCTCGTGGCGGATGCCGGCCGGGAGGCGGTCCGCGACCCAGTCCCGGACGGCCTGCTGGACGGCGCCCGCGTCCTGTCCCGCGACCAGCCGGAAGGAGAGCTTCAGCTGGGCGGCGGACGGGACGATGGTCTTGCCGCCGGGGCCCTGATAGCCGCCGGAGATGCCGTTGACCTCGGCGGTCGGACGGGCCCAGATCCGCTCCAGGGTGGTGGTGCCGGCCTCGCCGAGGGTGGCGTGCGAGTGCGCGGTGCGCAGCCAGCGCTCCTCGTCGAAGGGCAGCTCGGCGAAGAGCTCCCGCTCGCGGTCGGTGAGTTCGATCACGCCGTCGTAGAAGCCGGGGATCGCGACCCTGCGGTCGGTGTCGTGGAGGGCGGCGGCGAGCCGGGCGGCCTCGGTGGCGGGGTTGGGCACCGCGCCGCCGAACGAGCCGGAGTGGATGTCCTGGTCCGGGCCGAACAGGTCGATCTGGCAGTCGGTCAGACCGCGCATACCGGTGCAGACGGTGGGGGTGTCCGGGCCCCACATGCCGGTGTCGGAGACGATCACCGCGTCGCACGCCAGGCGGTCGGCGTGCCGCTGGACCAGCGCGGGGAAGTTCGGGGAGCCGGACTCCTCCTCGCCCTCGATGATCAGTTTGAGGTTGACCGCGGGGGCGGTGCGGCCGGTCGCGGCCAGGTGCGCCCGGACGCCGAGGGTGTGGAAGAACACCTGGCCCTTGTCGTCGGCGGCGCCGCGGGCGTAGAGCTTGCCGTCGGCGGTCACCGGCTCGAAGGGGTCGGTGTGCCAGCCGTCCTCGCGGGCGGCGGGCTGGACGTCGTGGTGGCCGTAGACCAGGACGGTCGGGGCGGCCGGGTCCCCGGAGGGCCATTCGGCGAAGACCGCGGGCAGGCCGGCGGTCTCCCAGACCTCGGTGACCGGGAAGCCGGTCTCCGCGAGCTTGGCGGCGAGCCACTCGGCGCTGCGGCGCACATCGGCGGCGCGGGCGGGGTCGGCGGAGACGGACGGGATGCGCAGCCACTCCGCGAGATCGTCGAGGAAGGCGTCGCGGTGGCCGGCGAGGTACGCGCGGACGGCGTTGTCCGGGGTGGTGCTCATGGGCCCGAGCCTATCGGCCTTCCGGGGGATACCGGCCGGGGGTCTCGCCCCGCAGGATCCGCTCCAGCGCCGCCCGGCCCGGCAGGCGCGCGGGTCTGACCACCTCACCGGTGCGGACGAAGAGGAACGCGGCGCCGACCTCGGAGGGCGCCAGGCCGTACCGCTCGGCCCAGGCGAGGCGGTAGACGGCCAGCTGGAGGGGGTCCGCGCCGCCGGCGCCGCCGGGGAGGGGGCGGCCGGTCTTCCAGTCGATGATCTCGAAGCGGTCGCCGTCCGGGCCCGGCTCCTTGTAGACCGCGTCGATCCGGCCGCGGACCACCCGCCCGGCGAGCGTCATCCGGAACGGCACCTCCACCCGGAACGGGGTGCGGGTGGCGTACGGGGTGCGGGCGAACGCCTCCTTCAGGGCGGCCAGGTCCTGGTCGTCGGTGATCTCGCCGTGCTCGCCCGGCTCGGCGCCGGGCAGTTCGTCGGGGCCGAGCAGCGGCAGCGGCAACTCCTCGAAGCGGGACTGGACCCAGGCGTGGAAGCGGGTGCCGCGGCGGGCCGCGGGCTGCGGCGGGCGCGGCATCGGGCGGGCCAGCTCGCGGGCGAAGCCGTCGGGGTCGGCGGCGACGTGCAGCAGCTGGGTGGCGGTGAGCGAGGCGGGCAGCGGGACGTCCCGGACCCGGGCGCGGGAGCTGCGCAGCTCGGCGGCGAGCGCCTCCAGATCACGGTCCCAGGAGGCCACGGTGCGGCGCTCCTCGGGGAGCAGCGCGGTATCGGCGGGGGCGGCGGGGTCCGCCGGGTCGGTGGGGCCCTCGGGGTCGGTGGGGCCGGCCGGGGCGGGCTCGGGGGTGCGCTGGGCGATCAGGCGGGGACGGGCACCGGGCGCGGGTCCGGGTGCCGGCTCGTGCGGGACGTCGTGCGGTACGTCGTCGAAGGGCGCCTGCTCGGGCACGTCAGCGAACGGCGCGTCCTCGAAGGGCGCGTCCTCGAAGGGGGCGTGCGGGGGCTCGCCGTACGCCGCCTCCTCGTAGGGAGACTCGTCGTAAGGGGGCTCGTCCTCAGGGAGCCCGCCGCCAGGGAACCCGGCGTGGGCGGGCTCGGCGTACGGGTCGTCCTCGGGGGCGGCGGGCCAGTCGTCGTCGGCCGGGGGCGGGGGCCACTCCGGGTCGTGGGCGGGGGCGGGCGCCGGGGCGCCGGGGGCCGGGGCGTGGCGGGCGAGGTGGGCGCGGACGGCGGCGGCGGCCGCGCGGCGGCGGGCCAGCGCCGCCTCGTCCAGCGGCAGCGGCCAGGGCTGCTCGGCGGCGGCCGCGGCCAGGGCGGGATTCTCCGCGCCCTCCTCCGGGGCGTCGGCCCAGACCTCGATCTCGCCGTGCCCGGCCTCGCAGTGCTCGCGCAGCGCGGTGAGGAAGGCGGACGGGCCGCGCGGGCGCTTCTGGCTGGGGCCCCACCAGTGGCCGGAGCCCAGCAGCAGCGAGCGGGGGCGGGTGAAGGTGACGTAGCCGAGGCGGAGCTCCTCGGTCTCCTGGTGGTGCTTCATCGCCTCCTTGAAGTCCTTGACGCCGCGGGCGGTCCACTCCGCCACACCGGGCAGGGTGGCGGCGTCGCCCCGGAGGGCGTGCGGCAGGACCTTGGCGCGGGCGAGCCAGGACTCACGGGCCTGCTCGCTGGGGAACTGCTTGGCCACCAGGCCGGGCACCGCGACCACGTCCCACTCCAGGCCCTTGGACTTGTGGGCGGTGAGCACCTTGACGGTGTTCTCGCCGCCGGGGAGGGAGCTGTCCAGGCCCTTCTCGTACTGGACGGCGGTGCGCAGGAAGCCCAGGAAGGCCAGCAGGGTGGCCTCCCCGTCCAGGGCGGCGCCGCCCTCCTTGGCGGCGAATCCGGCGGCGATGTCCAGGAACGTGCCGAGCGTCTCCCGCCGGCGGGCGGCCAGGGCGTGCGGGGACGCGGACAGCTCGACCTCCAGACCGGTGACGGCGAGGATCCGGTGCAGCACGTCCATCAGCGGGTCGGCGAGCGAGCGGCGCAGCTCGCGGAGCTCGGCGGCCAGGCGGGCGAAGCGGACCCGGGCCTCCGGGGAGAACGGCAGGCCGTCGTCGGGGCCGCCGCCGGACTCCAGGAAGGTGTCCAGCGCGTCGGCGAGCGAGACCGTCTCGGCCGGGTCGGTGCCCTCGACGGCCGCCGCGAGCCGCCGCTCGGGGTCGTCGCCGGCCGGTGCGGCGTGGTGGGCCAGGGTGCGGGCGCGGCGGCCCAGCAGCGCCAGGTCGCGGGGGCCGATCCGCCAGCGCGGGCCGATCAGCAGGCGGACCAGGGAGGCGTTGGCCGTCGGGTCCTGGAGGACCTCGCAGACCGCGACCAGGTCGGCGATCTCGGGCAGGTGCAGCAGCCCGGAGAGGCCGACGACCTCCACGGGGACGTCCCGGGCGACCAGTTCGCCCTGGATGGCGGCGAAGTCGGCGGCGGTGCGGCACAGCACCGCGATGCCGCCGGGCGGGGTGCCGGTGCGGACCAGGTGGGCGAGGGAGTCGGCGAGCCAGGCCAGCTCCTCGGCGTGGGTGGGCAGCAGGGCGCAGCGGACCACGCCGTCCCGCTCGGCGCCGGGGGCCGGGCGGAGCGCCTCGACGCCGGCGTGCATGGCGCGCAGCGGCGCGGCGAGGCGGTTGGCGAGGTCCAGGAGGCGGCCGCCGCTGCGGCGGTTCTCGCTGAGCGCGAAGCGGCGGGCCGGAGTGCCGTCGGCGAACGGGAAGTGGGCGGGGAAGTCGTCGAGATTGGCCACCGAGGCGCCGCGCCAGCCGTAGATGGCCTGGCAGGGGTCGCCGACGGCGGTGACGGCGTGCCCGGTGGGCGCCCCGGTGCCGCCGGCGCCGAAGAGGCCGGAGAGCAGCAGCCGCTGGGCGACGGAGGTGTCCTGGTACTCGTCGAGGAGGACGACCCGGAACTCCTCGCGCAGCAGCGCGCCGACCTCGGGGCGGGTGGTGGCCAGGGTGGCGGCCAGGGCGATCTGGTCGCCGAAGTCGAGCAGGTCGCGCCGGCGCTTGGCGGCGCGGTACGCGGCGACGAGGTCGAGCAGCTCCAGCCGGGCGCGGGCGGTCTCGGGGACCTTGCGCAGGTCGGCGTTGCTGAGCTTGGCGCCGTCCAGCGCGGCGAGCAGCGCGGTGTCGTGCTCGGCGAGGTCGGCCGGTGTCACCAGGTGCTCGGCCAGCTCGGCGTCGAGCGCGAGCACGTCCTCGACCAGGGTGGGCAGCGAGGTGGTGAGCGCGGGGTACGGGCCGGGGGCGGCGCGCAGGGTGCGGGCGGCGAGCTGGAAGCGGGTGGCGTCGGCGAGCAGCCGGGCGCTGGGCTCCAGGCCGATGCGCAGGCCGTGGTCCTTCAGCAGCTGCCCGGCGAAGGCGTGGTACGTGGAGATGCGCGGCTCGCCCGGGGGCGGTCCGTCGCCGGCCGGGCCCTCGGGGAGGGCGTCGGGGTCGGTGACGCCGGCGGCCAGCAGGGCCGCCCGGACCCGCTCGGCCAGCTCCCCCGCCGCCTTGTTGGTGAACGTCAGCCCGAGGACCTGCTCGGGGGCGACCTGGCCGGTGCCGACCAGCCACACCACCCGGGCGGCCATCACCGTGGTCTTGCCGGAGCCGGCGCCGGCCACGATGACCTGCGGGGCGGGCGGGGCCGTGATGCACGCCGTCTGCTCCGGGGTGAACGGGATGCCCAGCAGCTCCTTGAGCTGCTCGGGGTCGGTGATGCGGGCTGACACATCGGACACCGTAGCGGCCGCCACTGACAACGCCCGCCCGCACACGGCATCCGCGCAGGTCAGCGCGGTGCACGGGTCGTGGGCGGCTCACTCGACGATCTGGCGGCCCTCCGGCCGGGCGCTGCACGAGGCGTGGAAGGCGCAGTGCCCGCAGTGCGCGCCGGTGGTGGGCGTGAAGCGCTCCTCCAGGACGCGGCCGGCGGCGGTGGCGAGCAGGTCGCCGACCCAGTCGCCGTCCGGGGGCGGCTGGCGCTGGACGGCGGGCAGCGCATCGCCGCCCTCCTTGCGGGGCGCGCCCAGCCGCAGATGGACCAGTTCGGCGCCGCCCGGCTCCGGCCGCTGCCCCCCGAAGGCGTCGTCGAGGGCACCCTCGCGCACCGCGAGCTGGTAGACGGCCAGCTGCGGATGGCGTTCGACCTCGGGACCGGTGGGCTTCTGCTTGCCGGTCTTGAAGTCGACCACGTAGGCGCGGCCCAGGGCGTCCCGGGAGACGTGGTCCATGCTGCCGCGGATGCGGACCTCGTAGGCGCCGGCGCCGAGGGTGACGTCGAAGCCGTGCTCGGTGGCGACGGTGTCCCGGCCGAGGGTCTCGCGCTCCATGACGTGCCAGCGCAGGAAGCGCTCCAGGGCGGCGCGGGCCTGGTCCTTCTCCTGGCGGGACTTCCAGGGGGCGTCGAAGGCGAGCGCGTCCCAGACGGAGTCCAGCCGCGCCATCAGGACGGCCAGGTCGGCGGGGGTGCGGCCGGAGGCGACCTCGTCGGCGAGGACGTGGACGACGTTGCCGAAGCCCTGGGCGGCGGTGGCCGGGGCGTCGGCCTTCACCTCGCGGCCCAGGAACCACTGGAGGGCGCAGGTGTTCGCCAGTTGGTCGAGGGCGCTGCCGGAGAGCGTGACGGGCAGGTCGCGGTCGCGCAGCGGGACCGCGTTGTGGGTGGGGTCGTCGAGGCCCCACCAGCTGTCCGGGTGCGCGGCGGGCACCAGGGGGTGGCCGTCGTCGTCGCGCAGCGCGGCCAGTCTGGCCAGCCGCTGGGCGGCCGCCTCGCGCAGCGCGGGCGCGGCCTCCGGGTCGACGGTGGTGGCGCGCAGCTCGGCGACGAGCGCGGCGACGGTCAGGGGGCGGCGCGGGCGGCCGGTGACGTCCTGCGGGGTGACGCCCAGTTCGGTCAGGAACCGGGACGGCTGGTCGCCGTCCTCGGCCGCGGCCTTGACGGCGGTGACCACCAGGCGCTCCCGGGCCCGGGTCGCGGCCACGTAGAACAGCCGGCGCTCCTCGGCGAGCAGGGCGCCGGGGGTGAGCGGTTCGGCCAGGCCGTCCCGGCCGATCCGGTCGGCCTCCAGGAGCGAGCCGCGGCGGCGCAGGTCGGGCCACAGGCCCTCCTGGACACCGGTGACGACCACCAGCCGCCATTCCAGGCCCTTGGCGCGGTGCGCGGTCATCAGGCGCACCGCGTCGGGGCGGACCGTGCGGCGGGTGAGGGTGTCGGCGGCGATGTCCTGGGCGTCCAGCTCCTCCAGGAAGTTCAGGGCGCCGCGGCCGCCGGTGCGCTCCTCGGCGCGGGCCGCGGTCTCGAAGAGGGCGACGACGGCGTCCAGGTCGCGGTCGGCGTTGCGGCCGGCGGCGCCGCCGCGGCGGGCGGCCCGCTCCAGCCGTCCGGGCCAGGGGGTGCCGTCCCACAGCTCCCACAGCGCCTCCTCGGCGGTGCCGCCGCCGGCGAGGAGTTCGCGGGCCTTGCGCAGCAGCAGGCCGAGCCGCTGGGCGCCGCGGGCGTAGCGGGGGTCGTGGGCGACCAGGCGCTCGGGCTCGGCGAGGGCGCGCGCGATCAGCTCGTCGGAGGGCGCGGGCAGCGCCCGGCCGGCCGCCCGCTCCTCCTCGCGCAGCGCCCGGCCCAGCCGCCGCAGGTCGGCGGCGTCCATCCCGCCGAGCGGGGAGGTCAGCAGGTCGATGGCGGTCTCGGGGTCGAGCGCCGGGGCGGGCGCCGCCGCCTCCGGGGGGCCGGCGTCCGCAGCGGTGTCCGCACCGCCCTGCGACCCGGTGTCCACAGGGGCCTGCGGGCCCCCCTCCGCACCGGCTTCCGGACCGGTCTCCGGCTCCGGACCGGCCTCCGGCTCCGGACCGGACCCTGTGCCGTCCTCCGCGTCCGCTGCCCCGGCGCCCCGGTCGCCGTCCGCCGCCTCCGGGGAGGCCGCGGGCCGCGGCACCCTGGGGGCACCCGGCGCGCCCGCCACCACCCGCAGGGCCGTCAGCAGCGGGGCGACCGCCGGTTCGTGGCGGAGCGGGAGGTCGTCGCCGTCGATGTCGAGGGGGATCCCGGCGGCGGTGAGCGCCCGGCGCACGGCGGGGATGGAGCGCCCCCCGGCGCGCACCAGGACGGCCATCTCGCGCCACGGCACCCCCTCCTCCAGATGGGCGCGGCGCAGCAGGTCCGCGACGTTGTCGAGTTCGGCGCCTGCCGTCGGGTACGTGTAGACCTCGACCCGGCCGCCGTCCCGTACGGGCGCGGGGTCGCGGTGGACGCGGACCGCGTCGGCGGGCAGCCGGGTCAGCGGCATCCGCCGGGTGATCAGGCGGGTGGCCGCCAGCAGGGCGGCGCCGGAGCGGCGGGAGGTGCCCAGGACGGCCACCGGGGCGGGGCCGCCGTCGGCGCGCCGGAAGGTCTCCGGGAAGTCGAGGATGCCGTTGACGTCGGCGCCGCGGAAGGCGTAGATCGCCTGGTCCGGGTCCCCGAAGGCCAGCAGCGTACGGCCCGGCGAACCGGGGGCGGCCGGCGCGCCCCGGTTACCGGCGAGCGCGTGCAGCAGCCGCACCTGGGCGGCGTCGGTGTCCTGGTACTCGTCCACGTAGACCGCGTCGTAGGCGCCGGCCAGCCGGGCGGCGACCTCCGGCCGCTCGGCCAGCAGCACCGCGCGGTGCACCAGCTCGGCGTAGTCCAGCACGCCCTGGGCGTCCAGCACGTCGAGGTATTCGGCGAGGAAGGCGGCGGCGGCCTGCCAGTCGGGGCGGCCGGTGCGGCGGGCGAAGGCGCCCAGCGCGTCCGGACCCAGGCCCAGTTCGCGGCTGCGGGCCAGGACCGCGCGGACCTCGTCGGCGAAGCCGCGGGTGGTCAGGCAGGCGCGCAGCTCGTCCGGCCAGCCCACCCGGGCCAGTCCGGCCCCGGCCAGCTCCGCCTGGCCCTCCAGCAGTTCGCGGACGACGAGGTCCTGCTCGGGGCCGGACAGCAGCCGCAGCGGGTCGGCGAAGAGGTCGGCGTCCTGGTGGGCGCGGACCAGCGCGTAGCAGAAGGAGTGGAAGGTGGTGGCCTGGGGGACGCCGGGGCGGCGCCCGGTGGCCGGCTCGTCCGGGTCGGCCAGGCGCGCGGCGAGCCGGTCGCGGAGGGCGACCGCGGCCTTCCGGCTGAAGGTGAGGACGAGGATCCGCTCCGGGTCGGCGCCGTCCCGGACGCGGCGCACCACGGACTCCACCAGCGTCGTGGTCTTGCCCGTACCGGGTCCGGCGAGCACCAGCAGCGGGCCCCCGCGGTGCGCCACCACGGCGCGCTGGGCGTCGTCCAGGACCGGCGGCCGGGTCCGCTCCGGCGGGGTGCGCACCAGCCGGTACGCGCCGGGGGCGGCCCGTCGCGCCGCCTCGCGGGACTGCGCGGCCGGGCCGGCCGGGAAGGAGGAACTCACGTGGATCGCCGGTCCTGGGGAGGAGGTGCTGGTCGGATGCGGTGCCGCCGGGCGGCGCGGCCGTCCGGGGCACGGGGCGGCCGGCGCGGCGGAACGGCCGGCCCTGCGACCGTACCGGCTCCGGGAACAGGACCGAAAAGCCGGAGGCCAGGACCGGCGACCCCGGAGGCCGGCCCCCCGAGGCCGGGCCCCGAAAGCCGGAGGCCGGGCCCCGAAAGCCCCCGCCCCCGTCACCCACCCCCCGAAGCGCCCCCGCCCCCGTCGCCGTCGCCGTCCCCGTCCCACCGCGCCCGCCGCATGTCGATGCGCGGTAGGTGGCCCCCGGCCGCCGCGCCGGGGCCGCGCAGGGGGGTGCCCTCGTCGCGGTAGTGGGCCAGGGCGCGCAGCTCGCTGCCGGGGAGCAGGACGCCGTCCGCGCGCACCACCCGCCACCAGGGCACCGCGCCGCCGTAGAGGGCCATCACCCGGCCCACCTGCCGGGGTCCGCCGCGCACCGGCGGCTCCTCGCTCCGCAGCCACTCCGCGACGTCCCCGTACGTCATGACCTTGCCGGGCGGGATCAGCTCGGCGACGCCGAGGACCCGCTCCGCGTAGTCCGGGAGCTCGGCGGTGACGGCCGGCGGGCCGCCCGCCGGGCCGGCGCGGTCGCCGGCCGGACCGGCGCCGTCCGGGTCCCCGGTCCCCTTCGTTCGGCTCGTTCGGCTCATTCGGCCCATCCTGCCGCACAGCACCGACAATGGGGGTGGACGTCCGGTTCCGCACCGGCCGGGGCGGGCGGCCGGCGACCGTCCGCGGTGGGGGTGGTTCCACTTCCCGTGGCCGCCAAATGCACCCTGATGCCTCCCCGGACCGGACGGCCGTGCCACCATCTTCCGGACGGTGACTGGTGATACGAGATCAAGAAGAGACGGCCGAGCAGCAGGGTGCGGCGCCTCCACGGGAGGCGGGCGCCCCTGACGCGCTGGCCGGCGGCACCGGCACCGCCCCGGGTCCGACCGCAGGAGCCGCCCGGCCGCAGGGGCCGCGGACCGCGGACCAGGGGAAGCAGCGACGGGAGCCGGCCCCGGCCCCCGCTACCGAAAAGGCGAGCACGATCGAGAAGGCCGAACGACCCGAGGCGTCCGCGAGGCCGGGCCGGCCCACGGCGCCCGAGCCACCCGAGCGGCAGCAGCCCGCCCGGCGGACGGAGGAGAGCGCACCGGCCGACGCGTCGGCGCCGCTCCCCGACGCGCCGCCGGAGCACCACAAGACCGCGGACGGCGCCCCCGGGGGCCCGCCCCGCGGCGGCGCGCACCGCGCCGAGGGCGGCCCGCCGGACACCGGCGAGTTCGACGTCGACCGCCTCGCGGTGGACGAGCCGCTGCTGCCCGCGCGGGTGCACCGCCCCGCCGACCTGCTCCGGCTGCTGCTCGGCATCGCCGGGATCGCGCTGGTGCTGGCGCTGGCGACGTTCGCGCACGGCACCACCCAGGGCCTGAAGAACGACATCGGGCAGGGCGCCGGCGCGGCCCCGCCGCTGCTGATCAACCTCGCCGGACTGGCCTCCAGCGTCCTGGTGCTGATCGTGCCGGTGGCGTACGCGGTGGAGCGCCTGATCAAACGGGACGGGCTGCGGATCGCGGACGGGGTGCTGGCCGCCGTCCTGGCGCACGGGGTCTCGCTCGCCACCGACCTGTGGGTCGCCGAGGCCGCGCCCGCCTCGATCCGCAGCGCGCTGACCCAGCCGCTGGCCAACGGGGCGCTCTCCGCCCCCGTCCACAGCTACCTGGCGCCGGTGATCGCCTATATGACGGCCGTCGGGATGTCCCGGCGGCCCCGGTGGCGGGTGGCGATGTGGTGCGTCCTGCTGCTGGACGCGTTCGCGGTGCTGATCGGCCGGTACACCACGCCGTTCGCCATCGTGGTGACGGTGCTGATCGGCTGGACCGTGGCGTTCGGCACCCTCTACGCGGTCGGCTCCCCCAACGTCCGCCCCACCGGGCAGAACCTCCTCGCCGGCCTGCGGCGGGTCGGCTTCCGGCCGGTCAGCGCCCGCCGCGCGGAGGACGCCGGCCCCGAGCACGCCGACCGGGGCCGCCGCTACCTCGTCACCCTGGAGGACGGCCCGCCCATCGACGTCACCGTGGTGGACCGCGAGCAGCAGGCCCAGGGCTTCTTCTACCGCGTGTGGCGGCGGCTGTCGCTGCGCGGCATCAACCAGCGCCGCAGCCTCCAGTCGCTGCGCCAGGCGCTGGAGCAGGAGGCGCTGCTGGCGTACGCGGCGATCGCGGCGGGTGCCGCCGCCCCCAAGCTGATCGCCACCTCCGAGCTGGGCCCGGACGCGGTGATGCTGGTCTACGAGCACATCGGCGGCCGCACCTTCGACCAGCTCGCGGACGAGGAGATCACCGACGAGCTGATGCACAGCGCCTGGCGGCAGGTGGCCGCGCTCCAGTCGCGGCGGATCGCGCACCGCAGGCTGGTCGGGGACGCCCTGCTGGTGGATCGTTCCGGCAACATCGTGCTGACCGATCTGCGGGGCGGCGAGATCGCCGCCGGTGATCTGGTGCTGCGGATGGACATCGCCCAGCTGCTGGCCACCTGCGGGCTGCGGGTGGGGGCCGAGCGGGCGGTCGCCGCGGCGGTGGAGGTGCTCGGTCCGGACGCGGTGGCCGACAGCCTGCCGCTGCTCCAGCCGATCGCGCTCAGCCGCACCACCCGCGCCACGCTGCGCCAGCGGGCCCGGGAGCGCTCCGCGCGGGAGCGCGAGGCGGTGCTCGCCGCCTCGCAGGCCGCCAAGGAGGCGCGGGCCCAGGAGGCGCAGGGCCCCCAGGACCGCAAGGCGCTGCGGGCCCAGCGCAACGCCGAGAAGACCGCCGAGAAGCGGGCGCTGGAGGAGGCGTCGGAGGAGGCCCTGGAGGAGGACCTGCTCGCCCAGATCCGCCGCCAGGTGCTGCTGGTCCGGCCGACCGCGGTGATCGAGCCGGCGAAGCTGGAGCGGCTGAGCCCGCGCATCCTGATCAGCTGGATCGCCGGCGCGTTCGCGGCCTACGTCCTGCTGTCGCAGCTCACCAACTTCAACCTCGGCGATGTGATCAACCAGGCCCGGTGGGTGTGGGTGCTGGTGGCGGCGTTCTTCTCGGCGCTGACGTACGTCGCGGCGGCGATGAGCCTGCTCGGCTTCGTCACCGAGAAGGTCTCCTTCCTCCGGACGCTGAACGCGCAGGTGGCGGGCGACTTCGTGAAGCTGGTGGCGCCCACCGCGATCGGCGGCGTGGCGCTGAACACCCGCTTCCTCCAGCGGGCCGGGGTGCGGCCGGGCCTGGCGGTGGCGAGCGTCGGCGCGTCCCAGCTGTTCGGGCTGGGCAGCCACATCGTGCTGCTGCTGGCGTTCGGCTATCTGACCGGCACCGAGCACGCCCCGCAGATCTCGCCGTCCCGGACGGTCATCGCCGGTCTGCTGACGGTGGCGGTGCTGGTGCTGGTGGTGACCGCGGTGCCGGTGCTGCGCAAGTTCGTGGTGACCCGGCTGCGATCGCTGTTCGCCGGGGTGGTGCCGCGCATGCTGGACATCCTCCAGCGGCCGCGGAAGCTGGTCACCGGCATCGGCGGGATGCTGCTGCTGACCGCGGCGAACGTGATGTGCCTGGACGCCTCGATCCGGGCGTTCGGCGGCGGCGACCAGATCAGCTACGCCGGTATCGCGGTGGCCTTCCTGGCAGGCAACGCACTGGGGTCGGCGGCGCCGACCCCGGGCGGGGTGGGCGCGGTGGAGGCCGCGCTGATCGGTGCGCTGACCTTCGGCGGGCTGCCGGCCGACACCGCCCTGCCGGCGGTGCTGCTCTTCCGCCTGATGGTGTTCTGGCTGCCGGTGCTGCCGGGCTGGATGGCCTTCACCTTCATGACCCGCAAGGGCGAGATCTGACACCGGCCCCCCGGGGCGCACCATGCGGAAGGCGCCGGTCCGTCGCAGACGGACCGGCGCCTTCCGCACAGTCGGCCGAGCGGAACGGCCGCCGTGCCCGGCCTAGTAGACCGGCTTCTCCGGCTCGATGGTGTTGACCCAGCCGATGACGCCGCCGCCGACGTGCACCGCGTCGGCGAAGCCCGCGGACTTCAGGACCGCGAGGACCTCGGCGGAGCGGACGCCGGTCTTGCAGTGCAGGACGATCTTCCTGTCCTGCGGGAGGTCCTGGAGGGCGGTGCCCATCAGGAACTCGTTCTTCGGGATCAGGCGGGCGCCGGGGATCGAGACGATCTCGAACTCGTTGGGCTCCCGGACATCGATGATGTCGATCTTCTCGTCGCTGTCGATCCACTCCTTGAGCTGCTGCGGAGTGATCGTGGAACCGGCCGCCGCCTGCTGGGCCTCCTCGGAGACCACCCCGCAGAACGCCTCGTAGTCGATCAGCTCGGTGACCGTCGGGTTCTCGCCGCAGACCGCGCAGTTGGGGTCCTTGCGGACCTTGACCTGGCGGTACGTCATCTCCAGCGCGTCGTAGATCATCAGGCGGCCGACCAGCGGCTCACCGATGCCGGCGAGCAGCTTGATGGCCTCGTTGACCTGGATCGAGCCGATGGAGGCGCACAGCACACCGAGGACGCCGCCCTCGGCGCAGGACGGCACCATGCCCGGCGGCGGGGGCTCCGGGTACAGGCAGCGGTAGCAGGGGCCGTGCTCGCTCCAGAACACCGACGCCTGGCCGTCGAAGCGGTAGATGGAGCCCCAGACGTACGGCTTGTTCAGCAGCACGCAGGCGTCGTTGACCAGGTAGCGGGTGGCGAAGTTGTCCGTGCCGTCGACGATCAGGTCGTACTGCGCGAAGAGCTCCAGCACATTGCTGGAGTCCAGGCGCTCCTCGTGGAGGTTGACCGTGACGTACGGGTTGATGCCGAGCACCGTGTCCTTGGCGGAGGCGGCCTTGGAGCGGCCGATGTCCGCCTGACTGTGGATGATCTGGCGCTGGAGGTTGGACTCGTCGACCTCGTCGAACTCCACGATGCCGAGCGTGCCGACGCCGGCCGCCGCGAGGTACATCAGCGCGGGCGAACCCAGGCCGCCGGCGCCGACACACAGCACCTTGGCGTTCTTCAGCCGCTTCTGCCCGTCCATCCCCACGTCGGGGATGATCAGGTGGCGGGAGTACCTGCGGACCTCGTCGACGGTGAGCTCCGGAGCGGGCTCGACCAGGGGTGGCAGCGACACGGGGACTCCGTTGGTCGGTCTCGATGGGGTTCCCCCGCCCCGGCCGGAGCCGGGAACGGCGGAGACGGTTCTTCCCCGTAACACTGCCACGCCCTTCTTCATTCCGAGACACCCGGTCCGGTGTGCGAGACGGATTCGTCCCAGCAGCCGGGCAGCGGCCGCCCGGCACCCGCGGCCGCCCCGGCAGGCCCGGCGCCCCCCCGGGTACGGCGGCCCGGCGCCGTCCGCACCCGCCCACCCCTACCCGGCGGACCCGCACCCGGCGTCCCACCATGCGGACACCCATCTCACACACAGCGGGCGGCGGGCCGGGCGGCGGGGCCGCGGCCGGGCCCCGGTCAGATGCGGCAGGCGGCCTCCATCCAGATGTCGGCCAGCGACTCCTCCAGGACGATCCGCGGCCGCCAGCCGAGCCGGTCCCGGGCGGTCCGCACATCGGCCTGCTGCCAGGTGCCGCAGCCGTCCGGGTACGGGTACGCGGTGGGCGGCGCGGACGCCGGGTGCCCCTCGGGGGCCGGTGCCGGGATCACCAACCGGGCGGGCGGGGAGTCCAGTTCGTGCAGCGAGCCGCCGAAGCCGGCCACCCGGGCGAGCACCGCGGCCGCCTCCCGCAGCCGCACCGCCCGCCCGGTCCCGATGTTCACCACGCCCTGCGCGGCGGACAGCGACGCCGCGTGCACCGCCCGCGCCACGTCCCGCACGTCGACGAAGTCCCGCTGGACGCCGAGCCCGCCCAGCTTCAGCTCGCTGTCCCCGGACTGCATCGCCCGGCGCATCGCCTCGGCCAGCCGGCCCAGCGGCGACCCGGCCGGGGTGCCGGGCCCGACCGGCGAGAAGACCCGCAGCACCACCGCGTCGAGCCCGGAGCCCAGCACCAGTTCGGTGGCGGCCAGCTTGCTGACCCCGTAGGGGCCGCCGGGCCGCGGCACCGCGTCCTCGGCGGTGGACGAACCGGGCTGCGAGGGGCCGTACTCCGAGGCGCAGCCCAGGTGGACCAGGCGGGCGCCGCAGCCGCTGCGGCGCAGCGACTCGCAGATGGTGGCGACCGCGACGGTGTTGTGCCGGGTCAGCTCCCGGGCGCCGCCGCGGGTGGTGCCCGCGCAGTTGACGACCACGCCGGGGTGCACCGCGTCCAGGAACCGGGTCAGCGCCCCGGGGCTCCCGGTGGCGAGGTCGAAGCGGACGTCGGCGTCGTCGCCCCGGCCGAGGGCGGTGAGCTGGACGGCGGGGTCGGCGAGCAGGCGGTCGGCGACATAGCGGCCGAGGTACCCGTTGGCACCGATGAGCAGCACCCTCATCGTGCGGCCCCCCTGCGCGCGTGCGGTGTGGTCGGGTGGACGTTCATGTGTCGACTCCTCGTGCGGATCGGGAAAAGCGGGTGGCGTCCGCCGGCTCCGGCCGCGGCTTCGGCCGCCCGTGGGGGCGGGCCGGGTGGGGGTGGGTCCGCGGCGCGGGGACCGGCGCCTGCGGGGCGGCGGCGGGGCGCCGCCCCGCGAGGGGGGAAGCGGAGCACTCGGGCCCGCAGGGCCGGGTGGGGCGGGTCATGACCGGTCCGCCCGCACCGCCCCGGCACCGGGGGCGGACGGGTGCGCGCAGGCGCCGGTCAGCACCCGCAGCGCGTGGCCGAACAGGCCGAGCGCGGCGGCGGTGCAGGCCACGGCCGGGACCGCGGCCGGTCCGGCGGCGGTGACCAGCGCCGCGACCGGTTCGCCCAGCGGTTCCAGCCCGGGCAGCCGGGCGGCCAGGACGAGGGCCAGGGCCGCCGCCTCCAGCGCGGCCGCCGCTCCCGTCCCGGCCGCGGCGGCCCCGGGGAAGCCGTGAACGGTGAGCAGCCGGGCGAGGAAGAGCAGGACGCCCAGTGCGGCCACCGCGGCCAGGGACCACCGGCCGCCGCTGCCGGTACCGGCGGGCAGCAGCCGGGCGGCGGCCGGCAGCGCCACCGCCGCGCCCAGGAAGAGCAGGGTGACCGCGGCCAGCAGCGGGCGTACCCGGCGGGCGAGTTCGGCCAGCCCGCGACTGGCGGCCAGCCGGCGCCGGGCCCCGGCCGCGAACCATCCCGCGCATGCCGCCGCCGGCGCCACCGCGCCCAGCAGCGCGACGGCGTCCGCGACCGCGACCGCGGGGAGCGGGCCCGGCACGTCCGGCCCGCCGGAGAGCAGCTGGTCCAGCAGCCAGTCGCCGCCGAGCGCGTAGCCCACCGTCCAGAGGGCCCACAGCGCGCCCGTACGGGACCGGCGCCCGCGCCGGGGCCGCAGCGGCCCGTGCCGCAGCGCGAGCCGCACCGCCAGAACGGTCAGCAGCAACCCGGCGGCGTCAACCCCCGCCCGCTCCGCGGTACTTGGCGACCGTACGGCGGCGTGCGCGGCGAGCGCGGCCAGGCCGACCGCACCGGGCAGCAGCTGCACCACCGCACGGGCGGTACGGGGGCCGGCGGCGGGCGCGGCGGTGCCGGCGGGCCCGGGGGTGGCGTCCGGTCGTTCCGGTGGCTCCGCCGGGCCGTCCGGCGGCCGGGCGGCGGCGTCGGTGCGCGGCACCCGGGCGTACAGCTCCTCGGCGAGCGAGAAGACGTCGCGGTGCCGGAAGCGGGCGGCGGCGCGGTCGGTGACCCCGTCCGCCTCCAGGACGGCGGCGATCTCCAGGGGATCGACGGCCCGTTCGCACACGGCACGGTGCCGGTGGATCAGCACCTTGACCGGGTCGGCCGGGCCGTGCCGCGGTGCGGTCCGGGCGGCCGGGGCCGCGGTCCCGCTCTCGGCGGCGCTCATGCCCCCTCCCCTCTCCCGCGGCCCCCGGGACAGCCCCCGGCGGACCGGACGCCGCGGCCGGCCGGCGGGGGCCCGGCGGACCGGACGCGGCCCGTCCCGCCCGGGCTCCCGCCGCGTGCCACGTCGGCCATCCCCGTCACCAGGGCCGCGCCCACCACGCCCAGCGCGCAGAGCACGTCCAGCGCCCCGGTCAGCACCTCTGCCGTCATCTCGCCCACCTCACCCTCGCCCCGCCTGCCCGGCGGCCGCCTCGCCGGCCGCCCCGTACCGCGCCCGCCGGGGCCGTCCGCAGCCCCCGTCCCCGTCCGCCCAGCTCGGGGTCCGGACGGCCCCGGCCGCGGGCCCGGCGGGCACCCGGGACTCGGCGGGCCGGGCGAACGGCCGCGGGACCCCGCCCGCGGTCCCGGTGCCCGCCGGTGCCGCCGGGGCCCGCGCGATCAGCTCCAGGTAGATCCCGCGGAAGGCCGCGGCGTTCCGCTCGTCGGTGAAGAGTTCCAGCGCCCGGGCGCGGGCCGCGGCGCCGAGCCGGGCGCGCCGCCCGGGGTCGGCGAGCAGCGCCCGGCAGGCGTCGGCCAGCGCCCGAGGATTGCGCGGCGGGACGACCAGGCCGGTGCCGCCGATCACCTCGCGGACCGCGCCGGTGTCGGTGGAGACCGTGGCCCGGCCGCAGAACATCGCCTCCACCAGGGCGCGCGGGAACCCCTCGGTCCCGCTGGAGAGCACCAGCACCGTGGCGGCGGCGCAGGCGTCGGCGGGGGTGGGGGCGGCGGGGCCGCCGAGTTCCTCGAAGCTGACCGGGTTCTCGCCGGCGCTGCGGTCGTCGGCGGCCTCGTCGGGGAAGAGCTGGGCGGCCAGCGCCCGGCACTGCGCGCGGTACGCGGCGGCCTCCGGGCCGGCGTCCGGGCCCGCGACGATCCGCAGGGTGGCGGCCGGGTGGTCCCGGCGCACCTCGGCGAAGGCGTGCAGCAGCCCGATGAGGTCCTTGTCGGGGGCGAGGGCGCCGGTCCACACCAGGGTCGCGGAGTCGTCCGGCGCGGCGTCCGGGACCGCCGCGAACGGGCCCGCGTCCAGGCCCGGCGGGACCGTGCGCAGCCGGGCCGGGTCGGCGCCGCAGCGCTCCTGCCAGCGCCGCGCCCGCAGCCCGCCGGAGGTGATCAGGTCCGCCCGGGCGTACGTCTCGGCGGCGAGCGCACGCCGGAAGGCGGTGAGCAGGGCGTGCACCGGGCCGTTCCGGGACGCACCGGACGGCGCGAGGTAGTGCTCGCGCAGCCGTACGCCGTACTCGGTGACCAGCAGCGGCGTCCCGAAGAAGCGTTTGGCCAGCAGTCCCGGGAGGGCGGCGGCCCCGGCCGAGGTGGCGTGGCAGAGGTCCACCGCGGCGAGCCCGCCCGGGCCGTACCAGTCCAGGGCGAGCGGCCGCAGCTGGGCCTCCAGCCCGTCGGCGGCCGTCACCAGATCGGTGACCCGGGCCCCCTGGACGGCGGAGGCCGCCCCGGCCCCGTGGCACCCGGCCTCCAGCAGCCGCAGCGCCTCCTCGGACCGGAGCAGCGCGGACAGCGGGACGCCGTCCCGCGCGAGGTCGGCGAGCCCGCCGAGCCCCCTGGCGAAACGGTCCGCCCGGTCGGTTACGCCCTGCCCGGCCGCGCAGACCGCCACCAGGTCCCCGAAGTGCTCCGCGAACCGCCGCCGGGCCCGCCGCCCGGCGGACCTCCCGTCCGCCCCCGGCGCCGGCCCCCACAGCCGTCCCCGCCCCAGCACCCGTGCGTTGCCCGGGAGTTCCGCGAGTCCGCGGCCCTCTTCCGCGGGCTGCGCACTGAGCGCGTAGCACGCGAACTCATGCCCCGCGAGGCCGTGCACCAGCCGCTCGCACCACCTGTGCGCCTCACCGGACGCATAGGGATAACCACCCTCGGTGAGCAGTCCCACGCGCACGACGGCACCCCCGTCCTCCCATATCGGCGTCCCGGCGCGGGAGACCCCCGCCACCTGCGGAAGAAGCTACGCAAAGGCACCGGTGGCGGGGGGGGGGGGGGGGGGGCGATGGACGGTTGTCCATCGCGCCACCGGAAGGGGTGAACACGCGTAACTTTCCACCCCTGGGGACGTTTCGACGCGCTATGGGGGCGTTCCGTCAGACGGCCAACGCCCCGCCCTTCACCGCCTCGACGAACGCCGCCCAGCGGCCGGCGGGAAAGACCAGCACCGCCCCCTCGGGGTCCTTCGAGTCACGCACGGGGACGGAGGCGGGGATACCGGGGGCGATTTCCACGCAGTTGCCGCCGTTGGCTCCGCTGTAGCTGCTCTTGATCCATGCAGCAGCGGTGAGTTCGTGGCTGTCCATGCTGCCCGTACCTTCCCATCACTTCTCTGATCAGAGCGGCGGAATCGCGGGCTGACAGGACATCCGCCCGCAGCACATCATAGGTCTGGCTGTGTCGCCCGAAGACGGCCGGATCATCGCTGAAGTGCCCCCTGTCCAACGACTCCGAGTAGACCCACTCCTTCCCGTCGGGCAGCTTGATCAGCGACATCGACGTCTCCGGGACAGCAGGCCGCGGATCGGCCGCCAAGGCCACCTGCACACGAATGTTGGGACGTTGACCCGCAGCCAGCAGATGTGCACATTGGCCGTACATCACCGCCGGGCTGCCGATGGCGTTGTGCAGGCAACTTTCGGCCAGCACAACCATGTACGACGGGCCATCCGGCGAGAAGAAGCGCTGCTGTCGGCTCAGCCGAGCCCTGACGCGTTCATCCACTTCCTCGCCGCTCAAGATGCTGGAGAACAGCGCATGAGCGTAGTCCTCCGTCTGCAACAGCCCTGGCATTACCCCCGTCTGGAACTCCCGCAGGGCCACGACCTCCGCGTCCATCTCCGCCCGGCGCTCGAACCAGTCCGGATGCTGCACCTCCGGGTACCAGTCGATCCTGCCCCACAACTTGCCCAACACCCCGCCCGTGCCCAGCACTTCGTCGCATTTCTTCGCGAACGTGTGCTGCGGCACCCGCGTACCCGCCTCGATCCGGGCGACCTGGGAACGGTCGCACGGGATCAAGCTCGCCAGGTACTCCTGGGTGTAGCCCGCCAGTTCGCGGTAGTGCTTCAGGACCTCCCCGAACACCGCGGCCGAACTGGCCGCCGCCCCCTCCGTGCCGTTACGGCGCTTCATGCTCATGCCGACCCCTTTGTGACAGATCGCAAGTGTCACGCGCTGAGCGTTGTGCCCGGCCGGTTCGCTGGGCAACGCTGTGCCTACCGAACGTAATCAGCGGCGCGGGTCGGTGGCGAGTCCCTCGAACGGGTGGTCTATCGCGCCCGCTCCCGAACGCTGGCCCCTCAACCCCTGCAAGGAGCGCCGCCATGGCCTGCCGTCTCGCCTTACTCCTGCTGCCGCTGCTGCGGCTCCTGTTCCCGCCCACCGGGCGCCACCGCTGGGCCCCCAAGTCCTGCCCGGCGCCGCCGCGTTACGAGGGCTCCCCCACGATGAAGCTGTCCGTCGCCCACCCGCCGTCCGGCCCACCGGCCCGTACGCCCGCCCGTCCGCCGGTGCTGTTGCGGGACGAGGACCCCGCCTTCGTCCGCCCCTACGTCCTGACGGCGGACGAACGCCGGGTGCGGCGGGCGCAGCGCGGGCGGCGGCGCGCCCTGTGGCTGGCCGTGCACGGCGTCGACGTCGGTCCGCGCCGGATCCACGGAGTGGAGGTGGCGGCGTGAGGACGAGCCCGGCGAACGGGGCCGCACCCCGGCTGCTGCCCTGGTCGGGCCCGGACGGGAAACCGTGCTACCTGCTCCCCGGCGACGGGACCGGTTACGTCTCCCGCCTCGCGGACCGGATGGAGGCCGAGCAGCTCGGGTCCGCCGACGCCCTCATCGCGGAGGCGCAGAAGATCCTGCGCGCGCGGTGCTGGACACCCGGTGAGATCCACCTGCTCGCCGAGGACCTGACCGCCTCCCTCATCACCGTGCGCCGGGTCGCGGAGAGCCGCGGGGCACGGCTGCCCGTACCGGCGCACGACGAGGACGAGGGCCACGGCAGGGACGACGCGGCGGGCGGTGGTGCCGTCCGGGCTCACTGACCGGTCGGGTACGGCCAGGAGTTGGGCCGGCAGGTCACCCCGTCCGTGGTGAGGAACTTGGTCTGCTGCATCATCACCGGGGCCGGCGCGCCCTGCCGGGAGCAGATGGCGTGGTTGTGCCCGAGCCGGTGCCCGACCTCGTGGTTGATCAGCATCTGGCGGTAGGCCAGCATCTTGTCGGGACCGTAGGTCTGGGCACCCTGCGCCCACCGGTAGGCGTTGATCATCACGCGTTCGGTGGCCGCCGAGTCGCAGGAGACGTTGTCCTGGGTGGTGTCCAGGCCGGACTTGGCGCACCACTTGGCGGTGGTGCCGGGGCTGGCCAGCGAGATCACGAAGTCCGCGTCCCCCGACGCCACCCGCTGGAAGGCGTACCGCCCGCCGTGCGCCCAACTGCGGTCGTCGTTGAGGGTCTTGTGCACGGCCTCGGCGAACAGCTCGCCGTCCAGCGGCAGTCCCTCCTCGACGTCCACGCGGTAGCGCTTCACCGTGCCGTGGCCGGGCGCGGCGGCGTCCCCGCCGACCGGCCGGAAGCGTCCACTGGCGGTCAGCTGCGGGTCGAGCGGGAAGACCTGGGCCATCTGCGTGACGTAGTCGGCGGGTTTGGCGTCCTGACCGGACCGGGTCTGCGAACGGGTCGCGGCCTCCGCGCCGCCGTCGGCGCGGTCGTCACCGCCGCGGGCCTGCGGGGCGCTGCCGTCCCGCTGCTGGTCGGCGACCTGTCCGGCGATCACGACGGCGAGCGCGGTGGTCACCGCCGCGGCCGCCGCGCCGGTGAGCATCCGCGCCTTGCCGCCCTTGCGGGGCGTGCGCGCCGCAGCACCGGCCGGCTCCCCGGCCGTCGGCCCGGCGTCCGCGCCACCGCCGTCACCATCACGGCGCGCGCCCCGAGTTGGGGCGGGCACGCCGGTTGCGGCGGGCACGCCGGGCCCGGCAGCCGCCCCGCCCGCGGCAAAACCGGAAGCGGAAGCGGAAGCGGAACCTGAAGGCGCAGGGGAAGCGGAACGGGGACCGGGGGCGGTGCCGGCGTGCCCGCCGGGCGCCCGGCCCGGACCGGCGGCCTCGCCGTTCCGGCCGTCCGCGCCCTCGCGGCGGTCCCTACCGCCCACGGCGCGCGCACCCTCCGCGGCGAACGCCGCCAGGTACTCCGGCCGCGGCCCCGGCCCACTGCCGGGCGCGCTCACCACCGGCCCGCCGAAGGGGGGCGTACCGAACGCGGGGGTCCCGTATGCAGGGGTCCCGTATGCCGGAGTCCCGGACGCAGGGGCCCCGGACGCGGGCGTTCCGGACGCCGGGACCCCGGCCGGGCCCGGCCCCGGCACTCCGCGCTCACCGGCCCGCGGCCGCGGGATCCTGGGCCCGCCACCGGCCGGTCCACCGCTGACGGGTCCACCGACGGCCGGTCCGGCCCCGTACGCCGCGTCCGGTACCGCGCCCCAGCCGCCGCCCGGCTCGTGCTGCTCGGGATGGCCGCCGCGCACCGGCCCGCCGGCCGCCGGCGCCCCGCCGGCCCGCCGGCGGCGTCCGGTCCCCGGCGCATACGGCGTACTCCCCGCGCTCCCCGGCGCGTACGGCGCACCGCCCGCATCCTCCGGCGGGTACGGCGCACACCCCTCGCTCTCCGGCGCGTACGGCGTTCTGCCCGCGGTCCCCGCGGTGTCCCCGGAGGGGCTCTGCGGCCCGCTCCGGCGGCTGTGTCGTCCCACGGGCCCCGTCAGCTCCTGTCCGCCGCGGGCGAGGTGGCACCGGGCCGGGAGGGGGTGCGGGCGGCGGGGGCCGCGCCGCGCTCCGGCGCCGCGGCGGCGTCCGCCAGCTCCCGCACGGCCCGCGCCACCGCCTCTGGGTACTCCATCATCGCCACGTGCCCCGCCTCCGGAAGGGTCAGCATCCGCGCGCCGCGGAACGCCGCGGCCGCCCGCCGCGCCATCCGGATGGAGACCAGGCGGTCGCGTCCACCGTAGACGAGAAGCGTGGGAGCCAGGACCCGTTCGGCCTGGCGCCAGAGGTTGTGCTGGCCGCTGAGCGTGTAGGAGCCCACCACGGCGCGCGCCGAACGCTCCATCACCTCCCAGAAATACGGGAGTTCGAGCCGGCGGGCGTACTCCTCGACGGCCGTGGCGAAGCCCTCGGGGGTGACCCGGGCCGGGTCGCCGTAGCAGAGCGCCAGCACCTCGCGGGTGCGCTGCTCGGGCGTCCGGTCGCGGGTGAGCCGGCTGAACAGCCGGGCCACACCGGGGACGGCGAGCAGCGCGGTGGGCACCGCGGTGCGCTGCGGCCGGAGTTCGGGCAGCGCGGGCGAGACCAGGGTGAGGGTGCGGACCAGGTCGGGGCGGGCCGCGGCGATCCGGGTGGCGACCGCGCCGCCCATGGAGTTGCCGAGGAGGTGGACCGGGCCGCGGGCGGCCGCGTCGAGGTGCCGGATGACCGCGCGGGCCTGTGCGGAGACGGAGTAGTTGCGGTCGGCGGGCGGCGGCGACTCGCCGAAGCCGGGGAGGTCGAGCGCCTCCGGGTCCAGCCGGTCGGCGAGCAGCGGCATCAGGGCCGACCAGTTGCGCGAGGAGCCGCCCAGGCCGTGCAGGCACAGCGCCGGCTCGCGGTCCCGTCCGCCGGTGCCCGCCGGGGCGCCGTCCGGCCCGGGGGCGCGGAGGGTCAGCGTCAGTCCCGGCAGCGCCACCCGCCGGACCGCCTCACCGGCGGGATCCGGGGCCCCGGGACCGCCTGGCGGCACCGGCAGGGCGGCGGCTGTCGCGGCGTCCGGCGACTCGCTCGAAGACATGCTGACGATGTTACGAGACGATCACGCCCCCGATTGTGTGTTCGCGGTCACACACCGCATCGCGCGCCCGCAACCGCTCTCCTAGGCTCGTAGCTGGGGCGGTCGCCCCGACGGGCCAGGCCCCGTACGCACCGGAAAGGGAGCCACCATGCGCGTCGACCCGACAGACCCGGACACCTTCGAGGAACCGGCCGGCGGGCCGGCCCTCACCCAGATCGACGTGGAGGCGCCGGAGGCCGACGCCGCCGAGCAGCACGCCGATCTCGCACCGCACCGCGACGAGGCCGTGACCGGCGGCGACTACTCCGCCAACGAGGCGGACCGCGCCGAACAGGCCCGCGTCGTCGAGCTCAACGAAGACGAATACCGATGACCTGGGAGGTTATGTCGGCTTCCGGGAACGGGGCCGGGGAGAATTTCTCGCTGCGGACCGCCCACAGGCCCGTTACCCAAAAGTACGATGACGGGCGCGGTGCACCACCTTGTACGGACCGCGAACGGAACGATTTCTGGGAGGCAGCGTGAGCGCCATCGAGCAGACCGAGGCGGCGCGCCCGCGGGGCACACGCCTGCCACGCCGAGCCCGGCGCAACCAGCTCCTGGGCGCGGCCCAGGAAGTCTTCGTCGCACAGGGCTACCACGCGGCCGCGATGGACGACATCGCCGAGCGGGCGGGCGTCAGCAAGCCGGTCCTCTACCAGCACTTCCCCGGGAAGCTGGAGCTGTATCTGGCCCTGCTCGACCAGCACTGCGAGGCGCTGCTCCAGTCGGTGCGCGCGGCCCTGGAGTCGACCAGCGACAACAAGCAGCGGGTGGCGGCCACCATGGACGCCTACTTCGCCTACGTGGAGGACCCGGGCGGCGCCTTCCGGCTGGTCTTCGAGTCGGACCTGACCAACGAGCCGGCGGTCCGCGAGCGGGTCGACAAGGTGTCGCTGGAGTGTGCCGAGGCGATAAGCGCGGTGATCGCCGAGGACACCGGGCTGTCGCGGGACGAGTCGATGCTGCTGGCCGTGGGCCTGGGCGGGGTGTCCCAGGTGGTGGCGCGCTACTGGCTGTCCTCGGAGAGCAAGGTGCCGCGGGACACCGCCGTGCAGCTGCTGACCTCGCTCGCCTGGAAGGGCATCGCCGGCTTCCCGCTGCACGGCACCGACAACCACTGACCGTGTTCGCTGCGGGCGTGGCCGCGGACGCCGTCTCCGTCCCCGTACCGGGCTAATGTGTGCTGCGTACCGCGCGGCCGGCCGCGCACATCACCGACCGTCGGAGGGACATAAGCCGTGGAGGTCAAGATCGGCGTGCAGCACTCGCCCCGCGAGATCGTGCTGGAGAGCGGGCAGTCTGCCGAAGAGGTCGAGCGTGCCGTGGACGAGGCGCTGACCGGCAAGTCCGAGCTGCTGAAGCTGGTGGACGACCACGGTCGCAAGGTCCTGGTCGCCGCGGACCGGGTGGCCTACGTGGAGATCGGCGAGCCGACGACCCGCAAGGTCGGTTTCGGCACGCTCTGAGCGGCGACCGCCCGGCGCGCAGGCGCCGGGACACGCGAACGGAAGGGCGGCGGCCCGGAGAACGGAATCTCCGGGCCGCCGCTCCGTGCTGTCCGGCGCCGGGACCGCCCCACCCCGCTGCCGTTTCCCTGTCCTCCCCCTTGCCTTCCGCTGCGGTTCCGCCGCTGTCCACAGACCGGACACTCCGGCGGAAATTCCTTGCCCGATGGCCGGATGAAGGCGCACGCTGAGCGGACAAGCGGGTCGACGACCGGAGGGTTGCTGCCGGTGACCCCTGGGTACGACCGCCTACGACCGATTTGTTCGTCCGATCGGCCTCGTCACGCGGGAGGGAACAGCATGATCTGGGAAGCGCTCGGCGCCGTGATCGTCGGATTCGCCATCGCCCTGTCCGCCCGGCGCTGGCTTCCGGAGCGGTTCCCGTCCCCCGCCCTGACGCTGGCGACCGGCCCGGCCGCGGCGCTGCTCGGCGCGCTGCTGACCCGCTCGATCCTCGGCCCCGGCCACCCCGTCCAGGTGCTGGTCGCCGCGCTCGCGGTGGGCTCGGCGCTGCTGTCGGTGCTGGTCCGGCCGCCGCGCAGCCCGGTCCGCCGGCCGGCCGCCCCGCTCAAGCGCCACCGGACGGCCTGCTGACCGCCCGGTCCGCGCGTCGCGGCGGCGCCCGGCCCGCCGGTGCGGATCCGGCTCAGGCCGCCAGGCCCAGCGCCGCCATCCGCTTGGTGTGCGCCTCGGTGATCCGGGAGAACATCCGGCCGACCTCGGCCAGGTCGAAGCCGTCGGCGACCCCGCCGACCAGCATCGTGGAGAGCGCGTCGCGGTCCGCGACCACCCGCTGCGCCTGCGAGAGCGCCTCACCCATCAGCCGGCGGGCCCACAGCGCCAGCCGCCCGCCGACCCGCGGCTCGGCCTCGATGGCGGCCCGCACCTTCTCCACCGCGAAGGTGGCGTGGCCGGTGTCGTCCAGCACCGCGAGCACCAGGTCGCGGGTGTCGGAGTCCAGCCGGGCCGCGACCTCGCGGTAGAAGTCGCTGGCGATCGAGTCGCCGACGTACGCCTTGACCAGGCCCTCCAGCCAGTCCGACGGCGCGGTCTGGCGGTGGAACTCGTCCAGGGCGGCGGCGAACGGCTCCATGGCCTCGTTCGGCTCGGCCTGGATCTCGGCGAGCCGGTCCCGCAGCCGCTCGAAATGGTGGAATTCCGCCGAGGCCATCTTCGCCAGCTCGGCCTTGTCGTCCATCGTCGGGGCGAGCTTGGCGTCCTCCGCCAGCCGCTCGAAGGCGGACAGCTCGCCGTACGCGAGGGCGCCGAGCAGATCGATCACAGCGGCCCGGTAGTGCGGGTCGGCGGATGCCCGGTCCCAGTCCTGGGCGGCGATTCCGGTGTGTTCTCGCGCGTCAGCCGCGGCGTTGTCAGGCGTCTCCATGACCGGCACAATAGCCCGCCACGGGGCCCCCGGAAGGCCCTGGTCAGCCACCGCGGAGCCACCCGCGGGGGTGATCGCCGGGACAGGCCCGGCGCCCGTGACGAATTCCTCATCCATACACGCCTTCGGATTCAGCGGCGATATCCGGGGTACAGTGCTAAAGGACCCGCCGAGTATCGGTGGGTCGTTCCACGAAAGCGGATGCCCGGTCGGTGGCCCGATCGGCTCCAACCGACCGCCCTCCGCGCGGCGCGTGCCCACGTACGCACGGCAGGAGGGACCCGCTCGCGGCAGGAGTGCCTGAGCGACGGCAGTGGTCCCGCACCGACCGGCCCCTCGGGCCGGCGCCGTACGAACCCGTACGACGGTGCGGTACGACCCCCGTCGCCGCCTCTCGCCGCGTCTCACAGAAGAGGCAAGACTCTGTCCACTACGTTCCGTGATCTCGGTATCTTCCCCGAGACCGCCGAGGCGCTGGAAGCCGTCGGCATCGTTTCCCCCTTCCCCATCCAGGAGCTGACGCTCCCCGTCGCGCTCTCCGGCAACGACGTCATCGGCCAGGCCAAGACCGGCACCGGCAAGACGCTGGGCTTCGGCCTGCCGCTGCTGGAGCGGGTCACCGTCCCCGCCGACGTCGAGGCCGGCCGGGCCGCGCCCGAGCAGCTGACCGAGGCGCCGCAGGCCCTCGTCGTCGTGCCCACCCGCGAGCTGTGCCAGCAGGTCACCAACGACCTGCTCACCGCCGGCAAGGTCCGCAACGTCCGGGTGCTGGCGATCTACGGCGGCCGGGCCTACGAGCCGCAGGTCGAGGCGCTGAAGAAGGGCGTCGACGTGGTCGTCGGCACGCCCGGCCGGCTGCTGGACCTCGCGGGCCAGAAGAAGCTCGACCTCTCCCGGGTGCGCACCCTGGTCCTGGACGAGGCCGACGAGATGCTCGACCTGGGCTTCCTGCCCGACGTCGAGAAGATCCTCCAGCTGCTGCCGGCCAAGCGGCAGACCATGCTGTTCTCGGCGACCATGCCCGGCCAGGTCATCTCGCTGGCCCGCCGCTACATGTCGCAGCCCACCCACATCCGGGCCACCGCCCCGGACGACGAGGGCGCGACGGTCGCCAACATCACCCAGCGCGTCTACCGCGCGCACTCCCTCGACAAGCCGGAGATGGTCGCCCGCATCCTCCAGGCGCGCGGCCGCGGGCTGGCGATGGTCTTCTGCCGGACCAAGCGGACCGCGGCGGACATCTCCGACCAGCTGACCCGGCGCGGTTTCGCGGCCGGCGCGGTCCACGGCGACCTCGGCCAGGGCGCCCGCGAGCAGGCGCTGCGCGCGTTCCGCAACGGCAAGGTCGATGTGCTGGTGTGCACCGACGTCGCCGCCCGCGGTATCGACGTCGAGGGCGTGACGCACGTCATCAACTACCAGTCGCCCGAGGACGAGAAGACCTACCTGCACCGGATCGGCCGCACCGGCCGGGCCGGCGCCAAGGGCACCGCGGTCACCCTCGTCGACTGGGACGACATCCCGCGCTGGAAGCTGATCAACAAGGCGCTGGACCTGGCGTTCGACGAGCCGGAGGAGACCTACTCCACCTCGCCGCACCTCTACGAGCAGCTGGACATCCCCGAGGGCACCAAGGGCGTGCTGCCGCGCGCCGAGCGCACCCGGGCCGGGCTGGCGGCCGAGGAGGTCGAGGACCTGGGCGAGACCGGCGGCCGCGGGCGCGGCGGCCGGCGGTCCGGGGGCCGGGAGGCCAAGGAGGCCGCCGAGGAGCCGCAGCGGACCCGTACGCCGCGCCGGCGGCGCCGGACCCGGAGCGGGGCCCCCGTCGAGCAGCCGGCCGGGACGGACGCGCCGCAGGCCGCGGACGCCGCGGTGAGCACGGCCGGCGGCGACGAGGCCGCCGCGGCGGTGCGGACGCCCCGCCGCCGGCGCCGTACCCGGGGCGCGGTGGCGGCTGCCGCCGAGGTCCCGGCCGCGGTGGCGGACGCTTCGCAGACCGCGGTGGAGCCGGTGTCCGCACCGGCCGCCACCGCCGAGCCCGCCGTGGTGCCGGCCCCCGCCGCCGGTCCGGAGGCCGGGACGGACGCCGAGGCGGCCGCCGCGCCGCGCCGCCGCCGTACCCGCGGGGCCGCCAAGGCCGTCGCGGACGAGCCGGTGGCCGTCGCCGCGGAGGCCGCGCCGGAGAGCGCCGTGGAGGCCGCACCGGAGAAGCCCAAGCGGACCCGCAAGCGGACCACCGCCGCCGCCAGGAAGGCGGAGGCCGCGGTGGACGCGGCCGAGGCGCCGGCCGAGGCCCCCGCCCCGGCGGAGGCGGAGGCTCCGGCCAAGCCGAAGCGGACCCGGACCCGCAAGGCGGCCGCCGCGGCGCCCGTGGACGCGGCCCCCCTGGCCCCGGTCGACGGCACCGACGCCCCCGCCGAGGAGGCCCCGGCCAAGCCGAAGCGGACGCGGAAGACGGCCACGGCCAAGACCGCCGCCGCCAAGACCGCCACCAAGGCCACCGCCACCGCCCCGGTCACCGACGCCCCCGACGCCCCCGCCGAGGAGGCCCCGGCCAAGCCCAAGCGGACGCGGAAGACGGCCACGGCCAAGACCGCCGCCACCAAGACCGCCACCAAGGCCACCGCCACCGCCCCGGTCACCGACGCCCCCGGCGGCACCGCCGAGGAAGCCCCGGCCAAGCCCAAGCGGACGCGGAAGACCGCCGCCGCCAAGGCCGCCGCGGACGCCCCCGAGGCCGCTGCCGCCGACACCGCGGAGGGTGCCGAGGCCCCGCCGAAGCGGACCCGCAAGCGGACCACGGCGGCCAAGAAGGCGCAGCCGGCCGAGGCACCGGCCGCGAGCTGATCCGGCCCGCCTCCGACGGCACCGCACGACGACCCGGCCCCGCCCCGCGCGGGTGCCGGGTCGTCGGCGTTCCGGGCGCCGCTGCCCGCCGGCCGGGACACCGGCGTACCGGCCGGTTTTCACCCGGCCGGGCCGCTAGCCTCGTCCCATGAGCAGGCCGCCCACCCTCACGCTGCCGCCGTGCGCCCGCGCGTACCGGCTCGACACCGCACGCGGCGCCTTCGCCGTGCACGACGCCCGCCCCGCCGCCGCGCCGCTGGGCACCGCCCTCCTCGTCCCCGGGTTCACCGGCAGCAAGGAGGACTTCCTCGCGCTGCTGGCCCCGCTGGCCGCGGCCGGGTTCCGGGCGGTCGCGGTGGACGGCCGCGGCCAGCACGAGACCCCCGGCCCGCGCGACCAACAGGCTTACGAGCAGCGGGAGTTGGCCCTCGACGTACAGGCTCAGGCGCGGGCCCTGCGGGAGTCCGGCGGCGGGCCGCTGCACCTGCTGGGGCATTCGCTCGGCGGACTGATCACCCGGGCCGCGGTGCTGTGCGACCCGGCGCCGTTCCGTTCGCTGACCGTGCTCAGCTCCGGCCCGGCGGCCATCGACCCGGCCCAGCAGGCACGGGTGCGGATGCTGATCGGCGCACTGGGCACGATGGACATGGCGCGGGTGTGGGAGGCGATGCGGGCACTCGACCCGCCGGAGGCGGCGGACCCGGACGTACCGCGGGAGATCGCCGCGTTCCTGCGGCGGCGCTGGCTGAACACCGTCCCCGAGCAGCTGATCGCCACCGGCCGGCAGATGCTCGCCGAGCCCGACCGGGTCGCGGAGCTGGCCCGCGCCGGGCTGCCGGTCCACGTCGTCTCGGGCACCGTGGACTACGCCTGGCCGGTGCCGCTGATGGACGACATGGCCCGCCGGCTCGCCGCCCGCCGCACCGTCATCGAGGGCGCCGAGCACTCACCGAACGCGGAACGGCCGCAGAAGACCGCGGAGGCGCTGGCGGGTTTCTGGAGCGAGTTCGGCTGACGGAGGCGCCCCAGGGCGCTGGCGGGTTTCTGGAGCGAGTTCGGCTGACGGAGCGCCTCGGGCGCCGGGCAGGGCCGGGCCTCCCCGCCCGGCCGCCGGCGGGCCTAGAACCGCCCCTGTACGTGGTCCCAGAAGCCGTCGCGGAGCACCCGGCGGAGGTCGGCGTGGCCGCGCAGCGAGTGGTGGAGCAGGGCCTCGGCGGCGGTGAGGAGTTCCTGGTCGACGGTCCCGGGCAGGTACGGGTGGCCGGGCAGCAGGTCCGCCACCCAGGCCGGGCCGCGCTCCGCCAGCCACTGGGCGGCGACCCGGGCGCCGACGAACCGCACCTCCTCGCGGCTGGGCACCGGCCCCTCCCCGGCCCCCGCTTCGAGGCCCTCGCCGCCCGTCCGGCGGGTGACATAGGGCTTGCAGAAGTCCAGGTCGAAGGTGCGCGCGCTGTCGACCTCCCACATCAGCGGCTCGGCCTGGTTGCGGCCGCCGGGAGCCTCGATGCCCCACAGGTGGACCCGCGCGCCGTAGCCCTGGGCCGCCTCGACCGCGGAGACCAGGTCCTCGTCGCCGCCGATCAGCACCGCGTCGGTGATCGCGCGGTGCCGGGCCAGTGACTCCAGGTCGGTGCGGATCAGCGAGTCGACGCCCTTCTGCTGGTTGTGGGCGTTGAGGTTGCCGAGCCGGACCTTGACGTCGGGGAGTTCGGCGATCCGCTGCTGTTCCTGGGTGTGGATCCGGCGGCGGGCGCCGTCGTACCAGTAGACCCGCAGCAGCCGGCTGTCCGGGAAGATCGTGCGGGCCTTGTCGATGAACGCCTCGATGATCCCCTCGGCGTCCAGCTCGAACGTCCTGCGGTCCTCCGTGCCGGCGACCAGCCGCCCGGTCGCCGCGTAGACGTAGCCGGCGTCGACGAAGACCGCGTGGGTGGAGGGGGTGGTGGCGACCTCGGCGAGCACCCTGGTGAGCAGCTCGTTGGTGCGCGCGATACCGGCGGCGAGCGCCGCGAGGTCGGTGGGGCCGGTGGGCCGGAGGTCGTTCATTTCGGGACCCATTGTCCGTGCGGGCGCTCGGCGGGCACAACCACGGCGGTCGCCGCACACCCATGGCGGCCCCCGCACACCCATTCCTTAGCCCATGAAAAATTTTCCTTAGCGTAGGGAATCATTTCAGCTGTATGCTCGTTGTACCCATACGGAACGCCTGGCAACGAAGCCGGGCACGTCCTGTCATTCAGTTCTCCGCAGGAGGATCAGACGAAGGGAGAAGCCCGTATGCGCTTCGAGATCATGCGCCTGGACGATGCCGACGGCGCCGCCGTGGACAGCACCGTCGTGGACGCCGCCTCCGTCAACCAGATCGTGCAGCAGGCCGCCGCCATAGGGCAGCGGATCTACATCCGCCCGGCCGACACCGCCGCCCGCTGACCGCCACCCCTCACCGCCACCCGGCGTCGAGGCACCCATGGCGTAGCGACACACGTACCGCGTACCCGCGCCCGTCCCGATGACGCGCCGCCGATGCGCGAAACGCCCCCGTACGGAAGTTCCGTACGGGGGCGCCGTCGTCCTCCGGGCCGGTCAGGAGCCCTGGATGACCTGGGTGACGCCGTTGATGATCTGCTGCACCGCGAGCGCGGAGAGCATCATGCCGGCCAGCCGGGTCACCAGGACCACCCCGCCGTCCTTGATCACCCGGATGATCACCAGCGAGAACCGCATCGCCAGGTAGAGCACCACGTGGATCGCCGCGATCGCCACCCAGACCGCGATCCGGGAGGCGGTGTCCTGCGCGTGCTGGACCGCGAGGATCACCGAGACGATCGCGCCCGGCCCGGCCAGCAGCGGCATGCCCAGCGGCACCAGCGCCACGTTGACGTCCTTGGTCTGGGTCGGCTCCTCGGACTTGCCGGTCAGCAGGTCCAGCGCGACCAGCAGGAGCAGCAGACCGCCGGCGATCATCAGCGCGGGCGTGGAGATGTGCAGCCGCCCCAGGATCTGCTTGCCGAAGAGGCCGAAGACGGCGATCACGCCGAACGCGACGGCGGCCGCCTGCCAGGCCATCCGGCGCTGCACCTTGGCCGGGCGGCCGGCGGTGAGGGCCAGGAAGATCGGCGTGATGCCCGGGGGGTCCATGATGACAAAAAGCGTGACAAAGAGGGTGCTGAAAACGGCGACGTCGAACACGGTGCTGGCCTTGCGGTGGTACGGACGAACGGAAGGAAGAGGAAAAGCAGAAGGGGGAGCGGAAGGGGAAGCGGAAGCCGGGACGGAGGGATCCGGAACCCGGTCCGCCGGCGGAACGGGGCGCGCGCGACCGGCCGGGCCGGCGGCCCCGCACGGCCCGCGGCAGCCCCGGGGAACGGGGTGCGCGGAGCGGGGCCGCGGGCGCCCCGGGTCAGGGGAGCGCGCGGTACGGCGGCCGGCCGGGCGGCCGGGGCCGGCGGATCAGCCGCCCGCGCCGGGGACGGGGAAGGCGCCGGTGGCCCGGCGGGTGATCTCGCCGTAGATCTCGGGGTCGGTGGTGCAGTCACCGAGGCCGCAGGACTTGCGGCTGCCGTGGTAGTCGCTGGAGCCGGTGGTCAGCAGCCCCAGTTCGGCGGCCAGCCCGCGCAGCCGGGCCCGGGTCGCCGGGTCGTGGTCCATGTGGTCGACCTCGACGCCGTCCAGACCGGCGGCGGCCAGTTCGGCGATCGCGCTCTCCGGGACGCACCGCCCGCGCTTGAGGGCGAGCGGGTGCGCGAAGACCGCGACCCCGCCGGCCCCCTTGATCAGCCGGAGCGCGTCGAACGGGTCCAGCTCGTGCTTCTCCACGTAGGCCGGGCCGTCGTTGGCCAGCCAGTGGGTGAACGCGTCCGACACCGAGCCGACGACGCCCAGTTCGACCAGGGCGGTGGCGAGGTGCGGGCGGCCCACGGCGCCGTCGCCGGCGATCCGCGCCACCTGCTCCCAGGTGACCGGGATGCCCAGGTCGCGCAGCTTGCCGACCATGGCGCGGGCGCGCGGGACCCGGTCGTCGCGGAGCAGTGCCCGCTCCCGGGCCAGCTCGGGCTCGCCGGGGTCGAAGAGGTAGGCGAGCATGTGCAGGCTGACGCCGTTCAGGCGGCAGGACAGCTCGGCGCCGGTGACCAGGGTCAGGCCCCCGGGCAGTGCGGCGCGCGCCTCGGCGTGGCCGCCGACGGTGTCGTGGTCGGTCAGCGCGACGACGTCCAGACCGGCGGCCGCGGCGTTGCGCACCAGCTCGGCGGGGGTGTCCGTGCCGTCGGAAGCCGTGGAGTGGGTGTGCAGGTCGATACGCACGGCACGGACTCCAGACTGCTGCGGGACGGTTGCGGCGGCGGGCCCGGGACGGGCGCCGCCCCGCGGCGGCCGTAAGGACTGCTCGGCACTACCACGGACTACTGAAGGATACCGGGCGCCCGGAGGTGCCCGCGCCGCCCACCGGCCGGGCACCGGCCCGGAATTCGATGGCGACGCCCGGCCGTCAGCTCAGAATCCTCGGCGACAGCGCCCCGCAGGGCAGCAGATCCACTTCGGCGCCGGCTTCCCGCAGATCCGTCAGCACCAGTTCGTCGTACATCATCAGGCCGGACTGCTCGGGCCAGGCGATCGCCCAGAGCCACAGCCCGCGGGCCTCGCCGGCGAACACCGCGCGGTCCGAGGGCGCATCCTGGACCTGCCACAGCGGGGTCGGGCGGCCGGCCGCGAGCACCTTGGCGTGGGGTGCGGCGCCCAGGCGCAGGTGGGGGCCGGGGTCGGGGCCGTCGATCCCGGCGTAGCGGGCGCCGAGGCCGACACCCAGCTCCTCGGCGATCAGCAGCAGCTCCCCGGGGCCGCCGAGCGGGCCGGGGCCCGAGCAGGCGACCGCGGTCGCACGGCCGCCGCTGCGGTCGTCACCGGCGCAGGCGACCCCGGTGAAGAGCCAGCCGACCGGCAGCGGCCAGGGCATCCACACCGGCACCTGGGCCCGGTGCACGACGACGCCGAGCGCCTCGACGCTCGGCGGGACCACCGGCTGGAGCGGGTGCACGGTGCCGTGCGCGGCGCACTGCCAGGAGTCGGAAAAGAGACCGGGCGCCCGCACCCGGCCTCCGCACTTCGGGCAACTGGGTTCGCCCCTCATAAGGACCAACGGTCCTCCAGGGCTGCCGTCCCGTCAAGGACGATCACCCGACCGGTGTGCCCCTTTTCCCGTACCGGGCCGCACAGATGGCCGGTTTTCGCGGCACCCGGGAGCCCCCCTCCGGGGCGGCTAGTTGCCCCTTGCACCATTTAGCGTCCCTAACTTATTATGTGTAAACGTCAACGATTTTCCGCGTTCATGCGGCGGGCATCCCGCACGCGGACAGGAAGGGGAAACACCGGCATGCGCAGCAGCGGCCACGGTGGTGGCACCCACGATCCGTTCGACGGTTCCCCGGGGGCGGGCGGATCGCTCCTCCGGCAGCCGAGGGCGGTCTGGGCCACCGCGGGCGCCTCGGTCGTCGCCTTCATGGGCATCGGCCTGGTCGACCCGATCCTCCCCTCGATCGCCAAGGGCCTGAACGCCTCCAGCAGCCAGGTCTCGCTCCTGTTCACCTCGTACTTCCTGATCACCGCGGTGGCGATGCTGGTCACCGGCTTCGTCTCCAGCCGGATCGGCAGCCGCAAGACGCTGCTGGCCGGACTGGCCCTGGTGGTGGTCTTCGCGGCACTGTCCGGCACCTCGTCCTCGGTCGGCGAACTGGTCGGCTTCCGGGCCGGCTGGGGACTGGGCAACGCGCTCTTCGTCTCCACCGCGCTGGCGGTCATCGTGGGCGCGGCGAATCCCACAGGGGCATCGCGCAGCGATTCCACTCGGGGCGGTGGCGGGCGACGGGCGGGCAGCGCCGCGGCGATCCTGCTCTACGAGTCCGCGCTCGGGCTCGGCATGGCCTGCGGGCCGCTGCTGGGCGCCGTGCTCGGCGACATGGAGTGGCGCTACCCCTTCTTCGGCACCGCGGTCCTGATGGCCGTCGGCTTCCTCGCCATCACCGCCCTCCTCAAGGAGCAGCCCCGGCCGGCCCGCAAGACCTCGCTGCTCGACCCGGTGAGGGCGCTCGGCCACGGTGGGCTGGCCTCGGCCGCGATCGCCGCCTTCTTCTACAACTACGCGTTCTTCACGGTGCTGGCGTTCACCCCGTTCGTGCTGAACATGTCCCCGTATGCGTCGGGCGGGGTGTTCTTCGCCTGGGGTGTGCTGCTGGCGGTCTTCTCGGTGATCCTGGCGCCGCGACTCCAGGAGCGGTTCGGGTCGCTGCGGGTGCTGGGCGGCTCGCTGCTGCTGCTCGCCGCGGACCTGGTCGTCCTCGGCTACGGCGACCACACCACCGCGGTGGTGTGCACCGTCCTCTCCGGTGCCTTCATCGGCCTGAACAACACCGTCTTCACCGAGCTGGCCCTCGGGGTCTCGGACGCCCCGCGGCCGGTGGCCAGCGCCGGCTACAACTTCGTGCGGTGGTTCGCGGCGGCGGCCGCGCCGTTCCTGGCCCCGAAGATCGCCGAGTGGACCGACCTGCATCTGCCGTTCGTGATCGCGGCGGCGGCCGCGGCGGTCGGCGCGGGCATCGTCGCGGTCCGCCGGCGGGCGCTGACCCTGCGCGCCGAGGAGCTGGAACCGCGGCATGCGACACAGGACGGCGTCGGGGTCTTCGCCGAGCGGTGAGCCGGAGCCGTACGCCGGCGCCCCGTCCGCGGCCGTCCGCGGGCGGGGCGCCGGCGGTCAGTCCAGCGCCACCCCGGCGCGCAGCGGATCGCGCAGATCGGTGCCGCGCTCCAGCCAGCGCGACTGGAGCGCCTCGGCTCCGTGCACCCGCTTCCAGGCGGCCTCGTTCGGCGTCATCGGCAGCAGCGGCAGGAACGCCACCGGGTCCAGCGGGTCGTCCAGTTCCAGGTCCGCCACCAGGCCGCCGGACGCGCCGACCAGCACGGAGGTGAACGGCGCCCCCGGCCACAGGGGTTCACCCACGTCCAGCGACGCCCCGGGCGCCACGACCACGCCCTCGACCTGTGGGGAGGCGGCGAGCACGGCGAGCGTCCTGAGCACCTTGTCGGTGTCCGCGCGGCCGCCCCGTACGGAGAGCAGGAGTTCGGCGCGCGGGCCGCGCAGCGGGTCGGCGAGGACCGCGGTGGGGTCGGTCATCGGCCGGGCGGACATCCCGAGCGTGGCGTAGCGCACCACGTCGCCGTCGATGAAGCGCAGCACCTCGATGCGGTCGGTGCCGAGGAAGGTGACGGCGGCACGCGCGTCCGCTTCGCCCAGTGCCGTCCGCAACCGGGCCTCGACCAGCTCAAGAACGTCAGACATACGGTGAGCATAGGGCCGGTGCCCGCACCGGCCCCTTGTCCGGTCCCCCGGCTGCGACCAGGTACGCCGCGACGCCGCGGCACGGGCTTCGTATGGAACGGGCAAAGGGCGGCCCAGGTGCTTTCGGTGACTGGTAGCCTTGCCGTCTGGTCAGGGAATGACGTCGTCCCCCAGCGGGGACCGGCCGGAGGAGGTGGGGCTGCGGTGGATCCGAGTCGACCGTGCAGTACCGACAGTTCTCCCGTCATCCCGCCCGTGCGGCGAACCTTCTGATCCGAGAGCTTCCGTACCCCGCCGCGCAGCGGTGAAACACCGGAAGTTCTTTCGCTCCGGACGCAGATGACGGAAGAGCGCCTCCGACTCTTACTTCCGTGATGCCAGCGAACTGCCGTCAGCAGCACCGCACCGAGCGCCGCCCGCTTTGCGGACGTACGGCCTCTTGCCGCCACGTACGTCCTCGTTCCGGGCCGCGTTGCGCCGCGCCCGCCGCTGACGGCCGGCCTGAAGGAGCCAGCCATGTCGATGATCCGCGACCTGCGCGCCGCTGTCCGCCCCGCCCGGCGCCGCGACGACGCCCCCTACCGCACCGCCGCCACCCCCGCCGCCTGCGCCAACAGCGTCGTCGACTGCGGTGTCTACCGCGACGGCCGGCGGGTGGCCGGCGCCCTCTCCCCCGCCGAGGCGATCGCCGGCGTCCGGGACGAGGGCGGTTTCGTCTGGATCGGCCTGCACGAGCCGACCGAGGCCGAATTCGCCGGTATCGCCCAGGAGTTCGGGCTGCACCCGCTCGCCGTGGAGGACGCCGTCCACGCCCACCAGCGGCCCAAGCTGGAGCGCTACGACGACACCCTGTTCACGGTCTTCAAGACCGTCCACTACGTCGAGCACGACGAGCTGACCGCGACCAGCGAGGTGGTGGAGACCGGCGAGGTGATGTGCTTCACCGGCCCGAACTTCATCGTCACCGTCCGGCACGGCGGGCAGGGCTCGCTGCGCGCCCTGCGGCACCGCCTCCAGGAGGACCCGGAGCGGCTGGCCAAGGGCCCGTCCGCGGTGCTGCACGCCATCGCCGACCAGGTCGTCGACGGCTACATGGCGGTGGCCGGCGCGGTCCAGGAGGACATCGACGAGGTCGAGATCGACGTCTTCAGCTCCGGCGCCGGCAAGGGCTCCGCCAAGGGCGGCGACGCCGGGCGGATCTACCAACTCAAGCGCGAGGTACTGGAGTTCAAGCGGGCGGTGTCCCCGCTGCTGCGCCCGATGCAGCTGCTGAGCGAGCGTCCGATGCGGCTGGTCGACGCCGACATCCAGAAGTACTTCCGGGACGTCGCCGACCACCTGGCGCGCGTCAACGAGCACGTGCTGTCCTTCGACGACCTGCTGAACTCCATCCTCCAGGCCAACCTCGCGCAGGCCGCGGTGGCGCAGAACGAGGACATGCGCAAGATCACCGCCTGGGCGGCGATCTTCGCGGTGCCGACGATGATCGCCGGCATCTACGGCATGAACTTCACGTACATGCCGGAGCTGAAGTGGAAGTACGGCTACCCCACCGTGCTGCTGGTCACCGTCGCGATCTGCTTCGGCATCCACCGCGGCTTCAAGCGCAACGGCTGGCTGTGACCCGCGCCGCCGGGGCGGGGCGGCGTCTCACCGCCCGGGCGGCTCCGGGATGGGGCCGCCGGGCCGATTAGGCTGAGCCGCATGACGGAGGAGACCGTGTCGCAGGCCCTGCTGGATCAGGCGCTCATCGAGGAGGCCGCGAAGAAGTCCGGCCTGGTCTGGGTGCGGGGGGCCACCGGCCCGGCGCGGGCGCTGTGGCACGTGTGGCACGACGGGGCGGCCTGCCTCGTCGGGAGCCCGGCCGCCGGCGCCGGCGAGCAGCCGCTGGACGGGCTCGGCCTCACCGACGGCGCCACCGTCACGGTCACCGTGCGCAGCAAGGACAAGGGCGGCCGCCTGGTCGCCTGGCCGGCCGAGGTGCGCGAACTGGCGCCGGGCGGCGAGGAGTGGCAGGCCGCCGTCGACGAACTGAAGGGCAAGCGGCTCAACGCCCCCGACGCGGACACCATCGCCGAGCGCTGGGCGCGCGAGTGCCGGGTGCTGCGGCTGGCGCCGGCCGGGGCGGCGGTGCAGCGGCCCGGACTGATGCCGGACGCCTCGCACGCCGCACCGCCGCTCGGCTCGCCCGCGGTGACCCGGCGGCCGGTGCCGGCCGCGCTGCCGAAGCTGCTGCGGCGGGGCCGCAAGGGCTGACCGGGGCGGCCGGGCGGGGCCCGGCTCAGCCGGTGCGCGCGATCTGCTTGCCGTAGTCGACGACCTGGTCCGGTGCCGGGGCCTTGAGGTCGAGGCTCTTGCCCCAGTCGGCCAGCTTGATCTGGCCCGCGCCGCCCGCGCGCTGGAGCCGCAGCGGGTACGGCTGCCCCTCCAGGGAGACGTCGAGGGTGCCGCCGGAGCCCGCGCCGGCGGTCACCTGGACGGTGCGGACGCCGTCCACCGTGGCCCGCTTCCCGGCCGTCAGGTCGCCGTGCAGGGTGAGCAGCGCGGGCAGCAGGGTGTCCTTGTCCGTGAAGCCGCTGAAGCGCCGGTGGACCGGGTCGGCGGCGGGCACCTTGACGTACTTGCCGCCGAGCTTGGCGGCGGTGGCGCCGGAGCCGCTCCCCTTCTCCCCGGCCCAGAAGGCCGCGTCGGCCTTGAGGTACAGGGCGTCGCCGATCCGCAGCAGCTGGAAGGAGGCCGTGCCGGTGGTCAGTTCGCCCCGGGCGCCGTCCTTGGCCAGCCGCATGTCCAGGGTGTAGGTGGCGCCCTCGCTGACGAGCTTTCCGGAGAGCCGGACGGTGCCGGCCCCGACGGCGGCCGCGCGGGCCCGGGACTCGATCTGCCGGGCGGACAGCTTGCCCACCCCGTTGGTGCCGGCGTCCGGGTCGTCCGCGGCGCAGCCCGCCACCGCCGCGGCCAGCGCCGCGCACACCGCCACGGTCCGCAGCGCCCGTCCGGCGCGTCGGATTCCGTCCGGCGGTCGGCGGGTGGAGACCGGGGGGTTGGCACTCACGTCGGCTCTGCCTCCATACAGCGGTGATCTCGACAGCTCACGGCAGCGTACCGGGGGCGGACCGGCGCGCTCAGCCGAATCCGGGCGGCCACCATACGGCCGGTCCCGCCGGGGCGCGGCCCCTCCCGGCGGGTTAGCCTGAACCCGAATCAACGCGTTGTTTTCTGAGCATCGATGGAGCAATCCGGACGGAAAGGGAGAAGGGCGGCGCTTTCCATGGCGGTGGTCACCCCCCGGATCTTCGTCTCCCACCTCTCCGGCGTCGCCGTCTTCGACCCCAACGGCGACCAGGTCGGGCGGCTGCGGGACCTGGTCACCCTGCTCCGCGTCGGCGACCGGCCGCCGCGGCTGCTGGGGCTGGTCGTCGAGGTGATCAGCCGGCGCCGGATCTTCGTACCGATGACCCGGGTGACCGGCGTGGAGTCCGGCCAGATCGTCACCACCGGCGTGGTCAACATGCGCCGCTTCGAGCAGCGGGCGTCCGAGACGCTGGTCTTCGGCGAACTGCTGGACCGGCGGGTCCGGCTGGTGGAGACCGGCGAGGAGGTCACCGTCCTCGACATCGGCATCACCCAGCTGCCGGCCCGCCGCGACTGGGAGATCGACAAGGTCTTCGTCCGGCGCGGCAAGGGCGGGCCGCTGCGCCGCAAGGGCACCACGCTGACCGTCGAGTGGTCCGCGGTGACCGGCTTCTCGCTGGAGGAGCAGGGGCAGGGCGCGGAGAACCTGCTCGCCACCTTCGAGCAGCTCCGCCCGGCCGACCTCGCCGGTGTCCTGCACCACCTCTCGCCCAAGCGGCGCGCCGAGGTCGCCGCGGCGCTCGACGACGACCGGCTGGCCGATGTGATGGAGGAGCTGCCGGAGGACGACCAGGTGGAGATCATCGGCAAGCTCCAGGACGAGCGGGCCGCCGACGTCCTGGAGGCCATGGACCCCGACGACGCCGCCGACCTGCTCTCCGAGCTCCCCGAGGAGGAGAAGGAGCGCCTGCTGGACCTGATGCGCCCCTCGGACGCCGCGGACGTCCGCCGGCTGATGTCCTACGAGGAGCGCACCGCGGGCGGGCTGATGACCACCGAGCCGATCGTGCTGCGCCCGGACGCCACCGTCGCGGACGCGCTGGCCCGGGTGCGCGACCGCGACCTCTCCCCCGCGCTCGCCGCCCAGGTCTACGTCTGCCGGCCGCCGGACGAGACGCCCACCGGCAAGTACCTGGGGCTGGTGCACTTCCAACGGCTGCTGCGGGAACCGCCGTTCACCCTCGTCAGCTTCATCGTGGACGCCGATCTGCCGGCCCTGCCGCCGGACACCCCGCTGCCCGAGGTGACCGGCTACCTCGCCGCGTACAACATGGTCGCGGCGCCGGTGGTTGACGAGGGCGGGGCACTGCTGGGCGCGGTCACCGTGGACGACGTGCTGGACCACCTGCTGCCGGACGACTGGCGGGAGGCGGGACTGCACGGCGCGGCGGCGGGCCGCGGCGGCGCCACACCGGACGGGAAGACCGCCGATGGGTGCTGAGGACCGGGAGAGCCCCAGGGAGCGGCGGCCGCACGGCGCCTCGGCGCTGCGCGCGGGGGCCGCCAGGAACCGGCGCCGGGAATCCGAGCCGCGCTCGCGGGCCCGGCTGGACCAGCCGAGGGTGCCGCGCCGGTCGTTCTTCCCGGAGTACGACCCGGAGGCGTTCGGGCGGCTCTCCGAGAAGATCGCCCGCTTCCTGGGGACCGGCCGCTTCATCGTCTGGATGACGGTCACCATCATCCTGTGGATCGGCTGGAACATCTTCGCCCCCGGCCACCTGCGGTTCGACAGCTATCCGTTCATCTTCCTGACCCTGGCGCTCTCGCTCCAGGCGTCGTACGCGGCGCCGCTGATCCTGCTGGCGCAGAACCGCCAGGACAACCGCGACCGGATCACCCACGAGCAGGACCGCAAGCAGAACGAGCGCTCCATCGCCGACACCGAGTACCTGACCCGGGAGATCGCGGCGCTGCGGATGGGCCTGGGCGAGGTCGCCACCCGCGACTGGATCCGCTCCGAACTGGAGGACCTGCTGCGGGAGCTGGAACAGCGGCAGTCCGCCGGCGCGGAGCCCGCCGGGCGGGACGAACGCGAGCGCTGAGCCCTCCCGCCGGGCCGCCGCCGGGCGCCGTGCCGCCCGGCCACCGCCCTTTGGGACGCGCTCGGCGCCGCCGTAGTATCGGTTCCATGGCAACTGACACGCCCCGGCCCGCCGGCTCCGCGCCGAGCGAGGACGCGATCCGCGAAGCGCTCGCGACGGTGAACGACCCCGAGATCCACCGGCCCATCACCGAACTGGGGATGGTCAAATCGGTGGAGATCGCCGCGGACGGCTCGGTGGCGGTCGTGGTCTACCTCACCGTCTCCGGCTGCCCGATGCGCGAGACGATCATCAGCAGCGTCCGCGAGGCCGTCGAGCGGGTGCCCGGTGTCACCCGCGCCGGGGTCGAGCTGGAGGTGATGAGCGACGAGCAGCGGCGGGAGCTGGCGGCGTCGCTGCGCGGCGGCACCGCCGAGCGGGAGATCCCCTTCGCCAAGCCCGGCTCGCTGACCCGGGTCTACGCGGTCGCCTCGGGCAAGGGCGGCGTCGGCAAGTCCTCGGTGACGGTCAACCTCGCCGCCGCGATGGCCGCCGACGGCCTCAAGGTGGGCGTGGTGGACGCCGACATCTACGGCCACTCGGTGCCCCGGATGCTCGGTGCGGACGGCCGGCCCACCCAGGTCGAGAACATGATCATGCCGCCGTCGGCGAACGGCGTGAAGGTCATCTCGATCGGCATGTTCACGCCCGGCAACGCCCCGGTCGTCTGGCGCGGCCCGATGCTGCACCGCGCCCTCCAGCAGTTCCTCGCCGACGTCTACTGGGGCGACCTCGACGTCCTCCTGCTGGACCTGCCGCCCGGCACCGGCGACATCGCCATCTCCGTGGCCCAGCTCGTCCCGAACGCCGAGATCCTGGTGGTCACCACCCCGCAGCAGGCCGCCGCCGAGGTCGCCGAGCGGGCCGGTTCGATCGCCGTGCAGACCCACCAGAAGATCGTCGGCGTGGTGGAGAACATGTCCGGGCTGCCCTGCCCGCACTGCGACGAGATGGTCGACGTGTTCGGCACCGGCGGCGGCGAGCGGGTCGCCGAGGGCCTGACGAGGACCACCGGCGCGCAGGTCCCGGTGCTCGGCGCGATCCCGATCGACGTCCGGCTCCGCGAGGGCGGCGACGAGGGCAAGCCGGTCGTGCTGACCGATCCGGACTCGCCGGCCGGTGCCGCGATCCGCGCCATCGCCGGCAAGCTGGGCGGCCGTCAGCGCGGTCTGGCGGGCATGTCGCTGGGGATCACCCCGCGCAACAAGTTCTGACCGCGGCACCGGGCCGCCGCGCCGGTCCCGTGACGCCACCGAAGGGCGGGCCCCAGGGGTCCGCCCTTTGCCGTACGCCGCGTGCCGCGCGCCCGGACCGTCCCCCCGCCGGGCGCTCAGCCCCCGTACGTCCCCAGGTCCCCGATCACCGAGAAGCCCAGCCCGTAGGCGCTCATCCCGCGCCCGTAGGCGCCCAGCAGCACCCCGTCCGGGCCGTCGGCGCCGGAGGCCCCGGCGAGCACCCAGCCGTACTCGGACTCGCGGTAGCAGAACGGCGTCGGCACCCCGTCCACCGGGAGCATCAGCTCGCTCCAGCTCTCGCCGGTGAGGTCGTCGGCCAGCTCCCAGGCCAGCATGGTCTGCTGGTCCAGCCAGTCCTGGCGCAGCGAGCGGTCCATGCGGTTCGGCCAGGTGTGCGCCAGGAGGCCGGAGCCGGCCAGCCAGGCGGCCGTGGAGACCGAGGTGGCCTCCAGGACGCCGGTGCCGTCCCCGCTGCGCCGTACGGGGCGGCTGGCGACCGTCACCACCACCGCGAACCGCTCGTCCTCCGGGGACTCCGCCTTTATCGTCGGCTCCGTGCCGTGGCCGGTGGCGCCGTGCTCGACGGTGCCGTCGGCGGCCGTGCCGACCTGCATCAGCCAGCGCGGACCGGTGAACGCCTCGTCAAGGCCGTACCACGGGAACGCGGCCAGCAGATAGCCGTCGGCCTTCCGGCCCGTAGCGGCGGACGCCTCGTGGGCGGCGGTCCGACTCGTCGTCTCCATCTGCGCGGAGCCTCCTCGTTGCCCTGCGTCGTGGGCGGCCCGCCCCCCTCAGGCGACCTCACCCCGGACACCGGGAGCATAGCCAGTGGCGTCAACACAGCCGGGCATACGAGATACTCAGGTCGCGTCGGCGTCGAAGGGCGGGGGCTCGCGGCGGGCGGCGTCGGTGCCCTTGGTGAACATGTCCGGGCGGCCGGCGGACGGGGACTCCTTGGACAGGCTCACCAGCGGCGTGCCGTTCACCCCGGCGGGGGCGGCCGCGGCGGACCGCGGTGCGGTGCTGTCCCGGACCGCCTCGGTGACCTCGGCCATCTCCTTCTTCAGGTCGAAGCCGTCGCGGATCTCGGCCAGCTCCCGCAGGCCGTACTCGTCCTTCTCCAGGACGTGCTTGCGGACGAAGTTCCGCGGCTTGAGGTCCTCGAACTCGAAGTCTTTGAACTCCGGGCCGAGCTCGTTGCGGATGTCCTCCTTGGCGCTGTCGGAGAAGGCCCTGATCTTGCGGATGACGGCGGAGACATCCTGGATGACCTTGGGCAGCTTCTCCGGCCCGAAGATGAGCACCGCGAGGACCACGATCGTCACCAGCTCTAGGGGTCCTATGTCGAAGAACACCTTGCAGCTCCTTGGGGTATCCGCGGCCTTCGAGGGCCTTTGGGCCAGGCCGTCTCTCACCGTACCTGGCCCCGGGCACCGGGCGGGAGTCGCCCGTGCCAACACCGTGCAAACGATCAATCCCGGCCGGAGGAACCCAGCGTCAGCCGGACGGACCGCTCCGCGCCGTCCCGCTGGACCGTCAGTGTGAGGACGTCACCGGGCCGGTGGCTCCGGACCTTGATGATCAGTTCCTCACCGCTGTGCACCGGCGCACCGTCCACCCGGGTGATGACGTCGCCCGGCCGGAGGCCCGCCCGGGCACCCGGGCCGCCGGGGGTGACCGGCGCCTGCCCGCCCTTGCCGCCCTTGCCGCCCGCGCTGACCCGGGCACCGTCGCCGTCGTACTCCATCTCCAGCGTGACGCCGATCACCGGGTGGGTGGCGTGGCCGGTGTTGATCAGCTCCTCGGCGACCCGCTTGGCCTGGTTGACCGGTATGGCGAAACCGAGGCCGATGCTGCCGCCCTGGGCACCGCCGTCCGTTCCGCCGCTACCGCTGTCGGCCGCCCGGATCGCGCTGTTGATGCCGATCACCCGGGCCCGGGCGTCCACCAGCGGTCCGCCCGAATTGCCGGGGTTGATGGGGGCGTCGGTCTGGAGCGCGTCGACGTACGACACATCGCTGCCGTCGCCCTTCTTGCCGCCCGCGGTGATCGGCCGCTGCTTGGCGCTGATGATCCCGGACGTGACGGTGTTGGCGAGGTCGTAGGGGGCGCCGATGGCCACCACCGGGTCGCCGACCTGCACCGCGTCCGAGTCGCCGAGGGTGAGCGGGTGCAGTCCGGTGACGCCCTGGACCTGCACCACCGCGAGGTCGTAGCCGCTGTCCTGGCCGACGACCCGGGCCCGGGCGGTCTGCCCGCCGCTGAACGTCACCGATATCTCGCCGCCGGTGCCGGCCGGTTCGACGACGTGGTTGTTGGTGAGGATGTGGCCCTGCCGGTCGAGTACGAAGCCGGTCCCGGTGCCCTGTTCGGCGTTGCCGCGGACGTGCAGGGTGACCACGCCGGGCAGCGCGGCCCGGGCGATCCCGGCGACGCTCTCCGGATTGCGGCCGCCCGCCTCGCCCGGCACCTGCGGCAGGCTGATGTCGTCGATACCGCCGTACCGCTCGATGTAGGCCCCGGCCACCCCGCCGGCTCCGCCGGCGAGCAGCGCCAGCGCCACCGCACCGGCCACCAGCGCCCCGCGCCGCTTCCGCCGCCGCGCCGGCCCCACCGGCCCCGCGGCCGGCGGCGCGCTCCACGGGTCGTACTGCTGCCAGGCCCCGGGCGCGGCGGGGAGGGGCGCGGGGGCGGGCACGTGCGCCGGGGCGGGGAGGGGGGCGGGCCCCGGCGCCGGGGCGGGCGCGCCGTAGGCCGTACCGACGGGGCCGGCGCCCGCGGCGGACGCCGACGCGGGGCGCGGCCCCCCGTCGCCGGGGTGCGGGACGAAGCCGCCCCCGGCGGACTCGCCGGGTACGGACGGGACGGGTGCCGGGAGGGGGGCGTGCACCGGGAGCGGGGCGTGCGCCGGGTGGGGGGCGGCCTGAGCGTGCGGCCGCCCGGCACCGGTGGCGGGGACCTCCGGGGGGAGGGGGCGTCCGGGCCCGTGCTCCGCGGCCGGTGCGTGGGGGCCGGGTGCGGGCGCGCCGCCCGGTGCACAGGGGCCGGGCGGGGCGGCCGCGGGGGTGTGGGCGGGGGCCGGGTGCCCGGCGTCCCTCGGGGTGTCCACGGACGGGACCGTTCCGCCCGGCGCCGCGCCGTTCCCGGCCGGCGGCAGCACCGTGCCGTGGGCAGGTGTCCCCACCGGCCGCTGGACGAGCGGCGCGGGCGCCCACGGCCCCGGCTCGCCGTACGGGGGCGTCCCGTAGGGGTCCTCGCCGTGCAGCGGCCGCGGCCGGGGAGCGGCGGCGGGCGCGGGTACTTCCGCGGCGGGGGTCGGGGTCGGGGTCTGGGTCGGGGCCGGGGCCGGGGTCGGGGTCGGGGTCGGAAGACCCTCCGCCGGGGCCTCCGTTGCCACCGGCTGCACGACCGTACGCGGGTCCACGGCAGCCGGGCCCGGCTGCGGCTCGGCCGCGGTGCCCGGCGAAACGGCGGAGGTGGGCCGCGGAGCGGCGGAGGTGGGCCGCGGCTCGGCCGGGGCGGGAGACGGAGACGGGGCGGGAGACGGGGCGTCAGCGCGTGGCGGGGTGCCGTCGGTTGCGGGGGTGCCGTCGGTGACGGAGGTGCCGTCCGTCGCGGGGGTGCGTCCGGCGGTCAGGACGCCTGCGGTTGCCGGAAGGCTTTCGGTCGACGAAAGGCCCTCAGTCGTGGGCACGCTTGCGGACGGCGGCACGCTTGCGGACGTGGACGTCACTGGGGACGCCCCGGCATCGGCATCGGCATCGGCATCAGCCCCCAACTCCGCCACCACAGGCGGGAGTTCGCGCCGCACGGAAGCCGGTGGGCCCGCTGCGGGACGGCCATCGCCGCCCTCACCCTCGCCCTGGGCCCGGCTTTCGCCCTCGGCCCGGCCCTGGGGGAAGGGCCCGGCGCCGCGGGTACCGTCGGCCTCCACCGGACCGGCACCGGCGGGCCCGGCCGCCGCCGCAGCCGCCCCGTCCCGGGCCGCGGAAGCCTCCGACGGCTCCCCGCCCATCGGTCCGCCGTCCGTCGGCCCCCCGTCCGGCACTCCACCCCGCGCAGGCCGGGGCGGGCCGACGAGCCAGTCGCCCGAGGTGTCCGGGCCGGGTGCGGTCTCCGGCCCCGGGGGCGCGGCCTCGGCGGGCTGCCCGGGCCCGGGAGCCTGCTCCGGGCGGCTCCACCACTTCAGCTTGGGCCCGGCGGCCTTCGCGTCGTCCATGTTCTCCCCAACAATTCGCCCGCGGCCGTTGCGCGGGCCACCACCCTGGGCCCGTCCGGCGACAGACCCGCGCGGTACGCGCCCCGGGCAGGGGTGCGCCGCCCGAGAAGGGATTCAACCAGTTCCGGGCGGCGGTGCGCAGAGGCCGGTCAGCGGGAGGCGGAAGCGGGCCCTCCACCGGCGGCCGGGGAGCCGACCAGCGGCCGCATGGGCTCCAGCGGCGGCAGCGGCGGCGGGGTCCGGTGCACCGGGGCGTTGCCGCTCGCGCCGGTGAGCGGGGAGAAGCGGTACTCCACCGCCGGCCCGGTCGCGGCTATCAGGGGCGAGAGCCCGAACCGGCCGGGCAGCGGGCTGAAGGCCGGTACCGCGTCCGAGGGTCGGCGCTCCTGCGGGGCGAACAGCGACATGGGGCTGGGCGCGGGCGCACCCGTGGGGTCCCCGGCGGTCGGCCAGGCACCCGGGCGCGGCTGGCGGGTGGCCGGTACCTCCCCGCCGGCGAGCCCGAGCACACCGGCCGCGGGGTTGACGCTGAGCGGGGTGACGGCCGGGCCGCTGCCCTCGGCGCGCGGGCCGGGCGCGTCGACGGCCGCCTCCAGCGGGAGCGCGCCACCGAGCGCGAACGCCGCCAGCGAGACGGCCCCGGCCGCGGCGAACGCAAGCCGGCGCCGCTGCGGGGCGCGCTCCGGCTCGGCGGCCCGGAAGCCGCGCGCCCGCGGCTGCGCGGGGACGCCCGCCATCGCGGGACCGAGGTGGTGCGGGGAGGGGACGTAGCCGAAACCGCCGGCCGGACCGAACTCGCCGCGGCCGAACGTGCCCTCGCCGAGCCGGCTGCCGGGGCCGCCGGCCTCGCCGCCGGGCAGCTGCTGGAGGCGCGCCAGCAGTCCCTCGGAGGGCCCGGGGGACAGCGCTTGCGCGAACACGCTCTTCAGCCGACGCTGCGCATCGGCCTCCGCCTTGCACTTTCCGCAGGTCGCCAGGTGCGCCAGCACCCGCTCCCGTGCGTCATGCCCCAGTTCACCATCGACCAGGGCCGCGAGGCGGTCGCCGAGATGCTGCTCGGCGGGGGACGGACCGCCGGTGGCGCTCACGCGATTCCGACCTCCCTACTGGGCACCACGCTCAGCGCACGCCGCTCCTTGCGCTCCTCGGCCCGCGCCTCGGGGGAGCGGTGCTTGAGCGCCTTGCGCAGGTGCGACCGGCCCCGGTGGATCCGGCTGCGCACCGTGCCGAGCTTGACGCCGAGCGTCGCGGCGATCTCCTCGTACGACAGGCCCTCGATGTCGCAGAGCACCACGGCGGCCCGGAACTCCGGCGCGAGGGTGTCCAGCGCGTGCTGCACATCGGCGTCGAAGTGGGTGTCGTCGAACTGCTGCTGCGGGGCGGGCTCCCGGCTGGGGAGCTTCTCCGCCGCGTCGTCGCCGAGCGCGTCGAAGCGGATGCGCTGGCGGCGGCGGACCATGTCCAGGAAGAGGTTGGTCGTGATGCGGTGCAGCCAGCCCTCGAAGGTGCCGGGGGTGTACGACGACAGCGAGCGGAAGACGCGGACGAACACCTCCTGCGTGAGGTCCTCGGCGTCGTGCTGATTGCCGGTGAGGCGGTAGGCGAGGCGGTAGACCCGTGCACTGTGGGTGCTGACGATCTCCTCCCAGGTGGGCGGAGTCCACGCCTGCGCGTCCGCGTCTGCGGCGAAGGTCGCGGTGGGCGCGTCGGCGACGGGGGCCCCTCCCCTGGCCTTGGGGCCGTACGGGCGGAAACGGTCAGCGGTGTTGGTCACGGATTTCGGCCTGGCGAACGACCTTCGCAAGCGCCTGCGCACCCTTCGGTCACCCGCCGCAGCCGCACCTCCCCTGGTGGCTCTGGTGGCTCTGGTGGTGTCCAGTAGAGCCCCTACCATATCCACCTCGCCCGTTAGCTCCGGATAAGCAGTTTTGACCAGCATTTGGTGCGGCGTCTCTTCTCGCCGCGCCCGCGGCACGGCCTCTTGCGCGGTATCCACCGGTGCGTCCCCCCGTCTCTCCCCCTGCTCTCTCCTAACGCCCGGTCCCATCTGCGGGTTCCCGTGCGCAGCGGCTACAGTCACGGTTGCGTCAACTACGGGGACAGGAGAGGGCCATTACCGGCAACCGGCAGACGAACTTGGCATTCGCCGAGGCGTACGGCGCCGGGACCATCGACGACGCCGCCCACGCCGCCCTGAGCTGGTCCCGCGACCGCGCCCGGGAGGCCGGGGTCCGCGCCGTGACGGCCGCCACCGGCGCGGCCCTGCGGATGCTCGCGGCCACCGCGGACGCCAAGGCGGTCGCCGAGATCGGCACCGGCACCGGGGTGTCCGGCATCTACCTCCTGCACGGCATGCGCCCGGACGGCGTGCTGACCACCGTGGACCTCGAACCGGAACGGCAGGCGTTCGCCAAGCAGGCGTTCCGCGCCGCGGGCTTCGCCGGCAACCGCGCCCGCTTCATCCCCGGACGGGCCCTGGACGTCCTGCCCCGCCTCGCGGACGGCGGCTACGACCTGGTCTTCTGCGACGGCGATCTCCTGGAGTACCTGGAGTACCTCGCTGAATCGTTGCGGCTGCTGCGCCCCGGCGGCCTGGTCTGCTTCCAGGGCGTCTTCGCCGACGGCCGGACGGTGGACTCCGCGGAGCAGCCGGCCGAGGTGCTGCGGGTGCGCGAGCTGCTGCGCGCGATACGGGAGAGCAGCGCGCTGGTACCGGCCCTGCTGCCGGTCGGCGACGGGCTGCTCTGCGCGGTCAAGCGCGGCTGAGCCCCGCCCCGCGGGCGCCCCGCGGTCCCCTCTGCTGCCCTGTCCTGCACGCGAAACGGCCCCGGCACGCGGCGCGCCGTATCGTGGCGTGCCGCGTGCCGGGGCCGGGGTGTCCGGCTGGAGGTACCGGGGCTGGAGTCCCCGGAGAACCGCAGCGGTGTCTCCGCCCTCGTCAGACGGTGACCTTCTCCAGAGCCTCACCCAGGGCCTTGGCCTCGTCGGGGGTCAGCTCGACGACGAGCCGACCGCCGCCTTCGAGCGGAACGCGCATGACGATGCCCCGCCCCTCCTTGGTCACCTCGAGCGGGCCGTCGCCCGTCCGCGGCTTCATGGCCGCCATGCTCGTTCCCCTTCCTGAAACCAGCTCATCTCAGCCGACGGCCTTGATAGGCGCGTGTCACCGGCGTCGAACACATTGCTTCCAGGCCATTATCCCGCATCGAACGACCCGATGACCAACATCAGGGGGCATCCCTTTGGCAACGCGCTCCCGCAAACCCACCCAATTCGGCGATCGGCCTGCCATACTTCGCCACTCCCCACCACCCGGCACACCCGCATTCTTTGACGTACGTCACATGCCGGCGGCGGATGATCTCCGGCATCCTGAGCGCTGGCTGCCGCTGCCGGGCAGTACAGAGCCGCGACGGAGGGGACTCCACTATGGCCGACACCGTGCTCTACGACGTGACCGAGGGACTGGCGACGGTCACCCTCAACCGCCCCGACGCGATGAACGCGATGAACACCGAGGCGAAGGAGGCGCTCCGGGACGCCCTCCGCGACGCCGCCGCCGACCCGGCCGTACGGGCGGTGCTGCTGACCGCCACCGGCCGGGCCTTCTGCGTCGGCCAGGACCTCAAGGAGCACATCGGCCTGCTGGCCGAGGACCGGAAGACCGGCGCGGGGCGCACCATGACCACCGTGCGGGAGCACTACAACCCCATCGTCACCGCGCTCACCGAGATGCCGAAGCCGGTGGTGGCCGGGGTGAACGGGGTCGCCGCGGGGGCCGGCGCGGGCTTCGCGCTGGCCGCCGACTACCGGGTGGTCGCCGACACCGCGTCGTTCAACACCTCCTTCGCGGGCGTGGCGCTGACCGCGGACTCCGGGGTGTCCTGGACGCTGCCGCGGCTGATCGGCCACGGCCGCGCCGCCGACCTGCTGCTCTTCCCGCGCTCGGTCAGCGCCCAGGAGGCGTACGAGCTGGGCATCGCCAACAAGGTCGTGCCGGCCGGTGAGCTGGCCGCCGAGGCGGCCGCGGTGGCCCGCCGGCTGGCCGAGGGGCCGACCGCCGCGTACGCCGCGATCAAGGAGTCGCTGGCCTACGGCGCCGGGCACTCGCTCGCCGAGACCCTGGCCAAGGAGGACGAGCTACAGGTCCGGGCCGGGGCGTCGGAGGACCACCAGCGGGCCGTCGAGGCGTTCGTCAAGAAGGAGAAGCCGGTCTACCTCGGGCGGTGAGCCCGGGCCCGGCGGGCGGCGGCGCGCGCGGCGGTCAGCCGGCCGCCGCCTCCACCTCCGCCCGCACGTGGCACTCCGCGAGGTGGTCGTTGACCAGGCCGCACGCCTGCATCATGGCGTACGCCGTGGTGGGCCCGACGAACCGGAAGCCGCGCTTCTTGAGCTCCTTGGCGAGCGCGGTGGACTCCGGCGTCACCGGCTGGAGGTCGCCGTACGTGCGCGGCACCGGGCGGCCGGTCCGGTCCGGGGCGTAGGACCAGATCAGGGCGTCCAGCTCGCCGGGGGCCAGCCCGGCGGCGACCCGGGCGTTGGCGAGCGTCGCGGTGATCTTGGCGCGGTTGCGGATGATGCCGGGGTCGGCGAGCAGCCGCTCGGCGTCCTCCTCGGTGAACCGCGCCACCTCGGCGATCCGGAAGCCGGCGAACGCGGCCCGGAACCCCGCGCGGCGCCGCAGGATCGTGATCCAGGACAGCCCGGACTGGAACGCCTCCAGGCTCATCCGCTCGAAGAGCGCGTCATCGCCGTGGACCGGCCGGCCCCACTCGGTGTCGTGGTAGGCGCGGTAGTCCGCCATCTGCACGGACTCCATCCCCCACGGGCAGCGCGGCAGGCCGTCCGGAGCCGTCACCACTCCCTTCATGCCCGTCCCTCCCCTTCTTCCCGCTCGTCCGCACCCGGGGCGGCCGGGCCGTCGGGCTCCGCGGTGCGGCCGGGGCCCTCCACCGCGTCCGGCGCACCGGCCGCCGCTCCCCCGCCCCCGGCCGCCGCGGCGTGCGCGCCGGCCAGCGCGGTCTCCAGCTCGGCGATCCGGGCGTCCCGCTCGGCCAGCTCGGCGCCGAGGCGGTCCAGCACGTCGTCCACGTCGTCCATGCGGTAGCCGCGGACCGTGACGGGCAGCCGGACGGCCTCCACGTCGGCGCGGTCCAGCGGGCGCTCCTGGGGCAGCGGGTCGCACAGCCCCTCGGGCTCGGTGTCGGGCAGCCCGCCGCCCTCGCCGCCGGCGTCGCCGCCGCCGACCACGACCAGCGTGACCGCGGCCACCACCACGACCATCGCGATCAGCATGAACCAGAACACGACCACTCCCCGGACTCTCTGTCTGCACCGATCGTGCCATGCGGGTCCGACAGTTAGGGTCGCTCCCGGACCACGGAGAGGGAGTCAGGGAATGCTGCGGCTGGGAAAACGCGAGTTCGGGGCGCATGAACCGGTGATCATGGCGATCGTCAACCGGACGCCGGACTCCTTCTACGACCAGGGCGCGACCTTCCGCGACGAGCCCGCGCTGCACCGGGTCGAGCAGGCGATCGCCGACGGCGCCGCGATCATCGACATCGGCGGCGTCAAGGCCGGCCCCGGCGAGGAGGTGAGCGCCGAGGAGGAGGCGCGCCGCACGGTGGGCTTCGTGGCCGAGGTGCGCCGCCGCCACCCCGACGTGGTGATCAGCGTCGACACCTGGCGGCACGAGGTCGCCGAGGCGGTGTGCGAGGCCGGCGCCGATCTGCTCAACGACGCCTGGGGCGGGGTCGATCCGCGCCTCGCCGAGGTGGCCGCGCGGTACGGCGTGGGCCTGGTGTGCACCCACGCGGGCGGCGCCGAACCGCGTACCCGGCCGCACCGGGTGGAGTACGGCGACGTGATGGCCGACATCCTGCGCGTCACGCTCGGGCTGGCCGAGCGGGCCGCCGCGTTGGGCGTCCGGCGGGACGGGATCCTGATCGACCCGGGCCACGACTTCGGGAAGAACACCCGGCACAGCCTGGAGGCGACCCGGCGCCTGGGCGAGATGGCGGAGACCGGCTGGCCGGTGCTGGTGTCGCTGTCCAACAAGGACTTCGTCGGCGAGACGCTGGACAAACCGGTCAAGGAGCGGGTGCTGGGCACCCTGGCGACCACCGCGGTCTCCGCCTGGCTGGGCGCCCAGGTCTACCGCGTCCACGAGGTCGCCGAGACCCGGCAGGTCCTGGACATGGTGGCCTCGATCGCCGGTCACCGCCCCCCGGCGGTGGCCCGCCGCGGGCTGGCGTGAGGGGACGGGGGCGGGCCTGAGGGGGCGGGGGCCGGGCCCCGGGGGGGGCGTCGAACGGATCCCGTAGGGGTCGCCGGCGCCCCCTGCGGGGCCACAGCGCAGCGGGGGCGGGCGGTATTCCCGGCACCCCGGAAGGCGAACGGATCCGCGGACAGGCGGCGCGGCCCCCCGGAAGGCGGCCCCGGCGCGGCTGCGGGGCCCGCTCACCGGGCCCCCGGGCACGTGCCGCCGTCCCCAACTCCCCTAGATGCCGACCTCCTTGGTCACCAGGGTGATCGCCTCGTCCACGTCGTCGCTGAGGTGGAAGAGCTCCAGGTCGTGCGGGGACGCCTTGCCCTCGGCGACCAGGGTCTCGCGCAGCCAGGAGACCAGGCCGCGCCAGTAGTCGGAGCCGAAGAGCACGATCGGGAAGCGGGTGACCTTGCGGGTCTGGACGAGGGTCAGCGCCTCGAAGAGCTCGTCGAGGGTCCCGAGTCCGCCGGGGAGGACGACGAACCCGCGGGCGTACTTCACGAAACAGGTCTTTCTGACGAAGAAGTACCGGAAGTCCACGCCGAGGTTCACGTACGGGTTCATGCCCTGCTCGAAGGGCAGCTCGATGCCCAGGCCCACGGAGGTGCCGCCGGCCTCGAAGGCGCCCTTGTTGGCGGCCTCCATGGCCCCGGGGCCGCCGCCGGTGATCACCGAGAAGCCGGCCTTGACCAGCGCCGCCCCGATCCGCACCCCGGCGTCGTACTCCGCCGTGCCGCGCGGGGTGCGGGCCGAGCCGAAGACGCTGACCGCCGGGCCCAGCTCGGCCAGCGCGCCGAAGCCCTCCACGAACTCCGCCTGGATCCGCATCACGCGCCAGGGGTCGGTGTGCACCCACTCGGAGGGGCCCTCGGAGTCCAGCAGCCGCTGGTCCGTCGTCGTACCGCCCTGCGCCTGGTCGTGGCGGCGCAGTACGGGACCCAGCCGCTTCTCCGCAGGACCGTACGCTCCCTCGGGGTTGGCCATGACGTGCTCCCTCCGCTGGCAGATCGTTTGCCACTTCAGCGTAGATCCGGCGGAGTGAAGCGGAGGGGAATTCGGCTGGTCCGCGGGCGGTCGGCGAGGGACCGGCCGGACCCCGCCTCAGTCGCGCGGGGCGGCGGTCAGCCAGGCGCGCAGCCGCTCCTCGCAGTGCAGGATGCGGTCCACCGCGACCCGCTCGTCCTTCTTGTGGGCGAGCAGCGCCTCCCCGGGACCGTAGTTGACGGCGGGGACGCCCAGGGCGCTGAAGCGGGAGACGTCGGTCCAGCCGAACTTGGGTTCGGCGCTGCCGCCGACCGCCGCCATGAACGCCCGGGCCGCCGGGTGGGACAGCCCGGGCAGCGCGCCCGGGGAGTGGTCGTCGACGACGAACTCGTCCACCGGGCAGTCCGCGAAGACCTCGCGGACGTGGGCCAGCGCCTCCTCGGGCGTGCGGTCGGGCGCGTAGCGGAAGTTGACGGTGACCGTGCACTCGTCGGGGATGACGTTGCCCGCGACCCCGCCCTCGATCCGGACCGCGTTGAGGCCCTCGCGGTATTCCAGGCCGTCGATGACCGGGCGGCGCGGCTCGTAGGCGGCGAGCTTCGCCAGGAGGGGGGCGGCGGCGTGCACGGCGTTGGCGCCCATCCAGCTGCGCGCGGAGTGCGCGCGCTCGCCGCGGGTGCGCAGCAGGACCCGGAGGGTGCCCTGGCAGCCGCCCTCCACCTGGCCGTCGGAGGGCTCCAGGAGGACGGCGAAGTCGCCGGCCAGCCAGTCGGGGTGCGCCTGCGCGACCTTGCCCAGGCCGTTGAGGTGCGCGGCGACCTCCTCGTTGTCGTAGAAGACGAAGGTCAGGTCCCGGTTGGGCGCGGGGACGGTGGCGGCGATGCGGAGCTGGACGGCGACGCCGGACTTCATGTCGCAGGTTCCGCAGCCCCACAGGACGCCGTGCTCGTCGAGCCGGGAGGGGACGTTGCCGGCGATCGGCACGGTGTCGAGGTGGCCGGCGAGCACCACCCGCTCGGCGCGGCCGAGGTGGGTGCGGGCCACGATGTTGTTGCCGTGCCGGTCGACGGTCAGGTGCGGCAGCGCGCGCAGGGCGTCCTCGACGGCGTCGGCGAGCGCTTTCTCGTCGCCGCTCTCGGACGGGATGTCGACGAGCCGGGCGGTCAGCGCGGCGGCGTCCAGCGACAGGTCAAGGCGGGGGTGAGTGGAGCGCTCCATGGGGCCGACCCTATCGGCAGCCCTCGGGTACGTTGTGCTGCGTGTCCGCCCAGCCCGTTTCCCCCGCCCGCCGCGCCCGTCTGTGGCGTACCGCCGCGGCCGTCGTCGTCCTGCTCGGGGTGGCCGCGTACCTCCTGGTGCAGTACGTCACCAGCGGTCCCGGGGCGCCGCGCTGCACGGTGCGCGTCCAGGGCGGCGGGGACCCTTACGAACTCACTCCGGAGCAGGCCGCGAACGCCGCGACGATCTCCGCGGTGGCGGCCTCGCGCGGGCTGCCGGAGCGGGCGGTGACGATCGCGCTGGCGACCGCGATGCAGGAATCGGGACTGCGCAACATCAATTTCGGTGACCGGGATTCGGTGGGGCTTTTCCAGCAGCGTCCTTCGCAGGACTGGGGCACCGTGCAGCAGATCATGGACCCGGTCTATTCGTCCGGGGAGTTCTACCGCCATCTGGTGAAAGTGCCGGGATATTCCCGGCTGCCGCTGACGGTCGCCGCGCAGAAGGTGCAGCGCAGCGGCTATCCGCAGGCGTACGCCAAGCACGAGGCGAATGCCGCGCTGCTGACCGGGGCGCTGACCGGCCGCAGCGGGGACGTGCTGAGCTGCACGGTCAGCCACCCGGTGGACGGCGCCGGGCCGGACGGCCCGGCGAAGGTGCGGCAGAAGCTGGTGCGGGAGTTCGGCGCCGGGGTGCTGCCGACCGCGGCCGCCGGGGGCCAGGACGCGGCGGCGGGCGGCGGTGTGACGGTGCCGGTGCGGCCGGCGGGGGTGGCCTCGGCGGCGCCGGGCGAGGCCGCGCAGCGCGGCTGGCAGCTGGCGAACTGGGCGCTGGCGCACGCCGCCGACCTGCACATCGAGCGGATCTCCTACGCCGGGCGGACGTGGACGGCGGCCGACTCGGACCAGGGCTGGCAGCGGGCCGCGGGCGGGGACGCGGGCGCGGGTCGGGCCGGGGACGGCGCGGGGGCCGGGGACGCGGTGCGGATCGTCACCGCCCGGTAGCCGCGGGCGGACGCCCGGACGGGAGCCGCGCGCTCCGGTGTGCCGCAAGGGCCTTTACCGGCCGCGAATTTCACCTGGTTGCGGCCGTATCCTTGGTCAATTCCCTTGCGTTTAACGGTCTGTGACGTTTCCGCACGGCTTCGGCGCGCACGCATGTCCCCGCTCTTCATCACGGACAGATTATGTGACACGTTGCCAATTCTTTACCGGAGTTCACCGCAACCTTCGGGCACCTGGCGCGGTAGTCAGGGCGTCCGTCCGCCCGGCGGACATGGCACATCTGTCAGAAGTACGAGTCCTTCTCCGTAAAAGGAGCACCATGTCCCTCCCCGTTACGCGTCGGATCGCCCGAGCCGCCCTGCTGGTCGCAGCGGGCGCCGCTCCCGTGGTCGCAGCGGCCGGCTCCGCGAGCGCCGTGGACCTGCCCCCCAAGGGCAACGAGCTGGGCGGACTGACCACGCTGGACTCCGCGAACACCAGCAAGACCCTGGACCGCACCGCCCGGACCGGCGTCGGTCTGGTCAACGAGACCGGCACGCAGGCCGCGCACACCCTCGCGCCCGCGCTGGTCAAGACGCTCGGCCCGGTCGTGGAGAAGGCCGCGCCGCTGACCCAGGAGGCCGCGGACCGGACCGAGGGCGTGGTCCGGCCGGTCGCCAAGCGGGGCATCTCCACCAACACGCTGGCCACCGACGCGGTCAAGGGCCTGGTCGGTTCGCCCGAGGGACTGCTGAAGCCCGCCACCGGCCTGCTGGGCGGCCACTGATCTTCCGACGCGGTACGGCGCGGGGGCCCGGGGAGACGTTTCCCCGGGCCCCCGCGCGCGGTCGGCGGTACCGGCCTCAGGCGGCCAGGCGGCGGACCGCGGCCGCCACCCGCTCGTCGGTGGCGGTGAAGGCGATCCGGACGTGGCGCGCGCCGGCGGTGCCGTAGAAGTCGCCGGGGGCGACCAGGATGCCGCGCTCGGCGAGGCCGCCGACGGTGTCCCAGCAGGGCTCGTCGCGGGTCGCCCAGAGGTACAGCGACGCCTCGCTGTGCTCGATACGGAAGCCGGCCGCCTCGAAGGCGGTGCGCAGCGCGGTGCGGCGGCGGGCGTAGCGGTCGCGCTGCTCGGCGACGTGGGCGGTGTCGCCGAGGGCCGCGACGGTGGCGGCCTGGACCGGCGCGGCCATCATCATGCCGCCGTGCTTGCGGATCTCCAGCAGCGCGCCGAGGACCGCCGCGTCGCCCAGCAGGAACGCGGAGCGGTAGCCGGCGAGGTTGGAGCGCTTGGAGAGCGAGTGGACGGCTACCAGGCCCTCGTGGGAGCCGCCGCAGACGTCGGGGTGCAGCACCGAGACCGGGTCGGCCTCCCAGCCCAGTTCGAGGTAGCACTCGTCGCTGAAGACCAGGACGCCGTGCTCGCGGGCCCAGGCGACGGTGCGGCGCAGCTCGGCGGGGGTGAGCACCCGGCCGGTGGGGTTGGACGGGGAGTTCAGCCAGAGCAGCTTCAGGCCGGCGGGGTCGAGGTCCCAGGGGTCGTCGTAGACGACCGGTTCGGCGCCGGCCAGGCGGGCGCCGACCTCGTAGGTGGGGTAGGCCAGCCGCGGGTAGCCGACCTTGTCACCGGGACCCAGGCCCAGCTGGGTCGGCAGCCAGGCGACCAGCTCCTTGGAGCCGACGACCGGGAGGACGTTGCGGTGGGTCAGGCCCGGGGCGCCGAGGCGGTCGGCGGCCCAGCCGGTGAGCGCGTCCCGCAGCGCCGGGGTGCCCCACACCGTCGGGTAGCCGGGGCTGTCCGCCGCTGCGACGAGCGCTTCCCTGACCAGGGCGGGCACCGGGTCGACCGGGGTGCCGACGGAGAGGTCGACGATGCCGTCGGCGTGCCCGGCGGCGGTCGCCTTGTAGGGCTCCAGGCGGTCCCAGGGGAAGGCCGGAAGACGGTCGCGAAGCGAGGGGGAGTCGGCGCCCACGGTGCTCTCTTTCTCGTACGGGGTGGCGCGGGGGACGTCGGCGCGCGAAAACGCCTCGGTCCCGTACGGCGGGCAGGCCGTACGGGACCGGGCGGCGCCGTGCGGCCTTCCCCAGCTCAGCCGGGGGTGCTCCCCAGCGGCCCGGGGGACGGGGAGCGGGCGGCTCCCGGACGTCCCTCCGGGGGTGTCAGTGGTCCTGGTTCTGCGGCGGCAGCGCGGCGATGAACGGGTGGTCGCGCTCGATCAGGCCGAGCTTGCTGGCACCGCCCGGGGAACCGAGCTCGTCGAAGAACTCCACGTTCGCCTTGTAGTAGTCCTTCCACTCCTCCGGGGTGTCGTCCTCGTAGAAGATCGCCTCGACCGGGCAGACCGGCTCACAGGCACCACAGTCGACGCATTCGTCCGGGTGGATGTACAAGGACCGGGAGCCCTCGTAGATGCAGTCGACGGGGCACTCCTCGATGCATGCCTTGTCCTTGACGTCGACACAAGGCTGCGCGATGACGTAGGTCACGCTGTCGTTCCTCCTCGGTAGGGCCGGCGGACCGATCGGCGGTACCGCCGCTGGGCGCGCGGGAGCGCGGCGTCGTCGATGCCCGCCACCTAGTATCTCCGTTCCTGGGCACGAGACGAACAAGAGGGGCGGTTACGGAGCGATGGAATTCCTCGCCGGCGGTCGGGCGGAAGTCCGCATCACCCATGCTGACGTGGGCAAAAGAGTATCCGTCCGGCGTCTGACCGGGGGCGGTTCCGGGGAGCCGGCGTTCACGGACGCGGTCGGCGTTCTCACATCCTGGACCGACGGTGTGCTGAGCATCACACGCCGCGGCGGGGAGTGCGTCCGGATCGAGGAATCTTCGCTGGTCGCGGGCAAGGTCGTCCCGGCGGCGCCGGCCCGCAGAAGGGGTCCGGCGGCCACGGTGCGCGAGCTCCAGGAGGTCGCGGCCCGCAGTTGGCCGGCCCTTGAGACGGAACGTCTCGGCCAGTGGACGCTGCGGGCGTCGGAGGGGTTCACCCGGCGGGCGAACTCGGTCCTGGCGCTCGGCGACCCCGGCGTCCCCCTCACCGAGGCGCTGGGGCGGGTGGCGCGGTGGTATGCCGCGCGCGGGCTCCCGGCGCTGCTGACCGTCCCCACCGGGGGCGGCTCCGACGAGGGGCCGGGCGCGGAACTGGCCGCCGGGCTCGCCGCCCGGGGCTGGACGGACGAGGCGCACACCACCGTGCGGACCGCGCCGCTGGCACCGCTCGCCGACGCCGCCGCGGACACCGCGCGGGTGCTGCTCTCCCGGGAGCCGGACGCCGGCTGGCTGAGCCTCTACCACCGCACCGGCGCGGCGCCGTCGGCGGCGGCGCGGGCGGTGCTGACCGGCGGGCCCTCGGTGTGGTTCGCGCGGGTGCCGGCGCCGGACGGCACCCCGGCGGCGATCGGGCGGCTGGCCGTCGACGGCCGCTGGGCGGGGTTCTCGGCCGTGGAGACGGCCCCCGAGCGGCGGCGCGGCGGCCTGGCGACACTGGTGATGGCGGCGCTCGCCGGACAGGCCCTGGCGGAGGGCGCCTCGGCCGCGTACCTCCAGGTCGAGGCGGACAACGCGGGCGCCCTGGCGCTGTACGGCCGGCTCGGCTTCACCGAGCACCACGGCTACCACTACCGGCGCGGTCCGGGGCCCGGGGCGGCCGGGGCCTGAAAGGGGTATCCGTCGGGTATGGGCGAGCGAGCGGAGTGCGGCGGGGAGCCGTCGCCGGAGCGGGACGCGGCGCGAGCGGAGCGGCGGCGGCAGTTCGCCGCGGCGGCCCGCGAGGAGCGGCCGGACCTGGCGCTGCTGTGCCTGCTGATCGGCGCCGAGGCCGACCCGGAGCTGGACCAGGCCGGTCTGGACGCGGCGCAGATCGAACTGGACCGGCTGGCCGGCCTGCTGCCGTACGCCCCGGCCGGCGGCCCCGGCGCCTGGGCCCGCAACCTCGCCGAGCTGCTGGGCACCCGGCTCGGCTTCGGGGGTTCGCCGGGCGACTACCGGCGGCTGGAGTCGTCGCTGCTGCACCAGGTGCTGCGGCGGCGGCACGGGCTGCCGATCCTGCTGTCGGTGGTCTGGATGGAGGTGGCCCGGCGGGCCGGGGCGCCGGTCTACGGGGTGGCGCTGCCCGGCCACTTCGTCGTCGGGATCGGCGATCCGGGCGGGCGGCACGTGCTGGCCGATCCGTTCGCCGGCGGGCGGCCGCTCACCGACCAGGACGCGGCGATGCTGGTCGCCGGGGCGACCGGGGAGGCGCTGGAGCCGGCGATGCTGGCCCCGGCCGGCCCGCTGGAGATCGTCCAGCGGATCCTGAACAACATCCGGGCCTGGGCGCAGGCCCGCCCCGAGCACAGCGCGGTGCACCTGTGGGCGCTGGACCTGGCGCTGCTGCTGCCCAGCCGGCCGGCCCGGCTGCGCCACGAGCGGGCCCAACTCCTCGTCCAGCGGGGCGAGTTCCTGGCCGGGGCGGCCGAGCTGGAGGAGTACGCGCGGGTCCTGGAGCCGGTCCGGCCGGCCGCCGCGACGGCGCTGCGACGGGAGGCGGCGGCGGCCCGGGCCCGGCTGAACTGAGCGGCGGGCGGCGGGGGCCGGGGGCCGGGGGTGGCAGTAGGCCCGGGGCGGCGGGGCCTGACCAGAGGCGGGGCCGGCCACGAGCGGCGGCCTTGTCGTCGGCGCCGGCCTCGCCCCGGGCGCCGGTCAGGCCGGGGCGGGCCGTTCGGGGGCGGTGGCTGCGGCGGGAGCGGGGGCGCGGCGGACGATCAGCAAGGTGGCGTCGTCCCGCAGCCGGCCGCCGGTGAAGTGCTCCAGGTCGAAGCGGAGGGCGTGCGCCACCTCGGCCGGCTCCCGGCCGGTCCAGGCGGAAAGCCGCTCGGCCAGCGGGTAGAAGCGGCCGTCGCCGCCGCGGGCCTCGGTGACGCCGTCCGTGCACAGCACCGCCCAGTCGCCGGGGCGCGGCTGGACGGGGACGCTGTGCCGGGGCTCGCGGCTGAGCTGGCCCAGGCCCAGCGGGAGGCCGCCCTCGCCGTCCGAGCGCTCGTGCACCCGGCCGTCCCGCACCAGGTAGTACGGGATGTGGCCGCAGGACAGGACGCGGGCCCGGCCGGGCGCCCGGACCTCCAGCAGCAGCGCGGTGACGAAGCGCTCGGCGGTGCCCTCCTCGGCGGAGCGGGCGTTGTAGCGGGTCAGCGCCTGCTCCATGCGGTCGGCCACGCCCTCCAGCGACTCCTGGTACTGCGCCGCCTCGCGGAACGACGCCAGCACCTCCAGGCCCGCGCCGATCGCCGGCATGCCCTTGCCCTGCACGTCGCCGATCATCAGCCGCAGGCCGTGCGGGGTGTCGACGGCCTCGTAGATGTCGCCGCCGACCCGGGCGCCCTCCTGGGCGGAGACGTAGAAGCCGTACGCCTCCAGCGGGCCGGCGCGCAGCGGCAGCTCGCGCAGCATGGCCCGCTGGACGGTGTCGGCGACCAGTGAGGTGCGGGCGTGCAGCGCCTCCCGTTCGAGCCGGGTGCGGCACAGCACCAGGGCGAAGACGCTCACCAGGAACGCCCCGAAGACGCCGACGACCCGGCTGGCCGGAGCCCAGTCGGGCACCTTGAGCAGGTCGATGTAGGTCAGGCAGACGACGTAGACGACCGCCACCAGCAGGGTGCGGCGGTACGAGCAGCGCAGCGCGGCGACCAGCGGAGCGATGCCCAGGAACGCCGAGATGTGCAGCTCCGGACCGGTCGTGGCATCCACTACCGTGACGGCCACGATGGCGAGGATCAGCAGCACGGGGGCGAGGAGGCCGCCGCCGTCGGCGGCGGAACGTGGGGCAGGCATGGCACTTCAAGCCTGCGGGACGTTGCGCCGGCCCGCACAGGGGGCGCGGGGCGCGGCTCCAGGGGGTGTCCGCAAAGTCCCGTCTGCCGTCCGCCCCTAGAGCCAGCCCTTGTCGCGGGCGGTGCGGACCGCCTCGGCGCGGTTGCGGGCGGCGGTCTTCTGGATGGCCAGGGAGAGGTAGTTGCGGACCGTGCCCTGGGAGAGGTGCAGCCGTCCGGCGATCTCGGCGTTGGTGGAACCGTCGGCGGCGGCCCGCAGCACCTCCCGCTCGCGGTCGGTGAGCGGGTTGGCGCCCTCGGCCAGCGCGGCGGCCGCCAGCACCGGGTCGATGACCCGTTCGCCGCGCAGCACCCGGCGCACCGCGTCCGCGAGCTGCGCCGCCGGGGCGTCCTTGACCAGGAACGCGTCCGCGCCCGCCTCCATGGCCCGGCGCAGATAGCCGGGGCGGCCGAAGGTGGTGAGGATGACGACCTTCACGCCGGGCAGTGCGTCGCGCAGCCGGGCCGCGGCGTCCAGGCCGCTCAGGCCGGGCATCTCGATGTCCAGCAGCGCAACGTCGACCTGCCCGTCCCGCGCCGCGCCGACCACCTCGTCGCCGCGCGCCGCCTGCGCGACGACCTCCAGGTCGTCCTCCAGGGACAGCAGCGCCGCCAGCGCCTCCCGGACCATCGACTGGTCCTCCGCCAGCAGCAACCTGATCATGCAGCCAGCTTACGGCCTGCCGGAGCCCTGCCGAGAGGGTGGCGAGCCCGGCGGGGGCGGTGGGGCGACGGGGGACGGTCGGGCGACGGGGGACGGTCGGGCGACGGGAGGGCAGTAGGGCGATGGGGGGCAGCGGGGGCCGAGGGACGGCCGGGCTCGGGACGGACGTGGGGCCGGGCACGGGCCAGGCGAGGCCGAGCGGAAGCCCGGTGTGGGTCGGGGGCAGGTGAAGGCGGCTGCCCGGATGATCAGGGCCGCGAGGAGGGCCGGGGCTCCGGGCCAGGGCGCTGCCGGGGGCTCCCCGCGGCGCCCGGGAGAGCCTCAAGGGCGCCCCTGGGCCGGGCCGTTCGCCGGTTCCCGGTCCGGGTCCGGGTCCGGGAGGGGGTCCGGGGCCGGGGCGGGTG
>NZ_JALMUV010000014.1 GCF_023155275.1 Streptomyces rhizoryzae
TGGCGGAGGTCACGTCGAAGGGGGCAGGTGGGGGGACGTGTGCGGCCCCGGTCCCTGGGGAGGGGCCGGGGCCGGAGGGGGCGACGGGCCGGGGCAGTCCCGGTGGGCCGGGGCAGTCCCGGTGGGTGGGGTCAGTCCCGGGGCGTGAGGGTGAGGAGGGTGGCCTCCGGGGGGCAGGCGAAGCGGACGGGGGTGTAGCGGTTGGTGCCGCAGCCGGCCGAGACGTGGAGGTAGGAGGTGCGGCCGCCGGCGGTGTGGGTGGACAGCCCCTTGGCCCGCTGGGTGTCGATGTCGCAGTTGGTGACCAGGGCGCCGTAGAAGGGGATGCACAGCTGGCCGCCGTGGGTGTGGCCGGCGAGGATCAGCGGGTAGCCGTCGGCGGCGAAGGCGTCCAGGGAACGCAGGTACGGGGCGTGCACGACGGCCAGCGAGAGGTCGGCGCCGGCCTCCGGGCCGCCGGCGACCTCGGCGTAGCGGTCGCGCTTGATGTGCGGGTCGTCCAGGCCGGTCAGGGCGATCTCCGCACCGTCCAGCTTGAGGTGGCCGCGGCTGTTGGAGAGGTTGACCCAGCCCGCCGTGTCGAAGGCGTCGCGGAGGTCTTCCCAGGGGTTGTGGACGGCGCCGACGACGGGGGCGTTGCCGTTCAGGCCGTGCCGGCCCTGGACCTTTTCCAGGAGGTAGCGGGCGGGGTTCCGCAGCCGCGGGCCGTAGTAGTCGTTCGAGCCGAAGACGTAGGCGCCGGGGAACTCCATCAGGGGGCCGAGGGCGTCCAGGGTCTCGGGGACGCCGTCGGGGTCGGAGAGGTTGTCGCCGGTGTTGACGACGAAGTCGGGGCGGAGCCCGGCGAGCGACTGGAGCCAGCGCTGTTTCTTGCGCTGCCCGCCGACCATGTGGATGTCGGAGACCTGGAGGACGCGCAACGGCCGCATGCCACGGGGCAGTACGGGCACGGTGACGCGCCGCAGGCGGAAGGAGCGGACTTCGAAGCCGGCGGCGTAGGCCAGACCGGCCGCGCCGACCGCGGTCAAGGACAGGGGGACTCCGTATCGCGCGCGCATGGGTCCATGGTCGCAGAGTGGGGGAGGCCGGACGCGCCCGGCCGGTCCGGGGGCGCGCGGCGGGCGGCGGGGGAAATGGCGCGGCGGTGGCCGGTGGGTGGGGGCATACTCGACGGCATGACCACGCTCAAGTCCAAGCTCCACGACGACCTCACCACCGCGATCAAGGCGCGCGACGAGCTGCGCTCCGCCACCCTCCGGCTGACGCTGACCGCGATCAACAAGGAGGAGGTGGCGGGCAAGACGGCGCGCGAGCTGTCCGACGACGAGGTGCAGAAGGTCATCGCGCGGGAGGCGAAGAAGCGCCGGGAGGCCGCGGAGGCGTTCGACAAGGGCGGCCGGGCCGAGCAGGCGGAGCGCGAGCGGGCCGAGGGCGAGGTGCTCGCCGGGTATCTGCCCCAGCCGCTGACCGACGAGGAGCTGGAGTCGCTGGTCGCCGAGGCCGTGGCGGAGGCCGTCGGGTCCGGTGCCGAGGGGCCGAAGGCGATGGGCGCCGTGATGAAGATCGTCAACCCGAAGGTGGCGGGCCGGGCCGACGGCGGCCGGGTCGCCGCGATGGTGAAGAAGCTGCTGGCCGGCTGAGCCCGCGCCGCACGGACGCACGGACGCACGGACGCACGGACGTGCCGAAGGGGCGCCCTCCTGGGGGAGGGCGCCCCTTCACCGCTGTCCGGGCCCGCCCGGGGGCCGGCCCGCCACGGCGTCACCAGCCGCCGTTGCCGCCGCCCAGGAAGTCCGGGAAACCGGGGATGTGCCAGCCGCCGCCGGGCTTCTTGCCGGGCTTGGCCGGCTTGTTGGGCTGCCGGTCGGGCTTCGGCGTGCCCTGGTCGCCGTCGCCGCCGGCGCCCTTGGGGTCGTCGATCGGGACGGTCGGCAGCGCGGGGGCCGGGCGGCCGGACAGCGCGCCGGACATCAGGTCGCGCCAGATCGGGCCGGGGGTGTCGGCGCCGTAGACCTTGTCGTGCGGGACGCCGCCGATGGTGATGTCGTACATCTGGCGCTGGTGGCGGGGGTCGCCGACCCAGACGGCGCCGGCCGCGTTCGGGGTGTAGCCGACGAACCAGGCGGCGTAGCGGCTGTCCGTGGTGCCCGTCTTGCCCGCGCTGTCGCGGCCCTTGAGGCCGGCCTGCTTGCCGGTGCCGTCCTCGACGACGCCCTTGAGGAGGGCGTTGACGGTGTCCGCGGACTTCTTCGACATCGCCTCGCGGCAGCTGGTCTTCGGTACGTTCAGCGCCCTGCCCTGCGCGTCGGTGATCGACGCGATGGCGACGGGGGAGCAGTAGGTGCCCTCGTTCGCGAAGGTGGCGTAGGCGGTGGCCATCGTCAGCGGGGACATCTCCTGGACGCCGAGCGCCATCGACGGCACCTGCACCAGCGGTTTGCCGTCCGCCCGCTGGAGGCCCATCTTCCGGGCCATGGTGACCGCGGGGCAGATGCCCATGTCGCTGATCAGCTGCACGTAGTAGGTGTTGACCGACTTCGCGGTCGCCTCCTTCATGGCGTACGGGCCGACCTCCTTGGGGTCCTCGTTCTGGAGCGTGCCGCCGCCGCTCCACTCCCCGGTGCAGGTCTGCACCGGCTTGGGGTAGGCCATCCTGAACGGCGAGGAGTACTCCTGGTACGGGCTGATGCCCTGTTCCAGGGCGGCGGCCGCGACGATCGGCTTGAAGGTCGAGCCGGGCTGGTAGCCGGCGCCGCCGCCCATCCTGCGGTCCACCGAGAGGTTGATCTGGGTCTGGTTGGTCCCGAAGCCGTACGGGCGGGACTGGCCCATGCCGAGGATCTTGCCGGTGCCGGGCTGGACGACGGCGGCGGCGCCGGCCACCGGGTCGTCCTCGTAGACGTGCTTGCTCAGCGACGCCTGGATCGCCTTCTGGGTCTGCGGGTCCAGGGTGGTGCGGATGGTCAGGCCGCCCTGCATCCAGCGCTTGGAGCGGATCTCGCGGGTGGCGCCGAACGCCTTGTCGTTGAGCAGCACCTCGCGGACGTAGTCGCAGAAGAAGCCGGCGCCGTCGGTGGCGGTGATGCAGCCGTTCCGCGGGCGGCTGATCTTCAGCTTGATCGGGCGGGCGGCGGCCGCGTCGGCCTGGGCGCGGGTGATGTCCTTGAGGTCGGCCATCCGCCGCAGGACGGTGTTGCGCCGGGCCGTCGCCGCCTCGGGGTGGTTGACCGGGTCGTAGCGGGTCGGGGACTGGACGATGCCGGCGAGCAGCGCCGACTCCTCCAGGCTGAGGTCCTTGGCGTGCTTGCTGAAGTAGCGCTCGGCGGCGGCCTCGACGCCGTAGGCCTGCTCGCCGAAGAAGGTGATGTTGAGGTAGTTCTGGAGGATCTTGCGCTTGCCGAGCTTCTCCTCCAGCTTGATCGCGTACTTCAGCTCCTTGACCTTGCGGCCGAGGGTCTGCTGGGTGGCCTGCGCGACCTTGTCGGGGTCGTCGCCGGCCTCCTCGATGAAGACGTTCTTCACGTACTGCTGGGTCAGCGTGGACGCGCCCTGGGCGACGCCGCCGGACTGGGCGTTCTTGTTGAGGGCGCGCGCGATGCCCTTCAGGTCGATGGCGCCGTGCTGGTAGTAGCGGGCGTCCTCGATGGCCACGATCGCCTGCTGGACGTACGGCGACATGTCCTTGAGGCCGACGACCGTGCGGTCGCGGGAGTAGACGGACGCGATCTGGCCGCCGTCGGCGTCGAGGATGGTGGTGCGCTGGCTGAGCGGCGGGGTCCTCAAGTTCGCCGGGATGTCGTCGAAGCCCTCGACGGAGGTCTTGGCCGCGAGGCCGAGCGCCCCGGCGGCCGGGAGCGCGATCCCGGCGAGCACCGCTCCGGCAAGGACGCTGACACCGAGGAACCTGGCGGCCTGCTGGGTCCTGGAACGACCCCCGCCCTCGCGCTTCTTAGCCATGGGGGCAGCCTACGTTCTCATTCGCCGGACAGGGGCGCACCTGTTCGTTTAGCCTGTTCCCGTCTGCCGCAGCGGAACGGTTACACCTCGGTTCGTCAACCCCTGCCCCCCTCTCGAACCCTGTCCCGGATGCCCGCTGTGTGCCGGAAATCCCTTGCCATCACAGCGAAGTGTCCCGCTTGGGAGGGAAGTGACGTATGTCGCACGGTCACTCCGTTGGGTGATCTGCCGCGTACGCATAGTCCGTTCGGGCCATTCAAGATTGGGCCCGAAGGGGGTGTTGCGCCCTGCCCGCCTTCCGTAACGTCCTCAACTGGCAACGGTGAATATGCCGTTTGCCGCCGTGGGGGAGCCTCGATTCGGGAGAGGACGGCGCCAGCATGGGCTGGGTAACCGACTGGAGTGCACAGGCAGCCTGCCGCACTACCGATCCGGATGAACTGTTCGTGCAAGGGGCGGCGCAGAACCGCGCCAAGGCGGTGTGCACCGGGTGTCCGGTGCGCACGGAGTGCCTGGCCGACGCCCTGGACAACCGGGTGGAATTCGGTGTGTGGGGCGGGATGACGGAACGCGAGCGGAGAGCGCTGCTGCGCCGCCGCCCGACCGTGACGTCATGGCGCCGGCTGCTGGAGACCGCACGCACGGAATACGAGCGCAGCACGGGCCTGCTGCCGGTGGACTGTGCGGACGACAGCTACGACGACGCGTACGCGGCCGTGGGGTAGGCCCGCCGGCCGGGCCGGACCCGCCGGCCGTCCGGTGACCGCGCCGCGGGCCGTCGCCGCGGTCAGCCGTCGGCCTCGCCGGGGCGCAGGGCCAGGCGGTCGCCGATCGCGCGCAGGCCCGCGAGGTCGTGGACGTCCCCGGGCAGCGCGGCGACCTCGGCCACCGGCACTTCCGGGTGGAGTGCGGTGAAGCGGTCGCGGGTGCGCCGTTCGCGTGCGAGGACCTGCATCCGTTCCGCGTGCAGCCGCAGCAGTCCGGCGGCGAGGTGCGCCGCCGAGGTCGAAGGGGATGCCGTGTGCTCCGCCGCGGCGGCGGGGGAGGGGCCACCGGGGGTACGTGATCCAGTCTTCCCGGCGGCGAGATCCACAATGCCGTCCGGCCCAAGATTTTCCGCGGGCGGTGAACCGGCTCCGTACGGCGGGGAGTTGGGGTCGCCGTCCGGTGACGCGTCCACCGCTCCGCCGTCGGCAGCGCCGCCGGTCGCGGGGCCGGGCTCCTCCGCGGGGCGGTCGGCGCAGGACTCGGTGAGCGCCTCCGCGGCGGCCAGCGCCCGCTCGGCGCTGAGCTGGTCGGCGCCGCTGCCGTGGACGCGGTTGAGCACCAGGCCGGCCAGCGGCATCTGCTCGGCGGCCAGCCGCTCGACGAAGTACGCCGCCTCGCGCAGCGCGTCCCGCTCCGGCGCGGCGACCACCAGGAACGCCGTACCGGGCGCCTGGAGCAGGCGGTAGGTGGCGTCCGCGCGGGTGCGGAAGCCGCCGAACATGGTGTCCATCGCGGCCACGAACGTCTGCACGTCGCGGAGGAGTTGGCCGCCCATGAGCTTGCTGAGGGTGCCGGTCATCATCGACATGCCGACATTGAGGAACTTCATGCCGGCCCGGCCGCCGACCTTCGCGGGTGCCATCAGGACCCGGATGAACTTCCCGTCCAGGAACGACCCCAGCCGCTTGGGCGCGTCCAGGAAGTCCAGCGCGGAGCGGCTCGGCGGGGTGTCCACGACGATCAGGTCCCACGCGTCGCCGGCGCGGAGCTGGCCGAGCTTCTCCATCGCCATGTACTCCTGCGTACCGGCGAAACCGGCCGACAGGGACTGGTAGAACGGGTTCTCCAGGATGGCGCGGGCCCGCTCGGCGTCCGCGTGGCCCTCGACGATCTCGTCGAAGGTGCGCTTCATGTCCAGCATCATCGCGTGCAGTTCGCCGCCGGCGGCCTCGTCGACGCCCTTGACCTGGCGCGGGACGTTGTCCAGCTCGGAGATGCCCATCGACTGCGCCAGACGGCGGGCCGGGTCGATGGTGAGCACCACGACCTTCCGGCCGCGCTCGGCGGCGCGGACCCCGAGGGCCGCGGCGGTGGTGGTCTTGCCGACGCCGCCCGCGCCGCAGCAGACCACGATGCGGGTGCCCGGATCGTCGATCAGGGCGTCGACCTCCAGCCACGGGGCCGAGGCGGTCAGCGTCATCACGTCCGAGGTCATATCGGCCCCTGTCTCCGCAGGTCTCTGGCCAGGCCGTAGAGCCCGGCGAGGTCCACTCCCTCGGGGAGCAGCCCCAGCTCGTAGGTGGGCAGGCCGAGGGCGGTCAGCTCGGCGTACTGGGCGCGCTCCAGCTCGACCCGCTCGGCGTGCTCGCGGGCCTGCTCCAGCAGCGGGTCGATCAGGCGCTCGGCGAGGCCGCCGCGGCGGGCGCCGCCCAGGCCGGCCTGGGACAGCGCCTTGGCGATACCGGCCCGGGCGCCGCGGGCGGCGACCTCCAGATCGCCGTTGTCCAGCAGGGCGGGGCGGGTCATGTTGATGACCACGCCGCCGACCGGGATGCCGGCGGCCCGCAGTTCGGCGATGCCGTCGGCGGTCTCCTGGACCGGCATCTCCTCCAGCAGTGTGACCAGGTGCACGGCCGTCTCGGGGGACTTCAGCACCCGCATCACGGCCTGGGCCTGATTGTGGATCGGGCCGATCTTGGCGAGGCCGGCGACCTCGTCGTTGACGTTCAGGAAGCGGGTGATGCGGCCGGTGGGCGGGGCGTCCATCACCACCGCGTCGTAGACGAACGCGCCGCTTTTGTCCTTGCGCCGGACCGCCTCGCACGCCTTGCCGGTCAGCAGGACGTCCCGCAGGCCGGGGGCGATGGTGGTGGCGAAGTCGATCGCGCCGAGCTTCTTCAGGGCCCGGCCGGCGCCGCCGAGTTTGTAGAACATCTGGAGGTAGTCCAGGAGGGCGCGCTCGGCGTCGATGGCCAGGGCGTGCACCTCGCCGCCGCCGGGGGCCACCGCGATCTTGCGCTCCTCGTAGGGAAGCGCTTCGGTTTCGAACAGCTGGGCGATGCCCTGCCGGCCCTCGACCTCGACCAGGAGGGTGCGGCGCCCCTCGGTGGCCAGGGCGAGGGCGAGGGCAGCGGCGACCGTGGTCTTGCCGGTGCCGCCCTTGCCGCTGACGACATGGAGCCTGCTCACGCCAAGGAGCCTAACCAGTCCGCGTCCGGCGTACGCACGGGATACGCCTGCAAGGACCCGGAGATCCGCCCGGGCGGTGTCGGGGACGGTGTCAGGGGTGCCCCCCAGGGGTCGCGGCGCGGGGGGCGTGCGGGCAGGCATTACGCTCGGCCCATGACCAAGTGGGAATACGCGACCGTGCCGCTGCTCGTGCACGCGACGAAGCAGATTCTGGACACCTGGGGCGAGGACGGCTGGGAGCTGGTCCAGGTCGTGCCGGGCCCGAACAACCCCGAGCAGTTGGTGGCCTACCTGAAGCGGGAGAAGGCGTGAGCGCCGTAGAGGACCGCATCGCGGAGCTGGGCCTGAAGCTCCCGGCGGTCGTGCCGCCGCTGGCCTCGTACCAGCCCGCGGTGCGCTCGGGCTCGTACGTCTACACCTCCGGCCAGCTGCCCATGGTGGACGGCGCGCTGCCGGCCACCGGCAAGGTCGGCGCCGAGGTCAGTCCCGAGCGGGCCAAGGAGCTGGCCGCGGTCTGCGCGCTGAACGCGCTGGCCGCGGTGAAGTCCGTCACCGGCGACCTCGACAGGATCGTCCGGGTGGTGAAGGTCGTCGGGTTCGTGGCCTCCGCCCCGGACTTCACCGGCCAGCCGGGCGTCGTCAACGGTGCCAGCGAGCTGCTCGGGGAGATCCTGGGCGACAAGGGCGTGCACGCCCGCTCGGCGGTCGGGGTGGCCGTGCTGCCGGTCGACGCACCGGTCGAGGTCGAGATCCAGGTCGAGATCGCGGACTGACGGCCGCGCCCGCGTCCGGAACGGGCCCTCCGCCCGGAGGGCCCCTCGAACATCCGCGCGCGAGCGCATAGCATCCGGCCATGGCGTCGACGACCAATGGCCAGTGGTACCCGCCGGAATGGCCGGCCCGCATCCGGGCCCTGACGAACGGCGAACTGACGCCGCCCGCGCCGCGGCGGGCCGCGACGGTCCTGCTGCTGCGGGACACCGGCACCGGCGGCCCCGCCGTCCACATGCTGCGCAGACGCGCCTCCATGGCCTTCGCCGGAGGCGCGTACGCCTATCCGGGCGGCTCGGTGGACCCCCGCGACGAACGCCCCGTGGGGTGGGCCGGTCCCTCGCGCGCCCAGTGGGCGGTGCGGCTGGGCGTCGACCCGGCCACCGCGCAGGCCATCGTCTGCGCCGCGGTCCGCGAGACCTTCGAGGAGTCCGGGGTGCTGCTCGCCGGCGACTCCGCGCGCACGGTCGTCGCGGACACCACCGGCCCGGACTGGGCGGCGGACCGTGCGGCGCTGGTCGCCCACGAGCTGTCCTTCGCCGACTTCCTGGCCCGCCGCGGCCTGGTGCTCCGCTCCGACCTGCTGGCCGCCTGGGCCCGCTGGATCACCCCGGAGTTCGAACCGCGCCGCTACGACACGTTCTTCTTCGTCGCCGCGCTCCCCGAGGGGCAGCGCACCCTCGACGTCTCCACGGAGGCGGACCGCACGGTGTGGATCCGCCCGGTACAGGCCGCGGCCGGCTACGACCGCGGGGACCTGCTGATGATGCCGCCGACGATCTCCACCCTGCGCGCCCTGGAGCCGTACGGCACCGTCGCCGACGCGCTCGCCGCGGCACCGGCGCAGGACCTCACGCCCGTCCTGGCCCGCGCCCGCCTCGTGGACGGCGAGATCGTGCTGAGCTGGCCGGGCCACGACGAGTTCACCAAGCACATCGCGACGGCGGACGACGGCCCCGCCGGTCCCTCGGGAGGGAACCCCGCATGACCGAGGCAGCCGCCCTCCCCGGCCGGCCCCGCGACGGGGCCCTCACCGGCCAGGCCACCCCGCGCGCCCACTGCGTGCTGGCCCCGAACCCGTCCCCGATGACGCTGGACGGCACCAACACCTGGATCGTCGCCGAGCCGGACTCCGGGCTGGCCGTGGTCATCGACCCCGGCCCGCTGGACGAGGGCCACCTGCGGGCCGTCCTGGACACCGCCGAGCGCGCCGGCCAGCGGGTCGCGCTGACCCTGCTCACCCACGGGCACCCGGACCACGCCGACGGCGCCGCCCGGTTCGCCGAGCTGACCGGCAGCCCCGTACGGGCGCTGGACCCGGCGCTGCGCCTGGGGGACGAGGGGCTCGCCGCGGGCGATGTCATCACCACCGGCGGGCTGGAGCTGCGGGTGGTGCCCACCCCGGGGCACACCGCGGACTCGCTGTGCTTCCACCTGCCCGCCGACCGGGCCGTCCTGACGGGCGACACGGTCCTGGGGCGCGGCACCACCGTCGTCGCGCACCCGGACGGGCGGCTGGGCGACTACCTCGACTCGCTGCGCCGGCTGCGCTCGCTCACCGTGGACGACGGCGTCGCGACGGTCCTCCCGGGCCACGGGCCGGTGCTGAACGACGCCCAGGGGGCGGTGGAGTTCTACCTCGCGCACCGGGCCAACCGGCTGGCCCAGGTGGAGACCGCGGTGGAGGCCGGCCACCGCACCGCCGCCGAGGTGGTGGCGAGCGTCTACGCGGACGTGGACCGGGCCCTGTGGCCGGCCGCCGAACTCTCGGTGCGGGCGCAGCTGGAGTACCTGGGCGAGCACGGGCTGATCTAGGGGGCGGGCCGCCGGGCCGGCCTGCGGGGCGTCAGGGGTCCTCGGGGCGGGGCGCCTTGGCCCCGTGGACGGCCAGGTACTCCCCGGCCAGCCAGGGCGCGAGCCCGTCCAGCAGCTCGTCGAGGAGAGCGGGGTACCCGGCCGGGTCCCGGGCGGCGCGCGCCGCGGCGCGCATCGGATCGGCGTGCGCCGGGTAGTAGCGCGCGAACACCTCGGCGGACGCGGCCAGATCGCTGGTCCAGCCGCCCCAGCGCGGCATGACGAGGGTGAATCCGGTGCGGACGAGAGTGCGGGACACCCCCCGGGTCAGCCGCACCCGCTCGGCCCCGGTGGCCTCGGCGGCCCTGCGGCGCAGCGCGGGCAGCCGGCGGTGCAGGTCGCCGTTGGTCTCGCGGGCCAGGAGCGAGGTCGGGCGGTAACGGGGCAGCGCCGCGGTCACGTCCGGCCCGCTGAGGGGCGTGCACAGGCAGGCCACGAACCACGCCCCGTCGTACCGCTCCGCCTCGCTCAGCAGCCGGTCCGCGGTCATCAGCAGGATCCCGGCGCCGTCGATCTGCGGGAAGGCGGCGTCCAGCGCCGCCTCGGCGGCCCGGGCGGCGGCGCGGTCGGCCGCGGTGGGCCCGTCCCGCAGGACCAGCAGCGCGTCGAGGTCGGACACCCCGGGGACGGCGGTGCCGCGCGGGATGCTGCCGTAGAGGTACGTGCTGCGCACCCGGCCGGGCGGGAAGCGGGCCTCCAGGGCGGCGGTCAGCCCCGCCACCACGGGGGCGAACGCCGCGGGCACCCGCTCCAGGGAGCCCTCGCGCACGAAGCAGCCGTCCTGGTCGAGGCCCGTGCCCGGGGGCACCTCATCGGTGGTCACGGCGCCACTATGGCCGGACGGGCCCGCGGCCCGCGAGGCAATTAGCCGCCCGCCGCCGCGCCCCCGCCGGCCCGCCGCGCAGACGACGAGGGCCCGCCGTGGCGGGCCCTCGTGGTCGTGGCGGTGCGCGGCGTCAGCGCGAGCGCTTGGCCAGCCGCTCGACGTCCAGCAGGATCACGGCGCGCGCCTCCAGGCGCAGCCAGCCGCGGCCCGCGAAGTCCGCGAGGGCCTTGTTGACGGTCTCCCGGGAGGCGCCGACGAGCTGGGCCAGCTCCTCCTGCGTGAGGTCGTGCACCACGTGGATGCCTTCCTCGGACTGCACGCCGAAGCGGCGGGACAGGTCCAGCAGGGCGCGGGCCACGCGGCCGGGCACGTCCGAGAAGACCAGGTCGGACATCTGGTCGTTGGTCTTGCGCAGCCGGCGGGCGACCGCGCGCAGCAGGGCGGTGGCCACCTCGGGGCGGGCGTTCAGCCAGGGCTGGAGGTCGCCGTGGCCCAGACCGAGCAGCTTGACCTCGGTGAGCGCGGTGGCGGTGGCCGTGCGCGGTCCGGGGTCGAAGAGGGACAGTTCGCCGATGAGCTCGCCGGGACCGAGGACGGCCAGCATGTTCTCGCGGCCGTCGGGGGAGGTGCGGTGGAGCTTCACCTTGCCTTCGGTGACCACGTAGAGGCGGTCGCCCGGGTCCCCTTCGTGGAACAGGGCGTCGCCGCGGGCGAGCGTGACCTCTCCCATCGAGGCGCGCAGCTCGGCCGCCTGCTCGTCGTCGAGCGCCGCGAAGAGCGGGGCGCGCCGCAGAACGTCGTCCACGAGATCTCTCCTTGTCGACATGCTCCGGAGGACTGTGGTCCCCATCATGCCGGAATGCAAAACAGTGCGATCAATCACAAGTTTGCCGGACCCATGGCCCGAGCCATAAGGCAGGGGGCCGATTGGGGTCACGGATCCCGGTGATCGGGTCGGATGTCAGTGGGTGGCCTTAGTCTGGCCGAGTGTCCAATACGCCGGTGAGAGCAGAGGACTGGGGGCCGACAGAGTGAGCGCCGGGCGCGATTCCGCTGTGGGCGAACAGCTGCCCACAGGCGCCTCGAATACCGACAAAAGTAACAAATCGCCCTCCGGGGTGGCGAGCCGGCGGAGGCCGACGGCGTCCGCGTCCGGCGCGTCGCGCTCCGGGGCGGAGGAGGCGGCCGTGCAGGAGACCCCGGCGGAGCCGGCGGCGGACGGGCCCGCGGCCGAGCAGGCCCAGGCCGGCAAGACCACCGCGGCGAAGAAGCCCCCGGCCCGGAAGGCCCCGGCCAAGAAGGCCGCCGCGGGCACGAAGACCCCGGCCGGGAAGACCCCGGCGAAGAAGACCGCCGCGGCGAAGAAGGCGGCCCCGGCCAAGAAGGCGGCCCCGGCCCGCAAGCCGGAGTCCCGGGTGGCCATGGTGCGCCGGGCCCGCCGGATCAACCGCGAGCTGGCCGAGCTGTATCCGTACGCCCACCCCGAGCTGGACTTCACCAACCCCTTCGAGCTGCTGGTCGCCACGGTCCTGTCCGCCCAGACCACCGACCTGCGGGTCAACCAGACCACCCCCCGGCTCTTCGCTGCCTGCCCCACCCCGGAGGACATGGCGGCGATCCCGCCGGAGCAGCTGGAGGAGCTGATCCGCCCCACCGGCTTCTTCCGCGCCAAGGCCAAGTCGCTGATCGGGCTGTCCACCGCGCTGCGCGACCGGTTCGGCGGCGAGGTCCCGGGCCGCCTGGAGGACCTCGTCACGCTCCCCGGCGTCGGCCGCAAGACCGCCAACGTCGTGCTGGGCAACGCCTTCGGCGTCCCGGGCATCACCGTCGACACCCACTTCGGCCGGCTGGCGCGCCGGTTCGGCTGGACGACCGCGCAGGACGCGGAGAAGGTCGAGGCCGATGTCGCCGAGATCTTCCCCAAGAGCGAGTGGACGATGCTCTCGCACCGCGTGGTCTTCCACGGCCGCCGCGTCTGCCACTCCCGCCGGCCCGCCTGCGGCGCCTGCCCGATCGCCCCGCTGTGCCCCTCGTACGGCGAGGGCGAGACCGACCCGGAGAAGGCCCGGAAGCTGCTCAAGTACGAGCTGGGCGGCCAGCCCGGCCAGCGGCTGAAGCCGCCGGCCGACTACCCGGGCCGGCCCGCGCCCCCGCTGGCGGCCCCGTAGGGCGGCAGCGGGGACGACTCCAGGGGGACCGACCATCGACGCGATGCCTGAGGGGGCGCGGATGACGAGAGCACGGGAGCAGTACGGCGCGGCGGAGGACACCGGACCGGCGGCGGCCGGCCGGGAGGTGGCGGTCACGGCCGAGGGTCTGCCCGCGTGGCTGGCCCCGGTGGCCCGCGCGGCGGACACCATGGAGCCGCGCCAGCTCAGCCGCTTCCTGCCGCCGGAGGACGGCGGCCGGCAGTCCGCGGTGCTGATCCTCTTCGGGCACGGTGCGCGCGGCCCGGAGCTGCTCCTGATGGAGCGCGCCGGCACGCTGCGCTCGCACGCCGGGCAGCCCTCCTTCCCCGGTGGCTCGCTCGACCCCCAGGACGGCGATCCGGAAGGGCACGGTCCGGTCCGTGCGGCGCTGCGCGAGGCCCAGGAGGAGACCGGGCTCGACCCGTCGGGCGTCCAGGTCTTCGGCGTGCTCCCGCGGCTCTACATCCCCGTCAGCGGTTTCGTCGTCACCCCCGTGCTCGGCTGGTGGCGGGTGCCCAGCCCGGTGACGGCGGTGGACCGGGCCGAGACCGCCCGGGTCTTCACGGTTCCCGTGGCGGATCTCACGGATCCCGCCCACCGGGTCACCACGCGTCACCCCAGCGGCCACACCGGCCCCGCCTTCCTGGTGGAAGACGCGCTGGTCTGGGGTTTCACCGCCGGCGTGATCGACCGGATCCTGCACTACGCGGGCTGGGAGATCCCCTGGGACCGCGACAAGCAGGTCCCGCTCGACTGGCGCTCGTGAGACGGTGTCCGGCGTGAACGTCCTGGACATCCTGCTGCTGATCGCGGCCGTGTGGTTCGCGATCGTCGGTTACCGGCAAGGCTTCCTCGTCGGCATCCTGTCCGTGATCGGCTTCCTCGGGGGCGGCCTGATCGCGGTCTATGTGCTGCCGGTGATCTGGAACGGGGTCACCGACGACGCCAAACCGGGCACCTTCGCGGTGATCGCCGCGGTCGCCATCGTGATCGTCTGCGCCTCGGTCGGCCAGGCCCTCACCACCCACCTCGGCAACAAACTCCGCCGCCACCTCACCTGGACCCCGGCCCGGGCGCTGGACGCCACCGGCGGGGCGCTGGTGAACGTCCTGGCGATGCTGCTGGTCGCCTGGCTGATCGGCTTCGCCCTGGCGGGCACGACGTCCATGCCGACGTTCAGCAAGGAGGTCCGCAACTCCAAGGTGCTGCTGGGCGTGTCCGAGGTCATGCCCGAGCAGGCCACCACGTGGTTCAGGGACTTCTTCGCCATCCTGGCGCAGAACGGCTTCCCGCAGGTCTTCACACCGTTCTCCAACGAACCGATCCACCCGGTCCGGCCACCGGACCCGGGCCTGGCCAACGGGCCCGTGGCCGCCGACGCCCGGCGCAGCATCGTCAAGATCGTCGGTCGGGCGCCCAGCTGCGGCAAGATCCTCGAAGGCACCGGCTTCGTCTTCGCCCCGCACCGGGTGATGACCAACGCCCACGTCGTCGGCGGCGTCAGCGACCCCACGGTCCAGGTCGGCGGCGAGGGCCTCCAGGTCAGCGCCAAGGTCGTGCTCTACGACTGGGAGCGCGACATCGCCGTCCTGGACGTCCCGCAGCTGCGCGCCCCGGCGCTGAAGTTCGCCGACAAGGACGCCACCAGCGGCAAGAGCGCCATCGTCGCCGGCTTCCCGGAGAACGGCGGCTACGACGTCCGCCCGGCCCGGGTCCGCGGCCGCATCCAGGCCGACGGCGCGGACATCTACCACCGCGGCAGCGTCGACCGCGATGTCTACTCGCTCTACGCGACGGTCCGGGAGGGCAATTCGGGCGGCCCGCTGCTCACGCCCCGGGGCGACGTCTACGGCGTGGTCTTCGCCAAGTCGCGGGACGACGCGCACACCGGCTACGCGCTGACGGCCGACGAGGTCCGCAGGGACGCCGTCCAGGGCCGGAACGCGACCCGGCCGGTCGACACCCAGGGCTGCGCGATCTGAGGCCGGGCGCGGGGCCGGGCACCGATCCGCTGCGGTCGGGGCGCGGCCCGCGGCCGCCGGGGCGCGCGGGCTCAGCCCCGGGAATGGCGCAGCCGCGCGCTCATCCAGCGCGCTCTGCGGCGCAGGATGCGCGGGATCCCCATCGGGTGCGCCGCGTCGGGGGACCCGCCGGATCCGAGATCCGGGGCGGCCCCGTCCTGCGTCCCCACGGCAGCGGCACTGCTGCGGCGGTTGCGTGCCACGTCACGGTAGTCGTGCGTCCAGCCCATACCCACGTCTCTGCCCGTGGCCAGAGGTCCGTAACCGCCTCCGGGACGGCCAATTGGCCTATGCGCGAGGCACTTGGCTGTTCGTCAGACGAGCGTTCGTATCACCGTGCGGCTCCGGGGCCGCCACGTCGGCGAACCGGGTGCGGACGGCGCCGCGGGGGCCGTCAGCGGTCCGGTTCGGGGTCCTTCAGCCAGTTGACCAGCTCGGTGGAGAAGGCGGCCGGGTCCTCCTCGTGCGGCCAGTGCCCCAGGCCGTCGAAGAGCCGCCAGCGGTAGGGCGCCTCGACGTACTCGCCGGAGCCGGCCGCGCTGCGGATGCCGGTCACCGGGTCGAGGGAGCCGTGCAGGTGCAGCGTGGGGACCCGGACCGGCAGCTTCATCCGGCGGTTGAACTGGATGCCGTCCGGGCGGGCCAGCGAGCGCACCATCCAGCGGTACGGCTCGATCGAGCAGTGCGCCGTCGACGGGATCGCCATCGCGCGCCGGTAGACCTCGACGGCCTCGTCCTCGGGGGGCCGGGGGCCGGACCAGTCGCGGATCAGCCGGCCGACCAGCTCCGCGTCGTCCGCGGTCAGCCGGCGCTCGGGGATCCAGGGCCGCTGGAAGCCCCAGATGTGCGAGCCGCGCCGGACGTCGGAGAGCATCGCCGCCCGCCAGCGCCGCGGGTGCGGCATCGAGGCCACCACCAGGCGGCGGACCAGCTTGGGCCGCATCACCGCGGCCGTCCACGCGAGGTAGCCGCCCAGGTCGTGGCCGACCAGCGCGGCGTCCGGCTCGCCCAGGGAGCGGATGACGCCGGTGATGTCCAGGGCGAGATTCGCCGGGTCGTAGCCCCGCGGGGTGCGGTCGCTGCCGCCGACGCCCCGCAGGTCCATGGCGACCGCGCGGAACCCCGCCTCGGCCAGTACGGGAAGCTGGTGGCGCCACGTCCACCAGAACTGCGGGAAGCCGTGCAGCAGCAACACCAGGGGCCCGTCGCCCATCTCGGCGATGTGGAAGCGCGCACCGTTGGCCGCGACGTCCCGGTGGGTCACCTCTGCGCCGCCGGGGACGCCGAGCCGTACGACCGAGGCGGTGCTGTCAGGGGCTGTCATACCGATGAGCGTGTCACAGACTCCAGGGCCGGGTGCTGCGGCTGCACCGGCCGCGGGTGCGGCTTGGCGTTCTGCAGCACGGCCGCGGTCTCCTTGGCGGAGGCGATCGACTTCTCCGGCTTCTTGATCTTCTTGACCTTGGCCATCGCGACCAGGACGAACAGCGCGGCGATGACCAGGAAGGCGCCGCCCACGATCAGGAACGACCAGGCCAGGCCCAGGCCGAGGTTGTGGATGCCGTAGGCCGCCGCGAAACTCAGCACCGGCAGCGCGAACAGCGCCAGGGCGCCCGCCACGACGAACGCGGCGCTGCCGACGCCCGCCCGCTTGGCGTCCTGCCGGAGTTCCGCCTTGGCCAGTGCGATCTCGTCGTGCACCAGCGCGGACATCTCGGCGGTCGCCGTGGCCACCAGCTGCCCGAGGCTGCGGTCCGCACCGTCGTCGGCTGCGCTCATCGCCGTCTCCCTCTTCTCATCGCCTGGATGCAAAGCCTCTCAGATCATGCCGGACCATCGTCTCCGGAGCGGGCGTCGGCGGCCATTTCGGCAAGCCGGCGGTGCTCGGCGGCCTTCGCCTCGTGGATCGCGGCCATCCGCAGGTGGTACGCCGGCTGGCCCAGTTCGTAGACGTCGGGGATGCCGTCCTGGTCCTCGTCCCGATCCTCCTCCTCGCACAGCCGCCGGTACTTGTTGTTGCGGATCTTCAGCAGGACGCCCGCGAAGACCGCCGCGAGCAGCGAGCCGATCAGCACCGACGCCTTGATCTCGCCGGTCAGCGCAGGATCGCCGCCGAAGGCCAGCTCGCCGATCAGCAGCGAGACGGTGAAGCCGATGCCGGCCAGGGAGGCCAGGCCGAAGACGTCCGGCCACTTCAGGTCGGGGTTGAGCTCGGCGCGGGTGAAACGGGCGGTGCACCAGGTGCCGCCGAAGATGCCCAGGGCCTTGCCCACGATCAGGCCGAGGACCACGCCGAGGGTCTCCGGCCGGGTGAAGACGTCGTGGACCGCGCCGCCGGAGAGGGACACCCCCGCGGACAGCAGCGCGAACAGCGGCACCGCCAGCCCCGCCGACAGCGGGCGCACCAGGTGCTCGATGCGCTCACCGGGCGACTGCTCCTCACCGTCGCGGCGGTGGCAGCGCAGCATCAGGCCCATGGCCACCCCGGCGATGGTGGCGTGCACCCCGCTGTTCTCCATCAGGGCCCAGATCACCACGCCCAGCGGTACGTACACGTACCAGCCGCGGACGCCCTTGCGGAGCAGGAGGTAGAAGAGCGCCAGGCCGGCGACGGCGAGGCCGAGGGCGAGGAAGTTCAGCCGGGAGGTGAAGAAGATCGCGATGATCAGGATCGCGAAGAGGTCGTCGACGACGGCGAGGGTGAGCAGGAACGCGCGGAGCGCCGACGGCAGGGAGGTGCCGATCACCGCGAGGACGGCGAGCGCGAAGGCGATGTCGGTGGCGGTGGGGACCGCCCAGCCCTGGAGGGAGCCGCCGCCGGCGGTGTTGACCAGGAAGTAGACGAGGGCCGGGGTGGCCATGCCGCAGAGCGCGGCGACCACCGGGAGCGCGGCGGCCTTGGGATCGCGCAGCTCGCCGGCGACCAGTTCGCGCTTGAGCTCGATACCGGCGACGAAGAAGAAGACCGCGAGCAGGCCGTTGGCGGCCCAGTGCTGGAGCGAGAGGTCGAGGCCCAGCGAGGCCGGGCCGAGGTGGAAGCCGCGTATCGCCTCGTAGCTGCCGCCGAGGGTGTTGGCCCAGATCAGCGCGGCGACGGCGGCGACGAGGAGGAGGACCCCGCCGACGGTCTCGGTGCGCAGTGCGTCGGCGATGTAGTTCCGCTCGGGGAGCGGCATCCGGCCGAGGAATATGGAACGGCGGTTGCTGGGCGCAGTCACGCGATGACCTCCGGCAGCTGTGTACGGCTGTAGCAGTTGCCGACCAGACTTCCCGGCGCACCCAGATTTCTTAGCGCCTCGTTGACGCTCTCATTACCTTACCTGGCGGGTGCAAGGGGTTAAGGCGTGCGGATAACTTTACGGGCATTTCGGGCGGTGGGCCGCCGGGCTGCCGCCGGGCCGACCGGGGCGCCGGGCCCCGGTGGAGGCGGTCCGGTACGGGAACGCCGCAGGGGCACCGGTGCTGCTGGCCCGGTGCCCCTGCGGCGTACGGCGGCGGTGCGCCGGCCGCCGGTGGTCTCCGGCAGCCGGCCGCGGCGGCCTCAGTCCTCGCTGGGTGCGCTCGGCAGCTTGGACTGGATCAGCTCCATCACGGAGGAGTCGGTGAGCGTGGTGACATCGCCCAGGGCGCGGTTCTCGGCGACGTCGCGCAGCAGCCGGCGCATGATCTTGCCGGAGCGGGTCTTCGGCAGCTCCGCGACCGGCAGGATCCGCTTGGGCTTGGCGATCGGACCCAGCTGGTGGGCGACGTGCGCGCGCAGCTCCTCGACGAGCCCCTCCTCCTCGGCCGCGCCGCCGCGCAGGATGACGAAGGCGCAGATGGCCTGCGTGGTCTGCGGGTCGGTGGCGCCGACCACCGCGGCCTCGGCGACCTTGGGGTGCGAGACCAGCGCGGACTCCACCTCGGTGGTGGAGATGTTGTGGCCGGAGACCAGCATCACGTCGTCCACCCGGCCCAGCAGCCAGACGTCGCCGTCCTCGTCCTTCTTGGCGCCGTCCCCGGCGAAGTAGAGGCCCTCGAAGCGGGACCAGTAGGTGTCCAGGTAGCGCTGGTCGTCGCCCCAGATGGTGCGCAGCATCGACGGCCAGGGCTCGGTCAGGACGAGGTAGCCGCCACCGCCGTCGGGTACCTCGTTGGCGTCGTCGTCCACGACCGTGGCCGCGATACCGGGCAGCGGGCGCTGCGCGGAGCCGGGCTTGGCCTCCGTCACGCCGGGCAGCGGGCTGAGCATCACCGCACCGGTCTCGGTCTGCCACCAGGTGTCGACGACCGGCGTCCGGTCCGCCCCGATGTGCTTGCGGTACCAGATCCACGCCTCGGGGTTGATCGGCTCGCCCACCGACCCCAGCAGGCGCAGCGACGACAGGTCGAACTTCGCCGGGATGTCGTCGCCCCACTTCATGCAGGCGCGGATCGCGGTGGGCGCGGTGTAGAGGATCGTCACGCCGTACTTCTGGACGATCTCCCACCAGCGGCCCTGGTGCGGGGTGTCCGGGGTGCCCTCGTAGAGCACCTCGGTCGCGCCGTTGGAGAGCGGGCCGTAGGTGATGTACGAGTGGCCGGTGACCCAGCCGACGTCGGCGGTGCACCAGTAGACGTCGGTCTCCGGCTTGAGGTCGAAGACGGCGTGGTGGGTGTACGAGACCTGGGTGAGGTAGCCGCCGGTGGTGTGCAGGATGCCCTTGGGCTTACCCGTCGTGCCGGAGGTGTAGAGGATGAACAGCGGGTGCTCGGCGTCGAACGCCTCGGGGGTGTGCTGCTCGCTCTGCCGCCCCACGAGGTCGTGCCACCACACGTCCCGGCCCTCGGTCCAGCCGACGTCCTGGGCGGTGCGGCGGACGACCAGCACGCTGCGGACGCGCTCCGTGCCCGGCTTGGTCAGCGCCTCGTCGACGGCCGGCTTGAGGGCGGACGGCTTGCCGCGGCGGTAGCCGCCGTCGGCGGTGATCACGACGCGGGCGTCGGCGTCGTCGATGCGGGTGGCCAGGGCGTCCGCGGAGAAGCCGCCGAAGACCACCGAGTGCGGTGCGCCCAGACGGGCGCAGGCCAGCATGGCGATGACCGTCTCCGGGATCATCGGCATGTAGATGGCGACCCGGTCGCCGGTCCGGACACCCAGCTCGATCAGGGCGTTGGCGGCCTGGGAGACCTCGCGCTGGAGCTCGGCGTAGGTGATCGCGCGGCTGTCGCCGGGCTCGCCCTCGAAGTGGATCGCGACCCGGTCGCCCAGGCCGTTCTCCACATGGCGGTCGACGCAGTTGTAGGCGACGTTGAGCTGCCCGTCGGCGAACCACTTGGCGAACGGCGGGTTCGACCAGTCGAGGATCTCGGTGGGCTCGGTCTCCCAGGTCAGGCGCTTGGCCTGCTCGGCCCAGAAGCCCAGCCGGTCCGCCGCGGCCTCTTCGTACGCGGCGGCCGTGACGTTGGCGTTCGCGGCCAGCTCGGCGGGCGGTGCGAACCGCCGCTCCTCCTTCAGGAGGTTGGCCAGGCTTTCGTTGCTCACGACTTCTCCCATTCCCAGGGCGTGCAGTGTGTCCCGGGCCATAGCTCATCAGCCCGCGACCGACCCTGACAAGGGCTGTGGAAAACTATTGGTGTAGACCTGTGGGATTCCCTGCCGTACCGCGGCCGTTCGGGTGGCGTTGCAGGTCAGACCACATCCGCCGGGACGGCCGCGCCGACCGCCCGGAACCGCCCGGTGGACTCGTCCAGCAGATACCCCTGGGCCTCGGCGACGTGGAAGTACATGCCGTGCAGGGTGAGCGTCCCCTCGGCCGTCCGGCGGGCGACGCAGGGGTGGGCCCGCAGGTGGTCGAGCTGCTGCCGGACGTTGACCAGCGCCAGCCGCTCCTGGTCGTCGGCCACCGGCCGCCCGGCCAGCGCCACTTCGCCCCGGCCCAGGCGCCCGATCCGCCCCATCCGGGCCAGGCTCGGGCGGCCGTGCCGCAGCCAGCGGGCGAGCGGCGTCGCCTCACCGGACGGCGGCGGGGAGCCGGCCGCCTCCAGCAGCGCCGCCATGGCACCGCAGCCGGAGTGGCCGCAGACCGTGATCGAAGCGACCCGCAGCACCTCGACCGCGTACTCCACCGCGGCGGCCACGGAGTCGCAGGAGGCGTCGGAGCCGGGCGGCGGCATCAGATTGCCGACATTGCGCACGGTGAACAGGTCGCCCGGCCCGCTGGACGTGATCATGCTCGTCACCAGCCGGGAATCGGCGCAGGTCAGGAAGAGCTGGGTGGGCCGCTGGCCCTCCCGCGCCAGCCGGGCCAGCTCCTCGCGCACCAGGGGCGCGGTGTGGCGCTGGAACGCGCTGACCCCGCCGAGCAGTTGCCCGCCACCCCCGTGCTCCGCCGCGGGACCGGCCGCCGGCCGGGTGCAGTGGTGGTTGCGCCACGGCGTCCAGGGCCGGCAGGTGTGCGTACCGGCCGGTTCGGCGGGCGGCCGGCCCGAGCGGCCCCCGAGCTCGGCGGTGCCGCCGTTCGCCCGGTGGGCGGCCGCCCAGGATCGGAGCGCCTCATAGGCGGCGTGGTCCATGAACGACCCGTACAGCTCGACGACCGCGTCGGCGCCCGGTGGCACCTGGGCCAGCGCCCGGGTCAGCCGGGGCACCGCCAGGAACGTCAACTGCCCGCTGACCCGCACCCGGTGGCGGCCGTCCTCGGCCATGACGGCGACACGGGTGTGGGTCAGCCGCCGCAACGCCAGGAAGATCCCGACCGCGATGCCGGCCAGCACGCCCTGGAGCACCCCGAGGAGCACCACCGCGCCCAACGTGGCCGCGTAGACCGGGAATTCGCGGTGGCGCTGGGCGTGCCGCAGATGCGCGAAGCTGACCATCCGGACGCCGACGACCATCACCAGGGCGGCCAGCGCGGCCAGCGGGATCAGCCGCAGCGCCCCGGCCAGCAGGCCCGCGCACAGCAGCACCCAGACGCCGTGCAGCACGGTGGCCCGGCGGGTGACCGCACCGGCCCGCACCCCGGCCGAGCCGCGCATCGCACCCCCGGAGACCGGCAGCCCGCCGACCAGGCCGCAGACGACGTTGGCCAGGCCCTGGGCGGCCAGTTCGCGGTTGAGGCGCGGCCGCTCGGGGGGCGGCCCGGGCCGCTCGGCGGCCAGCCGGTCCACGGCCACCGCGGACAGCAGCGACTCCATGCTGGCGACGAGGGTGACCGTCAGCACCGCCGCGGCCAGCGCCGTGAACGACGCGTGGGGCAGTACGGGCGGCTCCGGCAGCCGCCAGGACGGCAGCTCGACACGCGGCACCGCCGTACCGGCGCCGACCGCCGTCGCGGACAGCACCGCGGCCAGCGGTGCCGGCAGCAGCCGGGCCCGGCGGCCGGCGCGCCCCGGCAGCCGCGGCCAGCCGGCCAGCACCGCCACCGTGACGGCCCCGATCAGCAGCGCGGTGGTGTGCGGGCGCGCCAACTGGCCGGGCAGTGCGGCCAGGTCGTCGAGGACCGAGCTGCCGGCGCTGCCGCCGAGCACCACGTGGAGCTGTCCGACGGCGATGGTGACGCCGATCCCGGCGAGCATGCCGTGCACGATCGCGGGGCTGACCGCGAGCGCCGCGCGGGCCACCCGCAGCGCCCCGAGCGCGAGCTGGGCCAGTCCGGCCAGGACCGTGATCGCGCAGGTGGCGCGCCAGCCGTAGCGCTGGACGAGATCGCCGGTGACCACCAGCAGGCCGGTGGCGGCGCCGGTCACCTGGAGCGGGGCGCCACCCAGCAGCCCGGCGACGATCCCGCCGACGGCGGCCGCGACCAGTCCGGCCTGGAGCGGCGCCCCGGTGGCCAGGGCGAGGCCCAGCGACAGCGGGACGGCCAGCAGGAAGACCACGGCGGAGGCGGCGAGGTCCCCGCGCCAGGCCGCGCCCGGCCGGACGCCGAGGGGCCCCGAAGGGGCGGGAGCGGTGGGCTCGGGAGCCGGCTCGGCCGGCGGCTGCGGCGTTTTCTGGAGCTGCGTCATTCCCGTCTCCTCCGGGGCGGCGCGGTCGGCGGGGCCGGCCGCGGGGCGGCGGTGTACTGCGGCGGGAGCGAGCCGGGCCGGCGGATGTCGCGAAGGGTGACCGGCCGATGACTCTCAAGCATCGGTAAACGAATCGTAATGACACGTAAAGCCCCTGAGAAGGCATTTTGGGCATACGGCGCAGTCATTCCATCTATCGAGTGAATAAGACGACTTTTGCCGTGCCTCTTTGGTGACCCGTCAATGGATAAATGCGTTTCGGCAGGCTTGTCCTGCTTGGCCCAAATGGTGCGCTTTGCACCAGGAATGAGGTGGCTGATGGCGGTCATATCGAAGACGACGGTGCGCATCGCGGCGGCGGTGGCGCTGGCGGCGATAGCCGGCTGTTCCGCGGCCACCCAGGAATCCCCGCCGCGGAACCCCGGCAAGGGGCGCGCACAGCCCCAGGCGCCGGCCACCCGCACCGTCCACCTCATAGGCGACGGCTCCACCGCGTACACCGGGGCCCAGCCCCACCAGCCCGTACCCGCGCGCCTGAAGCCCGGCGGGAAGCCACCGCAGTTCGTGGTCTTCTCCTGGGACGGCGCCGGCGAGGACGGCCAGAAGCTGTTCTCGCACTTCCGCGCCGTCGGCAAGAAGTACCGCGCGACGATGACGTACTTCCTCAGCGGCGTCTACCTCCTCCCCAGTGACAAGGCGGAGCTCTACGAGCCGCCCGGGCACGAGCCCGGCTCCTCGGCGATCGGCTTCAACGACGTCCGGGGGATCAAGGACACCGTGGCCCAGATGCGCGGCGCCTGGGAGGACGGCAACGAGATAGGCACCCACTTCAACGGCCACTTCTGTGGCCGCGACGGGGTGGGCAGCTGGACGCCGGAGGACTGGCGCAGCGAGATAGCGCAGGCCGTCTCCTTCGTCCGGAACTGGAAGACCAACGCCGGCCTCAGGAACGAACCGCCGCTGCCGTTCGACTACGGCAGGGAGCTGGTCGGCGGCCGGGCGCCCTGCTTGGAGGGCCAGCGCAATCTGCTCCCCGCCGCCCGGGAGATGGGCTTCCGCTACGACGCCAGCTCGGCGGGCGGCCTCCAGGTCTGGCCGCGGAAGACCGGCGGCCTGTGGGACTTCCCGCTCCAGGAGATACCGTTCCCCGGCCGGGACTTCGAGACCCTCTCGATGGACTACAACTTCCTGGCCAACCAGTCCGGTTCCACCCACGGCGACCGCGCCATGCACGCCACCTGGGGCCGGCAGATGCGCGACGGCATCCTGGACGCCTTCGACCGCGCGTACCACGGCAACCGCGCACCGCTGTTCGTCGGCGACCACTTCGAGTCCTGGAACGGCGGCACGTACATGCGGGCCGTCGAGGAAGCGATCAAGGACATCTGCCCCCGTGAGGGCGTGCGGTGCGTCAGCTTCAAGCAGCTGAGCGACTGGCTGGACGCCCAGGACCCGGAGGTGCTGGCCAGGCTTCAGGAACTGCCGGTCGGCCGGGCACCGGAGGACGGGTGGGCGGCGTACCTCTCGGGCACCCCGGAGGCGTCCGGTCCGGCGCCGGCCGCGCGGATCATGCCGGTTGCGGGGTAGCCGCCCCTTCGAAGAGCACGAAGGCGGGGTCGACCTGGGCCGCCAGGTCGGCGCCCGTCTTCGCGTTCCCCCAGCTCTCGGCGTTCTTCAGGTGGAAGTGGACCATCTGGCGGGTGTAGCGCTCCCAGTCGCGCCGCCCGTAGGCGGCGTCGGCGGTGTCGTGCAGCGTCGCGAGGGCCCGGCGGTCGGCCTCCTCCAGGAGGGCGAAGGGGGTCGCGCGCCCCTTCTCCCTGGCGCGCACCCACTCCGATTGCCCCACGCACACCAGCAGGTCCTCGCCCACCTCGGCGCGCAGGAACGCCAGGTCGTCGGCGCCCTGGACCTTGTTGCCCACCACCTTCAACGGGACGCCGAAGTCCCGCGCGTACTGCTTGTACTGGCGGTAGACGGCGACGCCCTTGCGGGTCGGCTCGGCGACCAGGAAGGTCATGTCGAAGCGGGTGAACATCCCGGAGGCGAACGAGTCGGAGCCCGCGGTCATGTCGACGACCACGTACTCCTCCCGGCCGTCCACCAGGTGGTTCAGGCACAGCTCGACCGCGCCGACCTTGGAGTGGTAGCAGGCCACGCCCAGGTCGGACTCGGTGAACGGGCCGGTGGCCATCAGGCGCACCGCCCCGTCGTCGAGGGCCACCTGCCGGGCGCAGGCGTCGTAGACCGGGTTGTCCTCGCAGATCCGCAGCAGCCGCGAGCCCTCGCCGGGCGGGGTCGTCTTGATCATCGTCTCGGCGGACGGGATGCGGGGGTTCTCGCCACGCAAGTAGTCCTTGATCAACGGGAGATGGGCACCCATCGCGGGCAGCGCGGCGGCCTCCGCCTCGTCCATGCCGAGCGCGACGCCCAGGTGCTGGTTGATGTCGGCGTCCACCGCGATGACGGGGACCCGGGCCGCGGCGAGGTGCCGGATGAACAGGGAGGACAGCGTGGTCTTGCCACTGCCGCCCTTGCCCACGAAAGCGATCTTCATATTCAGCAAGCGTAGGTGTGGCGAACCTCTCGGCAGGGGGTTTGCGTGAAGAAGACCACTCCTTCGAGGGGTCCGGCCCGGTGGTGCGTAGGGTCGTCCCCATGGCTGGAATCTCCCGGGGGACGCCCCCCGAACCACCCCAGGCGAGCAACGACCCGCTCGCGGCCCTGGCGTCGCTCCCGGGGGTCGCCGACTCCGTGGACCGTGTCCGCAAGGCCGTCGACCGGGTCTACGGGCACCGCATCATGCGGCGCCGCGGCACCGAGGTCACCTCGGAGGCGGCGCTGCGCGGGGCGCGCGCCTCGGCGGCGCTCTCCGGGGCCGACTGGGCGCTCGAAGAGATCCGGCGGCGCAGCGACTTCGGGGCCGGTGGCGAGCCGCGCACGGTCGGCGCGGCGCTGCGGCTGACCGCCGAGGCGGGCCAACTCCTCAGCGTGTGGCGGCAGTCGCCGCTCCAGGTGCTGGCCCGGCTGCACCTGGTCGCGGCCGGCGGCGGCGCGGACGACGAGGCCGTGGGCCGCCCCCGGCTGGGCACCGAGCCGGTGGACGAGCCGTTGATCGACCTGCCGCTGCCGGACGCCGACGAGGTCGCCGGGCGGCTGGACGGGCTGGCCCGGCTCCTCCTGGCGGGCACCGCGGCACCGGCCCTGGTGACCGCCGCGGTGGTGCACGGCGAACTCCTCGCGCTGCGGCCGTTCGGCTCGTGCAACGGGCTGGTCGCGCGGGCGGCGGAACGGATCGTGCTGGTCGGCAGCGGCCTGGACCCCAAGTCGATCTGCCCGGCCGAGGTCGGCCACGCGGAACAGGGGAGCGCGGCCTACGCGGCGGCCCTGGGGGCGTATGTGTCGGGCACTCCGGACGGCGTGGCGGAGTGGATCGCGCACTGCGGGCGCGCGGTGGAGCTGGGGGTGCGGGAGAGCACGGCGGTCTGCGAGGCGCTCCAGCGCGGGGCGGCCTGACGGCGCCCGGCCGGGCCCGGACACGGGGTGCGGCGGTACCAACCCTGCGGTACCGCCGCTGGCATGTCTGCCGGGTTACCAGGCGTGCTCGAATTGTCGCCCATCAGGTCGGATTCGTTGTCCGCTTACCTGGTGCGGCTGGCCCGTAATCGACGGGTCGGCGTCGCGTGGGTGCCCGGCATTCATGCATCGGTCCGTGGGCCGTGATGCGTTAAAGGCGTTCCTCTCGGATGTCCTTGGTCTCGCGGGCCGTTAAGTCCTTTGTACTACTCCTGGAGGGTGAGCGGTAGCCCGGCCCGCAGATCTTTACGTTTGGCCGCAAATGCGGGCATTACGGCAAGGCGTTTCTTTCCCGTATTGCGGCGGCTGGCGTACCAGACCAGCGTGGCGGTGGCGGCGGCCGCGCCGACCGCCGCCATGGCGGTGAGCACCGGGCGCGAGGGCATGGCCAGGGTGGGCAGCCGCTTCTTCAGCGGGACCGGCCGGCTGAAGGTGCGCACCGGCCAGCCGCGGGCGACCGCCTCGCGGCGCAGCGCCCGGTCCGGATTGACCGCGCAGGGGTGGCCGACGGCCTCCAGCATCGGCACGTCGGTGATCGAGTCGCTGTACGCGTAGCAGCGCCTCAGGTCGTATCCCTCGGAGGCGGCCAGTTCCCGGACGGCTTCCGCCTTCGTGGGGCCGTACGCGTAATACTCCACCTCCCCGGTGAAGCGGCCGTCCTCGCCGACGACCATTCTGGTAGCCACGACCCGGTCGGCGCCCAGGAGTTCGCCGATCGGTTCGACGACCTCGGCGCCGGAGGTCGAGACGATCACGACATCCCGGCCGGCCGCGTGGTGTTCCTCGATGAGCGAGGCGGCCTCGTCATAAATGATCGGGTCGATGAGATCGTGCAGTGTTTCGGCGACGATCTCGCGGACCTGGGCCACATCCCAGCCGCGGCACAGCGAGGAGAGATATTCGCGCATCCGCTCCATCTGGTCGTGATCGGCGCCGCCCGCGAGGAACACGAACTGGGCGTACGCGGTCCGCAGTACGGCCCGCCGATTGATCAGGCCGCCTTGGTAGAAGGGCTTGCTGAAGGTCAGCGTGCTCGACTTTGCAATGACGGTCTTGTCCAAGTCGAAGAACGCGGCAGTACGGGGCGTCGAGTGAGGCACGGAGTGGTTTTCCACGGGGGCGAGCATAGGCGCCCACCATTCGGCGTAAGGTGTGGCGCGTGGGTTTGCCTGAGAAGGCTCTCGGGTACACCATGGAAGTCACGGATCGTTCGCGACCGTGCTAACCCGGTCCGGCTCCTCCCCCCCCGAGTCGGCCGTGGAGACGACCCCCGCTCTCCCCCCCGGCGGGGGTCGTCGCATGTCCGGACGCGTTTTCCGTCCCCAGCCCATGATCCGGCGCCGTTCCGTGCCGCGCAGGCGGGCCGCTCTGTCATGCATATGCCATCACTGAGGGTAGTCGTCGGACTGCTCTGCGGAGGCTTCACAGGAGTCTCAGGAGTTGGTCCCCGTCGCTGGAATAGGTGACGGGGATATTCACAGGCGCGGAGTTGTCCACAGATTTGGATCAAGATCCACAAAGATTTCCCGATCGCTGCACCGTGAAAGTCCGCGAAGTTCGCGGAAGTGCGAGTTGCGTAGCGACAGGGGGACAGAACGTGTCCGGATCATCTCCTTCCGACCAGCCGGTGCGAAGCGGTGAAGAGCGGGACGGGCCGCTGCTGATCACCGAGGACGAAGAGCTCCTCGACGACCTCCTGCGGCTCTGCGCGGCGGCCGGCGCGCTGCCCGAGGTGGCGCACCACCCGCCCCGCCGCACCGCGGAGTGGGAAAGGCCGCCGCTGGTGATCGTCGGCGCCGACTGCGCCGCCCGGCTGACCGGGAGCGCGCGCCGCGCGGGCGTCGTCATCGCCGGCCGGGAGGCGGACGAGGTCGCGGTGCTCCGCCAGGCCGTGGCCATCGGTGCCGAGCGGGTGCTGTCCCTCCCCGAGGGCGAGCGCTGGCTGGTGGACCGGATCGCCGACGCGGCCGAGGGCGCCGGGGCGCCGGCCCTGACGGTCGGCGTCATCGGGGGCCGCGGCGGCGCCGGGGCGAGCACCCTGGCGGCGGCGCTGGCCGTCACCGCCGCCCGCACCGGGGAGCGGACCCTGCTCGTGGACGGCGACCCCCTGGGCGGCGGGCTGGACGTACTGCTCGGCGGCGAGCAGGAGAAGGGCCTGCGCTGGCCCGCCTTCGCCGAGTCCCGCGGCCGGGTGGCCGGCGGTGCGCTCGCCGCGTCGCTGCCGCGGCTGCACGCGTTACGGGTGCTCAGCTGGGACCGGGGCGCGGAGGTGGACGTTCCGCCGCCGGCCGTGCGGGCGGTGCTGGCCGCCGCCCGGCGGCGCGGCGGGGTGGTGGTGCTCGACCTGCCGCGCCGGGTGGACGGGGCGGCGGCCGAAGCGCTGGCCCAGGTGGACACCGTGCTGCTGGTCGTCCCCGCGGAGTTGCGCGCGGTGGCCGCGGCGCGCCGGGTGGCCGACGGGGTGCGGGCGGTCCTCGACGACGTCCGGGTGGTGGCCTGCGGGCCCCCGGGACCGGGGCACGGCGGCGGGCCCGCGGCGGACGAGATCGCGCGCCTGCTGGGACTGCCGCTGGCGGGTGAGCTCCCCTGGGAGGCCGGGTTGCCGGACGACCTGGCGCGGGGACTGGCGCCCGGCATGCGGGCGCGGGGGCCGCTGGCGCGGTTCTGCGCCGGGTTCTGGGCACGGGTGCGCGGCGAGGGCGGCGGAGGGCCCGGCGCGGTGGCCGCCGGGGCCGCGGGCCGGGGGGACGGGCCGGGGGCGGGGGGTGCGGTGCGATGACGCGGTGGACGGCCGGAGGGCCGGGGTATCGGGGCCGGGCGGCCGGGGACCGCCGGGGCCCGCGGTTCGGGGACTGGTGGCGGGACGGGCTGCGCTGCGGCGCGGGCTGGTGGTCCCGCCGCAGCCGGGACGCGGTGGACGCCTTCGGGCCCGTACGGGCCGGGGTGCTCGCCGGAGGCGGTGGTGCGGGATGAGCCGGGAACTGCTCGACGGGGTGCGCCGGCGGCTCGCCGAGGCGGGGGCGGAGCCGACACCGGCCCGGGTGGCGGTGGCCCTGCGCGAGGAGGGGCGGCTCCTCGGGGACGCCGAAGTGCTCGGTGTGGTGGGCGCGTTGCGCTCGGAGATGGTGGGCAGCGGGCCCCTGGAACCGCTGCTGGCCGCGCCCGAGGTGACGGACGTCCTGGTGACCGCGCCGGACGCGGTCTGGGTGGACCGGGGCGCCGGACCGGAGCGCACCCCCGTCCGCTTCCGGGACGAGGCGGAGGTGCGCCGGCTCGCCCGCAGGCTGGCGGCGGTCGCCGGGCGGCGGCTGGACGACGCCCGCCCCTGGGTGGACGCCCGGCTCCCGGACGGCACCCGGCTGCACGCCGTGCTGCCCCCGGTGGCCGTGGCCGGGACGTGCCTGTCGCTGCGGGTGCTGCGGCCCCGGGCCTTCGCGCTCCCGGAGCTGGAGGCGGCCGGCACGGTCCCGCCGGGCGGCGGCCGGCTGCTCCGCGCGCTGCTGGCGGCCCGGCTGTCGTTCCTGGTCAGCGGGGGTACGGGCTCGGGCAAGACCACCTTGCTGAGCGCCCTGCTCGGGCTGGTCGGCCCGGCCGAGCGGATCGTCCTGGCCGAGGACTCCGCGGAGCTGCGCCCGGACCACCCGCACGTCGTCCGGCTGGAGACCCGGCCGGCCAACCAGGAGGGCGCGGGCCGGGTGACGCTGCGGGACCTCGTGCGGCAGGCGCTGCGGATGCGGCCGGACCGGCTGGTGGTCGGCGAGGTGCGCGGGCCCGAGGTGACCGACCTGCTGGCGGCCCTCAATACGGGCCACGAGGGCGGCTGCGGCACGGTCCACGCCAACGCAGCCTGCGACGTACCGGCCCGGCTGGAGGCGCTCGGCTCCACCGCCGGGCTGGACCGGGCCGCGCTGCACAGCCAGCTGGCGGCGGCGCTGTCGGTCGTGCTGCACCTCGTACGGGACCGCTCCGGGCGGCGGCGGATCGCCGAGGTCCACGTCCTGGAGCGGGACCGGGACGGCTTCGTGCGAACGGTGCCGGCGGCGGTGTGGAGCCCGCAGGGGTTCCAGGAGGCGCCCGGCTGGGAGCGGCTGGCGCGGCTGTGCGAGAGGGGTGGGGAGGGGTGCTGACGGGCGGGGCGGGACCGGTGGCGGCCGCAGCCGTGGCGGGGTGCGCGGTGCTGCTGGTGCCGTGGGCGCGGCGGGCGCGGGCCCTGCGGCGGCGGACGGCGGCGGTCCTGGGCGATGGCGCGGCGGGGTCCGCTCAGGGGCGCGGTGCGGCGCTGCGGGAGTGGATCGCCGGGCGGGCCGGCGGCGGGGAGGGGCGCCGGTGGCGCTTCGGGCGCTGCGGGGAGGCCGGGGCCGAACTGTGGTGCCTGCCTGCCGGGCTCGCACTGGGGCTGCTGGGGCGGTCGGTGCTGCCGGTGCTGGCCGCGCCGGTGGCCCTGGTCGCCGTCCGCAGGTGGCTGGCCGCGCGGGACCGGCGGCGGGCGGCCGACCGGCGGGCCGCGGCGGTGATCCGGTTCTGCGGGGCGGTCGCGGGGGAGCTGCGGGCGGGCCGGCAACCGGACCGGGCCCTGGTCGCCGCCGGGGCGCCGGGGCTGGGCGAGGCCGGACCGGCGGTGCTGGCGGCCGCCCGTTACGGCGGGGACGTGCCCGGCGCCCTGCGGGCGGCCGCGCGCACGCCGGGCGCCGAGGGACTGGCCGCGGCGGCGGCGTGCTGGCAGGTGGCGGTGGAGGGCGGTGCCGGACTGGCCCGCGGACTGGAGCGGATCGCCGCCGGACTCGCCGCCCGGCGGGACCAACGCGAGGAGCTGCACGCGCAGTTGGCCGGGCCGCGGGCCACCGCCCTGATGCTCGCGCTGCTGCCGGCGGGCGGGCTCCTGATGGGCGGGGCGCTGGGCGCCGACCCCCTCGGCGTGCTGCTGCACACCCCCGCCGGGTGGGGCTGCCTGCTCGTCGGCGGGCTCCTGGAGTGGGGCGGGGTGGTCTGGACGGCCCGGATCGTCGCGGACGCGTCGGACGAGCCGGCCGCGCCGGGGCACGGCAGCGGGGGCGGAAGCGGAAGCGGAGGGACGGACGTGCAAGGGAAGGGGAGGTGGGTGCGGTGAGCCCGGAGGTTGTCCACAGGGTGGGGACGGCGGTGGCGGTCGCGGCGGCCGTGCGGTACGGACCGGAGCTGATCCGGCCGGTGCGCGCGCGGCGGGCCGTACGGCGGCGGGCGCCGGGTGTGCTGGCGGACGCCGCAGGGGGCCCGTACGGCGGCGAGGAGCGCGTGCGCGGCCGGGCGCGGTGGCCGGGTCGGGCCCGGCGGGGGAGGCCGCGAGCGGGCCGGGACGGCGCACCGCGGGACGGCCGGCTGACGGAGTGGGCCGGACCGGCGGCGGTGGCCGGGTGCGTGGCGGTGCTGCTGGGCGGCGTCGCCGGGGTGCCGGCCGGGCTCCTCGTCGGCTGGGCCGCGCACCGCTGGCTGCGGTGGCAGCGGGCCGCGGCGGCCGGCCGGGTGGCCGCCGCACGGGCGGCCGCCGAACTGGCCCCGGCCGGTGAGCTGCTGGCGGCCTGTCTGGCGGCCGGGGCCGGCCCGCGGGCGGCGGCCGAGGCGGTGGGCCGCTCCCTGGACGGCACGGTCGCCGAACGGCTGCGCCACATCGCGGCGGAGCTCCGACTGGGCGGTGAACCGGCCGCGGTCTGGGGGCGCCTTGCGGAGTTGCCCGGGGCCGGGGAGCTGGCCCGGTGCCTGGAGCGCGCCGGGATATCGGGGGCCCCGGCCGTCGAACCGGCCGCCCGGATCGCGGCCGGCCTGCGCGCCGACCGGGCCCGTGCCGCCGCCGCGAAGGCCCGCCGGGCCGGGGTGCTGGTCACCCTCCCGCTGTCCGGCTGCTTCCTCCCGGCCTTCCTGGTCCTGGGCCTGGCCCCGGTCCTGATCGGCCTGGCGGGCGGACTGCTGGGAGGTGAGTGAGACCTGGGGCTGGGGGAGTGGGGCCCGCGGTGTCCGGTGCGGCCGGCAGGGGCGGCCGGTCACCCCGACGAGCCCCGGCGCGGCGGCCCGGCAGCGCAGCGGCCCGGCACCACAGCAGGCGATCGATTCCCGGGTCAGTCACCCCGTCAACCCTTCGATACAACGGCGTAGCGAGGCAGCAATCAACGAATCATCGGCTAATGGGTGGGGCATCGCCCCTCAACTCACCCCTTCACCCCTTCACCCCTTCACTCATTCACTCGTTCACTCATTCACCCATTCGTTCGTTCGTTTCATTCGTCGATTCAGCGAGGCCAAGGAGGCAGGAGATGTTCCGTCAGTGGTGGAAGCGGGTGCGGACGGCGCGGTCCGATCGCGGGATGAGCACCGCGGAGTACGCCGTGGGGACGCTCGCCGCGTGTGCGTTCGCGGCGGTGCTCTACAAGCTCGTGACGAGCGGACCGGTGGCCGCGGCGCTGCGGTCGGTACTCCAGCGGGCCCTCGATGTGCCGTTCTGAGGCGCGGGGGCGCCCGCGGACGCGGGACGCCGGGTTCGTGACCGCGGAGGCGGCCGTGGTGCTGCCGGTTCTGGTGGCGGTCGCGGCGGCGCTGATCTGGGGGCTGGTGGCCGCCTGCGCCCGGATCGCCTGCGTGGACGCCGCGCGGGCCGGGGCGCGGGCCGCGGCGCGGCAGGAACCCCCCGCGGGGGTGCTCGCCGCGGCGCGCCGGGCGGCCCCGGAAGGCGCGCGGATCGCGATGGAGCGGGACGGCGAGCTGGTGCGCGTGCGGGTCGAGGCCGGGCTGCCCGGGATGGGCCGGCTGGCGCTGCGGGTCCGGGGAGAGGCGGTGGCCCTTGCGGAGGAAACGGTGTGACGACGCGGGCTCGGCGACGGTGTGGACGGTGTGCGCGGCGGCGGCGCTCTGCGCGGTCTTCGCGGCGCTGATGGCCGTCGGACAGGCCGTTACGGCCCGGCACCGGGCGGGCGGGGCCGCGGACCTGGCGGCGCTGGCCGCCGCGGACCGGGCGCTCCGGGGCCCGGCCGCGGCCTGCGCCGCCGCGCGCCGGGTCGCCGCCGCGCAGCACACCCGCCTGGTGCGGTGCGCGCTGGCCGGTCCGGTCGCCGATGTCACGGCCGAGGCCGGCGGCGGTCCGTTCACCGCCCGGGTGCGGGCCCGCGCGGGGCCCGCCTCGGGCGCGCCGGACGCCGGGCGGGTGCCGGGAGTACCGGTCCGCGCCCGCGTCCTAGGCGGCCGGGGCGCCGCGGAGGAGTTCGGTCAGGAGGCGGATGGCGCCCCGTTTGTGCAGCGGGTCGTTGCCGTTGCCGCACTTGGGGGACTGGATGCAGGACGGGCAGCCGGCCTCGCACTCGCAGGCGGCGATGGCGCTGCGGGTGGCGGTGAGCCAGTCCGCGGCCGTGTGGAAGGCGCGTTCGGCGAAGCCCGCGCCGCCGGGGTGGCCGTCGTAGACGAAGACCGTCGGCAGCAGGGTGTCCGGGTGCAGCGGGACGGAGACGCCGCCGATGTCCCAGCGGTCGCAGGTGGCGAACAGCGGCAGCATCCCGATGGAGGCGTGTTCCGCGGCGTGCAGCGCGCCGCCGAGCTGCTGGGGGTTGACCCGGGCCGCGTCGAGCTGGTCCTCGGTGACCGTCCACCACACCGCGCGGGTGCGCAGCGTACGGGGCGGCAGGTCGAGCTTGGTCTCGCCCAGGACTTCGCCGGTGATCAGCTTGCGGCGCAGGAAGGAGACGACCTGGTTGGTGACCTCGACGGAGCCGAAGCACAGCCGGGCCCCGCCCCAGGGCACCTCGGTGTCGGTCTCCAGGATGGAGATCGCGGTGGTGTCGCGGGCGGTCGTGGAGTAGGGCGGACTGGCCTCCTCCACGAGGGCGACGTCGTCCGCCAGGTCCAGATGGCGGACGAGATAGCTGCGGCCCTGGTGGAGGTGGACCGCACCCTCGTGGACGGTGGTGTGCGCCGCCGCGGCGTCCACGGTGCCCAGCAGCCGCCCGGTGCCGGCCTCCACGATCTGGACGGGCGAGCCGCCCTGGCCGCGGATGTCGGTGAGGTCGGCGGCCCGCTCGCGGCGCGTCCAGTACCAGGCGCTGGTACGCCGGCGCAGCAGGTTCGCGGCCACCAGCTGGGGCAGCAGCCCTTCCGTCTCCGGGCCGAAGAGGGCGAAGTCGGCCTCGGTGAGGGGGAGTTCGGCGGCCGCCGCGCAGAGGTGCGGGGCGAGCACGTACGGGTTGTCCGGGTCGAGCACGGTCGACTCGACGGGCCGGTCGAACAGCGCCTCGGGGTGGTGGACGAGGTAGGTGTCCAGCGGGTCGTCGCGGGCCACCAGGACGGCCAGCGCGCCCTGCCCGGCCCGGCCCGCCCGGCCGGCCTGCTGCCACAGGGAGGCGCGGGTGCCCGGATAGCCGGCGATCACCACGGCGTCGAGGCCGGAGACGTCCACGCCCAGCTCCAGCGCGGTGGTGGCGGCCAGGCCGAGCAGCTCGCCGCTGTGCAGGGCGCGTTCGAGGGCCCGGCGCTCCTCGGGCAGATAACCGCCCCGGTACGCGGCGATCCGCCCGGGCAGCGAGCGGTCCACCTCCGCGAGCCGCTCCTGCGCGATCAGCGCGATGAGTTCGGCGCCGCGCCGGGAGCGGACGAAGGCGACGGTCCGCACGCCCTGGACGGCGAGGTCGGTGAGCAGGTCGGCGGTCTCGGCGGTGGCGGTGCGGCGGACCGGGGCGCCCTGCTCGCCGTGCAGTTCGGTCAGCGGCGGCTCCCACAGCGCGAAGACCAACTCGCCGCGCGGGGAGGCGTCCTGCGTGATCTCCGCCACGGGCAGGCCGGTGAGCCGGGAGGCGGCCTGCGCCGGTTCCGCGGCGGTGGCGGAGGCCAGCAGGAAGACCGGCTCGGCGCCGTAGCGGGCGCAGACCCGGCGGAGCCGGCGGATCACCTGCGCGACGTGCGAGCCGAAGACGCCGCGGTAGGTGTGGCACTCGTCGATGACGACATAGCGCAGGGCGCGCAGGAAGGAGGACCAGCGGGGGTGGGCCGGGAGGATGCCGCGGTGCAGCATGTCCGGGTTGGTCAGCACGTAGTTGGCGTACTGGCGGACCCACTCGCGCTCCTCCACCGGGGTGTCGCCGTCGTAGACGGCGGCCCGCACGGCGGTGCCCAGGGGGGCGGCCAGCTCGCGCACGGCCCGCCGCTGGTCGGCCGCCAGGGCCTTGGTGGGCGCCAGGTACAGGGCCGTGACCCCCCGCCCGTTCGGGGCCTCGGAGCCGTCCAGCAGCCCCGAGAGGACCGGCGCCAGGTACGCCAGCGACTTGCCGGAGGCGGTGCCGGTGGCCACCACGACCGATTCGCCGCGCAGCGCGTGTTCGGACGTCTGTGCCTGGTGGGCCCAGGGGCGCTCGATTCCGGCCGAACGGATGGCGTCGATCACTTCCGGCCGGATCCGTGCCGGCCATTCGGCATGGGTCCCGATGCGCGGGGGCAAGTGCTCCGTATGAGTGATGCGCGCAGCGCGGGTCGCGCCCCGGGCGAGACGGTCGAGAATCATGCCTGGGGAAGTGCGCGCGCCACGGTCCGGCGGAAGTCGATTGGAGGCCATCGGCACCGAGTGTGTCACCGGTGTGACGGACAATGCTCACAAGGCGTCGTGCACGCCTGCTGGTAAGTGATTGAATGCCATGGCGGCTGCCGATCCGCCCCTACCTCGGTGGGGAGGCCCCAGGGGGGCGACCGCTCGATAGCAAGGTGCTGGAGGATCCGTGGACCTGTCCCTGTCGACCCGGACCGTTGGCGACCGTACGGTCGTCGAGGTCGGTGGCGAGATTGATGTATACACCGCGCCCAAGCTGCGCGAGCAGCTGGTCGAGCTTGTGAACGACGGAAGCTACCACCTCGTGGTGGACATGGAACGTGTCGACTTCCTGGACTCCACCGGGCTCGGCGTCCTGGTCGGCGGGCTCAAGCGGGTGCGTGCCCACGAGGGCTCGCTGCGCCTGGTCTGCAACCAGGAGCGCATTCTCAAGATCTTCCGTATCACCGGTCTGACCAAGGTGTTCCCGATCCACACCTCGGTCGACGAAGCCGTCGCAGCCACTGACTGACGGTTCGCCGGTCCCCCGCGCCGCGGGCGCGGGGGTGGAAGGAGTGGGGGTACCGGGCGCGTCCGTCCGGCCCCCCGCGTCGCACGCCCGCATCACGAGGGGGATGGCATGGCCACCGTCGAACTACGCTTCAGCGCCCTTCCCGAGCACGTCCGGACCGCGCGTCTGGTCGCGGCTGCCGTGGCGCGGCGCGCCGGAGTGGACGAGGCCGTGCTGGACGAGGTGCGGCTCGCCGTGGGTGAGGCGTGCAGCCGGGCCGTGGGACTGCACGAGAGCCACGGCCTCTCGGCGCCGGTGCGGGTGGTGCTGATCGAGGACGAGAAGAAGTTCTCGATCGAGGTGGGGGACGAGGTCACCGGTTCCGGCGCGGCCGCGGCCGCCGGCGGCGAGGAGTCCGCGGGCGCCGGTGAGAGCGACGCCGAGGGCGAGGACGAGATGGGCCTCGCGGTGATCAGCGGGCTGGTCGACGATGTCGAGGTGACCTCCGGCGAGGGCGGCGGGCGCATCCGGATGAGCTGGCCCGCGCACGCGGCGCCGATCCTGCCGTAGCCGTAGCCGTAGCCGTAGCCGTAGCCGTAGCCGTAGCCGTAGCCGTAGCCGACGCCGGACGCCGCGTAGCGGGCGGAGCGCGGTGCCTGCGGGGCGGGCGGTTCTGATCTTTTCTTCTCTTTTCCTTTCTTGAGCGCTGGGCTCGGTCGGGCGCAGGCGTGGCTGGGTGCTGCCCGGGGGCCTGGGCGCTGGTCTCTCCGGCCCCTCCGGCCCCTCCGGCCCCTCCGGCCCCTCCGGCCGTCCGGCCCGGAGGCGCGCCCCGCAGCCCCCTGCCCGCTCCCCCTGGCCCCTCCCCGGGCGCGCCCCCGGCGCCGCCCCGGGGTGCCCCCTGCGCCCGAGGGGCGCGTTCCGGCCGTGATCTGACGGCGCGTCATCGGTGGCCGGAGTGACGGGGGCGGGTGACCCCAGGGGATTACCTGGGTCAACGGGTGGCGCTCTTTCCTCCCGGGTCACTGCGGGTGCGGTGGTGCCGGCGGGGGAGCGGGGGGTGTGAGCAGCGGAGATCAAGGGGGCACCGGTAGTAAGGAGAGATCATCGGCCGGGGGTCAGTGAATTCACCGGTTTCCTTCGTCCGGGCGAATTCCTGGTGCCGCCAGACTATTGATCTTCGCCGGGAGCAGGCGAATTCCCTTTGCGGTGCCCTGTTTTGATCAACCGGGGCTCCCTACAATCCGTCCACATCTTGCTCAGGACGCCTGAGCGTGCTTCCGCGCGCCCATGTGCCATCACGTCAAGGAGGACGAATGGCGGGGCCTTACACCCCTCAGTTGATGGACACCCCCACTTTTCTGGCCGCACCGTCACTCACCGCGGGCAACCGCGGGATCGTGCTGGTGATCGCCGTCGTCGCCCTGGCCGCACTGGCGGTCGCGGCGGTGCTGGTCCGCCAAGTACTCGCGGCCGGTGAGGGAACCGACAGTATGAAGAAGATCGCGGCGGCGGTGCAGGAAGGCGCGAATGCCTACCTGGCACGGCAGTTGCGGACCCTCGGCGTTTTCGCCGTCGTCGTGTTCTTCCTGCTCATGTTGCTGCCCGCGGACAATTGGCCGCAGCGCATCGGGCGCAGCGTCTTCTTCTTGATCGGCGCGGCATTCTCCGCGGCCACCGGCTATATCGGCATGTGGCTCGCGGTGCGCAGCAATGTGCGTGTGGCGGCTGCGGCCAGAGAGGCCACTCCGGAAGACGGCGCGGCGCAGCAGAAGGACCTTACGGCGGTCGCCCACAAAGCGATGAAGATCGCTTTCCGCACCGGTGGCGTCGTCGGCATGTTCACCGTCGGCCTCGGGCTGCTCGGTGCTTCCTGCGTGGTGCTCGTGTACGCGGTCGACGCGCCGAAGGTGCTGGAGGGCTTCGGCCTCGGCGCCGCGCTGATCGCGATGTTCATGAGGGTCGGCGGCGGCATCTTCACCAAGGCCGCGGACGTCGGCGCCGACCTCGTCGGCAAGGTCGAGCAGGGCATCCCGGAGGACGATCCGCGCAACGCGGCCACCATCGCGGACAACGTCGGCGACAACGTGGGCGACTGCGCCGGGATGGCGGCCGACCTCTTCGAGTCGTACGCGGTGACGCTGGTCGCCGCGCTGATCCTGGGCACCGCCGCCTTCGGCGACGCCGGACTCGCCTTCCCGCTGCTGGTGCCGGCCATCGGCGTGCTGACCGCGATGATCGGGATCTTCGTCGTGGCGCCGCGGCGGCGCGACCGCAGCGGGATGACCGCCATCAACCGCGGCTTCTTCATCTCCGCGGGCATCTCGCTGGTCCTGGTGGCCGTCGCGGTCTTCGCCTACCTGCCGTCCCGCTACCAGGACCTCGGCGGCGTCAGCGACCCGGAGATCCTGGGCCGCAGCGGCGACCCGCGGATGCTGGCACTGGTCGCGGTCGCCGTCGGGATCGTGCTCGCCGCGCTGATCCAGCAGCTGACCGGCTACTTCACCGAGACCAGCCGGCGGCCGGTGCGGGACATCGGCAAGACCTCGCTGACCGGCCCGGCCACCGTGGTGCTCTCCGGCATCTCGGTCGGCCTGGAGTCGGCGGTCTACTCGGCGGTGCTGATCGGGCTCGCGGTGTACGGGGCGTTCCTGCTGGGCGGCGCCTCGATCACGCTGGCGCTGTTCGCGGTGGCGCTGGCCGGCACCGGTCTGCTGACCACCGTCGGCGTCATCGTGGCGATGGACACCTTCGGCCCGGTCTCCGACAACGCGCAGGGCATCGCCGAGATGTCCGGTGACGTCACCGGGGACGGCGCGCAGGTGCTGACCGACCTGGACGCGGTGGGCAACACCACCAAGGCGATCACCAAGGGCATCGCCATCGCGACCGCGGTGCTGGCCGCCTCGGCGCTGTTCGGCTCGTACCGGGACGCGATCGCCAACGCCGTGCGGGACGTCGGGCGGGCGGCCGGCGGGCTCGGGCTGAGCCTGGACATCTCGCAACCCAACAACCTGGTGGGCCTGGTGCTGGGCGCCTCGGTGGTCTTCCTGTTCTCCGGGCTGGCGATCAACGCGGTCTCCAGGTCGGCGGGCGCGGTGGTCTTCGAGGTGCGCCGCCAGTTCCGCGAGAAGCCCGGGATCATGGACTACTCCGAGAAGCCCGAGTACGGGCGGGTGGTCGACATCTGCACCAAGGACGCGCTGCGCGAACTGGCCACGCCGGGGCTGCTGGCGGTGCTGACGCCCATCGCGGTCGGCTTCTCGCTCGGCGTCGGCGCGCTCGGCTCGTTCCTGGCCGGCGCCATCGGCACCGGCACGCTGATGGCGGTCTTCCTGGCCAACTCCGGCGGTGCCTGGGACAACGCCAAGAAGCTGGTCGAGGACGGCCACCACGGCGGCAAGGGCAGCGAGGCGCACGCCGCCACGGTCATCGGCGACACCGTCGGCGACCCGTTCAAGGACACCGCGGGACCGGCGATCAACCCGCTGCTGAAGGTGATGAACCTCGTGGCGCTGCTGATCGCGCCGGCCGTGGTGAAGTTCTCGTACGGCCACGACAAGAACCTGGGCATCCGGGTCGCGGCGTCGCTGGTGGCGCTCGCCGTCATCGTCGGCGCGGTCTACGTCTCCAAGCGGCGCGGCATCGCCGTAGGTGATGAAGGCAACAGCTCCGAGGATCCCGACAACGTCGCCAAGTCGGCCGAGACGGCCGTGGCGTCCTGACCCGCGGGGCCGCCCGACCGGCCCGGGGACCGCTCAACGGGCGGGTGTACGGCGCTTTTTGCACGCGCCGGACACCCGCCCGCGGTGCGCCCGGCCCGGTCGGCGGCCCTTGGTGCAAATGGCTGCAATGCGGGCCGGGGCCGATGCCCGACCCATGGACCAGGCCGTTTGGACGTGTATGTTCCGGGGCCGAGAGCCATGGAAGGGACCAATCCGGTGAACAAGAAGCTTGTGGCTGCCCTGTCCGGCGGTGCCGCACTCCTGCTCGGGCTGACCGGTTGCAGCAGCGACAACACGGAGAAGCTCGACAACTGGGCGAAGTCGTTCTGCGACCCCGCGCAGGCTCCGTTCAAGCAGATCCAGGACGCCAACGCGGCCATGCAGACGGCCGACAGCGGCAACACGGACTCCAAGAAGGTCCAGCAGACCGACTCCGCGGCCTTCCAGAAGATTTCCGACGCGTACGCGCAACTGGCCAAGTCCCTGGACAAGGCGGGCCCGCCGCCGGGCGAGGGCGGCGACCAGGCCCAGAAGAACGCCGTCAAGGAGCTCAACTCCCTCTCCGCGGGCTACCAGGACCTCAAGAAGCAGGTCAACGGCCTGGACACCTCGGACAAGCTGAAGTTCGCGGACGGGCTGCGCAACCTCTCCAACGGCATCAACAAGCTCAACGCCAAGAGCGAGGCGGCCTTCAAGAAGCTGGAGGCCGGCGACGTCGGCAAGGCGATGGCCCGGCAGAAGGGCTGCCAGAACCAGGGCGGCTCGGCGGGGCCGACGGCGGCGCCCTCCAAGAGCGCGTAGCGCGGCGGGCCGGCACCGGCCCGGCCGCGGGCGGCGGCCCGGCGACGCGCCCGGACGGGGCGCGGCGCCGGGCCGTCGGCGATTGTCGGTGGCAGGACCGACAATGGTGGGGTGACGACGCACCTCCCCACCGCAGATGCCCAGGACCCCGAGAGCAGCGCCCGGACGAGCCGGCTGCGCGCGGCGCTGCTGGCCGCCGCCTTCACCGCCGACGGTCTGCTGGACCTGCTCGGGGCGCCCGCGTACGCCGCGCTGGCCCGCAGCGAGACCGTGCCGGCGCTGCGTGCGACCCGGGGCGGCGGGCCCCTGGAGACGCTGGTGCGGCTGTTCCTGCTCCAGCGGCCGGTGCCCGAGGCGCGGGCCGCGGCGGTGCTCCCGGTGGCGGACTGCCTCGCCGACGGCTGGCTGGTGCGGGACGGCGACGAGCTGCGCGCCACGGTGGACGTGCGGCCGTACGGCGGCCCGGACGGGCAGGACTGGTGGATCGTCTCCGACCTGGGCTGCGCGGTCGGCGGCGCGGGCGGGATCCGGGGCGCGGCGGGGGTGGACCGCGCGCAGCTGGTGCTCGGGGTTGGCGGGGCGTCCACCACGCTCGCCGGGATCACCGCGCGCCGCCCGGTCGGCCGGGCGCTCGACCTGGGGACGGGCTCCGGCGTCCAGGCGCTGCACGCCGCCCAGCACGCCACCCGGGTCACCGCCACCGACCTCAACCCCCGGGCGCTGCGGATCGCGGCGCTGACGCTGGCGCTCTCCGGGGCCGGTCCGGCGGAGCTGCGCGAGGGCTCGCTCTTCGAGCCGGTCGGCGAGGAGACCTACGACCTGATCGTGTCCAACCCGCCGTTCGTGATCTCCCCGGGCGCGCGGCTGACCTACCGGGACGGCGGGATGGGCGGCGACGACCTGTGCCGCACCCTCGTCCAGCAGGCCGCCGCCCACCTCAACGACGGCGGGTACTGCCAGCTGCTGGCCAACTGGCAGCACGTGGCGGGCGAGGACTGGCAGGACCGGCTGCGCTCCTGGGTGCCGCGGGGCTGCGACGCCTGGATCGTCCAGCGCGAGGTGCAGGACGTCACCCAGTACGCCGAGCTGTGGCTGCGCGACGGCGGCGACCACCGCGCCGCCCCCGAGGAGTACGCGGCGCGCTACGACGCCTGGCTGGACGAGTTCGAGGCGCGCAGGACCAAGGCCGTCGGCTTCGGCTGGATCACCCTGCGCAAGTCCGGCGCCGAGTCCCCGTCGGTCACCATCGAGGAGTGGCCGCACCCGGTCGAGCAGCCGCTGGGCGAGGCGGTGCTGCGCCACTTCGAGCGGCAGGACTACCTCCGGGCCACCGATGACGCGGCGCTGCTGGCCGGGCGGTTCCGGCTGGCCGGCGAGGTGGTGCAGGAGCAGGTCGGGCTGCCCGGCGCGGAGGACCCCGAGCACGTGGTGCTCCGGCAGAACCGCGGGATGCGCCGGGCCACCAAGGTGGACACGGTCGGCGCCGGGTTCGCCGGGGTCTGCGACGGCTCGCTGCCCGCCGGGCGGATCCTGGACGCCATCGCCCAGCTCGTCGGCGAGGACCCGGTGCTGCTGCGGGACCGCACGCCCGCGTCGATCCGGATGCTGATCGAGCAGGGGTTCCTGGAGCCGGTGGACTGAGAGCGGGGCGCGGCCGCACGGGGCGGGGCCGCGGCGGTGCGGTGGGGCGGGCCAACTGGCCGTCCGGATAAGGACGTTCAGTTTCAGCCAGTTTCGGTGATTTCGGCGATCTGGGCGGAGAAGGGGGAACCGTCGCCCCCTGGGGCCCGTGTTCCTGAACGAAGGTCACCACAGGCTCATTGGCCCATCAGTGAGGAATCCGACATGAACCGTGCAGTTCGCTACGCCGCCGTCGGGATGGTCACCGCCGCCCTGCTCGCCGGGGGTTCGGCCGCCGCCTTCGCCGCGCCGCAGCCCGTCCACACCGCCGCCCCGGTCGTGGCCACCGCGCCCGCGGCGGCCACGCTGACCGCCAAGGCCAGTGCGACGACGGTCAAGGCGTGGCAGGAATTCCGGATCACCGGCGCCGCCAAGGGCATCAAGCCGGGCACCAAGGTCACGGTCCAGCAGAAGCAGGGCGCCACGTGGGTGTCGCTGCCCGCGCAGGCGCCGGTCAACACCAGCGGGAACTACGCGGTCCGGGTCAAGCTCGGCATCAAGGGCGTCAACCAGCTGCGGATCGCGGCCGGCGGCACGCTCTCCCCGGTGGTGCAGGTCACCGTCCGCTGACGCGCGGCCGCCCGCGGTCAGCCGACGAGGTTGCGGGCGACCATCCACACCGCGGCGATGCCGAGCACCACGGCATTGCCGCGGTGCGTCAGCCGCAGCGGCCGGTGCCGGCCGCGCAGTCCGGCGGCCAGCCAGCGCGCCAGGGCCCAGGCGGCGGCGGGCACGCCGAGGACGAGCAGCACCGCGTTGTCGTGGCAGGCCGTCACGAGGTCGCCGTGCATCAGGTCGTACGCCATCCGGGTGCCGCCGCAGAACGGGCAGAGCAGCCCGGTCATCAGGCGGAAGGGGCACGGGATCAGCAGCTGGCCGGGGCGGTGCGGATCGGTGTGCCAGAGGTAGACGGCGCCGAGCGCGCCGATGCCGAGCGCGAGGCCGGCCCGGCGCAGGGTGCGCCGGCGCACGGCCGCGGCGTCGGCGGGGGCCGCCGGCCCGCCCGGCGGCAGGGGCCGGCCGGGCGGTGCCGGATCGGCGGGACCCCGGGGCTCCTCGGGGGTCACACGCTCAGCGACCTGGCGTAGTTGACCTGGTTCAGCACGTACATCACCTGCTCGCGGGACTGCACGGGGATCATCGCGGAGTGGTGCCGGCCGCCGCTGTTGACCGTGACCTGCACGAAGCCGGTGGTGGTGCGCTCCTTCATCAGCAGGAACAGCAGCCCCAGGAGACAGAAGAGGAAGAAGACGATGGCCAGCACGATGGCGTGCGCGGGGATCTTCTCCTCCGTGCGCGACATGTCGGTGGCCGTCCAGACCGCGCCCCGGAGCGGCATCGGGCCGGCCGGGGTCATGATCGTGTCGCCGCTGACCGCGATGTCGCCGAGCGACAGGGCCACCCCGCCGGGAGGCGGCGCCTGGCCCGCGAAACCACCGGCCGGCGGGGCCTGGCCCGCGAAGCCGCCGGGCGGGGGCGGCGGCGGGGTGCCGGGCGGGAAACCGGGCGGCGGCGGGGCGGCGTGCGGGTAGCCGTAGCCGGGCTCGCCGGGGCTGCCGCCCTGCGGGTAGCCGTAGCCGGCTTCGGCGGGCCGGCCGCCCTCCGGGGCGGCGTACGGGTTCTGGCCCGGCTGGCCGGGCGGCTGTTCCGGGGGCGGTCCGGGGTACTGGTTCGCCATGGGTGAGGTTCCCCCCGAGAGTGCGTGATGACGGCGGCTGACGGCTCCTGCGCGAGCCGTGCCGCGACCATCCTGCCAGTCCGATCACCCGACGTATCACGGTCCTGACGGCAAACCCGACGGCACAAGAGAGCCGCCTTGTGAGCGCCGCCGCACCGGCGCGCCCGGGGGCGGCCGGGGAAGCGGCCACGGGGTGGTTACTCTGCGGCATCGGGGCGGGCCGCGCCGGGTGGCCGGCGTCCCGCCGCGCCGGTGCGGCGGGACGCCGCTGCCGAGATCCACTCGGGCCGGCGCCGGGCCGGAGGGAAGCGGCCGGGGCGGCCGGGGCGGCACGAAGGCATGTAGTCGGGTTACCGTTCGAGTGGCGTTGCGGGGTTTTTCCGTTTGACACGGGGGCGGGAGGTACCGTCACACTCCGCAGCGTCAAGCGTCACCGCAGTGCGCCCCGGGCGTCCGGCCCAGGAGCCATTCCCAGCGTCGACCGGAGAGAAGAGCCAAGTTGTCCCCGACCAGCGAGACCGCAGAGGGCGGCGGCCGCCGACTCGTCATCGTCGAGTCGCCTGCCAAGGCGAAGACGATCAAGGGCTACCTCGGCCCCGGCTACGTGGTCGAGGCCAGCGTCGGGCACATCCGCGACCTCCCCAACGGCGCGGCCGAGGTCCCGGCGAAGTACAAGGGCGAGTCGTGGGCCCGGCTCGGCGTGAACGTCGATGCCGACTTCCAGCCGATCTACGTCGTCAACAGCGACAAGAAGGACCAGGTCAAGAAGCTCAAGTCGCTCCTGGCCGAGTCCGACGAACTCTTCCTGGCCACCGATGAGGACCGCGAGGGCGAGGCCATCGCGTGGCACCTCCAGGAGATCCTCAAGCCGAAGGTCCCGGTCCACCGGATGGTCTTCCACGAGATCACCAAGGACGCCATCCGCGAGGCCGTGGCCAACCCCCGCGACCTGAACAAGAAGCTGGTCGACGCCCAGGAGACCCGCCGCATCCTCGACCGCCTCTACGGCTACGAGGTCTCCCCGGTGCTGTGGAAGAAGGTCATGCCCCGGCTGTCCGCCGGCCGGGTGCAGTCCGTGGCGACCCGGCTCGTGGTCGAGCGGGAGCGCGAGCGCATCGCGTTCCGCTCCGCCGAGTACTGGGACCTGACCGGCACCTTCTCCACCGGCCGGACCGGTGACGCCAGCGACCCCTCGGCGCTGACCGCCCGGCTGGCCACCGTCGACGGCCGCCGGGTCGCGCAGGGCCGCGACTTCGGGGCGAACGGGCGGCTGAAGAACCCCGAGGTGCTGCACCTGGACGAGGCGAACGCGCGGGCGCTGGCCGCGGCGCTGGAGCGGACCGCGTTCGCGGTGCGCTCGGTGGAGTCCAAGCCGTACCGCCGCTCGCCGTACGCGCCGTTCCGGACGACCACCCTCCAGCAGGAGGCCAGCCGCAAGCTCGGCTTCGGCGCCAAGGCGACCATGCAGATCGCCCAGAAGCTGTACGAGAACGGCTTCATCACCTACATGCGTACGGACTCCACCACGCTCTCGGACACCGCGATCGCCGCGGCCCGGGCGCAGGTGACGCAGCTGTACGGCGCCGGGTACCTCCCCGACAAGCCGCGCACGTACGCCGGCAAGGTCAAGAACGCCCAGGAGGCGCACGAGGCGATCCGCCCGTCCGGCGACCGCTTCCGCACGCCGGCCGAGACCGGTCTGACCGGCGACCAGTTCCGGCTCTACGAGCTGATCTGGAAGCGGACCGTCGCCTCCCAGATGAAGGACGCGACCGGGAACTCCGTCACCGTCAAGATCGGCGGGCAGGCCGCGGACGGGCGGGACACCGAGTTCAGCGCGTCCGGCAAGACCATCACCTTCCACGGCTTCCTCAAGGCGTACGTCGAGGGCGCCGACGACCCGAACGCCGAGCTGGACGACCGCGAGCGCCGGCTGCCGCAGGTCGCCCAGGGCGACGCGCTGGCCGCCGAGGAGATCACCGCCGACGGCCACGCCACCAAGCCGCCCGCCCGCTACACCGAGGCCACGCTGGTCAAGGAGCTGGAGGAGCGGGAGATCGGCCGCCCGTCGACGTACGCGTCGATCATCGGCACGATCCTGGACCGCGGCTACGTCTTCAAGAAGGGCACCGCGCTGGTCCCGTCCTTCCTGTCGTTCGCCGTGGTCAACCTCCTGGAGAAGCACTTCGGCCGGCTGGTCGACTACGACTTCACCGCCAAGATGGAGGACGACCTGGACCGCATCGCGCGCGGTGAGGCCCAGGCCGTGCCGTGGCTGCGGCGCTTCTACTTCGGCGAGGGCGCAGGCGCCGGCGAGGGCGGTGCCGCGGACGCCGGGAACGGCGACGGCGACCACCTCGGCGGCCTGAAGGAGCTGGTCACGGACCTGGGCGCGATCGACGCCCGGGAGATCTCCTCGTTCCCGGTCGGCAGCGGCATCACCCTGCGGGTCGGCCGCTACGGCCCGTACGTCGAGCGCGGCGAGAAGGACGAGGAGGGCCACCAGCGGGCCGACGTCCCCGACGACCTGGCGCCCGACGAGCTGACCGTGGAGTACGCCGAGGAGCTGCTGGCCAAGCCGAGCGGCGACTACGAACTGGGCATGGACCCGGCGACCGGGCACCAGATCGTTGCCAAGGACGGCCGCTACGGCCCGTACGTCACCGAGGTGCTGCCCGAGGGCACCCCGAAGACCGGCAAGAACGCGGTCAAGCCGCGCACCGCCTCGCTGTTCAAGTCGATGTCCCTGGACACCGTGACCCTGGAGGACGCGCTCCAGCTGATGTCGCTGCCCCGGGTCGTGGGCACCGACCCCGAGGGTGTGGAGATCACCGCGCAGAACGGCCGCTACGGGCCGTACCTGAAGAAGGGCACCGACTCGCGTTCCCTGGAGCGCGAGGAGCAGCTCTTCACGATCACCCTGGACGAGGCGCTGGCGATCTACGCGCAGCCCAAGCAGCGCGGCCGGGCCGCCGCCAAGCCGCCGCTGAAGGAGCTGGGCACCGACCCGGTCAGCGGCAAGCCGGTGGTGGTCAAGGACGGCCGGTTCGGGGCGTACGTCACCGACGGCGAGACCAACGCGACGCTGCGGCGGGACGACGACGTCGAGACGCTCACCCCCGAGCGCGGCTACGAGCTGCTGGCGGAGAAGCGCGCCAAGGGGCCGGCGAAGAAGACCGCCAAGAAGGCGCCGGCGAAGAAGACGGCGGCGAAGAAGACCGCCGCCAAGAAGACCGCGGCGAAGAAGACGGCGGCCGCCAAGACCGCCACGAAGACGGCCGCGAAGAAGACGACCGCGAAGAAGACCGCGGCCACCGCGGCGGCGAAGAAGACCGCCGCGCCGGCCGAGGACTGAGCCAGGGGGGCGGGCCGGGCGGATCCGATCCGTCCGGTCCGCCCCGCACACTCCCGTTACCCGTCCATTTGTTCGGGTGGGCGCCCGGTGGAGTGTCCCGTCCCGATAGGCTGGCGGGATGACGCGTGCCGAGCAGCCAACGGTCGTGACCCCCACATCTGACGCCCTCGCAGCCGATTCCCGCGAGCGTGCGGTACGGGCCCTGCTCCGCTTCCCCCCGCTGAAGCGACTGTGGAGCGCCCAGTTCGTCGGGGGTGTCGGCGATGCCCTGTCCTTGCTTGTCCTGGTCCTGCTCGCCCTCCAGGCGGCGCTGCACGTGCCGCTGGGCGGACAGGCCGCCTTCGGCGGCGGTTACCGCGGCGCGGCCCTCGCGGTCACCGCGGTCTTCGGCGTACGGATGCTGGCGACCCTCCTCTTCGGGGCCGTCCTGCTGGGACCGCTCTCCGCGCTGACCGCGCCCGGCGGGCCGCTGGACCGCCGCTGGACGATGATCGCCGCGGACGGCGTCCGGCTCGCCCTGCTGGTCGTCGCGCCCCTGTGGATCGACTGGACGCCCGGCCACGCGCTGGCCTGGCTGCTGGTGACGGTCTTCGTCACCGGTGTCGCCGAGCGCCTGTGGACCGTCGCCCGGGAGAGCGCCGCGCCGGCCCTGCTGCCCGCGCCGCCCCCGGAGGGCGCCGCCGTCCGGCCGCTGCCCGACAACCTCGACGCGCTGCGCCGGCTGTCGCTGCGCACCGGCTTCCTCGCGCTGCCGTCGGCGGCCGCCGCCCTGCTGGTGTGCGCGCTGGTCGGGAAGCTGCTGGGGACCGGTATCGAATGGTTCCACCTGCACCAGGCGGCGCTGGGGTCGTACCTCGCGGCGGGCCTGTTCGCCGCGTCCGTCTCGATCCTCTACTTCCTGGAACTGCCCGGCGGGCCGACGCCGCGGCCGCGCTCCCCGCTGGAGGGACTGCGCCGCCCGAAGGCCGCGGCCCCGGACGGGGGCGCGGGCGACGGCCCCGACAAGGGCCGCACCGGCGCGATCCCGCTGCTGGTCCTGGCCTGCGCCGCGGTGGCCGCCGCGATCTCCGCGGCCGCCTCGCTCGCCGTCCTGCACGCCGTCGACCTGCACGCCGGGCCGGCCGCCTACGCCCTGCTGGTGCTCGCCCTGACCGGCGGCACCGCGCTGGGCATCCGGGGCGCCCGCACGGTGCTGCCCGGTCTGTCCCGGCGCCGGCTGCTGGCCCTGGCGATCGCCGCCACCGGGCTGCTGCTGCTGGCCATGGGCCTGGTGCCGGACACCACGACGGTGCTGCTGCTCGCGCTGCTGGCCGGGCTCACCGCCGGGATCGCCGCCCACACCGGGCACGCCCTGCTGGACCAGGAGACCGAGCCGTCCCGCACCGCCCGGACCACCGAGCACCTCCAGGCCGTCGTGCGGCTCGCGATCGCGCTGGCCGCCATCGTCGCGCCCCTGCTGGCCGGGGTCATCGGCCCGCACCACGTCGGCAGCGGCGCCTTCGTCCTGGCGCACGGCGGCGCCGCGTACGCGCTGATGCTGGTGGGTGCGCTGCTGCTGCCGGTCGCCGCCTGGGTGCTGGGCAAGACCGACGACCGGCACGGCGTCCCGCTCCGGCACGACCTGCGGGAGGCGGTGCGCGGCGGCGACCCGGCGCAGGAGACCGGCACCGCCGGCTTCTTCATCGCCCTGGAGGGCGGCGACGGCGCCGGAAAGTCCACCCAGGTCGAGGCGCTCGCGGAGTGGATCCGCGGCAAGGGCCACGAGGTCGTGGTGACCCGGGAGCCGGGCGCCACCGCCATCGGCAAGCGGCTGCGCTCGATCATCCTGGACGTCTCCACGTCCGGGCTCTCGGACCGCGCCGAGGCGCTGATGTTCGCCGCCGACCGGGCCGACCACGTCGACAGCGTCATCCGGCCCGCCCTGGAGCGCGGCGCGGTCGTGATCACCGACCGGTACGTCGACTCCTCCGTCGCCTACCAGGGCGCCGGGCGCAACCTCGCGCCCACGGAGATCGCCCGGATCAACCGCTGGGCGACCGGCGGCCTGGTCCCGCACCTGACCGTCCTGCTGGACATCGCCCCGGAGACCGCCCGCGAGCGCTTCACCGAGGCGCCCGACCGGATGGAGTCCGAGCCCGCGGAGTTCCACCAGCGGGTCCGGGCCGGCTTCCTCGCGCTGGCCGCCGCCGACCCCGCGCGCTATCTGGTCGTCGACGCCGGCCAGGAGCCGGAGGCCGTCACCACCGTCCTCCGGCACCGGCTCGACCAGGTCCTCCCGCTGTCCGAGGCCGAGATCAAGGCCCGGGACGAGGCCCGCCGGGCGGCCGAGGAGGAAGCCCGCCGCAAGGCCGAGGAGGAGGCCGCGCGCAAGGCCGAGGAGGAGCGCCTGGAGCGGGAGCGCCAGGAGCAGCTCGCCAAGCTGCGCGCCGAGGAGGAGGAGCGCAAGCGCCGGGAGGCCGAGGAGGCCAAGGCCCGGGAGGAGGCCCGGCAGGCCGAGGAGGCCCGCCGGCGCGCCGAGGAGGCCCGCAAGGCGGCCGAGGAGGAGCGTCTGCGCCGGGAGGCGGAGGAGCAGGCCCGGCTGGCCGAGCGGGAGCGGCTGCGCAAGCTCCACGAGGAGCAGGCGCGGCTGCGCCAGGAGGCCGAGGAGCGCCGCCTGGAGAAGCAGCGCAAGGCCGAGGAGGCGCTGCTCCGCGCCGAGCGGGCGCGGGTCGAGGCGGCCCGGGCGGCGGCCGAGGCCGAGGCGCGGTCCCGTGCGGAGGCGGCCGCGTCGGCCGACGCGCCGACGGCGGAGACGGACGTCACGCAGCTGCGGAAGCGGATCGCGGGGGAGGACGACGGGGGCGCCGGGTCGGGGGCTGCTGCCGCCGGGGGCGGTTCCGGGTCCGCTGAGCCGGGTTCCGGTTCCGGTTCCGGGACGACCGGTGGTGGGGCTTCCGGTTCGGGACGCTCCGGTTCCGGGGGCGACCCGGACAGCGAGCGGACCGCGGCGCTCCCGCGGCCCGAGCCGCAGGACGGTTACGGGCCCTCGGACGAGACCGCGGTGCTGCCGTCCGTCCGGGAGGACGACCCGGCGGACCGGGTGCCGCCGTGGATGTTCGCCCTGGAGCACGGCCGGGACGGTGCGGCCGGTGCGGCCGAGGGCGGCGTCGAGCGGACCCGCGAGCTGCCGCAGATCGACCCGGAGACCGGCCGCCCCGCCGAGCCTCCGCAAAGCGGCCGCCCGCGCCCGGAGTGGGCGGAGGAGACGCCGCTGGACGACCTGCCGACGCTGGCCGACGAACTCCTCGGCCCGCACCGGGACGACGAGGACGCCGACCGGGGCACGGGCCGCGACGGCCGCCGGGGCCGCCGGGGCTGACCGGACGGGAGACGGCCGTGGCCGCGGCGCGCGCTGGTGCGCGCGCCGGGGGCACGGCCGTTTCGTGTTTTTGGGGGCGGCCACGGCCGGTGGGTGGTCGTGGCCGTTCCCCCGCGTCCGGCGCGCTGCCGGGCGGTCGTGTCCGTTCCGCCTCCGCGGGGCCTGGGGCGGCGGGCGGCCACGGGAGTGCCGTGGCTCCTCCCCGGTCCCCGAGCACCCCGGCCCGTGGCCCGCGGGTGCCGGGGCCGGTTGTCAGTGGGGTGCACCACAATGGGGGGAGCACGGGGGTCGCGGCGGACGCGGCGGGGCGGCCCGAGCGGCATGCAGTACGTGCGCGGTGCCCGTCCCCGGGCGGGCCGGCCGCGCGAGATTTCTGGAACGGACAGGACGGCAGCAGCGATGGCGGTATGGGACGACGTGGTCGGCCAGGACCGGGTGACGGCGCAGCTCGCCGCGGCCGCCCGCGATGCGGACGCCCTCGTGACGGCCGGGAGCGCCGGGCAGGCGGCCGCCGCCGGCGCGCCGCAGGAGCCGGGGGCGGAGCGGGGCGGCGCCGGCCAGATGACCCATGCCTGGCTGTTCACCGGCCCGCCCGGGTCCGGCCGGGCCACCGCGGCCCGCGCGTTCGCCGCCGCCCTCCAGTGCGTCAGCCCGGACCGCGCGCTCGGCGGCGGCCCCGGCTGCGGATTCTGCGACGGCTGCCACACCACGCTCGTCGGCACCCACGCCGACGTCGAGATCGTCCGCACCGACCTGCTCTCCATCGGCGTCAAGGAGACCCGCGAGCTGGTGCGCCGGGCCTCGCTCTCCCCGGCCGGCGGCCGCTGGCAGGTGATCGTCCTGGAGGACGCCGACCGCCTCACCGAGGGCGCCGGGAACGTCCTCCTCAAGGCCGTCGAGGAGCCCGCGCCCCGTACGGTCTGGCTGCTCTGCGCCCCCTCCATCGAGGACGTCCTGCCCACCATCCGCTCCCGCTGCCGCCACCTCTCGCTGCGGACGCCGCCGGTCGAGGCGGTCGCCGAGGTCCTGGTGCGGCGGGACGGCATCGAGCCGGAGGCCGCCGGCCGGGCCGCCCGCGCCACCCAGGGCCACATCGACCGCGCCCGCCGCCTGGCCACCGACGAGCGGGCCCGGGCCCGCCGCGCCGCCGTCCTCAAGCTCCCGCTGCGCGTCGACGACATCGGCGGCTGCCTGAAGGCCGCCCAGGAGCTCATCGACGCCGCTGGCGAGGACGCCAAGCAGGTCGCCGAGGAGGTCGACGCCAAGGAGACCGAGGAGCTGCGCGCCGCCCTCGGTGCCGCGGCCGGCACCGGCGGCCGGCTGCCCCGGGGCACCGCGGGCGCGATGAAGGAGCTCCAGGACAGGCAGAAGCGCCGCGCCACCCGTACCCAGCGCGACAGCCTCGACCTCGCCCTGGTGGACCTCACCGGCTTCTACCGCGACGTCCTCGCCGTCCAGCTGGGAGCCACCGTCCCGCTCGCCAACGACGAGGTCCGCGACAGCGTCCAGCGGATCGCCGGCGCCTCCACCCCCGAGCGCACCCTGCGCCGCATAGAAGCGGTGATCGCCTGCCGGGAGGCCCTGGAGCGCAATGTCGCCCCGCTGCTCGCCGTCGAGGCCATGACGGCCGCGCTCCGCGCCGGCTGACCGCCGCCGCGGCCCGCCCCGGCCCGCCGATCACCGCGCACACCTGGTCCACATCCGGATACGCTCCGTGGGTAAGCCGTCACCGGCAGCCGGGATCAGCGCCGGCGGCCGGAGCCGGGGCCGAGCCGGAGCCGCACCGCCGAGGAGCCGTGACCGTCATGCCGCCCAGCCGTCCGTTCCGCTCCACCGCCGCCGCCGCGGCAGCTGCCGCCGCGGTGCTCGCCCTGCTGCTCTCCGGCTGCTCGTCGGGGACGTCCCGGGCGCCCGGCGGCCCGGCCTCCCCGGCCCGGTCGACGGAGGCCGGTTCCGGGCGCCCGGCCTCCGACGGTTCGCCCCTCGCGCCGCTGCCCACCACCGTCCCGGCCGCCCTCCGCCCGTATTACGACCAGAAGCTGAGCTGGCACGACTGCGGGGTCGCGGGCTTCCAGTGCGCCACGATGAAGGCGCCGCTGGACTACGCCAGGCCGAGCCCGGCCACCGACCTCAAGCTCGCGGTGGCCCGCAAGAAGGCCACCGGCCCCGGTCAGCGGCTCGGCTCCCTCCTGGTCAACCCCGGCGGGCCCGGCGGTTCGGCGATCGACTACCTCCAGCAGTACGCCCCCCAGCCGGCCGCGGTCCGCGCGCGGTACGACATGGTCGCCATGGACCCGCGCGGGGTGGCCCGCAGCGCACCGGTCGAGTGCCTCACCGACCGGCAGATGGACCACTTCACCCAGACCGACACCACCCCGGACGACTCCGCCGAGGTCACCGCGCTCGTCACCGCCTACCGCGGCTTCGCCCGGGGCTGCGAGCAGCACTCCGGCACGCTGCTGCCGCACGTCTCCACCATCGAGGCGGCCCGCGACATGGACATCCTCCGGGCCGTCCTGGGCGACCGGAAGCTGACCTACGTGGGCGCCTCCTACGGCACCTTCCTCGGCGCCACCTACGCCGGCCTGTTCCCGTCCCGCTCCGGCCGCCTGGTCCTCGACGGCGCCATGGACCCGTCCCTGGACTCCCGCACCATCAACATCGACCAGACCACCGGCTTCAACACCGCCTTCACGGCCTTCGCCGCGGACTGCGTCAAGAAGGCGGACTGCCCGCTCGGCCACAAGAGCCCCGAGGACGCCGGGCGGCGCCTCTCCGCCCTGTTCACCAAGCTGGACGCGCACCCGGTCGGCACCGGCGAGGACCGCAAGCTCACCGAGTCCCTCGCCACCACGGGCGTGATCGCCGCGATGTACGACCAGGGGGCCTGGCCGCTGCTGCGCCAGTCCCTCGCCCAGGCCGAGCAGGGCAACGGCCGCGGCCTGCTCGCCCTCTCCGACAGCTACTACGAGCGCGACCCCTCCGGCCACTACGCCAACCAGATGTACGCCAACGCCGCGGTCAACTGCCTGGACCTCCCCCCGTCCTTCGCCGGCCCGGACCAGGTCCGCGCCGCCCTGCCCGCCTTCCGCAAGGCGTCCCCGGTCTTCGGCGCGAACTTCGCCTGGTCCGCCCTGAACTGCGCGTACTGGCCGGTCAAGGCCACCGGCCGGGTCCACCGCATCGAGGCCAAGGGCGCCGACCCGATCGTGGTCGTCGGCACCACCCGCGACCCGGCCACCCCGTACACCTGGGCCAAGGGCCTGGCCGCCCAGCTCTCCAGCGCCACCCTGCTGACCTACGTGGGCGACGGCCACACCGCCTACGGCCGCGGCAGCGACTGCATCGACACCGCCATCAACACCTTCCTCCTCGAAGGCACCCCACCCGCCAAGAACACCCGCTGCACCTGAAGCCCCACCCGCCCCCCGCACCCCACCCGAACCGGGTACAGACCACCCCCCGCTCCTGTGTAGACTGGGCCGCGCACCACGCCGCCTTAGCTCAGTTGGCCAGAGCAACGCACTCGTAATGCGTAGGTCTCGGGTTCGAATCCCGAAGGCGGCTCATTGTGAAACCCCAGGTCGGATCCCTTCCGGCCTGGGGTTTTCTCGTTCAGCGGATGCGGTGGCGACGACGGCGGGAGCGGGCGCGGGCCGCGCGGGTGTCGGTGGTCTCAGTTCTGGTCTCGGTGGGGTCGGGGGCGGCGTCAGGGGGTTGTGGGAAGGGCGGCCTCGATGAGGGCGGTGGCTTGGGGGGTGCTGCCTTCGGTGGTGAGGTGGTGGCGGCGGCGGGTGGTGCGGGCGGGGAGGGCGGGGTCGGTGAGGAGGGAGTGGAGGGCGTTGCGGAGGGCCTCGGGGGTGGCGGCGTCCTTGGGGACGTGGCGGGCGACGCCGAGGCGGACGAGCTGGGCGGTGTTGCCGAACTGGTCGGCGGCCTGGGGGACGCAGACCATGGGGACGCCGCGGGCCAGGGCCTCGTGGGCGCTGCTCGCGCCGGCGTGGGTGAGGAAGGCGTCGGCCCGGTCGAGGAGGGCGCGTTGGGGGACCCAGGGGTGGACCTCGACGTTGGCGGGGAGGTCGCCGAGGGCGGCCGGGTCGGTGCCGCGGCCGGTCTGGAGGACGACGTGCCAGCCGGGGAGGTCGCCGAAGGCGGTGAGGCAGGCGCGGTAGAAGGCGGGGGCCTTGGTGTGGAGGGTGCCCAGGGAGATGAGGAGGAGGCGTCGGCCGGCCGGGGGGCGGGGCCACGGCTCCTGGGGGGCGGCCTCCTCCGGGCAGGGGCCGGTGAAGGTGTAGACGGTGCGGTCGACGCGGTCGGCGTGCGGCTGGAGGAGCGGGGAGATCAGGGCGAGGCAGCGGGACGGGCGGGGCGCCCGGCGGCCGGGGCCGCCGAGGGGGGCGGCGTGGGCGGCGAGCCAGGCGTGGGGGGAGTCGGGCTCGGCGGCGAGGTCCGCTTCGCAGCCCTCCCAGGGGACGGCGTGCGGGGAGAGCTGGACGGCGGGGATCCGCCAGCGGTCGGCGAGGGCGCGGGCCGCGTAGGCCATCGGGTCGTAGAGGATCAGGTCGGGGCGGTCGTCGCGGTAGGCGGCGAGGTGCTGGGGGAGGGCGCGGCCGGCGTCGGTGAGGAACAGCCGCAGGTGGTCGGCGAGTTCACCGCGCCAGGCGTCCGGGTCGCCGGCCGGGGGGAGGGTCGTGGTGTACGTCCGGGGTTCGGCGCCGGTGGCGGCGACGGTGTCGGCGAAGGACGGCGGGATGGCGTAGGTGACGCGGTGCCCGCGGGAGACCAGCGCGCGGATGACGGCGAGGCTGGGGTTGACGTGTCCGTGCGCCGCGACGCTGAACATGGCGATGTGGGAGCTCTTCACGGGGGCTTCTCGGGTGGGAGGGCGGCTTCAGGGGCGGGCGCGGTGGGCGCGGCAGGCTGCGTACGAGGGGAGGAGGCCGGCCCGCTCGACCTCGGCGAAGGACGGCGCCTGGGCGTCCTTGGGGGACAGGACGGGGGTGATGCCGGCGGGCCAGTCGACGGCGAGGTCGGGGTCCAGCGGGTGGATGCCGTGCTCGCGGTCGGGGGCGTAGCCCTCGGAGCAGAGGTAGACGACGGTGGCGTCGTCGGTCAGGGCCAGGAAGGCGTGGCCCAGGCCCTCGGAGAGGTAGATGGCGCGGTGGCCGGTGTCGTCCAGGCGCGCCATCTCCCACTGGCGGAAGGTGGGTGAGCCGGTCCGGACGTCGACGATGACGTCCAGGACGGCGCCGCGGACGCAGGTGAGGTACTTCGCCTGCCCCGGGGGGACGTCGGCGAAGTGGATGCCGCGCAGGGCGCCGCGGCGGGACACCGAGAGGTTGGCCTGGGCGAGCGGGAGGCCCTGGCCGGTGGCCGCGCGGAAACCGTCGCTGCGGAACCACTCGTGGAAGCTGCCCCGGGCGTCGGTGAAGACCTCGGGCTCGTGGATCCAGGCGCCTTCTATGGACAGGGGTCGCATGCGGTCTTCTCGGCTTTCTCGTCAGGGGGCCGGGGGGCTTTCGGTGTCCGTGGGAGGGGCGGGCGGTTCCGGTGGGTCGAGGAGGGTGGGGAAGGCGTCGGCCAGGGCGGCGCGCCAGTGCCGGATGGGGGCCATCCCGGCCGCCTGCCAGCGGTCGTGGCCGAGGGCGCTGTAGGCGGGCCGGGGCGCCGGGCGGACGTAGCGGTCGCTGGTGGTGGGACGCACCCGGGCCGGGTCGGCGCCGAGCAGGCGGAAGACCTCCTGGCAGAGGGCGAACCATGTCGTCGCGCCGGTGCTGGTGCCGTGGTAGACGCCGGGCGGGGCCGCGCCGGTGAGCGCCCGCTGCCCCAACTCCGCGAGCCGGTCGGCGAGATCGGCCGTCCAGGTGGGCTGGCCCCACTGGTCGTCGACCACGTCCAGGACCGGGTGGGTGCGCTCCAGGCCGATCGCGGTGCGGACGAAGCTGCTCCCGCCGGCGCCGTAGAGCCAGGCGGTGCGGACGATGTAGCCGGTGTCGGGGAGGAGGGTGCGGACCGCCTCCTCGCCGGCGAGTTTGGTGCGGCCGTAGGCGCTGCGCGGGCCGGTCGGGGCGTCCTCCCCGTACGGGGCGCGGGCGCGGCCGTCGAAGACGTAGTCCGTGGAGACCTGGAGCAGGACGCTGCCCGCGCCGCGGCACGCCTCGGCCAGCAGGCGCGGGCCGGTGCCGTTGACGGCGAGCGCCTCGGCCTCGCGCTCCTCGGCGTCGTCCACCGCCGTCCAGGCCGCGCAGTTGACGACCACGGCGGGGCGGTGGGCGGCGAAGGCCGCGCGCACCGCGTCCGGGTCGGTGATGTCCAGGTCGCCGCGGGTGGCGGCCACCGCGGGCAGGCCGGCGGCGGCCAGGCGGGCGAGGAGGTCGCGGGCGAGCATGCCCCCGGCTCCGGTCACCAGCCAGGGGCGGGCCCGGTCGGTGGTCACAGCGCCGCTCGCGCCTTCAGCGGCTCCCACCAGGCGCGGTTCTCGCGGTACCAGCGGACCGTGTCCGCCAGGCCGGTGGTGAACGGCACGCGCGGGGCGTAACCCAGCTCCTCGCGGATCTTGGTGCAGTCGACGGAGTAGCGGCGGTCGTGGCCCTTGCGGTCGGCGACCTGCTCGACGGCGCCGGCCCAGTCCGTGCCGAACTCCGCGAGCAGCAGCTCGACCAGTTGGCGGTTGGTCAGCTCGGTGCCGCCGCCGATGTTGTAGATCTCGCCGGCCCGGCCGCGGGTGCGCACCAGCTCGATGCCCTGGACGTGGTCGTCGATGTGCAGCCAGTCGCGGACGTTGCCGCCGTCCCCGTAGAGCGGGACCTTCCGGCCGTCCATGAGGTGGGTGATGAACAGCGGGATGGCCTTCTCGGGGAAGTGGTGGTGCCCGTAGTTGTTCGAGCAGCGGGTGACGCGGACGTCCAGGCCGTGGGTGTGGTGGTAGGACAGCGCGATCAGGTCGCCGGACGCCTTGGCGGAGGAGTACGGGGAGCTGGGGCGCAGCGGGTGGGTCTCGGGCCAGGAGCCCTCGTCGATCGAGCCGTAGACCTCGTCGGTGGAGATCTGCACGAAGGTCTGGATACCGGCCCGGTGGGCGGCGGCGACCAGGGTGTGGGTGCCCAGGACGTTGGTGCGGATGAAGGTGTCGCCGCCGTCGATCGACCGGTCCACGTGCGACTCCGCGGCGAAGTGCACCACCTGGTCGTGCTCCGCCATCAGCGGGTCGACGGCCGCCGGGTCGCAGATGTCGCCCCGGACGAAGCGGAAGCCCGGGTGGGCGCGGACCGCGTCGAGGTTGGCGGGGTTGCCCGCGTAGGTGAGGGAGTCGAGCACGGTGACCGCCACGTCGCCGGGGCCGTCCGGGCCGAGCAGCGTGCGGACGTAGTGGGAGCCGATGAAGCCGGCTCCTCCGGTCACGAGTATCCGGGTCGTCATGAGGTGCGCACCTTGGTGTGAACACCGGCGCGGGCCGGTGGGTCGGGCGGTCAGTGGCCGGCGGTCGGGGCCGGCGGTCTTCGCGGGGCGGTCGGGTTACGAGGGGGCGGGCAGGACGAGGGCGGTGAGGAGGTGGCGGGGGGTGGCCCGCCAGGTGCCGTCGAGGACGGCGGGGACCGGCGGCGCGCTGCCGTCCGGTCCGGGCGGGGCGGCGCGGAGCACCCGCGCGCGGAAGGTCCCGGCCGGGTCCAGGGCGATGCTCGCCTCGTGGAAGCCGAGCCAGGCCCCGGTCAGCGGTGACCACACCTTGTAGACCGCCTCCTTGGCGCAGAACAGCAGCCGGTCCCAGCACACCGCGGGGTCCGCCGCCCGCAGGGTGCGCTGGTCCTGCCGTTCCTCCGGCAGCGCGATCCTGGCCAGCATGCCGGACGGCAGCGGCCGGTGCGGTTCGGCGTCGATGCCGACCGCCCGGACGGCGGCGGCCCGGGCCAGCGCGGCGGCGCGGTAGCCGTGGCAGTGGGTGAGGCTGCCGACGAGGCCGGCCGGCCACCGCGGGGCGCCGCCCTCGCCGGGCAGCAGCGGTGCGGGGGCCGCGCCGAGCCGGAGGGCGGCGCGGCGCGCGCAGTGCCGGGCGGTGGCGAACTCGCGGCGGCGGGCCGGCGGCATCGCCGCGGCCCACTCCCGCTCCCCGGGGAACAGCACGGCCGCCGGATCGTCACCGTGGGACTCCGCGACCGCGACGTGGGCCGGGACCAGCTGGGCGAGCACGCGTCAGTCCCGGCCCGGGGCGAGCGCCTCGACCTGGGCGACGGGATCGCCGCCGTCGGCGGGGAGCAGCGCCAGCACGGGGGTGTCCAGACCGGCGTCGACGTACTGCCGGATCCGGGCGCGGCAGGCGTCCGGGGGGCCGTGCACGACCAGTTCGTCGACCACCTCGTCCGGGACGGCCATCATGGCGCGCCAGCGGTCGCCCGCGTCCCAGGCGCGGTACATCGCGGCGAGCGGCTCGGTGCGGCCGAGCCACTCCTGGAACGCGCGGTAGGCGGGCACGGTCAGATAGCTGCCGATCATCATCCGGCCCAGCCGGCGGGCCTGCCGGGCGTCCTCGGTGACGCACACGAAGACCGGCGCGACCAGCTCCGGGCCGGGGCCCAGCGCGGCGCGGACCGTCGGGACGTCGGAGGGGGCCAGCCAGTTGGTGATCGCACCGTCCGCCTCCTCGGCGGCCAGCCGCAGCATCCGGGGGCGCAGCGCGGCCAGCAGGATCGGCGGGGGCGTGGCCGGCGGCCGCTCCAGCCGGAAGCCGCGCACCTCGAACGTGGGGTACCGCTCGGTCACCGGCTTCCCGGCCAGGGCGGTGCGCAGGAACCGCAGGGTGTCGCGGGTCCGGCCGAACGGGCGGGTGTGCGCCAGGCCGTTCCAGTCCTGGACGACACCGGGGGAGGAGGCGCCGATGCCGAGGGCGAAGCGGCCGGGCGCACAGTCGGCGACGGCCGCGGCGGTCATCGCCAGCAGGGCGGGCCCGCGGGTGAACACCGGGGCGACCGCGGTGCCCAGCCGCAGCCGGGACGACCACTGCGAGGCCAGCACCAGCGGCGAGAAGGCGTCCGCGCCGGACGTCTCGGCCGTCCAGACGCCGGTGTACCCCAGATCGGGGAGGCGCTCGACGAGCGCGCGGTGGGCCGGCAGGGGCATGCCGGTCAGCGGGAGGGTGATCCCCCAGCCAGTCATCGCGGTGTGGTCTCCGTCTCTCGGGGCGGCGGGCCGGAAAGGGGTGCGGGCGCCCGGCCGGGGCGGGCGCCCGCGGTCTGCGGCGTCAGGCGGTGCCGGCCAGCTGGCGCTCCGCGTGGTCGCGGAACAGCTCGGCGGCGGCGCGCACCTCACCGGCCATCGGGCGGTCGGCGTCCAGCGCGGGGGAGATCCGGGCCAGCTCGGCCCAGACGCCGGTGGCGGACTCCTCCTTGCCGGTCATCACGGCCAGCTGGGCGGCGGCCAGGGCGAGCGAGCCGACGGCGAGCCAGCCCAGCTCCAGGGCCTCGCCGACGCCGTTGGCGCCGTTGAGCGCCATCGGGACGTGGTCCTGGTTCCAGCCGTTGGTGGGCAGCGTGGTCAGCGAGGCGGGGGTGACCAGCTGGCGGATCCGGGAGATGAACGAGGTCGCGCTGATCTGCACACCGGCCAGACCGCAGCCGCGGCCGGCCCGCGGGGTCAGCATGATCGGCAGGTCGCCGTTGGTGGTGGGGTTGACCACCAGCCCGAGCTGACGCTCCGCCAGATACGCGGCCATGTGCATCGCCAGACCGGTCTGCTCGGAGGCGAAACCGACCGGCATCGCGTGGAAGTTGCCGGCGTGCAGCACCCGGTCCTCGTAGGTGAGGGGGTTGTCGGTGCAGCCGTTGGCCTCGCGGAGCAGGATCTCGCCGGCGGTGGTGAGCTGGTCCAGCACGGCACCGAGCACCTGGGGGGCGCAGCGCAGGCTGTACGGCTCCTGGAGCGGGCGGCGCTCGTCCCGACGGTGGTCCGCGGGCAGCTCCTGGCGGATCCAGCGGGCCACCGCCAGCTGGCCGAGCTGGTTGCGGGCCTGGCCGACGCCCTCGTCGTAGTGCTCGGCGTTGCCGCCGAGCAGGTCCGTCAGGCGGGCGGTGAGGGTGGCGACGGCGCGGACCAGGCGGAGGGCCGAGCGCTGGTTGAGGATCGCGACGGCCAGGCCGACACCGGTGCCGTTGACGAAGGCGAGCGCCTCGCGCACCGGCCAGACCAGCGGTTCGGTGCCCAGCTCGGCGAGGGCCTCGGCGGCCGGGCGCCGCACCCACCGGCCCTGGCCGTCGCGCACCCACGCCTCGCCGTGCCCGGCGCAGGCCAGTGCGACGTGCGCCAGCGGCTGGAGGTCGCCGCTCGCGCTGACCGTGCCGTCGCGCGGGATCACCGGGGTGAAGCCGGCGTTCCACAGGTCGGCCAGCCGCTGCCAGAACTCCGTGGAGACCGCGGAGAAGCCCTTGCGCATGCTGTTCAGCCGCAGCCAGAACACCAGGCGGGCGGCGTCCGGGTCGATCGGGCGGCCCTGGGCGGTGCCCAGGTGGGAGATGAGCGAACTGCCCTGCTCCATCTCGGAGGTGGCGGAGTACGTCACCAGCGGGCCGAAGCCCTGGGTGAGCCCGTAGACGGGCCGGCCCTCGGCCAGGTACGCGTCGACGGTGGCGCCGCTGCGGTCCATCCGCGCCACGTCCGCGTCGGTGAGCGGGCCGAGCTTGGCGGTCCAGGAGGCGGCCTCGACGATGCTGTCCAGACTCGGCATGTCCGTACTGTCGCCGCCGGCCGGCGCCGCGGCCGGCGTGGAGGTCTGTGTCACGTTGCTATCCCTGGTTCGGTGGGTGTGGAGGTCGTGGGGTGCTGGAGCTTGCCGAGCGCGGACCGCTTGAGGTCGGGCACGGTGTGCACCTTCCGCGGGCGGGCGCCCAGGACGGCACGGACCGCGGCGAGGTCGAGGGCGTCCGGGCCGCCGCCGGGCCGGGGGACGACGTACAGGTCGACGTGCTCGCCGATCATCGGGTCGCTGACCGGTACGAGCGCCAGGTCCGCGCAGTCGAGCCGGGCGCGCAGGGCGTGCTCGGCCTCGTCGAGGTTGATCCGCTGGCCGTTGACCTTGACCAGGCGGCCGACGCGGCCCAGGAGCCGGAAGGACCGGTCGTCCAGCGGCTCGACGAGGTCGCCGGTGGGCCAGTCCCGCGGGGCGGGGTGGCCGGGGCGGGCGGCCAGGCGGGGGCTGCGGATCACCAGCGGGACGGCGGTGCCGGGGGCGCCGGGGCCGTCCTGGCCGGTGTCCTCCTGGCCGGGGGCGAAGGTGACGTCCGGGAAGAGGGTCCACGCGGGCGGTTCGCCCTCGCTGAAGCGGCGCATCGCGATGCCGCCGGTCTCCGTCGAGCCGAGCAGCTCCACGACGGCCGCCCGCTCGGGCCCGGCCTCCTTGAGGAAGTCACCGGCCTCGGCCGGCAGCATCGCACTGCTGTAGAGGACGGTGATCCGCTCGAAGGAGCGGACCCAGTCCATGTTCCGCAGCAGCAGGGAGAAGATCCACGGGGTGGCGACCACGGCGATCCGGCGCTGCCCGGTGTCCGGCAGGGCGCCGAGGTAGCCCGGCCGGTACCACACCGGGACGCCGAGCCGGGCCGGCACCAGCAGCGTCGCCAGGGCGCCGTAGACGTGCACCGGCGGGGCGAAGGAGACCACCGCGCCCGGCCCGTCCGGCCGCAGGAAGCCGGCGAGCATACCGGCCTCCTGCCAGGCGGCCTCCCGGCTGCGCTGCCAGCGGCGGCTGGGGCCGGTGCTGCCGGAGGTGTGGAAGTCCAGGACCGGCGGCAGGAGGCGCTCGATCGCCTCCGGCCCGCCCGGGGTCTCGTCCCACCGCACGTACCAGGCGCGGTCGGTGACGTCCGGTGCGCCGAGCCCCGGCGCCAGCAGCTGGGCCGGGGTCAGCTTCTGATAAGCCACTCCATCTCCCTGTGGTGGAGCCCGCAGCGCGCGGGCGGGTCCGCGGTCAGGCGGCGTACTGGGCGACCTGCATGAGGTACTGGCCGTAGCCCGAGTTGCCCATCCGCTCGCCGAGGCGGTGGCAGTGCTCCGCGTCGATGTAGCCCATGCGCAGCGCGATCTCCTCGACGCAGGCCACCCGGACGCCCTGCCGGGTCTCGATGACGTGCACGTACTGGCTGGCGGCCAGCAGTGAGTCGTGGGTGCCCGCGTCCAGCCACGTGAAGCCGCGGCCGAGCCGGATGAGGCGGGCCCGGCCCTGCTTGAGGTACGCGAGGTTGACGTCGGTGATCTCCAGCTCGCCGCGGGCCGAGGGGGTCAGCTCGCGGGCGATCTCCACCGCGTCCGCGTCGTAGAAGTACAGCCCGGTGATCGCGTTGTTGGACCGCGGGTTGAGCGGCTTCTCCTCCAGCGAGACCAGATTGCCCTCGGCGTCGGTCTCGCCGATGCCGTAGCGCTCGGGGTCGGAGACCGGATAGCCGAACAGCGTGCAGCCGTTCAGATCGGTGCGGGCGTTGCGCAGGATCCGGGGGAAACCGGCGCCGTGGAAGACGTTGTCCCCCAGGATCAGCGCGAACGGGTCGTTGCCGATGTGGTCCGCGCCGATGATGAGTGCTTCCGCGATGCCCCGCGGCTCCTGCTGCTCGGCGTAGGTGATGGTCAGCCCGAGGTGCGAGCCGTCACCGAGCAGCGCCTTCAGCGGGGGAATGCTGGTCGGGGTCGAGATCACCAGGATCTCGCGGATTCCGGCCAGCATCAGCACCGAAAGCGGATGGTAAACCAAGGGCTTGTCGTAGACCGCGTGCAGCTGCTTGGACGTTGCCAGGGCCGAGGGGTACAGCCGGGTGCCGTTGCCGCCGGCCAGCAGAATTCCCTTCATCGCTCTCCCTGCTGGTCAAGGTGATTTCTGCCGGTGCGGCAGATCACACCACGTGTACGGTCGGAACGTAGAGAATCCACTTGCCGCCGGCCTCGCGGAATTTCTCTTCCTTCGCCATGATTTCCTCGGCGTGGTTCCAGGCGAAGAGCAGGGCGTAGTCCGGGTATTCACCGGAGAACGCGTCCGGGGTCTTGACGGGAATGTGCGTCCCCGGGCTGAGCCGGCCCTGCTTGGCGGGCGTGGTGTCGCAGACGAACGGGACGAGGTCCGGGCCGATGCCGCAGAGGTTGGTGACCGTGGCGCTCTTGGCGGTCGCCCCGTAGCCGACCACGGTCTTGCCCTCGTCGCGCAGCTTCGTCAGCAGCGCGGTCAGGTCCTCGCGGATCTTCACCACGTTCGCCCCGAACGCCTGGAGGGTTTCGAGGTCGGACAGCTTGCGCTCGCGCTCCTCGGCGACCAGCGCGGCCACCGCCTCGGAGGGGGTGCGCTGCCCGGCGGGCGCGAGGAAGTAGCGGACCTCGCCGCCGTGCACCGTCAGCCGCTCGACGTGCACCAGCTCCAGGCCGTTGCGCCGGGCCATCTCCTGCACCGAGCGGGCGGTGAAGAAGTAGAAGTGCTCGTCGTAGATCTGGTCGAACGAGGTGCGCTCGACGATGTCGCCGAGGTAGGGGTCCTCGAAGACGAACACGCCGGTGGGCTTCAGCAGCGCCCGGACGCCCGCCAGGATGGAGTCCATGTACGGGATGTGGCACAGGGTGTTGGCGGCGTAGAGGACGTCGGCCGGGCCGTCCTCGGCGCGGATCTGCTGCGCCGTGGACTCCTCGAAGAACGCCGTGCGGACCCGGATGCCCTTGGCGGCCGCGACCTCCGCCACGCTGGCGGACGGCTCGACGCCCAGGTGGCGCACGCCCTGGTCGGCGATGGCCTTGAGCATCACCCCGTCGTTGCAGCCCAGTTCGACGATGAACGGGTCCTCGGCGGTGAGCTCGTCGGCCAGCAGCTGCTTGGCCAGGCTCTCGAAGTGCTCCCGCATGTAGGCCGAACCGGACGAGAAGTACGGGTACGCCTCGTGGAACATCTTGTCCCGCGGGACCTCTTCCATCAGCTGCACCATGGTGCAGGACTCGCAGACGCCGACGGCCAGCCGGAAGAAGAACTCCTTCGAGAAGTCCGCGTCCGGAGCCAGGAAGGCGTCGGACAGGGGCTGGCGGCCGAAGTCAAAGAATTCCTGTACCGGAGCGGCACAGATACGGCATGGGGACGTACTCGACATACATGCTCCTGGAAGGCCGACCGGCGGCGAGTGAACGGAATACCCGAACTCCGGCAGCGCGCTTGTGCGCCGTCCGAAGCGGTTCTCGGTGAGTGTGCCCCAGAAACCGGCCGGGGCGGAAGGTGTGCATTGTTCGGTGTCTCGCTGGCGGGACAGAGAAACCGCCGCCGCACGGCCGTTACCGGCGGGCCCGCGAACCCCCGTGCGCGGATGGGGAATTCACCTGTCCCGCCTGCTCGGTGACATTTATCCTTGCGATGTCCCAGTGCGCCCGTGCCGTCCGCAAGAGGCGCCCGCGGAAATCGCGGGCCCGGCCAGGAATCCCGGGAATGGCTCACGCCGGCCGCCGGCGGTCCTCTCGCACGGCTCCAGTGAGAAGGCATGTGAACCATGACGAAGACCAGCTCCCTTCCTCCCCTGACAGAGACGGCGGTGGTGCTCACCGACACCCAGCGTGAAGAGGTCGCCCTGCTGGCCGAGGACCTCACCCGGGCCGCGTCCGGGGTGCTGGACAGCGCCGCGTGGCTGGCCGCGGCCCGCGCCGCGGCGGTCCGCCTGCCGCATCAACTCGCCCATGCGATACGGGAGTTCCGCCATGACGCGGGCCCCGACGGGGTGCTGGTGGTCCGCAACCTCCCCGTCCACGCGGACCTGCCCGCCACCCCCACCCGGCTCGGCTCGGTGCAGCGGACCGCGACCACCGCCGCCGGTGCGATCGCCATGGTGCTGCTCCAGCTCGGTGAGGTGGTGGCGTACCGCAGCGAGAAGTCCGGTGCGCTGGTCCAGGACGTGGTGCCGGTGCCGGGCCAGGAGGGCGAGCAGAGCAACGCCGGGTCGGTGCACCTCCAGATGCACACCGAGAACGCCTTCCACCCCAACCGCCCCGACTACCTCGGCCTGCTGTGCCTGCGCACCGACCCCACCGGCGACGCCCGGCTGTGCACCGCGTCGGTCCGCCGGGCGCTGCCGCTGCTGTCGGGTCAGGCCCGCCGGACGCTGTCCGAGGAGCGCTTCATGACCGAGGCGCCGCCGTCGTTCGGCGGCTCCGGCAGCGTCCCGCCGCCGGTCCACGCGATCCTGCGGGGCGCTCCGGAGGACCCGGACGTCCTGGTGGACTTCAACGCCACGCACGCGCTCGACGACGGGGCGCGGCGGGCCATGGCCGAGCTGAGCAGCGCCTTCGAGCGGACCACCCACGCGCTGGCGCTGACCGCCGGCGACCTCGCGGTGGTCGACAACCGGCTGGTGGTGCACGGGCGGACGTCCTACACCCCGCGCTACGACGGCACCGACCGCTGGCTGCACCGGGTCTACGCGGTCGCCGACTACCGCCGCTCCCGGGCCGACCGGCAGGACGCGGGGAGCGTGCTGGACTGACTCCCGGCCCGCCGGGCCCCCGGGGCCCGGAGCCGGACGCGGGCCCCGCCGTACGGTCACCGACGGCGGGGCCCGCGCCTGCGTGCGGACCGGATCAGCCCTCGCCGGGGCCGGCCCCGCGGCACCACTCCAGGACCGCCATCGCACTGTGCATCTTGTTGCCGGCCTGCTCGAACGCCAGGCTCCGGGGCCCGTCCAGGACCGCGGCGGTGACCTCCTCGCCCCGGTGGGCCGGCAGGTCGTGCAGGAACACCGCGTCCGGGCTGTCCGCCCACAGCTCCTCGCGGACCTGGAAGGGGGCGAACACCGTGCGCCAGTCGGGGTCGGCCTTGGACGTGCCGGTGGTCTGCCAGCGCGCGGTGTAGACGGCGTCGAAACCGCCGGGCAGCGCGTCCATGGTGTGGCTCTCGCGCAGCACCGCGCCGGAGGCCGCGGCCTGCCGGGCCGCCTTCTCGGCGAGGGCGGCGGGCAGGCCGTAACCGGGCGGGGTGCGCAGCTCGAACTCCACGCCCGGGAAGCGGGTCAGCGCGAGCGCCAGCGCCGTGGCGGTGTTGTTGCCCTCGCCGAGGTAGAGCACCCGCAGGCCCTCGACGCGCCCGAAGTGGCGGTACAGCGTGGTCAGGTCCGTCAGCGCCTGGGTGGGGTGCTCCTCGGCGCTCATCGCGTTGATCACCGCCATCCGCTGCTGGCTCGCCCAGGCCCGCATCTCGGCCGGGTCGCCGGCCGTGCGGGCCACCAGCACATCCAGCATCCGGGACAGAACCCGCCCGGTGTCCTCGCTGGTCTCACCGGTGTTGAGCTGGAGGTCCCCCGGCCCGTAGGCGATGAGCGAACCGCCCAGCCGCAGGGTGCCCGCCGAGAAGGCGGTCCGGGTGCGGGTGGAGGTCTTGGCGAAGTAGACGCCGGTGACCAGGCCGTCCAGCGGGCGGCCGGCGTCCGCGGTACCGGCGGCGAACGCGGCGCCGCGCTCGACCAGATGGCGCAGGTCCGCGTCGGACAGGTCGTCCAGGGATATCAGGTGGCGCACGGGGCGGTTCTCCTGGGGCATCAGCGGTCTCCCGAGGGGGTGGGGGCGAGGGCGTCGGCCAGCTCGGCCACGGTGGGGTGGCGCAGGGCGGTGGCCGGGTCCAGGGCGAGCCCGGCCGCCCGGGCCCCGGCCAGGACCCGCAGCACCAGCAGCGAGTCCCCGCCCAGGTCGGTGAAGTCGTCGTGCACACCGACCCGGTCCAGGCCCAGCACCTCCTGCCACACCCGGGCCAGCCGCCGCTCGGTGTCCGTCCGCGGTGCCGCGTACGGGGCCCGGACGGCGGTGGCCTCCCGGGCCGCCCCGGCCGCGGCGGCCCGGTCGTACTTGCCGTGCGCGGTCAGCGGCAGCGCGTCCACGATCTCGTAGGCGGCCGGGACGAACGCGGCGGGCAGCAGCGTGCGCAGCCGGGAGCGCAGCTCGGCCGGGCGCGGCGGGCGGCCCGGGGCGGGCACGACCCAGGCGGTCAGCCGGGGTTCGCCGGCGGCGTCCGGCGGCGCCGCGACCCGCGCCGCGCGGACCCGCGGGTCGGCGGTGAGCGCCGCCTCGACCTCGGCGGGCTCGACGCGGTGGCCGCGGACCTTGAGCTGCCGGCCGGTCCGCCCGGTGAACTCCAGGGTGCCGTCCGGCAGGACCCGGGCGAGGTCGCCGGTGCGGTACAGCCGGGCGCCGGGCGGCCCGTAGGGGTCGGGCAGGAAGTGCTCGGCGGTGCGGGCGGGCAGGCCGGCGTAGCCGCGGGCGAGCCCGGGGCCGCCGATGAACACCTCGCCGGTGATGCCGTCGGGCACCGGCGCCAGGCGGTCGTCCAGCACCCGCAGCACCGTGCCCGGCAGCGCCCGGCCCAGCGGGACCAGCGGGCGGTCCGCCGGCTCCGCCACCCGGTGCGCCGCCGCGGCCACGGTCGCCTCGGTCGGCCCGTACTCGGCGGCCAGCCGCATCCGGCCGCCGCCGGCCGCGATCCGGGCCGCGACGCGGGCGGCCTGCCCGGCGGGGTAGGCGTCGCCGGCGCACACCAACTGGCCTGCCAGCCCGGCCAGTTCGGCGTCCGGCAGCTGCTCCTCCAGCAGCGCCAGGTGGCCCGGGGTCATCCCGGTGAAGGTGTACGGGCCGCCGGCCGCCAGTAGCCGGCCGAACTCCTCCGGCGCGAAGCGCGGCGGCAGCAGATGGACCGTCCCGCCGGTGAGCAGCGGCACGAACAGCGCGGGGACGCCCAGGTCGGTGCCCACGGAGGTGAAGAACGGGGCGTCGGCCGGCCCGCCGCCGGCGTAGGCGCCGGCCGCCCAGCGCAGGTAGTGGGCCAGCGCCCGGTGCTCGACCGCCACGCCCTTGGGGGCGCCGGTGGAGCCGGAGGTGTGCAGGACGTAGGCCAGGCGCTCCGGGGCGCGGTCGGCGGCGGACGGAGCGGCGGGGGCTGCCGCGTCCGCCGTGCCTGTCCCGTCGGCCCCGCCCGTACCGTCCGGTGCGTCGGCCACGAGGGCCGGGAGCCCGGCGGTGCGGGCCGCGTGGGCGGTGGAGGTGAGGACCAGGCGGCAGCCGGCGCCGGTGAACAGCGCGGCCAGCCGGGCGTCCGGGGTGCACGGGTCCACCGGTACGTACGCCGCCCCGGCCTTCCACACCGCCAGCAGCGCCGCGACGAGGTCCGGGCCGCGGTCCAGGAGCACCCCGACGCGGTCCTCGGGGCCGGTGCCGCGGGCGCGCAGCCGCCGGGCCAGCTCCTCGGCGCGGGCGTCGAGCCGGGCGTAGGTCAGGCGGCTGCCGTCGGCGGTGACGGCGACCGCGTCCGGGGTGCGGGCGGCCTGCGCCTCGATGGCGGTCAGGACGTCCTCGAACGGGGCCGGGGAGCCGTCCGGCGCGTCCGGTCCGGCGGGCAGCGCGGGCAGCTCCCGGCCGTGCTCCGCCGCCTGCGGGTAGCCCCGCCGCGCGTCGCCGTCCGGGCCCTCGGCGGCCATGTCGGTCAGGACCGCCATGTAGAGCCCGGCCAGCGCCTCGGCGCGGTCCCGGCGCAGGGTGCGGGTGTCCGACGCCACGGTGAGGTGGTCGCGCAGCGGCGTGCCGACGACGACCGGGAACTCGTTGGGGCTGTCGTCGCGGGTGGCGAGCGGGTCCACCAGGTCGGTGTCCACCTGGTGGAAGTCCAGGTAGTGGAAGAGCACGTCGACCAGGTGCGGATCGCCCCCGGGGCGGCGCATCGCGGGCATCGGGAACCGCCGGTGCGGCCACAGCTCCACCTCGGCGGCGAAGACCTGCTGGGCCAGCTCGCCCCAGGTGCGGGCCGTCCGCTCGTACGGGAACGGCACGGAGTTGAGGTACATGCCGGAGACCCGCTCGGCGCCGCGCACCTCGGGCCGGGCGTCGGCCACCATGCCGCCGCGGAACGCCCGCTGCCGGGTGAGCAGCCCCAGCACCTTGCTGTGCGCGGCGTGCAGCACGCTCTTGTACGGCACCCCGGCCGCCGACGCCAGCGCCCGCAGGCCGGGCACCAGGTCGTGCAGGGGCAGGTCGATGCGGTACCGCTCGGCCGCCGCCCCGGGGGCGCCGGACCAGCCGGCCGGGACGCGGAACTTCTCGTAGCGGTCGAGGAGCCCGTGCCAGTAGGCGCGGTCGCTGCCGGGGCCGTCGTCGGCGAGCGAACGGACCTCGGCGGCGATGAAGTCGGCGTAGCGGACGGCGGGCCGCGGCGGGGCCGCTTCGGGCTCCTGCCCGTCGCGCAGCCGGCCGTAGGCGCCGAGCAGCTCCATCAGCTGGTTGTGGTAGCTCCAGCCCTCGATGGCCGGGTGGCCCTCGGTGATCGACAGCCACCAGCCGGCGTCGTCCAGGACGTGGGTGGCCATCCGCATCAGCGGGGCCCGGGCCGGGTCGAGCAGCCGGTGGCGGTCGGCACGGGCGAACGCCACCAGGGCCGGCCACCGCTCGTCCTCGGGGAGGTGCCGCAGGTCCTCGTGGACGCAGTCCATCGTGGCGCTCGCGTGCACGACTTGCAGCGGCCGGCCGTAGCCGGTCAGCGCGAACGAGGTGCGCATCGCCTCGTGCCGGGCCACGACCAGCGCGGCGGCGGCCCGGAACGCGGCGGGGTCGAAGGGGCGGTCGTCGCGGATCCGGAACGAGGTGATGTTGTGGTACCGCTTCTCACCGCCGTCGCGGTACATCTCGACGAACATCCCGGCCTGGGTGCGGGAGAGCGGATAGGCGTCGACGGCGTCGGCCGGCAGCGCGGCCCGGTCCGCGGCGTCCACCAGCGCGAACGGCGCGACCGGCCGGAAGCCCGGCTCACCGGCCACCGCCCCCTGCTTGACCGCCCGGCACAGCCGGGCCACGGTGCGGTGCTCGAAGAGGTCGCGCACCGCCACCGCCAGGCCGGCCTCGCGCAGCGCGCCGGCCAGCGCGACCGCGCGCAGCGAATCGCCGCCCAGGTCGAAGAAGTTGTCGTGCACGCCGACCCGGGTCAGGCCCAGCACCTCGGACCAGACGGCGGCCATCGCCCGCTCGTCGTCGTCGCGCGGGGCGACGTGCTCGCCGACCGCGGTGGCGGCGCGGTCCGGGGCGGGCAGCGCGGTGCGGTCGAGCTTGCCGTTGGCGGTCAGCGGCAGCGCGTCGAGGGTGACGAACGCGGACGGGACCATGTACTCGGGCAGGCGGGCGCCCAGCAGGCCGCGGAGCCGGGCCGGGGCGAGCGCCGCGGCGTCCGCCCCGGCGGCCGGGACGAGGTAGGCGACCAGCCGCTTGTCGCCCGGCGCGTCCTCCCGGACCAGGGCGACCGCCTCGGCGACCGCGGCGTCCGCGGTCAGCACCGTCTCGATCTCGCCCGGCTCGATGCGGTAGCCGCGCAGTTTGACCTGGTGGTCGGCGCGGGAGACGAAGTCGAGGTTGCCGTCCGGCAGGACCCGGGCGAGGTCGCCGGTGCGGTACAGCCGGGCGCCGGGCGGCCCGTAGGGATCGGGCAGGAAGCGCTCGGCGGTCAGGCCGGCGCGGTGGGCGTAGCCGCGGGCCAGGCCGATCCCGCCGATGTACACCTCGCCGACGCTGCCCAGCGGCACCGGGCGCAGCCGGGAGTCCAGGACGCGCATGGTGGTGTTGGGCAGGGCGCGGCCGATGGAGATCAGCTCGGCGTCCTCGCGGCCGTCGATGAAGTAGGCGGAGTTGCCGACGGTGATCTCGGTGGGGCCGTACTCGGCGGCGAGCCGGGTGCCGCCGGCCTCCGCCGCGCCGAGCCAGCGGTTGGCGAGCCGCCCGGTGAAGGCGTCGCCGGCCGCGATCACCAGCCCGGCCAGGCCGGTCCGCTCCTCCTCCGTCAACTGCTGGGTGAGCAGGTCCAGATGGCCGGGGGTGAGCTTGACGAACGCGTACGGGGCGTGCCGCATCAGCAGGCGGCCCAGGTCCGTGATCTCGAAGTCCTGGTCGAGCAGGTGGACCGGCTGGCCGGTCATCAGCGGGGTGAACAGGTCGGGCACACCGAGGTCGAAGGCGACCGAGGAGAACAGCGGCGCACCGCCGGTGCCGGCGCTCGCGTACGCGTCGGCGGTCCAGCCCAGGTAGTTGGCGAGCCCCCGGTGGGTGATCAGCACGCCCTTGGGGCGGCCGGTGGACCCGGAGGTGTAGATGACGTAGGCGAGGTGGTCGGGGTCGTAGCCGCCGGGCGGCGGGGCGAGCGGGGTGGCCGGGCAGTCCGTGCGCGCCCGGCGCTCGGCGTCCTCGTCGAGCACCACGAGGCGGGCGCCGGTGCCCGCCAGCCGCGCGGCGTGGCGGCGCTCGGTGACCACGAGCCGGGAGCCGGTGTCGGCGAGCATGAACGCCAGCCGGTCGTCCGGGTAGCCGGGGTCGAGCGGGACGTAGGCGGCGCCGGTGCGCCAGATGCCCAGCAGGGTGGCCACCATCTCCGGGCCGCGGTCCAGCAGCACGCCGACGGTGTCCTCGGGGCCGGCGCCCAGGGCGCGCAGCCGGTGGCCCATCCGGTGGGCCAGCGCGTCCAGTTCGCCGTAGGTCGTGCGGCGGCCGCCGTGCAGGACCGCGGTCGCCTCCGGGGCCTCGGCGGCCCGGCGGGCGATGGCCTCGTGGACGGGGCGCAGGGCGGCCGGGTCCAGCGGGGTGCGGGTGCCCACCGGCTCGGCGGGGCCGTCCAGCAGCAGGGCGCGCTCGGCGTCGTCGAAGAGGTCCAGCTCGGCGACCGGGGTGTCGGGGGCCTCGGCGGCGGCCGCCAGCAGGCGGGTGTAGTGGCCGGTGATGCGCCGGGCGGTGGCGGGGTCGAACAGCGCGGTGGCGTACTCCAGGGAGCCCGCGAAGGACCCGTCCGGCCGCTCCTGGAGGTGGACGGTGAGGTCGAAGCGGGAGATCCGGCCGGGCGGCTCGACCGGCGCGGCCGCCACCTCCGGCAGGTCCAGCGGCTCGGCCGCGTCCGCCCGGGTCAGGTCGAACATCACCTGGAACACCGGGGTGGTGGACAGGTCGCGCTCCGGCTCCAGCGCGTCGGCCAGCCGGTCGAAGGGCACCGACGGGCGCTCGAAGGCCGCCAGCACCGTCTCGCGGTTCTGCTCCAGCAGCTTGGCGAACGGCGGCTCGTCCGCCCAGCGGGCGCGCAGCACCAGGCTGTTGTAGGCATAACCGGCCATGGTGGCCAGTTCGGGGCGGTTCCGGGCCGAGACGGCGGTGCCGACGGCCACGTCCGGGGTGCCGGTGTAGCGGGCCAGCAGCACCTGGAAGGCGGTGAGCAGCACCATGAACGGGGTGGCGCCGTGCGCGGCGGCGACGTCCCGCAGCCGCCCGGCGACCGGCGCCGGAACGGTGAAGTGCTCCTGGGCGCCGTGCCAGGACCGGACCGCGGGCCGCGGCCGGTCGGTGGGCAGGTCCAGGGTGCTCAGACCGGCCAGCTCCCGGCGCCACCAGTCGAGTTCGGCGCGCACCTCGGGGCTCTCCTGGCGCTCGGTGAGCCAGGCCGCGTAGTCGGCGTACTGGACCGGCTCGGGCGCCGGCTCCGGGGCGCCGCCGCCGCACTCCGCGCGGTAGAGCGCGGACAGCTCGGTGAGCAGCAGCGGGCGGGTGGCGGCGTCGCAGGCGATGTGGTGCAGGACGAGCACCAGCAGGTGGTCGTCGGCGGCGAAGCGGACCAGGCGGAACCGCAGCGGCGCCCGCTCGGCCAGGTCGAACGGCTCCAGCGCCGCCTCCTCGGCGTACCGCAGGGCCGCCGCGTCCCGGGCCGGGCCGGACAGGTCCGTGCGGGCCTCCTCGGCGAAGTCCACCGGCCCCGGCGCGTCGATGACCTGCCGGGGCTCGGTGCCGTCGAGGACGTAGCGGGTGCGCAGGATCTCGTGGCGGGCGGCGAGCCTGTCGGCGGCCCGGCGCAGCGCGGCCGCGTCCAGCGGGCCGCGCAGGCGGTACGCCACCGGGAGGAGGTACTCCGGGGCGGCCGGGTCGAGCTGGTGCAGGAACCACAGCTGGCGCTGGCCGGCGGAGAGCGGGAGGGGCGCGCCGCGGGGCACGCGGGGGAGCGTTCGGCGGGCCCGGGCTGCGCCGCCGGACAGGCGCCGGCGCAGCAGCTCCTCGCGCAGCGCCGCGGCCGAGGCGGCGTCCGCGGGGGCGTCCGCGGGGGTGGCGGGGGGTTCGGTCATCGGTCGTACTCCCTGTGTGCGGCGGCCAGTTCGGCATCGCTCAGTGACGCGATCTCGGCGCGTACGGCGTCCTCGACGGCCTCGGCGAGCGCGGCGACGGTGGGCCGGTCGAAGAGGGCGCGCAGCGGCAGGGCGACGTCGTACTCGTCCTGGATCCGGGCGATGACCCGGGCGGCGCGGATCGAGTCGCCGCCCAGCCGGAAGAAGTCGTTCCGGGCGCCGATCCGGGGGGCGCGGCCGTCCGGACCGGTCAGCACCGCCGCCCAGATGCCGGCCAGGGCCTCCTGGAGCGGCCCCTCGGGCGCGGTGTACGGGGCGTCGTCGGCCACCGCGGTCAGGTCGGGGGCGGGCAGCGCGGCGAGGTCGATCTTGTTGTGGCGGGTCAGCGGCAGGGCGTCCAGGGACACCAGGAGGGTGGGCAGCATGTAGCCGGGCAGGTGCCGGGCGCAGTGGTCCAGCAGCGCGCCGCGGTCCGGCAGCGCGCCGCCGGCCGGGACGCAGTACCCGACCAGCCGGGCCGCGTCCCCGCTCCCGTGGGCGACGACCACCGCCTCGGCCACCCCCGGGTGGCCGGCCAGCACCGCCGCCACCTCGCCGGTCTCCACCCGCCGGCCGCGGATCTTCACCTGGCCGTCGGCGCGCCCGGCGAAGACCAGGGTGCCGTCCGGCAGCATCCGGGCCAGGTCGCCGGTGCGGTACAGCCGGGCGCCGGGCGGCCCGTACGGATCGGGCACGAAGCGCTCCGCGGTGAGCGCCGGGCGGCCCGCGTAGCCCCGGGACAGGCCCCGGCCGCCCAGGCACAGTTCGCCGAGCGTGCCCGGCGGCACCGGGCGCAGCAGCGGGTCCAGGACGTGGGCGCTGACGTGCGGGTAGGGGCGCCCGATGGGGAGTTCGGCGGTGGTGCCGGAGACGGTCCAGCGGGTCGCGGCGATGGTGGCCTCGGTGGGTCCGTACTCGTTGACGAACCGCTTCAGGCCGCGGGCCAGTTCGCGGGCCAGCTCCGGCGGGCAGGGCTCGCCGCCGGTCTGCCCCACCAGCGGGCGGTCGCCGAGCCCGCTGTCGCGGAGCATCCGCCACTGCGGGTGGACGGCCTGGAGGTGGGTGACGCCGGCCCGGTCGATCAGCTCGACCAGCGCCGGGTAGTCGTCGGTCTCGTGGTCGCGGGCGAGCACCACCGTGCCGCCGGCCAGCAGCGGCATGACCAGCTCGGTGAAGGAGATGTCGAACGAGGCCGGGGCGAGCGCGAGCCAGGCGCTGTCCGGGCCGAACTCCAGGTGCTCGCGGGAGGCGTGCAGCAGCCGCAGCAGCGACCGGTGCTCGACGCCCACGCCCTTGGGGCGGCCGGTGGACCCGGAGGTGTAGATGACGTACGCGAGCCGGGCCGGGTCGTGCCGGACGGCCGCGGGCGGCGCGGCCGGCCCCGGGCCCGCGGCCGGGTGGGGTGCCTCGCCGGTGGTGAGCCAGGCGCCCCGGTGGCGGTCGCCCAGCCGGGCGCGGCCCGCCGCGTCCGAGACCAGCACCCGGGCCCCGGAGTCGGCCAGGATGTGGGCCAGCCGCTCGTCGGGCGAGCCCGGGTCCAGCGGTACGTACGCGGCGCCCGCCTCCCAGCAGCCCAGCAGGCAGGCCAGCAGGTCGCCGGAGCGCGGCAGCAGGACGGCGACCGCGGTCTCCGGGCCGGCGCCCAGCGCGCGCAGCCGGTTGGCGAACCAGCCGGCGCGGGCCCGCAGCCGCGCGTAGCTCCACCGCTCGCCGCCGCAGACCAGCGCGGTGGCCTCCGGGGAGCGGTCGGCGGCCGCGGTGAACGCGGCGGACACGCAGCCGTCGGGGGCGTCGGCGGCGGCCGGGGCGGCGGCGCCGAGCGCGAGCAGGCGGGCCCGTTCGGCGTCCGGCAGCAGCTCGGCATCGGCCAGCCGCCCCCCGGGGGCGTCGGCGAACGACTCCAGCAGCCGCACCCAGCAGGCGGCCAGCCGCTCGACGGTGGCCGGGTCGAACAGCGCGGTGGCGTACTCGGCCAGGCCCAGCAGGCTGCCGTCGGCCTGCCGCTGCACCACGAACGTCAGGTCGGTGCGGGCGGACTGCCAGGCGGCGCGGAACGCCTCCAGGTCCGTGCCGCGCAGCGCGGTACCGGTGCGGCCCTCCTCGTGGAAGTCGAACATCACCTGGTACAGCGGCGTGCGCGAGGGGTCGCGCTCCGGCTGGAGCGCGCGGACCAGCCGGTCGAACGGCAGGTCCTGGTGGGCCAGCGCGTCCAGCACGGTGTCCCGCACCGCGGCGACGGCGCCGGTGACGGTGTCCGCGCCGTCCGGACGGCAGCGCAGGACGAGGGTGTTGAGGAAGTAGCCGGCGGTCTGCGCGACCTCGGGGCGGTGCCGGCCGGCGACCGGCATGCCCAGGGTGAGGTCGGTGCGGCCGGTGAGCCGGGCCAGGAGGGCGGCGAAGGCGGTCAGCAGCGTCTGGTGGAGGGTGGCGCCGGCCTCCCGGCCCAGGGCGGTGAGCCGTGCGGTCAGCGCGGCGGGCACCGTGAAGGTGTGCAGCGCGCCGCGGCCGTCGCGGTCGGCCGGGCGGGGGCGGTCGGCGGGCAGCTCCAGGGGCGTGGCGCCGCCCAACTGCGCGCGCCAGTAGGCGAGATGGCGCTCCGCCGCGGCGTCGCCGGCCGCGGCGCGGCGGCGCTGCCAGACGGCGTGGTCCGCGTACTGCACCGCGACCTCGGGCAGCGCGGGCCGGCCGCCGGAGTGCACCGCCCGGCCCAGGGCCAGCAGATCGCGCTCCAGCAGCACCGAGGACCAGCCGTCGCAGGCGATGTGGTGGATGCCCAGCAGCAGGACCTGGCCGCCGTCGGCGGTGCGCAGCAGCAGGCCGCGCCAGACCGGGCCGCGGGCCAGGTCGAAGCCGCGGCCCAGCTCCGCGCGGGCCAGGTCACGCACCGCGGCGGGATCCGCGGCCTCGGCGGTGCGCAGCTCCACCGGGGCGCCGGGGGCGTCGACGAGCTGCACGGGGTCGGTGCCGCGCACCTCGTAGCGGGTGCGCAGGATCTCGTGGCGGTCGGCCAGCCGCACCAGGGCGGTGCGCACGGTGGCCTCGGTCCACTGCGCGGGGAGCCGGATCCACACCAGGTCGGCCCACTCGGGGCTGCCGGGGCGCATCTGCTCCAGCAGCCACAGGCCGCGCTGCCCGTTGGACAGCGGCAGCCCGCCGTCCCGGGGGACGGGCACGACGGGGTCCTGGCCGGCGTCCGCGTCCGCCGCCGGCAGCTCCGGGGAGCCGTCCAGGAGCGCGGCCTGCTCGGCGACGGTGAGCGCGGAGAACAGGGCGCGCAGCTCGACCCGGCGGCCCGCGGCGGCCGAGAGCCGGCCGGCGAGCTGGCCCAGGTGCAGCGAGGAGCCGCCGCTCCGGAAGAAGTCGTCGTGCGCGCCGATCGCGTCGGCGGGCAGCTCCAGGGTCTCGGCCCAGGCCCGGGCCACGGCGCGCTCGGCGGCCGTGCGCGGCGGGACGTGCCCCGCCCCGCCGGCCCCGGGCCCCGGCTCGGGCAGCGCGGACCGGTCGGTCTTGCCGCTGGCGGTGCGGGGGAAGGCGGCGACCGGGACGAAGACGGCCGGGACCATCGGGTCCGGCAGGGTGCGGCGGGCGAACGCGCGCAGCTCCGCCGGGGCGGGCGCGGCGCCGCGCGGCTGCACCCAGGCCACCAGCCGCTGCCCGCCGGACCGGTCCGGGGCGGTGCCGACGACGACGCCGGCCACCCGCGGGTGGCCGGCCAGCGCGGCCTCCACCTCACCGGGCTCGATCCGTACGCCGTTGACCTTGAGCTGCTGGTCGAGGCGGCCGAGGTAGTCCAGGGTGCCGTCGGCGTTCCGGCGCACGCGGTCGCCGGTGCGGTACAGCCGGGCGCCGGGCGGGCCCTCGGGGTCCGGGACGAACCGCTCGGCGGTCAGGCCGGGCCGGCCGAGGTACCCGGTGGCGACCCCGGCGCCGCCGGCGTGCAGCTCGCCGGTGCCGCCGTCCGGCACCGGGTGGCCGTGCGGGTCCAGCACCAGGGCGCGCAGGCCGCCCAGGGGGCGGCCGATGGGCACCGGGCCGGTGGTCTGCGCGGGGTCGAAGCGGTGCTCGGTGATGTCCACCGAGCACTCGGTGGGGCCGTAGGTGTTCCAGATCTCCACCTGCGGGGCGCGGGCGAGCAGCCGGTGGCACAGCTCGGCGTGCAGCGGCTCGCCGGCGCTGAACAGCAGCCGCAGGGCGCCGCAGCGCTCCCAGCCCGGCGCGTCCGCCAGCGCGCGCAGCACCGAGGGCACGCCTTGCAGGACGGTGGCCCGTCCGGCGGCCACCGCGTCGAGCAGCGCGGCCGGATCCCGCTCCGCGCCGTGCGGGGCGAGTACCACCGTGCCGCCGCCCACCAGCGGCGCGAAGAGTTCGAGACCGGCGGCGTCGAAGCCGATCGTGGTCTTCTGGAGGACCCGGTCGGCGGGGCCGAGGCCGTGCCGGGTCACCAGCCAGCGCACGCGGTTGGCGATGCCGCCGTGCGGCACCACCACGCCCTTGGGGCGGCCGGTGGAGCCGGAGGTGTAGAGCACGTAGGCCGCCCGGCGGGCGGCCTCGGCCGGGCCGCCGGGGAGCGGCGGTGCGGTGTCCGGGAAGGCCGCGGGGGCCTCGTCCGGGGTGCCGCCGTGCTCGTCCAGGAGCAGCAGGCGGGTGCCCGTGCGGTCCGGGTCCGGCAGCGCGGCGCGGGCGCCGGCCTCGGTCAGCACCAGCGGGGCGCGGGTGTCGGCCAGCGTCCAGGCGAGGCGGTCGGCCGGGTGGTCCGGGTCCATCGGGACGTAGGCGGCGCCGGCCCGCCACACCGCCAGCAGGGCGACGACCAGGCCGGGGCCGCGGCGCAGGGCCACCCCGACCAGGCTGCCCGGGCCGGTGCCCAGGGCCCGCAGCCGGTGCGCGAGGCGGTTGGCCCGCCGGTCCAGGTCGCCGTAGGTGAGGCCGGGCCGCCCGGCGGGGAGGCTGTCGACCGCGGGCGCGCCGGGGGCGGCCGCGGCCCGAGCGGCGATCAGGTCGGGCAGCAGCGGCTCGTCGCCCGCCGCGCCCGGTGCGCCGGGGTGCCCGGACGGCCACCCGGGGGTCGAAACGGCCGACGGCGTCCAGTCGTTCACAGATGCTCCTTCGACGGCATCGCCCCGTGCGGGCGGGGAAGGGCGGCGCCCTTGGGGGCCGGTCAGCCGGCGGCGGACCGCTCCATCCGGCGGCGCAGGCTCAGCGGCCGCATGTCGGTCCACACCGTGTCGATGTGGTGCAGGCACTCCTCGCGGCTGCCTTCGGTGCCCTCGGCGTACCAGCCGTCCGGCAGCGGCCGGTCGGCCCACCAGATCGAGTACTGTTCCTCGTCATTGCGGACCACGCGGTAGGTGTGGTCGCTGCTGTGGTCGTCCATGCGGGATCCCAGGGTCGGGTGCGGGCGGGACGGGCGGGCCGGTCAGCTCTCGACGATGCGCCGGACCCGGGCCTCGAACTCGGCGGTGGTGCCGTTGCGTTCGGCGATGCCGGCGATGTGCTCGGCGATCTCCCGGAACGTGCGGCCCTCGAAGCCCTCCAGCTCCTCCAGCACCTTCATCTCCAGCTCGTTCTCCAGGTCGAGCAGGACCTGGACCATGGAGAACGAGTCCAGGTCGCGCAGCTCCTCGGGCTCGGGGACGTCGGGCTGCTCGGCGCAAATCGTGGCGGCCGTCTGGCGAATGACCTCGGTGAATTCGTCGATGAAGGCCGGTGCGCCGCTGTCCGTGGCAGTTGCGTTGTCCAACATAATTTTCGCCTACGCTCCTTGACCGCTCGCGCGGTTGAATTCTTCCGCCGTCGGGCAGGCATGTGCCGAAACGGAATGAAAGTCCTGCGGCTATCGGCCCGAACGTAGTCCGGGCCGCGCGCGCGGGTCAATGAATCACCACCGGCTTGTGCGCGGGCCGTCCCGCCGGCGAGACAGCCGCCGCGTCTTTCCTGGTCAGCGCTTGACCGCCGGCCGCGGGCCTGCCTACCGTCCGGTGATTCCCGCGCCTTGACCGACCGCCGGACCGGCCGGAATATCGCCGGCCGCCGCATTGCCGCCCGCATTCTCGGCGGTATAGAAATCGGTACGGAAAATCAAGGGATTCACGACGGGCCGGCGGGCCGGTTCATCCATGGTGAAAGAGGCAGAAGGCCCATGTTGTTTCCGCACACCGAGACCCGGCGGGTCGCCCTGCGCCCGGCCGGCCCCGAGGACGCCCCCGAGGCATACCAGATCCTCTTCCGGCTGGGGACCGCCGGACTCCCCGTGCTGGACACCTACACCAAGAATTTCGGGGCGGGGCTCTCGGCGTGCTTCCTGGTGCACCGGAAGGACACCGGCGAGGTCGTCGGGCTCGGCACCGTCTCCGATCCCACGCCCGCCGGGCACGTCCGGATCGAGGTGCACCTGGCCGGCCCGGAGAACGCCGAACTCGCCGGCGAGGTGCACGCGCTGACCGCCAACTTCGCCTTCGCGATGTGGCGGGTCCGCAAGGTGTACATTCACCGGACGTCGCCGGACGCCGGCGCCCTCGGTTTCGGACCGGACCACTCCGCCATGGTGCGCGCCGAGGCGGTCCTTCCCGACCACACGTATTTCCACGGCAGGTTGTGGGACGTCCACATCTTCGCCATCCACCGTGACGACTGGAACGCGCACGGTGTGGCTCTGCTCAAGCAGATCGTCTGAAACGGCCGGGCGGCGGTCCGCTTCCCCACGGCCAACTCTTCAATCCTGACGGCAACCCTGTTGGAGGTGACGTGCCGCGATGACCCAGCATGTGTGGGGTTACTTGCCGGAGTACGACAAGGAACGCGCGGACATTCTCGACGCGGTGGACACGGTGTTCAGCTCCGGGCAGCTGGTGCTGGGGAAGAGCGTCAAAGGCTTCGAGCGGGAGTTCGCCGACTACCACGGCCTCGCGCACTGCGTCGGTGTCGACAACGGAACGAACGCCATCGTCCTGGGCCTGCGCGCCCTGGGCATCGGCCCCGGTGACGAGGTGATCACGGTCTCCAACACCGCGGCGCCCACCGTCGTGGCGATCAACGCCGTCGGCGCGACCCCGGTGTTCGTCGACATCCACCCCGAGACGTACCTGATGGAGGTCGACCAGGTCGCCGCCGCCATCACGCCGCGCACCCGCTGCCTGCTGCCGGTGCACCTGTACGGGCAGTGCGTGGACATGGCGCCGCTCAAGGAGCTGGCCGCCCAGCACGGCCTGGCCGTCCTGGAGGACTGCGCGCAGGCGCACGGCGCCCGCCACCACGGCAGCCTCGCCGGCACCATGGGCGACGCCGCGGCGTTCTCCTTCTACCCGACCAAGGTGCTCGGCGCGTACGGCGACGCCGGCGCCACGGTGACCGACGACCCGGCGGTGGACGCCCGGCTGCGCCGGCTGCGCTTCTACGGCATGGAGGACCGCTACTACGTCGTCGAGACGCCCGGTCACAACGCCCGCCTGGACGAGGTGCAGGCCGAGATCCTGCGCCGCAAGCTGACCCGCCTCGACACGTACATCGCCCGCCGCCGGGCGATCGCCGACCGCTACGCGGACGCGTTCAAGGGCACCGACCTGATCACCCCGCGGACCGCGCCGGGCAACGACCACGTCTACTACGTCTACGTGGTCCGCCACCCGCGCCGGGAGCAGCTCATGGAGGGCCTCAAGGCCCACGGCATCGCGCTGAACATCAGCTACCCGTGGCCGGTGCACACCCAGGCCGGCTTCGCCTACCTCGGCTACGGGAAGGACGCGCTGCCGGTCACCACCAAGGTCGCCGACGAGATCTTCTCGCTGCCGATGTACCCGTCGCTGTCCGACGCGGAGCAGGAGCGGGTCATCGACGCGGTGTTCGACGTCATGGGAAGGCTCTGACCGAGGTGAGCCTCATGTCCACCGCCGAGTTCCACGCCTGGTGGGCCGAGCGCCGCCGGGCGGGCGGATTCTCGGTGGAGCGCATCCCCTTCGCCGACCTGGATTCCTGGGGTTTCGACCCGGGGACCGGCAATCTCGGCCACACCAGCGGGCGGTTCTTCACCGTCGAGGGGCTCCAGGTCCGCGCCGGCGGCAGCGGCGGCGCGGAGATCTGGTCCCAGCCGGTGATCAACCAGCCGGAGATCGGCATCCTCGGCATCCTGGTCAAGGAGTTCGACGGCGTCCTGCACTGCCTGATGCAGGCCAAGATGGAGCCGGGGAACTCCAACACCATCCAGCTCTCGCCCACCGTGCAGGCGACCCGCAGCAACTACATGAAGGTGCACCGGGGCGCCGGCACCCGCTATCTGGAGCACTTCACCGGTCCGCAGCGCGGCCAGGTGCTGGTGGACGTGCTCCAGTCCGAGCAGGGCGCCTGGTTCTGGCGCAAGCGCAACCGCAACATGGTGGTGCTGGCGACCGGTGACGTGCCGCTGCACGAGGATTTCTGCTGGCTCACCATCGACCAGATCCGCGCGCTGATGGCGGTGGACAACCTCGTCAACATGGACGCCCGCACGGTCCTGTCGTGCATGCCGTTCATGCTCCCGGACGAGGCCGTGGCGCCGACCGGCGACGCGTTCCGGGACGCGCTGGTGCGCTCGTACCAGTACCAGGGCGCGGCGGAGAGCCGGTACGTGCCGGACACCGCGGGCGGGATCCTGAGCTGGTTCACCGAGGCGAAGACCCGGTGCGACTGGACCGCCCGGCTGGTGCCGCTGGCCGGGGTCGCCGGCTGGAAGCGCGACGACTGGGAGATCACCGACGAGGGGGCGGAGAACTTCCGCATCATCGCGGTGCGGGTGGCGGCCGGCACCCGGGAGGTCACCCGCTGGACGCAGCCGCTGCTCCACCCGCGCGGTGAGGGCCGGGCGGTGTTCCTCGCCCGCACCATCGGCGGGGTGCTCCACCTGCTGGTGCGGGCCCGGCCGGAGTACGGCCTGATGGACCAGGTGGAGATGGCGCCGACGGTGCATCTGCACCCCGGGCAGGGCCCGGACGCCGTCCAGGAGGACGTGCTGCGCGCCGCGCTGGCGCCGGGCGGCGGCACCACCCGCTACGACCAGGTGCTCTCGGAGGAGGGCGGCCGCTTCCACCACGCCCTGACGCGCTATCAGATCATCGAGGTGGGCGAGGACTTCCCGCTGGACGTGGAGCCGCACCTGTGCTGGATGACGGCCCGGCAGCTGACCGACCTGCTGCGCCACGGCCACTACCTCAACATCGAGGCCCGCTCCCTGCTGACCTGCCTGCTCAGCCTCTGCTGAGCGGGCCCGGCGGGTGATCCGTATGCGTGCGACCGACTGCGAGCTGACGAGACTGGTGGGCCATGTTTGATGCGGCACGAGTGACCGAAATGACAATCAAGGGGGCGTATCGCATCGTCCCCAACAAGATCCCGGACCTGCGCGGTTCGTTCTTCGAGGCGTTCCGCGCCGAGACGCTCACGGAGATCATCGGCTATCCGTTCACCGTCGGGCAGGCGAACTACTCCGTCAGCCGCCGGAACACCATGCGCGGGATCCACAGCACCTTCCTCCCGCCCGGCCAGGCCAAGCTCGTCACCTGTGTGCGCGGCGCGGTGCTGGACGTCGCGGTGGACCTGCGGGTGGGCTCGCCCACCTTCGGGATGTACGACCTGACACCGCAGGACGAGGAGTCCGGCACCGCGGTGTACCTGGCGGACGGCATCGGCCACGCCTTCCTGACCCTCACCGACAACGCCTGCATGAACTACCTGTGCTCGGAGGCGTACGTCCCCGGCACGATGATCGAAGTCAACCCCCTGGACCCGGACATCGGCATCCCCTGGGGGCTCACGGAACCGCCGGTCATGTCGGAGAAGGACGCCTCGGCGCCCACCCTGGCCGAAGCGGTGTCCCAAGGACTGCTTCCCACCTATGAGGAGTGCCTGGCCCACTACGCGGCGCTGGGAAAGCGCTCGGCCGACGCCTGACGCCGCCGCGGCACAGGCGACCGCTCCCCTCTTCTTCTCACCCCTGCTTCCCACGCTGAGCGGAGTTCTCCCACATGTTCAATAGCACGAGCGACCGACTGCGCATCGGGATCATGGGGTGTGCGGATATCGCCTGGCGGCGGACGCTCCCGGCCATGGAGGGCAACGCCGCCGTGCAGGTCACGGCGATCGCCAGCCGGGACGAGCGGTCCGCGACGCGGTTCACCGACCGGTTCGGCGGGGTGCCGCTCGAAGGCTACGGCGCCCTGCTCGACCGCGCCGACGTCGACGCCGTCTACATCCCGCTGCCCGGCCTGCTGCACGCCGAATGGGTCTCCCGGGCGCTGGACGCGGGCAAGCACGTCCTGGTCGAGAAGCCGCTGACGGCCGGCTACGAGGACACCCGCGAGCTGGTCGCCCGGGCCCGGGAGCGGGGCCTGGTGCTGCTGGAGAACTACATGTTCCTCTACCACTCGCAGCACACCGCGGTGCACAAGGCGCTGGCCGGGGACGCCATCGGGGAACTCCGGGGATTCTCCAGCGCGTTCACCATCCCGCCGAAGCCGGTGGGCGACATCCGCTACCAGCGCGACGTCGGCGGCGGCGCGTTCCTGGACTTCGGCGGCTACCCGGTACGGGCCGCGCAGTTCTTCCTGGGCAGCGAGCTGAAGGTGGCCGGCGCGGTGTTCCGGCACGACCGGCAGCGGGGCGTGGTGATGTCCGGCAGCGTGCTGCTCTACACGCCCACGGGCATCCCGGCCCGGCTGACGTTCGGCATGGAGCACTCCTACCGCAACACCTACAGCCTCTACGGCAGCACCGGCCGCATCGTGCTGGACCGCGCCTTCACCCCGCCGGAGACCTACCAGCCGGTGATGCGGGTCGAGCGGCAGGACCACAGCGAGCAGTTCGTGCTCCCCGCCGACCACCAGTTCGCCAACGTCATCGACACCTTCGTGGAGGCGGTGCTCGGCGGCCAGGACGTGGCCGAGCAGCAGGAGGGATCGCTGCGGCAGGCCGCACTGATCGAGGACATCCGGCGGAACGCGCTGCTGGTGGAGATCTGAGCGCCCGCCGATCCGGGCCCCGCCGCTCCCGGCCGGGCCGCACAACGCCGACTGCCGTGCCCTCCCGATATTCCTCGGGAGAGCACGGCAGCCGGCGTTGTGGGCGCGGAGCGGCGGGGCCCCCTACGGCAGGAAGCCCTCGACGCGGACGCCCGTACCGCGCGCGCCGGCCTCGTCGCGCACCCAGCGGGCCAGCGCCAGGTCCAGGATGCCCAGGCCGAAGGGGGAGAAGACCGCGGTGCGCGCCGGGTCCCGGCGGAACGCGGACGTGCCGCGCAGCAGCGCCCCCAGCGAGGCGGCGATGAACTCCCGCCCGCCGGTGGCCAGTTCGGCGAGGTGCAGGGTGGTGCGCTCGCGGCAGACGTGGTCGGCGTCGTCGACGACGTTCTGCGCGCCGAGGACCGCCTCCACCGTCAGATCGCGCAGCGAGACGTGCAGCACCGTCGCCCCGGCCGGGCAGGCGGCGAGGTCCAGGTGGGGCTCCACGGCGGAGGTCGCCAGGGAGACCAGCGGCTGGCTGCCGAGCGCCTGCTCCACCTGATCGGCGACGGTGAAGGTGACGTCGGGGGCCAGCTCGCCGGCCCGGTCGGCGAAGGCCGCGGCCCTCGCCCGGTCCAGGTCGAAGACCACGGCCTCGCGCAGCGACGGCAGCTGGGCCTTGGCGAACCGCAGCACCTCGTGGTTGATCGGGCCGGTGCCGATCAGGGCGATGCCCTGCGGCGCCGGGTCCGGGGCGAGCTGGGCGGCGGCCAGCGCGGCGGAGGCCGCGGTGCGCTGGGCCGAGATCAGCGATGCCTCGATCAGCGCCTGCGGGGTGCCGTCGGCCATGGAGTTGAGCAGCATGGCGGCGCTGGCGCGCGCCCGGCCCTCGGCGACGTTCCCGGGGAAGCTGGCGATCCACTTCATCCCGGCGACCGCGTCCTCGCCCCCCACGTAGGCGGGCAGGCCGATGATCCGGTCCCGGGCGCGGTCCGGGAAGCGCAGGAACACCGAGTGCGGCAGGGCGGTGCGGCCCTCGTCGTGCAGCCGGTAGGCGTCGGCCACCAGCGAGAGCACCCGCTGCTCCTGGCCCCGGAGCAGCTCCCGGACCTCGTCATGGCGGATGATCAGCAAGAGACGGTCTCCTTCGGGTCGGGCGAGGCCGGTTTCGCCCACAGGTGCGAGACCTCGCCGAAGTGGTGACGCACCCAGGCGTCGGAGTAGATGGTGTCGAGGTAGCGGTCGCCGCCGTCCGGCAGGACCAGCACGCAGGACGCCCCCGGCGGGATGTCCGGCGCGGCCTGCTCCAGCGCGGCGACCAGCGCACCGGAGGAGCCCCCGGCGAGGATGGCCTCGTGCCGCACCAGCCGGCGGCAGCCGACCACCGCCTCCAGGTCGCTGACGTGCACCACGCGGTCGGCGGCCGTGGGGTCGAAGAGGGCCGGTACGACGGCGGCGCCGTGCCCGGGGATGAGCCGCGGGCACACCACCGGGGAGCCGAAGATCCGGCTGCCCACCGCGTCCACCGCGACCACCGTCGTCGGCAGCCCGCGCCCGCGCACGTACGCGGCGCAGCCGTTCAGCGTCCCGGTGGTGCCGGCCGCGCAGAAGAGGTAGTCCACCGCGCCGTCCAGCGCCTGGTCGATCTCCCGCATGGTCTCCAGGTGCGCCCGGGGGTTGAACGGGTTGCCGTACTGGCCGGGCACGTAGGAGTCCGGGAGGGCCGCGGCCAGCTCCGCCACCCGGCGCAGCCGCTGCGGCAGGTACTCGCCGGACGCCGGATCGGGCTCGGTGACCACCTCGACCTCGGCGCGGTAGGCGCGCAGGATGGCGCGGTTCTGCTCGGTGGTGCGGGCGTCCACCACGCAGATGAACCGCAGGCCGTAGTAGCAGCAGATCTGGGCGATGCCGATGGCGAGGTTGCCCGAGCTGGACTCGATCACCGTGGTCCGGCCGGGCACCACCTCGCCGGTGCGGATCGCCTCGCGGAGCATGCTGAGCGCCGAGCGGTCCTTGATGCTGCCGCCGGGGTTGAAGCGCTCGACCTTGGCGAAGACCCGGAACGGGTAGCCGAACGCGCCGGCGAGCCGGGACAGTTCGACCAGCGGGGTGTCCCCGACCGCGGCGAGGATGCCTTCGAGGGGTTGCGCGGCCACCGCGTCAGCCCCCGGTGGCCAGGCGCGGCAGGTCCTCCGGGCCGAACAGGTCCGGCCGGGTCCAGCCGTCGAGGTCGTACTCCGCCATGCACTGGTCGGCGAACCCCTTCAGGGTGTCGGCCTGGCCCCGCGCCTGGTAGCTGAGCAGGGTCTGCACGCGGATGCCCTCGTGGTCGCCGCCGTAGTTGCGCTCGTACAGCTCGTGCCGGCCGGCGAACTCGGTGCCGACCGCGTCCCACAGCAGCTTCAGCAGCTTGACCCGGTCCACCGCCTCGACCCCGCGCGAGCCGCGCAGATAGCGGTCCAGGTAGGGGCGTATCTCGGGGTTCTTCCAGTCGCTGGAGTGGGAGTTGAGGTAGATCAGGCCGCTGCCGACGGTCTGCTGGATGATCTCCCGGATGCGCGGGTAGCCGATGCCCATGAACGTGCGGTACGCCAGGCCGTAGTTGAGGTTGGGCTGGACCGCGCCGTTGTGCCACGGGGTCGGCGACTTCGCCATCGCGTCGGACATGCCCCAGAACATGTCGCGCCAGTTGAGCACCTCGCCGATCTGCGCCTGCACGCCCCGGAAGCCGGAGGTGCCGGTCACCTCGACGGCCTTCAGCAGGCAGCCGGCGATGAAGTCCAGCTTGACCGCCAGGCGGGTGCAGCCGTGGAAGGTGAAGCGCTCCAGGAAGCCCGAGCGGGTGGCGAAGGCGTTGGCCGACACCGCGTCGTACATGAAGACGTTGTCCCAGGGGACCAGCACCCGGTCGAGGACCATGATCGAGTCGTTCTCGTCCAGCCGGCTCGACAGCGGGTAGTCGAAGGGGCTGCCGAGCAGCGCGGCGTGCATCTCGTAGGAGGTGCGGCAGAAGAGCTTGAGGCCCGGGGCGTTCATCGGCACGGTGAACATCGCGCCGAACCGCTTGTCGCGCAGCGGCAGGCCCATGTGCGCGATGAGGTTGGCGTTGGTGAGCGCCGAGGACGTCGCCACGACCTTCGCGCCGGAGACCACCAGCCCGGCGTCGGTCTCCTCCTCGACGTGCACGCAGACGTCGGCGGTCCGGTCGGCCGGGCGGTCGCGGTCCACCGGCGGGTGGACGATCGCGTGGTTGAAGTACAGCACCCGCTCCTGCGCCTCGCGGTACCAGCGCAGCGCGTTGTCGCGGAACGGGCCGTAGAAGTCGGCGTTCGCCTCCAGCGTCCCGAAGAACGCGGCCTTGTAGTCCGGGGTGCGGCCCATCCAGCCGTACACCAGGCGCTGCCAGGCGACGATCGCCTCGCGCGCGCTGATGAGGTCCTCCGCACTGCGGGCGGTCTTGAAGAAGGGGTGGGTGAAGCCGCCGTTGCCGGTGTCCGTGGGCACGCTCAGCACCCCGCGGGACTCCGGTGCGTGCAGCACGTCGTAGAGCTGCGCGAGCGAGCGCGAGCTGTTGCGGAACGCGGGGTGCGCGGTGACGTCCTCGACCCGCTCACCGTGGATGTAGACCTCGCGCCCGTCCCGGAGGGATTCCAGGTATTCCGCACCGGTCATGGGAGCGACACCGTTCGGCGCGTCCATATTCGTACCTGACGCTTTCGTCAACTCGGTCTTCTCTCGCAGAAAGGGCGCCGGCCTGACAGATGAGGCCGCGTCGGTGGCGGGGAAGGGAAAACACAATCCGGGCCGCGGGAAAACCGGAGAGAATTCTCCGTCCCGCCGGCGAGACAGGGCCGGACGTGCACGATGCTGTCCCAGCGGCGCCGTTCGAGACGAAAGTCTCCAACCGTCCGACCAAGGTATCGTCCACCGTCCGTCCAGGCCGCGGGAAGGGATCGGGCCGGTAAAGTCCCGGCCGTGCCCGTCAACGTGACCGCTCCCGCGCCCGTACGGCGGAGTCCCCGGGACTGGACCGTGGACACCGTCTTCTTTCTTCTCGCCGTGGCCTACGGCGTGTTCAGCGCGAAAAGCCGCGGCCGGGCCGGATTCGACCTCGGCGGCCTGGACTGGTTCCACGTCGAGCAGATAGCCGCGGTCGGCGGCTGTGTGCTGCTGTGGCTGCGGCGGCGCCGGCCGGTGGCGGTCGCGCTCGCGCTGATCGCGCTGTCGGTGCCGTTCGAGATGGCCTCCGGCGCCATGCTCGTGGCGCTGTTCTCGGTCGCCGTCCACCGCCCGCCGCGCACCACCGCGGCCGTCTACGCGGTGAGCCTGGTGACGGTGGTCTCGGACGCCGTGGTCCGGCCCGCCGCGGTGCTGCCGGACTGGCTGTTCTACTTCCTCTTCGGCGCCCTCGCCCAGGGCACCGCGGTCGGCTGGGGCCTGTTCGTCCGCCACCGCCGCCAGCTGCTCGAACGGGTCGCCGCCGAGGCCGAGTTGCGCGCCGAGCGGGCCCAGCTGCGGGCCCGGGAGGAGGTGGCCCGGGAGATGCACGACGTGCTCGGCCACCGGCTGTCGCTGCTGAGCCTGCACGCCGGAGCGCTGGAGTACCGCCCCGACGCCCCCAGCGAGGACATCGCGCGGGCCGCCGGGGTGATCCGGGAGAGCGCCCACCAGGCGCTCCAGGACCTGCGCGAGGTGCTGACCGTGCTGCGGGCGCCGGCCGCCGGGCTGCCCCAGCCCACGCTGGCCGACCTGCACCGGCTCGTCGCCGAGTCGTGCGCGGCGGGAATGCGGGTACGACTGGCCACGGAGATCCCCGAAGCGGTCCCGGAACTGGCCGGCCGGACGGTCTACCGCGTCGTCCAGGAGGCGCTCACCAACGTCCGCAAGCACGCGGAGGGCGCCCCGGTCGACGTCCGGGTGACCGGGGAGGAGGGCGCGGGCCTGCGCGTCGAGGTGGCCAACGGTCCTGCGCCCCGGCACCGGCCGGGTCCGGCGGCGGCGCCCGCGGCGCCCCCCGGCCAGGGCCTGGCGGGCCTCGCCGAGCGGGTCGCGCTGGCCGGCGGCCGCCTCAGCCACGGGCCCGGCGGGGACGGCGGGTGGGAGGTCACCGCGGAGCTGCCGTGGCCGGCCGCGGAGCGGCCCCGCACATAGCCGAGTTGTCGATGTCCACGGGCGCCGGGAGCCGGTGTACCCGTTCGAATGGTGGGAGTGATCTGGCGTGCAGAAAGAGCGGAACCCCAAGGCGGACGAGACCACGGTGCTCGCCGAACCGGTCTCGGGCCAGGTGCTGGTCTGCGTCGTGCTCGGACTGCTCGGGGCGGGCCTGGGCTGGCTGGCCGAGGTGGTGGCGAACTGGCTCGTGACGCTGCCCTGGGCGCCCCTCCAGGGGCCGGCCAAGCTGCTGACCTCGATCCCCCGGCCGGGGCTGACCATCGGGCTGGTCGCGCTCGGCGCGGTGGCCGGCGTCGTCGCCGGCTGGCTGATCGCCCTGCACGAGCTGAAGGTGGAGGTCTCCGCACGCCGGGTCGTGCTCGGCCGCAAGGGCGAGACCCGGGAGATCCCGGGCGAGGAGATCACGCTGGCCTTCCGCGACGGCAAGGAGCTCGTGCTGCTCGGCCGGAAGACCGAGGAGCTGGCCCGGGAGGAGTGCGACCACAAGCCGGCCCGGCTCGCCGAGGCGTTCACCGCGCACGGCTACGCCTGGGCCGACGAGGACCCGCACAAGGAGGAGTTCCGGCTCTGGGTCCCGGACAGCCCCGAGCTGCCGGCGCAGGCGCACGCGGTGCTCAAGGCCCGCGCCGAGACGCTGCGGAAGCCGGGCGGCGACGAGCCCCGGGAGCTGCGCGACGAACTCCGCAGGCTCGGGATCGTCGTCCGCGACGCGGACAAGCGGCAGTACTGGCGCTCGGTGAGCCGCTGACGGGCGGCCGCGGGACGGCCGCCGCACCGCGTCAGCGGACCCCGGCGGCCGCCCGCTGCTCCAGCTCCGCGACCAGGGCGTTGGCGTCCGGCACGGCGAGCGTCTCGGCCCGCAGCCGGTCCGCGGCGTCCCGGAAGCGGTCCTCCGACAGCAGCCGGAGGAGGCTGTCGCGGATGATCTGCCCGGTGGCCTCGGTGGAGTGCGTGGTCAGTCCCGCGCCCTGCGCGGCCAGCCGCGCCGACAGCAGCGGCTGGTCCACGTCCCACGGCACGGCGAGCTGCGGCACCCTGTAGAAGGCGGCGGTGGTCAGCGTGCCCACCCCGGCGTGGTGGATGACCGCCGCGCAGGTCGGCAGCAGCGCCTGCATCGGCACGTACGGCACCAGCCGGGCGTTGTCCGGGATCCGCGCGAGCCGCTGCCGCGCCTCGTCCTTGACGGTCGCCACCAGTTCGATGTCCAGGTCGGCGACGGCGTCGAGGACGTCCTGGAGGTCGACGGGGTAGGCCAAGCCGTGATCGGCCACCGTCAGCCCCATGGTCAGCGCCACCCGGGGCCGCTCGGGGGCCTGCCACAGCCAGCGCGGCACCACCGCCGGGCCGCCGTACGGGGTGAAGCGCACCGACCGGTAGTCGTGGCCGGGCGCGTGCACCTGGAGCGGCGGCGGCAGCAGGTCGATGCTGAACTGCCCGGTGACCAGCTCCTCCCGGAACTCCCCGCCGTACCGCCGGGCGTAGCCGCCCAGCCACGCGGCGAGCGGATCGTCCCCGGCGCCGCCGTGCTCGGCGTGCAGCCGCAGGAAGTGGTGGCGGGCGATGCCGTAGACATCGGCGCCGATCAGCATCCGGGCGTGCGCGGCGCCGACGGCCTCGGCCGCGATTCCGCCGGCGAACGTCAGCGGCTCCCAGATGACGAGGTCGGGGCGCCACTGCCGGGCGTACTCGACCAGCGCGCCGGCCAGCGGCGCGTTGGTCATCTTGTGCGCGGCCGCGATCCGGACCCGGTACGCCTCGCGCATCCAGTCCAGGGTGAGGTCCTCGGGCGCGCGCTCCACCGCGTCGTAGGGCTCGGCCAGGCCCGGTGCCAGCCGGGCGCCCGCGCCGGTGAGCCGCCCGGCGACCTGCCACAGGTCGCGGTCGCTGCCCACGGGGACGGCGGTGAGCCCGGCCTGGGTGATGGCCTCGGTCATCTTCGGCTGGCAGGCCACCCGGACGTCGTGGCCGGCGGTGCGCAGCGCCCAGGCGAGCGGGGCCATGAGCAGGAAGTGGGTGCGCTCGGGATAGCAGGTGAACAGTACGCGCATGGGTTCGGTCGACTCCGGGTCAGGCGGCGGGGCGGTGCCGGGCGGTGAGTTCCTCGAGCCGCGGGACGAGGGCGTTGGGGGTGGGCAGGGCCAGCATCTCGTCGCGCAGCGCGGCCGCTCCGGCGCGGAACTCCGGCTCGTTCAGCAGCCGCAGCACGTGCTCGCGGACCGCCTGCCCGGTGGCCTTGCCGTGCGGCAGTTCGAGCCCGGCGCCCCGCTCGGTGAGCCGGCGGGCCAGGATCGGTTCGTCGAAGCTGTACGGGACCGACAGCTGGGGCACGCCGTGGCGGGCGACGGTGCCGATGGTGCCGGGCCCGGCGTGGTGGATGACCACCGAGCAGGTCGGCGCGAGGGCGTGCAGCGGGACGAACGGCAGCAGCCGGGCGTTGTCCGGGATCCGCCGGAGCTTGGCCTTCTCCTCGTCGGCGATGGTGGCGACCACCTCGATGTCGAGGTCGGCGAGGGAGTCCAGTACGTCCTGGGTGTTGATGGTGTAGCCGTCGAAGAGGTCGGTGGCGGTCAGGCCCATCGTCAGGGCCACCCTGGGCCGCGCGGGCGTCGCCCACAGCCACTTCGGCACACTCGCCGGGCCGTTGTAGGCCACGTACTGCATGCGCACGTACTCGAGGTGGCCCGCTTCGAGCTGGAGGCAGCCGGGGAACTGGTCGATGGTGAAGTGCCCGGTGGTCATGTCCTCGGTGAACTCCCCGCCGTACTTGCGGGCGTAGCCGCCGAGCCACTCGGCGAGCGGGTCGGGCCGCGCGTGGGCCGGCTGCTCGGCCTTGAGGCGCAGGAAGTGCTCGCGGGTCGCCCCGAAGACGTCCAGCCCCCACAGCAGACGGGCGTGCGCGGCGCCGCTGGCCTTGGCCGCGATGGCGCCGGCGTAGGTGAAGGGCTCCCAGATCACCAGGTCGGGCCGCCACGCGCGGGCGAAGTCGACCAGTCCGGCGACGAGCGGGAAGTTCTCCGGTTTGTCGATGTCCTCGACCTGGGCGGCGCAGCCCTTCAGCAGGTGCGCGAAGGTCGCGCCCGCCGGGTCGTTGACGACGTCCCACGGGGGCGGCAGGTCGGCCCGCACCCCTTCGAACGGGTCGATGCCGGCCCACTCCATGACCCGGGAGAGGGTGTAGTTGCGGCCCACGGGGACGGCGGTGAGCCCGGCCCGGGTGATCTCGTCGGCGAACCGCGGCTGGCTGGCGAAGCGGACCTCGTGGCCCGCGGTCCGCAGTGCCCAGGCCAGCGGCACCATCGACAGGAAGATGCTGGTGCCGGGAGCGGCGGTGAACAGGACGCGCATGGTGGTCTTCCTTCCGGCCGGCCTCAGCCGGCGACGCGGTGGGCGGCGGTGAGTTCCTCGAGCCGCGGGACGAGCGCGTTGGGGCTCGGCAGGGCGCGCAGCTCGTCGCCGAGCGCCGCCGCCCGCTCCCGGAAGCCGGGCTCACCGAGCAGCCGCAGCACCGCCTCGCGGACCGCCGGGACGGTCGCCCGCTCGGCCCCGATCGTCAGTGAGCCGCCCTGCTCCGCGGCGCGGCGGCCGAGCACCGGCCCGTCGAAGTCCCACGGCAGCAGCAGCTGCGGCACCGGGTGCTGGGCCATCGTCAGGAACGTGCCGAAACCGGCGTGGTGGATGGCCAGGTCGCAGGTCGGCGCCAGGGCGTGCAGCGGCACGTACGGCACCAGGCGGGCGTTGGCCGGCACCCGGGCGAGCTTGCGCTGCTCGGCCTCGGCGACGGTGGCGACCACCTCGATGTCGAGGTCGTCCAGCGCGTCCAGCACGTCCTGGACGTCGATCTCGTACCCGGCGCCGTGATCGGTGGAGCTGACGCCCATGGTCAGCGCCACCCGGGGCCGCTCGGGCGGGGTCCACAGCCACTTCGGCAGCACCGCGGGGCCGCCGTAGGGGACGAACCGCATCGGCAGGACCGGCGGGCCGCCCGGCAGCCGCAGTGACGCCGGGAGCTGGTCGACGGTGAAGTGCCCGGTGACCATGGACTCGGTGAACTCGCCGCCGTGCATCCGGGCGTAGCCGCCGAGCCAGTCGGCGAGCGGGTCGGTGCGGGCGCCCTCCGGCTGTGCGTCCCGCAGCCGCAGGAAGTGGGCGCGGGTGACGCCGAAGGCGTCCGCGCTCCACAGCAGCCGGCCGTGCGCGGCGCCCACCGCCTCGGCGGCGATCGGCGCCGCCATCGCCAGCGGCTCCCACAGCACCAGGTCCGGCCCCCACTGGCGGGCGAACCGCACCAGGTCCGCGATGAGCGGGAAACTGGCCGGCTTGTGCCACAGGCGGACGATCTCCTCGTACCCCTTGACGAGGTGGTCCCAGTCGGCCCGGGACGGGTCCTGCGCCACGTCGTAGGGCGCGGGCAGACCGTACTCCGGGCGGTAGGACCAGTCCGGGAGCGTGTGCATCTGGCGGCGCAGCAGCTCCCACAGGTCGTAGTCGCGGCCGACCGGCACGGCGGTCAGCCCGGCCTGGGTGATCACGTCGGTGAACCACGGGGTGGCGGCGACCCGCACCTCGTGGCCCGCGGTGCGCAGCGCCCACGCCAGCGGCAGCATGGGCAGCACATGGGCCTTCTCGGGGTTGGCGACGAACAGCACGCGCATCGGTCAGCCCCCGCTCACCGCGCCGGCCGGGCGCCGCCGCTCGGCGGCGAACCGCTCCAGCGTGGCCACCATGGCGTTGGGCGCGGGCTGGTCGAGCATCCGGTCCCGCAGCCCGGCCGCGCCCTGGCGGATCCCCGGGTCGGACAGCAGCTTGAGCAGGCTGTCCCGGACGTCCGCGCCGGTGGCCTCCTTGGGGTTGAGGACCAGGCCCGCGCCGGCCCGCGCGACGCCGTCGGCCAGCGCCGGGCCGTCGTTGTCCCAGGGCAGGGTCAGCTGCGGCAGACCGCGCAGCGCGGTGGTGGCCAGGGTGCCGAAACCGGCGTGGTGGATCACCGCGTCGCAGGTCGCGGCGAGCGCGTCCAGCGGCAGGAAGGACGCCACCGTGGTGTTGTCCGGGATCCGGGCCAGCTTGCGCTGCTCGGCCTCGGCGATGGTGGCGACCACCTCGATCTCCAGGTCGCCGAGCGAGTCCAGCACGTCCTGCACGCCCACCGCGTACTCCCCGCCGTGCCCGGTGGTGCTCAGGCCCAGGGTGAGCGCGACCCGCGGCTTCGCCGGCGGGCGGCGCAGCCACGCCGGGACGACGGCCGGGCCGCCGTAGGGCACGTACCGCAGCGGGAGGTAGTCCAGGCCGCCGGCGCGGCGCTGGAGGCACTCCGGGACCAGGTCGACGGTGGCCTGCCCGGTGATCAGCTGCTCGCCGAACGCGAAGCCGTACTTGCGGGCGTAGCCGCCCAGCCACTCGGCCATGGGGTCGGTGCGCGCGCCCTCGGGCTGCTGCGCGGCCAGCCGCAGGAAGTGCTCGCGGGCCACGCCGTACATGTCGATGCCGAACAGCAGCCGGACGTGGGCGGCGCCGACGGCCTCGGCGGCGATCGCGCCGGCGTAGGTGAGCGGCTCCCAGACGACCAGGTCCGGCTGCCAGTTCCGGGCGAACTCCACCAGGTCGGCGACCATCGGCACGTTGCTGGTCTTGTGCCAGCGGTCGACCTGCGCCGCGTAGCCGTCGCGGAGGTACTCCCAGGTGATCTCCTCGTCCGGGAGGTCGGCCACGTCGTACGGCAGCGGCATCCCGCCCTTGTCGGACTGGCCCAGCCAGGCGGGGTCCCGGGAGAGGATCTGCCACAGGTCGCGGTCCCGGCCGACGGGGACGGCGGTCAGCCCGGCCTGGGTGATCTCCCCGGTGAACTTCGGCTGGCTGGCGAACCGGACCTCGTGGCCGGCGGTGCGCAGCGCCCACGCCAGCGGGGCCATGAGGAGGAAGTGCGTGCGCTCCGGATAGGCGGTGAACAGGACTCGCATGGGGCTGCCTTCCAGGGGTTCAGGCGGGGGTGGTGCGGTAGCGGGCGGTGAGCTCTTCCAGCTGTGGGACGAGCTGGTTGGGGGTGGGCAGGGCGAGGGTCTCGTCGCGCAGGGCGGCCGCGCGCTCGGTGAAGTGCGGTTCCTTCAGCAGGCGCTGCACCGCGTCGCGGACGGCCTGGCCGGTGGCCTGGCTGGTGTGCAGGTCCAGTCCCGCGCCGTGCTCGGTGAGCTTCCGGGCCAGGATCGGCTGGTCGTAGTGGTAGTGCAGGGCCAGGTGCGGCACGGGGTGGCGGGCGACCGTGGCGAGGCTGGCGGCGCCGGCGTGGTGGATGAAGGCGGAGCAGGTGGGGGCGAGGTGGTGCAGCGGGACGTAGGGCACCAGGCGGGCGTTGTCCGGGACGTGCCGGAGCTTGGCCTTCTCGCTGTCGGCGATGGTGGCGACCAGTTCGATGTCCAGGTCGGCCAGCGCGTCGAGGAGGTCCTGGGTGCGCACGGTGTAGCCGTCGTAGACGTCGGTGGCGCTCAGCCCCATGGTGAGCGCGACCCGCGGCTTCTCGGGCCGCTGCCACAGCCACTTCGGGACGGTGGCGGGCCCGCCGTAGGGGATGAACTGGGTCCGCAGGTAGGTGAGTCCGGGCGCCTCGATCTGGAGGCTGCGGGGGAACTGGTCGATGGTGAAGTGCCCGGTGACCATCGACTCGGTGAACTCCCGGCCGTACGAGCGGGCGTAGCCGCCCAGCCAGTCGGCGAACGGGTCGGTGCGCTCGCCGGGCGGCCGCTGCGCCGCCAGACGCAGGAACTGCTGCCGGACCCCGCCGTGCACGTCGATGCCGAAGAGCAGCCGGGCGTGCGCGGCGCCGGCGGCGGTGGCCGCGATCGGCGCGGCGAAGGTCAGCGGGTCCCAGATCACCAGGTCGGGCCGCCACTGCCGGGCGAACTCCACCAGTCCGGCGATCATCGGGAAGGCGGTCTGGCGGTGGCGGTCGGCCACCGCGCGGGCCAGCCCGGGCGCCAGGTACTCCCAGGTGTCCTTCTCCGGGTCGGTGAAGGCGTCGTAGGGCTCCTCGATGCCCGCCCGGCCCGCCTCGAAGCCGGACTTGGGCGCGCGGGCCGCCCACAGCTTGGCGTGGTCGCGGCCCACGGGGACGGCGGTCAGCCCGGCCTGGGTGATGACCGGGGCGAAGTCGGGCTGGCTGGCGAAGCGGACCTCGTGGCCGGCGGTGCGCAGCGCCCAGGCCAGCGGGGCCATGTACTGGAAGATGCTCTTGTGCGGGTTGGTGGCGAACAGGACGCGCATGGTGCGGGGCCTCCTCACGCGGATCGTCGGGCGGGGGAGCGGTACTCCTCGGTCAGCCGCTCCAGTTCGGGCACCAGCTCGTTGGGCGTGGGCAGCGCGCGGAACTGGTCCCGCAGGTCCGCGGCGGCCTTCGCGAACGCCGGTTCGTTCAGCACCCGCAGCAGGCTCTCCCGCACCGCCTCGCCGGTGGCCCGGTCGGCGCGCAGGGTCAGCACCGCGCCCGTGGCGGCGGCCCGCCGGGCCAGCTCCGGTTCGTCGAAGTCCCAGGGCACGGCGACCTGCGGGACCGGGTTGAGGGTGGTGGTCAGGAAGGTGCCCGGGCCGGCGTGGTTGATCACCGCGCTGCACGTGGGCAGCAGGGCGTGCAGCGGGACGTACGAGACCACCCGGGCGTTGTCCGGGACGCGCCGGAGCTTGCGCTGCTCGGACTCGGCGAGCGTGGCGACCACCTCGATGTCCAGGCCGTCCAGCGCCTCCAGGATGTCCCCGACGTCGGCGACGTGGCCGGCGAAGCGGCTGGTCGCGGCGATGCCCAGGGTCAGCGCCACGCGCGGCCTGGCGGGCTCCTCCCGCAGCCACGTCGGAACCACCGCGGGCCCGCCGTAGGGCACGTACCGCATCGGGACGTAGCGGATGCCCTCCGCGGCCATCCGCATCGAGGGCGGGAACTGGTCGAGCGAGAAGTGGCCGGTGGCCAGGTCCTCGGTGTACTCGCCGCCGTACTTGCGGGCGTAGCCGCCGAGCCACTCGGCGAGCGGGTCGCTCTGCTCCGCGGGCGGCTGCTCGGCCTTCAGCCGCAGGAAGTGGCTGCGGGTCTGGCCCAGGACGTCGATGCTCCACAGCAGCCGGGCGTGCGCGGCGCCGGTGGCCTTGGCGGCGATCGCGCCGACGTAGCTGAGCGGCTCCCAGATGACCAGGTCGGGGCGCCAGTGGCGGGCGAACTCCACCAGGTCGGCGGTCATCGGGAAGTTGTCGGTCTTGTGCCAGTGGCCGACGACCTGCTCGTAACCGGCCTTGAGCGTGGCCCAGTCGAGGTCCTCCGGCGCCTGCTCGGCGGCGCTGTACGGGGCGGGCAGGCCCTTGCGCTCGGCCTCCATCCGCTCCGGGTCGAGCTGCGGCAGCCGCCAGATCGGGCGGTCGCTGCCGACGGGTACGGCGGTGAGCCCGGCCTGGGTGATGACGGAGGCGAACTTCGGCGGGGCGGCGACGCGGACCTCGTGGCCGGCCGTGCGCAGCGCCCACGCCAGCGGCACCATCTGCTGGAACAGGCTCTTGTCCGGGGTGGTGGTGAACAGTATTCGCATCGTGTCCCTCGGAGTCGGTCAGGCGGGGGTGCGGTGCTGCCGCGCGACGGCGGCGGCGATCCGGTCCAGCCCCTCGTGGAGCGGTACGCGCGGCGCCCAGCCGGTCACGTCCCGGAACGCGGCGGAGCGCAGGACGAAGTCGAGCTGGTCGGTGGGCATGGCGTACTCGGCGGGCGCGGTGTCCACCACGGGCACCGGCGGGCGGCCGGTCTGCCGGGACACCGCCTGCGCGATCCCCGCGAACAGCTCGGCCACGCTGGTCTGTTCGCCGGTGCCGATCTCCCAGGCCCGCCCGGCGACCGCGTCGAGCGCGTCCAGCGCCGCGGTGAAGGCCCGGGCCGCGTCGTCGATGCCGAGCAGGTCGCGCTTGGCGGTGCCGCCGTGCCAGACGGTGAGCGGCTGCCCCTCGACGGCGCGCCGGGTCATGGACGCCACCACCCCGCGGTCCAGGTCGGCGGGGTCGGTGCCGAGGCTGTAGAGGGTGGACAGGCGCAGCGTGCTGCCGCGCACCAGGCCCTCGTCGGTGGCGTCGGCGATGGCCCGCTCGGCGGCCAGCTTGTGCCGGTCGTAGGCGGTCAGCAGCGCGTCCGGCTGGACACCGCCGGCGGCCAGCGCGGCGGGCACCCGGGCGGTCTGGGAGAGCGAGCCGGAGAACAGCAGGGCCGGCGGGCGTGCCGGGCGGGCGGCCCGGACCGCCTCGATCACGTCGTGCACCAGGCCGAGGTTGACCCGCTCGGCCAGGGTGTCGCCGTCGGCCACCCGCCAGGTGCCCGAGCCGGAGATGTGCGCGACGAGGTGGATCACCACATCGGCACCGGCGATCGCCTCGGCGACCGCCCCGGGCCGGGTGAGGTCGACCCGGCGCTCCTCGATCCGCGCGACGGGGTGCGGCGGCACGGTCACCGGGCGGCGGCCGACGAGCCGGAGGCGGACCGGCCGGCCCGCCAGCTCCCTGCTGACGGCCGTGCCGAGCAGGCCCGAGGCCCCGAGGACGGTGATCAGCGGTCCCGTTCCCTGACCTGGCACTGGTTCTCCTCAATTCCTGTTGCGGTGGGTGGCGGCTGCGGCGCCCCTGCCGCGGCGGGCGCCAGGGGGTGTGACGGGCGGGCGCCCGGGGTCAGGCGGCGGCCTGCGGGCGGTTCGGATCGGTGCGCCAGCTGCGCCCCGGCCCCAGGACGTCGTCGAGGTCGCCGTCGACGTGCTGCTCCCATTCGGCGCGGTCGAGCTGGTAGGTGTGCAGGTCCCAGTGGCGTCCGCGGAAATAGAGATAGTCGCGCAGAACCGCGGTGGCGGAGCCGTCCTGGGAATTGAGGCCGACCGAACCGAACGTCGCTTCGGTGGTCTGCGCGATCACCCTATCGATGGGGAACATCGCGAAGGCATAGTTGATCGTCAGGTAAATCGCCTCGGATCCCACGCCGAGCCGGGCGCGTTCGGGATCCAGATAAACACCGGACTTGATGTGTCCGGCGGCGTCCAGTCCGTGCAGCGTGCTGAAACCCAGCAGATCTCCGCTGCCGCGGCGGGTGACGAGAAAAGCCGCATCGCACTTGGACAGGTCGCGATTGCCCGCGCGGCCGGTGGGGCTGACGTTCTCGATTCCGGTCCGCAGCATGGTGCGTATCAGGTCCGCGTGGTGCGCGGTGGACGCCGGGCGGAATGCCAGCCGGCGCGACGTGGTGTGCGGGAAGAGCACGGTGGTCGTCCCATCCTTCCGGGAAGTGCCGTTCACGCGGACGGGTGGTGGCCGGCGGCGTCCGGGGCGTCCGCGCGGCCCGTACGCTCCTGGCGCAGCCGGTCCCAGTGCATCTCGCCGACCGCCGCCGGCAGCGTGTCGAGCTGGTGCAGGTCCTCCTCGGTCAGCCGCAGCCCGGCCGCGGCCACGTTCTCCTCCAGCCAGTGCAGGTGCCGGGTGCCGGGGATCGGGACGACGTCCGGGCCCTGCGCGAGCGCCCAGGCGATGGCCACCTGGGAGGGCGTGGCGGCGCCGTGCCGGGCGGCGATCGCGCGCAGCCCGTCGAGGATCGCCTCGTTGGCGCGCATCGCCTCGGCGCCGAACCGCGGGTCGCGGACCCGGGAGTCGCCCGCGCCCAGCCGGTCGGGGGAGACCCGGCCGGAGAGGAAGCCGCGCCCGATGGGGGCGAAGGCGAGGAAGCCGACGCCGTTGCGCCGGCACCAGGGCAGGATCTCCCGCTTGCTCTGCGGCGCCCACACCGACAGCTCGTACTGCACCGTGGTGAGCGGGAAGATGGCGTGGACCTCGTCGAGTTCGGCGCAGGTGGCGTGCGAGATGCCCAGGGCGCGGACCTTGCCGGCGGTGACCAGTTCGCCGAGCGCGCCCCAGGTCTCGGCGAGCGGCACGGCGGGGTCCACCCGGTGCAGCTGGTACAGGTCGATGGTGTCGGTGCGCAGCCGGCGCAGGGAGGCGTCGCAGGCCCGCCGCAGGTGCTCGGGACGGCCGTCGCGCATGAACCGGCCGTCGGGCCGGGCGACCATCCCGCACTTGGTCGCCACGACCGCCTCGGCCCGCCGGTGTTCCAGGGCGCGGCCGATCAACTCCTCGTTGGTGAACGGACCGTAGACGTCGGCGGTGTCGAAGAGATTGACGCCGAGATCCAGTGCCCGGTGGATGACCCGGATGGATTCCTGATCATCCCGCGGACCGGTCTCGTAGCCATACGACATGGAACTACAGCCAAGGCCGAGCGCGCTCACGGAAAAGCCGTCCGCCAGCTTGATTTCCCACATCTGGTGCGTACTCCAAAATATCCGGTGTCGACGATACGGGGCGGCCGGGAAACCCTGGGCTTTCCCGCGGCACACATCGATATATGTCCGGGGCTTCAGCGCCGTCCCGCATCTTTCCGTATCCGCCGGGCGGTTCGGGAGTTGTCGGTGCGCATTTACTCCCCGGGCCCGGCGGAATTCCGCTCCGCGGCGGGCCGGAGAATCTCCGCGAGCAGCTCGGGGGCGGCCTCGCCGGCGAACGTCACGAACTGGTCCGCCGTCATATCGGGGGCGTGGTAGTAGCGCATCCCGGCGGCGGTGGGCACGCCCAGGCTCACCAGCCCCAGCCACCGCTGCACCAGCGTCTGGCGCACCTTCAGCCCCAGCACCGCCTCCCGCTGGAGCGCCACCGTCTCCCGCCGGGACACCCCGCGCCGCATGACGAGGTACCGCCCGGCGAAGGTGTGCCCCAGCGTCCGGTAGGCGACCACCGCCAGCAGGACCGGCAGCGGCGCGCCCCACAGCGGGACCTTCCACAGCCACCCGGGGACCACGCCGGTGGCGCCCAGCCAGGCCAGCAGGCCGCAGACCGCGGCGCAGAACACCGCCGCCCACAGCAGCCGCCGGTACAGCGCCGCGCGCGGGTGGCGGCGCAGCGGCTCCTCCAGCGGCCGCACCGGCCCGGGGAGGATCAGGCCCGCCACCCGCCGGGCCTCGCCGGCCGGTCCGCGCGGCAGGATGACGCTGGCCGGCTCGCTGGTGAGCGACCAGCTCGCCAGGCCGGTGGAGATCACCGAGGTCTCGGTGAGCCCGATCCAGCGCCAGAACAGCGGCTGGCTGAGGTGGATACCGCGCAGTCGCCGGTCGTCGCGGTGCACCTCCCGGGTCGACAGCAGGCCCTGCCGGGTGACCAGCGCGGTGCCGTCCTCCTTGACCCGGCGGACCAGCTGGAAGTTCCAGTTGTCCTTGACGAAACCGCTGGTCAGCGCGCAGAGACCGAGGAAGGCGACCACCGCGGCCCACAGCGCCCAGGCGACCGGGCGGCTGGGCGCGAGCCGGTCGATCAGGCGGTCCAGCGGGCCGATGAGGTCGAGGTTGACCAGGTCCAGCAGCCCGTCCAGGCTCCACAGCAGCAGCCCGCCGATGAGCATGCCCCAGATGTTGATGACGTTGTAGAAGATCCAGAACCAGCGCGCCCGGGCGAGCACGGTGTCCTGCCCGGCGCCCTCCTGCTCCGCGGCCCCGGCCCCGTCCTGCACCGCCGAGCGCATCAGCTCGCGGCGCAGCGCCTCGGCCCGGTCCTTGGAGACCGCGTCGAGCCGCAGCGCGGCCCGGGACCGGCCGGAGCTGATGACCACCACGCGCAGCCCGGCGAGCCGGTGCCGCAGCTTGGCCTTGTGGTCGACGGTGCGGATCCGCTCGCGCGGGACCTGGCGGTAGACCCGCAGGATGCGGCCGGTCCGGATCTCCACCAGCTCGTCGGTGATGCGGTAGCGCGTGCGCAGCCAGCGCAGCACGTCGGAGGCGCTGATGACCATGCCGATACCGGTCGCGACCATCGCCGGCCACAGGTCCGACAGGTGCCGCCCGGTGCCGAAGAAGACCATCGAGAGCACGGTCGGCAGCGTGGAGAGCACCAGCCGCGCCAGATTGACCCAGATCAGCCGGCCGTTCAGCCGCTGCCAGGGCACCTCGTCACCGGGCGGCTCCGGTGCCGGGGCGGTGTGCTCCGGGACGTCCACCGTCGTCACGTCGCGTCCCCCGGGGTGGCCTGGGTGAGCGCGGTCAGCTCGGCGGCGGCCCGCGCCACCACGTCCGCGTCGAGACCGACGATCTTGACGTGGCCCTCGTGCGCGGCGGTGACCACCCGCAGGGTGGCCAGCCCCAGCAACTGCTGGACGGGGCCGCGCGCCACGTCGACGCTCTGGATGCGGGAGATCGGGATGATCCGCCACTCCCGCACCAGCCAGCCCTTGAGCTCGTAGACGGCGAGATCGGTGCACTCCCAGCGGTGGACGCGGTAGCGCACGGTCGGCATGACCGCCCCGGTCACCAGATGGCCGGCCGCGGTGGCGAGGAGGACCGGACCGACCCAGGTCCGGCCCCCGTCCCACAGCCAGTAGGTGAGCCCCAGGGCACCGACCGAGACGACCAGCGACAGGGCGACCCGGATCGTCCACCACCACACCGCACGGCGTTCCACGCGGTGGCGGGGCGGGCGTATCGGGGATTGACGGTGGCCGGCCGAAAGTGCCAATGGCGGCACCTCTTCTCCAGTCATGCCGCTATCGTGCACCGTCTTTCTCCCGAAACGCGATGATGCGTAACGGAATAAACGCGGTATCAGCCGCTGATGGCCGGAGCGGATTTCGCCGCGTCGTCCAGCACCGTGGTGATCCAGGTCAGCAGGTCTTTCCCGGTGCGCAGTGCGGCGGCCTGCCAGAGTTCGCGCTGACCGTCATCCGGTTTCATTTTCAACTGCACCGCGCGTTCGGCCGCACCGGCGATTTCCTTGCGGGCCCGGACCTGCCGCCGCAGTTCGTTCCGCGACCAGCGGTGCTCCGCGGCCCGGGCCAGCCACTGGCCCCGCTCCTCCGCCGGCAGCCCCGCAACCTCGGCGTGGTGCTGGAAACTCAGGCCCTCGTGCCGCTCGCCCGGCGCGAACCGCCGGGCGACCCAGGCGTAGTTCCGCAGGGTCTGGTAGTCGAGCGAGGTCTGCGCGATGGCGTGCTTATAGCGGTTGGGGAATTCCGCCTGACCGTAGAGCAGCCAGTCGCCGAGCCACCAGGCGGAAGAGCTGGAAATCTCCTGGATCTGCCGGCCCAGACTGCGCCAGGCATCGATGGACATCCCCCGGGGGATACAGAGAGCGGTTCTCCCGCGCAATGCCTGGCCCGGTGACGCCGACGGACCGGTTTGTGAGCTGCTTCCCCCGGCCGCGACGACCGGGTTCACCGATTTACGCAGAGCACCATCGAGCACTCCCCTCACCGCCTCTCGCTGCGTGGCATTTCGTCAATAGAACACCGGGAGCGGCGGTATCTCCTTGATGGGATCTGGACGCCCTCCAAACGCCCAGGTTGGAGTCCGGCGGGTACGGGCCGGGCGAGGACCGGAGGGCGCGTATCCGTCCCGCCGGCGGGACGCCGCCACCGACCCGCGGGACGGTCCGCACCCCCTCCGACCTGCACCGTTCGCACGTCTTGTGCGCAGTCGTGGCGGTAGATAAGGGCGTGCACCGGAGCGTGTTCTATTGCTGGGCTATGATCACGCCGGAGGGGAGTAGGAGGGGGAAACGAATGCCTGCCTCTCTGACCGCAACACTTCTCGGTCCCGTTCTGGCGATACGGGAAGGACGCCAACTCGAACTGGGGTCACCGACCCAGCGGACGATCTTCGCTGTGCTCGCCGCCCACGCGAACCGCATCGTCAGCCGCGACGAACTGGTCCAGGCGATCTGGGGGGACAACGCCCCGCCGACCGCCGTCAACAGCGTCTACACCTACGTCTCCCGGCTGCGGAACTCCCTGCGGCCGGAACACCGCGCCGACCACGCGGAGTTACTGGTCTCGGACCGCTCCGGCTACATGCTGCGCGTCGCGCCCGAGGGCGTGGACATCCAGCAGTTCGCCACCGCCCTGACCACCGCCCGCCAGCTGCGGGCCGAGGGCGCGGCACCCCGGGCGGTCCGCGAACTGGAAGCGGGACTGGGGCTGTGGCGCGGGACCCCGTACGGGGGCGCCATCGGCCCCTTCGTGCACACCGAGCGCGCCCGGCTGGCCGAGGCCCGCCTGCTGGCGCTGGAGGACTGCGCCGAGATGCTGCTCGACCTCGGCCGCCCGGTCGCCCTGGTCGGCGAGCTCTCCGCCCTGGTCCACCACCACCCGCTGCGGGAGCGTCTGCGCTACCTCCTCATGCGCTGCTACGTCGATCTCGGCTGGCACGCCGACGCCGTCCGGGAGTACCACTCCCTGCGCGAACGGCTCGTCGAGGAGCAGGGCATGGAGCCGGGCAGCCACCTCCAGCAGCTCTACGAGCAGGTGCTGCGCGGGGAGCCGGCGCCCGCGTCAGCGCCCCGCCCGGCGCGGCGGCCGGGCCCCGCGGCGCCCGCCGGCAGCGGCGGCCGGCCCGAGGCACTGGCCCAACTCGTCCGCGACGTCCCGGGGTTCACCGGCCGCACCGCGGAGCTGGCGCAGCTGACCGCGCTGGCGGAGGAGTCCGCCGCCGAGCCCACCCTGCTGCTGGTCACCGGCGGCCCGGGGGTCGGCAAGACCGCGCTGGCCACCCGCTTCGCGCACGCCATGGCCCACCGCTATCCCGACGGCCAGCTCCACGTCGACCTGCGCGCCTCCGGCACGCCGGAGCAGCAGGCACCGGAGGCCGCCATCCGCCATCTGGTGGCCGCCATGGGCCAGCCCCCGCCGCCGGAGAGCATCGACGCCCGGGCCGCCTACCGCAGCCTGGTCGCCGACCGCCGGCTGCTGATCGTCCTGGACAACGCCGCCGGCGCCGAGCAGGTCAGGGCGCTGCTCCCCGGCACGCCGTCCTGCCTGGTGGTGGTCACCAGCCGCAACGGCCTGGCGGGCCTGATCGCCCGGGACGGCGCGCGGCGGATCGTCCTGGACGGGATGGCCGAGGAGGACGGCCTGCGGCTGTTCGGCCGGATCGCCGGCGAGCCGTTCACCGCCCGCCACCGCCCGTCCGTGCGGCGGCTGGTGGCCGCCTGCGACGGGCTGCCGCTGGCCCTGCGGATCGCCGCCACCCGCATCAAGGTCGCCCCCTCGCCCGAGGACGCCCTCGCCTGCTTCGAGAACGGCGACCCGGTGGACTTCCTGGAGCTGCCCGGCGACCGGGAGTCCTCGCTGCGCACCGTCATCGGCTGGTCCTACGACGCGCTTCCCCCCGAGGCCGCCCACGTCTTCATGGCGCTCGGCCTCCAGGAGGCGCGGGTGGTCACGCTGCCCCTGGCCACCGGGTTGAGCGGGATGGACCGTCCGGAGTGCCGGCGCGCCCTGCACGCCCTGGCCGACGCGGGCCTGCTGCGCGAGGTGGCCCCCGACCACTTCCGCCTGGACGCTCTGATTCTGGCGTACGCGCAGTGGCTGGGGAAGCCGCAGAGCCTGGTTCCCCGTCAACGCTCCGCGCCCTGCGCGCGATTAGCCACGATCACCACGATCGCCCCCAGCACGGACAGCGAGAGATTGCAGATGACCTCGTAGCCCTGGAGCGGCGGGATGTGCGGGATGACGTAGCGGTTGACGAAGTTGAGCACCGGACCCAGGAACGGCTGGGTGGCCAACTGGTCGACGGTGCCGCTGAGTCCGGCGACGACCAGGAAGAGTCCGAGGAGCTGCACCAGCTTTGCCATGCGGCCACGCTAGGCGGGCGGTACCGGTGGCCGGATCGGCCATCGGTACCCCCCGCGCCGACCGAAGTGCCGCCGCCCGGCGGCCGGGACGGACCAAAGTACTGCCGGCCGCCGACTTCGGTACCAGCCGGCTGTCAGGGGCACCCGTTACGCTGACCGCATGACCTCAGCCGAGTCCTCCACGGTGGTGTCCTCCACGGTCGACGTGCTGATCGTCGACGACGATCCGCTGGTCCGGGCGGGGTTGTCGGTGATGCTGGGCGGCGCCCCCGACCTGCGGGTGGTGGCCGAGGCCGGCGACGGCGCCGAGGCGATCGAGCTGGTCCGCCGGCACCGCCCGCACGTGGTCCTGATGGACGTCCGGATGCCGGTGATGGACGGGCTGGCGGCCACCGAAGCGCTGCGGGCCGCGGACGGCGCCCCGGAGATCCTGGTCCTGACGACCTTCGACGCCGACGCGTACGTCCTGCGCGCCCTGCGGGCCGGCGCCGCCGGGTTCGCCCTCAAGGACACCCCGCCGCCGGAGATCGTCGCGGCCATCCGGCGGGTGGCCCGGGGCGAGCCGGTGCTCTCCCCGGCGGTCACCCAGCGGCTGATCCGGCAGGTGGTGTCCGCGCAGGACACCTCGCACCGCCGCAGCCGGGCCGCGGAGCGGCTGGCGGTGCTCAACGACCGCGAGCGCGCGGTGGCGCTCGGTGTCGGCCAGGGGAAGTCGAACGCGGAGATCGGTGCCGCGCTCTACCTGGGCGTCTCCACGGTCAAAACGCATGTCTCCAGCGTCCTGACCAAGCTCGGCCTCAACAACCGCGTACAGATTGCGCTGTTGGTGCAGGACGCCGGGGAGCTGGAGGACTACCGTTGAGTAGGCATCCGTCGAGAACGGCGGAGAAGCAGGCCCACGGCCTTTTTCGGGGGAAGTGACAAAGTTAAAGAAAGGGTATAGACACCGCCCGGCCGTGGCTGGATAGAGTTGCCTGCAATCAGTCGTCAAATGACCTAGCACGACAGAGGCAATGCATCATGGGGGAATGGCAAGTACGGGCACGTCCCCGTACGGATCTGCCCGCGGTCACCACGCCCGCGGGGAAGCTTTCCAAGGCTGCCGAGAAGGCTACCGCGCGCCGCACGACGCTCGAATTGCCGTCCGGCATAACGCTTAATGACTGGCAAAGGATTGGTAAACAGCTCTATGTAGCCGCCGATTCGTCCGCCTGGTGGCTGGGGGACTGGCTCATTTACGGCCGGTCCGCCTATCCGGACCGCTACCAGCGCGCCGTGGAGGAAACCCAGCTCGATTACCAGACGCTGCGCAACTACGCCTGGGTGGCCCGGCGCTTTTCACCGCTGCGCCGGCGGTCGGCGCTGAGCTTCCAGCACCACGCCGAACTCGCCAGCCTGCCCGAGAGCGAGCAGGAGTACTGGCTCGACCGGGCCGAACGGCTCGGCTGGTCCCGCAATTTCCTGCGCAGCCGCCTCAAGGCGGCCCGGCAGGGCGCGCTGGACGAGGCGGCCGCCCGGGACACCGACGGGATCAGCATGCGGATCCAGGTGAACGTCTCACGCGACCGGCGGCGGCGCTGGGCCCAGGCCGCGGCCGACGCCGATCAGGACCTCCAGGGCTGGGCGATGTCGATCCTCGACTACGCGGCGGCCGCGGTCCTGGAGGAGTAACGCCCCACGGGCCCGCGGGACCCGCCGCGCACTGCCCCTGACCTGCCGGAACCGGCGGGCCGGGGGCAGTTCCGTGTGCCGCGGGGGCGGCGCTCGCCTGGCGGCGGCGCCCGGAGGGGGGCAGGGTCGGAAGGCAGGGCGGCCGGGGCGCCCCAGGGGGCGTACCCGACGCAGACGGCGTCTGCGGCCGAGCGACCTGGAGGCTGGCGCATGCTTCGCAGCTCCGCGCGGATCCGGCGGTCGCCGCGGGCCGCGGCGGGCGCGTGCGCGTTCCTGGTGACGGCGGCGGTGGCCTCGTCGGCCCTGGCGTCCGGCCCCGGCGGACGGACGGAACTGGCCACCCGGGGCGGGACGGTCGTCAGCATACGGGCGGACCACCGGACCCCCTTCGTGATCGCCCACCGGGGTGCCTCCCGGTACGCGCCGGAGAACACACTCGCCGCGGTCGACGCCGCACACCGCCGCGGACTGGTCTGGGTGGAGAACGACGTCCAGCGCACCAAGGACGGCCGCCTGGTGGTGCTGCACGACACCACCCTGAACCGCACCACCGACGCCGCGAAGGTGTTCCCGCACCGGGCGCCCTGGCGGGTGCGGGACTTCACCGCGGCGGAGATCGCGCGGCTGGACGCCGGGAGGTGGTTCGGCGCGCGGTTCGCCGGCGCGCGCGTCCCCACCCTCGCCGACTACCTGCGCCGGCTGGACCGCAACCACCAGGGCCTCCTGCTGGAGCTCAAGGCGCCCGAGGACTACCCCGGGATCGAGGCGCAGACCCTCCGGGAACTCAGGGCCCACGGCTGGCTGGACCGCGCGCACCTGCGCGGCCGGCTGGTGATCCAGAGTTTCTGCGTCCGGTGCGTCAAACGCGTCCACACGCTGATGCCGCGGGTGCGCACGGGCATCCTGGGGCGGCCCCCGGTGAGCCGGCTGCGGCGGTACGCGCGCTTCGCCGACCAGATCAACCCCCGGATGTCCGAGGTGAGTTCGCGCTGGGCCCGGGCCGTGCACCGGCTGCGCGGGCCGCACGGCCGGCGCCTGGAGATCTACGCCTGGGACGTGGGCGCCCGCGCGAGCGTACGGGCGGTCCGCGCACGCGGTGTCGAAGGCGTCATCGACTGACCCGCACCCGGAGGCGGCACCGCGACGGGAATTCCGCCGGGCCGGAGTTGCGCCCGCTCGTCCGGGGCGCACCGGTGTAATCTCCCGCCCATATTTTGCGGCGTTTTGCCCGGGTCGGGTGAAGGAGCTGTGGAGGGTTGTGCGCGGCACGGGGGCGCGGCCGGGCGGGATTTACGGGATTCCACCGGCGGGGCTAAGGTGCCAGGGATGTTCGACGCGACGCTCCCCGTAAAAAGACTAAGACGGTGGATTTGCCTTTCGGGTTCCGTTTCGGGGACCGGTGCGGATCCGGGTCCGGTTCCTGGGCCGCCTGCGTTCCGGGAGGGCCCTTGACGCATGACATTCCGGCGTACGGCGAGCGGCGGGTGCCGCTGCCCGCGCCGCGGCAGACCCCGAGCGCCGCGACCGCCACGCTCGCCCCGGCCGCACCGCCCGGCCAGGACGTCCCGGCTCCCGCACCACCGGCCGGCGGCCCCCGCCGGCACGCCAGGGCCAAGACGGGCGGGACCGCCGCCGGCCCGGCCCGCTCCCGCGACGCGTTCTTCGACAACGCCAAGTACCTGGCGATCGTGCTGGTCGCGATGGGCCACGCCTGGGAGCCGCTGCGCGACGGCAGCCGCGCCGCGGCGGCGCTCTACCTCACCGTCTACGCCTTCCACATGCCGGCGTTCATCATCATCTCCGGCTATTTCTCGCGCAGTTTCGACCTGCGCAAGGACCGGCTCCAGCGCCTGATCACCGGCGTCGCCGTCCCGTACGTCCTCTTCGAGGTCGCCTACACCTTCTTCAAGCGCTGGGCGGACGACGACCCCGGCTACCCCATCAGCCTCCTGGAGCCCTGGTACCTCACGTGGTTCCTGATCGCGCTGTTCATCTGGCGGCTGACCACACCGCTGTGGAAGATCGTGCGGTGGCCGCTGCCGCTCGCGCTGGCCATCGCGGTCCTGGCGTCGCTCTCCCCGGAGATCGGTGACGACCTCAGCCTCCAGCGGGTGCTGCAGTTCCTGCCGTTCTTCGTGCTGGGGCTGAACCTCCGGTCCGAGCACTTCCGGCTCGTCCGCCGCCGGGCGGTGCGGATCGCCGCGCTGCCGGTCGCCGCCGGTGCGCTGGCCTTCGCGTACTGGGCCGCGCCGCGGATGAACGCCGCGTGGTTCTACCACCGCGACAGCGCCCAGGAGCTGGGCGCCCCGTGGTGGAGCGGTGCGGTGATGACGCTGGCGATGTTCGGCTGCTCGCTGGTGCTGGTCGCCTGCTTCTTCGCCTGGGTCCCGGGCCGCCCGATGTGGTTCACGGCGCTGGGCGCCGGCACCCTCTACGGCTACCTCCTGCACGGCTTCCTCGCCAAGGGGTCGCGCTTCTGGGGCTGGTACCACCACGCCTGGCTGCACACCCCGTGGGGGGAGATCCTGCTCACCCTGATCGCGGGCACCGTCGTCACGCTGCTGTGCACCCCGCCGGTGCAGCGGATCTTCCGGTTCGCCATGGAGCCCAGGATGACCTGGGCGTTCAAGCCCGACCCGGTGGGCACCGGGCCCGGCGCGCGGTGAACGGGCCGGCGGGCCGGTGCCCGGCACCGCCCCGCCGGCCCCCGCGGCTCCGCCCCCGGACGTAGGACCCACCGCCGAGCGCCCTCGGTCCGGCCGCCGATCCGCCCGGCCCCCGTCCTCTCCTATGCTCCCTTCCGGTTCCGCCGAAGGAGCCGGAACGACGAGGGACGTACACCATGACCGGATCCACCTGGGGCGGCGACCAGCTCGACCTCGACGCCTATCTGGCCCGCATCGGCCACACCGGCGACCGCCGGCCCACCCTGGACACGCTCCGGGCCCTGCACGCCGGGCACGGCGCCGCCATCGGCTTCGAGAACCTGGAGATCGTGCTGGGCCGCCCCGTCCCGCTGGACCTGGCCTCGCTCCAGGACAAGATGGTGCGGCAGCGGCGCGGCGGCTACTGCTACGAGCAGAACCTCCTCTACGCCGCCGCCCTGGAGCGCCTCGGCTTCCGCGTCACCGGCCTCGGCGCCCGGATCCGGATGGGCGAGGAGAAGCTGCGCCCGGTCACCCACGCGCTGCTGAAGGTCGAGCTGGACGGTGCGGAGTGGATCACCGACGTCGGCTTCGGCGGCGAGGCGCTGCCGGCACCGGTGCCGCTGCGGGACGGGGCCGAGGTCCGGCAGGGCGCCTGGACCTTCGGCCTCGTCCGGGAGCCGGGCACCGGCAGCTGGGTGCTGCGGTCGCGCCACGCGGACGGCTGGTTCGACCTCTACGCCTTCGGGACCGAGGAGCGCTTCCCGGTCGACTACGCGGTCTTCAACCACTACATCTCCACCCACCCGCGCTCCCCGTTCACCCGCCGGATCGTCGTCCAGAAGCCGGGGGCCGCGCTCCGCCGCACCCTGATCGGCCGGGACCTGACCCTCACCCGCCCCGACTGGTCCCAGGAGGTCCGCCGGATCGCCCCGGAGGAGCTGCCGGCCCTGCTGGACACCGCGTTCGGCATCACGCTGACCGCCGCGGACGCCGCGGCGCTGGTGGCGCACGCCGCGGAGTGAGACCGGGCGGCGGGCCGCACCCGGCAGGCGGCGGGGAGCGTCCCCGCCGCCCCGGCCTACCGCACCACCGCGATGCCCTCGATCTCCACCAGCGCCGCCTCGTCCCACAGGCGGGTGGCACCGATCACCGCCATCGCCGGGAAATCGCTCCCGACCAGGCGCTTCCACACCCGGCCGAGCTCCTTGGCGTGCCGGCGGTAGTCGGCCACGTCCACCGCGAAGACGGTGAGCTTGGCCAGGTCGCCCGGGCCCGCCCCGGCGGCGGCGGCCGCCGCCAGCAGATTGCCCAGCGCCCGCTCGAACTGCTCGACGATGCCCTCGCCGACGATCCGCCCCGCCCCGTCCAGGGCGGTCTGCCCGGCCAGGAAGACCAGCGTGCCGGGCCCGGTGACCCGCACGGCGTGGCTGAAACCGGTCGGCGGGGCGAGCCCGGCCGGATTCACCCGCGCCAGCCCGCCCCCACCCTGCCCGTCCGCACCCTGCCTGTCCGCACCACTCATCCCCACCGACTCCCCTCCGCCGCCGCGGCGACCGACGTCGCCGCTGCTGTTCCTACCCCGCGGCGGCCCGTCCCCCGCACGGCTCGAACCGCCCGTACAGCGCCGCCCGCAGGTGCGCCGTCCAGTGGTCGGTCACCTCCCGCGCGAGGCCGGTCTCCGGGGCGTACAGCTCGAAGCCGTGCCAGGCGCCGGGCACGTTCCGCACGGTGACCGGCACGCCCGCGTCCATCAGCCGCCGCGCGTACGCCAGCCCCGCGTCGCGCAGCGGGTCCAGATCGCAGACCAGCACGTACGCCGGCGGCAGCCCCGACAGGTCGGCGGCCCGGGCCGGTGCGGCGTACGCGTCCGGTGCGCGGCGCTCCGGGGTGAACGCGCCCTCGGGGAGGTAGTGCCGCCAGGCCAGCCGGATCGTGCGCAGGCTGTTCACCCGCGGGTCCGGCGGGCCGTCCGCCGTCCCGTCCGGGACCGGCTCGTCGGCGACCCGGTCGTCCAGGTCGGGGATGCACATCGACTGGTGGACCGGCGCCGGGCCGCCGCGGTCGCGGGCCATCAGCGACACCGCCGCCGTCAGCCCGCCGCCCGCCGACTTGCCGTGCAGGGCGATCCGTTCGGGATCGATGCCCAGCTCGGCGGCGTGCGCGGCCGTCCACTCCAGCGCCAGGTAGCAGTCCTCCACCCCGGCCGGATAGCGGTGCTCGGGCGCGAGGCGGTACTCCACCGCGACGGTCACCGCGGGCAGGCCGCGGCAGAGCGCTATCGCCGTCCGGTCCTCCCCGGGCAGCGAACGGCCCAGGGCGTAGCCCCCGCCGTGGAAGTGCAGCACCGCGGGCAGCGGCGCCCCGTCCCCGGCCTCCGCGCCGGGATCCGGGTGGTAGACCTCCACGGTCAGCGCGCTGCCGTCCGGCCGCGGGAGGACGTACCGCTTCGAGCGCACCCCGGAGCGGTCCGCGGGCAGCGCCGCCAGCAGCGCGTCGAACCGCGCACGGGTGGCCGCGATGTCGGCGTACGGATCGGCGAACGGCGGCAACGACGTGAGATACGGGACCAGTTCGGGATGGACGGGCGGTACGGACGGCACAGCCATGAACGGCAACCTCTCCTCGGCACACACGGCACACACGGCACGGACAACGCGGTACGCAACCGCTCCCTACCCCGCCCCGCCCCTCACTTGGCGTCCCCGTAGCACTCCACCACCGCCGTGGTGAACGGGAACCGCACCGGCGTGGGCCCGAAGGCGATCCGGCCCGCGGTGGCCGCCGCGGTGGTGATCGCCTCGGCGACCGCCGCGGCCTCCTCCGCCGGGCAGTGCACGATCACCTCGTCGTGCTGGAAGAAGACCAGCTCGGCGCGGAGCCCGGGGCGGGCCAGCGCGTGGCGCAGCGCCGCCAGCAGCAGCAGCGCCCAGTCGGCGGCGCTGCCCTGTACGACGAAGTTGCGGGTGAACCGGCCGCGGGCGCGGGCGGCCGAGGCGCTGCCGGCACCGCCCGGCGGCTCCTCGTCCTGCGGCAGCCCCGCCTCGTCGGGCGGCGCCATCGAGGCGGGCGGGCAGGTGCGGCCCAGCCAGGTGCGCACCAGGCGGCCCTCCTCGCCCGCGCGCGCCGCGTCGTCGACGTAGGCGACCGCCGCCGGATAGCGGCGGCGCAGATCGGCCAGGTGCTTGAGGCCGTCGCCCGAGGTCTGCCCGTAAACGGCGCCCAGCAGCGCGAGTTTGGCCCGGTCGCGGTCCCCGCCGAAGGCCCGGGCGGCCAGGTCCGCGTAGAGGTCCGCGCCGCTCGCGGCCACCTCCATCAGGCCCCGGTCCCGGGAGACCGCGGCCAGCACCCGCGGCTCCATCTGGTCGGCGTCGGCGACCACCAGGCGCCAGCCCGGATCGGCGCGCACCGCCCGCCGGATCACCTTGGGGATCTGGAGGGCACCGCCGCCGTTGGTCGTCCAGCGCCCGGAGACGGTGCCGCCGGGCAGGTACTCGGGACGGAACCGCCCCTCGTGCACCCACTGCGTCAGCCACGTCCAGCCGTGCGCGGTGTACAGGCGGTAGAGCGTCTTGTAGGCCAGCAGCGGCGCCACCGCCGGGTGGTCGATCCGCTGGAGCTCCCATTTGCGGGTCGAGGACAGCGTGATTCCGGCGCGGGCGAACGCGCGGATGATGTCGCCCGGAAGATCGGGGCGGACCCGTACACCCTCGCCGAAGGCCCGCGACACCTCGTCGGCCAGCTCCGCCATCCGGCGTGGCTCCAGCCCGCCGGGGAAGCGCTCGCCGAGCAGTTCGTCCAGCAGCGCGCGGTGCACGTCCGCGCGCCAGGGGATGCCGGTGCGGGACATCTCCGCGGCGACCAGCATGCCCGCCGACTCCGACGCCAGCAGCAGCCGCATCCGGTCCGGGTGCGCGGTCCGCTCCGTACGGGCGAGCTGCCCGGCGTAGACCTCCAGCAGCGCGGTGAACTCGTCGGTGCCGGGCGGCAGCGGCACCGGGCCCGGCTCGAAGAGGGACGGCTGGGTCTCGGCGGTGCGCACCGGGGGGTCCGGCGGCACCGGGCGGCCGTGCAGCCGCGCCCAGGCGGCGGCCAGCGACCGCGGCTGGCCCGACTGGCCCTCCTCGTGGCCGATCAGCAGCGCCTCGGCGGCCTCGACGTCGTAGCAGCGCTCGACCCGCACCCCGGCCGCCAGCAGCCGACGGTAGGTCTCGGCCGTGGACCGCCACACCCAGCGCTCGACCCCGGGGCGGGAGCGGACCGCCTCGACGAGCGAGGGCTCTTGCACCACCGGCCCGGCGGGCCGCCCGTCCGGGCCGAGCGGGCCCAGCCGCGCACCCCCGTCGCCCGTCTCCGCCACCGCCCATCTCATGCGCCGAGTCTCGCACCGGGGTCTGACAACGCCCTCGGCCCGGGCGCCGCCCCGGGCACCGACCATCACCCGTTCGGCCCGCTACTTTTGCCCGTTTTGGTGCGTTGAACTGCTTGTCGCTCCAGGCGGCGCGTACATCTGAACGCTGCTCTACGAAGAGGTTCCCCGTGAAGTTTGTCTCCAAGGCCGTCGTCCTGTCCGCCGCCGCGGGCATCGCCGTCGTGGGCGGTGCCGGTGTCGCCGGCGCCCACGGGCACGGCGGCGCCAGCGCCGCCGGCGGTGCGGTGGGTTCGCCCGGCGTGATCTCCGGCAACCTCATCCAGATCCCGGTCGACGTGCCGATCAACGCCTGCGGCAACAGCGTCAACATCGTCGGGTTGCTGAACCCGGCATTCGGCAACACCTGCATCAACGCCTGATCCTCCGAGGCGTTGTACGGCCCGCCCCTCCCGGGGCGGGCTTTTCATATGCCGAATTCCCTGGGCAGGCACAGGATTTCGCCGCTACGCCCCTCCATCCCCTTTGGGAATGACCGGTGTTGACGCCCGGATGCGGTGATATGTGTCTATGGTTGCGCGGCATTCGGGTGAATCCGCGAAACCGCTTCCCGTCAGGTGAGTTGTCCAGTGCGCTCCGGATACGGGCACTCCGCTTCCAGAAGGGTAAACAGTGATCAAGAAGGTCCTGGCCACGACGGCAGTAGCCGCTTCCATGGTCGGCGTCTCGGCGACGGTCGCCCCCCAGGCGATGGCGGTCGGCAACCACCACGGCACCTCCACCGTCAACGGCAACGGTTCCGTGAGTGCGTTCGGCAACTCCACCACGCACGGCAAGATGAGCCCGCAGCTGGAACTGGTCCAGGGCTCGCTGAACAAGCTCTGCATCGGCCTGCCGCTGAAGGCGAACGTCCAGTCCCTGATCGCCCTGCTCAACATCGGCATCCAGGACATCAACGTGCTGTCCTCGCCGCAGAACCAGCAGTGCACCGAGAACTCCACGCAGGCCAAGGGCGACGAGGCGCTGTCGCACATCCTGGACGACATCCCGATCCTCTCGGCCAACGGCGTCGGCAACCACTGAGCCGGCCGCCGGCCGCAGGTCCGGGCCGCCGGCCGCGCGCCGGGCGGGTCCCGGGCCTGCGGTACGCATGACGCAGTGCCGGATCGGGCTTTCTCGATCCCCCTATAGGTAGGAATTCGTATTCGGTGGGTACCTCGCCGTTCGATTCCCGGTGTGTTTTCCGCGTTATCTGCGCGGGAGTCTCCTGAATTCACCGTGTGGCATTCGGGCGATTCCTCCGAAAACTTCTCTTCGGGAGTTTCGTAGGCGGGGGGAAATCGTTACCAATATCGGCAGCGGAGTTACGGGCGAGCAGATCCACGCCCGTGCGACACGAGGGTCGTGTGTGCTACGGACCCCGCTGCGGGAAGGGCTGAAAGTGAAGTACGCAAAGGTCGCAGCAGTCACTGCCGGAACCCTGATGGCAGTGGGCGCCGCTGCGCCGGCCTTCGCCGACGCGGGTGCCGCGGGCGGCACCAAGGGTTCCCCGGGTGTCATTTCCGGTAACGCCATCCAGGTGCCGATCCACATCCCGATCAACCTGTGCGGCAACACCGTCGACATCATCGGGCTGCTCAACCCGGCGTTCGGCAACAACTGCCTCAACCACTGACCGAAGAAATTCGAGCCGTGTCGTTGCGACCGGCCCCGGCTCGCTATTCGCCGCGCGTCGGGGCCGGCGGCTTTCGGCCCGGGCACGCACCGGGGAAGTCCGCAGTTTCTCCGGGCGGCGGCACTCGTTAGTCAGGGGGAAGCGGTGATCCGAGCAGCGAAGTGATTGCTCGCGCGGCGCAATGCCGCGATCCGATCGAACACCGCACCAGAAGGGACAGTGGGACGTGAAGTACGCGAAGTCTGCCGCGGCTGTGGCCGGTTCTGTCATGGCGCTGGGCGCGGCCGTGCCCGCTTTCGCCGCCGACGCCGGTTCGCCGGGCACGAACTCGCCGAGCATGAGCCTCAACGGCGGGCTGACGGACGCGCTGAGCCACAAGCAGGTGGACAGCCGCCAGGTCACGCCGCTGGTCAACACCGTCCGGGGCGCGGTGAAGACCGCGAAGAACCCCAAGCAGCTTCTCGGTGGTGCCACGGGGGCCACCAAGGAGGTTCCACTGCTCGGCGGTCTGCCGCTCGGTAAGTAACAGGCCGGCGCGCCGGAAATTTCACTGTCCCGCGGGATCGCCCGGGGAAATCGCGTGGCCGGGTGAAGCCTCAGCCGCCGGATCGGAAACGTGTGCGCCGACCGCTTTCGGTGGTCGGCGGGCCGATCCGGATGGTGAATCCCGGCTGCCCGATTTCCGGACGGGATACCTGATCGGCAAGAGCGATCAGGATGCCAGCTCATTTGAGTGAATGAGCACAACCGAATGCGCCCTTGTGGGTTGGTCACATTGCCCGGCCCAAGGGCATCCCGAAACACGAAGGATCACGTAATGATCAAGAAGGCTCTGGCGACCGCAGCCGCGGCTGCGTCCATTGTCGGGGTATCCGCGGCTGCCGCCCCCCAGGCGATGGCCACGGGTAACCAGCACGGCACCTCGTCCGTCAACGGCAACGGTTCGAGGCAGATCTACGGGAACTCGACCACGTACGGCTACATGAGCCCGCAGATCGGTCTGATCCAGGGCTCGCTCAACAAGCCCTGCATCGGTCTGCCCGCCAAGCTCAACGTGCAGTCGATCCTGGCGCTGGTCAACATCGGTATCCAGGACATCAACGTCCTGTCGTCGCCGCAGAACCAGCAGTGCACCGAGAACTCCACCCAGGCCAAGGGTGACGAGCCGCTGTCGCACATCCTGGACGACATCCCGATCCTCTCCGCGAACGGCGTGCACAACCGCTGACCGGTCGAGCACGGCCCGGGCTGCCCAGATTTCCGTGTCTGGGTGGTCCGGGCTTTTCGTTTTCCCGCCCGGTGTGATTTCTCCGGTGGCACGGATTGTTATTCCGCTGTGACCGTCCGCGGGTCGGCCGGATCGTTGGGAATGGTGTGTGGAGGGACGCATGCCAATGCCCTTGCGAGATTGATGGGGTTGCCAGGGCATTGGCATGCCGGCCGGAAATGAGTGCGGGGCCCGGGAAATTTCCATGGAGTTTCTCCGGGCCCCGCGGTGTGTCATGGGCCTTTTCGGGAGGCGTATCACCGTCTATTCGGGTGACGGTGCGGAACCCGGGCGCCTGTGGCCTGTTGTTCAAACAGGGCTCCCGTGCCCGGGAGTTCCTTCTCCTGAAGGGTTTAGCGCGATGAAGAAGATGATGGCGGCCGCGGCGATCGCGGCATCGCTCGTCGGAATTTCGGCCGCGGCGGCTCCGGAAGCCCTGGCCGTCGGCGACCAGGACGGCACCAGCACGGTCAACGGCAACGGGTCCAAGTCCGTGTACGGCAACTCCACCACGCACGGGAAGCTCAGCACCCAGCTCGGCCTCGTCCAGGGCTCGCTGAACGACCTCTGCATCGGTCTGCCCGCCAAGGTGAACGTCCAGTCCCTGATCGCTCTGCTGAACATCGGCATCCAGGACATCAACGTGCTGTCCTCGCCGCAGAACCAGCAGTGCGCCGAGAACTCGACGCAGGCCAAGGGCGACGAGGCGCTGTCGCACATCCTGGACGACATCCCGATCCTCTCGGCCAACGGCGTCAAGAACCACTGACGGCCGTCGGGCCGGTCCGAGGCACCGCTTGCGATACCGGGCGGCCGGCGGGCGTACGCGCTGCCGGCCGCCCGGTCGTGCGAGGACCACGGGGGGTGCGGGCGGGTCGCCCGCGCGAGGACTGCGGAGTGAGGAGACATGCGACAGAGCCTGAAGACATGCGTGCTCGTTGCGGCGGCGTCGGGGGTGCTGGGGGCGGGCGCCGGGCCGGTGTTCGCCGACGCCGGTGCGCACGGGGGCGCCGCGGACTCTCCCGGCGTGCTGTCCGGGAACACGGTCACGGTGGAGGTGAACGCCCCGGTCAACGTCTGCGGCAACTCGGTCAACGGGGTGGGGCTGCTGAACCCGGCGATGGGGAACGGCTGCGGGAACGGTTCGGCGGCCCGGCCGCCCGCCCCGCGCCCGCCGCTGGCCGCGCCGCCGCAGGCGCCGCACCGGGCGGCCCCCGCGCGGCGGGCGCCGGACCCGGAGCCGCGGCCGCAGCGGCCGCACCGGCAGGCGGCCCCGTCCCGGCCGGTCGCCGCGGAGCCCGCCGGGCACGACCCGCGGGTGGGCGAGGTGGCCCGGGCCGGGAAGTCGGCGGGGGAGGCACTGCTGGCGTCCAGCGGCGCGGAGCGGCTGGGGCTGGCGGCCGGCGCGGGCGGCGGGCTGCTGCTCGGCGGGGTGGTGCTGCTGCGCCGGGCCCGTAAGCGGCGGGGCTGAGCACCAAGGGAGCGGCGGGCCGGCCGGCGGGGCCGCCGGGCGGTGTACGGGGGCGCCGGGCCCTCCGGCCGGGGGCGCCGGGGCGGGTAGCTGCCCCGGGGCGTGCTTCCGTTCGCGGCCGGGAGGCGCCGGGGCGGCCCTTCGGGGAAGAATCGGAGTGTAGGCCCGGAAGGTCCCGGCGGCCGTGACGGCGGCAGAAGCCGCTCGGGCCGGGTGAAGAACGTGAGCCGAGGGGGATGGGCATGCTGGTCGCGCTGGCGCAGACGGACTGCCTCCTGGGGGACGTACCGGAGAACCTCCGGGTCGCCCGGGAGCGGATCGAGCAGGCCGCGGCGCAGGGCGCGGACCTCGTCGTCTTCCCCGAACTGAGCCTGCACGGCTACCACTTGGGGGCGCTCGAACGGGACGAGTCCGTCGAGGTGGACGATCCGCGGCTGCGGGAGCTGAGCACGCTGGGGCCGGCCGTGCTGATCGGCTTCCACGAGCACACCAGCCTGCGCGCGTACAACACCTCCGCGTACTACGTGGACGGGGCGCTGGTGCACGCCCACCGCAAGCTCTACCTGCCGAACTACCTGGCCTGGGAGGAGCGCAAGCACGTCAGCCCCGGGCAGTCGCTGCGGGCGTACCCGCTGGCGAAGTCCGGGAGCGGGGGCCGGGGCGCGACGCTGGTGTGCAACGACGCCTGGCAGCCGGTGCTGCCGTGGCTGGCGGTGCAGGACGGCGCCGAGGTGCTGTTCGTGCCGACCAACAGCGCGGCGAGCCTGGATCCGGAGGCGATGGACACCGGGCTGTACTGGGACACCCTGCTGTCCTACACGGCGCGGATGCTCCAGTGCTGGGTGGTGTTCGTCAACCGGGTCGGCAACGAGCACGGGGCGGCCTTCTGGGGCGGCTCACGGGTGGTGGACCCCAGGGGCGCGGTGGTGGCCCAGGCGCCCAAGTGGGAGCCCGCGCTGGTCACCGTGGAGATCGACCCGTCCGAGGCGCGGCGCCAGCGGCGGGCGGTGCCGCTGGTCGCGGAGGCCCGGCTGGGGCTGATCGACCGCGAGGTGCGGCGGCTGATCGACGAGGGCGGGGACCACTGACCGCGGCGGACCCGGGCCGGGTCAGCGGCCGGCGGGCTGCTCCGCGCGGACCGGCTCGGCGGCGTGCTCGTCCTTGAGGGCCTTGGCCTCCGACTTGAGGATGTGCATCGAGCGGCCCAGGCCGCGCGCCATGTCGGGGAGCTTCTTGGACCCGAAGACCAGCACGAGGACGGCCAGGATCAGGAACAGGTGCCAGGGCTCCAGGGCGTTGCGCAGCATCGGCGCTCTCGCTTTCGTCGGGGGTGCCTGCGGGGGTCTGTCCAGTATGACCCGAACGGTCCGGCCGTCCGCCCAGGGGGGTCGCGCCCCGGGCGGGCGGCCGTGAGGGGTCACCAGCTGGACTTGGTGACCCCCGGCAGGTAGCCCTTGTGGGCCTGGTCGCGCAGATTGACGCGGGACAGGCCGAAGGCCCGGAAGTAGCCGCGCGGGCGGCCGTCGACGCTGTCGCGGTTGCGGACGCGGGTGGCGCTGGCGTCCCGGGGCTGGCGGGACAGTTCCCGCCGGGCGGTGGCGCGCTCCTCGCCGGAGGTGCGCGGGTCGCGGAGGACGGCCGTGAGGAGGGCGCGGCGGGCGGCGTAGCGGGCGACCGTGGCGCGGCGCCGCTCGTTCTTGACGATCTTGCTCTTCTTGGCCATCAGACCTTCTCCCCGCGGGCGCGGATGCGGGCGACGGCGGCCTCGACGCCGATGGCGTCGACGGTCTTGATCCCCTTGGCGCTCAGGGTCAGCCGGATGTGGCGGCCCTCGCTCCCCAGCCAGTAGCGCTTGCGCTGGATGTTGGGGTCGAAGCGGCGGGCGGTGCGGCGGTGCGAGTGGGAGACGGTCTTGCCGAAACCCGGCGCGCGGCCGGTCAGCTGGCAGTGGGCGGACACGGTGCGGTTCCTCCGGCGGTCGGGCCCCATGAGGGCTTATTGAAAATGGAAACCATTTACGTATACTACCCGGCATGGCCCGCAACGAACTCCGCCCGGTCATCAAGCTCCGGTCCACCGCCGGCACCGGGTTCACCTACGTCACCCGCAAGAACCGCCGCAACGACCCCGACCGCCTGGAACTGCGCAAGTACGACCCGGTCGCCGGCCGGCACGTCACCTTCCGAGAGGAGCGCTGAGCCCGATGAAGCCCGGAATCCACCCCCCGTACGGGCCGGTCGTCTTCCGCGACCGGGCCGGGGGCCTCGCCTTCCTGACCCGGTCCACGATGACCAGCGACAAGACCGTCGAGTGGGAGGACGGGAACACCTATCCCGTCGTCGATGTCGAGATCTCCTCGGCGAGCCACCCCTTCTACACGGGCACCGCCCGGGTGCTGGACACCGCCGGCCGCGTCGAGCGGTTCGAGCGGCGGTATGGCACGCGCGGGGCCCGCTGATGGAGCCGCTGCGCGTCGCGCTGGTGGGCGGGCTGCACGCGGACGCCCGGCGGGCCGCCGTCGAGCGGCTGCTGCGGACCGTCCCCGGCAGCGTCGCCCTCCACCACGACCTGTCCGCCGCGGCCGGCGGCACCGTGCGGCGCACGGTCCGCGACGCCGGCGGCACCCTGGACACCGGCGAGACGCCGCTGGTCAACGACTGCGCGTGCTGTGCGCTGCGCGAGGACCTGGTGCCGGAGCTCGCGCGGCTGGCCGCGGGGCGGACCTGCCGGCTGGCGGTCGTCGAGCTGTGGGACTCGGTCGAGCCGAAGGCGATGGCCGAGGTGATCGCGTCGTCCGGTGAGGACCTGGTGCTGACCGGGGTGCTCACCGCGGTCGATCCGGCGCTGGTCCTGCCGTATCTGGGCTGCGGGGACGACCTCGCCGAGGCCGGGCTGGCGGCCGCCGCGTCCGACCGGCGCACGGTCGCCGACACCTGGGCACGCCAGCTGGAGTACGCCCCCGTCCTGGCGCTCGCCGCCGGTGCGGAGGAGGCCGACGACGCCGACCGCGCGCTGCTGGCCCAGCTGCACCCCACCGCCCGCCGGGTGCCGGTGGACTCCGGCGACCTGGCCGCCGCCGCGCTCGCCGGCTTCGACGTGGACGCGGCCGCGGCCCGGCAGCACCCGGCGTGCGCGCTGCTGCCGCAGGAGGCCGAGGCGGCCGGGGTGGCCACGTTCGTCTGGCGCGCGGCCCGGCCGTTCCACCCCGGGCGGCTCTACGCGGCGCTGGAGGACCTGACCTGCGCGGCGGCCCGCAGCCGGGGCCGCTTCTGGCTGGCCGACCGGCCGGACACCCTGCTGTCCTGGGACGCCGCGGGCGGGGCGCTGTGCGTGGAGAACGCCGGGCCGTGGCTGGCCGCGCTGCCGGACGCCGCCTGGGAGCTGGTGCCACCCTTCCGCCGGGCCGCCGCCGCCCTCGACTGGCACCCCGGGCACGGCGACCGCGGCCAGCACCTGGTCTTCGTCTCGCCGGGCCTGGACCGCGCGGGGCTGCGCACGCTGCTGGCGAGCTGCCTGCTCACCGACGCCGAGTACGCGGGCGGGCCGGCGGCCTGGAAGAGCCTGCCGCCCGCCTTCGACGAGCTGCTCGACCCGGTGTCCTGACGCGACCGGCGAACCGTCCGGGCGCGCGCCCGGAAGCCGCCCCTCCGCCGCCGGTCCCGCGCCGGAGGAGCGCCCCCGTCCCCTTACAAGTCCCCGTGAGGAAGCCCCCATGCCCCGTCGGAACGACCCCCGCCGCCCGGCCGCGCCCCGTCCCAACCCGCTGGACGCGGCCGGCATCACCTACGTCGACTACAAGGACACCGATCTGCTCAGGAGGTTCCTCTCCGACCGGGGGAAGATCCGCAGCCGCCGGGTCACCCGGGTCACGGCCCGGCAGCAGCGGCAGTTGGCCCGGGCGGTCAAGAACGCCCGGGAGATGGCGCTGCTGCCGTACGCCGCGCGGTAGCGCACCGACCCGGTGACGGGTAGGGGATTTCCTACGTTTGACGCGTAGGGAATCCCCTACGTATGGTGCCGGGGTGCATGCCACTCCTGCCGCGCCGCGTGCCGTCCCGTCCGAGCCGGACCAGGACCGGGTCTTCGCGGCGCTCGCCAACGCCACCCGCCGCGAGGTGCTCCGCCTGCTGCGGGACGGCGGGCCACAGCCCGTCCGGCGGCTGGCCGAGCACTTCGCGATGACCCGCCCGAGCCTGTCCGAGCACCTGAAGGTGCTGCGCGAGGCCGGGCTGGTGAGCGAGCGGCGGGCCGGCCGGCAGCGGATCTACCGGCTGGAGGCCGCCCCGCTCGGCGAGGTGCAGGACTGGCTCGGACCCTACGAGCGGTTCTGGCGCGCGAAGCTCGCGGGCCTGGGCACGCTGCTCGACCGCATCCCCCACGAAGAGGCACCATGACCCCCCACGGCTTCCCGGCCCCCGGTGACGACCCCGCGGACGCGACGGCGCTCCGCGTCGACCACTTCCTGCCCCATCCGCCGGCCGCGGTCTGGCGCGCGCTGACCGAGCCCGAGCTGCTCGCGCAGTGGATGATGCCCGGCGACTTCCGGCTGGAGGTCGGCCACCGCTACACGCTGCGCACGCTGCCCCGGCCGAACGCCAACTTCTCCGGCACCGTCATCGCCGAGGTCCTCGGGTACGAGGTGGAGCGGTCGCTGCGGCTGCGCTGGCAGGACGCGGACGAGGGCCAGGGCAACCGCGCCGACTGGACCCTCACCTGGACCCTGGAACCCGAAGGGCGCGGCACCCGTCTCTTCCTCGTCCACGAGGGCTTCGACCCGGACGACCCGTACCAGGTGCAGGCGCACCGCATCATGAGCGGCGGCTGGCGTTCGATTGTGACGGAGGGATTGGGGAACGTGCTCAACGAGCTGTGACCGGCCCGGCACCCCCTGTCGTGCACGTGCATCTGCGCATGCATCCGCATGTGAACGAAGCTATGATCCCGGGCAGTTGACACCGTTTATCACCGCGTTCACCACCGGGAGAGCCCTGTGCCCCACGCATACAACGGCATGGCCGCCACGGAGCTCCGCGACGTGAGATGGCTCAAGAGCCGGCACAGCAACTCGCAGGGCTCCTGCGTGGAATTCGCCAAACTGCCCGGCGGTGACATAGCGGTCCGCAATTCCCGTTTCCCGGACGGCCCGGCGCTGGTCTACACGCCCGCCGAGGTCGAGGCGATGCTGCGGGGCGCCAAGGACGGTGAGTTCGACCACCTGGTGCGCGACTGAGCGTACGGGAACGGGCGCCCGCGGGGAGCGGGCGCCCGGTGGTGCGGCGCGTGCGGGCAGCCGTGTCAGGGCAGCCGGAAGAGGGCCCACACGATCTTGCCGTGCCGGCCGCCGGACAGCCGGTGCCAGCCCCAGCTGTCGCTGAAGGAGTCCACGAGGTACAGCCCGCGGCCCGACTCGGCGGCGGAGTCCGCCTCGCCGGCCTCCGGTGAGGCGTCGCTGGGATCCCGTACCGCGCAGACCAGGCGGGAGGACCAGCGCATCAGGTGGAGCCGGGCGGGCAGGCCGGCGTCGGGGAGGTCCGGGCCGAAGCCGGGGTGGTCCGGCGCGGCCAGCACCGCGTGCCGCAGGGCGTTGGTGACCAGCTCGGAGACCACCAGGGCGACGCCGTCGAAGAGCTCCTCCAGGCCCCAGCCGGTGAGCGTTTCGCGGGTGAACCTCCGGGCGCCGCCGACGGATTCGTAGCGCGGCGGGAGCGGGCAGGAGGCGGAACCGGAGACGGCCAAGGGGTCGACGGGAGGGAAGCCCTGCCATAACGGCTCGAAATCGAGCATGGTCGAAACCTTGGTCCCCATGCGAGGCACTCCTGGCGTTCGCGGACGTCATGACCCAGGCCGGTCAGCCGGGGATCTGGCGGATCTTTCACGAGCGTGCATGCGTGCGACGCCTATCGTTCCCAATGCGTAGGGCAGATGCAAGGGCAGATGCACGTGCAGCTGACGTGAATGCGTAGGGCTGCCCGTATAACCGCCGTATTCTTCCTGGGGTTTGTTGTGGAGGGCTTGCGGGAGCCGCACATATCAGTAACCACATGAGCACTGAACGAAGCCTGGACATGGCAGACTGCGGCCCACTGTTGGACGGGGTGGGGTCACAGGAGGGTCAGAGAGGTGTCCGCAAGTGAGTCGGGCGGGTCGGTGGTGCGGCGGATCCTGCTCGGATCCCAGCTCCGCCGGCTGCGTGAATCGCGCGGGATAACCCGGGAAGCGGCCGGCTACTCGATCCGTGCGTCCGAATCGAAGATCAGCCGCATGGAGTTGGGCAGGGTGAGCTTCAAGGCACGCGATGTCGCAGATCTCCTCACGCTGTACGGCGTGAACGACGAACAGGAGCGTGAGGCGCTGCTGGCACTGGCCAAGGAGGCGAACGTCGCGGGCTGGTGGCACAGCTACAGCGATGTCCTGCCCGGCTGGTTCCAGACGTATGTCGGCCTGGAGGCGGCCGCGTCCCTGCTGCGGGTCTACGAGGTCCAGTTCGTCCACGGGCTGCTCCAGACCGAGGAGTACGCGCACGCGGTGGTCTCCCGCGGTATGCCGGGCGCGTCGGCGGCCGACGTCCAGCGCCGGGTCGCGCTGCGCCAGGAGCGGCAGAAGCTGCTGGTCTCCGAGCGGGCCCCGCGGCTGCACTGCGTGCTCGACGAGGCGGCGCTGCGCCGGCCGTACGGCGGACGCGCGGTGATGCGGGGCCAGTTGAAGCACCTGATCGACATCTCGGAGCGGCCCAATGTGCGGCTCCAGGTGATGCCGTTCAACTTCGGCGGGCACGCGGGCGAGAGCGGTGCGTTCACCATGCTGCGCTTCCCGGAGTCCGACCTCTCCGACGTCGTCTACCTGGAGCAGCTCACCAGCGCGCTCTACGTGGACAAGCCGGAGGAGGTCGCGCAGTACGAGCGCGCGATGGAGAGCCTCCAGGAGGACAGTCCGGGGCCCTCCGAGACCAGGGATCTGCTCCGCGGCCTCCTCCAACTGACGTGACCCGGCAGTAGGATGACGCTGCATCACCCCCCGCAGAGCAGTGCCGCACAGAGTAGGGATGCCATGTCCTTCTTCGCAGACCTGGCCTACCAGTTCATCGACGGTGAATGGCGGGCCGGCAGCGGCTCGTGGGACATCATCGATTTCAACCCCTACGACCAGGAGAAGCTGGCGTCGATCACGGTGGCCGGGGTGGACCAGGTCGACGCGGCCTACCGCGCCGCCGAGCGGGCGCAGCGGGACTGGGCGCGGCGCAATCCCTACGAGCGGCGGCAGGTCACCGAGCGGCTGCTGCGGCTGATCGAGGAGCGCGAGGAGGAGATCACCGAAGCGCTCGTCCTCGAACTGGGCGGTACGCGCGCCAAGGCGCAGTACGAGGTCCGGCTCGCCAAGGAGTTCGTCCGCGAGGCGATCCAGCTGGCGCTGCGCCCGCAGGGCCGCATCCTGCCCTCCCCGGTGGACGGCAAGGAGAACCGCGTCTACACCCTGCCCGCCGGGGTCATCGGGGTGATCAGCCCGTTCAACTTCCCGTTCCTGATCTCCATGAAGTCCGTGGCGCCGGCCCTGGCGCTGGGCAACGCGGTGGTGATCAAGCCCAACCAGAACACCCCGATCACCGGCGGCGGGCTGATCGCCAAGCTGTTCCAGGACGCCGGGCTGCCGGCCGGCCTGCTCAACGTGCTGATCACCGACATCGCGGAGATCGGGGACGCGCTGATCGAGCACCCGGTGCCCCGGGTCATCTCGTTCGCCGGGTCGGACAAGGTCGGCCGGCACGTCGCGGCGGTCAGCGCCGGGCACTTCAAGCGGGTGGTCCTCGAACTCAGCGGCAACAGCGCGCTGATCGTGCTGGACGACGCGGACGTCGACTACGCGGTGGACGCCGCGGTCTTCAGCCGGTTCGTCTACCAGGGGCAGGTCTGCATGGCCGCCAACCGCGTGCTGCTGGACCGCGCCGTCGAGGCCGAGTTCACCGAGAAGTTCGTGGCCCGGGTGGCGGCGCTGCGGACCGGTGACCCGCGGGACCCGCGGACCCAGATCGGCCCGCTGATCAACACCTTCCAGGCGGAGGCGCTGACCGGGTTGGTGGACCGGGCGATAGCCGACGGCGCCACGGCGCTGCTGCGCGGCCGCACGGAGGGCAATCTCGTCGAGCCGAGCGTGCTGGCCGGGCTGCCGGCGGACTCCGTGCTGCACGGGCAGGAGCTGTTCGGGCCGGTGGCGATGCTGATGCCGTTCGACGGCGAGGAGGAGGCGGTGCGGATCGCCAACGACTCCCCGTACGGGCTCAGCGGGGCGGTGCACACCGCGGACCTGGAGCGCGGGGTGCGGATCGCCCGGCGGATCGAGACCGGCATGATCCACGTCAACGACGGGACGGTGCACGACGAGCCGCAGGTGGCGTTCGGCGGGGAGAAGTTCTCCGGGGTCGGGCGGCTGAACGGCGAGTCCACGGTGGAGGCGTTCACCACGCAGAAGTGGGTGTCGATCCAGCACGGGCGGTCGCCGTTCCCGCTGTGAGGCGGACCGGCGCCGGCGGGGCGGCCCGGCCGTTGGCGCATCGAGGACACTCCCTGTCCTAGTGGGCGCCTACGGTGAGGGTGTTCCGAAGGTGGTCGGGCAGTCGGGTCCCGGCCGGTGCGCCCGCGGTGTCCCGCCGCCGGCGAGAGGAAAGGTGATCGCATGCCCACTCATGTTCTTGCCGAGGCCCACGGTGACGAGCGCGGTGCGCTGCTGGCGTTCCTGGAGGCGCAGCGCGGCGGTCTGCGGCGGGCGGTCCGGGGGCTGACCGACGAGCAGGCCCGGCAGCGGCCGAGCGTCAGTGAGCTGTCGCTGGGCGGGCTGGTCAAGCACGCGGCGGAGGTCGAGCAGCGCTGGGTGGAGATGGCGCAGCAGCGCCCGCATTCCGTACCGCGCGACCAGAGCACCTGGCAGGAGGGCTTCGAGCTGAAGGCCGACGAGACCGTGGCGGGGATGCTGGCGTACTGGGAGGGGGTCGCCGCCGAGACGGAGAAGTTCCTCCGCGGGGTGCCCAGCCTGAACGACACCTTCCCGCTGCCGGAGGCGCCGTGGTTCCCCGAGGGCGCCCGGCAGTCGATGCGCTGGCTGATGCTGCACCTGATCGAGGAGATCGCCCGGCACGCCGGCCACGCCGACATCGTCCGGGAGGCGCTGGACGGGAAGACCGCCTTCGAGCTGGTCGCGGAGGAGCAGCAGGCCGGCCAGGGGTGAGCGGCGGGCCGGCGCGCCCTGCCCGGGGAGCCGTCCGCGGGGGTGCTGCCGGAGGGGGCGGGCGGGAGCGGGCCGGGCGCCGGCCGAGGCGCGGCGGGGCGCGCGGCCCGCGGGCGTCAGTGGTGGAAGGCGGTGGCGACGCCCTCGGGGACGTCCAACGGCCCGGACTGGCGGCGCAGTTCGGGCAGCAGCTCCTCCAGGTCGGCCATGAAGAGGTCGGCGAGGTCGAGCGAGAAGCCGTTGCGGCACACCACGCGGAGGACGGAGAGGTCCTGGCGGTTGGGCGGGAAGGAGTAGGCGGGGATCAGCCAGCCGCGCTCCTTCATCCTTCGGGAGACGTCGAAGACGTCGTAGGCGGTGACGTCACCGGTGGTGGTGAAGGCGAAGACCGGCAGCTGGTCGCCGCGGGTGAGCAGGGTGAAGTCGCCCAGTGCGCCGATCCGTTCGGCCAGCGAGCGGGCCACGTCGCGGGTGGCCTGCTGGACGGCGCGGAAGCCGGAGCGGCCCAGCCGCAGGAAGGTGTAGTACTGGGCGGCCACCTGGGCGCCGGGGCGGGAGAAGTTGAGGGCGAAGGTCGGCATGTCGCCGCCCAGGTAGTTGACGCGGAAGACCAGTTCCTCCGGGAGCGCCGTCCGGTCGCGCCAGAGCGCCCAGCCGACGCCGGGGTAGACCAGGCCGTACTTGTGGCCGGAGGTGTTGATCGAGGCGACCCGGGGGAGGCGGAAGTCCCAGACCAGGTCGGGGTCGAGGAACGGCGCGACCATGGCGCCGGACGCGCCGTCCACGTGGACCGGGACGTCCAGGCCGGTGCGCTCCTGGAGGGCGTCGAGCGCCGCGCAGATGTCGGCCACCGGCTCGTAGGAGCCGTCGAAGGTGGAGCCGAGGACGGCGACCACGCCGATGGTGTTCTCGTCGCAGAGCGCCGCGGCGGATTCCGCGTCGAGGTGGAAGCGGTCGCCCTCCATCGGGACCTGGCGGGCCTCGACCTCCCAGAAGTTGCAGAACTTGTCCCAGCAGACCTGCACGTTGGCGCCCATGACGAGGTTGGGCCGGGCGGAGCCGGGATAGCGGTCGCGGTTGCGCTGCGCCCAGCGGCGCTTGAGGGCCATCCCGGCGAGCATGCAGGCTTCGCTGGAGCCGGTGGTGGAGCAGCCCATGGCGGCATCCGGGTCGGGGACGTGCCAGAGGTCGGCGAGCATCGCCACGCAGCGCCGCTCCAGTTCGGCGGTGCGCGGGTACTCGTCCTTGTCGATCATGTTCTTGTCCCGGCACTCCGACATCAGGACGGTGGCCTGCGGCTCCATCCAGGTGGTGACGAAGGTGGCGAGGTTCAACCGGGCGTTGCCGTCCAGCATCAGCTCGTCGTGGACGAACTGATAGGCGGTGTGCGGGGAGACCGGGCCCTCGGGGAGGGTGTGGCGCGGGGGCGAGGTCTCCATCCCGCTGACCGGGTCGGCCTCGCCGTAGAAGGGGTTCACCGGGTGGGCGCGGCGCCGGCGGTCGTGGGCGGAGGCGCCTTTGTGGAGGGTCATCGCTGCGGCCTGCTCTCAACTCGCGGCCGCGAGGCCGGCTTTGATCGCCTTGGTGAACTTCACGACCCGCTCGGCCTGGACGCGGGCGGCGGTGCGGGCGTCGGCGTCGACCGGGGTCTCCGGGCCGCCGACGTGCGAGGTGCCGTACGGATTGCCATCGGTGAACTTCGCCGGGTCGGTGTACCCGGGGGCGATGAGGATGCCGCCGAAGTGGTGGACGGTGTGGTACAGCGCGAGGAGGGTGGATTCCTGGCCGCCGTGCCGGGTGCCGGAGGCGGTGAAGCCGCTGTAGACCTTGTCGGCCAGCCGGCCCTGCTGCCAGAGACCGCCCAGGGTGTCCAGGAACTGCTTGAGCTGGGACGTCACATTGCCGAAGCGGGTCGGGGTGCCGAGGAGCACGGCGTCCGCCCAGAGCATGTCCTCGGGGGCCGCCTCCAGGATGTCGGCGGTGGCGGCGGCGTTGGCCGCCCAGGCCGGGTTGGCGTCGATGGCGGCCTGCGGGGCGAGTTCGGCGACCCGGCGCAGCCGGACGTCGGCGCCGGCGTGCTCGGCGGTGTCGGCGATCAGCCGGGCCAGTTCGGCGACGGTGCCGGTCGACGAGTAGTAGATGACGGCGACGTTGACGTCGTGGACGGGCATGACTCACCTCCTGGAAACCGACAATAAGCGCATAACGGGACCGGGGCCTCCAGGGTTCGCCCAGTGGAAGCGCCACCGGGCCGGTCCCCCCCCCCCCCGCGGGGGAGCCGGCCCGGTGGCGGGCGGCGCGGCGGCGCCGGCCCGGGGGGTCAGGTGCCGGCCAGCGACAGCTTGGCCGCGAAGCCGAGGAAGGCGGCGCCGGCGCCCGCGGTCAGCCCGGCGGTCAGCCGCCTGCGGCGGCGGAAGGTCGCCGCCAGGTACGTCCCGCTGAAGATCAGCACCGACAGGTAGCTGATGCTGAACAGCTGCGCCAGGGTGCCCAGGGCCACGAACGACAGCGCCGGGTGCGCGTAGGACGGGTCGACGAACTGCACGAAGAAGGAGATGAAGAACAGGATCGCCTTCGGGTTGAGCAGGCTGACCACCAGGGCCCGGCGGAACGGCCGCTCGACGGCGGCCCTGGGGGAGGCCGCCGCGGTGCCGTCACCGGCCGGGCCGGCCGCGTCCGCCCGTTCCGCGGCCGCCGCCCGCCGCGCCGTGCGGGAGGCCCGGCCGCCGTTGCGCCACAGCGACCAGGCGCCGCGCAGCATCCCGGCGGCCAGCCACGTCAGATAGCCCGCGCCGGCGAACTTCACGATGCCGAACAGCACCGGGCTGGCCTTCAGCAGCGAGGCCACCCCGCCCGCCGACAGCGTCATCAGCACCGTGTCGCCGCACAGCACGCCCGCGGCCGCCCGGTACGCCACCCGCCGGCCGCGCCGCGCGGCGACCGAGACGACGTAGAGCGAATTCGGCCCCGGGAGCAGGATGATCAGGGCGACGCCCGCCAGATACGTGGACAGGTCCGTTATTCCGAGCATGCGGGGAGGGTCTCACCCGGCGGCCGGGCGCCTCACCGGCCTTTCAGAATCCGGACTTGCCCCTCACGTCGCGTGAGGGGCCATCGTGGAGCGCGTACCGATGACCGACAAGGGAGCGGAAGTGAGCTATTCGGTGGGCCAGGTCGCCGGTTTCGCCGGAGTGACGGTGCGCACGCTGCACCACTACGACGAGATCGGGCTGCTGGTGCCCGGTGAGCGCAACCGCGCGGGCCACCGCCGCTACGGCGACGGCGACCTGGACCGGCTCCAGCAGATCCTGTTCTACCGGGAACTCGGCTTTCCGCTCGACGAGGTGGCGGCCCTCCTCGACGATCCGGACGCCGACCCGCAGCAGCACCTGCGGCGCCAGTACGGCCTGCTGACCGCGCGGATCGCCACGCTCCGGAAGATGGCCGCCGCCGTCGCCCACGCGATGGAGGCACGCAGGATGAACGTACGGCTCACCCCGGAGGAGAAGTTCGAGGTCTTCGGCGACTTCGACCCCGACCGGTACGCCGGCGAAGCGGCACAACGGTGGGGCGGCACCGACGCCTACCGCGAGTCGCAGCGCCGGACCGCCGGCTACACCAAGGAGGACTGGAAACGGCTGACGGCCGAACTCGACGCCCTGCACCGGCGGATGGCGGACCTGCTCGCCGCGGGCGTCCCCGCGGACTCCGCGGCGGCGATGGACGTCGCCGGGGAGCACCGCCGGTTCATCGGCCGCGCGTACTACGACTGCGGCCACGAGCTGCACAGCCGCCTCGGCGAGATGTACGTCGCGGACGAGCGCTTCACCGCCACCTACGAGGCGATCCGGCCCGGGCTCGCGGCCTACCTGCGGGACGCGATGCTGGCCAACGCGGTGCGGCACAGCTGAGGCGGCGCGGCCGGGCCGGCGGGTCCGGGGCCGCGCCGGCGGATCAGCTCTGCGGCTCCAGGACGACCGCCGTGCCGTACGCGCACACCTCGGTGCCCACGTCGGCGGCCTCCGTCACATCGAACCGGAACATCAGCACCGCGTTCGCGCCGCGGGAGCGGGCCTGCTCGACCAGGCGCTCCATGGCCTGGGTGCGGGTCTGGACGAGGGTCTTGGTCAGGCCGCGCAGCTCGCCGCCGATCATCGACTTCAGGCCCGCGCCGATCTGGCTGCCGAGGTGGCGGGAGCGGACGGTGAGGCCGAAGACTTCGCCGATCACATGTTTCACGTGAAACCCCGGCACGTCGTTGGTCGTCACGACCAGGACGTCCGCCCGCGCCTGCTGTCCGCCCCCGTAGTCCTCGATGCCCATGCTCCGCACCTCACTGCCCGTGCCGCGCCGCCCGTGCCTCCTGCCGGTGCGGCCAGGATCGCCCGGGCGGGCGGGGGCGGCCAGCGGTCGGGGGCGGTCGGGTGGCGCGGGCCCGGCGCGGGCGGCGGGGCGGCCGGGGGCCGCGCCTGGAACCACGGGGCGGCATGGTCCGTTGATAGCTTTGGGCCGCACACTGCGCCTGCATCCTCGCTTCCGCTCGCCGCACCGCGCGAGCCGGGCGCCCTCGACCCAGGAGCTTTCACCCCGTGAATACTCTCGCGCTCGGCCCCCAGTGGCTGAACTCGGACTACTTGATCACGACATTCGGCCTGATCGGCGTCCTGCTCATCGTGTTCGCGGAGTCCGGGCTGCTGATCGGCTTCTTCCTGCCGGGCGATTCGCTGCTGTTCACCACCGGTCTGATGGTGACGGCCGGCAAGCTCGGCAAGCCGCTGTGGCTGGTGTGCGGCCTGGTGGTGCTGGCGGCCGTCCTGGGCGACCAGGCCGGCTACCTCTTCGGCCGGAAGGTCGGCCCCTCGCTCTTCAAGCGGCCCGACTCCCGTCTGTTCAAGCAGGAGAACGTCGAGAAGGCGCACGCCTTCTTCGAGAAGCACGGTCCCAAGTCGCTGATCCTGGCCCGGTTCGTCCCGATCGTCCGCACGTTCACGCCGATCATCGCCGGCGTCAGCCTGATGAACTACCGCTCGTTCCTCACCTTCAACGTCATCGGTGGGACGCTGTGGGGCGGCGGTGTGACGCTGCTGGGCGCGGCGCTGGGCAACGTCGAGTTCGTCCACAAGAACATCGAGGCGATCCTCGTCGGGATCGTGCTGGTCTCCGTCATCCCGGTCGTCATCGAGTTCCTGCGGGCGCGCGGCAAGAGCAAGCGGCGGGCGGCGGCGGGCGCCGGTGCGGCGGACTCGGTGGCGGTCGCGGGGCGGGGCCAGCGGGGGCGGCACGCGAAGCGGTGAGACCGGCGCCCCGCGCGGGGGCCCGGGGCGGTCCTGATGCCGCCGGGCCCCGCCGCGCCAGGGGCGCCCGCCGTGGCGGTGGGGGGCGGCCAGGGGGCCGCCCCCCTTTGCCGTCCCTGCGCCCCGCAGGTGCCCGTCCCCCTCTTCCGGCCGGGCTCCGGTGGTGTGCGCGGGGCCGCCTTCGCGGGGCCGGAGGGGGCCCCGCGGGCCCGCGGGCGAGGTTCGGGGGCGTGTGGGGCGTCGGCCGGGGCAGGCGGTGGGTGGGCCCCGGGCAAGCGGGGCGTTCCGGTATGCGGCATCGTGTGCATGACCGAACGGCAGGAGGCGTACGCACGAGGAGCGGAGTTACGTGGCGTCGGACCCACCACGCGGCCAGCGCGGCAGCGGCAGTGGCAGCAGGAGCAACGGCAGCGGCAGCGGCAGCGGCAGCCTGGAGCAGGCCGGCCTCCCCGAGGAGCGCAAGCCGCAGTCGGACGAGGCGCGCAGCGCGTTCACCCCGCCGCTGGGCGTACCGCTGCCGCCGCCCCCCGAGGAGGAGCACCCCACCTCCGAGTTCGCCCTGCCCGAGGGGCTGCGGGCGGAGGGGCCCGCCGAGCCCGAGGGGTCGGCGTTCGCGCCACCGGGGAGCACCACCGGGCAGACCCCGCTGCCGGGCGGCGCCTTCACCCCGCCGCACGGCATACCGGCGCTCAGCCTGACCAAGGAAGCGCCGTGGCAGGACCGGATGCGGACCATGCTGCGGATGCCGATCCACGAGCGGCCGGTCCCCGAACGGGCCGAGCGCACCGAGGAGGAGGGCGGCGGCCCCGCCGCCCCCCGCGTCCTGGACCTGACGCTGCGGATCGGCGAGATCCTGCTGGCCGGCGGCGAGGGCGCCGAGGACGTCGAGGCCGCGATGTTCGGCGTCGCGCACGCCTACGGGCTGGAGCGGGTCGAGCCGACGGTCACCTTCACCCTGCTGTCGATCTCGTACCAGCCCTCGCTGGTCGAGGACCCGCTGACCGCCAGCCGGACGGTGCGGCGGCGCGGGGTCGACTACACCCGGCTGTCGGCGGTGTTCCGGCTGGTCGACGAGATCACCTCCGAGGGGATCAGCCTGGAGGAGGCGTACCGCGGACTGGCCGAGATCCGGCGCAACCGGCACCCGTTCCCCAGCTGGGCGCTGACGATCTCCTCCGGGCTGCTGTCCGGCGCGGCGAGCATGCTGGTCGGCGGCGGGACGCTGGTGTTCATCGCGGCGGCGATCGGCTCGATGCTCGGCGACCGGCTCGCCTGGCTGGCGTCCGCGCGCGGGCTGCCGGAGTTCTACCAGTTCGTGGTCGCGGCGATGCCGCCGGCCGGGATGGGGCTGCTCTTCGCGCTGGCGCACTCCAACGTCCAGTCCTCCGCGGTGATCACCGGTGGGCTGTTCGCCCTGATCCCCGGACGGGCGCTGGTCGCCAGCGTGCAGGACGGCCTGACGGGCTACTACATCACCGCCTCCGCGCGGCTGCTGGAGGTCGGCTACCTCATCGTCGGCATCGTCGTCGGCGTGCTGTCGGTGCTCTACATCGGCCTTCAGTTCGATCCCGGCCTCCAGCGGCTCAACCCCGAGCAGGCGCTGCGGCTCTACAACGAGCCCGTGGTGCAGACCGTGGCCTCGATGCTGCTGGCGCTGGCGTTCTGCGTGCTGCTCCAGCAGGAGCGGCACACGGTGGCCTTCGCGACCCTGAACGGCGGCGTGGCCTGGGTGGTCTACGGCGCGCTGACCGCCACCGCGCACTTCAACGCGGTGCCCTCGACGGCCATCGCGGCCGGGCTCGTCGGCCTCTTCGGGCAGCTGCTGTCCCGTTACCGCTACGCCTCCGCGCTGCCCTACGTGACGGCGGCGATCGGTCCGCTGCTGCCCGGTAGCGCGACCTACTTCGGGCTGCTCAACTTCGCGCAGGGGAATTTGCTGGAAGGTTTCTCCTCGCTGATCAAGGCGGCCTCGCTGGCCCTGGCGATCGCGGTCGGCGTGAACCTCGGAAGCGAGGTCGCCCGGCTCTTCCTGCGCGTCCCCGGTATCACCGAGGCCGGTGCGGGGCGCCGCGCGGCCAAGCGGACCCGCGGCTTCTGATCCCCCCGCGACACGGCGACGGGCGGCACCCCGGATGGGTGCCGCCCGTTCGCGTACGAAAATCGGAGTGGACCGGCGGCCGTGCGGGGCCCCGGAGAGCCCCTGCGGTGGCCCGGTCCGCTCCGGGTGGGTCAGTGCCCGCCCTGCGCCTCGAAGCGCTTGTAGGAGCGCTCGATCTCGGCCTCGGCGTCGGCGCGGCCGACCCAGTTGGCGCCCTCGACGGACTTGCCGGGCTCCAGGTCCTTGTAGACCTCGAAGAAGTGCTGGATCTCCAGGCGGTCGAACTCCGAGACGTGGTGGATGTCGCGGAGGTGCTCCACGCGCGGGTCCGAGGCGGGCACGCACAGCAGCTTGTCGTCGCCGCCGGCCTCGTCCGTCATCCGGAACATCCCGATGGCACGGCACTTGATGAGGCAGCCGGGGAAGGTCGGCTCGTCCAGGATGACCAGCGCGTCCAGCGGGTCGCCGTCCTCGCCGAGGGTGTCCTCGACGAAGCCGTAGTCGGCCGGGTAGCTGGTCGAGGTGAAGAGTCGACGGTCCAGGCGGATCCGACCGGTCTCGTGGTCCACCTCGTACTTGTTCCGCGAACCCTTCGGGATCTCGATGGTGACGTCGAACTCCACGGGTGGCTCCTCCATGATCAACACATACGTCTGGTGATTAAGTGTCCCCCACGCAGGTGTGTGGTGGCGAAAGGGGCTGGTCCGAGATGCCCGAGACCCGAATGTGGCAGGTCAGATGGCAGTCGGCGCAGCGTTCCGCGCGGGTGGCGGCACGCCGGGCCGAACGCGGCGCGCGCACCGCGGCGGGGACCGCGCAGCGCGCCGCGCGGACCGCCTCGGACGCCGCCCGGCTGGCCTGGCGGGCCACCCCGCCGTACACCCGGCAGACCTGGCGGCTGACTGCGGTGTCCGCCACCACCGGGCTGGCGGTCGCGGTCGCCGCGGTGGCGGCGGCCGGCCCGTGGGACTCGGGTCAGCGTACGGCCGAGCGGGCGGCGGCGGCCCCCGCTCCGGCGGCGGGTGGCGAGCATCACGACGACGGGCGGGCGCCCGGCCCCGCGCCGAGCGCCCCGGCCGTGCTGACCGCGCTCGGCGGGCCGGCGCACGGCGCGGTGGGCCGCGGCGCGGCACCGGTGCCGACCGACGCCGGGCTGGCCGACGCGCTGGCGCCGCTGCTGGCGGACCCGGCGCTCGGCCCGCTGCGGACCGCGTCCGTCGTGGACGTGGCGGCCGGCCGCCGGCTGTTCGGCGAGAAGCCGGACCAGGCGGCCACCCCCGCCTCCACGGTCAAGCTGGCCACCGCGGTGGCCGCGCTCACCCGGCTCGGCGCGGACCACCGCATCGACACCGGCGTCGTACTGGCCGGCCCGGCCCGGATCGTCCTGGTCGGCGGCGGCGACCCGACGCTCACCGCCCGCGCGTCGGCGCCGGGCCCCGGCGACCGGCCGGCCAGCCTGCGCGACCTGGCCGCCGCCACCGCCCGCGCCCTGAAGCAGCGCAAGCTCACCACCGTCGCGCTCGGCTACGACACCTCCGCGTACGCCGGGCCCGTCGAGCACCCCATCGGCCCCAACGAGAACATCGCGCCGGTCACCGCCCTGATGACCGACGAGGGCCGGCTCGACGACAGCGACCACGGCACCGCGCCGCGCGCCACCGACCCCGCGGGCGACGCCGCCCGCGCCTTCGCCGGTCTGCTCCGCGGGCAGGGCATCACGGTCAAGGGCGACCCGGCCCAGGCGCACGCCCCCGCGAAGCCCGAGCGGATCGCCGCCGTCCACTCGCTGCCGCTGTCCGCGCTGGTCGAGCGGATGCTGACCTACAGCGACAACGACATCGCCGAGGCGCTGGCCCGGCAGACCGCGCGCGCCGCGCACCGGCCCGCCAGCTTCGACGGCGCGGCCGCCGCGGTCCGCGCCACCCTCGCCGCCCAGCACCTCCCGCTGGCGGGTGCGGTCTTCGAGGACGGCAGCGGCCTGGACCGGGACGACAAGGTCTCCGCCAACCTCCTCTCCCGCCTCCTGCTGCTCGCCGCCGCCCCCGACCGCCCCGAACTCCGCCCGGTCGTCACCGGCCTCCCGGTGGCCGCCTTCACCGGCACCCTCAGCGGCCGCTACGCGGACGAGGCGGCCGGCGCCGGCACCGTCCGCGCCAAGACCGGCACCCTGACCGGCGTCAACACCCTCGCCGGCACCGTCGTGGACGCCGACGGCCGCCTCCTGGCCTTCGCCTTCATGACCACCGGCACCACCGATCCCGCCGCCGCCCAGAAGGCCCTCGACCGCATGGCCTCCACCCTCGCCAACTGCGGCTGCCGCTGAACCGGCCCACCGACCCCGGACCCCCACCGACCCCGAACCCACCCGCCCCCGCACCCAACGCCCCGCGCAGCGGCATCGCGCCGAAGGCGCAACCCCCCCACGGCGGGCCGGCCGCCAACGCCGAAGGCGCCCCGAGCCGCAGGCGCGAGCCCCCACGGCGGGACAGCCGATGACGTAGGACGCGTCCCCGCACCGCGTATCGGCTACCAGCCGACGCACCACCCCCGTACCGTGAAGCCATGACGCGCATCGGTGGAACCGAGATGGTCGACTGGAATCTCGCGGTCGCGACCGCGACCCGCTTCGTGCGGCCGGGGCCGGACGTCAGCCGGGACGAGGCGCGGGCGATCGTCGCCGAGCTGCGCCGGCACGCCAAGTCGTCCGAGGAGCACGTCCGCGGCTTCACCCGGATGGCGCCGCCCGGCGCGGAGCCGGCGCCGGAGGGCGGCGCGGCCGGGACCGGCGCGGCGGGGGCGGTGCCGCCGCACGACACCCCGGTCCTGGTGGTGGACCGGCCCGGCTGGATCCGGGCCAACGTCGCCGGTTTCCGGGCGGTGCTCAAACCGCTGCTGGCCAAGATGGAGGACCGGCGGTCGGCGATGCCCGGCGGCGCGGTGCTCGGCGCGGTCGGCGGCAAGGTGACCGGCGCCGAGCTGGGCATGCTGCTGTCGTTCCTGGCCTCGCGGGTGCTGGGCCAGTACGAGACGTTCGCGCCGGCCTCGCGGGAGCTGCCGGCCGGCACGCAGGGCGGCCGGCTGCTGCTGGTGGCGCCCAACATCGTGCACGTGGAGCGCGAGCTGGACGTGGCGCCGCACGACTTCCGGCTGTGGGTGTGCCTGCACGAGGAGACCCACCGGACGCAGTTCAGCGCGGTGCCCTGGCTGCGGGACCACATCGAGGGCGAGGTGCAGTCCTTCCTCGCCGAGACCGACATCGACCCGGGCGCGCTGCTGGCGCGGCTGCGGGAGGCCGCCCAGTCGCTGGCCGGGGCCCGGCCGGAGGGCGAGCAGGGCGAGGACGAGGGCCGGTCGCTGGTGGACCTGGTGCAGACGCCCGCGCAGCGGGAGATCCTCGGGCGGCTGACGGCGGTGATGTCGCTGCTGGAGGGGCACGCCGACTTCGTCATGGACGGGGTGGGGCCCGAGGTGGTGCCCTCGGTGGCGGAGATCCGGGAGAAGTTCCAGAAGCGGCGGGCCAGCGGCGCGGGCCGGCTGGACCAGGCGCTGCGCAAGCTGCTCGGCCTGGACGCCAAGCTGCGGCAGTACCGTGACGGTGAGCGGTTCGTGCGCGCGGTCGTCGAGGAGGTCGGCATGGACGGCTTCAACCGGGTCTGGACGTCGCCGAACACCCTCCCCACCAAACAGGAGATCGCCAAACCGGCGGACTGGGTCGCGCGGGTGCACCGCAAGGCGGACGGGGCACCCTAGGCGCGGGTTGCGAGCCGGGCACGCCGCGCGGCAGTAGAGCGCCCCTTCAATCACCCGTCTGAGGGACCGTGACCGAGGGATAGGCGTGCAATGCTCGGGGAACTGCTCGCCTCTGTCACCATCTAGGCACTCTGTGTGACGAAGTGTCGTCCACGGCCCGAGCTCGCCCCCAGCTGAACGATTGGAAACGGACATGGGTCCCCATCCAGCGGTCGCCGCGATACGCCTGGCGGTCCGCCGCGTACTCCACGACGTGCTCACCCACCACTGCGCGCACGACCGGCCGGAAGCGCCGCTCGTGCTCGTCGCATGCTCCGGCGGCGCCGACTCCATGGCGCTCGCCTCCGCCCTCGCCTTCGAGGCCCCGAAACTGGGCGTCCGCGCCGGGGGTGTGACCATCGACCACGGCCTCCAGGAAGGCTCCGACCTCCGCGCCGCCGAGGTCGCCCTGCGCCTGCGGGCGCTCGCCCTCGATCCCGTCGACATCGTCAGCGTCGAGGTGGGCCGGGCCGGCGGCCCCGAGGCGGCCGCCCGGGACGCCCGCTACGCCGCCCTGGACGCCACCGCCGAGCGCCACGGCGCCGGCGCGGTTCTCCTCGGCCACACCCGCGACGACCAGGCCGAGACCGTGCTGCTCGGGCTGGCCCGCGGCTCCGGGATCCGCTCGCTCTCCGGGATGGCCGCCACCACCGGCACCAACGGCCGCTACCGCCGCCCCTTCCTGGACCTCGACCGGCAGACCGCCCGTACGGCCTGCCTGGTCCAGGCGCTGCCGGTCTGGGACGACCCGCACAACACCGATCCCGCCTACACCCGCTCCCGGCTGCGCCACGAAGGGCTGCCCGCGCTGGAGAAATGCCTGGGCAAGGGCGTCGTGGAGGCGCTGGCGCGGACCGCCCAGCTCTCCCGGGACGACGCCGACGCACTGGACTCCTGGGCCGCCGAGGCCGCCGCGACGGTGCGCGACGAGGCGGGCGCCCTCGACGTCGCCGGGCTCTTCGCGCTGCCCCCCGCGGTGCGCCGCCGGGTGCTGCGCCGGGCGGTCATCGCGGCCGGCTCTCCGGCCGGTTCGCTCTTCGCCCGGCACATCGAGGAAGTGGACCGGCTGATCACCGCCTGGCGCGGACAGGGGGCCATCAACCTCCCCGGGCGGGTGGGTGTGCGGCGGCAGGGTGGCAGACTGGTCATTCGGCAGGGCTGAGCCGCAGACGACGCGCCCTGCTTCGTGATCTCACGATCGGTTCGACGCTTCGTGAGCTCCACGACCGATCTGCACACCGAACCGAGCGAGAGTGGCACGGGTGGACGACAAGGACATGGGCGCCGACCTTCAGTCGGTGCTCATCACGAAGGAAGAGATCGACGCCAAGCTGGCCGAGCTGGCGGCGAAGATCGACGCGGAGTACGCGGGCAAGGACCTGCTCATCGTCGGCGTCCTCAAGGGCGCGGTGATGGTGATGGCGGATCTGGCGCGCGCGCTGTCCACCCCCGTCACGATGGACTGGATGGCCGTGTCCTCCTACGGCGCGGGCACCCAGTCCTCTGGTGTGGTCCGCATCCTGAAGGACCTGGACACCGACATCAAGGGCAAGCACGTCCTGATCGTCGAGGACATCATCGACTCGGGGCTGACCCTGTCGTGGCTGCTGTCCAACCTCGGCTCGCGCGAGCCCGCCTCGCTGGAGGTGTGCACGCTGCTGCGGAAGCCGGACGCCGCCAAGGTCGCGATCGACGTGAAGTGGATCGGCTTCGACATTCCCAACGAGTTCGTCGTGGGCTATGGCCTGGACTTTGCGGAGAAGTACCGCAATCTGCCGTTCGTCGGTACCCTCTCGCCCCACGTCTACGGCGGCTGAGAGTCCACCCCGCACTCGCCGGCCGCCGCGCCGGACGAGGGTCGCCACGGCCCGTGCGGACCGGCGGGAACCCTTCGGGGCTTCCCGCCGTTGGAGCAGGAAGAGCGGAATCCCGGGCTTCATTGTTCCCCACCGGCACGGGCGCCGGGTGACAATGCTGGGGTACCGTCCGAAGGCAATCTGCTTTCGGGCCAGTAATACACACCGTACGCACGACCAGCCCTCCCGAGGGCGTTGTGCCTCACTGTGGCAGGAGGGACGGGGCCTTAAGCGGCTCCGTATGGATGGACGTGAAGCGATACTTCCGTGGGCCGGTCATGTGGATCGTGCTGGCCGTCCTCGCCGTGGTCGTGTTGATGCAGGTCGTCGGCTCGTCCGGCGGCTATAAGACGGTGGACACCGGTCAGGTCGTCAAGGCGATCGCTGACAACAAGGTGAAGTCCGCCGAGCTGACCACCGGCGACGAGAACAAGATCAAGATCGAGCTGTCGGGCAACAACAAGATCGACGGCTCCAACAAGATCCAGGCCAGCTACATCGGCGACCAGGGCGTTGACCTGGCGAAGAACTTGCAGGCCAAGTACCAGACCGGCGAAATCAAGGACGGGTACACCGTCGCCCCGTCGAAGCAGAACCCGTTCGTCGGCGTGCTGCTCTCGCTGCTCCCCTTCGTCCTCATCGTGGTCGTCTTCCTGTTCCTGATGAACCAGATGCAGGGCGGCGGCTCCCGGGTGATGAACTTCGGCAAGTCGAAGGCGAAGCTGATCACCAAGGACACCCCCAAGACGACCTTCGCGGACGTCGCGGGTGCCGACGAGGCCGTCGAGGAACTCCACGAGATCAAGGAGTTCCTCCAGGAGCCGGCGAAGTTCCAGGCCGTGGGCGCCAAGATCCCCAAGGGTGTGCTGCTCTACGGCCCGCCCGGAACGGGCAAGACGCTGCTGGCGCGCGCCGTCGCCGGCGAGGCGGGCGTGCCGTTCTACTCGATCTCGGGCTCCGACTTCGTCGAGATGTTCGTCGGTGTCGGTGCCTCCCGGGTCCGCGACCTCTTCGAGCAGGCCAAGGCGAACGCCCCGGCGATCGTCTTCGTCGACGAGATCGACGCCGTCGGCCGGCACCGCGGCGCGGGCCTCGGCGGCGGCCACGACGAGCGCGAGCAGACCCTGAACCAGCTGCTCGTCGAGATGGACGGCTTCGACGTGAAGGGCGGCGTCATCCTGATCGCCGCCACCAACCGGCCGGACATCCTCGACCCGGCGCTGCTGCGCCCGGGCCGCTTCGACCGGCAGATCGCCGTGGACCGCCCGGACCTCATGGGCCGCCTGGAGATCCTCAAGGTCCACCAGAAGGGCAAGCCGGTCGCGCCGGACGTCGACCTCTCGGCCGTCGCCAAGCGCACCCCCGGCTTCACCGGTGCCGATCTGTCCAACGTCCTGAACGAGGCCGCCCTGCTGACGGCCCGCAGCGACAAGAAGCTGATCGACAACCACTTCCTGGACGAGGCGATCGACCGCGTGGTGGCCGGTCCGCAGAAGCGGACCCGGATCATGTCCGAGAAGGAGAAGAAGATCACCGCGTACCACGAGGGCGGTCACGCCCTGGTCGCGGCGGCTTCGCCGAACTCCGACCCGGTCCACAAGATCACGATCCTGTCCCGCGGCCGGGCGCTGGGCTACACCATGGTCCTGCCCGACGAGGACAAGTACTCCACCACCCGCAACGAGATGCTCGACCAGCTGGCGTACATGCTGGGCGGCCGCGCGGCGGAGGAGCTGGTCTTCCACGACCCGACCACCGGTGCCGCCAACGACATCGAGAAGGCGACCGCCACCGCCCGCGCGATGGTCACCCAGTACGGCATGACCGAGCGGCTCGGCGCGATCAAGTTCGGCACGGACAACTCCGAGCCGTTCCTGGGCCGTGAGATGGCTCACCAGCGTGACTACTCCGAGGAGGTCGCCGCGCTGGTGGACGAGGAGGTCAAGAAGCTCATCGAGACCGCGCACAACGAGGCGTGGGAGATCCTGGTCGAGAACCGCGACGTGCTCGACAACCTCGTCCTGGAGCTGCTGGAGAAGGAGACCCTCGGCAAGGAGGAGATCGCCGAGATCTTCAAGCACGTGGTGAAGCGCCCGGCCCGCCCGGCGTGGACCGGCTCCTCGCGGCGTACGCCCTCGACCCGCCCGCCGGTGCTCTCGCCGCGCGAGCTGGCGCCGGCCAACGGCTCGGTGGCGTCCCCGGCCGTCTCCATGGAGAAGGACGCGGAGCCGTCCGAGGAACCGCGTACGGAGGGCTGACCGGGGCCACACCGGCCCCGGAATACCCGCCGCGCCCCCCAGGTTCTAGCCTGGGGGGCGCGGCATTTCCGCGTTTTCGAGCGGGCCCGGAAGGAACGAGGCACCAATGACGGACCCTGTGACGCTGGACGTCGAGGGCGCGATCGGCGAATTCGACGAGAAGCGAGCCGAGAACGCCGTACGCGAGCTGCTGATCGCGGTGGGCGAGGACCCGGACCGCGAGGGACTGCTGGAGACGCCGGCGCGGGTGGCCCGGGCGTACCGGGAGCTCTTCGCGGGGTTGTGGCAGAAGCCCGAGGACGTCCTGACCACCACCTTCGACCTCGGCCATGACGAGATGGTGCTGGTCAAGGACATCGAGGTGGTCTCGAACTGCGAGCACCACCTGGTGCCGTTCGTCGGTGTCGCGCACGTCGGCTACATCCCGTCCACCGACGGGAAGATCACCGGGCTGTCGAAGCTCGCCCGGCTGGTCGACGTCTTCGCCCGGCGCCCCCAGGTCCAGGAGCGGCTGACCACCCAGATCGCCGACTCGCTGATGAAGATCCTGGAGCCGCGCGGGGTGATCGTGGTCATCGAGTGCGAGCACATGTGCATGACCATGCGCGGGGTGCGCAAGCCGGGCGCCAAGACCACCACCTCGGCGGTGCGCGGTCAGCTGCGCGACCCGGCGACCCGGGCCGAGGCGATGAGCCTGATACTGGCCCGCTGAGCCGTCCGCGGCCCGTGCGGGCCGGGTACGGGAGCGGCCCGGGGCCCCGGCGGAGTGCCGGGGCCCCGGGCCGCTGCCGGGAAGTGTGCGGGGGAGCCGCTCGAGCCGCCGCCGGACCGTC
>NZ_JALMUV010000015.1 GCF_023155275.1 Streptomyces rhizoryzae
ACCCGAACGCGAACGCCACGATCGTCAGCCCCAGCAACGCCAGCAGCGAACGGTTGAAGAACTGGCTCAGCGCCAGCGCCCGCTGGTTCTCCACACAGCCGGTGAGCGCCGCGTTGAGGTCGCCGACCGTGCCGGACGTGGGCAGGGCGGGGCAGTCGACGTTGCTCACCCGCACGTTGCTGCCGACGATCCGGAACTCCGGAGTGCCCTCCTTGAGGGTGTGCGCCGCCAGGACGTAGAGGATCACCAGCAGGATGACGCCCGCCATCAGGAACATGCCGCCGTACAGCAGCGTGAGCCGGATCCGGATGGTCGGCCGCAGCCACAGCGGGCCGGGGTGGTGCGGCGGCTCGTCCTCGGGGGCGGGTGGGGGCTTGAGGGGCACTGCTGGTCCTTTGATTCTCCCTCAGGTGCCCTGAGGCGCACGAAAGCTGGCAAGTCGCGCCCATAGTGCTCAAAGGAGCCGTAAATCGGCAGTAAGTAAGGAGCCGGACCGCCGCCCGAGGTGCGCGTCAGTCGTGCTCGGCCATGAACTCCAGCATCCGACGGTTGATCAGGTCCGCGTGGTCGAACTGCGGTCCGTGGCCGGTCGCGGCGATGATCTCGGCCCGGGCGCCGGGCACCAGCCGGGGCACCCGTTCCACCTGCCGCCTGGGGTGCAGCAGCAGGCTCCGCCTGCCGAGGACGAGGTAGAGCGGGGTGCGGAGGGTGGCCAGGTCGTCGCCGGAGAGCGGCAGGGGGGCCGGGCGGCGGATGCGGTAGGCGCGGACGCCGCGCTGGATCATCGTGCGCAGTTCCGGTACGACCAGGACCGGTTGCTCCAGCCAGGCGGCCAGGCGCGGCCGCAGCGCCTCGGGTGCGAAGGTCGCGAACAGGCTGACGAAGATCCAGGCGAAGAAGCGCAGGCCGACCTTCTCCAGGCCGCCCGGATCGAGCAGGGTCACCGAGGCGAGCCGGCCGGGCCTGCGGTGTGCCTGGTTCAGCGCCAGCCAGCCGCCGTACGAGGACCCGACGAGGTGCACCCGGTCCAGGCCCAGTCCGGCCAGTGCCTCGTCCAGCCACTGCGCGGCGCGTTCGGGCTGGTGGATGGGTTCGCGCTGCACGCTGCGGCCGGGGTCGCCCGGGGTGTCGAGCGCGTAGACCGGGCGGTCCGCGCTCAGCGCAACGGTGTTGGGGTACCACATGGCGGAGCAGGAGCCCGCGCCGTGCACCAGGACGACGGGGGTGCGGGTGCGGGCGGCCGGGTCCGCCGGGCCGTAGCGGTAGACGTGGGTGGTGCCGAAGGACGTCGCCACGTCCTCCTCCGCCAGGGCGGGCGCGCCCAGTGCGTAGAGCGCGTCGCAGGCGGCGAAGTACCGGTCGCGCCGGGCGTCGCTCACGTAGCGGCCGACGTCGGCCGGGATGCGGGCAGTGGTCATGGGAACGGCCACCTCCGGGGTGTCTGGTTTTTGTGGTACGACCGTACCACGATGTTGGTACAGCTGTATCATCAACGGGGGGCGGCGCCGGGCACCGGCGGCCGCCCCGGACGTGCCGACGAGAAGCGGAGGACCGGGCCGATGCCCAAGCGCGTGGACCATGGCGAACGGCGGGCCGCCATCGCCGAGGCGCTCATCAAGGTCGCCGCCCGGCGCGGCCTGCACGCCGTGGGGATGCGCGAGGTGGCCGCCGAAGCCGGCGTCTCGCTGCGGCTCGTGCAGTACTACTTCGAGACCAAGGAGAAGCTGCTGCTGGCCGGCCTGCACCGGCTGGCCGAGCGGTTCGGGGAGCGGTTCTCCGCGCACGTCCCGGCCGCCGAGGAGGACCGGGCACCGCGCGCCGTCATCGAGGCGCTGCTGCGGGCGGCCCTGCCGACCGACGAGGACAGCCGCACCTTCCACCACCTCTACACCTCCTACGCGGTGCTGGCGGTGACCGATCCGGAGCTCGCCCGGCAGCCGTTCATCAAGAGCCCCGACGCGGCGGAGGACACCCTCGGCGCCCTCCTCCGGCAGGCCCGGGACGCGGACCAGCTGCGGCCCGGCACCGACCCGCGGAGCGAGGCCGTCGGGCTGCTGGCGATGTCCGCGGGGCTCGGTACCAGCGTCCTCGTCGGCCAGCGCACCGCGGAAGCGGCCGCCGAGGTCCTCCGCTACCGCCTGGACCGCATCTTCCGGCCCGGTGCGCCGGGCACGTCCGCCTGACCGGCGCACCCCGGCGTCCGGCCCCGGCTGACGAGGCATCAGGTCGTAACGCCCCCGAGGCGGCGGGGTCGCCGCGGCGTCACCGGTGGTTCACCGACGACTGGTGGGCTGGGCCCCGTTGGGACCGCCGGGCGGTCCCGGCGACCTGCTCAGACACCGGCCCGGGCAGCCACCCGGGCGCCCGTGCCTTCCGGATGCATCAAGGAGACGCTTCCATGCACAGACCCGCTCGCCGTCACCTCGTGGGCGCCACCGCCCTGGTCGCCGCCACCGCGGCCGCCGTCGCCGTGACCACCGCGGCCGGCGCCTCCGACACCAGGCAGCAGGCCCAGCGCGCCCTCCAGGGCGGCAAGGCGAAGAACGTCATCCTGCTGATCGGTGACGGCATGGGGGACTCCGAGATCACCCTCGCCCGCGACTACGTGGCCGGCGCCGACGGCCGCCTGAACATGGACCGCTTCCCGCTCACCGGCGCCTACACCACCTACGCCGTGCACGCCGACGGCACCCCGGACTACGTCACCGACTCCGCGGCCAGCGGCTCCGGCTGGGCGACCGGCCGCAAGACCGTCAACGGCCGGATATCCAAGACCCCGGACACCGACCGGGCCGTGCCCACCATCCTGGAACTGGCCCAGAAGAACGGCTTCGCGACCGGCAGCGTCACCACCGCCGAACTCACCGACGCCACCCCGGCGGTGCTCGCCGCGCACGCCACCGACCGCTCCTGCCAGGGCCCCGGCGACATGGCCAAGTGCCCCGGCGACACCGTCGCCAACGGCGGCCCCGGCTCGATCGCCGAACAGTCCGTCAACCACCGCGTCGACGTGCTGTTCGGCGGCGGCAAGCAGCGCTTCGACCAGAAGGTCACCGAGGGCCGCTACAAGGGCCTGACGGTCACCGAGCAGGCCGGGAAGCTGGGGTACCAGGTGGTGACCGACGCCGCCGGACTCCGGACCGTCAAGGCGGGCAAGCCGGTGCTGGGGCTCTTCGCCCCGGGCAACGTACCGACCGAGTGGACCGGCAAGCCCGCCGCGGTGGGCGGGACCGCCCCGCAGCGCTGCGTGACCGGCAACCCCAAGCGCCCCGCGGGCACCCCGAGCCTGGCCGACTCGGCGGCCAGGGCGATCGAACTGCTGGAGGCCAAGCAGCACCGCGCCGGCAAGGGCTTCTTCCTCCAGATCGAGGGCGCCTCGATCGACAAGCAGGACCACGCGGCCGACCCGTGCGGCCAGATCGGCGAGACCGCCGCGTTCGACCGCGCGGTCAAGGTGGCCCGCGACTACGCCGCCAAGCACCCCGACACCCTGGTCGTCACCACCGCCGACCACGGCCACAGCAGCCAGATCGTGCCGCTGGAGGCCGCCCCGCCCGGACTGACCTCGACCCTGGTCACCGACGAGGGCCAGCAGCTGAAGGTCAACTACTCCACCAACACCCCGGGCCAGTCGCAGGAGCACACCGGCACCCAGGTGCGGATCGCCGCCCAGGGACCGCAGGCGTACCGCGTGCTGGGCGTCACCAACCAGACCGACCTGTTCACCACCCTCCGCGAGGCGCTGGGCCTGCGGTGACGGCGGCGCGGCGGTAGGCGGGCGGGGCGGCCGGGCCGGGGGGACCGGCCGCCCCGGCCCGCTACTGCTCGGCCGGCCCGGGCAGGACCCGCTCCAGCGCGTCCCAGCTCAGGTCCCGTTCCCGCGCCGCGGCCTCCGCGCGCCCGCCGCCGCGCACCCCGAACAGCCGCTTGGCGACCAGCAGGTACACCACCACCGCGAGGTTGATGATCAGCGTCAGCACCTTGGTGACGGTCACCCGGGAGGTCAGCTCGTAGACCTCCGGGACCAGCAGCACGGTGGTGGCGACGAAGGTGAGGTACTCCGCCCACCGCTTGGTGAACCACAGCCCCACCGCCTCCACGCCCTCCAGCAGCGCATACGCGGCGATCACCAGCCCGACCAGCCACAGCGTCGAGGAGCGCACCGCGAACGCCTTGGCCACCTCGCCCAGCAGGCCCCGCCCGGACACCCCGCCGGTCCCGCCGACGCCGTTCTGGAGCAGGTCCAGGAAGCGGTAGAACGGTGCCTGGAGACTGGCCCGCTTGTCCGCGAAGACCAGGATCCCGGCGGCCAGCGCGCCGAGCACCAGGAAGTGCAGCAGCCGGTCCAGCGCGATCAGCCGCAGCACGTAGCGGTCCCGCAGCGGCTTGCCGCGCAGCGGAAGGGTGATCTCCGCGCGGCCGGGCGGATGCGGGCGGTCCGGCTGCCGCGGCGGGGACACCGGGAGCCAGGCATCGCACCGCAGGCAGCGGTGCCAGCGCAGCCCCGCCGGATCCTCGCGGACCAGCAGCCGGTCGCCGGACCGCACCCGCTCGGCGGTCACGCCTTCCAGATGGTGGCCGTGCAGCGCGCAGCCGAGCAGTTCGTAGCGCAACCGCCGCCGGTCGCCGCCCGTTCCGGGCACCGGCGCCGTCCGGTCGCGGTCCTCCTGCGCCATCCGTTCCTCCCGTCACCAGCGAGGGTCTGCCGCGCGCCGTCCCGCGGTGGGTCCGCCGCGTCCGGTGCCAGTCTGGGCCACCGCGTGCGGTGAACCGCGCAACGGACGCCCGGGCGCGGCGCGGACACCGTTCCCGGCCGGACGGCATCGAGACCACTGCCGGCCCGGGCGGCTCCCCCTGCGCCTTTGGCGCGTCCCCGGACGGGCCGGTCACGGGCGCGGCGCGGGGGAGGGGCCCGCGGCCGGTCAGCGGACCGTGACGGTGACGGTCCGGGAGACCGAACGGACCCGCGGGTGCGCGTCGTTGGCGAAACGGCCTTCGAAGAGCACGGCGCGCAGCGGCAGAGCCCCGCGCTGCCTGGCGCGGACGGCGGCGTTGACGGTGCCGCCGGTGTGCCGCGCGGGTTTGGAGCACGCCACGTTGTGCCAGGTGGCTCCCCGGCGCTGCTGGACGCAGACCTTGTTGAACGAGGCGTTGTCGTCCGTGGCCTTGCCGGTGGCGCGGACGACGCCGCCCGGGCGGACCGTGTGCGGACCGGCGGCGAAGGCGAGCGAGGACTTGGCCGACGCCGGTGCCGCGGCCAGGGCGAGCGAACCGGCGGCGATGGCGCCGACGAGCGCGGCGCGCAGGGCGCGGTGCTGAGGGCAGGTCATCTTTCCTCCTCGGTGAGGTGTCTGGCGGTACCCATGACAGGGACGGGACGGCGGGCCGCGCGGTTCACGGCGGGCCGCCGCGGGACGCCGGGGTGCGCCCCGGGCTCCCCCTTCGCCCCTGCCCGTTGACGCTCCTTCCCCCCGACACGCTCATGGTGCCCGTCTCTCCCGACCGCGTCGTACCGCGCCGGGGCCCCGGGCGAGGGCCGCCCGCCCCCGGCGCCCGCCGCAACCCCGTACGGCGAGCTCCCGCGGCACGGCCCGGCCCGGCCGGTCATCCCGCCGGTGCGGCGGGTTCGTCCGGCGCCGCCAGGTCCGCCAGCCCGGCCGGCAGCGGCCCCGTGTGGAGGACGCCCAGCCGCTGGGTGGCCCGGGTCAGCGCCACGTACAGGTCGCTGGTCCCGAACTCCGCGGGCTCGGCCACCAGGACGGAGTCGAACTCCAGACCCTTGGCCTGCCGCGGATCCAGGAGCACCACCGGACTGGTCAGGTCCGGCGCGGGACCGGCCGACGCGCCCGGCAGCGCGGCGGCCAGGGCCGCGCAGCGCTCGCGCGGCGCGATGACCGCCAGGCGGCCCTGCCCGTCCCGTCCGGTCTCCCGGGCCACCGCCTCGGCGACCGCGCCCGCCAGGTCGCCGGTGCGCCGCGCCCACGGGCGGACCCCGGTGGACCGGATGGAACGGGGCGGGACGAACGCCGGGTCGGCGGCCCGCGGCACCTGTGCCGCGCGCTCCATGATCTCGGTCGGCGTGCGGTAGTTGACGCCCAGCCGGACGTGCTCCCAGCGGTCGTCCACGTACGGTGCGAGGATGGCGTCCCAGGCACCGCAGCCGCCCGGCTCCGAGGTCTGCGCCGGATCGCCGACCAGGGTCATCGACCGGGTCGGGCAGCGGCGCATCAGCAGCCGCCACATCATCGGCGAGAGCTCCTGGGCCTCGTCGACGATGATGTGGCCGAAGGCCCAGGTGCGGTCGGCCGCGGCGCGCTCGGCGGCGCTGCGGTGGTCGGCCTCCTCCTGCCGCTCGGCGAGCCGGTCCGCGTCGATCAGGTCGTGCGCGGCCAGCACCTCCGACTCCTCGTCGTCCCGGTCCTCGAACTCCTGGGTGCGCGAGCCGTACGACAGGTCCAGCACGCCCTGGGCGTAGTCGATGAGCTGCTGGCGGGCCGCCTCGGCGGCGGCCCGCGCGGCCGAGTCGTCCTCGCCGAGGAGTTCGGCGGCCTCGTCCAGCAGCGCGACATCGGCCGGCGTCCACGGGCCGCCGGTGCGGCGGATGGTGTCCGCGTCGGCCTCCGGCAGGTGCACCGGGTCGGCGAGGAAGTCGGCGACGAGCTGCTGCGGGGTACGGGCCGGCCACAGCTCCTCGATGGCCGCGTGCACCGCGCGGCTGGTGGCGACGGCCTTGCCCAACTGGGCGATGTCGTCCGGCCCGAGCAGGTTGGGGCCGCCGTACGGGTCGGCGCCGATCCGCTCGGTGAGCTGCGCGGTGAGCGCGTCGGTCACGTGGAACGCGAAGTGCGGGCGGGCGAGGTTGTGCGGCAACCGGGTCTCCCGGGCCCGCCGGCGGGCCTCGGCCGCGATCTCCACGTCGAGGTGCAGCTCCCCATCCTCGTGGTCGATGACGCGGACCGGGTCGGGGAGCCGCTGCTGGTCGGCGACGAACGCCGCGAGGGCGTCCGCCATCGCCGCGCCGCCCTTGACCTCGGCGGCCCGCGGCGTGTCGGTGCCCGTCGCGGTCACCCCGGGGAACAGCTCGCCCGGCGTCGCCAGCAGCACCCCGGTCTCGCCGAGCGAGGGCAGCACCTGTCCGATGTAGCCGAGGAACGCCGGGTTGGGGCCGACGATCAGCACCGCGCGGCGGGCGAGCTGCTCGCGGTGCGCGTACAGCAGGTACGCGGCGCGGTGCAGCGCCACCACGGTCTTGCCGGTGCCGGGGCCGCCCTCCACCACCAGGACGCCGTGGTGCGGGGCGCGGATGATGCGGTCCTGGTCGGCCTGGATGGTCTGCACGATGTCGTGCATCCGGCCGGTGCGGGCCGCGTCCAGCGACGCCAGCAGGATCGCATCGGCGTCCGCGCCCTCGTGGCCGGTGCGTTCGCGGTCGGCCAGGTCCAGGATCTCGTCGTGCAGGGCGGTGACCCGCCGGCCCTCGGTCGTCAGGTGGCGCCGGCGGCGCAGGCCCATCGGGGTGTGCCCGGTGGCCAGGTAGAAGGGGCGGGCGACGTCCGCCCGCCAGTCGATGACCAGCGGAGTGCGGTCGGCGTCGTCCCGCCGGATGCCGATCCGGCCGATGTGGTGGTCGCGGCCGTCCCGGAACGCCAGCCGGCCGAAGCACAGACCGTGCTCCCCGGCCTCGAATCCGGCCAGCAGCTCGGCCTGTTCGGCGACCCGTACATCCCGCTCCAGCCGGGCCTGGAAGGTGCCCGCGGTCTGCGGGAGGGCCTGCTCCATGGCCGCCCGCGCCCCGGACCGCAGGGTATCGAGGCGCTCATGGAGCAGGTCCGTGAATTCCTGCTCCTTACGCAATTCCTCGTTTGACAATTCAGCTCCGCTCGAATATCCTGTGTGCTGGAAGGTTTTGGTGGACCGACATTCTTCATGACAGGCGAATGTTGCGACACGCAAACGCTCAATATACGCGGAGAAAGACCCCGGCTGTCAATCCCGCCGATCTCCTGCCGCACTCTTCCGAATCCCCGGTCGCCCGACGCGAGCGGGTTTTTTCGTATTCTCCGGCAGGACGGCGCGGGTGTCCGGGCGCGGTGGCAGTCACCGCGCCCGGAGACCCGGCGGCCCTCAGCGCCGCCCGGCCGCCGCGGCCGCGCCGCTGACCGGGCGGTCGCCGTCCGGACGGGACCACCACAGCGCCTCCCCGCGGGTCAGCCCGGGCAGCCGCTGCTCCGCCGCCCGCACCCGACTCGCCGGAATCACGCCCCTGACCTGCCACGATGTCAAGCCGCCCGCGGTTTCCCGGATCTCCGCGGCCAGCCCCGCCAGGCATGCGGTGACGGCCGGCAGGGCATCGGCGGGGATCTCCACGTCGAAGGCGTGGCACGGCTCGTAGACCTCGGTGCCGGCGCGGGCCAGCGCGCGGTCGAGGACGGCGCGGGTCAACCCGCGGAAATCGCCGGCGGTGCTGACCGGGCTCGCAAAACCCGACCGGATCAGCGTCACCGCGCAGTCGGTGACCGCCCAACCGTGCGGACCGGTGCGGAGCGCGGCGTGCACGGTTTCCTCGATGGCGGCATGGAAAGCGCGGGGGAGCGCGCCCAGTTCGGTTTCGTACCGGAAGAGGACGCCGCTATTCCGCGGCGCGGGCTCGACCCGCAGTCCGACGGTGGCCCAGAATCCGCCCGGCCCGACCGCCTGCCGCCCGATCTCCTCGGACGCCTCGCCGACACCGGCCGGCCGTTCCAGGCAGACCGTGCTGCTGGGCTCGAAGACCGCGTCGATCCCGAAGTCGTGCGCCAGCGTCGCCGCGATGATCTCCTTCTGGATCTCGCCGTGGAGCAGCACCGAGGTGGCGCCGTCCGGTCCCGGGGCGGCGTGCAGGAGCGGGTCCTGCTCGGACAGCCGCCGCAGCGCCGCGTACAGGCGCGCCGGTGCGCCGGGGGCCGCCTCCCGGGGCCGGACCAGCGTCCGGAACGCCGGGGGCGGGAAGTGCGCGGCGCGCGGCCCGCCGTCCCGGCCGCCGGGCCCGGTCAGCCGGTCCCCGACCCGCACCTCCGCCAGCCCGCCGAGCCGCCCGATCTCGCCCGCCGCCAGCCGGCCGGGGCCCTGCTCGGCCCGTCCGACGACCTGGAGCGAGGTGATCCGGCCGGTCAGGGCGAGCGGCGCGCCGTCCGGGCCGTTGCGGTGCAGGGTCACCCGCTGCCGCGGGGTGAGCGTGCCGGAGAACAGCCGGACCAGGGCGGTCCGCTTCCCGGCCGGGGTGTGCTCGACGGCGAAGACGGTGCCCCGCGGGTCCGCCGGGTCCGGCCCGGTGCGGGCGTCCGGCGCCGGCCGCAGCAGTGTCGTGATCCCCTCGACCAGGGGCGCGATGCCCTGACCCGTACGGGCGGAACCGAAGTACACCGGGTGCACCAGGCCGGCGCGGGTCTGCTCGGCGAGCGCGGTGCGCAGCTCGCCGGCCGACGGGGCGGGGCCGTCGACGACCCGTGCGAGCAGCGCGTCGTCGCTGTCGGCGAGCGTCTCGGCGACGCGGGCCCGGAACTCCGGGTCCCCGTCGAGCGATTCCCCTTCGGAGCGGGCCGAGGGGGCGCCGAGGGCCTGGACGGCCGTCATCGGGACCAGGCGTGGGGCCAGTCTGCGCCGGATGTCGGCGAGCAGCTCGTCCCGCCGCGCACCGGGCCGGTCGATCTTGTTGGCGAAGAGCAGCACCGGCAGCCCCATCGCGCGCAGCGTCCGCATCAGCACGCGGGTGTGCGCCTGGACGCCCTCGACGGCGGAGAGCACCAGTACGGCACCGTCCAGCACACCGAGGACGCGCTCGACCTCGGCGACGAAGTCGGTGTGCCCGGGGGTGTCGATGAGGTTGACCTGGGTGGCGCCGGCGGTGAACGAGGCGACCGCGGAGCGCACGGTGATACCGCGCTGCCGCTCGATGAGTCCGGTGTCCGTCTGGGTGTCGCCCGCGTCCACGCTGCCGAGCCGGCCGATCGCGCCGGTGTCGTACAGCAGACGCTCGGTCAGGCTGGTCTTACCCGCGTCGACGTGCGCGAGGATGCCGATGTTCAGGGTGTGCGGGGGCTGCTGGGTGTGCTGGGGCTGCATGGGTGCCGAAGTCCTCGAAAGTCAGCGTCCGGTAGGGGTGCTGGGGTGTTCCGAGGAATCGGCGCATGGGCGTGCTCCCGCTCTGAAATCGGCAACGATCGCCGACCATGATCCGGCCGGCGATCGTTTCCGTGCAACTGGTTTTTCCGCCCGCGCGCCGGGCGGTGGTGTCCGCGCTAGCGGTTCCGCCCCAGGGTGAGGCGGTAGAGGATCAGCAGGATGACGGAGCCGACGATGGCGGCGATCCACGTCGACAGGTGGAAGAAGCCGTTGATCGAGTGCACTCCGAAGATCACCTTGCCGAGCCAGCCGCCCAGCAGGCCGCCGCCGATGCCGATCAGCATGGTGACCAGGCAGCCACCCGGGTCCTTACCCGGCATCAGGGCTTTCGCGATGGCGCCGGCGATGAGGCCGATCACGGCCCAAGCGATGATTCCCATGTCCGCACCCTCCTGAAATCCTGTTGTTCTGCGTAAGGACTGGTTCCCCCCATGTGATCATTTACGCCGGTCTGCTGCAAATGCGTGACTGGCGCGCGGCCGCCGACGGGCGCGGCCCCAGGCGCCGGCCCCGGCGGGTGCCTTTATGCCTGGGCCGGTCAGCCGTCCGGTGCCTGGTACGAGCGGATCAGACGGGCCAGCTGACGGCCCACCGTGCGCAGGGGTTCGGCGCTGCGGGTGACCTGGGCGGTGACCTCGGCGCCTTCCAGGGCGGCGAGGACGGTGGCGGCCAGGTCCCGGGCGTCCCCGGCGGCGAAGCCGCAGCGCAGCAGTTTGCCGGCGACCTGCTGTTCCCAGGCGCGCAGCGCGGCGGCGCACGCCTGCTGGATCGGCGAGTCGGTGCCGAGCGTCTCCAGCGCCGCCGCGGTGACCGGGCAGCCGTCGGTCCAGCCCGACTCCCGCAGTTCCCGGGCGAGTTGACCGGCGCAGGCGTCCACCGCCGCGGCCGGGTCCGGGTCGCTGTCCAGCGCCTGCTGGAGGAGGGCGGCGAACTCCTGGCTGCTGTGCTCGATCGCGGCGACCGCGACGGCCTCCTTCCCGCCGGGGAAGAAGTGGTAGACGGAGCCGAGGGTGGCCTGCGCCTCCTGGGCGATCTGCTTGATGCCTGTGCCGACATAGCCCTGCCGCTGGAGGAGGCGCGCGGCGGTGACGACGATCCGGTCCCGGGTGCTGGTCTGCATGGGGACACGGTACCGAGTGCTGAGTAGAGCGTTCGTTCTAGCGATGTGGTAGCTTCTCCGCACGCTCTGGATAGAGCGTTCGTTCTAGCTAATTTTCCAGTGCCGTCGCGGTGCCCGTCATGGGCCGCCGTGCGGTCGATCGGGAGGGGTTGCAATGGGTGTGCAGGCAGGTCAGGGCGTTTCCGTGGAGCGCGTGGCGGAGGCGGCCGCGCGGCGGTCGGTCACCGTGATCGGGCTCGGTCCGATGGGCCAGGCGATGGCCGGCGCGTTCCTGGACCAGGGGTACGAGGTCACCCTGTGGAACCGCACGGCGTCCCGGGCGGACGCCCTGGTGGCCCGCGGCGCCGTCCGCGCGCCGGGCGTCGCCGAGGCGCTGGCCGCCGGCGAACTGGTGGTGCTCAGTCTCACCGACTACGACGCGATGTACGCCGTACTGGAGCCGGCGGCCGCCGCGCTGGCCGGCCGGGTGCTGGTCAATCTCACCTCGGACACCCCCGAGAAGGCGCGGGCCGCCGCGCGCTGGGCGGACGGCCACGGCGCGGTCCAGCTCACCGGCGGCGTCACCGTCCCGCCCTCGGGTATCGGCCGGCCCGAGTCGGTCACGTTCTACAGCGGGCCGCGCGAGGTGTTCGACGCCTGCCGGCCGGTGCTGGAGGTGATCACCGGCGCCCCCGACCACCGCGGCGAGGACCCGGGACTGGCGGCCCTCTTCTACCAGTTGGGCATGGTGATGTTCTGGACCTCGATGCTCGGTTACTGGCAGGCGGTGGCCCTCGCCGACGCCAACGGGCTGACGGCGGCCGACATCCTGCCGCACGCCACCGAGACCGCGAACTCCCTGCCGGGCTTCTTCGCCTTCTACGCCGAGCGCCTCGACGCCGGTCGGCACCAGGGCGATGTGGACCGCCTGGCGATGGGACTGGCGAGCGTCGAACACGTCCTGCACACCCACGCCGACGCGGGCGTCGACACGTCCCTGCCGGCCGCGGTCGTCGACCTCTTCCGGCGCGGTGTGCGGGCCGGGCACGGCGCGGACAGCTTCTCGGCCCTGGTCGAGCTGCTGAAGGCCCCTGAGGGCGAGGGCTGACGGGCCTCCCGGGGGAGGGCTCCGGCCCCGCGCCTCCACCCGGCGGTGGAGGCGCGGGGTGGAGCGCGGCGGGCGGGTTTCCGGTCCCGGGGCCGATGCCGCTCCACCCGCCCGGCTCCTAGCGTCGTACCAGGTCGTCGTCGTACCGGACCGCCCGGTACCGCACATCTGGAGGCCGCCGTGGAGACCGTGCAGACCACACCCGTCCGGACACCCGCCGACCGGCCCCGCGGGGCGCGGCGGTGGCACGCGCTCGGCCTGCCGCTCGCCGTCGACGTGGCGCTGCCGCTGGCCCTGTACTACCTGCTGCGGGCGCAGGGCGCAGCCCCGTGGCTGGCGCTGCTGCTGAGCGGTGCGGTACCGGCGGCGCACGCGCTGGGCGCCGCCGTCCTGCGGCGGCGGGTCGAGGTCTTCGACCTCCTCGTGGTCGTGCTGCTGGCGGTGTCGGCGGGGCTGTCGGCGTTCAGCGGCAGCCCCCGGGTGCTGCTGCTGAAGGACGCCGGGATCCCCGCCGCCCTGGGCCTGTGGATCCTGGGCACGCTCTGCGCGGCCCGCCCGTTCCCGTTCCACTTCGGGCGGCGGCTGCGCGGGCCGGACGGCGCGCGGGCGGCCGAGCGTGCCTGGCGCGAACTCCCGCAATTCCGCGCCGCGTTGCGGAGGATGACCGTGCTGTGGGGCGGTGCGCAGCTGCTCGACGCGGCGCTGAGCGCGGTGTGGGCGCTGACCCTGCCGGTGGACGTGGTGCCGGTACTCGGCCGGTGCCAGTCACTGGCCGTCCTCGGCGCGGTGGTGGTGCTGACGGTGCGCCGCAGCCGGACGTTCCGGGCCCGGTACGGGGTCCCGCTGTTCGGCGTCCCGGCACCGGACGCGGCCGGGAGCTGATGACACGTCAGGGCCGGCGGCGTCACGGGGCGGCGGGTGGGTCGTTGGACCGGACGACACCCTCTTCCTCCCCTAGGAGCGATGCATGAACTCCCCTGTGAGCACGGGCGGTCGGCGCCGCGGGCGGGCCGCGGCGGCCGTGGCGCTGGCGATGGGCGCGGTCCTGATGGCATCGGCGGCCGCCGGCGCCGCCGACCTCGGCATGATCCTCTACACCACCCCGCAGGGCAAGAAGGCCACCCTGAGCCAACCCCTGCCGGGCCACTGCTACACCCTCGCCGGGTCCGGCAGCACCGCCAACCTCTCCCTGGTGGGCAAGTCCGCGCACTTCTACGCCAAGCCGCACTGCGCCGGCGCGCCGGTCGCCGACCTCGGCCCCGGCAAGCGGCGCGACCTGCGCTTCGCGTCCCTGCGCCTGGACGCCGACCAGTAGCGCTCCGCCCGGACCTGCCGCGCATCACGTTCAAGGCCGTGGACGACCGGTGGCTGCCGGGCGCGGTGCGTTGACGCACGACCGGTGGAACCCGCTCGGCACCCTTGCCGCCTGCGGGTGGGAAGCCGGGGCGCCCGCGGACCTGGACGCGTCGGCAACGGCTCGTCGGCAGAAGGCGAGCGATGGGTGACTGGCGGCCACGGCCTCAGCTGCTCGCCGCGGCAGGGCCGACCACCGGTCCCTTACGTGGCGGTCGAGCAGGGACAGCATCCCCTGTCCCTGCTCGCACCTGCCGACCGGCGGCACGGCAGCCCCCGGTACGCCAGCCGCAGACCGCCCTGCGCCCCGGTCCCGGGGCTGTCTGCCGCCCAGGGAACTCAGGTGGCCTCGGCGCACGATCCGGCTAGAGTCGGGCGATGCCCGAGCTGAAGCGGCTGCGCGCCGACCACGCCCCGGCGGTCCTGGCCTTCGAGCTGGCGAACCGCACCTACTTCGCCGCCTCGATCCCCGACCGCGGCGACGACTTCTTCGACCGGTTCACTGACCGGCACAACGCCGCGCTGGCCGAGCAGGAGGCGGACATCTGCGCCTTCTATGTGCTCGTCGCCGGGGACGGCTCGGTACTCGGCAGGTTCAACCTGTACGACCTGGAGGACGGCACGGCCAGACTCGGCTACCGGGTCGCGGAGCGGGTCGCCGGCCGCGGCGTGGCGACCGCGGCCGTCCGGGAGTTGTGCCGGACCGCGCCTGGGCGGCACGGCCTGCGCACCCTGCGGGCGGCCACCTCCCACGACAACGTCGCGTCTCAGAAAGTCTTGACCAAGACCGGGTTCGTCCCGGTTGGCCCTGCCGCCCCGGCCGATCTGGGCGGCACGTCAGGCACCTGGTACCAGCGCGAGCTCCGGCCGTCCTAGCGGCCGGGCCGGAGCCGGCCGCCAGACATGACGATACGAGCTGTGGCCGGAGTGCGGGGAGCGGCGCGCGCCCGCTTCGGCTCAGCCGTTGATTCAGCCGTTGATGTCGAGTGCTGTTCCGTACAGGCGTTCCACCTTCAACCGGATGACCACGCGGCGTTCGGCGACCGACTGCTTCAGGAAGGCGTCTTCGTCGTCCGGCTTCGCGGCCAGCGGGATCATTCCGAGCAGTTCCCGGCCGACCGCATCGCCGGGAACCGTCGTGGGCTCGGAGACTTCGGCCTCGCCCTCGGCGACGGCGAACGACCACACGTCGCCGCCCTGCACATGCAGTGAGGCGCGCGGATCGCGCCGCAGGTGCCCGACCTTGACGCGGTCGGCCGTCGTGGAGAACCGCACGGTGCGGGATGCGGGGCCCCAGCTGTAGAGCATGGTGGTCAGGTGCGGGTGGCCGCTGCGCTTGACGGTGGCGAGCGTGCCGAACTGCTGCGTGCCGAGGAGGTGGGAGAGGGCGTCGTCGGACAGTGGGCGAGGTGCTGGTCCTTGGGTCATGACGTGATCAACACACCTGGCCGCCCCAGCATTTCGTGCATGCTGCATGCCCCCTGCTCACCTTCGCCACGGCGCGGGGGCGGCCCGCCGGCCGTGCGCCGCCGGTGGATGCGGCAGGGCAGGGGGAGGGCAGGGCCGAAGAGCCTGGCATGATCGCGCGGAGGGTGGGCAGACGGTACGTGGCCCCGGCTGGTTGCTCCCGTTCCGGCCGGGGACCGTTCATCGCCGCTGCCGCGGTCAGCGGGCGGCGGACTGCGCCGGCAGGGCCGCCAGGGCGTTCTCCCGACCTCGCCGAGCAGCTCGGTAGCGAAGGTGTTCGTTACGAACAGGTGCGTTCACTGGATGAACGCCTTCGCCGAGTGGTACGTCATCGAGGCGTACGTCATGCGGGGAGAGGGAGGGGGAGTGCGGCCTGCGGGCCGGTCTACGCCGGGACGGGCAGGGTCGTGGCCCACTTGCGCAGCTCCGCGCGGTCCTTGAAGGCGCCCAGGCTCGTGTCCATGGGCTTGTCGGTGTACTGGTGGAAGAGGAACGACTCCTTGATGGCCGGATGTCCGGGACGGCCGTTGTACTGGGCGATCCACAGCCCGTCGCCGGCGAAGGAGCTGGTGTCGCGGTGCAGCCGGAAGTCCCGGTTGCAGTACAGGATCGCCTTGTGCCCGGGCAGGCGCTGCTTGACCTGCTTGAGCCAGGCGTCCTTCCAGGCGCAGGAGACCCGGGCGTCCTCCCAGTCGAGGATCAGGATGTCCCCGTCCGCCAGATCGATCTTCGAGAGGAAGAAGTCGACCTGTCGGCTCACGGGCCCCGGACGCGCGAAATGGTAGAAGCCGGTGACCAGTCCGGCGTTCTGCGCGGTCCTGCGCTGGGCCCGCCATTTGGGATTCGTGTACGTGTGGCCTTCGGTGACCTTGATGAACGCGAAGTCGCTGCCGGAGGTGGGGAATTTCTCCGGCTGGGATGACGAGACGTCGATTCCTAGGATGGGCATGGCCGGTTCCTTGGCGATCACCGCCCCGGGCACTCACCGGGCCCGCCTCCGAGGGGCGGAGTGCTTTCGGTGGCGCTTCCGGTGGCGGGGTGCATGCAGGGGTTGGGACCAGTGTCCCGCCGTGCGGTGGCCGGGGCATCCGGTACGCCGTCGTCGGCCGGCCCGGCCGCTCGATCTCCCTTGAAACGACAACAGTTGCCGCTTCATTTTCCGGGCGGCCGGGCCGTTCCGCGGCTGTGACGGGTCGCCGGGGGCTGCCACTCGACAGCGGGCGGAAGGGCGACGCACGATGGTGGCAAGGACGCGGCGGCACCGGACGATGCGCTCGGGTACGGCGTGGTGAGGCGCGCTCCCGGGTGCACGATCCGCGCCGGAGCGTCCGTGTCGGCGCGCGTGCCTGGCGGCGCATGTGCCTGGCGGGCGCGCGTGCCTGGCCGGCCATCAGGAGATGCGGAGGCGATGAGCCGCAGTATCCGGACGGAACGCGGTGCCGTGGGCGGCACCGGTGCGGGGCCGCTACCCGCGCCCGGGGACACGCTGTACCCCGCACCGCACGGGGCCTGGTACGCGCCACCCCGGTACGCGGTGCCTGCCGACGGCCGGCCGGCCCCGCGCCGACTGCCGGGCGGCCGCGCCCGGATCGAAGTGCTGGGCGGTTTCCGGCTGGTCGACGGCCGCGCCACCGCCCGCCTCCCCGCCGGATCCGAGCGGCTGCTCGCCTTCGTCGCACTGCACGCCGGTGCGGTGCCGCGCAGCGTGGTGGCGGAGAACCTCTGGCCGGACGCCGCCGAGTGCCGGGCGTACGCATCGCTGCGTTCGGCGCTGAACCGCCTGCGCTCTGCGGGCTGCCGGGTCCTCGACACCGGCCCGGCCGAACTGGCGCTCGCCGCCGGTGTGGGCGTCGACTTCCAGGAACTCCGGCCCGTCGCACAGGCGCTGGTGGAGGCTGTGCGGGCGCCCCGTACGGCCGCGGCCATGAGTCCGGGTGCCTGGGAGATCGAGGGCCTGTCCCGGGATCTGCTGCCGGGCTGGTGCGACGAGTGGGCGCTGCGGGAGGCCGAGGAGTGGCGGCAGTTGCGGATGCACGCCCTGGAGGCGCTGGCGGCCCGGTTCATCAGCGCCCGGCGCTTCGCCCACGCCGTGTGGGCCGCGGGCGCCGCGGTGCGCGCCGAACCCCTGCGCGAGACCGCCCGGGCGGCCCTGATCAGGGCCCATCTCGCCGAGGGTAACCAGTCCGAGGCGCTCCGCGAGTACCAGCGCTACCGGGCCCTGCTCCAGGCCGAACTGGGCCTGCGCCCGACGGCCCGGTTGCGCGGGCTCGTCGCCGGACTGCGGGCGGCCGGCGACCGGTGCGCGGGCGGGCCCGCCGACTGGCGCGAGCCGCTGCCGGGACCATGACGCACCCGTCACGGCCTGGTGACGGCCGACCGGCCACGCTGGGCACGAGCCGGCCGCACACCGGCGGCCGTCCCCCGGAGCGGCGGCGGGAAGGAGCGCCGGCGAGGGCTGGGCGTCGCCGGCGTACGGCTGTCGGCCGCCCGCGTACGCGCACCGACCCCGGGAGCGCACAGCGCGCAGCAGACCGGGCCGGAGGCCGCGAAAACCCCAACAGGACCAGGAAAGCGCTGGTCAACGCCGTGAGGAGGCTGATATGGCGGACACGTCCGAACACGAGAACATCCTCCATGTGCGGGTGACCGCCGAGGACGCCGAGACGCTGCGCACCCTGCTGAGGGAACAGCCGATGGACGTCGGCGGACGTCCCCGCCCGGCCCCGGGCCCCGGGAACGCCATGACCGTCGAGGCGTTCGTACCGCGCGGCCGGGCCGAGCGGCTGGTCCGCGACGGCGTCTCCGTGGACGTGCTGCGGGACGCGACCGTCACCGGCCAGGCGCGGCAGGCAGAGGTCGGACGCGGCAACCGCTTCGCCGATCCACGCCACATGCCGCGCGGCATGGGCGAGTTGATCAAGAATGACGGGCCGGGAGGCTGAGATGACGTACTTCAACACCGACGAGGTCGACTCCGCGCTGGTGAACCTCTCCAGGAACGACCGGAACTGCGAGTTGATCGAGCTGCCCGAGCGGTCGGTCGAAGGCGTCACCTGCCACGCACTCCGCCTGGGCAGCCGGCCCACCGGCACCCGCGACTGCGTCCTGCTCATCGGCGGGGTGCACGCCCGCGAGTGGGGAAGCTGCGAGATCCTGATCTGCTTCGCCGCCGATCTGCTCCTGGCGTACCGGACGGGCTCCGGACTCGCCTACGGCGGCCGGCGGTTCACCGCGGACCAGGTGCGGGGCCTCCTGGACAACCTGGAGATCATCGTCTTCCCGCTGGTCAACCCGGACGGACGGCGCTACAGCCAGAACACCGAGGCGATGTGGCGGAAGAACCGCAACCCCGCGTACGGCAACGGCAAGGGTGACTGCGTCGGCGTCGATCTCAACCGCAACTACGACTTCCTCTTCGACGCGGCGACGGCCTTCTCGCCCACCTCGGGCGTACGGGTCTCGACCGACCCGTGCGACCCCCAGCTGTACCAGGGGCCGCAGCCGTTCTCCGAGCCCGAGACGCGCAACGTCCGGTGGCTGCTCGACGCGTACCCGCGGACCCGCTGGTTCGTCGACGTGCACAGCTACTCCGAGGACATGCTGTACGTCTGGGGCGACGACGAGGACCAGTCCACCGACCCGTCGATGAACTTCGGCAACCACGCCTTCGACGGTCTGCGCGGCGACGCCGGCGACGCCCGGTACCGGGAGTACATCCCCGCGTCCGACCTCGCCCAGGCAACCGGTCTGGCCCGCGACTTCGCGGCCGCGGTGCACGGCGTGCGCGGTACGGACTACACCGCCAAATCCGCCTTCGACCTGTACCCGACCTGCGGGAGCAGCGACGACTACGCGTTCGCCAGGCACCTCACCGATCCGGCCAGGGGAAAGGTGCTGGCCTACACCATCGAGTGGGGCACGGAATTCCAGCCGCAGTGGGACGAGATGGAGAACATCATCAAGGACATCAGCGCGGGACTGCTCCAGTTCTGTGTGAGCGCCCGCTCCATGGTGGGCACCAGGACCGCCGCGACCACCGCGGCCTGACGCCGGCGGCCCGGAGCCGGACGCGGCGCCGTGCGGGTGGCACGGCGCCGCGGACTGCCGGGGCTGCGGGGCCGACGGCGCTACGCGGGTTGCGGCTGCTGGCGGCGGAACGCCTGCTGGGCCAGCGGGTCCTCGGCAGGCAGGACCCCGGGCTCCGCCTCGGCGGCCGGCGCCTCGGTGCCGGGCGCCGCCTCGGGGCCCTTGCCACCGGTCGGCGTGGTGAGGTGCCTGGCGTACCGCGAGTCGGGGTGCGCGGCGAGCACCCGTACCCGGCCGTCACCGGATCCGGGCGGGCCGACCGGGACGACCGCGACCGACAGGCCCTGGTCGTCCGTCACGAACAACTGGAAGTCGTCCGCGCGGAAGTGGTCGATGTCCACGATCGGCTTGGGGTAGTGGTGGTAGCCGGCCGCGGTGGGGAGCACACCGGAGTGGGTGCCGGCGGGCAGCGGCACCGAGGCGTTGAAGATGGAATCCGTCCAGTCGGCGACCTGCTGCGCCGTCTCTATCGTGGTGTTCAGGATCTGCTCGCCCTGCGGGTAGCCGAGCGCCGCGTAGCCGGGCAGGGTGTCCGGGAACGCCGCGATGATGCGGGCCGCGCACTGCCTGATCCGGTCCACCTTCGCCGGATCCGCGCAGAACTGCGCCGACCACTCGATGCCCAGTCCGCTGAACACGCACATCCAGCCGTTCTTGTCCTTGAGCCACCACCCGCCGCCGTGGTGGTCCTGATACGGCCCGGGGGCGTACGTCCAGTCATCGGTGGTGTCCACGAGCTTCTGCATCAGAGCCCGGCTCTGCGTGTACAGCGGACTGTCGACCCGCGGGGGGTGGTCCGCCACCTCGATCGTCCACGGGTGGTTCTCGTGTTCGGTGTGGGTGGCCCCCATGGGCTGATTTCCTGCCGCGGCATTCATGGTGATCTCCATCTGCGGTCCGGAGGAAGAGAATTGCCCCGGCCCGGCCCAGCCCGGCGCCGCCCGCGACTCCCACGCAAAACCCACCGGAGGATGCGAACTCCGGGTCTGCGGCCGTGGTTGAGCCAGTCTCTCCAGCACGATGCTACCGCCGTTCACCGCGCCCGGCCCGGCCGCCCGCGCCCCTCCGGCCGGCGCCCGGACGGTCACCGCAGGTAGCCGCGCGTTCCCGGGCGGGGCGCGGAAATCGGCGTGAGCGCCCGGCCCGCACCGGGCTACCGTGGGTGCCGCCTCCGTGCCTGGCCGTGGGCACCGGACGCCCGAGGAACGAAGGAGAAGGCATGGAACTGGCGGCGCTGTCCCCCGCCGAACTCGCCGACCGGCGCACCGCGCTCCGCGATGCCCACGACCGCCTCAAGGCCCGCGGGCTGCGCCTGGACCTGACCCGTGGCAAGCCGTCCGCCGCCCAACTGGAGCTTGCCCGGCCCCTGTTGGATCTACCGGTAGCGGACGACCACACCGCCCGGGACGGCACCGACTGCCGCAACTACGGCGGTCTGCACGGCCTGCCCGAACTGCGCGCGGCGTTCGCCGAACTCCTCCAGGTGCCCGTGGAGCACCTGGTCGCCTTCGGTAACTCCAGTCTTGAGCTGATGTACGAGTGCGTGGTGGACGCCGTCCTGTTCGGCGTCCCCGGCTCCCCGGCCCCCTGGCCGCGCGCGGGCCGTACCGCGATGCTGTGCCCGGTGCCCGGCTACGACCGGCACTTCGCGCTCTGCGAGGAACTGGGCATCGACATGATCCCCGTACCGATGACCCGCACCGGCCCGGACCTGGACCAGGTGGAACGCCTGGTCGCCGACGAACGCGTCAAGGGCATCTGGTGCGTACCGAAGTACAGCAACCCCACCGGCGTCACCTTCTCCGACGGGACGGTGCGCCGCCTGGCGGCCATGGAGACCGCCGCCCCTGACTTCCGGATCTTCTGGGACAACGCCTACGCCGTGCACGGCCTGGCGGAGACCGACGACGCGCTGGCCGACGTCCTGGGACTGTGCGCGGAGCACGGCCACCCCGACCGGGCGTTCGTGTTCGGATCGACCTCGAAGATCACCACGGCCGGCAGCGGCGTGGCGTTCTTCGGCTCCTCGCCCGCCAACGTCGCCTGGCTCCTCGCCCACCTCGCCAAGCGCACGATCGGCCCGGACAAGCTCAACCAGCTGCGGCACGCCCGCTTCCTGCCCGACGCCGCGGCCGTGCGGGCCCATATGGCGCGCCACGCCGAGGTGCTGCGCCCCAAGTTCGCGCTGCTGCACACCGTGCTGGAGCAGCGGCTCGGCGGCACCGGCATCGCCTCCTGGACCCGGCCGCGCGGCGGCTACTTCGTCAGCCTGGACGTCCCGGACGGCTGCGCGACCCGCGTGGTCCGCCTGGCCGCGGACGCGGGCATCGCCCTGACCCCCGCCGGCGCCCCCTTCCCCCACGGCAAGGACCCCCGGGACCGCACCCTCCGCCTGGCCCCCAGCTACCCCACGCCGGACGAACTCCACGAGGCGGCGGCGGGCCTGGCGCTGTGCATCGAGCTCGCCGCGGTGGAACGGCTCCTGGCGGACCGACCGACCGGCCGGGCCGGCGCCGGACGCGATGGCCGCAACAGGCACGCGCGGGAGCGCGGAATGACGCACGGACACGACAGCGCGGAAGACATCGGCTCCGGCCGGGGAAGGTGACCATGTTCGCGATACCCCTGGGTGACGACGGTGCGGAGCTGCGGCCGCTTGAACCCTGGCAGGCCGAGGAGTTCCTCGCCCACATCGACCGCGGCCGGGAGTTCATCGGCCGCTACAACGGCCTGCCCGACGTCGTCACCGACCTGGAATCCAGCCGCGCCTACCTGCGGTCGTACGCCGACAAGGCGGCCACCGACACCGGGCGGATCTTCGGGATCCGCAGGCACGGTGTGCTGGTCGGCGCGGTCCTGCTGCGCACCATGGACGTCGCACAGGGCGTCGCCGAGGCGGGCTGCTGGCTGGAGCCGTCGGCCGCGGGCCGGGGCCTGGTCACCCGGGCCGTACGCGCGGTCCTCGACTGGGCCGTCGGGGAGCGCGGCATCCACCGCGTCGAATGGTGGGTCTCGGCGGAGAACGCACCCAGCATCGCGGTGGCCCGCCGGCTCGGCATGACCAGGGAAGGCGTACTGCGCGAGAGCTACCTGTACCGCGGCGAGCGACACGACATGGAGATCTGGTCGGTGCTCGCACCGGAGTGGAAGGCCCACAGGCAGCCCGGCTGAGCCCCGGGGCGAGAGGGCCGGGGGCGGGACCCGTCGCTCCCGGCCCGCCCCGAACCCCCGGCCCGGACCGCGCACCGTGTCCGACCAGGCACGCTACGGAATAACCGCCGCTCCCGTGCCCACAGGTGGCGGCCGGCGGTGGCCCGGTCGTAGCCTGCTCCGCAGAGAGGCAGCGACGCCCCCGCGGGGCGATGTCCGGCCCGTGACGATGACCGTACCCCGCGTCGCCACCGATGTCCGAAGTATCCAAACCCCACGAAGCGGCAGAGGAGCGGATATGGGATCTCACAGGGCAGCGGCAGCATTCACCCTCTGTGCCGGGGCGGCACTGGCGGCGGTCAGCGTGCCGGCGCCCGCGGCCGCCGCTCCGGCGCGGTCCGGACGCGACCGGCCGGCGGTCATCGACTGCACCGGTATCGCCCGGGTCAGACCCGGCAACTTCATTCTCGCCTGCGGGGACGGCAACAACGTCCTGACGTCCCTGCGCTGGTCGCAGTGGCGGTCCGGGGCCGCGCTGGGCCGGGGCACGGACCTGGTCAACGACTGCCGCCCGTACTGCGCCGCCGGGCGCTTCCACGGCTATCCCGTCCGCGTCCGCTTCGACAGCCCGCAGCGCCGCGCCGGCCACACCGGGCAGTGGCGCTACACCCGGGTCATCCTGACCTACCCGGCGAACCGGCCGGCCGGCACCCCGCGGGTGGTCACCCTGCCGCTCTGGGCCGGACCCGCCGGCCGCTGACGCCACGCGGTGCGGCCCGCCGCTCGGCCCCCTTGCGCAACCGCGGCGGCTCGCCGCCCTCCCCGGGTGGCGAGCCGCCGCCGCGCTGCGCCCGCCCCGTACCCGCCCAGGTGCTCGCCGTAACGGCAACTCCCCTGGCCGGGACAGCTGTTCCGGCTCCAAGCCGCCCCACTCCTGGGCAACGCACCGTCCCGCACCGCCCTCAGGCCCCGACACCGCCCAGGCCCGCCCGCGCACACCCAGCCACGCGCAGCGACGCGTACGCCGACCGGGCCCGGTACCGGCCGGAACCCGGCCCGGGGCCGCGGTCCGGCATCGGATAGCCTGACCGCCGTCGTCCGGCCCGGCCGCCGCCGTCCTGGCGCCGCCGTGGCCGCGGCACCGGCCGGCGCGGCCGATTCCGTTGCCGGGCACCGGAGTTCGGGCCGCTACGACCGCCCGCCGGACACCCCGATCCGCAGAGGGAGACATGCACAAGAGGCACCGACTGGTACACGCGGGACTTGTCACGCTGCTCATTGCCGGGCTGAGTGCCTGCGGCGGCGGGACGAACGGTGCCGCGGGACACCAGACCGGTACCGGCGGCGGTGCCGGCGGGAGCGGCTCGGACGCCCCGCCCCAGCAGGCCCGGGTGTCCGGCCTGCGCGCCGGCGTCCGCCACCTCACCAAGCGGACCGTCCGGGCCACCCGCCCGCACCTGGTCACCACCTGCACGCCGGCCACCCGGCAGGTCAAGCACACCAAGCGCAGCGGCCGCACCAAGAAGACCTGGTACACCACCGAGCACTACCAGGACTGCCACAGGACGCCTCAGGGCACCGAGACGTACCGCCGGGTGATCCGCCCGGAACGCTGGTGCGTGGCGCTGGACGACGTCAACGGCAACCAGCAGCGCGACAACGTCTGGTACCGCGTCACCTACCCGACCTATAACCAGGCACTCGGCACCGACCACCACGCCCCCCTGCACTTCACCCCCACCGGAACGGGCTGCTGACCGGCCCCTCACCGCCCCACGGCCCGCGGACCGGAACGCGGCGAACGGGGACGCGGCGTCCGCGGGCCGCGTCCCCCTTCCCGCTCACAACGTCCCGCGCGCGGTGTGCCGTCCGCTACTTCTGCTGCCCGGCCGGAAGCGCCCGGCCCAGCAACTCCAACAGCGCCTGCCAGTGCCGCGCGTCGGCCTCGGCGTGGTACATGGCGGTGTCGGCCTGCGTGTAGCCGTGGTGGGCACCCTCGTACCGTTCGCTGCGGTACCGCACGCCCGCCGCGTCCAGCGCCTGCTCCAGGAGCCCGATGTGCTCGGCGGTCATCGACTGGTCCTGATCGGCGTGGCCGAAGTACAGCTCCGCCGTGACCCGGTCGAGCAGCCGGTGCGGGCTGTCCTCGGCGTCGGTGACCAGTCGCCCCGCGTGGAACGAGGCGGCCGCCGCGACCCGGTCGGGGTAGGCCGCCGCGGTCCGGACGGCCAGCACACCGCCCATGCAGTAACCGGTGGTCCCCACCGGCCCGTCGGTGACCAGCGGCGACGCGGCCAGCCAGTCGAGGTACGCACCGGCGTCGCGCATCGCCAACTCGGGCGTGACGGCCTGCATGATCGGAGCGAGCTTGCCGAAGATCTCCGGCCGGTCGGCGGGGTTGATGTGCTCGGGCAGCTCCACCACCGGGGCCCGCCCGGCCCGGTGGAAGACGTTGGGCACCAGCACGGTGTAGCCGTGGCCGGCCAGTCGCCTGGCCATCTCCTCCAGCGCCGGGCGCAGCCCGAAGGCGTCCATGTAGAGGAGGACCCCGGGGTGCGGTGCGCCGTCGTCGGGGTGGGCGAGATAGGCGTCGGCGGTCCCGTCAGGAGTGGGGAGGTCGAGCGAAGTTCCATGCACGTTGGTCATCTCCGCACCTTTCATCAGGCAGGGCATCCGGGCGTCCCGCAGCGGGCGAGCCACCCTCGCCGGTGGCTGCCACCGGCGGATCACCACACCGTAACCCCTGCTGAGGCCGGTACCGTGCGGCGGCCGGACACACCGGCCGGCCACTCGGGCCAGGCACGGCGTGGGCGTGGGGGAGGGGCTGCTCGCGCCGCCCCGCACCGCGCGACGCACCACCGCCCCGCACCGTGAGCGGGTGCGGGGCGGTACGGGGCAGTGCGGTGCAGGGCGGGAGCGGATCAGACAGCCGCGTACGTGCCCCGCGCCGGCCGGGTGACCAAGTCCGTCTTCTTCACGGCCCGGTCGAGGGTGTTCCGCACGGACTCGATCTGCCCCGGCGTGGCCTCCCGCCCCAGTGCGGCGTTGATGTCCCGCGGACGCATCGGGGCACCGGAGCTCTTCAGGATGTCCAGGGCGGCGTCCAGCAGACCGGCGGCGTCCTTCTCGGCCGGCTGCCGGGCGGCCGCGGCGCGCTTCGGTGCCGCCTTCACCGCCTTCACCGCCTTCTTCGCCTTCGGCTTCGCGGCCGCGGCGGGCTTCCGGGCGGCCGCCTTCTTGGCCGGGCGACGCCTGGTGCGCGGCGAGGTCGCCGCCCGCGGCTGCGGAACGACGGTGCCCGCGCCCTCCTCCGCCTCGCCGGACCCACCCGCGGCCTGGCCGCCCGCAGCCGCTTCCCGCGCCGATGCGCCCGCAACCGCCGCTGCGCCAGCCTTACTTGACGCTCCGTCCGACGCGTCGGCGTTCACCGCCGCCGGGGACGTGTCCGATGCCGCGTCAGCTGCTGACCGGAGCGCCGCGGCGGTGGGTGCGGCCGCCGAGACCGGCTGCCCGGCGGTGAGGGGAGCGCCGGTCAGCACCCGCAGGTGCTCCAGCGCGGTACGGGCCGCGGTCACCCGCCGCACCACACCGTCGAGTTGCTCGCGCAGGTGCCGTTCCTGCTCTTCCAGCTCCGGCAGGACGCCTTCGAGATTCTGGATCGTCTGGTGGAGAACGGAGTCAGTCATGTGTTTCCTAACCTCACGGGGGAAGCGAGATTCCAGTCACCATACGCCCAACGACCGAAGGGCGGGAGAGGGGACGGCTTTGGCGCGATGATCTGAACGCCACCCCTCACCGCACCTCACGGGCCGCCCTCCGCCCGCCACCCCACGGCGTCCCACGGGGACCGAAAACCGCTGGTGGGAGGGGGTGGACGCGGGTCACCGGGTGACTTGCGGGGCCCGCCTCCCGTCCTGGGGAAGTCCCGGAAGGGAACGCGGAACCGCTCGTCGGGGCGCGGCCGCAGGCACCGCTCGGGCTGCTGTGCGACGCCTGGCCGGGCCGTACACAGGGGTTGCCTGGGACGGACGCACGCTGCCTGTGCACGGCAGTGCGCGCGCTGCGCCGTTGGGCACACCGCGGTCGCAGACATCCAGGCCGCGCGCGGGGTGAGCACGCGTCCGCGCACGGGCGTTCGCACGGCGTACGTGCCCATCGCCGCCCACCGGCAAACACCGGTGCCCGGTGCGGAGCGCTTCCCGGCCGCGCCGACCCGCCGGCCGCGCCCTCGCCAACCACCCGCCGCCGTCGCCTCAGCGGCCGATCAAGGCAGCCAACTCCCGTGCCGGTTCCGTGGGGTTGGCGGGGTGTACCAGTTCCGTGCGGTGGACCAGGCGGGGTTCGCCGACCGGTACGGCGGTGATGCCGGGCAGGGCGGACGCCAGCGGCAGCGGCAGCGCGGCCAGGCCGTGGCCGGCCGCGGCCAGTGCGGCCAGCCCGTGCAGATCGGTGCCGTGGTGCCGGAGCCGGGGCGGGAACCCGTCGGTGCGGCAGACGGCGCGCAACCGGTCGAGCGGCACCGCGGTGTCGGGTGCGTCGATCCACTGTGCCTGGGCCAGATCCGTCAGCCGCACCGACCGCCGTCGCGCCAGGGGATGGCCGTCGGGGAACACCACCGCCAAGGGCTCCTCGGCCGCCGCGAGGGTCACGGTGGGGCCGAGGTCGGGTATCGGGAGCGGATCGCTGGGAGCGGCGACGCCGTCCACGAACCCGAGGTCGGCCCGCCCGCCGACCACCTCCGTGAGGACCGCCGCCCGGCCCAGCGTCCGCACGTCCACGTCCAGCAGACGGGCCGAGGCCCGCAGGTCGGCGAGTGCCTGGGCCACGGTGGGGCCGAGGGCGGCGGGCGAACAGGCGAGCGTCAACCGGGTGGGCCGGGCCCCGTTCAGCCGGGCGATGTCCGCCCGCGCGGCGTCCAGGCGCAGCAGCAGAGCGGGCGCGTGCTCCATGAGCCGCGCGCCCGCCGGGGTCGGCCCCACCGGGCGGCGCTCGACCAGTCGTGCGCCCACATCCGCTTCGAGCGCGGCGATGTGCTGGGAGACCGCGGACTGGGTGTACCCGAGCGCCGCGGCGGCCCGGGAGAAGGAGCAGTGGTCGAGAACCGCGACGAACGTACGCAGCAGATGCGGATCCATGGCCCCACTCTCCCACCTCCATCAGAGTCTCTTATCCGCCATGCAGTAATCATCGTTGGACCTGATCCTGGTCCGCGGCTCAGGATGATCCCCATGAACACCCACACGCACCAGACCAGCGCCCCCCACACCGCGGCGCACCCCGCCGACCCCCACGCGGACCACACCACGGGCCCCGCCCGGCGCAGGCCCACCGCCCGTATCGCCCTGATCGGCGACCGGTCGGAAGCGGTCCGCTCGCACACCCGCATCCCCGGCCTCCTCGAAGCGCTGCGGATCCGCGACGGCCTGGACCTCGACGCCTACTGGATTGCCTCCGCGGACGCGGCGGACGACCAGGACCTGGCCGGTTTCGACGCCGTCTGGGTCCTCCCCGGCAGCCCCTACGAAAGCGAGTCCGGTGTCCTGGCGGCGATCCGGGCGGCCCGCGAGGGCGGCATCCCGTTCCTGGGCACCTGCGGTGGCTTCCAGCACGCCCTGCTGGAGTTCGCCCGCAATGTCTGCGGTCTGCCGCGCGCCGGCCACGCCGAGAACGACCCGGACCTCCCCGAGGAGGACGCCGTGGTCATCCCGCTGGCCTGCTCGCTGGTCGGCCACGAGGGGACCGTACGCGTCACGCCCGCTTCCCGGGCCGCCCAACTGCTCGGCACGGAGCGCACCCAGGCCCGCTACCACTGCAACTACGCGCCCAACCCCCGCCACCTCGACCGCCTGCGCGACCACGGCCTGGCCTTCACCGGCACCGACGAGTCCGGCGAGGTCCGGGTCGCCGAGCTGCCCGGCCACCCCTTCTTCCTGGCCACCCTCTTCCAGCCGGAACTGGACGGCGACGGCACCCGCGCGCACCCCTTCATCACCGGCCTGGCCACCGCCGCCGTCGACCACGCCCGGACCCGATGACCCACGCGACCGGACCGGGCGGGCCGGGCGCCGCCCTCCTCGGTGCCTGGCGGCGGGCCTGCCACGCCTGGATACGTGCCTGCACCGTCGCCGACGCCCATGCCCGCAGCCCGCTGGCCCCCGCCCAGGACACCGCCCTGACGGCCGCCCGCCTCGCACTCGCGGACGGGGGAGCGGGGGAGGCCCGGTCCACCCCGTGACGGAGCCCGGCCGCCGGGCTCCGTCCCGCTACCGCCGGGCTCCGTCCCGCCACCGCGGGGAGTGGTGCAAGCGGTAGGAGCCGGGCAGGTCGCGCACCTCGACCGAGGTCACCACCTCGGCCCCGCCGCCGCTCGGCAGGTGCTTGCCGAGCAGGGTGAGGACGTCCTCGGACAGCCGTGCCTTGAGCGCGTCCGGACGCCCCGGCAGCAGCCCCACGTCGACATGGACGAACGCCACCTGCCCCGCTTCCCGGTCGCCCACGTACGTCTCCGCGGCCGACCGGAAGAAGGTCTTGCACACGCCCGCCGAGCCGGTCTCCTCCAGCACCATCGGGTGCAGCTCCCGCACGAACGCCTGCCGGTCGAAGACACCGGACAGTTGTGCGGAGTAATCGACGGTGATATGCGGCATGGGGACCTCTCGGGTGTGTGTGCGTTATGCACCTATCTTGGTCCATGCGTCCGCGCGCACCGCACCGGGCCCCGGGTGCGGTGCGCGCTCCGTCCGCCGGCGGGCCACTCCGCGGCCGCCTCCAGGAGGATGCGGGCGAGCTCGCGCGGCCGGGAGAACATCGGCCAGTGCCCGGTGTCCATCGTGACCAGCCGCCAGCGCTCGCCGGCCAGCAGGGCGGCCACGTCCGGGTTGGGCTCCGCACCGTCGAGGACGCACTTGACGTACGTGGCCGGCAGCTCGCCGAGCGGACGGGACAGGACGGCGGGCTCGATCAGCGAGGCACCGGGGTGCGGCGTCGAACCGCTCACGATCCGCGCCACCTGCGCGTCGGTCAGCCCGTGCCCCGCGAAGAGCTCCGCGCCCAGCGGGGCCCAGCAGCCGTCGTGCGCCGCCATCGACGCCTCCACCAGGGCGCGGCCGTCCGGCCAGGCGGACACGAACGACGCACCGTCGTGCGGAACGTTGGCGTCGACGAACACCACCCGGGCCAGCCGGTCGCCGATCCGCTCGGCGGCCTGCCCGACGGGTATGCCGGAGTAGCTGTGCCCCACGAGGGCGACATCCCGCAGGTCGAGGCGCGCGACCTCGTCCACGATGTCCTGTACGTGGGTCTGCTGCCCGGCCGGGACTCCCCGCTTCTCGGCGAGGCCGGACAGCGTCAGCGGGTGCACGCCGTGCCCCGCGGCACGCAGCGGCGGCACCACCTCCTCCCACGCCCACGCTCCGAGCCACGCGCCTGCCACGAGTACGAATTCCGTCATGCGGTCAACGTAGCCGAGGGGTCTGACAATCGCGCCGGAATCCCGCTGACCACGGGAAGCCGGACGCCGGGATGCCGGAGACGACGGGACGCGGTCCGCCCCGAAGCGCTGCGGCGGTGCCAGGACCGTCAGGTGCGGGGCGCCGGCTGTGAGAGGTGAGGCGCCCCGGTGGTCCGGGAAGAGGTGGAAATAGGGGGTCAAGGGTGGTCAACAGGGGTAAAAGGGGTTGAGGAGGGGGGAGTTGAGTGAGTGGTCATCCGGTTGCGGCATCGGGGTGGTCCGGGCCCGCCGTTCGCCCGCGGGCGGCGCGCGGGCGGCAGCCGGGCACGGTCGCGGACCGGCAAATAAGCGACAGCCGAGCCGCCGCCGCGCGCGCCGCATGAGTAGGGTGCAGCTATGCAGACCAGTGGGGAGGAGCAGCGCGGCCATGTGCTGCTGATCGCGGGGGCGAGGGCCACGCGCCGGCGTACCGTCCAGGTGATACCCAGCGCCAATCTGGCCGCGCTGACCGCCGTCCCCGTGCCCGCGCTGCTCGGCAGTACGCTGCCGGCCGACCTCGTCCATCTCGACGGGGCGCGCGAGCAGAACACCCTGCTCATCAGGCTCCGGACGGCCGCCGCGGCGTCCGGCCCGCTGCTGGTCTACCTCTCCGGCCAGCTGACGGTGGACCGCAAGCATCACCGGCTCCATCTGGCCTCCGCCGCCACGACCGCCGCCACCGCGCGCTACACCGCGCTGCCCTGGGAATGGGTGTACAACGAGCTCCGCGGGCGGCGCGGGGCCACGACCGTGCTGGTCGACATGGCCGCCGACAAGGGCGCCTGGGCCGTCCTCCAGGAGGCCGGTGGCCTGCCGGAGGTGAACGCCGAGGTCTACGGCGTCATCACGCCACCCGGAACGCACGCCACCGCCGACGGCATCAGCGTCTACACCCACCACCTGGTCGATGTGCTGCGCACCCGGCCGGACCGCCCGTCGAACGACCGGCTGCACGGCCTTGCGGTGGCCGCCGCCGCGCTGCCGCCCGGCACGCTCGTGCTACCCGGCGGGGGAACGGGCCCGCGGTTCGACGCCGACCCGGGCCCCGCGGCCGAGGCGGCCTTCGTGCCGGGCCCCGCCCCCTCCTACCCCGCCGAGCACGCGGGGCACGGGTACCCGGGGTCCCCCGCGTACGCGACGGCGGGGGAGAGCCGGCCGAAGACGCCGATCAAGCGGCTGCTCTCCGGCGATCGACCGCTGCTTCCGGCACGGCGGCGCCGAGACGCCGCCGCGGGAGCCGCCGGAGTTGCCGACGCGGGTGCCGGGACCCGTTCCGGGGCGTGGCAGGGGACGGGTCCCGGGGCCGGGTTCGAGTTCGGCTCGGTGCCGGGCGGCGGGGAGTTCCCGGCCCTTCCGCCGGCTACGGCCTACGACGCGTACCCGCTCGTCGGCGAGCAGGCCCCGTGGTCGCAACCCCGCCCGCCCGCCGCGGCCCCCGACCACGGCCGTCCCGCCGACCCGACCCCGGCCCCGACTCCCGCGCCGGGCCCCTTCCCCGCCCAGGCACAGCCAGAGGCACAGCCCCAACCAGAAGCACAGCCGCGACCCGAGGAACAGCCGCAACTGCCGGCCCAGGCACAGCCCCAGGCCCAGCCGCACCTACCGGCTCCGGCCCAGGCACAGCTACCGGCCCAGTCCCCGTTCCCGCCCCAGGCCGAGCCTCAGTCCCGGCCCCACTTGGCGTCCCAGGCATCGGCGGCCCTGCCCCCCGCCGCCGTTCCCTTCCTGCCGCCGGCCTTCCCGCCCGCGGCGAGCGAGCCGCCCGTTGACGCCTCCGCGCCCGCTCCGGCTCCCGCACCCGCTTCTGCTCCCGCGTCCGCTCCCGACCCCGCCGCGGGCGGCACCGCGTCCCCCGTCGTTCCGGGGCCGCCGGGGCAGGCACCGGAGGCCCCGGCCACGGCTCCCGTTCCCCCGCAGCAGTCCGGGCCGCCGCAGTCCGCCGTGCCCGGGCCCAGCGACCCGGACCCCCGGCCGCTCATCTGGCAGGCCGCTCAGGCAGGCCGCCACGACCAGGCCGCGGACATGGCGGCGGCCTGGGAACAACAGGCGCTGCAACGCTACGGGTACGACTCCCCGCAAGCCACCCAATGGGCCGAGATCCGGGCGGACTTGGCGAGGATCGCCGGTCGCTGGCCGCTCGCCACGCAGCTGTGGGTGGCCGCCGCCCGTACGCGCCTGGCGCACCAGTCACCCGACGCCCCGGAAGTCCTCAACGCCGCCCGCGGAGCGCACTACTGCTGGAACCAGATCACCGACACCGACCAGGCGATCGAGAACGGCCCCGAGCTGATCAACCTCCTGCGCCGGCTGCCCGCCCTCGACCCGCGCCACGTCTACACGGCACAGACCCGCCTCCAGCATCTGCACCAACGCTCATGGGGCGGGGGCCGGTGAGCGGCGGACGGCCGGGGCCCCGGAGCCCGTCAGGCGCCCGCCGCACCACCTGACGGGGCAGGGCGTCGCAGGCCGGCTCAGGCCAGGACCCGGCCCCGGCCGAGCGCCTCGATGCGGTCCAGCCTGCGGCGGGCCTCGTCGAGGTCGCGGCCCCAGGCGGTCACCCCGTACCCGTCGATCAGGAGGGCCGGTGGCGTGTCCTCGGCCGGTGTACCGGCGTGCTTGTCGAAGTAGGCCGCCACGTCCTCGGCGATCCGGTGCGCCTCCGGCCAGTTGGCGAAGACGGGGACCGTGACCGGGCCGGTGCGCGGACCGGTTTCCGGTGCGGGGTACGAGCTCTCGGGCGCGTCCCCCTGGCCGAGGAAGACCTCGGCCAGGGCGCCGGCGCTCCCGGCGGACGCGGCGGCCCCCGTCTTCCCGGCCAGGGCGGCCAGTGCCGCCGCCGGGGGCGCCTGGGTGTGGATGACCGCCCCGCATGTCGGCAACCGCCGGTAGAGCACCAGGTGAAGGGCGGTCTCGGCGGGCGGCCAGGCCACCTCGCCGAGCAGGGGAAGGCCCTCGCCGGGCTCGATGAGCACGGTGTCGTGGCGGGTCGGCGCCGCCCCGTCCAGGTCGCCGGCCGTGATGGCGACCGCGTCGCCGCACCGGACCGACAGGCTTCCCGCCCCACCCGGCAGCCAGCCGCCCTGGTGGAGGGCGCGACCGGCCGCAGCGAGCCGCCCCCGCTGCAATTCGGCGTCCTCACCGATGATGATGGGCTTCACGAGTGGTTCCTCCGGGACGTGTCTGGTGCGGGGGCGGGGTGGAGCGGGGCTGAGGGGCGCCGGGAAGCGCGGAAGGGGTTCGGGTGCCGCACCCCGCTCACGACGACGCGCCGCTCCCCACCACCTCCCGTTCCCCGCGAAGCGCTCGTCATGTGCTCCTCGCGTCCTCCCCGGGCGCTCCTCGCAGGCGAGTATACTGACCGGTATAGCTACTGACGTCACCCTACCGACCGGTGTACCGTCACCGCATGACTGGCGACGGTGGGACGGCGGGGCGGGGCGGGAAGCGACGGGATGCGCAGCGCCTGACCCCCGCGGCGGTCAGAGTCCTCGAAACGGCCTCAGAACTCTTCTACGCACGGGGAATTCGGGCGATCGGCGTGGAGGCCATCGCCGAGGAGGCCGGGGTCACCAAGAAGACGCTCTACGACCGGTTCGGCTCCAAGGACGAGCTGATCGTGGCCTACCTGCGGGCGCGGGACGCCCTCTGGCGCGGCACCCTCGTCCGGTACGTCGAGGAGCAGGTCCGGACCCCGCAGGAGAAGCTGCTCGCCACGTTCGACGCCCTGCGTGACTGGCTGCGCGAGCGCAACCCGCGGGGGTGCGCCTTCGTCAACGCCCACGTCGAACTGCCCGCCGACCACCCCGGCCAGCGCGTCGCCCGCGACCAGAAGACCTGGCTGCTCGGCTACTTGCGGGACCTCGCGGCCGAAGCCGGGGCCGCCGAGCCCGAGCAACTGGCCGGTCAGCTGCTCATCCTGCACGAGGGCGCCAGTATCTCCCACTCCCTCCAGGCGATCCCCCGCGCGGCGGAGCGGGCGCGGGAGATGGCCGCGGTCCTGGTCGCGCAGTCCCTCGCTCCGGCCCGGGTGACCGCCGGCACCCGGTGAGCGCCGGTCCGCCCGGCACATTGCCTTCGCGCGGACGTCAACGTTTAGCGTCCTCGGTATGCGCATCGGTGAGCTTGCGGAACGGGCCGGGGTCAGCACCCGGACCCTGCGGTACTACGAGTCCCGGGGGCTGCTGCCGGCCCGCCGGGCGGTCAACGGATACCGCGTCTACGGCGACGAGGACCTGCGCCTGGTCGCGCAGATCCGCACCTTGCAGGACTTCGGGTTCGGCCTGGACGAGACCCGGCCGTTCGTGGAATGCCTGCGGGCGGGGCATCCGCACGGCGACTCCTGCCCGGCGTCGCTCGACGGCTACCGCCGCAAGATCGCCGAACTCGACGCGCTGATAGGCCAGTTGCAGTCCGTACGTGACCAGGTCACCGCGGAGCTGGTGCGGGCGGAGGCGGAACTGCCCGGCGGTCCGGCACCGCGGTGCGAGATGAGGGGATGACCATGCAGAACGGGACAGCGGCGCTGCGGGAGATCACGGACGCCACCTTCGACGAGGAGGTGCTCAGGTCCGGTCTGCCGGTGCTGGTGGAGTTCACCGCCGACTGGTGCCCGCCCTGCCGCCAGATGGCGCCGGTGCTGGCATCCGTCGCGGAAGAGGAGCGCGACCGGCTCAAGGTCGTCCAGATCGATGTGGACACCAGTCCGCGGACCACGCTTGCCTACGCCGTGCGGTCGGCGCCCACCTTCATGGTGTTCCGCGACGGGGAGCCGGTGCGGTCCATGGTGGGCGCCCGGTCCAAGCGGCGGCTGCTCCAGGAACTCGCCGAGGTGTAGCCGCAGGGCGAACGCCGGGGCCGTGAGCGCGCCCCGGCGTGCGGTTGTGCAGCCGGGCGCGGGCGCCGGAGCGCGCCCGCGCCGCGCCACACCGTGCTTCCACGGGCGTCGGCAAGTCCGGAAATATCCCTGAGCGGGCGGACCCGGGTGACTGATACTTACGGCGGTTCCGCGGAGCGGCCGACCGGCGTCACCGCGGGCGGTCCGGAACCAGGCACGTACCAGGAGGACCGCAAACCCCAGGAAAGACCAGGCAAAGGAGCACTGCCATGCCCCGTATGCGTTCGTTCGCCGTCGCCACGGCCGCCTTGGCCCTCGTCTGCGGCGTCGCCCCCGCCGCGACCGCCACCCCCGCCGCGCCGGCCCACCGGGCGGCCTACAACTGCGCCGCCGGACACTTCTGCATCTACAGCGGCTGGAACGGCGGCGGAGAACGCTGCCAGTGGGCGCAGCGCAGCAAGGCCAACACCGCCGACGACTGTTCCTTCATCCGCCGCGGCCACAACGTCCGCTCCCTGTGGAACGGCACCGGTCACCGGGTGCAGTACTACACCCAGACCAACTACCACAACCGCGTCGGGTCCACGCACGCCGGTGCGGGCGGCAACCTCCAGGGCAACTACCAGATCCGCTCCTTCCGGCCGCAGTGAGCGACGCCGGGGCGCCCCGGGCGGTGCGGCCGACCGCGAGGCGCGCCGTGCGGAGTGGGCACCCGGCAGCGGCGACTGGCGGTCCCGCCCGGTCACGAACGACCGGGCGGGACCGTTCGGTAGGGGAACCGGGGGCCGATGCCCGGTCAGGCCCGGCGGCGGATCGGAACGGTCCGGCGCGGGCAGCGCGCCCGCCGCAGCCATGGGAACCGCAGCCATGAGAAGTCGAGGGCGAGGAAAGCGGAGGGACTAAATTCAGAAAAGTGAAGGAGAAGGAAGCCCCACCATGGCCTCGCCGTCGCCCACCATAACAGTCAGGCAGGGATCAGGTCGCGCAGATTTCGGGGCGTGATGACCCGGGAATCCGGGTGCAGGCCGTCCGGGCGGGCCAGTCCGAGGTAGGTGACCGGACCCTCCGGAAGCGGCCCGCCCGCCCACAGCGTGACGGACTCCGCCCGGTCGGCCAGCAGATCGGCCACGTACCGGACCGTCAGGTACGCCCGGGGCACGATCCCGCGCAGGAGCGTGGCGACCGACATGCGGTTCCCCTCCACCTGGTTGGAGGTGGGCGCACCTTTCAGATACAGGTGCAGCCACTTCGCCCGCCACCGGCCGTCCGCACCCCGCTGGAAGACGAGCGGCAGCGCGACCCGGCCGGGCCCGCGCAGCTCCGACTTCATCCGCACGGTGCGCGGTTCGAAGGGCCGCCCGCGCTGTTCGGCGTCGCGCAGCATGAACCCGAAGAACGACTCCGCGACCTCCTCGAAGCCCTCGCCCGAGAAGATGTTGACCTGCGGAACGATGAAGGTGCCCGGCACCGCGTCCAGGCGCAGGTTGATGAACTCCGAGGCGCCGTCCGGGGCCTCGGTGATGTCGCCGGAGTGCTCGCCGCCGACGCCGGTGAGGGCGGTGTAGGAAAGCCAGGAGTGGGTCGAGTAGTCGGCGTTGAGCATCAGCGCGGACAGGTCGTAGTCCGTGGTGCGCCCGGTCTCCTTCCAGTAGACGAAGAACCGCAGCAGCGCGCCGTCGACGGGGGAGACCGAGCCGCGGGGCAGGACGCCCAGGCCGGAGGTGGTGGCCTTGCCGCTGAGGGGCAGCGCGACATCGAGGACGTCCGGATCGATCACCAGGCGGCCCGGGGCCGGCAGGCGGTTACGTATCTCGGCGTCCACGGCCGCGGCCAGCCGCTCGCGCTCCGCCGCGTACACCGGCGGGCGGGTGTCCGGGGCGGTCCAGGCACGCCCGCAGCGGTTGACGAACACCCGCCGCCCGCCGGCCTCCTCGGTGCGGTTGCCCAGGTGCTCCCGTACGGAGAGCAGCACCCGGCCGGAGACCCGGGGCGCGGCCTCTTCGGCGGCCGCCACGACGGCGTCCCGCTCGTCCCGGCCGGGGGCCGTCCGCAACAGCCGGTCCACGGACCGGAACAGCTTGCCCGGCGCGGCCGCCAGCAGCTCCACCGCACCGGCCGTGTCGTGCCTGGCCAGCAGCGACTCGACCCGGCCGTCGAGGGACCGGACGCGCTGCTCGCCCCGGGCGACGGCGAACACCTCGGCGGCGTGCGGCCAGCGCGGGTACTCGTGCGGGTGCAGCCGCTCACCCAGGCGCTTCCACGGCTCGCGGTACGCGGACACGTCGGCGAGCTTGACCGGGGACGCGGCGACCACCGCGTCCAGCCCCGCGAGCAGGGCCCGGCGGACCGGCCGGGACAGCGCGGTGAAGCGGGTCGGTGCCTGGAGCGTCACGTCACCGTCCGACAGCGCACAGGCCAGGCGGAGCACATCGGTGACGGTGTCCAACAGCGGCTCGGCGCCCACGGCCAGCCTGGCCTGGTTGATCACCGCGCGGTTCTCCCGCACGGGGATGTCCGCGGGTTGGGGGCCGGCCGCACAGTGCCCGGCGAGGAACCGCAGATCCGCCAGGTCGTCCTCGCCCAGCGGCGTACTGCTCCCGGCCAGCGCCAGATAGCCGGCGGCGACCTCGTCGGCCGGCGCGCCGCCCAGGTGCAGCACCGTGATCCGGTCGCCGGCCGCCGCGATCAGCTCGTCGTGCGCGGCGAGCATCTCGGCGTAACTGTGCCGGTAGGTGCCGTACGCCGGCAGGGCCAGCAAGTCGACGACGCCGGTGCCGAGTTGGGCGAGCGTACCGGCGCGCGTGGCGTCGTCCGCCAGCGCGTCCGCGATGCAGTCACGCCAGAAGTCGAGCGTCTCCGGCACGTTGGCGGGAAAGTCGATGAAGTAGGTGTTGTGCCGCACGTGGTCGCCCACCATCGTCCGGACGGTGTCCAGCGTGCGCGCCGCGACGCCGATCACCGCGGCCTCGGACAGCCCCGACAGGTGGGTGAGCAGTTCCCCGGAGAGTTTGAAGCCCACCGACATCAGCGCGGCGTCGAACTGCCGCGCCGCGACCGCGCCGTCCCCCGCCGGCCCCGCGGGGCGCGGCAGGCGGTGGGTGTGCCGGATGACCAGTGACTGGAGACGGTGTCCCATCCGCACATGATCCCATTCCGCCGTCCGGCGCCGCATGCGGGTTTCGCTCACCGGCTCCGCGCGGGTACGGGGAACGGCACGGCTGCGGGGCCCGCGCCCGCAGTCTGCCGGGCCCGAAATCCCTTGCCCCGCCCACCTGTTGTGGCCGATCGCGCTACCGATGGGTAGGGTCTGGTCGGGGCGCTCAGCCCGCCGGCCCCGCAGCAGACGACCAGACGGTGGTATCCATGGCAGATCATGACCTGAGCGGTTTCGAGCGCGGCACCTTCACCCACGCCGGCGTCACCCGCCGGACCCTGCGCCGCGGCACCGGCCCGGCGGTGATCGTGCTGGCGGAGATCCCGGGCATCACCCCCAAAGTGCTGGAGTTCGCGGAGCGGGTGGCCGCGATCGGTTGCACCGCCGTCCTCCCGGTGCTCTTCGGTACGCCGGGCCGCGACATCGACCCGGCGGCCGCCGGCCGGCTCGCCACCGGGCGCTATGTCGCCGCATCCATGCGGAAGGTGTGCGTGAGCCGCGAGTTCACGGTGCTGGCCACCGGCAAGTCCTCGCCGGTGGTGACGTGGCTGCGGGCCCTGGCCGCCCACGAACACGAGCGCTGCGGCGGGCCCGGTGTGGGGGCCGTCGGCATGTGCCTGACCGGCGGCTTCGCCCTGGCCATGGCCGTCGACGACCGCCTGCTCGCCCCCGTGCTCTCCCAGCCCTCCCTGCCCCTGCCGCTCACCCGCAGCCGCGCCGCCCGGATCGACATATCGCCCGAGGAACTCGCCGTCGTCCGGGGCCGTTGCCAGCGGGAGGGCCTTCAGGTGATGGGCCTGCGCTTCCGCAGCGACAAGCTGGTGCCGGAAGCCCGGTTCGACTTCCTGCGGCGCGAGTTGGGCGACGCGTTCCTCGCCGTCGAACTGGACGATGCGGCCGCCAACCCCGACGCCGCGACGCCCCCGCACTCCGTCCTGACCGAGCACCTCATCGACGAGCCCGGCCAGCCGACCCGCGCGGCCCTCGACGGCGTACTCGACCTCTTCCGCACACGCTTGCTCCCACCGGGGCCGGACCAGGACCGGGAGCCCGGCCAGGACCGGGAGACCGATCAGGAACGGGACGAAAGCGGGGACGAGGGCCAGGCGCAGGAGCAGGACACCACCACCGGCGCCTGAGCCGGTCCCGTCCGGGCCGGTCCGCTGCCGGCCCCGCCGACCCCGCCGACCCCGGGCGGGCCCGTCAGGACAGCGCCGACCAGGCTTCGTCCAGGAGTTCCGCGACCTGTTGGGGGCTGTTGCGCAGGCCCCCGCTGATGCCCCGGATCTGCACCGTCAGGCCGTCGGCGGTCCGCTGGCAGTAGTCGACGGACACCGCATCGGGACGCGGCTGCTGCCCGGTGGGCGTGGGCTGGTTGGCCACCAGACAGGTCGCCCCGCCCACCCGGACGACCTCGCGCATCGGTCTGACCAAGCCGAGCGTCGTCACGTCCTCGTAGGGCGTGAACGGCTCCGGTGTCCGGGCGCGGACAGCGTTGACCATGAAGAAGGTTTCGAGCCCCGGCTCGGCGAGGGTCCGCACGGCGGCCGGGGCGCCACCGTATGCCGTGGACAGCAGCTTGGTGGTCTGCTCCTCGGTCTTGGTGGTCCGCTGTATCGCCTGGCTCGCGTTGCCGCCGTTGCGTTGCGCCGCGTCCTTGAACGGCACGTACTTGCCGAGGGAGGCAGGCAGCGACAGGTCGCCGGCCGACCGGCCGAGCCCGGCGCCTCCCGACTCGCTGCCGCCGCCCGAGAAGCCCCACCACGCGGCCCCCACCAGTCCCGCACCGACCGCCAGCCCGGCCACGCCGATCGCCCAACGACCGGCCGGCAGGCCCGAGCGGGCGCCGGAGCCCGGGCGGCCGTCGGGGGAGTGGTGGGCGGCGGCCGGGGCCTCGTTCGCCGGACGGCCCGCTGCGTCGAACTCTTCTGTCGTCATGGCCATATGGTGCCCGCACCGGTGTCCGTTCCGGTCGGCTTCCGGGAAACGCACGACCAGGCAACTGCCGTCCCCCGGCCCCCCGGGCCCGTCCTGGCGCTCACCGGAACGGAACCGCGTCCGCCCCCGCCGCGTAATCATGAGGCATGGACCAGAAACCCGCAGCGTGGCGCACCGCCGTCCACCTCGCGGCCGTGGGCATCATCGGCTGCGCCGTCACCTCCGTTCAGTTCGAGGCCGTGCTGGTCGCGCTGCTCACCGGCCGATCGGCCGTCATCGCCGCTGTCTGCACCGCCGCGGTGGCCGTCACCATCAGCCTCCTCGCGGGGTTCGCCGGTCCGGCCAGGCCGTTCGTACCGCTCACCCGCCGGGCGCGCGGACGCTGGTACTGGGCAGCGGGCGTCTACGCCTTCGGCACGGCCGGCACGGTCGGGGCCCTCGTCCTCGGCTCCGGCCCCGAAGGGCTCAGCCACAGCTGGCTGCTGGCCCCTTGGGGAGGGGCGTGCTACGCCCTCGCCGCCGCCTTCTTCCTGCCCCACCGCCGTACGCGCCTGGCCACCACCGGTGCCGCCGTCGCCCTCGCCGCCGCTCTCGGCTACGGCACCTGGGCCGCCGCCCAGCCCCCCACCCTCGATGCCTGGCTCACCGCGAACAGCGTGGACCGCGCACTGCTGCGCGTCGGCGAACCGCCGGCCGGCTACACCCTGCGCGTCGGCGGCGCCGATGAGCACACCTTCGGCGCCCGCTACACACACCCCGGTTCCCCCGATCTCCGCCTGGTCGTGCAGCACCCCGGTCAGGACACCCGCCGTGCCGACGCGCGCGGCTGCCCCGTCCCGTTCGGCGATCCCGTCGCCTGCACCGACGACGGCGACGGCCGCCAACTGATCACCTACGAGGGCGCGTACCCGACCCAGGAACTCCGCCTGCGCCGCGCCGGTCTGGTCCACATCGTGACCCTCGAAGGCCACCACGGCGACCTCCCCGCGGCCCGCCGCATCCTCGCGACCCTCCGCCCCGCGAAGGATTCCGAACTCACCCCGCTCGTCGCCTTGCCCATGCGCCCTTGACCCCTGCGCCCCGCCCCCCCTCCCCCCACTTCCCCGAACACCGCATAAACTCCACGGGATACCCGGGAACACCTCCAAACCCAGAAATACCCGCACCGCACCACCCACCACGAGCGAAAGGCCGCGGAACATGGCCCCCGTCCTCCGCCCGCTGTCCGCCACCACCTGGGCATGGGTCCAGGACTCCACGGACTGGGGATTCAGCAATGCCGGCGTGATGTCCTCGCGCGGCGTATCGCTGCTCTTCGACACCCAGTTCACGCTGGACGCCACGCGCACCATGCTGCGGGAAATCGCCGCGGCCACCCCCGATTCCGTCATCGAGACGCTGGTCATCTCGCATCAGAACGGCGACCACACCTGGGGTAACCAGCTCCTGCCCGATGCCGAGATCATCACCTCCGCGGCCTCCGCCGAACACCTCTGCCACGAGATCAGCCCGGAGCAGCTCACCCAGCTGTCCCACTCGCACGGCACGGACAGCATCAGCCGCTACGCCGCCGAACACTTCGGCAGGTTCGATTTCTCCGGCATCACCGTCACCCAACCCACCCGCACGTTCGCCGGGCGCCTGAAACTGACCGTGGGCGGCGTATCCGCCGAAGCCATCGACCTGGGGCCCGGACACAGCGCCGGCGATGTCGCGCTGTGGATTCCGGACGACGGCATCGTCTTCTCGGGTGACGTGCTTTTCGACGGCGGACACATGATTGTCTGGTCCGGTTCGCTGACCGCCTGCGTGGAATCCCTCGACACCCTGCTCGCCACCGGCGCCGAGACCTTCGTACCCGGCCACGGCGCGCTCATGGAAAGGGCGGACGTCGTTGCTTTCCGGTCCTATCTGACCGAGGTGGGGGCAACGGCCACGGCCTACGCCAAGGAGGGAATTCCGCTGCCCGACGCGGCGGCCCGGATCCAGGCGGAATTCTCCGGGAACCGCGCCCATCCCGAGCGTCTTTTCACCGCCACGGCGGGCGCCTACGCCGACGCCGGACGCGCCGAGCCGCTCCCCACCCTCGAACTGGTCAAGGGAATGGCCGACTTGGCGTACCCGGCGCCCTGACACCCGGCGCCCTGACACCCGGCGCCCTGACACCTGCCGCCCGGCAACCGGCCCCGGGCCCGGCCCCGCTCCCGGGCCCGTTCCGGGACCAGGGCCGGGCCCGGGGCCTCGCCGTCCCGCCTCGCCGTCCCGCCTACGCGCCCCGGATCGCCTCCACCAGCCCGGCGATCAGGCCGGCCCGCTCGGCCATGGCGTCGATCACCAGGAACTCGTGATCGGCGTGGGCCCCGCCTCCGACCGCCCCCAGGCCGTCCAGGGTGGGGACCCCCAGCGCGGCCGTGAAATTGCCGTCACTGCCCCCGCCGACCGCCGCGCCCTCGATGCCCGGCAGCAGCCGCTGCGCCAGCGCGAAGAGCTCGGTCGACGCCGATTCCGGCATCGGCGGCCGCCCGACAGCACCCTCCACGGTGATCGACGCCCCGTCCAGATGCGGGGTCAGCGCCGCGAACGCGGCCTCGACGCGGTCCTTCTCAGCGGCCGACTCGACCCGGACATCGACGATGACGGTCGCCTCCGCGGGGACGACATTGTCCAGCGTCCCCGCCTGCGCCACGGTCGGCGTCACCGTCGTACCGATCCCGGGACGCCCGAGCGCCGCGAGGTGCACCACCTGGTGCGCCGCCTCGACCAGGGCGTTGACCCCGGCCGCGGGCTCCAGTCCGGCGTGCGAGGCCCGGCCCGCGATCGAGACGCGGAACGTGCCGCAGCCCTTGCGTCCGGTCTTCAGGCCGCCGCCGTCGGCGGCACCCTCGACCACGAGCACCGCCCCGCAGGCCCGGGCCCGTTCCTCCAGCAGCGCCCGGGAGGCACGGGACCCCACCTCTTCGTCCGCGGTCACCAGGATCTCCACCCCGGACCGGTCGGCGAGCGTCGCCACCCCGTGCACGGCCTGGACCAGACCGCCCAGCATGTCGAAGACCCCGGGACCGGTCGCGTGCCCGCCCTCGACCCTGAACGGGCGGCGCGCCAAGGTGCCCAGCGGGAAGACCGTGTCATGGTGCCCGAGGATCAGTACCCGGGGATCGCCGCCGCCCGACCAGTGCACATGCGGCCCGGCCGCGCTCTCCACGAGGACGGCCTGCCCGCCGAGACGCTTCTCCAGCACGGCCGCCACGACCTTCGCCGAAGCCGTCAGGGCATCGAGATCGCGCGAGGGTGACTCGACCTCGACAAGCGCCTGGAGATCCTCCAGCATCGCGTCAACACTCACCGGGGCGGTCCTGTGCGTCGTCATGCCCCAAGGTTAACGGGCACGCATGTGCGAGCTACTTGCCGTGCGCACGGTCTCTCCGCCGCGGCGCGGGAAGCGGCTGGACGTCCTCGGTCGCGATCACCGGGTGGTGGCGCAGATCGAGGTAGGCGCGGACGGATACGCCGGGCCGGCCCGGCGTGTACCAGGGAGCCGAGGGGCCGCTGGAACGCCACAAGCGCCCCAGCTCGGCCGCGGCGCGGGTAGCGGTGGCTTCGTCGGCGGCGGTGACGTCGATGACGACCATGCCGGGCTCGCTGACATGTTCCTCGTGGATATGCACAGTTCTGTATGGCCCATTTCGCCCCGCGCTGTAAGGAGAAGCCCGCTCGATTCATTCGAAGGTGGGCATCCGGGGTCCGGAGTTGACCGTGGGGCGACTGCGACGCCGCTTGTCCACGGTATCTCCGTGACCGCCCCGCCCGCCCCCGCTCTCACCAACTGGCCACGCAGCGCACCCTTACTTCCCCCGTGTGCGTGACGGCACGGCGTGTTGGTTGTATGACTGATGCCGCCGCGCCACCGTGAGGGCATGCGCTTTCCCCTTCCTGCCCCGGCACTTGTGGCGTTACTGCTGCTGTCGTCGCTCACCGCCTGTACGACGGTCACGGCCGCCCGGCCCGCGTCGTCCGGCCCGGACCGCGGTCCGTCCCCTTCCCCCTCCGTGCCCGGCGGCAGGCCGTGGACCCGCGCCCAGCCCGAACGGGCCCCGCACCAGCAGCTGGTGACGGCCCCGCACGGGCACGCCCCCGCCGGGCCCACCTCGTCACACCCCCACCGGCCCGGCACTGCCGTGCACCCGCCCACCCAGCACCGGCCCGCACCGCACCGGCCCGCGCCGCACCCGCGTCCGGACCGGCCGACCCACCGCGCGGCCGCTCCCCGGCCGCCCCGTACCGCAGGAGTCCGGCAGCCGCGTCCCACCGCCGGCCTGCCCCGGCCCGCGTCGAGCGTGGACCCGCGCCTCATCTGCCGGATGGCGTCCGGAAAGGTCCGGGGCGACCTACTGGCGCTCTGCCGCCGCATGTTCGGCCGCTGACCGCCGAGCGCTGACCGCTGACCGCCGAGCGCTGACCCGTCGGCCCGGCCGTGCGGTCCTCGGCGGGAGCCGGCAAGCGCCAGGCCGGCAGGCCGCCCGGTCGCCCATCCGGAATGGATCTCCTGCACCCGTGGTTGACGCAGAGGAACCGCTGAACTCCAGCAGCCCACTCAGCCAAGGGAGTTGCTTCCCCATGATCGAGCACACCGACCTCGCGTACGGCCCCGCCTCCCGCAACCGCCTGGACGAGACCGGGGACCCGTCCGCCGACGGCGCGCTGGCCGCGCTGGAGTCGTTCTACTACGCACTGAACCACCGCGATATCACAGCGCTGCGCGCCGATTGGACCTCCGACCCACTGGCCCAGCTGAACAATCCCGTCGGCGGCATCCTGCGCGGCGGCGACCTGATCGCCGACCTCTACGAAAAGATCTTCGCCGGCTCGCTGAACGTCACCGTCACCTTCGGCGACGTCGTCGCGTACGTGGGCGAACGGCACGCCGTCTTCGCGGGCCGGGAGCGGGGCCACTACGTCGCTCCGGACGGCGGCCGGGTCCCCCTGGAGATCCGCACCAGCCGCTACTTCCGCTACGAGGACGGGCGCTGGAGCCAATACCACCACCACGGGAGCATCGACGACCCCGACGCGCTGCGCGCCTACCAACGGGCCGTGCGGGGCTGACGCCGCACGGCCCGCGGCCCGCGGACGCGCCTCAGAACGTCAGGGCGATCTTCCCGGTCAGGCCGCCCCGCCGGAAGTGCTCATGGGCGGCGCGGGCCTCCCCGATGCCGTAAGCGGACTCCATCCGCAACCGCACGGCGCCACGGTCGACGAGCCCGGCCAGTTCGGCCAACCCGGCGCCGTCCTCCCGCACTTGGTGGACGGTGGTCCGCACACCCCGTGCGGACAGGTCGGGCACCGGACCGGCCTGGGTGGCGATCGACGCGTACCGGCCGCCGTCCACCACCGCCTCGGTCAGAAACGCCCCGTAGGTGTCGAAGACCGCGTCGTAGCCGCGCTCCCGCACCGCGGCAGGGTCGGTGACGACGCGGTCGGCACCGTGCGCGCGGGCGAAGGCGGTCTGGGCGTCCCGGGACACCAGCGCATCGACCTCGACACCGTGTGCACGCGCTATCTGGAGCGCCAGGCCGCCGACCGCGCCCGCGGCCCCGGTGATGAGCAGCCGCTCCCCGGCGGACAGCGCGAGCCAGTCCAGGGTCTGCACGGCGGTCAGCCCGGGCAGCGGCAAGGTGGCCGCCTCCACCGGGCCGACCGACTGCGGAGCGACGGCCACCGCCTGCGCCGGAAGCGCGACCAGTTCGGCCCAGGTCCCGCGGCCCGAGCTGAGCTGGTGGGACATCGCGATGACGCGCTCCCCCGCGCGCAGCCCGCTGTCGCCCCCGTCGACCACCACCCCGGACAGGTCCCAGCCGAGCGTCATCGGCAGCGGCGGCGTGCCCTCACCGATGGCCCCCTCCCGCGTCTTGTCGTCCACCGGATTGATGCTCGTCGCAACGGACCGGACCACCACCTCCCCCGTCCCCGACTCGGGCGGGCCGACGTCGACGAGGCGGAGAACATCGGGTGTGCCGAAGCGATCGATCTGTATGGCGCGCACGGAAAGTCCTTCACACGACTGCTGCTGACGGATACGCCAACCTGCCCGGGAAACACGGCATTCCCCGCACGCTCCCCAGGCGCATCACCCGGCCCCGCCACCCGCCGCCGACCAAGAACGCCGCACGCCGGGCAGCCGCCCCACACCGAGCGGGAAAGCCGTGGGCTAGTGGGCGGTGCCGCCGGTGTTCCGCACCATCCGCTGGAGGACCTTCAGGGTCGTGACGTAGTCGGCGTCGTCGATGCCCCGGTGGATGCGGTCCCGGATCGCCGGGGCGTGCTGCTTGAGCCGGAGCCGCGCGGCTTCCCCTTCCTCGGTGAGCCACAGCCGCCCCTCGCCGTCGCGGGACAGCCAACCCCGCTTCAGCAGGACCTCCGCCTCGGCCCGCAGATCGTCCTCCGGGCGGAGGTAGGTGCGCATCGCTTCGTGGAGTTCCGGGATCGTCATACCGTGCCCGTCCGGCGAGAGGTCGTGCTTCGAGAGGTTGCGGAGCAGCCAGAACTGCGGCTGGGTGAAGCCGTGTTCCGCCTGCTGGGCGCGGGTGAAGGCGATGAGGGCCTCGTAGGCCACACCGGTCCAGTACGCGGCCGGCTGCCTGGCGAGCTCGGCGTCGGAGAAGTGCTGGGTCGTCATGGGGGTGCCTGCCTCCTGTGAATGATCAGTGGTGCGCCCACGCTAGAAACTGAAGTGAGGTTGAGGTCAAGGCCGGGCGGTGGGCTGCCCCCGCGCCCGTAAGATCGTGGCGCGTCCCGAGTGCAGGCCCGAGCGGAGCAGAAGGGCGGACGAGCGCCGTGAAGATCGAGTTGGACGACCTTTCCGGACCGGAGATCGCCGCGTTCCTCCAGGAGCACGTGGACCAGATGCGGGCCATCTCCCCGCCGGAGAGCAAGCATGCCCTCGATCTCGACGCCCTCCGCCGGCCGGAGATCGCGTTCTGGACGGTGCGGGACGGCGACCGCCTGGTGGGCTGTGGTGCGCTCAAGCGACTGGACGCCGGCCATGCCGAACTCAAGTCGATGCGCACCGCCCCCGCACGCACGCGCAGCGGTATCGCCTCCCTGCTGCTGGAGCACCTCATCGCCGAGGCGACGCGCCGGGGGTTCGCGCGGCTGAGCCTGGAGACGGGCGCGGCGGACTTCTTCCTGCCCGCCAGGCGGCTGTACGAGAAGTTCGGGTTCGTGCGCTGCGAGCCCTTCGCGGACTACCGGCCCGATCCGCACAGCACCTTCATGACGAAGGTCCTGCGGCGGGCCGAGTGAGGTAGTCCGGAAGCTGTCCATGGGGAGGGGGTGGGCGGCAGGCGGTTCACCTGAACGGTCCCTGCCCGCGGCCTCGTGCAGCCGGGAGAGCGATCAGGGCATGCCCGAAACGTCCGATAGATCGTATGTGGCGGAGTGCTCCGCTATGTAAGGTCTGGTGAGGTTTGCCGTGACCGGCGACCGGCTACACACGAATCGCGGCGACGCGCCCGAAGGCATCGCCGGCCACTGTGTTCCGGAGGGGACGTGTCGCAACTGGACCAGACCCGGCGTCGCGAACCGCTGGACGCCTCCGGCAATCCGCGCGTCCACATGGGCCGCAAGATCAGAAAGTATGTGACCACCACCGATCACAAGGTGATCGGGAACATGTACCTGGTCACCTCCTTCTGCTTCTTCCTGTTCGCCGGGGTGCTGGCGATGCTGATGCGGGCCGAGCTGGCCCGGCCCGGCCTTCAGTTCTTCAGCAACGAGCAGTACAACCAGCTCTTCACCATCCACGGCACGGTGATGATGCTGCTCTTCGCCACCCCGACCTTCGCCGGCTTCGCCAACGCCGTGATGCCCCTCCAGATCGGCGCGCCCGATGTGGCGTTCCCCCGGCTCAACGCCCTCACCTACTGGCTGTTCCTCTTCGGCGGCCTGATGGTGGTGTCCGGGATCGTCGTCCCCGGTGGCGCGGCCTCGTTCGGCTGGTTCGCCTACGCGCCCCTGAACAGCGCCCTCCACACGCCCGGCGCCGGCGGCGACCTGTGGGCTGCGGGGCTGGTCGTCGCCGGCCTGAGCACCACGCTGGGCTCGGTGAACTTCATCGCCACCATCATCACGCTGCGCGCGCCCGGCATGACGATGTTCCGGATGCCGATCTTCACCTGGAACATCCTCTTCACCTCCATCCTGGCGCTGCTCGCCTTCCCCGTGCTGACCGCCGCCCTGCTCGCGCTGCTCGCGGACCGCCGCTTCGGCGCGCACGTCTACGACCCGGCCTTCGGCGGCGCACTGCTGTGGCAGCACCTGTTCTGGTTCTTCGGCCACCCGGAGGTCTATATCGTCGCCCTGCCGTTCTTCGGCGTGGTCACCGAGATCGTCCCGGTATTCAGCCGCAAACCGGCCTTCGGTTACGTCGGAATGGTCGGTGCGACGATCGCCATCACCATGCTGTCGGCCACCGTCTGGGCGCACCACATGTTCGCCACGGGCGGGGTGCTGCTGCCGTTCTTCTCCCTCATGTCGTTCCTCATCGCGGCACCGACCGGGGTGAAGTTCTTCAACTGGATCGGGACGATGTGGCGGGGCAGCCTGTCGTTCGAAACGCCGATGCTCTGGGCGATCGGGTTCATGGTGACGTTCCTCCTCGGCGGGCTCAGCGGAGTGCTGATCGCGTCGCCGCCGATGGACTTCCACTTCACCGACAGCTACTTCATCGTCGCCCATCTGCACTACGTGCTGTTCGGCACCATCGTCTTCGCGACCTTCGGCGGCTTCTACTTCTGGTGGCCGAAATGGACCGGGCGGCGGCTCGACGAAAAGGTGGGGAAGATCCACTTCTGGTCGCTGTTCATCGGCTTCCAGACCACCTTCCTCGTCCAGCACTGGCTGGGGGAGAGCGGTATGCCGCGGCGCTACGCCGACTATCTGGAAGCCGACGGGTTCACCGTCCTCAACAGCATTTCCTCGGGCGGTGCGTTCCTCCTCGGGCTGTCCACCTTCGCGTTCCTCTACAACGTCTGGAAGACCGCCCGCTACGCGCCCAAGGTGGACGTCGACGACCCGTGGGGATTCGGCCGGTCCCTGGAATGGGCCACGTCCTGCCCGCCGCCCCGGCACAACTTCGAGGCGCTGCCGCGCATCCGTTCCGACTCCCCGGCCTTCGACCTGCACCACCCGCAGTTCCTGGAACTGCCGGCGGGGGAACGCGGCGCCACCGAACCGACCCCCGACACCCTCGGAGAACAGAGCTCATGAAAGCGGAGGCACTTCTCTTCGCGGGCGTCGCCGCGTTCTTCTTCATCACCGACGCCTTCTACATCTGGCTGGCCCGGGAACCGGCCGGCATCGCCGCCCTCGCCGTTTCCTTCGCCATGGCCGCGGTGATCTCCTTCTTCTGCGCCATGAACTACCGCCGCAAGGGCCAACGGCCCGAGGACCGCGGGGATTCGAAGATCCACGAGCGCGCCGGAACGGTCGACTTCTTCCCGCCGGAGAGCCGCTACCCGGTCCTGGTGGGCCTCGGTGTGGCGCTCCTCGCCCTCGGCCTGGTCTACGGGCTGTGGGTCTTCCTCATCGGCATCGGGGTCACCGGCCTGTCGGTCTTCGGCATGGTCTTCCAGTACGTGGACCGGGATGTCTGAGGGCCGGTGGCGTTCGGCCTGAGCCGGCCTGGTCGAGCTCTTGATCGTCGCCGCGGAGCTGTCTCAACCTGTCGACCCGGACGACGGACGCCAGGTCCGGCTGCTCGGCCGCGAAGGCGACCAGCCGGAACGCGAAGGGTGCAGGTCCGCTTTCGCCGCACACGCTGCCGCGCTGCGCGCGCCGTTGGCGTGTTACCTCACCCCGGTGCACACCAGCAGCGGTTCGATGACGTTCACCTTCTACGCCCACTCGAGCTGATCACGCCTCCTCGGCGTTCCCGCTCACGTCTCCTTGGCGTGGGGGCGCTCCTCCTCGGACGGGATGACCGGGCCCTTCGTCGCCGCTGAGATCTCTAGCCGCTCCGCGACCGTGACCGGCATGTCGACCCGGTCCCGGTAGTACCAGGCGCTCAGCGCGGCCCGCACCCGGTGCCGTACGGGTGCCTGGCCGCCGGGGGCCGGCAGGGGCTTGGGGAGGTCCCTGACCACCACGCGGTAGCGCTTCGCCGCCTCCAGCGGCCGGCTGCGCTCGGTCAGGTGGCCGTAGACGCTCTGCACCACCTCGCCGGTCTCCTGGCCCTCCTCCAGCAATTCCCGGTCGCGGTCCTGGAGTGCCAGACAGGCGCGCTTGGTGATGAGGAAGGCGAGGATCGGACCGATGACCACCAGCACCCGGAGAATCCAGGTCAGCGTCTCCACGGATACCCGGAACAGCGTGGCGATGACGTCATTTCCACCGGCCGCGAGCAGTACCCCGTAGAACACGATGGCGGCCACTCCCAGCGCCGTACGGGTGGGGAAATTGCGGGGGCGGTCACAGACGTGGTGTTCCATCGGGTCGCCCGTCACCCATCGTTCGAAGGCCGGGTAGGCGTAAAGGATCAAAAAGAGCAGGCCGGGCAGGATCACGGCGGGAATCAGCACGTTCCACATGAAGGTGTGGCCGGCCACATTGCTCTCCCACGGGGGCATGAGGCGGAGCGCGCCCTCCAGGAATCCCACGTACCAGTCCGGCTGGACATCGGTCGAGGACTGGTCCGGGACGTACGGTCCGTAGCTCCAGACCGGGTTGATCTGGGCCACCGCGCCGAGCACGGCCATGACCGAGAAGACCATCAGGAACAGGCCGGTGGATTTCGCGGTGAACTGCGGGAACATCGGCTGCCCCACGGCATTGCGGTTGCTCCGTCCGGGTGCCGGCCAGTGCGTGTGCTTGAGGTAGACGACCAGCAGCAGGTGCAGGCCCAGCAGGGCGAGGATGAGTCCCGGCACGAACAGTACGTGGAGGGTGTAGAGGCGGGGGACGAGGATATGGCCGGGATAGGAACCGCCCCAGAGGAAATAGCTGAGGTAGGTGCCGACGAGGGGGAGGGACAGCACGATGGTGTTCGCCGTGCGGAGCCCGGTGCCGGACAGCAGGTCGTCCGGCAGGGAATAGCCGCCGAATCCCTCCAGCAGGGAGAGCATGAAGAGGGTGACCCCGACCGCCCAGTTGAGTTCCCGTGGCCGCCGGAACGCTCCGGTGAAGAAGATCCGCAGCATGTGTACGCCCAGCGCGGAGATGAAGACCAGCGCCGCCCAGTGGTGCATCTGGCGGATCAGCAGACCGCCCCGCACCTCGAAACTGATGCGGAGGGTCGAGGCGTAGGCGTCCGACACCAGGAGGCCCCGCAGCGGCCCGTAGGCGCCGTCGTAAATCCTCTTCGACATACTCGGTTCGAAATACATCGTCAGGTAACTGCCGGTCAGGAGCAGGACCAAGAGGCTGTAGAGGGCGATTTCGCCCAGGAGGAAGGACCAGTGGTCGGGGAAAGCCTTGCGGAGCAGCGCTTTCGCCGCTTCCGAGGCCGGAGCGCGGCCGTCCACTGCCACATAGGCGGAAAAGGCGGTCTCCCGGACCTTCTTCTCCATCCTTTCCGCTGGTTTCCGGAACAGCATGTCCGGCCCTCCTCGGCGCGTCGGTCCATGGCGCTTTGCGGCGCTCGCTCACCCGCACCCTGCCTGGCCGATCGCCGGACGCCGCGCATTACGCAGATCGGGGGCACGGCCGTCCGCCGGTGCCGTGCCCTGCCCCTTGCGGCAGGGGGCCGTCGTCGTCCCGGGACGCTCGGGGGACGGTGCGGGCTTGCCGGGGCCCGGAGCGCGGGCGGGCTCTTTCCGGCGGCATTACCGAGCGGCAAAGCCGAAACGCCAAGTAATAGAAATGTAAAGCTCTTTGGTAAGGTTGGCCGAAGTTGAGTGACCTGTCCGAAGGAAGCCTGAAGGAAACCGCATGACCACGCCCGTCCCTCCCGATGGCTCTCCGATACCGGACCCGCAGCAGTCGTCACGGCCGTCTCAGTCGTCACAGCCTGCGCAGCCGTCACAGTCTCCGCAGCCGCCGGACCGTGACCCCTGGGCCCCGCCGACCGGCCCCGCGGCCGCCGCGCAGGGGACGCTCCGGACAGCACCGGTTCCGCCCCCGTACTACGCCGGCGCGCGGCCGAACAACGGGACGGGGATCACCGCCCTGGTGCTCGGCCTGGTCGGGATCGTGCTCGGGCTGTTCCTCGTGCTGTTCTGGGTTGCCTGGCTGCCGGCGCTGCTGGCCGTGATCTTCGGGGGCGTCGGGCTCGGCCAGGCGAAGAAGGGGCTGGCGGGCACCAAGGCGATGGCGCTCAGCGGCCTCGTCCTGGGCGTCCTCGGCCTGCTGCTCGCCATGGGCACCGGGGTGGTCGCCGTCGTCGCGGTCAAGAAGGTCGCCGACACGGCGCACGCCAAGGCGGAGGAGCTCAACGAGAAGGTGAAGAAGGACCGGAAGTCCGCCGCGGCCGCCGAGAAGGCCCGGCACCTGGCCTTCGGGCAGCCCTACACCTTCGACAACGGCTTGAAGGTCACGGTCGCCAAGCCGGAACCGTTCGTCCCGGATGAGTTCGCCCATGGCCACGCCAAGGGGAACAAGGCGGTCCAGATCACCGTCACCGTGGTCAACACCGGTTCCGACCGGGTCCCCGTGGAGACCGGACTGCCCAACGTCAACGACGCCGACGGGGCCTCGGCGGAGCTGGTGATCGACGGCAGCGGACGGCAGAAGGTCATCACGGGCTATGTCCTCCCCGGCAAGACGGTCGTCGGCAAGTACGCCTTCTCCCTGCCGTCCGACGCCGCCGACCGGATCGAGGTGGAATTCACCCCGGACGTGGGGGAGTGGCCGGACGCATACTGGAGCGGTCCCAACAGCTGAGGGCATGAGTGGAGCGGGGGCGGATGATGAGGCCGGCGGTGGGGGCCGCTCTGCGGCGGTGCGCCGAGTGTGGCGGCCTTGCGTACAGCGGGGCGCCCGGCTGCGCTGCCTGCGGTGAGCTGGTGGACGGCATCGTGGCGGAGGAGTGGCGGTCCGCGCTGCGCGGCTGGGGTGTGGACAGGGCGGACGAGGCCGACTTCGCCGCCCTGGTGGCGGACGAACCGGACCGGCATGACTGGCGGGTGGTGGACGCCGCGCTCGACCGGCTGGTCTGTGCCGACTGCGGCGACCGGCTGAGCCGCGGCCCGGTCGGCTGCTTCCCCTGCGACCAGGCGCACGGCTTCCGCTATGCCGCGATCGAGACGGACCGGCCGGGCGTCCCGCCGGGCAATGAGCATGGTGTGCGGGTCAATGTCTCGGTCGTGCGCCGGCCGGCGGTCACGTCCGCGCAGGAAGTCCTGGTGCGGCGCCTGATACTGCCTTACCTGCTGGTGGGGTGGCTGCCCACCGTTGAGCAGGCGCAGCGGATCGGCGCCCTGGCCAAGGCCGGGTCCACCGCGCGCGATACCCAGCGCCTCGCCCAGGCCATGGCGGACGCCTTCCGGGCCTGACCCCTGCCGGACGAGGCGGGACCGGGGCGGTCGGGGAGGCCAGGACGGCGTCGGGCGGGCGGAACGGCTCCGAGTGGGCAGAACCGCCGGAGTGGTGCGGAGCAGGGCATGGGGCCGGGCCGGAGCGGGGCCTGGCGCCCCGGTCGGGGCGGGGCGGGGTGCCCGGGCCGGTGTCAGGTGGGGGGCAGCGGGGTGAGTCGGTAGGCGGCTCCGTGGGTGGTGAGGCGGCCGGCGGTCGGCGGGGCGAAATGGCTGCCCAGGACGAGGGTTTTGCTGTCGGCCAGGGTGCTGAGCAGCGTGCGGCGGGTGGCCTCGGCCTGTACGGGGTCGATGTCGACGCAGCTCCCGATGGCGGGATGGGCGAACTGCACCGGGTGGTGGAGGCAGTCACCGGTGACGAGTGCGCCGGCGCCCTGGCTGGTGAGCTCGACGGCGACATGGCCCGGGGTGTGGCCGGGGGTGGGTATCAGGCGCAGGCCGGGAGCGATGTCGGCGCCCTGGGGCGGGACGTCGACGAGGTCGAGCAGGCCGGCCTCCTCGACCGGGTGCACCGAATCGCGGAACATCTGCCGCCGGGGCTCGTCCATGGCGTAACCGGCCCAGAACTCCCGCTCGGTGCGGGAGACGACGTACCGGGCGTGGGGAAACGTGGGGACCCAACTCCCGTGCTCGGCACGCGTGTTCCAGCCGACGTGGTCGGCGTGGAGGTGGGTGAGGATCACCAGGTCGACGTCTTCGGGGGCGAAGCCGGCGGCGGTGAGGCGGGACAGGTAGTCGGTGCGCAGGTCGTGCCAGGCGGGGTTCGCCCGCGTCTTGCCGTTGCCGATGCCGGTGTCGATCACCACGCGCAGCCCGTCGAGGGAGACCGCGAAGCTGTGGGTGTGGAGGCGGAGATTGCCTTCCGGGTCGGCGAAGTGCGGGCGCAGCCAGGCGTGTTGGGCGACGAGGTCGGGGGTGGCGTCGGGGAGGAGCCAGGGGCCGGTTTCCGGTGGCAGGGGGGTCTCGTCGATGCGGTGGAGGGTGAGGCCGCCGACCGTCCATGTGGGGGTGGGGGCCGAGTGGTCGGGGGTGTTGGTGGGGGGTGGCGTGTGCATGGAGGGCCTTCCCGTTCTTCTCGTGGCTGGTGGGTGGCTTCCCTGGGCGGGCTTCCGGGCCGGTCGGGTGGCTTCGCTGGTCGGAGGGTTTTGCTCTTCGTGCGTCTTCAGCTCTCGGCGCGGTTTCGTTCGTCGCGCGTCTTCAGCTCTCGGCGCGGTTTCGTTCGTCGCGCGTCTTCAGCTTTCGATGAGATCGCTCTTCGCGGGTTTCCGCTCTTCGTGTGCGCTCTCGTGCGTAGTCGATCTTGATGCTTCGAGCGGCTAACGCAATCTGTTTGCGTTAAGTGCATCGTAGGCGTATCGTGCGGTTAACGCAAACGCTTAGCGTTTAAGTGTTCGCGGATGCCCCCGCCTCTCGCTGTCGCCGCCCGCACGATCAGGAGACATTGCCCATGACCACGTACTCGCCCACTTCGCCCCCGGGCGTCGCCTCCGTGCCGGTGCCGGACCTCGCGCCCGTCGAGGCGGCCCGCTGGGCGCAGCGCGCCGGGCTCCCGCTGCCCGGGGACCGGCACGCCATCGTGGCGGCCACCGCCAACCACATCCACTCCGTCGTCTCGGTCCTGCGGGAGCTGGACTTCGGCGACACCCCGCCCGCGCCCGCATACCGGGCAGAGGAGGAGAAGCACGATGCGCAGATCTGAGGTGACGCGGCCGTACGAGCTGTCCGTGGCCGCGGCGGCCCGGGCGATCCGGGCGCGGGAGCTGTCGCCCGTCGAGCTGCTGGAGTCGGTGCTCGGCCGGATCGAGGAGGTCGAGCCGCGGCTCGGCGCCTACACGGCCGTGATGGCCGAGCCGGCGCGCCGATCGGCCCTTACGGCGGAGCGGGAAGCCGCGGAGGGGCGCTTCCGCGGGCCGCTGCACGGCATACCGGTGGCGCTGAAGGACCTGATCGACGTGGCGGGGACGGCCACCACGGCGAGTTCGCGGGTGCGGGCCGGGCACCGCGCGCAGAGCGACAGCGCGGTCGCCGCGCGCCTGGCGGCGGCCGGTGCGGTGCTGGTCGGGAAGACCCACACCCATGAGTTCGCCTACGGACTGACCACCCCGCAGACCGCCAATGCCTGGGACGGGGGCCGGGTCGCGGGCGGCTCCAGCGGCGGGTCGGCCGTCGCGGTGGCCGCGGGTGCCGCCCCCTTCGCGCTGGGAACGGACACCGGAGGGTCGATCCGGGTCCCCGCCGCGCTGAACGGCGTCGTCGGCCTGAAACCGACGTACGGTCTCGTCCCTCGCCACGGGGTCACGTCCCTGTCCTGGTCGCTGGACCACGTCGGCCCTCTTACCCGTACGGTCGAGGACGCGGCGCTGGTCCTCCCGGCCCTGACCGGCCACGACCCGGGCGAGCCCGCCTCCCTCGCCCCGGGGGGCGCCGGCGGCCACCTGGACGAGCGCGGTACCGACCTCACCGGGCTGCGGGTCGGGGTGCCCCTCAACTACTACTTCGACCGTGTCGAAGCGGAGGTCGAGGACGCCGTCCGGCGGGCCGTCGAGCGGCTGGCGGACCTCGGCGCGCGCCCCGTCGAGGTCGAGATCCCCATGACGCGCTACGTCCAGGCCACCCAGTGGGGCCTGATGGTCCCCGAGGCCACCGCGTACCACGAACGCACCCTGCGCACCGTGCCCGACCGCTACGCCGATGACGTCCGGATCCTGCTCGAAGCCGGTGAACTCATGCCCGCCGGGGACTACTTGCGGGCACAGCGGGCGCAGACGCTGATGCGCCAGGCATGGATACGCCTGTTCGACGAGGTGGACGTGATCGTGGCGCCGACCGTCCCCGCGGTCGCGGTGCCGGCCGGGCAGGAGACGCTCGCCTGGCCCGACGGCACGGTGGAAAGCGTCTCCGATGCCTACGTCCGGCTGTCCGCGCCCGCCAACATCACGGGCGTGCCCTCGCTGTCCGTCCCGGTGGGCCACGACCGGGCGGGGCTGCCGATCGGGATGCAACTGCTCGGACGGCCGCTGGCGGAGGCCGAGCTGTTGCGGGTGGGGTTGGCCTACGAGCGGTCGGTGCCGGTCCGCGCGCTCGCGCCCGTGCTCTGAGGAGGGCCGGTGCTCTGAGGAGGGCCGGTGCTCTGAGGAGGGCCGGTGCCCGGAGGAGGGGGGAGAGGGGGCGGGGCTGGGGGAGGTGAGGGGGAGGACCTAGAAGCTGAAGTGTTGCGTTAAGGCTTTAGGGTGGTGGTATGAGTCCGAGACCGATGGTGCGCCCCGGTGGGCGCAGCGCCCGCGTGCAGGAAGCGGTCCATGCCGCCGTACGCGAACTGGAGGCCGAGCTGGGCCGGGACGCCTTGACGGTGCCGCTGGTCGCCGCGCGGGCCGGAGTCACCCCGTCGACGATCTACCGGCGCTGGGGCGATCTGCGGGAGCTGCTCTCGGACGTGGCCGTCGAGCGGCTGCGCCCGGAGGCGCCGCCGGACGACCAGGGTGAGTTGGCCGCGGACTTGATGACCTGGGCCGAGCAGTTCCTCGACGAGATGGCGTCGCCACCCGGGCGCGCGTACATCCGGGACGCGCTGCTCGGCGATCCGGACGGCAGCAACGCCGGCCGCTGCTCGGCCTACGCGTCCGACCAGATCGACGTCATCCTCAGCCGCGCCGGGGAGCGGGGCGAGCGGGCGCCCGATGTCGAAGCGGTCATCGACCATGTCGTGGCGCCCATGATGTACCGGATCCTCTTCCGGCCCGGCCCGGAGCCGGACTCCCTCGACGCGGAGTACGCGCGCCAGTTGGTGACCGGTCTGCTCGACAAGGAGGCGTCGGGCGGCGGCTGACCGCGGCCGACCGCGGGTGCCCGCGCTCGGCCGCGGGGCGCGTCGCCGGGGGCTGCGTGCCGGGCCGCCCGAGAGGCCGGCGTCCGGGCGTGTGGAGTTCGAAGGCCGGGTGTGCGGAGGCCGGCGGCGGGGTTGCTCTGTCCGAGGCCCGTCGTCCGGAACTCGGCGTCCGGGCCTGTTCCTCCCGGCCCGGCGGTCCCCACCGCGATGCCTCCAGCGTGTGGACGCGTGGCGACCGAAGCCCGGGCTTGTGGAGCCCGACCTGCTGAGCCTGGTGTCCGGGGCCCGCTGCCCGGAACTCGGCGTCCGGGCCTGGTGTTCCCGGCTCCCGCGGCCCCAACTGTGACGACCCGGGCCCGAGGTGCCGACCCCGGCGTTCGGACGTGCGGAGCCTGGTGCCCGGAGCGGGGCGTCTGGGGCTCGACGTCCTGGCCCTGGCGTTCCGACGACGTCTCAACCCGGCGCTCCGGGCCTGCGAAGTTCGGCGTCCGGGGGACGAGTTCTGGCACCCGTCACCCGTGGGCCGGGCCTCGCCGCCCTGAGCCCCGATGTACCGACCCCGAGGCCCCCATCCCGACGCCCCCATCCCGACGCCGGGGCCGTCCCGGTGTCCTGGCCCCGGCGCTCCCACCTCGGCGTTCCGCCCCCCCGGACGCCCCGCTCCCTGCATCCGGCCCCCGAGCCCCGGCCGCCCCGCCCGTCCCCCGGCCACCCCCATGCGCGGGCCGTGTCACAAGGTGCGGTGGAGGATGTGGAGGTCTACGGGGCCGAGGCGGGGGTGGGTGAAGGCGCCTGGGAGGGTGCCGGTGCGGGTGAAGCCGAGGGAGAGCCAGAGGCCGAGGGCGGGGTTGGTGGCGACCACGGCGTTGAAGACCATGGCGCGGTAGCCGGCGTCGCGGGCCTGGTCCAGCACGTGTTCGGCCAGGCGCCGGCCGATCCCGCGGCCGGCGTGGGCGGGCGCGACCATGAAGCCGGCGTTGGCGACCCGGGCGGCGCCGCCGCCGTAGTTGGGGCGGAGGTAGGCGGAGGCGACGGGCACGCCGTTCTCCCGGACGGCGAAGACCCGGGAACCGGGTGCCATCCACAGGGCGCGGGCGGTCTGCTCGTCGGTGTCCCGGTCCCAGGCGTAGGTCTCGCCCGCCGCGACGATCTCGTGCCAGAACGGCCAGATCCCCGGCCAGTCCTGCGGGGTCGCGTCGGTGATCTCCACGGCGGCGGCCGGCTTCCGCGCGGTCGGTGCGGTCGGCGCGGCCGGGGCGGTTGTGGCGGGGGATGTCTGCGGGTCGTCCCCGGCCGGCACCGCGTAGCCGGGGATGGAGGGCCACCGGACGGTCACGACGACCGACTCCTCCTCCGCGACCCAGGAGTGGTCCACGCCGCGGCCCCAGACGACGTAGTCCCCCTGGCGCTCCAACAGCACGCTGCGGCCGGGGAATTCGAGCCGGAACCGGCCGCTGACGAGCACCTGGAGGGCGGTGCGCTCCTCTCCGTGCACCCACTGCGCGCGGGTGTCCCCCGCGGGGTGGACGCCCCACTTGATCTCCACGGCGTCGCTCCGGCGGGGATCGCCGGCCTCCTTGAAGTGCCCGAGCAGCCAGCCGCGGTCCAGTGCCGCGTCCTTGCCCGCATTGCCCACGTACACGCTGTCGTTCATGGCCTGAACGTAGCACCGGCGCCGGACCGCTGCCCTCCGGATACTTCCTGCGCCAACGCCCCTACCGGGCAGGGCAGTTACGCCGAAGGGGGTGTCGCTTCGAAGGTGAGGGCGTCGGGGATCGCGGCGAAGGCGGTGCGGACCTCGGCGACGAGCGCGGCGCGCCCCGGGTCGCCGGGCTGGGCCACCCACGTCTCCAGGGCGCACTGGAAGCCGGCGAGGAGGAGGTCCAGGGCCAGCCGCGGACGCAGGTCGCGGGGGTCCTGGAGGTCGAGCTTGCGGTGCAGGAGCGCGACCGCGGTGCGGAGCGTGCGGTCGCAGAAGTGCCGGCCGCGGGCGTCCATGGACGGGGTGGCGGCGGTCAGGCGGAGGCTGAGGCGGACGCGATCCGCCCAGCCCTCGTCGGTCATCCGGTCGAGCGCGGCGTACAGCGACGCCTGTAGCAGCGCCAGGACCGTACCGCCCGCGGGTTCGCGGCCTTCCAGCTCTTCGAGGAACGCCGCCCAGAGGTCCTGGGTGGGCGCCATCGCCACGTCTTCCTTGCTGGGGAAGGTGCGGAAGAAGGTGCGCTTGGAGACCTCGACCGCGTCGCACAGCTCGTCCAGGGTCGTCCCGTCGAAACCCCGCTCGGTGAACAGTCGCAGGGCGGTATCGATCAGCGCCTGGCGGGTGCGGAGCTTCTTGCGCTCGCGGAGCGGGAGGCGTTCGGCGGTGGCGTCGGTGGCGGTCATCGCGGCCAGTGTAGCGCGGGAGCTTATGCCTCTTGTAGGGTTGTGCCACTCGGTAACACAAGTGATTGAGTAGCGTAATTACTTGAGTGGCACTATTGATTCCGAGAAGGGCTTTCCCGTTATGCGTGCACTCCTCGTCGACCCCACCGCCCCCGGCCGCCTGCGCCTGGGCGAGGCCCCGGACCCCGAACCGGCCCCGAACCAGGCGCTCGTCCGCGTCACCGCGACCTCGCTCAACCACGGTGAGGTCCGGCACCGGCTGGACGGCGCCGACCCCGGGGCGGTGCTCGGCTGGGACGCCGCGGGCACGGTGGTCCGGGCCGCGGCCGACGGCTCCGGGCCGGCCGTGGGCACGCCGGTGGTGACCCTCGCCTTCGAAGGTGCCTGGGCCGAACTCCGCGCGGTCGACACGGACTGGCTCGGAATCGTTCCGGCCGGCGCCGACCCCGGCGCCATCAGCACCCTCCCGGTCGCCGGCGCCAGCGCCCTGCGGGCCCTGCGCCGGCTCGGACCGATCCTGGGCAAGCGCGTCCTGGTCACCGGCGCCACCGGCGGCGTCGGACGGTACGCGGTGCAGCTCGCCCGCCGGGGCGGGGCGCGGGTGATCGCCGGCACCGGGGACCCGGCCGCGCACGGCGACGGGCTGCGGGCGCTCGGTGCGCACGAGGTGGTGTCCGGCCCCGAGGCGCTCTCCGCGCCGGTGGACGGCATCATCGACTTGGTCGGCGGGCGCCAACTGGTGGAGGGGTACGCGCGGTTGGCGGAGCACGGCACGCTGGTCTCGGTCGGCCGGGCGACCGAGGGGCCCGACACGTTCCCGGCCGGCGCCTTCTCCGGCGCGCCGGTCGGCCACGACCGGGCGCTCGTCAGCTTCTTCCTGCTCCGCTGCACCGGAGTCGGTGCGGATCTGACGCTGCTGGCCGACCTCGTCGCGGCCGGTGAACTGGACGCGCAGATCACCTGGCGGGGGTCCTGGAAGAAGGCGGCCGAAGCCGTCGACCTGCTCCTGGACCGCCGGCTGCACGGCAAGGCGGTGCTGGACCTCGACTGAGGCGGCGGAACGGCCGGGCGGCGGCGCGGCCGGGGCTTCCTGCCCGCGGCCGGCCGCCGCTGCGTTCCGGGGCGGGACCCGTCGCGGGCTCCCGCGGTCAGTGCCGCGCGCCCGGACCGCGCACCGTCTGCCGGGTCCCGGTCGCCGCGGAGCGCCGGATGGCGTCGAGGAGGCGGTGCAGCCGCAGCCCGGTGGTGAAGTCCGGAACGGTGCGCGTCCCGGTTCGCAGGTCGCGGGCCAGCCGGGCGTACAGCTGGGCCACGTTGAAGCCCTCCGCGTCCGGCGGGAGGGCGGTGGCGGAACGGTGTCCGGGCGGGACGGTCAGCTCCCGGAACGCCCCGCCCGGGGCGTCGGTGCCCAGCAGGCGCAGACCGTCGATCTGGATGCCCGCCGGGCCGCCCGCGGCGGGGGAGACCAGGGCGAGGTCGCCTTCCGTCCCGGAGATCTCCAGCCGGGTCCCCGCCCCGGTGACCTTGCCGTCGTGGATATGGGCCGAGACGACCGCGCCGCTGGTGAGGGTGGCGTGGAGCAGCAGGTGGTCGGGGCTGGTGACCGGGACCGTGCCGCCGGTCTCGGCGACGGTGTAGGCGGGCCGCTGCACGGAGAGGGCGGCCGACAGGTCGGTGATCCCGCCCAGGACGTACTCCAGTGTGTCGAGGGTGTGCCCGCCCGCGACCTCCAGCGTTCCGGCGCCGCTGGCGCGGTCGAGGGTGTAGGCCGCCCAGGCGGGAAGGGCGGGGCCGGCGCCCTTCCCGCGTGCGGCGTGGACGGTGGCCGAGGTGATGCGCCCCAGGCGGCCGGCGGCGACCAGTTCGCGGGCGTAGGAGACGGCCGGTGCGTAGCGTGCCTGGAGTCCGAGCGCGTGGTGGACGCCCGCGCGCTCGGCTGCCGCCGCGAGGGTGGCGGCCTCCTCGGTGGTCCGGGCCAGCGGCCATTCGCAGTAGACGTGCTTGCCGGCCGCCAGGGCCGCCCCGACCAGTTCGGCGTGCGCCGGGACCTTCACGGTGACGACCACGAGGTCCACCTCGGGGTGTGCGGCGAGCCGGCCGGCGTCGGTGAAGGCGTGCGCGGCCCCGAAGGCGCGGGCCGCGGCCCGGGCGCTCTCCGGGCGACTGGTGGCGACGGCGGTGAGCGCGTAGTCGGGCAGTGCCGCCAGGGCGGGTATGTGGGCCCGGGCGGCCCAGCCGCGGTCGGGGTTCGCGCCGATGACGCCGACGCGGAGGGGGCGCCGCGCTGCCCCGGGCGCGGTGGTGGGGCCTGGGGTGTGCCGGTCCGTCATGCTGCCTCCCGAAGGTAAACGGACAAGGGTTGTCCGCTTGGTGGGTGCCGGGGACTCTACGGCAAACGGACAAGGTTGGTCCACTTATCCGGTGGCCGGCGGTAGGATCCAGGCATGAGCCAGTCGCGCAGCACCGTGGACCGCCTGATGGCCGACGCGTCCGGACGCCGCCCGCGGGCCGACGCGCGGCGCAACGTCGAGCGCCTGGTGGAGGCCGCCCGGATCGCCGTCGCCGAGGTCGGGGTGGGGGTGTCCGCGCACGAGATCGCGCGCCGGGCGGGGGTGGGGGTCGGCACGTTCTACCGCCGCATCCCGTCCCTCGACGCGCTCCTGGAGCTGGTCCTCGTCGAAATCCTCGACGAGATCGGGGAGTTGGCCGACCGGGCGGCCCAGGACCGGGATCCCTGGCACGGGTTCTGCGCCTTCGCCGCGTCCTACGTCCGGCTCCGCGCGGAGAGCTGCGGGATCAGCGAGGCGCTCGGCGGTGCCTGTGCGACCGGGCTCGCCGAGCGCCTGGAACGGCTCCGCGAGCACTTCCGGTGCCTGGTGGAGCGGGCCCAGGCGGCCGGCGCGATGCGTACCGACCTCGCCTGGCAGGACGTGCCGTTCCTGCTCGCCGCCGCCGCGACCGGCGGCAGTACGGTGGGGCTGCGCGCCGGCGACCAGCAGTGGGAGCGCAACCTCCGCGTCATCCTCGACGGACTGCGGCACGCCCCGTCCGGGCAGCTGCCCGGCGCGGCACCGGCCTGAGGGCGGACACCCCCTACGGGGCGCCGGTCAGGGAATCGGCGGGCGGTTCGCCGGCCGCCTCGGTCAGGGCGCGCAGTCCGCGCACCAGCTCGGCGCGCCGGTCCGCGGGGACGCGCGCGACGACGGCCCGGATCTCGTCGTGCCGGTGCGCCAGGACCTCCTCGACCAGGCGCCCGCCGTCGGGCCGCAGGCGCAGGATGACCTCGCGGCGGTTGCCCGGATTGGTCTGGCGGTCGACCAGGCCGCGGGCCGCCAGCTTGTCGACCATCCGCATCGCCGTGGACGGGTTCACGTCCAGCGCGGCCGCCAGCGCGGCGAGCTTGACCGGACCCTCGCCGTGCAGCACCACCAGCGTGCGCAGCTGCGGCAGCGTCAGGGTCGGTTCGGTCTCGGCGAGGGCGCGGGCGGAGAGCGCGACGAACAGCCGGGACGCCGTCATCACGGCGGCGGTGACCTCCTCCACGGTCTCGTGCAGAGCATCCGCCGGCCGCTCCGGGGCAGCCGGCCGCCCCCCGTCCTGTGTCTGTCCCGCCATACCGCTGTTATATCGCTTCACCGATCGGCCTCCGGGCAGGGTGAAGTGGTGTCCATACCCCCGACGACGCGTGAAATACGTGCTGTTGGGCCCCTGGCCGGGGTGCCTGGGACGTGCTACGGAACGGTCCTCACTCCAGGCCGGCGGCGTGGTCGGGGACGTAGGTCTGGAGGGTGCGCGGGGGGCGCTGGTAGGAGGTGGCCGGCGGGCGGGACGGGAGGTCGAGCCCGGGCGGCAGGATGTCGCGGTAGGGGACCGTCGACAGCAGGTGGGCGATCATGTTCACCCGCGCCCGGCGCTTGTCGTCGCTCTCGACGACGTACCACGGCGCCTCGGGGATGTCGGTGTGCGCGAACATCTCGTCCTTGGCCTGGGAGTAGTCCTCCCAGCGGGTCAGCGACTCCAGGTCGATCCGGGACATCTTCCAGCGCCGCACCGGGTCCGCCAGCCGGCGCCGGAGCCGTTGCTCCTGCACCTCGTCGCTGACCGAGAACCAGTACTTCCGCAGCAGGATCCCGTCCTCCACCAGCATCCGCTCGAACACCGGGCACTGGCGCAGGAACAGCCGGTACTCCTCCGGGGTGCAGTAGCCCATGACCCGCTCCACCCCGGCCCGGTTGTACCAGCTCCGGTCGAACAGCACGATCTCGCCGGCCGAGGGCAGCTGCGCCGCGTACCGCTGGAAGTACCACTGGGTGCGTTCCCGCTCGGTGGGCCGGGGGAGGGCGACGATGCGCGCCACCCTGGGGTTGAGGTGGGCGGTGACGCGCTTGATGGTGCTGCCCTTGCCGGCCGCGTCCCGGCCCTCGAAGACCACCACGAGCCGGGCGCCCTCGGAGTGCACCCACTCCTGGAGCTTCACCAGCTCCGTCTGGAGCCGGTGCAGCTCCCGCTGGTACCGCTTCTTCGACAGCTTCCCGGGCGCCCGGCCGCCGCTGCCGTCCGGTGTGTCCGCCATATTCCGACGGTACGGACGAACGGCCGGCGCCGCGCTCGCTGGCCTCCGCGACGACCCCCGCGAAGGGCCCGGACGGCCCTGGCCGGGCGGCCGGACCGGCGCCACGCTGGAGGTGGCGCGGTCGCCCGTGCCCCGGCCGGCCGCCGGCCGGACCGTCCGGAGGGAGGCGGCAGTATGCCCGGCACCCCGCACCTCGTCCGCGAGGTCATGACCCAGCCCGTGGCCGCCGTCGACCACGCGGCCCGCTTCAAGGAGATCGTCGGGACCCTGCGGCGCCGGCGGGTCAGCGCGCTGCCGGTACTCGCCGGGGACGGGCGGGTGATCGGCGTGGTGTCGGAGGCCGATCTGCTGCCCAAGGAAGGGTTCCGGGAGGCGGACCCGGAGCGGCTGGCCCGGCTGCGGCAGACCGACGACGTGCGCCGGGCGGAGGCGGTGACCGCGGGAGAGCTGATGACCAGCCCCGCGGTGACGGTCCGCGCCGACGCCACGCTGGCCCAGGCCGCCCGCACGATGGCCCGCGCCGGCGTCAAACGGCTGCCGGTGGTCACCGCCGACGGGATGCTCGCCGGCATCGTCAGCCGCGCCGACCTGCTGAAGGTGTTCCTCCGGTCCGACGAGGAGCTGGTCCGCGAGGTGCGGGAGGTCGTCGGGACGCTGTTCGCCGCGCCCGCCCGGGACCTGCGGATCACGGTCGCCGACGGGGTGGTCACGCTCGGCGGGCGCATCCGGGACCGGTCGCTCGTCCCGGTGCTGGCCCGCCTGGTCCGCGGTGTCGAGGGCGTCGTGGACGTGGAGTTCGACGTGGTCTGCGCTCCCCTCCAGGCGGTGCCGCCGGCGGCGGGCCCGGCGCGCTGAGCGAGCCGGCCGGCCGGAGGTGGGGCCGGACGGCCCCTGCCCGGCCGCGGACGGCCGCCCGCACGCTGGGAGTGGCGCGGCGGCCCGGCCGCCGCGGCGCTGCGGGCCCGGAGGAGGAGGCGTCATGGCGCACACCCCGCACACCGTCAGCGATGTGATGACCCAGACGGTGGTCGCCGTCGGCGAGCGAGCCGGCTTCAAGGAGATCGTCGAGACGATGGAGCAGTGGCAGGTCAGCGCCCTGCCGGTGCTGGCGGGGGAGGGGCGGGTGATCGGGGTGGTCTCCGAGGCCGATCTGCTGCCCAAGGAGGAGTTCCGGGACGCCGACCCGGACCGGGAGGAGCAGGCGCGGCGCCTGGACGACCTGCGCAAGGCCGGGGCGCTGACGGCCGGCGAGCTGATGAGCACCCCCGCGCTGACCGTGCACGCCGGCGACACCCTCGCCCAGGCGGCCCGCACCATGGCGCGCAGGTCCGTCAAACGCCTGCCGGTGGTGGACGCCCAGGGCCTGTTGCAGGGCATCGTCAGCCGCGCCGACCTGCTGAAGGTGTTCCTGCGCGCGGACGAGGACCTGGCGGCGGAGGTGCGGACCGAGATCGTCGACCGGCTGCTCGGAGGCGCCCGCGAGGAGCTGGCGGTCTCCGCGGAGGACGGGGTGGTGACGCTGCGCGGCCGGATCCGCGACCGGGCGCTGCTGCCCGTCCTGGCCCGGCTGGTGCGCGCGGTCGAGGGCGTGGTGGACGTGGCGTTCGATGTGCGGATCGGCCGGGAGCCGGCCGCCGGGGACACCGCCACCGGGTGGACCGCGGACACCCCGTGACGGACCGCGGCAGCGGGACGAAGGGGGCCCGAGATGAAGCGGCGACGGGTCGGGGGCGTCATGACCCAGGACGTGGTCCGCGCGCACGGCGACACCCCGGCCGGTGAACTGGCGCGCTGGATGGCCGAGTGGGGGATCAGCGGGGTGCCCGTCGTGGACGCCGACGACCGGGTGCTCGGGGTGGTCTGCGCAGCGGACCTCGAACGCGCCGGGCGGGCCGCCGACGGCTGCCGGGACCGCTCCGCCGCGGCGCTGATGTCCGCCCCGGCCCGTACCGTCCGCGCCGACGACTCGGTGGTGCGGGCCGCCCGCCTGATGTCCGCGCACGCCATCGGGCGGCTCCCCGTGGTGGACGAGGAGGCCCGGCTGGTGGGCATGCTGACCCGGCGCGATGTGCTGCGGCTCTTCGCCCGCTCCGACGAGGAGATCCGCGAGGAGCTGACCGACGACATCCTGGTGCGGACGATGTGGCTCGGCCCGCGGAGCGTGCAGGTCTCGGTCCGCGACGGGGTGGTGACGCTCGGCGGGTGCCTGGACACCAGCGGCCAGGTCGCCGCCCTGGTGCGGATGGCGCGGCAGCTCGACGGGGTCACCGCGGTGATCAGCCGGCTCGGGCACCGGCGCGAGGGGCCGTGGCCGCCACCGGACGCCTGAGGGGCCGGGGGCCCAGCCTGAGGGGCCGGGGCCCGAGCGGGCGCGCCCCCGGCGCGGGCGGGCTCACTTCTGGGGGCGCCGCGAACGGGCGTCCCACTCCGCCCACTCCCGCTCCCACTGGGCGTAGCGCCGGCGGTCCAGCAGCCGGACGCCGGCCTTGTGGGCGCCGAAGAACAGCAGGCCGGTGCCGGCCGCGGCCACGGTGCCGGCCGCCACGCCCTGGGCCAGGGCGTCCGAGGCGGTGCTCGGGTCCCGCACCAGCGCGCCGTGCCGGTCCAGCCAGACCGCCGTGCGGTCCCCGGGGCGGACGCCGGGGGCCACGGCGGTCTCCCCGGTCCGCACGGTGCGGTCCGGGGCCGTCCAGCGCACGGTGGCGGGCACCCGGCCGCCCGTGCCGTCCCCGGCACCGGCGGCGGGTACGGACGGCTGCGCCGTCACCACGGCGCTGACCTGCTGCCAGTCGGCCCGCTGCTGCTGGGACGCGGTGTCCAGGGCGCTGCCCACGGCCGCCCCGGTGGCCGGGGCCGCCACCGCGATCAGGACGCCCGTGACCAGCGCCATCCAGGTCTGCGCCACATCGGTGCCGCGGCGCGGCAGGCCGCGCCGCGGGGCCGCCCGGGGTTTCCACGGGACCATCACGCACCCCCTTCGCCTGCTGTTCCGAGGCTCCCACCGGCGGTCGGCCGGGGAGAGGGCCGAAGGGCCCGGCCGGGGGCCCGCGGCGCACCCGGGCCGGGACCGTTCGGCCCTGGCGGCCCGCGCCGGATGGCGGCACGATGGATCGCGGGCTCGTTCCCCCGCCGGAGGGCGTCATGAGCGAAACGGCTACCTTCTCACCGCAGCGGCCGATCCGGGTCTTCCTCGTCGACGACCACGAGGTCGTCCGCCGCGGGGTGCAGGACCTGCTCGATGCCGAACCCGACATCGAGGTGGTGGGCGACGCCGGTACCGCCGACCACGCCCTGGCCCGCGGCCCGGCGCTGCGTCCGGACGTCGCGGTGCTGGACGTGCGGCTGCCGGACGGCGACGGGGTCGCGGTCTGCCGGGAGCTGCGCTCCCGGATGCCGGGCCTGGCCTGCCTGATCCTCACCTCGTTCGACGACGATGACGCCCTGCTCGACGCGATCATGGCCGGGGCGTCCGGCTACGTGCTGAAGGAGATCAAGGGCGCGGACCTGGTCGCCGCCGTCCGCACGGTCGCCTCGGGGCGCTCGATGCTCGACCCGGCGACCACCGCGCGGCTGATGCGCCGCCTGCGCGGCGAGGAGGACGAGGTCCAGCCGGCCGAGGACGCGCTGGCCGGGCTCTCGCCGCGCGAACGGGAGATCCTGGAGCTGATCGGCGAAGGACTGACGAACCGTCAGATCGGGGCCCGGCTCTACCTCTCCGAGAAGACCATCAAGAACCACATCTCCCGCATGCTCGCCAAACTCGGCGTCGAGCGGCGCATCCAGGCCGCCGTGCTGGCCACCCGGGGCGGAGGCCCCGAGCACTGAGCCCTGGCCTCACACTCCCGTCCGCCGGGCGGCCGGCCGGGTCCGGAGCCAGTACGAACGGGCGGCGGCGGCCAGCGCGCCCCCGTACCCGGCGAACGCGGTCATGCCGATCCAGCTGACCGTCAAGGCGTCCGCCGGGGACGGGAAGTCACCGGCGCGCAGCGGCACCGCGCCGGCCGACACCAGCGCGCAGTACCCGATCCCGAGCACCCCGTACGGGGCCAGCGAGGCGGCGCCGATCAGGGCCGGGGTCAGCGGGAGCCAGCGCGGTACGCGCCGGCCGCGCAGCAGCGGCGTCCAACGGGGGAAGACCTGGCCCCACGGGCGGACCAGGCCCCACAGCAGGAAGACGCCGAGCGCGGCCAGCAGCACGGTGGCGTCCAGGCCCCAGGACTCCAGGGCCAGCCAGAGCTTTGAGGCGCCGTTGCGCCGGGAGACCGCGAGGATCTGCGCGAGGTCCGTCCCGGCGAACGTCCCGCCGAGCGTCCAGAACAGCTTCATCGCGCAGTACGGCAGGAAGGCTGCGGTCCCGGCGACGGCGGCGAGCTGGATCCGCGCGGTGGCACGGGTCGGCGCCGCGGCGCGGGTCGCGGCGGGCGTCCGGAGGCGGGCGCGGTCGGTCGCCGCGAGCAGCACCGCACCGGCGGCGGCCAGTGCGCGCTGCGCGGCGGCCGGCCAACTGTCCACGCCCTGGCCGAACATGAGCGTGATCAGATCCATCAGCAGACTGAACGCGGCGAGGGCCGTCAGCCCGCAGACGGTGCGGAGCAGCACCCGCAGCCAGGGCCGCGGCCCGTGGCGCAGCACCGCGGCACCCACCGCCGCCGCCAGCGCACCCACCGCCGCGACACCCCAGTCCAGGGCGGCGGACACCCGGGCGCCGCCGCCGGGGAACAGCGGCGTCCCGCTCAGCGCACAGCCCAGACCCAACGCGGCGTACCCCACCGCCCACACCACCGCCGCCGGGCCCACCCACCGCGGCCACGCCTGCCACCACCCGCGCACCGGGGCCCGCACGCCCCGCACCGTCCGTCCGTCGTCGCTCATGCCCCGACCGTCGCACCGGCCGCCACCGCACGGCGTCGACCGGCCGGACGATCTCCCTCCGCCCGGCGGGGGAGGCGCGCGGTCAGGCCGGCGGCCCGGCGGTCCGCGGGACGACCGCGACCGGGCAGCGGGAGTGGTGCAGAAGGGCGAGGACCGCCGGGCCCAGGGGCATCGGCGCGCGGTGCGGGCGCCGGCCGATCACCAGCAGCCCGGCACCGGTGCAGGCCCGCAGCAGGACGGGCACGGTCCGGCCGCCCGCCACCTGCTCGGTCACCGGGACCTCGGGGAACTTCTCCCGCCACGGCGCGAGGCACGCGGCGAGACCTTCCCGCTCGACCGCCGCGCGCTCGGCCTCGTCCACCGCGGTGGTCAGTTCCCGGTACGGGGCGCCGGGGGCGGTGGCCGGCACCCAGGCGCGGACGGCACGCAGCCGGGCCCGATGGGCGGCGGCCGTGGTGAACGCGTAGTCCAGCACCGGGTCCCCCTCGCAGCCCACCTCCTGTATGCCCGCCACGACTTCGGGCCCCGGGCCGGCGGCGCACTCCTCCTCGCGGACGGTGACCACCGGGCACTCCGCACGCCCCAGCACCCGCAGGCTCACCGAGCCCAGCAGGAAACCCGCGATGGTGTCGTGCCCGCGGGAGCCGAGGACCAGGAGCGCGGCCGCCGGACTGCGCTCCGCCAGGGCGTCCGCGGCCTCCTCCCCGGCCAGTTCCGCCGTCACGGGCAGCCCCGGGTGCAGCTCGCCGACCATCGCCTCGGCCCGTTCGAGCACCGTGGCGCCGTAGCGGCGTCGGTCGCCGTCCTCGTGGCCGGGGGCGGCCGGGCCGGGCTGGGAGGTCCAGGAGTGCAGCAGGTGCAGCCGCAGGTGCCGGGCCGCGGCCTCGGCGGCGCCCCAGCGCACCGCGGGCACGCTGTTCCCGGTGCCGTCCAGCCCCACGAGGACCGTGCCGCCCATCCCGCACCTCACCCGCCGCGGCCCACGGCGTCCGGTGCGGCCGCGGCGGACGGCGGGACGGGCCCGGCCGGGCAGTCGAGGTGCCGGACCCGGGTGTCGGAGCCGGGGAAGAAGACCCAGACCTGATCGGTCTCCGCCCACCGGACGTCGTAGGGCGGGGTGCCGTCCGCGTGGTGCAGGCCGACGACCTTCCCGTCCAGCCGGACGGCGCCGGTGCCCGGGCACTCGACCACCAGCTGATCGCCTACGTGTGCCTTCACTGCCGTCACCCCTTCGCGCACCGGTGTCCTGAGGCGAATGTGCCACAGGCACCGCGGAGCGGTTATGGGGCGAATCGCCCGGAGAAAAGGCCGTCCGGCCCAGGGGGGCGGGGTCCGACCGGGACTCGTCCGGGCCCGCCGGGCCGCACTGCACTGGGACCAGGCGTCCGGGATCCCGGACGGCGGCCGGCGACCAGGAGGCAGCCATGACCACCACCCCCCTGCTGCACCGCCTCCCGCCGAACGGCCGGGAGCGCCTGCTCGCCTTCTCCCACGAGGTGTCGTTTCCGGAGGGCAGCCGCCTCTTCGAGGAGGGCGGCGCCGCCGACCAGTTCTGGATCATCCGCACCGGTTCGGTGAACCTCGACATCCGGATGGCGGGCCGGCGGCCGGCCGTGGTCGATCTGCTCGGCCCGGGCGACCTGGTGGGCTGGTCGTGGCTGGTACCGCCGTACCGCTGGCGGATGGGCGCCGAGGCGTTCACCCTCGTCCGGGCCCATGAGTTCGACGCGACCTCGGTGCGCGCGCTGTGCGAGGCGGACCCGGTCCTCGGACTGGCGGTGACCCGCCGGGTCCTCGACGTGGTCGCCCGCCGCCTGCTCGCCACCCGCCACCGGCTGATCGACCTCAGCGGCGCGGGCGCCCGGGTCAGCTGACCGCCCCTGTGAACGGGGCCCCGCGCCCCGGCGCCGCACACCGGGACGGACGCCCTGCTGGCGCCCGTCCCGGCAGCGGAGGACCATTCCGCGTACATGCCACGATCGGCGCGGCGGGCCGCCCGCGCCAAGGCCCGGACGGGCCACGCCGAACAGGGCCGTTCGGCCCCGCGGAACCGGGCGCACCGCCGGCCCCGGACCGCCCGCCCCGGCTTTTGCTACCCCGCCGCCGGCCGCGGCCGGACCGCCGGTGCGGTGCGGCCCTCCACCAGTGCCGTGCGGCCCTCCACCAGCACGCTCACCCCGTCCAGGACCCGGGCCAGGCCGAACTCGAAGAGCGTGTCCAGGGTCACCGCGTCCTCGCCGTTGCCGCCCAGCCCCGCGTACATCGGATACCGGCCGGAGCGGATGATCCGCTCGTAGGCCGGACCCATCGCGGCCATCCACTGCCGCCGGTCCAGCCCCGTGCGCTGCTCGGCCTCCAGGTCGTCCTCCAGGCTCGCCGCGGTGCCGCGCACGTGGTTGACCAGGGTGAGGGCCAGGTGGAGCAGCGTCACCGGGTCCATCCCCTCGACCCGCGCCATGGTCCACTCGATGAGCGCCATCGCCCGCGGCATCGGCTGCGGGCGGCTGACCGACAGGTACTGGGCGAGCCAGGGATGCCGCCGGTAGAGCGCCCACTGGAGGCGCGCGCCCGCCTCCATCCGCTCCCGCCAGCCCTCCGGCGCCGGGTCCGGCACCCGCACCTCGGCGAACACGGCGTCTGCCATCAGCAGCACCAGCTCGTCCTTGCCCGCCACGTACCGGTACAGCGCCATCGAGGACACCCCGAACCCGGCCGCCACCCGGCGCATCGACACCGCCCGCAGCCCCTCCGCGTCGGCGATCCCGATCCCGGCCCGGACGATCCGCGCACGGCTCAGCCCCCCGTCCGCCTCCCGCGCCCGCCGCTCCTTCCGCTCCCCGGCGCCACCGGACACCCGGCGGGGGCCGGTGCCCGCCTGTGCTGATGCCTCGTCAAGTTGCTTGCTGCTCACTGCCGTTGACGTTTCCGCCACGACCGTCCCGACGCCCGGCACCACCTGGACCACGCCCTCCTGGCCCAGGGCGGTGAGCGCCTTGGTGGCGGTCGCCATCGCCACCCCCCACTCCTTGGTGATCCGCCGGGTCGACGGCACCCGGTCGCCCGGGGCCAGGTCGCCCGCGGTGATGCGGGCCCGGATCTCGTCCGCTATCCGGCGGTAGGGCGGTGGTGCGGAGCGGTCCACAGACAACCTCCGTACTAGTGCGCCGAGGGGAATTCCCCGGCGGGCCGTGGGCCGTTGAGCGTAACAGTGCTCCCGTGGAGCCTTCTCCGCGGCATTGCCCGGCGCCGAGGTGCACTAGTGTGACGAACCCCTAACAGCGGTGTGCCACCAGGGCTTTGTGGTGCCAGCTGCGCCTGCTTACGCTGTCCGCCATGTCCTCCACCTCGCCAACACCCGCCGCGTCGGCCGCCGCTGGCGCTTCCGGCGCCCCCGGTGCGCACGCTTCCGCCGCGGCGGAAGCACGCACGTATACCTCGTATACCCCCGCTCCGCCGGGCGGCCCGGCGCCGAGGGCGGGCCGCCGGGAGTGGACCGCCCTGGCCGTCCTCCTGCTGCCCTGCCTGCTGGTCTCGATGGACGTCTCGGTGCTCTACTTCGCCGTACCGTTCCTCACCGCCCAACTGGAGCCCAGCGCCGTCCAGCAGCTGTGGATCCTCGACGTCTACGGCTTCGTCCTCGCCGGCCTGCTGATCACCATGGGCGCGCTCGGCGACCGCATCGGCCGCCGCCGGCTGCTGCTGGCCGGCGCCGCTCTCTTCGGCCTCGCCTCCTGCCTGGCGGCGTACGCGCAGAGCGCCGGCCTGTTGATCGCGGCCCGGGCACTGCTCGGGGTCGGCGGCGCCACCCTGATGCCGTCCACCCTCGCCCTGATCCGCAACCTCTTCCCCGACGCTCGGCAGCGCGGCAAGGCCATCGCCGCCTGGTCCGCGGCGGTGACCGGCGGCATCGCCATCGGGCCGGTGCTCAGCGGGGCGCTGCTGGAGCACTTCTGGTGGGGTTCGGTCTTCCTGGTCAACACCCCGGCGATGGTGCTGCTCCTGGTGTGCGGGCCGCTGCTGCTCCCGGAGTTCCGCAACCCCGCGGGCGGCCGCTTCGACCTGTTGGGGTCCGCGCTGTCCCTGGCGGCGATGCTGTCCGCGGTCTACGGCATCAAGGAGATCGCCCGCGACGGTCTGGCCCCCGTGCCGGTCGCCGCCCTGGCCACCGGTCTGCTGGCGGCCGCCGCGTTCGTCCACCGGCAGCGCACGGCCCGGTACCCGATGCTCGACCTGGAGCTGTTCCGGCAGCGCGGGTTCAGCGGGTCGGTGCTGATGAACCTGCTGGCGATGTTCGCGGTCGTCGGCTGCGCGGTGTTCTTCACCCAGTACCTCCAGACCGTCCGGGGCATGAGCCCGATGCGCGCCGCGCTGTGGAACATGGCGCCGACGCTGCTGGTGGGCGGGGTGGCGCCGCTGTCCGCCGTGCTCGCCCGCCGACTGGACCGGTCCGTCGTCATCGCGGCCGGCTTCGCCCTCGCGGCCGGCGGCTTCGTCTGGCTCTCCCGGGCGGAGGCGTCCTCCCCGCTCCTGGTCGTGCTGGCCGGCTGCGCGCTCTACGCCTGCGGCCTGATGGCCGTGATGGCGCTCGGCAACGAACTCGCCCTGGGGGCCGCACCACCGGAACGGGCGGGCGCCGCCTCGGCCGTCCTGGAGTCGGGCACCGAACTGGGCGGTGCGCTGGGCATGGCGGTCCTCGGCACCATCGGGAGCGCGGTCTACCGCGACGGCATGCGGGGCGCGGTGCCCGCCGGCCTCCCGGCGCGGGCCGCCGACACGGCGCGGGAGACCCTCGCCGGGGCCCTCGCGGTCGCCGACCGGCTCCCGGGCCGGGCCGGCCAGGCGCTGGCGACCGCCGCCCGGGACGCCTTCACGCACGGTCTGCACACCGCCGTGCTGTGCGCCGCGGGCGTGCTGGCCGCGGCGGCGGTGCTGGCGGTGCCGCTGCTGCGCGGCATACGGACGACACCGGACGCGGCCGGGGACGGGGACGGGGGCACCGGCCGTCCGGCGTGAGACGGCGGGCGGCGGGTACGGCACCGCCCGTCACGGCCCGCCCGTCACGTCCGGCCCGCCACGGCTCCCGCCCGTAGCAGCTCCGCCGCGGCGGAGCCGGGCCCTCAGTCGCCCAGCCGCGGCCGGCCCGCGTCGTACACCAGCAGCCGCTCCCCGGGCAGGAGCCGGGCCTCGGGGCTGACCGGGTGCGGACGCAGCCGGCCGTCGTGCATGAGGTGGCGGACCTCGGTGCCGCGGGCCAGTACCACGAAGTCGGCGATCATCCTGCGGTGGCAGCGCCACCACACCGTCTCGGCGCACATCACCGCGGTGCGCTCCGCGGCGGCCTCGACGAGCAGCTCGTCCACCGCCGCGACGAACTCCGGGGTGCGCATGTGCCCGGCGTACCCGGTGAAGGACTGGTTGCGCAGCGCCGTGTCCGGCGTGTCCGGAGCGGCCTTCCGCCAGCCGCCGAGCCGCTTCTCCCAGCGGTAGGCGAGGCCCGCCTCCGGCACCCACCGCGCCATGGCGTCGCGTCCGGCGTCGGGGTTGTGCCGGCTGCCGGGCGCCGTCCGCACATCGACCAGGCGGCGCACCTCCGCTCCCCGCAACAGCCGCGCCATCTCCGCGGCGGTCGCCGTACCGTGTCCGAACGTCAGCAGCATGGTCCTCTCCACCGTCCGGCAGCAGGGGGGAGCGAGGGGGGCCTTTATACCCGATGGCTATACCCAACGGCCGGGTGCCGGGCCGGTTCCGCCCCACCGCGCCCCGGTACGGCGAATCGGTGGCAACGGGGGCGGGACGTGTGGGACGCACCCCGGAGTGGAACATCTGCCCGGACAACGGACCCCGGGCAGTGGGAGAGAGATGGCAACCGACGACGCGGCAACCGACGGCGCGGCGACCGACGACTTCGTCCTCGACGTGAGCAGGATCCGGGCCGAGGCCCGGCAGAAGATGGCGGCCGGGCCGGTCACCAGCACCTACGGCCTGGACCGGGAGAAGGTGATCTCCGTCCTCAACGACGTGGTCGCCACCGAGGTGGTGTGCTGGCTGCGCTACACCCGGCACGCCATCTCCGCCACCGGCATCGACCGCGCCCAGGTCGCCGCGGAGTTCACCGAGCACGCCGCCGAGGAGCTGGACCACGGCCGCCGCGCCGCCGAGCGGATCTCCCAGCTCGGCGGCCGGCCCGACTTCGACCCGGCCGGACTGACCCGCCGCGCCCACACCGAATACACCGCCCCCGCCGACGACGACCTGACGGCCATGCTGGAGCACAACCTCGTCGCCGAACGCATCGTGATCTCGACGTACCAGGAGATCGCCCGCTGGCTCGGCGACCACGACCCCACCACGCGCCGGCTCATCGAGTCGATCCTGGAGGAGGAAGAGGAGCACGCCGACGACCTCCTGGACCTGCTGGCGCGGTAGCCGGGCCGGCGCGGGCGCCCCGGCCGGCGCGGGCCCGTACGGGGCGGAATTCCCGGCCCGCGCGCCGCCTGCGCCGTACCGCGCTTCTATGGTGGAAGGAGCGACCCGTGGGGCGACCCAGGGGAGACGCCCCCATGACGCGCCGGGCAGCCGAGCCGCCAGGAGGTGCGGTGCGGTCCGGTTGTTCCGGCGCCGGCGGGGCACCCGCAGGGCAGGCCCGGAAACGAGGGCCCGGAAGGGACGGGGCGGACCGCACCTCCTGGCGGCTCGGCCGCCCCTGGCGACAGCGCCGATCGGATACCACCATGAACGAGCAGGCAGGCAACGGACACGGAACACCCGGGAGCGCCCGGCGCGCCCCCGGAAACCCCGCACCCGCGGCGGCCCCGCGGACGCCCTCGGCGGCCCCGGCCGCGGCATCGAAGCTGCTCCACCCGGTCGGCGCGGTGACGACCACGGTCCGCCGCATCCCGGGGGCCGGACGGGTCAGCGGGGCGTTCGACGAGGTGCTGGACACCGTCGGCCTGGTCTCGCCCCGGGCGCGCCGGATCGCCGCCTACACGGGCGCCGGGCTGCTGGGCGCGTTCGGCGCGGTGGACTGGCCGGTCGCGGCGGCCGGCGCGGCCGCCGTCTGGCTCACCCAGCGGCGCCCCGACCGCACCGCGCGGACCGGGCCGGCACCGGAGACGCCGCCGGGCGCCCAGGCACCGGGCCCCGCAGCGGCGGACCGCCCGCCCCAGGACGGCACCGCACCGCCCGCCCCCTCCGGCGGGGGCCGGACCGACTGACAGCGACGCCCCGGCTGCCCCCGACAGCCCGGTTGAACACCGAAGCCCGGCCGACCGGCGAGGTGAGACATGGTGGTGCGACAACTGATCCGCATACCGGGCGCGGGGCTCGCCCTCGCCCTGGGCGCTCCGGCCGCCGCCGTGTGCCGGGCGCTGCCGACGGCCCGCACCGTCACCCGGCTCGCGGTCGGCGCGGCCGGCGCCGGCTTCCGCGGCACCGTGCACGGCGCGGCGGCCGCCGCCGACACGGCACGGCGGGTGGGCCGCGTCTCCCGCAACGCCGCGGACACGGGCCGGGGCTACTGGCAGGCCGGCTCCCGCTTGCAGCTGCCGCTGCGGCCCCGTGCCGATGCGGGCGGCCGGGCGCGCGGCGTCGAGGCCGCGGCCGGGAAGGTGGCGGCGGCCCTGGCCCAGCAGCCCGAGGTGGTCGCCGCGTACTGGGACGGCGGACTCGCCCGGCTCGTCGTGCAGATGACCAAGGACGCGGTGACCGACCGCGTCATCGAGCGGGCGGCCGAACTGGCCACCGCCCACCGGCTGGAGCGCACCGGCGACGACGTCCTGGAGACCGCGCACCCCGACCACATCGGCGGCGTCCGCGCGCAGGCACTGGGCCTGGCCTGCGACGCCGTGGGCCTGGCCACCGCGGTGGGCGCCCGCGCCATCCGGCTGAAGCACACCCCCCGCCTGCTCACCGCGGCCACCGGACTGCTCCGGGAGGACCCCGGCATCGCCGCGGCGCTGCGCAAACGGTTCGGCGACCCCGGCTGCGACCTGCTGCTGGCCGCGGCCGGCGCCGCCGCGTACGGCATCGGCCGGTCGCCCGGCGCGCTGGCCCTGGACGCGGTCCTGCGCACCGGCCGGCTGCTGGAGGCCATCGCCGGTGCGGCCGCCTTCGACGCCGCGCAGGACAGCGTCTGCGGACCCGGGCGCCTGAGCCTGGCGGCCGAACGGACCGCCCGGCCCGCCCTGCGCCCGCTGCCCAGCGAGCAGTACGCGGCGCAGGCGGTGGCCGGCGGACTGCTCGGCGCGGCCTCGGCCGCCCTGCTGGCCCGCAACCTCGCCGAGGCGGCCGAGGCCCTCGTCGCCGGCAACCCCAAGGCCGCCCGCTACGGGCCGGCCGCGTTCACCGCCGCGCTCGGCACCGAACTGGCCCGCGAGGGCGTCCTGGTCCGCAACCTGGAGCGGCTGCGCCGGCTGGAACTCGTCGACGCCGTGGTACTGCACCCCGACGCGCTGCGCGGCACGGCGCGCACCGTCCTCCAGGTCCACCCCAACGCCCCCGGGTGGGACCACGACCGGCTGTGGCAGGCGGCGGCCGCCGCCCTGGACCCCGGCGGCGCCGAACCCGGCCTGGCCCTGCGCCCGGTCCCCGACCAGGAGGGCCCGGCGCCCGGCCAGGACGACCCCGGGGCCGGACTGATGGTCGCGTCCGCCGGCGGACGGGACGTGGGCACCGTCCTGGTCGGCCGGGAGATCGACCCGCTCGCCGAGTCCGCCCTCGACGCGGCCCGCCGCGCCGGGCTCCACGTCGTGGTGGCCGACGACGGCACCCTCGGCGACTTCGGCGCGCTCGCCGACCAACGGGTCGGCGCCGAGCGGCCGTTGGCGGACGTGGTCCGCGAACTCCAGCAGGCGGGCCGGGTGGTCCTCACCCTGGCCCGGCTCCCGGTCCACGGCACCGAGCTGACCGGGACCGGCCGGGAGGTGCTCGCCGGCCTGCTGCGCGGCGACCTCGCCGTCGCCGTCACCGACGCGCACAGCGCCGTGGTGTGGGGCGCCGACATCCTCCTCCCGCACGGACTGGAGCCCGCCTGGCGGCTGCTGGCCGCCATCCCGGCCGCGCGGATGGTCGCCCGGCACGCCAAGACCTTCGCGGAGGCCGGCGCCGCGCTGTCCGGCCTGCTGGTCCTCACCCGGGGCCGGCGGGCCGCGGGCACCCTGTCCGCCGGCCTGCGCCTGACGCCCGTCCACGCCGCCGCCGGCGCGTCCCTGGTCTCCGGCTGGCGCGCCGCGCTGCGGGTCAGCGTCCGCAGCGCCCCGCACCCCCCGCCCCGGATACCGTGGCACGCCCTGGCGCCCCAGGACGCCCTGGCGCGCCTCCGGGCGGTCGCGCGCCCACGGGCCCCGGGCGCGCTGCCCGGCCGGGAGGAGGCCGGGGCGGCGGTCCGGCGGATCGCGGCGCTCCCGCTGTTCGCGCCGGTCCGCCCGGCCTTCCAGCTGGCCCGCGCCGTCCGCTCGGAGCTGGACGACCCGCTGACGCCCGTCCTGCTGGTCGGCGCCCTCGCGTCCGCCCTGCTGGGCTCGGTCGTCGACGCCGTGCTCGTCACCGGCGCCCTGGGCATGAACGCGCTGATCGGCGGCGTCCAGCGGCTGCGCGCCGAACGGGCCCTGTCCGCCCTGGAGGAGCGGCAGCGCCGCACGGCCCGGGTCGTCGACGGCGAGCGGACCCGCACCGTGGACGCCGACCACCTGTCGCCGGGCCAGGTCATCGAGGTGCGCACCGGCGAGGTGGTGCCCGCCGACGCCCGGCTGCTCGACCTCGACGACCTGGAGGTGGACGAGTCCGCGCTGACCGGCGAATCCCTCCCCACCGCGAAGCAGCTGGCTGCCACCCCCGAGGCACCCGTCGCCGACCGCCGGTGCATGCTCTTCGAAGGCACCACCGTCGTCGCCGGACAGGCCCGCGCCGCGGTCGTCGGCACCGGCGACGGCACCGAGGCCGGACGCGCCGCGCACCTGGCCGCCCGCACCCCGCCCGCGCCCGGCGTCCAGGCCCGGCTGCGCGAACTGACCAACCGCAGCCTGCCGTTCACCCTGCTCGGCGGCGCCGCCGTCGCCGCCCTGGCGCTGCTCCGCGGCCGCCCGGTGCGCCAGGCCGTGCGCGGCGGACTCGCCGTCGCGGTGGCCGCGGTCCCCGAGGGACTGCCGCTGGTGGCCACGGTCGCCCAGATGGCGGCGGCCCGCCGCCTCAGTGCCAAGGGCGTCCTGGTCCGCACCCCGCGCACCCTGGAGGCGCTGGGCCGGATGGACACCGTCTGCTTCGACAAGACCGGCACCCTGACCGAGAACCGGCTGCGGGTGACCCGGACCGCCACCCCGGACGGCCGGCCGCACGACGCCGGCACACCCGGGGCCGAACCCGTGCTGCGGCTGGCCGCCCGCGCCTGCCCGCCGCCGGCCGCCGGCACGGCGACCCACGCCCACTCCACCGACGAGGCGGTCCTCGCCGCCGCCCCCGACGACCCCGCCTGGGAACACGCCGCCAGCCTGCCCTTCGAGGCCAGCCGCGGCTACGCGGCCGCCACCGGCTCCGAGCACGGCGGCCCGCGGCACCTCGTCGTCAAGGGCGCGCCCGAGGTCGTCCTCCCCGCCTGCACCGGCGCGGGGGACGAGGCCGCCGCGGCCGCCACCGCCCTCGCCGACGAGGGACTGCGCGTCCTCGCCGTCGCCACCCGGCGCGCGGACCAGGGCGCCGGGCCCGCCGAGGACCCCCTCGACCAGCCGCTGGACCGGCTGGAACTGGCCGGATTCGTGGCGCTGGCCGACTCCCCGCGGGCCGGCGCCGCCGAGCTGGTGACCGGCCTGCGGCGGGCCGGGGTACGGCCCGTCATGCTCACCGGCGACCACTCGGCGACGGCCCGCGCGGTGGCCGCGCGCCTGGGCTGGCCCGAGGACGCCGAGATCGCCACCGGCGATGAACTCGCCGGCCTCGACCAGGCGGGCCGGGCCCGCCGGCTGCGCGGCTGCGAGGTCGTCGCCCGGGTCGCGCCCGAGCAGAAGGTGCAGGTCATCGAGGCCCTCCGGGAGGCCGGGCGGGTCGTGGCGATGGTCGGGGACGGCGCGAACGACGCCGCCGCCATCCGCGCCGCCGACATCGGCGTCGGCATCGCCGCCCGGGGCTCGGCGGCCGCCCGCAACGCCGCCGACCTGGTCCTCACCGGCGACCGGCTGACCGCGCTGACCGACGCCGTCGCCGAGGGGCGCGCGCTGTGGCGCAGCGTCGCGGACGCGATCTCCATCCTGATCGGCGGCAACGCCGGGGAGATCGGCTTCTCCGTCCTCGGCACCCTGCTCTCCGGCGCCGCCCCGATGTCCACCCGGCAGATCCTGCTGGTCAACCTGCTCACCGACATGTTCCCGGCGATGGCCGTCGCGGTCACCCCGCGGGACGACGCACAGCCCGGCGGCGACACCGCGTCACCGCGGGCCGGCCTGGCCGCACTGGACGAACCGCTGGCCGCGCAGATCCGCCGCCGCGGCCTGGTCACCGCCCTCGGCGCCGCCACCGCCTGGCTGATCGGCACGCTCACCCCCGGCACCGCGCGGCGCACCAGCACCATGGCGCTGTGCGGCGTGGTGGGCGCCCAGCTCACCCAGACCCTGACCGGCCGGCGGCGCAGCCCGCTGGTCCTGGGCACCGTCCTGGGGTCGGCGCTCGTCCTGGCCGTCCTCATCGAGACCCCCGGCGTCAGCGGGCTCTTCGGCTGCCGGCCGCTGGGGCCGGTCGCCTGGGCCGGGGTCGCCACCGCCATCGGCGTCGCCGCCGCGGCCCCCCACCTGCTCCCGCATCTCGAACGCCGCTTCCCGCACGCCGTCACCCGCGTCCTGGCGCTCGTCACGGCGACCGGACTCGCCACCGACCCGACAACCGAGGGAGGAGCATGACGCACACGCCGCCCACCCCGCCCCGCCGCACCCGGACGGCCCGGACCCCGGGGAGGAACCGATGACCGCCGGCCGGAAGATCCGCGCCGGCCGCCGCACCGTCGAACTCACCCGGCCCGACAAGGTGCTGTTCCCCGACGACGGCATCACCAAGGCCGACCTGGCCGACTACTACCGGTCGGTCGCCCGCCGCATGCTGCCCCGGCTGCGCGGCCGTCCGCTGATGCTGGAACGCCACCCCGACGGCCTCGACGGCCCCGGCTTCATGCAGAAGGACGTCCCCGACCACTTCCCCGACTGGATCCACCGGGCCGAACTCCCCAAGGAGGGCGGCACCGTCACCTACGCCCTCTGCGACGACACCGCGACGCTGACCTACCTCGCCGGCCAGGGGTGCCTGACCCCGCACCGCTTCCTCTCCCGGGCCGACCGGCCCCACCACCCCGACCTGCTCGTCTTCGACCTCGACCCGCCGGGCCCCGACTTCACCGCGGTGCGCGACGCCGCCCGCTGGCTGCACGACCTGCTCGACACCCTCGGCCTGCCGTCCACCGTCATGACCACCGGCTCCCGCGGCCTGCACGTCCTGGTGCCGCTGGACCGCCGGGCCGGCTTCGACGACGTCCGGTCCTTCGCCCGCGAGGCCGCCGAGACCCTCGCCGCCCGCCACCCCGACCGGCTCACCACCGAGCAGAGCAAACAGGCCCGCCGCGGCCGGCTCTACCTGGACATCCAGCGCAACGCCTACGCCCAGACCGCCGTCGCCCCCTACGCCGTCCGCGCCCGGCCGGGCGCACCCCTCGCCGCCCCGCTGACCTGGGACGACGTGGACGATCCCGAGCTGACCCCGCAGCGCTGGACGCTGGCCACCGCCGAGCAGCTCCGAAAGAACGACCCCTGGCGCGGCAGCCGCCCCCGCGGCCGCTCGCTCCGCCCCGCCCGCCGGCGCCTGGCCGCCCTGCACCGGTGACCGGACACCCCCGACCCCGTCCGAGGACCCCCGACCACGCATTGCGAGGTGCGCCATGACGGCCGGAAAAGAGGTTTCCGAGCTGCTCTCCGCCCACGGCCGGACCTACGCCGAGGAGGCCCGCATCACCCTGCGCGACAAACCCGCACCGCTGTACCAGCTCCTGGTCCTCACGGTGCTCTGCTCGGTCCGCATCAAGGCCGACCTCGCCACCGCCGCCGCGCGGGAACTCTTCGCGGCCGGTCTCCGCACCCCGCAGGCCATGGCCGACTCCGCCTGGCAGGACCGCGTGGACGCCCTGGGCCGCGCCCACTACGTCCGCTACGACGAGAGCACCGCGACCGCGCTGGGCAAGGGCGCCGACCTGGTGCGGGCGCGCTGGCACGGCGATCTGCGGCGGATGCGCGAGGAGGCCGCGGGCGACCGCGCCCGGCTGACCGGGCTCCTGCGGGAGGTCCCCAGGATCGGCCCGGTCGGCGCGGACATCTTCTGCCGCGAGGTGCAGGCGGTGTGGCCGGAGTTCGGCCCGTTCTTCGACCGGCGGACCTGCGAGACCGCCCGGGCACTGGGACTGCCGCACACCCCCGAGGGCCTCGGCGCACTGGTGCCGGCCAAGGACCACGCCCGCCTGGCCGCCGCCCTGTTCCGGGTGGGCCAGTCGAAGGCCGCGGTCCGGGAACTCCAGGCCGCCTAGGAGGTCCCGGCCTCAGCCCAGGTCGGTCTGCACCAGGTCGCGGAACGCGGTCATGCACGGGGAGCAGTGGCTCTCGGTCGGGGACTCCGCCAGTGGCGACCGGTCGGCGGAGGCCGGTGGCAGCCGCCGCCCGCACAGCGTGAGGCGTGCCTGGACGTCCGCCATGACGTGCCACACCAGCCCGGTGGTGCCGGTCGTCGCCGGGCCCGGATGCATCTCGTACATCGGCTCACCCCTCGTACCGCGCGTGCCGGTCCGGTCCACCGCGGGTGGTTGCCAAAGGCCGCGGTGACGGGGCCGCACGGCCGTGTGACACCTCGGTCGTGCGGTCCCGCCGGGGCGGCCAGGACGGCACGCTCGCCTGGTTCCGCCTGCTTTCCATGGAATCCCGGCCCACCCGACCGGACCATCGGCGCTCCGCCACCCGGGTGGTCACCGGCGCGGTGACCTGCGCGGAAGCCGCGCGGCGCCGAGCTGCGCCGGCAGCCCGGCCCCGGCACCCCAGTGCACCGCGCCCGCGGCCCGGTGGCATCCCCGGGCGCCGGGCCGGGAACGCGGGGGGACAGCGGGCCCGGCAAGCGCCGGGCGGGAACCCGGGTAGGGATGACGTATGCAGCACAGCGCGGTGACGCAGCGGATCACGGTGCCGGTGCGCGACGGCCCGGTGGTCGCCTGGCGCAGCCCCGGCCGGGAACCGCCGGTGGTGTGCGTCCACGGCGCCGGGGTCTCCAGCCGGGAGTTCCGGCCGTTCCTCGGCGCACTGGGCCGGTGCGGCCACGACGCCTGGGCCGTGGACCTCCCCGGCTTCGGCGCCAGCGGCCGCCCATCGGGGCCGCCGGTCCTCCGGGCGCTGGCCGACACGGTCGCCGAGTGGCTGGCCGCCGTACCCCTGGAGCGGGTGGTGCTCCTCGGCGGTTCCTTCGGCTGCCAGGTGGCCGTGGACGCCGCCGTCCGGCACCCGGACCGCATCGCCGGGCTGGTGCTGGTGGGCCCGACCGTCGACCCGGCCGCCCGCGGTTGCGGCCGGCAACTGCTGCGCTGGCTCCGCAACTCCCCGCACGAACGGCTCTCGATGGCCCCGCTCAACCTCGCCGACTACCGCGACGCCGGCACCCGTCGCGTGATCGGCGCGTTCCGCGAGAGCCTGCGCGACCGCATCGAGGACAAGCTCCCGCACGTCCACCGGCCGGCCCTGGTGGTCCGCGGCGCCCGCGACCGGATGGTGCCCCAGGAGTGGGCGGAGGAGGCGACCCGGCTGCTGCCCCGGGGGCGGCTGGCCGTCGTCCCGGACTCCGGCCACATGGTGCCCTACCGGCGCCCCCGGGAACTGGCCGAGACCGTCGCCGCGTTCCTCGCCCGCGAGATCGCGCCCGCCGCGGACCGCGCGCACGGGCCCGAAGGGCGGCGGGGATGAAGGCGGCCAGGGCGGTCGCCTCCTTCGACTCGGCCACCGGGATGCTCCGCGCGCTGGCCCGCTTCCTCTCCGGCCGGGACGTACCCGCCCTCGGCCGCGCCCCCGCCGCCCTCGACGCTCCCGTCTCCGGCCTGCTCGGCGCCGCCAACCGGCTGCCGCCCGCCGTCCGCGACCGGGCGTACGCCCTGAGCGGCTGGGCCAGCGCCATCCCGCCGCGCCAGGCCGGCCGGGTGCGCGCCGACGCGCTGGCCTCCTGGGTCACCGGCCACTACCCGCGGCGGCGCCCGCAGACACTCCTGGTGCCGGTCCGCCGCCACGGCGTCGCACCGGACGACCCGCGCGGCGACCTCGCCGCCGTCCGCACCGCGGGCCGCGAGCTGCTCGCCGCCAACCCCGACCTGGTGCTGCACCACATGCACGACCCCAACCAGGACCGGCTGATGATCGCCGAGATGACGTACTTCCGGCTCAAGTGGTCCCGGCTGCCGGCCGCGTACCGCGCGTTCATCCGCGACCACCTCGCCCCGGGCGGCCGGCTGGTCGCGGTGGACTGCGCGCTGCGCTGGCCCACCACCACGGTCGGCGACCGGTACCTCTTCCAGTTCGGCGCGCTCGGCGACGCCAGCCCCGAGGAATACCACCGGGGCGGCCCCCGCGTCGCCGACCTGCTCTCCCGCTACGGCTCACCGGCCCGCCGCTGGGACCCGCCGGCCCCCGACGGCGAGAGCCCCGAGGCGGAATGGGGTCTGCAACCGGCGCTGCTCGACGACCTGACCGCCTTCGCCGGGCGGCACGGCCTGGGCCTGGACGTCCTGGGCTTCCCCACGCCGCAGGCGCTCAGCCCCGCCGTCGCCGACCTCTACCGCGCCTGGTACGAGGAGCGGCAGCTGCCGGCCGACCGCCTGCTGGTCGAGTCGTTCCTGCTGCTCGATCCCTGGCAGGCGCTGCGCACCGGCTCGGTGCCGTACTGGGCGGTCTTCGGCACCGAGTCCTGCCGGGCCGGCCTCGCGGCGTACCTGGACTCCACCGCGCCGTACGACGAGATCCGGGCGCTGCTGTTCAACCACGGCACCGAGTCCATCGGGCTGGCCGGCGCGGAGGACTGGCGGCGGACGGCGGCCCGGGCCCGCAAGCTCGGCGTGCTGACCGGCGTGGACGCCGCCGCGTACCCCCGCGACTTCGCCGGGTTGGTCCGCACGCACCGGGAGCTGCGGAAGGTCCGGACGCGCTGCCCGATGCCGCAGCCGCTCGACGTGGCAGGGGTCCCGGACGTCCTCACGTCCCGTCAGGACGTGGTCTGGCGACCGGCCACCTGAGGGGCGGCGGCGCCGGGGCCCGTTACCAGGCGGCGGGGTAGCGGACCGGGTGGCCGCCGATGCGGCCGGGCAGCAGACCGATCGCCACCAGCAGGACGGTGGCCAGCGTCAGCAGCAGGAGAAACGTTCCTGCGTGCGGGGCCTGGAGCACCACGATCACCGCGGTGGCCACGGCCGGGGAGTGCGAGAGGTGGGTGAGCATCATGGCGCCCATCGAGACGCCGGCGGCGATCGCCGCGCCCCAGGCGGTACTCCCGGTCAGCGCCAGGGTGCCGAAGCCGATGAGTGCGGAGAGCAGGTGGCCGCCCACCAGGTTGCGGGGCTGGGAGAGGGCGAGCCCGGGCGCGCCGTGCACCAGTGCCGCGCTGGCCGCCGGCGGCGGGATCAGCAGCGGCTGGTGCAGCAGGACTCCGATACCGACCAGCAGGAGCAGGGCGCCGATGGAGAAGGCGGTGGCGCGCAGCACGTGCAGCGGGTGCGGTCTGGAGGCGGGGGCGGACGGGGGCGTGGACATGGGTGGCTCCGGGCAGGGCGCGCAGATCATAAACAAAATGTTGATTAAGGCTTGAAGTGTTTCACTGTGTGGGATACCCGGCGCCCCGGTGGACGGGCCCGGGGCCGTCATCTCCCGCCGTGCACCGGGGACTTCCGGCGGCCGCGCTGTGGTGCGGCAGGCGGTGCCGGCGGCCAACGCGGGGCGGTCGCGGGCGTTTTGTGCAGGCGTCCGCCTGGCACAGAATCCGGCCCGGTCCGCGGCGCCCGGGGTCCGGGATGCGAAGCCGGTCACCAGGGCCAAGCTGGATATATGGCGCGGAAATACCCGACAGCCGACATTCCTCCTGTGCGGGCCGCGCGGCATGTCCAGGGAAGGTGACACACCCATGGAAGACGCGAGCAAGGCTCTCCTGGCCGCCGCTCTGGCCGGTGGTTATGTGCTGGGCCGAACGAAGAAGGCGCGCCTGGCGCTGAGTCTGGCGTCCTACCTCGGAGGCCGTCGGCTGGGGCTGGATCCCCGGCACCTCGTGCGGGACGGGGCCCGCAAGCTGGGTGACATCCCGCAGGTCGCGGAGCTGGGGCAGCAGCTGCGCGGCGAGGTCATGGCCGCCGGGCGGCAGGCCGCCACGGCCGCGGCCCACCGCGGCATCGCGTCGCTCGCCGATGCGCTCCACGACCGGACGCTCCAGCTCAACGAGGGCGGATCGTCCGGGGGCGACGCGGACGAGGAGGAGCCGTCCGAGGGCGACCAGCGGGGCGGACGGGGCGAACGCGAAGGAGAGAAGGGCGAGTCCGGCCGGGCGCGGGCCGACCGGTCGGCGGACGGGAAGGGCGCGACGGCGAAGAAGGCGGCGGCCCGGAAGCCGGAGGGGCGGAAACCGGCCGAGCGGGCGAGCGGCGAGCGGAAGCCGGCCGGGAAGAAGACGGCCGGGCAGACCGCTCCGGCCAAGCAGACCGCGCGGAAGAAGGCGGCGCCGGGCTCCCGGCAGAGCGCCGAGCGGGCATCGTCGCGTGAGGGACGTCGGAGGTAGGCGATCATGGCCAAGCTCGCAGGGGAAGACTTTGGACCGGAACTCGATCGGCTGCGGGACGAATTCGGCGATTTCATGACGGCGTGGGCCGGCAATCTGGCCGGACGGGCCGGGGAGAAGCTGAGTGATGTCACCGGGCAGCTTTCCAACGTGACGGAGGGCGGTGGCGCGCTGTCCCAAGTGGGCGCCTCGCTTCTCGGCGGCGGTGGCGGCGGCTCCCTCGTGACCAAGGCGCTGGGCGGGGTGGTGAAAGGCGTCGGCGGAAACGTCCTGGAAAAGGTCAAGGAAGGCTTCGGCGGCGGGAAGAAGAAGTCGTCGGGGGACCGGAAGGTCACCAACATCATCGAGGTCATCGACGTCGGGCTGCCGGTGCGGACGGTCTACAACCACTGGACGCAGCTGGAGAAATTCAGCAGTTTCACCAAGGGTGTCCGGAGCGTCTCCGCCAGCGATGAGGTGAAGACCAACTGGAAGGTCAAGGTCGGCCCTTCGACACGGGGCTGGACCGCGACCGTGCAGGAACAGGTGCCCGATGAACGCATCATGTGGACCTCCGAGGGCGCCAAGGGCACGACGCGGGGCATCGTCACCTTCCACGAGGTGACCTCCGACCTGACCCGGATCGTCCTGGTCGTCGAGTACTACGCCTCGGGGCTTTTCGAGAAGACCGGCAATATCTGGCGCGCGCAGGGCCGGCGGCTCCGCCTGGACCTCAAGCACTTCCAGCGTTACGTGAGCCTGACCGACGAGGAGCCCGAGGGCTGGCGCGGCGAGATACGCGACGGCGAGGTCGTGCTCAGCCACGAAGAGGCCCTTGAGGAGGAAGAGCGGGAACGCGAGGGCGAGGAAGGCGAGGAAGGCGAGGAAGAGGAAGGAGCAGAGGGGGCGGGCGAAGAAGAGGAAGAGGAAGAGGAAGAGCCGGACGAGGGGGAGGGTGCATACGAGGACGAGGAGGACGAGGAGGAAGAGGAAGAGGAAGCGGACGAAGACGAGGGGGAGAGGGGAGAGGCGGCGGACGACGAGGCGGAAGAGGGGGAGGCAGCGGAGGTCGGGGCACGCTAGGCGGTGCGCCGGCTCCCCGGCCGTGTACCGGGCGAGCGTCGGGACGCGGTGCAATACCATGGAGAGGCGCCGCACGTGGCGCAGCGAAGAGGACGTCTCCGATGGCGGAGAGAGATATGGGCGCAGGCGAAGAGGGCCACCCCCGGCGCGCCCGGCGTGCCGAGACCGAAAAGCCCTCCCGGAAGGCCGGAAGCTCTCGGGAAGACAGCCGCCCCGCCAAGAGCGGTGACCAACGCGAGGGGCGTCGCGTTTCGGCGCGGCTGGCCATGCGGAATGCGGCTGAACAACTTCAGGACCTGCTGGGACGCGCTCCCGAATCCGTTTCCGCGGTGACGCCGACCACGGACGGCTGGCAGGCCGACGTGGAAGTCCTGGAGATGGAGCGCATCCCCCCGACGACCAGCGTGATGGCGAGCTATCGGGTGACGCTGGACGAGGAAGGCGATCTCGTGTCCTATGAACGTACTCGCCGGTACACCCGCGGCCAGATCGACAAGAGGGCTTAGCGATTTCCGTTTCCGGTGTGCCGTTCACACGGGACGTGTGTAACGAGAAGGCCGGCCCGGCACACCGGGCCGGACGGTGAGAGGAGGCACCATGACTGTGGTGCCGCAGAGTGAAGGAGCCCTGGCCAGAACCGGCGGGGGAGGCGGCTCGGGGAATCTCTACGACGTTCTCGACCTGATCCTTGACCGCGGCCTGGTCATCGACGTGTTCGCCCGGGTCTCGCTGGTGGGCATCGAAATCCTCAAGGTGGATGCCCGGATCGTCGTCGCGAGCGTCGACACGTATCTGCGTTTCGCGGAGGCGTGCAACCGACTGGATCTCGAATCCGGCCGGAAGGCTCCCGCACAACTGACGGACGTGGTCGGCGAAGTGACCAAGGGCGGCTCGAAGGGCAAGACCAAGGGCGCCTTGGCGGGGGCGGCGGAAGCGGTCTCCGATGCCCTGAAGAGCGCACGCGAGAGCCGGAGCGGCGATGAGGAGAACGAAGCGGACGAGGACGAAATGGAGCCCGTCGAGAGCAAACGGGAGCGATCGGCGCGGCGACCGGTCCGCCACCGGAAGGAATGACCCATGACGGTGTACGTCTATTCCATTGTCTCGGCCGACCACCCGCAGCGCCTGAACGGCCTGCACGGGGTGGGGGACCCGCCCGCCGAACTCCGTGTCGTGGGCAGCGGTTCACTGAGCGCCGTGGTCAGTGATTCCCCGGAGGAATTGCGGCCCAAGCGGCGGGATCTCGGCGCGCATCAGGCCGTTCAGGAACGGCTGATGGCCGACGGTACCGTCCTGCCGATGCGGTTCGGCTTCACCGCCGACGATGACGACGCCGTCCGGGCCGTGCTGGAGGAACGCGCGGAGGCGCTCACCGCCCAATTGGCGACGCTGGAGAACTGCGTTGAGTACAACCTCAAGGTGGGGCAGGCCGAGGAGACCCTGCTGCGGCAGATCCTGACCGAATCGGACGAGGCCCGGAGGCTCAACGACGAGATCAGAAGCGGCCGGGGCAGCCCGGAATTGCCGCTCGCCCTCGGCGAACTGGTCGTCAAGGAAGTCCGGACCCGCCAGGACCAGCTGACCGCGGACATCGTGGCCGCGCTCCGCGGCCTCGCCCGCCAGGAGAATCTGGCCCAGGCGACGGGCGACGACTTCCTGAACGTGTCGTTCCTCGTCGAGCGGGAGAAAGAGCAGCAATTCCTCGCCGCGCAGAAGCAACTCGCGGAAGAGTTGGGCGAGGGCTTCGACGTCCGGCTGCACGGCCCGCTGCCCGGCTACAGCTTCGTCTGAGGAGGGTGCGGACATGGGGCTGCTGACGCAGATCGCGACGCTGCCGCTGGCGCCGGTGCGCGGGGTGGCCTGGGTCATGGAGCGTCTCGTGCAGGCCGCGGAGGACGAGTACTACGACCCGGGGCCGATCGAGCGCGCACTGGTCGACCTGGAGCAGGCGCTGCTCGACGGTGAGATCGACGAGGAGACCTTCGACCGGCGCGAGGACGAACTCCTCGACCGCCTCGAAGAGATCAGGGCGCACCGTGCCACGCTCGCCTGATGCGGAGGGAGCGCCGTGAACGAACCGGTAGCCAGGCGGCTGGGCGATCTGCCGTCCCGGGCGAGCCCCTACAGCCAGGGGGGATCGACGACCAACCTCGCCGACATCCTCGAACGGGTCCTGGACAAGGGCATCATCATCGCCGGCGACATCCGGATCAACCTGCTCGACATCGAACTGCTCACCATCAAGCTGCGGCTGATCGTGGCGTCCGTGGACAAGGCGAAGGAGATGGGCATCGACTGGTGGGAGCACGACCCGTCGCTCTCCTCGCACGCCACGGACGGCTACCGGTCGCTGACCGAGGAGAACAAGCGGCTGCGCGCCGAGCTCGAAGAGCTGCGCGGCGGCGCGGAACTCCCGGCCGCCGAACGCCCCGAACGCCGCGGCCGCACCGCGGACCGCGCGCGGGAGCGGGACCGCCCGCGCCGCCGTGAGCCGGCCGAGGACCGGCCGCGCCACCGCGAGGACCGTGAGCCATGACCGAGGTGACCTACGCCTACGGTGTGGCGCGGGACGCCGACGGGACCCTGTCCGAGGCGCTGGCCGGCGTCGCGGGGGTGGCGGGCGCGCCGGTGCGCCTGGTGCGCGCCGAGCGCCGCGGCGACGTGGTGGTCGCGGCCGGTTCCGTACCGGCGGAGGACTTCGACGAGGACGCGCTGCGCGGGCACCTGGAGGACCTGGACTGGCTGGAGGCGGTGGCCCGGGCCCACCACCGGGTCATCGAGCGGCTCGCCGACCGCACCACGGTGCTGCCGCTCCGGCTGGCGACCGTCTACCTCAACGACGACCGGGTGCGGGCCATGCTCGGCGCCCGGCTGGAGGTCTTCGCCCGCCGCCTGTCGGAACTGGACGGCCTGCTGGAGTGGGGGGTCAAGATCTACGTGGACACCGCGGCGGCGGAGGCGGAGCCCGGGGGCGGCCCGGCGGAGCCGTTCGCCGGATCCGGACGGGACTACCTCCGGCGCCGCCGGGCGGTGCGCAACGCCCGGGACGACGCCTTCCGCGGCGCCGAGGAGGCCGCGGAACGGGTCGTGGCAGCGGCCCGCGGCTCGGCCGTCGAACGGGCCCAGCACCGGCCCCAGGAAGGCGCGCTCGCCGGCGGCACCGGCCAGAACGTGGTCAACGACGCGTACCTGGTGCCGGTGCGGCGGGCGGAGCAGTTCCGCAGCGAGGTCGAGCGGGCCGCCGACGGGCTGCCCGGCATCCGCGTGGAGGTGACGGGCCCGTGGGCGCCGTACTCCTTCACGGCGGCGCCGGAGGCCGCCGCGCGGGGGAGCGGGCCGTGACGGCGCCCGAGGGGCCCGCGGCGGCACCGCAGGGGCCCCTGGCCCAGCGGCAGGTCGCCCTGATCGACCTGCTGGACCGCCTGCTCAGCGGCGGCGTGGTGCTCAACGGCGATCTGGTGCTGTCGATCGCCGATGTCGACCTGGTGCGGATCACGCTCCGGGCGCTGATCGTCTCCATCAGCGCCGGGAACCCCTCCCCGTGGCAGCCCCCGCCCGCGTCCGCGTACCAGGACCATGACGGGTGAGGACGGCGCCGGCGGCGACCGGTTCGCCGAGGTGGCCGACGCCGCGGCCCGCGCCTTCCGGCTGCTGCCGGCCGCCCCGCAGGAGCTCCGGCAGGCCCGCGGCGCCGGCTCCCGGGGGGCGCCGCGCCGGATCACCACCGGGCCCGAGACCGTGGAACGGGACCTGATCCGGCTCGTCCTGACCCTCGTCGAGCTGCTGCGGCAGCTCATGGAGCGCCAGGCGCTCCAGCGGGTCGAGGCCGGGGACCTCACCGAGGAGCAGGAGGAGCGGCTGGGCACCACGCTGATGCTGCTCCACTCCCGCATGGGCGAACTCTGCGCCCAGTACGGCCTGTCCCTGGCGGACCTCAACCTGGACCTCGGCCCGCTGGGGAGCCTGCTGCCGCCGCCGGAATGACCGCCGGGCGCCCTCCGCCCGGTCCGCGGCGGGTGCTTCGGCGCACGCGGTGGGCACCGAAGCGTACAAGTGAGACAATTCACCCGGAAACCCTCTCCCGCCGGACTGCGGGGGAGACCGGCCGGACCCGTACCGGCCCGTCCGAGCCCGCAAGGAGTGCGCCATGGGCATCGGCAAGAAGACCCGGAACGTCGGCAAGACGATCACGGGGAAGACCAAGGAAACCACTGGAAAGGTCACCGGCAACAAGAGCCTGGAGATGAAGGGCAAGGCCGAGAAGATCAGGGGCAAGGCCGCCCAGGCGGCCGAGCGGGGGAAGGACACCCTCGAAGGCAAGCCCTTCAAGCCCTGACCGGCCGGCAGGAGGTGCCCGGGCGGACCGCCGCCCGGGCACCTCCGTGCGGTGCCGGGACCGGGCCCTTCCCCGCGGCGCGGGCGTGCGGTGCCGGGCGTGCGGTGTCAGGACCGGGGCGGGGCCTCGTCGGACCAGCGGAGGATGGCGCCCAGGCCGCCGGCCGGCGCCTGTTCCGGGTCGGGGACCACCACGATGTCCGCGCCGGTCGCCGCGGCCGACCTGATCAGCGCGTCGTCGGCCCGCGCGGCGGCCGGATGCGGTTCGCCCAGGTACGTCAACTCCGAGGCGCGCACGCCCAGTTGATCGCTCCGGGAGCCCACCCAGACCTCGCGCCCGGCGTCCGCGCCGCGCGGATCGACCAGCAGGGTCCCGATCCGGTGCTCGCGCGCGGCCTCCACCAGCGCCGGGATGCCGGCCGCGGTGTCCGGGGCGGGCTTGCCCACCGGGTCGGCGCCGGTGCGGAACCGTTCGGTCGCCGCGGTGACGCGGTCGTGCTCGTGGCCCGCGCAGACCTGGGCGACGTCCCGTTCGACCAGGTCGGTGTCCGCGCCGTCGGCCCGTCCGCCGTGCTCGCTCTCGTGCGTGACGGAACGCAGCGGTTCCGGCAGCCGGTCGTGCACCGCGCGCCGCTCCCGGGTGTCGCCGACGAGCAGCACCGCTTCGGCGCCGCACTTCTCGTAGGCGTCGGCGATCGCGTCCGCGATGTCCTGGGCGTTGCGTTCCCAGGTGTTCTCCACCTTCGCCTGGAAGTGGGTCTCGGACCAGTCGGCCGAGGCGGTGCGGTGCAGGGGCCGGTCGGCGCCCTCCACCTGGCCGGCTTCGTGGCCCGTGCGGCCGTCGGTGACGCAGAAGTCGGCGCCGTGCCGGTCCAGGCGGACCACCAGGCACAGCGGGCTCTGGCCCAGGGCGGCCAGCAGCGGGGTGATGCGCGGGACCGGGCCCCAGGTGACCAGGGGCGCGGGCGGCGGCCCCGGCAGCGGGACGTCGAGCACCACCCGGCCCTCGGTGGCGAACAGCGCATGGCTGCCCCGGGCCTCGCCGGCCCGCTGCTGCGGTGCGGCGAGCGCGTCCCGCAGGGCGCCGGAGGTGGCCTCGTCCGCGCCGAGCGCGAGCAGCTTGGCGCCGGTGGCCTCCGCGATCAGTTCCTGCTGCTTCGCCGCGTCCTCGGTGGTGTGCGGGATCTCGGTGTAGACCGTTGCCCAGGGGCCCGCCCGGTCGACCACGGGACGCAGGAGCGGGAGTTGCATGGCTGGCCTCCTTGGATTCACCGGTTTCCATGGAGTTCTTCGGGTACCCCGCTGACGGAGGCGTAAGGGTGCGCCGGCGGGGCCGGTCCGGCGGGCGTGCCGGTGGCCTTCCGTCCCATGGTGTCGCAGGAGGCCGCCCGGGGCCCCTCGGAGCCCGGCCCCGGCGGCTACGCCGGGCAGGTACCGACCGCGGGCGCCGGACGGGCCGCGCGCCGGCCCGGCCCGATGAGCTTCCCGGCCAGCACCGCGCCCGCGATGATCAGGCCGCCCGCCACCAGGGCGCCGCGCGCCCCGGCCACCTGCATCAGCAGACCCAGCAGCGGCGGGCCCACCAGGCCCCAGGCGGTGCTCAGGGTGCGCCAGACCCCCAGCACCCGGCCGCGCATGTGCGGCGGCGGGTCGGTCTGGAGCACCGTGGTGCCGGCCGTGTCCGACACCGACTCGACCACCGACATCGGCAGGACCAGCACCAGCAGGACCAGCAGCGACGGGGAGACCCCGGCGACGACCTGGAGCAGCGCGCCGGCCGCGGCCAGCAGGCCGACCAGGGTGACCGAGGGGTTGCGCAGCCGGGCCGCGAGCACCGCGCCGAGGATGCCGCCGGCGGCCAGGACGGTGGAGACGGTGCCGAAGGCGCCCGCGCCCGCGCCGAGCGGGCCGGTGACGAGGACGGCGAGGGTCAGGGTGTAGTTGCGGCCGAAGACGGCGCTCAGACCGGTGATCACCGCCAGGCCCACCAGGCGCGGCCGCCGCAGGAAGAACACCAGCCCCTCCCGGGCGCTCCCGCCGGCCTCGGGCTCCTGGACGGCGGCGGCCGGTGCGGCCCGCTCCGGTGCGCCGGACGGTGCGCGCAGGGCCGCGGGCGCCGGGCGGAGGAAGGGGATGACCGCGGTGACGAAGAGGAAGGACAGGCCGTTGGCGGCGTAGGCCGCTCCGGTCCCGAGGGTCCCCACCGCCACACCGGCCAACGCGGTACCGCCCAGCCGGCCGACGCTGTGCACCAGGGAGCCGACGGCGATCGCGGACGGCACGTCGGCGGTGGGCACCAGGTCGTTGCCGAGCAGGGCGCACGCCGGGCCGTCGATGGTGGCGATCAGGCCGGTGACGGCGGCCAGCGCGAGCAGGATGCCGTAGTTGAGCTGCCCGGTGGCCAGCAGGACGGCGGTGGTGAAGGCGACCAGGCCGAGCACCGCCTGGCTCACCGCGGCGGTGAGCTTCCGCGGCCACCGGTCGACGGCGGCCCCGCCCACCAGCCCCATCAGCAGCCCGGGCCCCGCCTGCACGGCCAGCGAGAGACCGGTGGCCGCGGCGGAGTGGGTCAGTTGCAGCACGAGCAGGTTCTGCACGGTGAGCTGCATCCACGTACCGACGTTGGACAGCAGGTTGGCCACCGACCACCAGCGCATGCTGCGGTAGCGCAGGGAACGCCACGGGGCGTGGTCCTCGGCGCGGCCGCCGGGCGCGCCCCGCCGGAGCCGCAGGCCCGGCAGCCGGGCGGCGGCCGGGGCACGGCGGGACGCCGGTCGGGCGGCGGGTGGTCCGGAGGGGGGAGTGGGGTCGGACTCGGGCGACGGCGCCTGCGCGGGGACCCGGGCAGGGGCGGGGGCGGGAGAAGGCACAGCGGCAAGACCTTGTGAGGAGCCCGTCGGGCTCGCAGGGCGGTGGGGCCGGCGCGCGGCGCACGACGGCGTGCGCGGCGACGTGCCGGGGGCTCGGCGGTGCTGGGCTCAGGCCGGGCCGACTGGCCACGAAGCCTCGCGGGCTCAGCGGTGTCCCATCCTCACAGAACGCCCCATACGGAGAAAAGCGGACGCGGCGTGGGGTGGCTCACGCCGCCTCCCACCGCCCGCCCGCCCCCGCCATCTCCCTTGCGGCGCACGGCATCCGGCGGGCGCGTGGGGTTGCTCACACGCCCGGTGCGGTGCCGGTGCCGCTCGGCGGCGGCGCCGCTCAGCCGCCGTCCGCGCGCCCGTCGTCGCGCACCCGCACCGCGTCCTCCTCGGCGGGCACCGGGGTGATGTCGTCGGGCCCCGCCCCCTTCGGGCCGGTGCCCGCGGCACCGACGTCGGGCTCCTCCTCGGCCAGCCGCTCGTCGAGGCTCTCACCGCGCCGCTGCTCCCGGGCCGTGACACCGGTACCGGCCGCGTACGGCTCGTCGGCGGGGGAGTAGCCCGCGTCCAGCAGCTCGTCCGGGTCGGCCTGGCCCAGGGTGTTCTCCGGGTCCGGTCCCCGGGCCGCGTCCTCGGCGTCCTGCTGGTCCGGCTGGTAGACCTCGTCGCCCATGGCGTCATCGGACATCTCGTGCACCCTTCGTCGCGCGGCGGCCCTGAGGCCGCGTCCTGCGGCCTCCCTCCAGGAATGCCATGGATCCGGCAGCTGGGCCAGTGCAGTCGCGGGCGGGCCGGGCCGCACCCACAGTGGGAGAGCCGCGCCCCCGCGGCCCGCAGTGCCGTCCCCGCCCGCGCCCAGGAGGCAGCCGTATGGCCCCGCACCGCCCGCAGCTCCGCGTCCCGGCCGGTGGCGGCGGCGGGGGCGCGCCGCGGCTCCTCGTCCTGCGGGCGCTCGGCCTGGGCGACCTGCTGGCGGCCGTCCCCGCGCTCCGGGCGCTGCGCGCCGGGCACCCCGGGCACCGCCTCGTCCTCGCCGCGCCCGGCCGGTTCGCCGAGGCCGCCCGGGCCACCGGCGCCGTGGACGCGCTGCTGCCGACCCGGGCCGCCGGCCGGGAGGTCCCGCGGCGCCTGGACTGGACGGGCCCGCCGCCCGACGTCGCGGTGGACCTGCACGGCAACGGCCCGGAGAGCCGGGGCGTGCTCCAGCGGCTCCGCCCGGCCCGGCTCCTGGCCTACGCGACCTCCGGCGCGCCCGCGCCCTGCGGACCGGTCTGGCGGGACGACGAGCACGAACGGGACCGCTGGTGCCGGCTGCTCACCTGGTACGGCCTGGCCGCGGACCCCGCCGACCTGCGCCTGGCACCCCCCGCCCGGCCCTCGCCGGCGCCCGGCGCGCTCGTGGTCCACCCGGGCGCCGACGCCCCGGCCCGGTGCTGGCCGCCGGAGCGGTTCGCGGCGGTCGCCCGGGCGCTGCACCGGGCCGGCCACCGGGTCGTGGTCACCGCCGGGGCCGGGGAGGGGCCGCTCGCCCGGTGGGTCGCGGCGCGGGCGGACCTGCCTCCGGCCGCGGTCCTCGGCGGCGCCGCCGACGTCCCGTTCGCGGAACTCGCCGCGCTGGTGGCGCAGGCCCGCGCGGTGCTCGTCGGGGACACCGGACTCGCCCACCTCGCCACCGCCTTCGGCACCCCGTCGGTGGTGCTGTTCGGGCCGGTCGCGCCGCGGCTCTGGGGGCCGCCGGCCGCGGAGCGGCACCGGGTGCTGTGGCATCCGGACGGCGACGACCGCCCGCGGCCCGGTGACGCGCACGGCGACCGGCCGGACGCCCGGCTGCTGCGGATCACCGTGGCCGAGGTGCTGGCCGCGCTCGCCGCGCTGCCCGGACCGGACCGGCCGCCCGCACGGCGGGAACCGGTCCGGTGACCCCCGCCCGGGTGCTGCTCACCGGCTGGTTCAGCTTCCTCCGCGGCGAGGTCACCGCCGGGGACGCGCTCGCCGCCGACGTCGTCGGGCACGCCCTGCGCCGTGCCGGACTGGTCTGCGACACGGCCTGGTCCCCGGCCTTCCGGCCCGACGCGCTCCACCTGGACGCCCTCGACCCCGCCCGCTACACCCACCTGGTGTTCGCCTGCGGACCGGTGCACTCCCGCAGACCGCCGGACGGCGGCCCCAGCCCGCTGCTCGCCCTGCACGACCGCTTCCCGGCGGCCCGCCGGATCGCGGTGGGGGTCTCCGTTCCCGACCCGGACGACCCCGCCGTCCGCCGCTTCCACACGGTGCTGCCGCGCGACGGCACCGGGCGGCCCGCGGCGGACCTGAGCCTGCCCGCCCCGGTGCCGCCCGCGCTGCCCCTGGTGGGCGTGGTGCTCACCGGCGGCCAGCACGAGTACGGCGCGCGGCGGCGGCACGCGGAGGTGTCCCGGACGCTCGGGGCCTGGCTGGCCGGGTCCGGGGTGGCGCGACTGCCCCTGGACACCCGGCTGGACAGCCGGGACTGGCGGCTGCCCGCCACCCCGGACGAACTGCACACCGTCCTCGCCCGCCTCGACGCGGTCGTCACCACCCGGCTGCACGGGCTCGTCCTCGCCCTGCGGGCCGGCACCCCCGCCCTCGCGGTGGACCCGGTCGAGGGCGGTGCCAAGGTCAGCGCCCAGGCCGCCGCACTGGGCTGGCCCGCCGTGCTGCGCGGCGAGGAGCTGCGCCCGGCCGACTTCCACCACTGGCTCGACTGGTGCCTCTCGGACACCGGCCGCGCCCGCGCCCGCGCCGTCACCGCGGGCCCGGTGGACGGCACCCTCCTTTGGCGGCTCCTGGCGCACCTCCCGGCAGGCGCCCGGACGGGCGGCCCGGCCGGGGCGGACGCGCCGCGGTAGATCCGGGCGGGGCGCGTGCCGGGGCCCTCCCGCGGATGCGGGCCGGGCCCGCCCTTGTGCCTTCAGTCGCGGTACGACCGGGCCGTGGACGCCTGCTGGGGGGCCTCCAGCAGCCGCAGCCGGGCCTCCACCGCACCCGGCAGCGGGCGCCGCTCCCGTACCAGCCAGGGGAGCCCGGCGGCGGCCTCGGTGAAGGCGGAGGCCGAGACGGTGTCGCGGGGGACCCGGGTCGCCAGCCAGAGGGTCCGGCGCAGGGCCACCGGCACCGGGCGGCGGAGCCAGGTGAACCACAGGGTGTTGCGGATGCCGCGGCGGCGGCGCTCGGTGGCGTCCCGGTGCGGGGAGGCCCGGTGGTGGACGGTCAGGTCGTCGGCGTAGGTGAGCCACCAGCCGTCCGCCGCCAGGTCCGCGGCGAGCAGCTCCTCCTCGCCGCCGAGCACCAGCCGGGGCGAGAAGCCGCCCGCGGTGCGGAAGGCGTCGGCGCGCAGGACCGTCGCCGCCGCGAGGAAGGAGCCCAGCGCCGGGCCCGGGAGCCAGGACGGCCCGGGGATCGGCGAGTTGCGCAGCTCCCGCACGATCGGGTCCTCGTAGGGCGGGCGGTCCGGCGGCTCCGGGCCGTCCGGGTGCGGATGCGCCACGATCCGCGCGGTCACCGCGGCCAGTCCGCCGTGGGCGTCCAGCAGATCGGCGGCGCGGCGCAGCGTACCGGGGTGCCACCACGAGTCGTCGTCGCAGAACGCCAGGTACGGCGTGGTGGCGGTGCGCGCGGCGAGGTTGCGGCCCACCGCGCCGAGGTTGCGGCCGAGCGCGAGCAGCCGCACGGGCAGCGGATGGGCCCGGACCGCGGCGGCGGTGCCGTCGGCGGAGGCGTTGTCGACCACGACGACCGGGGGCCGCTCGGGCAGCTCGGCCAGCCGGTCGAGGGTGTGCAGCACATCGGCCCGGCGGTTGCGGGTGATGACGATGACGGTGGTCCGCGGATCGGTCACGGCACGGCTCCTCAGCGCCGACGGCAGGTGGTGAGAGGGTCACCCGGGCTCAACTTGCCACGCTGGCAGGCGAGTTGAGGGCTCCTCCAGGGAGCGGACCAGGTGTTCGACGTGGGCCGGGAGCCGGTGGCGGCGCGCCAGCGCGGCCGGCAGCCGGCGGGCCGCCTCCGCCAGCGCGCGGCGGGAGGCGGGGTCGCCGAGGCCGTCGTACGCCAGCCGCGCGGTCTGCGCCAGGGCGGCGCCGGCCGGCCGCCGCAGCCACGCGGTGAGCAGCGCGTTGCGGCGGGTGCGGACCGTCCGGCCGGGGCGCGGCCGGTCCGTCCCGCCGTCCGGATCGTGCCGTGCGACCAGCTCCGCGCAGTGCACCACCGCCCACCCGGCGGCCGCCAGGTCCATGGCCAGCAGCGACTCCTCCGCCCCGAAGTGCAGGACGGGGTGGAAACCGCCGACCGCCAGGTACGCCCGGCGGCGCAGCACCGCGGCACAGGCCAGGAAACCCAGCACCGACGGGCCGGGCAGGCCGGGGTCGCGGCCCAGCGGGGAGCGGGCCAGCTCGGCGTTGAGCGGGTCCGGCGCACCGGACGGGCCGACGAGCGTACGGGCCGCCAGCAGCCCAAGCCGCGGATGGGCGTCGAACAGGTCCGCCGCGCGGGCCAGCGACCCCGGCTCCCACCAGGAGTCGTCATCGCTGAAGGCCACGTAGGGGGTGTCCAGCGCCGCCGCCCCGTAGGTGCGGCCCACCGCCCCCATGTTGCGGCCCGCGGCCAGGACGCGTACCCGGGGGTGGCGCTCGCGCACCGCGGCGGCGGTGCCGTCCGACGACCCGTTGTCCACCACGACCACCGGCGGCCGCTCGGGGAGCCGCACCAGCGCGTCCACGGTGCGCAGCAGGCTCCGGCGGCGGTTGCGGGTGATCACCACGACGCCCACCCGGGGAGCCGGCCGCGCGCTCACGGGTCGGATTCCCGGCGGACCGCGGCGGTCCGGGCCGCGCGCCGGGCCAGCGTCGTCGTCGACCGGCCGTCGAGGTACGGCAGCACCAGGGCCTGGCCGCCCCACTCCTGGAGCGCGGTGGCCTCCGGCAGGGTGTCGACGGTGTAGTCGCCGCCCTTGACCCAGATGTCCGGCCGGAGCCGGCGCAGCAGCCGCACCGGGGAGTTCTCCTCGAAGACCGCGACCGCGTCGACGCACCCCAGGCCCGCCAGGACCCGGATCCGGTCCTCGATGCGGGTGAGCGGACGCCCCGGCCCCTTGAGGCGGCCGACCGAGGCGTCGGAGTTGAGGCAGACGATGAGGCAGTCGCCGATCCGCCGGGCGCTCTCCAGCAGCCCCACATGGCCGGCGTGCAGCAGGTCGAAGCAGCCGCCCGCGGCGACCACCACCCCGCCCCGGGCCCGCACCGCCCGGGCCAGCGCGAACGGGTCGGTGTCCCGGACCGCGGCCGGCCCGGCGGGCAGCGGCCGCTCCGCGCCGTCCCACAGCGTCCGGCTGCCCGCACCGCCGGCCGCGACGAACGCCGCCGCCTCGGCCACCGCCAGCTGGACGGCCTCCTCGGGCAGCGCACCGTCCGCCAGCGCCCCGGCCGCGGTCGCCGCGAAGCAGTCGCCGGCCCCGCACGGATCGCCGTCCGCGCGGTACGGCGCGGGCACCATCATCGGCGAGTCGCCGCCGGCCCGGGCCAGCAGCGCGCCGCGCGCCCCGAGCGTCACCGCGACCGCGGCGGCGCGCCAGCGGGCGGCCAGCCGCATCGCACGCAGGGCGTCGGCGCGCAGCGTCCGGCCGTCCTGCGCGGTGAGCGCGCGGGCCTCGGACCCGTTGGGCGTCACCAGCCGCGCGCCGGCGACCGGGCGTTCCCCCCTGGGGTGGGGGTCCCAGACCAGCGGTACCCGGCGGGCGGCCTCCGCGAGGTGGCGGCGCACCGCGGCCGCGCCGCCGCGCCCGTAGTCGGCGACCAGGACCGCACCGGCCCCGGCGAGCGCGGCGCGCACCTCCGGGCCCGGTTCCCCGGGCCGGCCGCCGCCGCGGTCGTAGCGCACCACCGCCCGGCCGCCGGCCAGTACGCGGGTCTTCTCCGGCAGGGCCCCGTCCAGCGGGAAATCCACCAGGTGCACCACCCCGGCGAGGGCCCGGCGCACCTCCTGGCTCGCCCGGTCCTCGCCGAGCGCGGCCACCAGCGTCACCTCCCGGCCGCCGCGGGCCGCGAGCACGGCGGCCAGGCCGGCGCCGCCGGGCCGCGTGTGGTCCCGCGTCACATCGACCACCGGTGCCGGTGCGTCCGGTGCGAGGCGGGTGGACTCGCCCTCCAGGTCCCGGTCGAGGAGGACGTCGCCGACGACGACCAGCGGCCGGTTGCGGGCGCTCACGACCGGTTCCCGCCGGTGTGCGGCGGCCCGGGGCGGCGGGCCGGAACGGGGCGGTGGTCGCGGATCATGTGGCGTCCTCCAGGTTGACCGGGATGCGGTCCGGGACGACCGGGCCGTGCGGGCCGGCGGCGTCGAAGTTCTCGCAGAGGATGTGCAGGGCGATCAGGTGGGCCTCCTGCACGGTGGCGGTGCTGTCCGAGGCGATGCACAGCGCCTCGTCGGCGGCGTCGGCCAGCGGGTTGGGCCGGCGCCCGGTCATCGCCCACACCCGCAGCCCGGCCCGCGCGGCGGTCTCGGCGGCCGCCAGCAGGTTGGCGCTGCGGCCCGAGGTGGACAGCAGCACCAGGATGTCGCCGGGCCGCCCGTGGGCCGCCACCTGGCGGGCGAAGACCTGGTCGAAGCCGTAGTCGTTGCCGATCGCGGTCACCGCGGAGGTCTCCGCGTGCAGGGCGACGGCGGAGTAGGGCGGCCGGTCCTGACGGTAGCGGCCGACGAGTTCGGACGTCAGGTGCTGGGCCTGTGCGGCACTGCCTCCGTTGCCCGCCGCCAGCAGGCGGCCCCCCAGGGGCAGCACCTCGTGCAGGCGGGATGCCCAGCGGGCCAGCTGGGGCAGGCCGTTGTGCCGCAGCTCGCGCAGGGCCTCGTGCAGGGACTGGCAGTGCTGGTGTGCGCTTTCCAGGGGATGGCTCATGGGGCGCGTCCCTTCCGTGCGGGGTCGGGGCCCGGCCGCGCGACCGGTCAACTCTTCTGCGCGGCCCGGTAGGTGACGGTGCGTCAGGCAGCCTCCGGAACGGTCGGCCGCGGGGCGAGCAGTGCCCGGTAGACGGATTCGGTGGCCTCCGCCACGGTGTCCCAGCCGTAGCGGGCCAGCACCCGGCGGCGGCCCTCGGCCCCGCAGGCGGCCCGGTGCGCCGGATCGGCCAGCAGCCCGGCCACCGCGTCGGCCAGCGCGGCCGGGTCGCCGGGCGGCACCAGCCGGCCGGTCACGGTGTCGACGACGGTGTCCAGCTGCCCGCCGACCGCGGTGGCCACCACCGGCCGGCCGCAGGCCATCGCCTCCAGCGGCACGATGCCGAACGGCTCGTAGTCCGCCGGGCACAGCACCACGTCCGCGGCGCGCAGCAGCGCCGGTACGTCGCCGGTGGGCACCCCGCCGGTGAAGTGCACCCGATCGGCGACACCCGCCCCGTCGGCCACCGCCCGCAGCCGCCGCACCTCCGGATCGGCGTCGAGCTGCGCCGGCGGCGGGCCGCCGGCGATCACCAGCCGGGCCTCGGGCAGCCGGGCCAGCGCCGCGATCGAGACCATCGCGCCCTTGCGCGGCACCAGGCGCCCCAGCTGGAGCAGCATCGGGTGGGCGTCGTCGCGCGGTGCGACCGGCCCGTCCGGGGTGAAGACCGACGGGTCCACACCGCAGGGCACGACGCTGACCTTGCGCGGCGGGATCCCCATCCGCCGCAGCTCGGTGACCTCGTCCCGGCAGGTGGCGATCACCTGGCCGCAGCCGGTGCCGACGTCGACCTCGGTCGCGATCCGGCTGGGCGGCGAGGTGTCGTCGCCCTTCTGGTGGCGGCGCTTGACACTGCCCAGTGCGTGGTAGGTGTGCGCCAGCGGCAGCCCGTGCTCCCGGGCCGCCCCCAGGGTGGCCAGGCCCGACATCCAGAAGTGCGAATGCGCCACGTCCGGCGGGCGGCGCCGCCAGTCCTCGGCCAGTGCCCGGGCGAACTCCGGTATGTGCGGCAGCAGTTCGTCCTTGGGGATGTGGCGCGGCGGGCCCGCGCTGACGTGCCGCACGGTGACCCCGCGGCGCAGCGGTACGTCGTCGGGCGGATCCGGCGCGTCGCGCCGGGTGTAGACCACGACCCGGTGGCCGCGGTCGGCCAGGGCGCCGGCGAGCCGGGCGACATGGACGTTCTGGCCGCCGGCGTCCACCCCGCCCAGGACCGCGAGCGGACTCGCGTGCTCCGAGACGAGCGCGATGGACAGCCGGGGGGCGGGCTGGTGGGCGGTCATGCGGCTACCTCCGTGATCAGGGACTCCCAGTCGGCGAGAAAGCGCTTGAGCCCGTACCGGCCGAGCGCCGCCTGGCGGGCCCGGGCCCCGTCCTCGGCCGCCGCGTCCGGCTCGGCGAGGTACCTGCGAAGGGCCCCGGCCAGCACCTCGGGCCGGTTGGAGAGCACCCCGCAGCCCGGCGGCACCGCCTCGACGGCCTCCGTGGTGGCCAGCGCCACCACCGGCATGCCCAGGTGCATGGCCTCCAGCAGCGACAGTCCCAGCGACGTCCAGCGCACCGGGTGCAGATAGACCCGGCGCTGGGCCATCGCCTCGTGCAGGTCCCGCTGCGGCAGATCGGCGGTCCGGCACGCCTCGGCGGACAGGCCCAGCCGGTCGGCGAGCCCCTCGGTCCGCATCCCGAACACGTCCAGGGGCGCCGCACCGGCCAGCGCCGGCAGCAGGTCCGTGCCGACCGTCCGCCCGCGCCGCACCGGCTCGTTGACCACCACCGCGGCCCGCGCCAGCCGACCGGTGTAGCGGTGGCCGGGGTCGACGATGCCGTGCTCGATCACCTCGGTGCGGGTGCCGCCGCTGTCCCAGAACAGCCGGTTGAAGTGGGTGACGTGCACCAGCACCAGGTCCCGCCGGCCGGCGCACGGGTGGCGGGTGTCGGGGACGTCGCCGTCCGGGGCGTTGTGCTCCAGGTACACCGCCGGGACGTCCCGCCCCGGGCGGCGCCCGCCGAGCCAGCGCTCGGCCAGCTCCGCCTCGTGCGGCCGCTGGAGGACGACCAGATCGACCTCGGCCCGGCGCAACTCCTCCGGGGTCCGCTCGTGCACCGCGTCCGGCCAGGGGAACGTCCGGGCCCGGCCGCGCCCGTCCGGCCCCCGGTCCGGGGTGACCGGCACCAGGTAGGTGTGCGGGCCCTGGACGAACGCCGTCGTCCACGAGCCGTGTACGTGCCACAGCAGGATGTTCATACCGTCGCCCCTCTGTCGTCGGTGGGCAGTTCCGCGGCGCCGACCGGGGGCGGCCGGCGGTGCCCCCCGGCGCGCGCCGGACCGCGGTCGATATGCGGACGACGACCCGTCAATTCGGCTACCGCAGCAAGGAGTTCGGCGTCCGGGATGCCGTCGAGGCAGGGGTGGCCGGGCACCGGGCACTGCCGTGCGCGGCTGTCCGCGCACGGCGCCCGCTGGTCGCCCAGCACCACGTGCGGCACGCCGTACGGGGCCCAGCGGCCGGCCGGCACGACCGGCGCGAAGACCGACGCGACCGGGGTGCCCACCGCGGCGGCCAGGTGCGCCGGGCCGGTGTTGCCGACGACCGCGGCCCGGGCCCCGGCCAGGACCCCGGCGAGCCGGCGCAGATCGGTCCGCCCGCCGAGGTCCAGGCCGTGGCCGCCGGCCACCTCGGCGGTCAGCTCCCGCTCGTCCGGACCGCCGGTGACCACCACCCGGTGCCCGGCCGCCGCCAGCGCGGCCGCGGCCCGGGCGGCGCGCGGGGCGCTCCACGCCCGGGCGGGCACCGCCGCCCCCGGGTGCAGCACGACGTACGGGCCGCTGCCGGTCAGGCCGGAGGTGTCCGGCGGCGGCAGCACCCGCAGCCGCCCGTCGTCCCCCGGCGGCAGGCCGTACCCCGCCGCCCGGACCAGGTCCAGGGCCGCCTCGGCCTCGTGGCGGTCCGGGGCGCGCCGGTGCCGCAGGTCCAGCAGGGCGCCCGGGTAGTCCACGCAGTCCGCCGCCGTCCAGACGTCCCCGGCCAGCTTCAGCAGCAGCGCGGCCGGGAGCGGGCTCTGGTGGAAGGAGGTGAGGATCAGCGCCCGGTCGAACCGGCCCGCCGCCAGCCGCCCGACCAGCGCCTCGGTGACGTCCCGGTCCACCGGCGGGGGCCGCAGGCCGACCCACGGCGCGTCGTGCACCAGGATCTCGTCCACCCCGGGCAGCAGGTGCGCGGCGGCCTCGCCCAGCGGCCCGCACAGCAGCGCGGTGTGCGACGAGCCCGCCGCGACCGCCCGGATCGCGGGTCCGGCCAGCAGGACGTCGCCCGCGCTGTCCAGGCGGACCACGAGAGTGCGCGGCAGGGCGGTCATCCGGTGACCCCCTCCGCCGGGCGGCGGCCCAGCAACTGCCGTACCGCCTCCGGCAGATCGGCCGCCCGGTGCGGTGCGGCGGCGATCTCCGCGGCGCGGGTCACCGGTGTCGGTACGAGCACCCCCCGCGCGCCGGCCGCCCGGGCCGCCGCCAGGTCGCTGCCGATGTCGCCGACCACCGCCGCCCGCCCGGGCGGGACCCCCAGCCGGTGGCAGGCGGCGAGGACGAGACCGGGCGCCGGTTTGCGGCACCCGCAGCCGTCCGCCGGACCGTGCGGGCACACCGCCCACACGTCGAACGGCCCCAGCAGCGCCGCCACCCGGCGGTGCACCGCCTCCACCTGGGCGCGGGTCAGCAGCCCGCGGGCCACCCCGGACTGGTTGGTCACCACCCCCACCGCCAGGCCCCGGGCCCGTACCGCGTCCAGTGCGGCGCGCGCCCCGGGCATCGGCACCACCCGGTCCGGGTCGCCGTTGTACGGCACGTCCGCCACCAGCGTCCCGTCGCGGTCGAAGAGCACCGCCGCGAGCGGGCCGCCGCCGTCCCCGGCAGCGGGCGCCGCCCCGGCCGGCCCGCGGCCGTACAGCCACGGGGCGCCGGACCGCCGCGCCGCGCGCACGGTCATATCCGCTCCCGGGCCGGCCGGGGACCGGCGGCGACCGGCACCGGGCCCGCCGGCACCGCGGCCGGCACCACGCCCCGGTGCCGGACCAGGCCGCGCAGCCAGTGCGCGGTCGCCACCGGGGGGATCAGCCCGCTGGTCACCGCCATGGTCGCCACCTCGTCCCGGGTCCGCGGGCCGGGGGCGATCCGCGCCCAGGCGAACTCCGCGGTACCGGCCAGCCAGCCGGCGGCCAGGACCAGCGCGGCCCGGCGCCTGCCCAGCGCGGCGCACAGCAGCGCGCCGCCGGCCGCCGCGGTCACCGCCAGGTGCCCGGGCAGGCGGCCGCGGGGTGCCTGGGCCCGCCGCCACCAGCCGCGCCCGTGCAGCCGGTTCATCAGCACGTCGTCGGCGTTGCCGGCCTGGAGCCGCACCGAGACCCAGCGGTCCGCGGGGCGCACCGGATGGGTGGTCCGGCGGCGGCCCTGGGCCAGCTCCCAGCCGGCGTCCTCCAGCCGCAGCGCGAGGTCCGCGTCCTCCCGGAACGCCCGGCGGAAGCGCTCGTCGAAACCGCCCACGTCGGCCAGCGCCGCACGCCGGTAGGCCATGTCCGCGGTGATCCACCTGGCGGTGGCCAGGCCGGCGGTGCTGCGCTCCCAGTCGGTGGGCTCCCGGCCCCACGGCTGCGGCACGCTGATCCGCGCGGCCACGCCCGCGGTCCGCGGGGTCGCGGCCCGCAGGTCGTCGGCGAGATCCTCCGCCCAGCGGGGGCCGGGCACCACGTCGTCGTCCAGGAAGACCACCCACGGGACGCCGTCCACCGCCCGCCACCCGGCATTGCGCGCCGCCGCCGGGCCGTCCCCGTAGCCCGGCACGGTCTCGGTGCGGTCCCGCAGCGCCGCCGGGATGTCGACCGGCAGCGGCGCGCAGTCGTCCAGCGGCCGGTCGTCGACCAGCACGATCCGGCGCGGCGCCGGCCCGCGGGCCTCGGCGAGCGCCGCCAGGCAGGCGGCCAGACTGGGCCGCCCCAGGGTCGGGATGACGACGGCGTAGGCGGGGGCCGGCACGCGGTCCCGGCCGGCCGGGCGCTTCGTCATCGGGCCACCTCCTGCCCGCCGCCGAACGCTTGCGGTCGGCGGACCGCGAACGGGCCGATGGCCAGCAGGTCGACCGGCGTCGAACCGAAGCACTCCAGCGCGTCCCGCGGATCGTCCACCATGGGCCGGCCCGCCGTGTTGAGACTGGTGTTGACCACCACCGGCAGACCGGTGAGCCGCTCGAACTCGGCCAGCATCCGGGCCACCAGCGGCTCGTCCGCCGGATCGACGGTCTGGATGCGGGCGGTGCCGTCCACGTGCACCACGGCCGGGATGCGGTCCCGCCACTGTGGTGCCACCTCGTGCACGAACAGCATGTAGGGGCTGGGGAGTTGGCCGTCGAAGAGCTGCCCGGCGCGGTCCGCGAGCACCATCGGGGCCACCGGCCGGAACTGCTCGCGGCCCTTGACGTCGTTGAGCCGTTCGAGGTTCCGGGAGTACCCGGGGTGCGCCAGCAGCGAGCGGTGTCCCAGCGCCCGCGGACCGTACTCCGAGCGGCCCTGGAACCACGCCACGATCGCGTCGTCCGCCAGCGCCCGGGCCACGGTCGCCGCGATGTCATCGGGCCGCTCGTACGGCACGGCCGCGGTGCGCAGCCAGTCCTCCAGCTCCCGGTCCGTCCAGTCCCGGCCCAGGGCGGCGCCGGGCATCGGCAGCGGCTCGTCGCCCTGGTGGGCGCTGAGCAGCAGCGCGGACCCCAGGGCGGTACCGGCGTCCCCGGCGGCCGGCTGCACCCAGACCCGGCTGAACGGCCCCTCGCGGGCGATCCGGGCGTTGGCCACGCAGTTCAGGGCCACCCCGCCGGCCAGGGTCAGGGTGCTGTCGTGCGTGCGGCCGTGCAGCCAGCGCACCAGCTCCAGCAGCGTCTCCTCCAGACATGCCTGGGCGCTGGCCGCGAGGTCCGCGTGGTCCTGCGTCCACTCCTCGTCCGGCCGGCGCGGGGCGCACAGCTCGTGCCAGGGGACGCCGGTGGCGTGGAAGCCGCCGTCCGTCGTCGGGTGGACGTGGCGGCGCAGCTCGGCCAGCATCCGCGGCCGCCCGTAGGAGGCCAGCGCCATCACCTTGAACTCGTCGGAGGAGCGCAGGAAGCCCAGGTGCTCGGTCAGCTCCTCGTACACCAGGCCCAGCGAGTGCGGCAGTTCCTGGCCGCACAGCGGTTCCAGCTTGCCCTGCACCCGCCGCGCGGCCAGGTGCGAGGTCGCCTCGCCGCGGCCGTCGAGGACCAGCACCGAGGAGGTGTCGGCCGCCGGTGCGGCGAACGCGGCGGAGGCGGCGTGCGCCATGTGGTGCGGTACGAAGCGCACCCGCTCCGGGTCGAGTCCGGGCAGCGCGGTGGCCAGGAAGCCGGGTGCCTGGCGGGCGTAGGTCAGGCGCAGGTGGTCCCACGGGTCGTCCAGGCCCATCAGGTCGGCCGGTTTGGCCAGTGCGGGATCGAAGGAGTACGCGACCGCGTCGATGTCCTGGATGCGCAGCCCGGCCCGGGCCAGGCACCACCGGGCGGCCTGTTCCGGCAGTTCCCAGGCGGAGAACGGGACCGGCCGTTTGCCGTGCTTCCGCCGGGAGAAGCGTTCCTCCTCCGCCGCGGCCACCGTCGTCCCGTCGATGACCAGCGCCGCGGCCGGGTCGTGGAACAGTGCGTTGATTCCCAGAATGCGCATGGCGTCGGGTCGGCCTTTCGTACGGGGCGCGGGCGGGCTCGGTCGCGGAGCCGGCTCAGCCGCCGGGGTGGTCGCGGAACCAGGCGATGGTGCGGGCCAGCCCGTCCCGGGCGGCCACCCGCGGTTCCCACTGGAGCTTGTCGCGGGCCAGGGTGATGTCGGGGCAGCGCACCGCCGGATCGTCGGCCGGCCGCTCGATGAACCGCACCGAGGACCGCGAGCCCGCCAACTCCACGATCAGCCGGGCCAGTTCGAGCATGCTCAGCTCATCGGGGTTGCCCAGGTTGACCGGACCGCGCAGATCGGAGGCGGCCATGGCGAGGATGCCGCGCACGGTGTCGTCCACGTAGCACAGCGAACGGGTCTGGCAACCGTCGCCGGTCACGGTCAGCGGGTCGCCGGTCAGGGCCTGCCGCACGAACGTCGGCACCGCGCGCCCGTCGTGGCCCCGCATCCCGGGCCCGTAGGTGTTGAACAGCCGCACGATGCCGGTGTTGGTGCCGTGCGCGTTGGCCTCGGCGGAGGTCAGCGCCTCGCCGAAGCGCTTGGCCTCGTCGTAGACGCTTCGCGGGCCGACCGGGTTCACATTGCCCCAGTAGTCCTCGCTCTGCGGGTGCTGCTGGGGATCGCCGTACACCTCCGAGGTGGACGCCAGCAGGAAGCGGGCGCCGCTCTCGCGCGCCAGGCGCAGGGCGTTCCGGGTGCCCAGGCTGCCGGTCTCCAGCGTGTGCAGCGGCAGCCGCAGGTAGTCGGCGGGTGACGCCGGGGAGGCGAAGTGCAGGACCAGGTCCGGGAGTTCACTCACCTCGAAGGGCTCCGCCACGTCGGCCTCCACCATGCTGAAGCCGGGGTGCGCGCGGAGGTGCGCGACGTTCTCGGGTCTGCCGGTGCTGAAGTCGTCCACGCAGACCACCGACGTGCCCTCGGCGAGCAGGGCGGTGCACAGATGCGAACCGACGAAGCCCGCGCCGCCGGTCACCACGGCGCGCTGCCACCTGTGCGGATGTGCCATGCCGATCGCCTCCTCGCACTGGGTAGGAGCCCTTTGGCGCGGCCGTTCCGGCGGCCGGTGCCCCTCGAACAGCGTCAAGGCGGTGACGGATCGCAGCGAGGCGAACTCGGCCGGTCGAGTGGCTTCCGGGGCCCCGAAAACGCCTGCCGCCCGGCCGCCGTGAACCCCGTTCCAGCAGGTCAGCGGCGTTCCCGCCCCGCACCTACCCGCGGGCGTCGTCGACCAGGCCGGGCCGCGGACCGGTCCGGCGGGCCGGGACGAGGTCCACGGAACGGACGCACCGGTCCCAGCCCGCCCCCGACGCCGTCCGGTACCCCGCCAGCTCGCCCGGCGCGAGCAGCGGGCCGAACATCAGGCTCTCGCCCCGGTAGCCGGGCTCGGTGTAGAGCACCAGCGACAGCCCGGTGAGGTTGACCAGGGACGCCACGCCCCCGTCGAAACCGTGCGCGGCGAGGTCCGGCACCCCCTCGTCGGCGACCAGCACCCGACGGGCCGGGTCCCGGTGCTCGTTGAACTGGACGCCTTCGTAGAGGGCGTAGCAGGACGCGCCGCAGACCGCCGTCCCGGAACCGTCGATGACCCGCACCGCCATGCCCACTCCTCCGTCGCCGTCGGCCGCCCCGCGCCCCCGGGGATCCGCGGGCGCTCCTCCCAGCGTCGTACGTCTGGCCGCCGGCGCCATACGGGCACCGGGCGCCGTCCCACTCGCCGGGCGGCCCGGCACGGTGCGCGTGATACTGGACGGACAGGGGGCGGGGCCCGCGTGCGGCAACTCCCGCGCCACCCCCGGCGGCACCCGCCGGGCACACCGGCCCAGCGGCCCGATCGCGCCACCTCATCCGGACCGAAGGAGCCCCTCTCATGGGACACGGCGGAAATGTCATCAATGAGCTGACGGCGGACCACCGGGAGGTGGACGAGCTCTTCGACGCGCTCATGGCGCAGCCCGCCGGAGCGGAGCGGCGCCGGGAGCTGGCGGACCGGATCACCGTGGAGCTGGTCCGGCACTCGGTGGCGGAGGAGCAGCACCTCTACCCCGCGGTGCGCGAGCACGTCGAGGGCGGCCGCACCCTGGCGGACAAGGAGCTGCGGGACCACGCCGAGGTCGAGCGGCTGCTGAAGGCCCTGGAGTCCCTGGACGCCACCGACGACCGCTTCGACCAGCAGATCGCCACGCTGAAGACCACCGTCCAGGCGCACGTCCGGGACGAGGAGAGCCGGCTGTTCCCGCTGCTGGCCGACGCCTGCTCCGCCGCGGTCCTGGACGAGTTGGGCGACAAGGTCCGGCGGGCCAAGAAGAGGGCCCCCACCCGCCCCCACCCCTCGGCCCCCGACACCCCGCCGGCCAACAAGCTGCTGGCGCCGGGCGCCGGTCTCGTCGACCGGGCCCGCGACCTGCTCAGCGGCCGTCGGCACCACATCGCCTGACCGGCGTCCCGCCGGCGGACGGCACCGGACCGAGAACGACCGAGGAGCGTGTGAGCGATGTCGAAGAACCCCCAACAGCCCTCGGTGCGCCGCAGCAAGAAGGGCGCGACCGTCCAGGACTCCGCCGAGGCGAAGGCCGGTTCCGACCGTGCGGTCGGACCCGGCGGCAGCCGGAAGGCGCACGGCAGCAACAAGGGCGCCAAGGGCGGCGGCCGGGGCGGCGGAGCCCCCGAGGAGCAGCGCCCCGACCACCCGTGACGCCGCCCACCGGCGGGCGTCCGAGCCGAACGCAGGGAGAGAGACCGTGGCGGTATCCGGCAAGGTGAGTGACGAACTCTGGGACGAGTTCCACACGGCCGTCAACATGACGTCCCGGGAGCTCCAGGAGTGGCTGAGCACCGAGGCGGCGGGTGAGGAGGCCGAGGAGGTCCCCGACCGGGCGGGCGGGGAGCGCGGCCGCCGGGTCCTGACGATCCTCGGCAAGCGCCGCACCGACCTCACCGACGACGACGTCGAGGTGATGCGCCGGGTCTGCGAGATCGTCCGCTCCCAGCACGGCCCCGGCGGCGAACCGACGGCCGGCGGCGCCGACTGGCGGCACGGCCTGATGGACATCGGCCACGACCCGCTCAAGCCGTCGTGACCGGCCCGGCGCCGGACCGCCCGGAGCACACCGGGCCCTTCGCGGCCTACACCGCCGGCTCCGAGGCGGAGATCCCGCTCCGGGGCTACGCCACGCTCGCCGCGTGCTACGTCGCAAGCCTCGGGCTCTTCGCGGCGGGCGTCCGCGCGGCCCGGCGGCCGCTGCCGGACCGGCTGCCGCCGTGGGAGTTGTTCCTGCTCGGCACCGCCGCCTACAAGGCGTCCCGGACGGTGGCCAAGGACAAGATCACCAGCTTTCTGCGCGCCCCCTTCACCCGCCGCAAGGAGGCCATCAGCGCCAGCGAGGTGATGGACGAGCCGCGCGGCCACGGCCTGCGCCTGGCCGCCGGCGAGCTGCTGGCGTGCCCGTTCTGCCTGGCGCCCTGGGTGGGCGGCGTGCTGTTCTGCGGCTCGGTGGTGGCGCCGCGGGCCACCCGGCTGGTCGCCGGGGGCCTCACGGCCGTCACCTTCGCCGACTGGCTCCAGTACGCCTGGAGCCTCACCCAGCAACAGGCCGAGAAATAGCGGGAGTCGGCATGCCGGGCGGCGTCAGGGCAGCGGCGTGCCGCCCGTCGCGTTGACGATCTCGGCCGTGATGTAGCTCGCCCGGTCCGAGGCGAGGAAGACGTACGCGGGCGCCAGTTCGGCCGGCTGCGCCGGACGCCCGAGCGGCGCCTGCTTGCCGAAGCTCGTGGTGTCCGGCAGCGTCGCCGGGATCAGCGGCGTCCACACCGGGCCCGGCGCCACCGCGTTGACCCGGATCCCCTGCTCGGCCACCATCTGCGCGAGCCCCTGCGTGAAGGTGACGATGGCGCCCTTGGTCATCGCGTAGTCCAGCAGGTGCGGACTGGGCTTGTACGCCTGCACCGACGTGGAGTTGATGATCGAGCCGCCCTTGGGGATGTGCGGCAGCGCCATCTTCGACAGCCAGAACATGGCGTAGAGGTTGGTGCGCACCACCCGGTCGAACTGCTCGGTGGTGATGGCCTGGATACCGTCCGGCTGCGACATCTGGAACGCCGCGTTGTTCACCAGCACATCGATCCGCCCGCCTTCCCGGACGGCCCGTTCGACCAGCGCCCGGCACTGCGCTTCCTCGCGCACGTCGCAGGGCACCGCGACCGGGGTCCGGCCGGCCTCCCGCACCAGCCGGCTGGTCTCCTCCGCCTCCTGCTCCTCCTCCGGCAGATGGGTGAAGACGACATCGGCGCCCTCCCGGGCGAACGCCAGGGCGACGGCCCGGCCGATCCCGGAGTCGCCGCCGGTGATGACGGTCGTGCGGTCGGCGAGCAGACCGCTGCCCTGATAGGAGTCCTCACCGTGGTCGGGGGGCGGGTCCATCGGCCCGGTCCAGCCGGGGTGCCGCTGCTCCTGCTGCCGGAACTCCGGACGGGGATGCTTGGTGACCGGGTCGCTGGGGCCCGTGTTCTCGCCTGCCATGGGCGCACTCCTCTCGTACACGCACTGTCTTCCGAACGCCCTGCCGCTCCGGGTGCCGGGTGCCAGGGCCGCGGCGGGGCGCGGCGGGCTGCCGGGCCCGGACTTCCAGGCTGCGAGCCCGCCGTGGCCGCCGCATCCCGGTCGCACCGGCCGCTGCCGGGCCGGGCGGGCGGCCGCGGCAGGGGCCGGGCCGCCGGGAGCGCGGGGCGTGGGGTGGCAAGGCGGCGGTGCACAGCGCGTACGGGCGGCCACGTGGGGTGGCAACGGTTGCCCATGTCCGGCCACCCGGTGACAGTGAGAGGTGGTGGACAGTTCGCAGGGGGCGCATGCCCCGGCAGCCGCCGGAAGCCCCGTGCACCACGGGCCTTGCACACCAGCCCACCGGTCGCGTGCCCGCCGATATGCCGGGTATGCGTCCTCGGGGCGATGCGGATCCGCGCCCCGCGGCTCCGCGGCGAAACGGACGATGTGGGGAGGCGGCCCGCATGAGCGGACACAGCCCTGATCCGGATCCGCGCAAGACCCCGGGCCTGGAGCCGGGCGGCGGCGTCCCGCCGGGAGAGACGCCACCGGCCGAATCCGGCACCGGTACCGAGACCGGCCCGCGGCACAAGGCGAAGGGAGGCTGGGCCAAGGGACCGACCGTGATCATCGGCATCGTGGTCGTCCTCGTCGTGGCCTTCTTCGTGGCCTACGCCGTGATCGTGGCCGGGTGACCGGCCGCCGCGGCCCGCCCCCGGCGACCGGCACCTGACGCTGCGTCATCCCGCGGGCCGGACCGCGGAAGCGTGTGCGGCGGCGGACCGCGGGCACGTTGCCCCACGGTGCCCGGCCCGGGCGCGCCACCGCGTACCGGACCGCGCGGCCGGCCGGTCACCCGAGGCGGGGCGGCGCACGGCCGGGCCGGGTGCCCCCGCGCTCCGCGCAGTCCCGCCGGGCCCGTGCAGCGGCGTCCCGCGGCCGGCCCGGCACACGGTACGGAAGGGATCATCCGATGGCTGACCGGATCAGCGACGTATGGGGCAAACGCACCCCGTTCCCCGCCGGCGGCACCTGGCCGCTCCGGGTGGACGAGTGCCTGGCGATCCCCCAGGACCACGTCGAACGCTGGGTGCCGTCCGCCTGCGTGCTCTGCTCCAACGGCTGCGGACTGGACATCGCGGTCGCCAACGGCCGCATCGTCGGCGTGCGCGGCCGGGCCGAGGACCGCGTCAACCACGGCCGGCTCGGCCCCAAGGGGCTGTTCGGCTGGCAGGCCGGGCACTCCCGCGACCGGCTGCGCCACCCCCAGCTGCGCGTCGACGGGACCCTGCGCCGGGTCGACTGGGACACCGCCATGACGGCCGTCACCGAGCGCTCCCGCGCGGTCCTGGCCGAACACGGCCCGCTGGCCATGGCGTTCTACACCAGCGGCCAGCTCTTCGCGGAGGAGTACTACGCCCAGGCACTGATCGCCCGCGGCGGCATCGGCACCCCGCACCTGGACGGCAACACCCGGCTGTGCACCGCCACCGCCGAATGGGCGCTGATCGAGAGCTTCGGCAGCGACGGGGACCCCGGCTCCTACACCGACATCGACCACTGCGACACGCTGTTCCTCGTCGGCCACAACGTCGCCGAGACCCAGACCGTGCTGTGGGCCCGGATGCTCGACCGGCTGCACGGCCCCGACCGCCCCCGGCTGATCGTCGTCGACCCCCGCCTGACCGCGACCGCCCGGGCGGCCGACGTCCACCTCCCCATCCGCCCGGGCACCAACGTCGCCCTGCTCAACGCGGTGCTGCACGAACTGATCAGCAACGACCGGATCGACCGGGCGTTCCTGGACGACCACACCACCGGCTTCGAGGACCTGGCCCGGACCGTCGCCGACTACCCCGCCGAGCGCGCCGCGGAGATCTGCGGTGTCCCCGCCCGCCTCATCCGGCGGGCGGCCCAGCTCATCGGCGACGCGCACCGGCTGGTCTCCACCGTCCTCCAGGGCGTCTACCAGTCCCACCAGGCCACCGCGGCCGCCGTGCAGATCAACAACATCCATCTGGTGCGCGGCATGATCGGCCGGCCCGGCGCCACCGTCTTCCAGATGAACGGCCAGCCCACCGCCGAGAACACCCGCGAGACCGGCGCCAACGGCTCCCTGCCCGCCTACCTCAACTGGCAGAACGACGTCCACGTGCAACGCCTGGCCGAGCACTGGAACGTCGACGCGCTGCACATCCCGCACTGGTCGCCGCCCACCCACGCGATGGAGATCTTCCGGCACTGCGAGGAAGGCACCGTCAAGTTCCTCTGGATCACCGGCACCAACCCCGCCGTCTCGCTGCCCGAACTCCGCCGGATCCGCGCCAACCTCGGTTCCGACCGGCTCTTCCTGGTCGTCTCCGACGCCTTCCCCACCGAGACCACCGCGCTGGCCGACGTGGTGCTGCCCGCCGCCATGTGGGGTGAGAAGACCGGCTGCTTCACCAACGCCGACCGCACCGTCCACCTCTCCCACAAGGCCGTCGAGCCACCCGGCGACGCCCGCAGCGACTTCGCGGTGCTGCTCGACTACGCCCACCGGATGCAGCTGACCGACCGCGACGGCAAGCCGCTGCTGCCCTGGCACCAGCCCGAGGACGCCTGGAACGACTTCATCGCGCTGACCAAGGGCCGCCCCTGCGACCAGTCCGGCCTCGGCTACGAACGGCTGCGCGGCAGCGGCGGCATCCAGTGGCCGTGCACGGAGGCCGCCCCCGACGGCACCGAACGGCTCTACACCGACCACGTCTTCCCCACCGCCGCCGACCGCTGCGAGGACTACGGGCACGACCTGACCACCGGCGCCCAGTGCCAGGCCGACGAATACCGCGAGCACGACCCCGGCGGCCGGGCGGTCATCAAGGCGGCGCACTACCTGCCCCCGCACGAACCGGCCGACGAGACCTACCCGCTGTACCTGACGACCGGGCGCGGCGTCTACCACTGGCACACCCGCACCAAGACCGCCCGGGTCCGCGAACTCAACGAGGCGGCACCGGAGATGTGGGTGGAGCTGCACCCCGACGACGCGCACAGCCGGGACATCGCCGAGGGCGACCTGGTCCGGGTGTCCTCCCGCCGCGGCGAGGTCGAGGCACCCGCCGTGCTGTGCGGCAGCCGCCCCGGCGTGGTCTTCGTCCCGTTCCACTACGGCTATTTCGACCAGGCGGACCCGGACCGGCACGACCGGGCCGCCAACGAACTGACCCGCACCGAATGGGACCCGGTGTCCAAGCAGCCCGTCTACAAGGTCACCCCGGTCCGGCTGACCAAGCTCGCCGACGCCGAGGCGGGCGGCCGGCCCGTCGTGGTCAGCGAGCCCGCCCTGTCCGCGACCGACGACCCCCCGCCGTCCGCCGCCCCGGAGGCCCAGCGATGAACAAGACCGGTGCCCTGCTCCGCGAACTCCACGACGCCGAAACGGACTTGGCGAAGACCTACCGGTCCGTGGCGGACCGCCAGGCAGCCGACGCGGGAACGCACTACCCGGCCCGCACGGTCGCCGAACAGTGCGACCGGCACGCCGAACGGATCCGTGCCTGGGCAGAGCGCTTCGACGTCCGGATCCACGCCCCGGGAACCGCCGAGCCCCTGGCGGCCGTACGGGACGCCCTCCGGCACACCGCCGCCGAGGTCCGCGGCGACCGCCCGACCCCGGGCCTCGCCCTGCTCCACGACCTGTGCCTGCTCCACGAGAAGGCCCAGGCGGCCAGCATCCACTGGGTCGTCCTCGGCCAGGTCGCCCAGGCACTGCGCGACCGCGAACTGCTGGAGTCGGGGACCGCCTGCCACGACGAGACCCTCACCCAGATCAAGTGGATCACCACCCGCATCAAGGACGTCGCGCCGCAGGCCGTCGCGGTCGCCGACTGACCGCCCGGCCGGGCCGCTCCCGGCCCGCCCGGGCCCGTTGCGGGGAGCTGCCGCACCGTTGGTCCGTCGGGGTACTGCGGGGCATGGCGCCTTGTGCTCCGGCGGACCAGGGTCCAGGGTCGGTCAGGGGCGGCGGACCAGTCGGCTACCTACTCCCGGGCACCTGGCCTGACCGTGCGGCGCGTTCCGCACGGGCCGCCCCCGCACCCCGGCGCACCCCGGCGCACCCCGGCGCACCGAACTCCCCGCAGGCGGCCCGGCCGCCCGCGGGGAGTTCGGTGTTCCGAAGGACCGGTCAGGTCCGGGGGAGCGGACGGTTGGGGAACCGGTGCTCGGCGGCGGCCGCCACGAAGGCTTCGAGGAAGCCGTCACTGGTGTCCGCGGCGGTGACCACCCCCTGGTCGCTGACCGGGCCGTCGCCGCCGGAGGCCGTGCGGATGGTGTCCGGCAGCAGCGAGCGCAGGATCTCGACCCCGCTGCCCAGCGCGGCCACCGGCTTGCCGTGGCGGTAGGCGTCCCGCACGAAGCGCCGGGCCATCCCGTCCGCCGCCGAGTCCCCGGCGCCCAGACCGCCGTCCGGCACGAGGACGGCGTCGTACAGGACGGAGGCGACGGTCGGCAGCGCCCGGTCCGCGGCCACGTTCCCCGAACCGCCGGAGACCTCGCCGTCCTTGGGGGCCAGCGCCTCCACCACGGCACCCTGGCCGCTCAGCGCCTCCTTGACGGCCGAGATCTGCGCCGCGTTCACCCCGTCCGTCACCAGTACCGCGATCTGCCGGGTGCTGATGGAACCGTCGCCCTTGTTGTTCTCCAGGCTCAGCGCCGGGGAGGGCGTGGGGCGCGGGGCGTCGGCGGAGTTGGCCGGCTCGGCGACACCGATGCCCTCGGCGACCGCCTTGGCCAGGCCGTGGTCGACCTTCGCCAGCTGCCCGACGGTACGCTCGCGCACGTCCATGGAGTTGACCTTGCCCAGCTCGAAGCGGAAGGCGTCCACGATGTGCTGCTGCTCCCAGTCGGCCATGCTGTGCCAGAACAGCGCCGCCTGGGTGTAGTGGTCGGTGAAGCTGGGGCTGCGGCGGCGGATCTTCTGCCCGTCGACCCGCTCCGTCAGGTGCCGGAACGCCGGGTCCGAGGGGTCGGCGATCGCCGGGCAGCCGCCGCCCAGGGTGTTGGGGGAGTAGCTGGTGCCCTGGTGGATCCGGCCCTGGTGGTAGCCGTCGCGCTGGTTGTTGCGGACCGGGGCGACCGGCTGGTTCACCGGGATCTGCGCGAAGTTGGGCCCGCCCAGCCGGATGAGCTGGGTGTCCAGGTAGGAGAAGTTGCGTGCCTGGAGCAGCGGGTCGTTGGTGAAGTCGATGCCCGGCACGACGTTGGCGGTGTGGAAGGCGACCTGCTCGGTCTCCGCGAAGAAGTTGTCCGGGTTGCGGTTGAGCACCATCCGGCCGATGGGCTGCACCGGCACCAGCTCTTCAGGAATGATCTTCGTGGCGTCCAGCAGGTCGAAGTCGAAGGAGTGCTCGTCCTCCTCCGGCACCAGCTGCACGCCCAGCTCCCACTCCGGGTACGCACCGGCCTCGATGGACTCCCACAGGTCGCGGCGGTTGAAGTCCGGATCGCGGCCCATGGTCTCCTGCGCCTCGTCCCAGACCAGCGAATGCACCCCGAGCTTCGGCTTCCAGTGGAATTTGACGAACGTGCCCTTGCCCTCGGCATTGACGAAGCGGAAGGTGTGGACACCGAATCCCTGCATCATGCGGTAACTGCGCGGGATGGCCCGGTCCGACATCAGCCACATGATCGTGTGCAGCGTCTCCGGCTGCAACGACACGAAGTCCCACAAGGTGTCATGCGCGGAGGCGCCGGTGGGGATCTCGTTGTGCGGCTCCATTTTCACCGCGTGCACGAAATCCGGGAATTTGATGCCGTCCTGGATGAAGAAGACCGGGAAGTTGTTCCCGACCAGGTCGTAGTTGCCCTCCGAGGTGTAGAACTTCGTCGCGAAACCCCGGACGTCACGCACCGTGTCGGCGGACCCGCGGGGCCCCTGCACCGTCGAGAACCGCACGAACACCGGCGTCTGCACCGAGGGGTCCTGGAGGAAGGCCGCCCTGGTGAACGAGGCACAGGACTCGTACGGCACGAAGTAGCCGTACGCGCCGGCGCCCCGGGCGTGCACCACCCGCTCCGGGATGCGCTCGTGGTCGAAGCGGGTGATCTTCTCCCGGAAATGGAAGTCCTCCATGAGCGTGGGGCCGCGTTCACCGGCCTGGAGGGAATCGTCGGTGTGGTCGACGGTGACGCCCTGGTCGGTGGTGAGGGGGCCACCGGCCGGATCGGCCGCGTAGTGCGCTTCCCGTTGCTCCTGCTTCTTGTCCGTCAACTCATGCCTCCGGTTTTCCGTAGGGGGCTGCGGTTTCCTGCCAATTCCTCCGGTCGGCGGGGTCCGCCGGCACCCGGTACCGCCCGGGGCCGTTTCGCGGTGCCGGGCGCGGAGCGGGGCATGCGGTGTCTTCCGGAACGCCTGGCAATCGTGCGGGGCCCGGTGCCGCGGCGCTGTGCCGACCGGCCGGCCGCAGTCCGACCGCTGCTCTTTCCACGCGTTCCCGGCACACTCCGGGATTAACGCCCTTTCGGAGGGATTACGCCGGACGCGGCGTGGAACGCGGCTATCGGGGCGGCGCCCGGTGTGCGGTGCCCGGGTGGTGCAGCATGGCAGCCCGGGCGCGGCGGTCGCCATGGCCCGGCCCCCGGTGGGACAAGCCGCGTCGAGAGGGTGTGAAGGTGCGCTGGACAGCGTTGCGGAAAGGGATCGTCCCGGCCCTGGCGGCCACGACCGTACGGGCCAAGGCCGTGCCCGCGGAATCGCCCCTGCTGCGGGCGCTGGACGGCCTGGAACGGCGCAAGGGCCTCGATCTGGCCGCCCGCCCGCTCCGGCGGGTGGTGCACGGCCTGCCGCTCGGCCGGTTCCGGGACGTGCTGCACGGGCTGCCGCTCGGCCACCCGCTGCACCCCCTGCTCGTCCAGGCGCCGATCGGTGCCTGGCTGTCGGCCGGTCTGCTGGACGCCGTGCCCGGCACCCGGCGCGCGGCCCGGGTCCTGGTCGGGGCGGGCGTCGTCGCCGCGGTCCCGGCGGCCCTGGCCGGCTGGGTCGACTGGGCCGAGCAGCAGTCGGACCAGATGCGGACCGGACTGGTGCACGCGGCCACCGTGAATCTCGCCACCGGCCTGTACGCCGCCTCCTGGCTCCAGCGCGGCCGCCGGCACAGCGCGCGGGGGAAGGCCCTGGGCTGGGCCGGGCTCGGTGTGGTGGCCGTGGGCGGGATGCTCGGCGGCCACCTCGCCTACCGGCAGGCCGCCGGCACCAACAAGACCGAACCGGTGCCGCACCTGCTGGAGGACCGCTGGTACCCCGTCGGCCGGGTCGAGGACTTCCCCGTCGGGCAGCCGGTCCGCCGCGAACTGGGTGAGGTCCCGGTCCTGATCGTCCGCCGGACCGGCGGGCAGATCCACGCCCTCGCCGACCGGTGCAGCCACGAGTCCGGGCCGCTGTCCGGCGGCAAGGTCTCCGACGGCTGCGTGGAATGCCCCTGGCACGGCAGCGTCTTCCGGCTCTCGGACGGCGCCAACGTCAGCGGCCCCGCCACCGCACCGCAGCCGGCCTTCGAGGTGGACGTCCAGGCGGACGGCGCGGTGCGGGTGCGGCTGTCGGGCGGCTGAGCCGCCGGCCCGCCGACGGGGGATCAGGGCGCGCGGCGCCCGGCCACCCTGCCGCACCGCAGCAGGGTGGCCGCCAGGGCGCCGCCGGCGGCCACCCCGGCCAGCAGCCCCAGGTGGCGGGTGGCCCAGAGCTGCGGTGAGCGGCCGTGCGCCCGGTCGTCGAAGATGCCGTGGGCCCCGAAGTCGTGGCCGCCCTCGCCGTCCAGGGGGTGCCAGAGGTTGTCCGGCCGGTCCTGCGGGACCTCCTCGCCGGTCTGCTGCGAGTCGTACCCGGTACGGGCCAGATAGCGGTCCAGCAGTGGCCCGGCGAACCGGTTGGCGAGGATCGTGGCCACGGTGGAGCCACCGGCGTAGTACTGCTTGCGGCGGGGGCGGTCGGCGGCGTGCAGCACGGCGCGGGCGGCCACCTCCGGCTGGTAGATCGGCGGCACCGGCTGCGGGTGGCGGGGCAGTCTGGACCGCACCCACGAGAACTGCGGGGTGTTGACCGCGGGCATCTGCACCACCGTGAGGTGCACATTGCTCTTGGTGTGGAGCAGTTCGGTGCGGACGGACGAGGTGAAGCCGTTCACCGCGTGCTTGGCGCCGCAGTACGCGGACTGGAGCGGGATGGACCGCTCGCCGAGCGCGGAGCCGACCTGCACGATCGTGCCCGCATCCCGCGGCAGCATCCGCGCCAGCGCGCTGCGCGTGCCGTTGACGAAGCCGAGGTAGGCCACCTCCGTGACCCGCCGGTACTCGTCCGCACCGATCTCCGTGAACGGCGCGAAGACCGAGGTGAAGGCGTTGTTGACCCAGACGTCGATGGGCCCGAACGCCTCCTCCACCGCGTCCGCCGCGGCCTCCACCTCGGCCGCGTCGGAGACGTCGGTGGGCAGCACCAGCGCCTCGCCGCCGGCCGCGACGACCTCGCGGGCCGCCGCGTCCAGGCCCTCCCGGCCGCGGGCCAGGAGACCGATCCGGGCGCCGCGGGCGGCGAACGCCCGGGCGGTGGCGCGGCCGATTCCGCCGCTGGCGCCGGTGATGACGACCGTTTGCTGCATGGGACCTGCTGCCTTTCCTGGGGAGTGGGGGAGGGGCACGACCGCGGCGCCGGCCGGCTCAGACATCCGACCAGGGCCGGGACAGCCGCGCGGCGCACTCCAGCATCAGTGCGTGGACGAATGCCTGGGGCAGATTGCCGCGCAGCTGCCGCTGGGCGACGTCGTACTCCTCGGAGAACAGACCTGACGGGCCGGACGCGGCACGGTTGCGTTCGAACCAGCGGAACGCCGAGACCTCCCGGCCCTGCTGGTACTCCGCGAGCGCGGTGATGAACCCGCACAGCAGGAACGCCCCTTCGGCCTCCCCCAGCGGGCGCTCGTCGTGCCGGAAGCGGTAGGCGTAGTGCTCGTCCGACAGCTCGGCGGTGTAGGCGTCGAGGGTGGCGCGGCTGCGCGGGTCGTCGGCGGGCAGCGCCCCGCGGATCGCCGGCAGCAGCAGCGCACCGTCCAGTCCGGGGTCCTCGGGGGAGCGCTGCCACCGCCCCGACGGGTGCAGACTGTGCGCGGCGGTCTCCTGCACCAGCGTGTCGGCCAGCGCCGTCCAGGCATCCGACCGGCGGCCCGCCGCGCCGCTGCGCACGAACGCCCGCAGCCCGGCCGCGCAGATCAGGCGGCTGTGCGCCCACCTGCGCGGCGCCAGCTCCCAGATGCCGGCGTCCGGTTCGTGGCGGCGCCGGGCGATCGCCTCGGCGGCGATCTCCGCGGCCTGCCGGCCGGTCCGGTCCAGCCGGTCGTGCCGGGCGGCGGCGGCCAGCAGGAGCAGCGCCTCCCCGAACGCGTCGAGTTGGAACTGCTCGTTGACGTCGTTGCCGATCCGGTCGAACCCGCCGGGGTAGCCGGGCAGGTCGAGGCGGCGGGGCCCGGGGATCGGGCGGCCGTCCATGCGGTAGGCGGGCGCCAGCCGCGGGCCGTCCTCGTGCAGCCGCGCGCCGACGAACCGCACCGCGTCGTCCAGCAGCAGCGGGTCCACCCCCGCGGCGGCCACCGCCTGGCCCGCGTAGCACTGGTCGCGGATCCAGACATAGCGGTAGTCGTAGTTGCGGCCCGCCTCGGCGCGCTCCGGGAGACTGGTGGTGGCCGCGGCGACCATGCCGCCGGTGGAGCCGGTCAGGCCGCGCAGCACGGCGTAGGCGCGCTGGGCGTCGGCCGGCGCGATGGTGTGCGTTATGCCGGGCACCGCCTGCCGCCAGGCGTCCTCGGTCTCCCGCCAGGCCCGGACCGGATCGGGCGGCGTGTCCGGGAGCGGCCGGCGGCCCAGCTCCAGCACCAGGTCGTGGTGGGAGCCCGCCGGCACCGTCAGGTCCATGGTGAGCCGCTGCCCGTCCGGTCCCGCCGGGCGGGCGGTGTCCGCGCCCGACCAGCGCACCCACAGATCGCCGGTGCGCCCGTGCCAGGCACCGTCCGGGCCGCGCCGCACGTCGCGCAGCGGCTGCTCACCGAACCCGGCGCAGGGCTCCAGGACCACCGACAGCCGGGTGGTGGTCTCCTGGGCGATGACGCGGCGCAGGACGACCGCGCGGTCCGGGTCGCCGGGGAACGCCAGCGCCTCCCGGCACTCCACGATCCCGTCGTCGGTCACCCACCGGCTGCGCCAGATCAGCGACCGGGGCTCGTAGTGGCCGCCCCAGACGAACCGCCCCACGGGCGTCACCACGTAGCTCCCGCGGCCGCCGATGAGCGTGGCGAAGACCGCGTCGGAATCCCAGTACGGCGCGCACATCCAGGCGAAGTCGCCGCGCTGGCCGACCAGGATGCCGCGCTCGCCGTCGGCCAGCAGCGCGTAGTTCCGCAAGGGCTGGGGCCCGAACACCCCACCGGCCTGGTCTGCCGCCGACTCCCCGGACCTGACCTGACCTGCCGCCATACCCAGCCTTTCCGCGAGCTTCCCGCTGTCCGGGTTTCGCTTAACCGCTGCCGCCGGTGGCCAAACAGGCCGTACGGGGGCACCGGACGGCGGCGGGGCAGCGGGCGGCGGGGGAGCGGTCAGCGGCCGAGGGCCTTGCGGAGTTCGTCCTTGTTCATCGTCGAGCGGCCGTCGATGTTGCGCTTCCTGGCCTCGGCGTAGAGCTGGTCCTTGGTGGGGCCCTGGGAGCCGCGGTGGGAGCGCTCGCCGCCGCGCTGCGGCGCGGACTTGCGGTCCTGGGTGGAGACCGTGCTCGCGGTGCGGGACTCGCCGGCGCGGGCCCGCTCCTTGTTCACCGTCCGCGCGGCGATCTCCTTCGCCCGCTTCGTGGACTCGCCCCGCTTCTCGGCCCCTTCCTTGATGTGCTCGTACTGGCGCTCGCGCTTCTTGCTCGAACCGGCAGGCATGGGGATCTCCTCGCTGTGTCGTGGTCTGTTGGTGGTGGGGGCACGGGTGCCCACACCAGTTGAGCCCCCGCGGCCCGGCGGCGCTACCCCAGGCGGTCCGGGGGACTGGCGGCCCGGCGTCAGCCCACCCGGTACGCCGCGGCCGCCTCCTCGCGGAGGGACAGGCCGTGCCCCGGCGCGCCGTCGGCCCCCGGGCGGATACTGCCGCCCGCCGGGTCGAGGACCCCGTCGAACAGGCGGTTCTCGATGCGGACGTGGTCGTGGAACCACTCCAGGTGCCGCAGGTTCGGTACCGCGGCCGCGGCGTGGGCGTGCAGGTGCGGCGCGCAGTGCCCGGAGACCGCCAGCCCCGCCGCCTGGGCCAGCGCCGCGACCCGCAGCCAGACCGTCAGGCCCCCGCAGCGGGTGATGTCGGCCTGGACGCAGTCGACGGCCTGCGCCGCGAGCAGGTGCCAGAAGTACGGCAGGGTGTAGCCGTACTCCCCGGCGGTCACCTCGGCGCCGGTCGCCGCCCGCACCTGGGCCAGGCCCGCCAGGTCGTCGGAGGAGACGGGCTCCTCGAACCAGGTGACCCCGTGGTCGGCCAGGCAGCCGCCCAGCCGGATCGCCTGCTTGCGGGTGTAGGCGCCGTTGGCGTCGATGTAGAGTTCCGCGGCGTCGCCGATGCTGCGGCGGGCCCGGGCGATCCGCCGCCGGTCGCGGCCCTCGGCCGTCCCCCACGACTCCCCGACCTTGATCTTGACGCGCGGAATGCCTTGGTCCGCGACCCAGTGCCGCAACTGGCGGTCCTGCTGCCCGTCGTCGTACGTCGTGAAGCCGCCGCTGCCGTACACCGGGACCTCCTCGGCGGCCGCACCCAGCAGCCGCACCAGCGGCACCTGGAGCAGCCTGGCCTTGAGGTCCCACAGGGCGGTGTCCACGGCGGACAGCGCGCCCGCGACGAGCCCGGGACGGCCCGCGTTGCGGACCGCCCGGCTCATCGCCTCGTTGGCGGCGGGGACGTCCAGGGCCCCGCGGCCGGTGACCACCCCCGCCAGCTGCCCGTCGATGACCTGCGCGGTGGCGGGCGCGCCGTAGGTGTAGCCCAGGCCGCTGGTGGTACCGGAGCGGACGTGCGCCACCACCAGGGTGGTGGCGTCCCAGCTCATCGTCCCGTCGGCCTCCGGGGTGTCGGTGGGGACGGTGTAGACGGCGGTGCTCACCTCGTCCACCGGCGGCCCCGGGGACCCGGCCGGTACGGCGCCCATGGCCAAACGCCCCGTCACTTCTCGTGGTGCCGGTGCCCGGGCAGCATCTCCTGGACCTTCGCCTTGAGGCCCTGCTTGACCATCGAGGCACGGTCGCTGTCGCCCTTGAGGACGGACGCGGCGGCGGCCTCGATCTGGTCGAGGGAGGCGTGCGGCGGGATCGGCGGGACGGCCGGGTCGGTCCGGAAGTCGATCACGAACGGCCGGTTGGCGTGCAGTGCCTGGCGCCAGGCGGACTCCACCGCAGCGGGATCCTCCACCCGGACGCCGTCCAGCCCGATCGTGCGGGCGAAGTCGGCGTACGGCACGTCCGGCAGCGCCTGGGACGGCAGGAACTGCGGGGCCCCGGACATGGCGCGCATCTCCCAGGTGACCTGGTTGAGGTCCAGGTTGTTGAGCACCGCCACGACCAGCCGCGGATCCTTCCAGTCCTGCCAGTACTTCGCGATGGTGATGAGTTCCGCCATCCCGTTCATCTGCATGGCGCCGTCCCCGACCAGGGCCAGCGCCGGCCGGTCGGGATGGGCGAACTTCGCGCCGATCGCGTACGGCACACCGGGCCCCATCGTGGCCAGCGTCCCGGACAGCGACCCCCGCATCCGGCCGCGCATCCGCAGGTGGCGGGCGTACCAGTTCGCCGCCGAACCGGAGTCCGAGGACAGGATCACGTCGTCCGGCAGCTGCGCGTCCAGCGCGTGCACGACGTACTCGGGGTTGATCGGGTCCGCCGAGACGGCGGCCCGCCGCTCCATGACCTCCCACCACCGGGCGGTGTTCTTCTCGATCTTCTTCCGCCAGGCACCGTGCTTCTTGCGGTGCAGCAGCGGCAGCAGCCGCTTGAGGGTCTCGGCGGAGTCACCGACCAGGTTGACCTCGAACGGGTACCGCATCCCCACCATGTGCGGATCGATGTCGATCTGCACCGCCCGGGCCTGGTCGAGGTCCGGCATGAACTGGGTGTAGGGGAAGTTGGAACCGACCACGAGCAGCGTGTCGCAGTCCCGCATCAGTTCGTACGACGGCCGGGTGCCCAGCAGCCCGATCGCGCCGGTGACGTACGGCAGGTCGTCGGGGAGGACGTCCTTGCCCAGCAGGGCCTTGGCGACGCCGGCCCCGAGCACGTCGGCGATCTCCTCGACCTGGTCGCGGGCGCTGCGCGCACCCTGCCCGATCAGCATCGCCACCTTCTCGCCCGCGTTCAGCACCTCGGCGGCCCGGGACAGCTCCCGGTCGGTCGGCACCGGCGCGTAGGACGAGATGCCCAGACTGGAGGGGACCATCTTGAAGGCGTGGGTGGGCGGCGAGTAGTCCAGTTCCTGGACGTCCGCGGGCACGATCACCGCGGTGACCGAACGGCGGCCGTAGGCGGTGCGCATGGCGCGGTCGATGGCGTTCGGCAGCTGCTCGGGGACCATCACCGTTTCGCAGAAGTCGGACGCCACGTCCTTGTAGAGGCTCTGGAGGTCCACCTCCTGCTGGTACGAGCCGCCCACCGCGCTGCGGTTGGTCTGGCCCACGATGGCCACCACGGGCACGTGGTCGAGCTTGGCGTCGTAGAGGCCGTTGAGCAGGTGGATCGCGCCGGGGCCGGACGTCGCCGCACAGACCCCGACCCGGCCGGAGAACTTGGCGTATCCGACCGCCTGGAAGGCGGCCATCTCCTCGTGCCTGGCCTGGATGAAGCGCGGTGAGTTGTCGGCCCGTTCCCACGCGGCGAGCAGGCCGTTGATGCCGTCGCCCGGGTACGCGAAGACATGCTCGACGTCCCATTCGCGCAGGCGCTGGAGGATGTAGTCGGACACTTTCATCGACACGGTGCTTCCTCTTTCCTGTGCGGGAGTCTCTTCTGTCGGGGGCGGGGCGGTCAGGGGCCGGCCCGGCGCCGGGCCCGCCCGCCCGGCCACCGCTGCCGCAGCGCGGCGCCGGCGGCGGCTCCGCCGAGGACGCCCAGTGCGGCCAGCGCACCGGCCGCCAGCCGCCCGTCGCGGACCGGCACCTTCGTACGGTCGGCGGCGCGCTCCGGATGGTGCGCCGGCAGCGGACCGTCGAGCCCGAGCGCCAGCGCCTCCGCCAGGTGCAGCGCGGTCCGCCCGGTGCCGCCCAGCTCGATCTGGGTACGGCAGCTGAAACCGTCGGCGAGCACCAGATCCGGCGGCGCGGCCCGGCGCACGCCCGGGAGCACGCCCAACTCGCCGATTTCCATGGAGAGTTCGTGGTGGCCGCGCTCGAAGCCGAAGTTGCCGGCCAGTCCGCAGCACCCGGCGTCCAGCACCTCCGCCTCGATACCGGCGCGCCGCATCAGCTCCCGGTCGGCGTCGTCCTTGAGCACCGCGTGCTGGTGGCAGTGGGTCTGCACGGTCGCCGACCGGTCCAGCCGCGGTGGCCGCCACCCGTCCGGGGCGTGCTCCACCAGCTGCTCGGCCAGCGTCCGGAACAGCCCGGACAGCCGCTGCACGTCCAGGTCGTCGGGGAACATCTCCACCGCGTCGGAACGGAACACCGCCGCGCAGGACGGCTCCAGACCGATCACCGGCGTCCCCGCCTCGATCCACGGCCGGAGCACCTCCACGGTGCGCCGCAGCACCCGCCCGGCGACGCCCAGCTGACCGGTCGAGATCCACGTCAGACCGCAGCAGACCGTGCCCGACGGGACCGCCACCCGGAACCCGGCGTCCTCCAGCAGTCGCACCGCGGCCCGCGCGATGCCCGGATGGAAGTGGTTGCTGAAGGTGTCCGGCCAGAGCACCACCGCCTTCTCGTCCCCGGGGACCGGCGGCGGCTCCTGCCTGGCCGCCCACCACCGGGTGAACGTCTCGGGCGCGAACGGCGGCGGCTCGCAGTCGCCGGCCACCCCTGCCAGTCGCTTCCCGAGCCGCCCGAGGACGGGGGCGTGCAGCACGGCGTTGACCGGCCGCGGCGCGCTCTGCGCCAGCCGCGCCCACAGCGGCAGCCAGCCCAGCGAGTAGTGCGCGGCGGGCCGGACCCGGCCGGCGTAGTGGTGCGCCAGGAACTCCGCCTTGTACGTCGCCATGTCCACCCCGGTGGGGCAGTCCGACTTGCAGCCCTTGCACGCCAGGCACAGGTCCAGCGCGTCCCGCACCTCCGGGGACCGCCAGCCCCGGGAAACGGCCGAGTCGTCGTGCCCGCCCAGCATCTCGAACAGCAGCCGCGCCCGGCCCCGGGTCGAGTGCTCCTCCTCCTTCGTGGCGCGGTAGGACGGGCACATCACCCCGCCCTTGTGCGTACGGCAGTTGCCGATGCCCACACAGCGCATCACGGCCCGCCGGAACGAATGGTCGTCGTCCGGGTACCCGAAGTACGTCGGGTCGTCGTGCGGACGCCAGCGCCCGCCGAGCCGGAGGTTCTCATCGACCCGGTACGGCTGGACCACCTTCCCCGGGTTCATCCGGTTGTCCGGGTCGAACAGCGCCTTCAACTCACCGAACGCGGCGACCAGTTGATCACCGAACATCTTCGGCAGCAGCTCCCCGCGGGCCTGGCCGTCGCCGTGCTCACCGGACAGCGAACCGCCGTACGACGCGACCAGATCCGCCGCCCGGGACACGAACCGGCGGAACTCCGCGACCCCGTCCGCCCGCTTCAGCTCGAAGGGGATGCGGGTGTGCACACAGCCCTGCCCGAAGTGGCCGTACAGCGACGGGTGGTCGTAGTCGAACTCCGCGAACAGCTTCTTCAGATCCCGCAGGTAGTCACCCAGCCGGTCCGGCGGCACCGCGGAGTCCTCCCAGCCCTCCCAGGTCTCCCGGTCGTCCGGCGGCCGCGCGGTCACCCCGAGACCCGCCTCCCGCGCCTTGAGCATCTGCTGCTCGCGCTGCGGATCGTCGGAGAACGCCACATCCGCCGCGTCCTCGCGGCGGCCCAGGGCGCGCAGCAGCTCCCGGCCCTGGGCGTCGACCTCCTCCGTGGTGTCCCCGCTGAACTGCACCAGCAGCCAGCTGTCACCGTCCGGAAGCCGGTCCAGGGAGTCGAGATAGGCGTGCTCCTCGCGCATCAGCTGCGCCATCCGGCCGTCCAGCGCCTCCAACTGCGTCGGATTGCAGCGCTCCAGCAACCTGGGCACGTCGTCCGCGGCCGCGCAGATGTCGTGGTAGCCGAGCACCACCATCGCCTCGCAGGGCGGTACGGGCACCAGGTCCAGTTCGGCGCGCAACACGGTCACCAGCGTGCCTTCGCTGCCCACCAGTGCCTTGGCCACGTCGAAGCCGTTCTCCGGCAGCAGCGAATCCAGGTTGTACCCGGACACCCGGCGCGGAATGCGCGGATACCCGCGCCGCACCTCGGCCATGTGCCGGTCGATGAGGTCCCGCAGCCCGCGGTAGATCTCCGCGCGGCGCCCGCCGCCCGCGAGAACCTGCGCGTACTCGTCCTCCGCCGTCGGCCCCACCCACATCCGGGTCCCGTCGTACGTCAGGACTTCCAGGCGCCGCACGTTGTCCACGGTCTTCCCGTACGCCTGCGCGGACGCCCCGCACGAGTTGTTCCCGATCATGCCGCCCAGCGCGCAGTGGCTGTGCGTGGACGGTTTCGGTCCGAACTTCAGCCCGTGGTCGGCGAGTTGGCGGTTCAACTCGTCCAGGACGATCCCCGGTTCGACCACGCAGCGCCGCTGCTCGGCGTCGAGCGACACCAGCCGGTCGCAGTACTTCGTCCAGTCGATGACCACGGCCGCGTTGGTGCACTGCCCGCCCAGGCTCGTCCCCCCGCCGCGGGACAGCACCGGCGCGCCGAACTCCGCACACACCCCCACCGCCGCCGCCCCGGCCTCGACGCTTCGGGGCACCACCACCCCGATGGGGACCTGGCGGTAGTTGGAACCGTCCGTCGCGTACGCGCCCCGGCTGCCCGCGTCGAACCGCACCTCGGCGTCGACGCCGGCCTCCAGGGCCTTCACCAGCGCGTCCACCCGGACCCCGCCGCCGTGCGGCGACCCGGCGCTGGAAATGTTCTGTGCTGTCATGAGTGTCCTTCCCGTCGGCGGTGACGCGGCCGTTGACGGAAGGCCGGGGACTGCCGGCCTGCTCCGCCCGGGTCGGGGATGGAATCCAACGATCTATCGGTATCTAGCCTCCCGGCTACCCGGGCTCGCTCCGGTGACACCCTCGCTCTCTGTACCGCGTCCGGCTCCGGGGCGGGGCGGACGCGGCACGACGGGACAGGCGCTTCCTTCCCAGGCTGCGAGGGCGCCGGGGGATCCGCATCCCGGAATCGGGGAAGGCGGACCGGTGGACCGGCCACCGCTTGCCCGAGGTCAGGGCCAGGGCGACAGTTGGGAGAGGGGAAAACGCGGATCGGAGAGCATCATGATTGTTCTCGGAGTGATCCTGCTCATCATCGGCTTGGTGACCGGGATCGGCATCCTCTGGACCATCGGCATCATCCTCGCCGTCATCGGCATCGTGCTGTGGATCCTCGGCGCGATGGACCACGCGGTGTTCGGCAGGCGGCACTTCTGGTAGCCGCTCCCGGCAGCTGCGCCCGGCGGTACGGGCAGGGGCCCGTGACCCGGGGCACGGGACAGGAACCGGAGCACGCAGCAGTACGCAACAGCACCGAACAGGAGGAGCACGATGACGGCAGGCGGACGCCGCGCCGCGGTCTTCGACGTGGACGGGACGCTCGTCGACAGCACCTATCTGCACGCCGTGACCTGGTGGGAGGCGTTCCGCCAGGCCGGCCACGAGGTGCCGATGGCCGCGATCCACCGGACCGTCGGCATGGGGGCGGACCACCTCATCGACCACCTGCTGGGCTCCGGCCGCGACGAACCGGACAAGGACGAGGAGATCAGCACCGCCCACAAGACGCTGTACGCCCAGTACTGGACGCGCCTGGTCCCGCTGAACGGTGCCGCCGATCTCCTGCGGGCCTGCGCCGCGCGCGGCTGGACCGTGGTGCTCGCCAGCTCGGCGGCCGGTTCCGAACTGGACGCGATGCGGCGGGCGCTGGACGCCGAGGACGCCATCAGCGCGGTGACCAGCGCCGACGACGTCCGCGCCAGCAAACCCGCCCCCGACCTCGTCCAACTGGCGCTGGAGCAGACCGGCGCCGCTCCCAAGGACGCGGTCTTCGTCGGCGACACCGTCTGGGACATGAAGGCCGGCCACCGGGCCGGCGTCCCCTGCATCGGCGTCCTCAGCGGCGGCTTCTGTCGTTCCGAACTCCTGGAAGCGGGCGCACACGAGGTCTACGACGACGCCGCTGCGCTCGTGGCCGGCCTGGAGTCGTCGCTGCTGAAGTGAGGGGTCGTTGCTGAAGTGAGGGGCGTTGCTGCTCGGGCCGGGCTCAAGCGGGCGCCAGCGTGGCCACCAGGACGTCCCGGAGGGCGGGGGCCGAAGGATCCACCGGACGGATCGGCGAGACGCTGTGCAGCGTACGGCGGTCGTCCGCGACCAGCAGCGCCCCCGGCGCGTCCAACGTGGTCGCCAGTAGCTCATGGCCGTCGGGCGTGTAGACGGTGCTCCGGCCCCCGCTCGCGTTCGCCCTGCTGACCAGGAGCGACGACACCAGGGTGACGCCGTCGCGGTGGCGTCCCTCCGGCGTCGGGCTGCCTTCGCCTCCCTCACCTGACGCCATGACCCGGAAGGGATGCACCTTCGCGCTCCAGTCACGCGTCGTCGGGTCCAGGCCCTCGGCGAGCCGCCCCAGCAGGAACAGGAACGCGTGGAGCACCGGATCGTCGGCGAACGCATCGGTCAGCGGCTCGAAGTGCCTGTCGACCTGGACGTAGAGGGGGTTGCTGTCGTCCGGCTGAACGAACGGCACGTGCGGGAGACGGCGCAGTTCACCGGAGGCGGGGTGGAGCAGGAACTGCCCGTAGCGGCGCTGCCGCCGGGTGCCCTGCTCGGAGGCGTACGGATCCGGTGCCAGGCTCGCCCAGTGCGCGGCGAACCGCTCCCAGCCCCGCCCCTCCGCCGCGGGGGCCAGCTGCGCCCGTACCGCGTCCGGTGGCATCAGGTGGGCACCGGTGTCGTTCAACGCGGAGCGGACAGTGATCGTCTCATCCATGACTGTGCCTCCTGCCGTCGGACTCGTGGTGATTGCGGTGGCGGGCGCCTGGCCAGGGCCGGATGGGACAGGGCCGGTCAGGGCCGGTCAGGGGGAGCGCAGCGCGGACCGCTGGGCCCGCCAGGCACCCAGCAGGTGCGCGGCGAACCGGTCCTCCAGGAACAGCGTGGCGCTGATCCCGAACGCCACATCGCCGTCCAGGCCGGGCTCGTCGCTCAGCAGTCCGTCGACCACCTCGCGGCGGACCACCTGTTCATGGACGGCGTCGGCCTCGACGTGTTCGTCGTAGAACCGCTCCGCCGCCGGTCCGGCACCGGTGCGGCGCATGGCCTGCGCCAGGCGCCGTGACCCGGGCGACGAGGTCACCTCGACCGTCGCGAAGTGGCCGATCAGCGCCCCGCGCAAGGACCGGTGCAGCCCCAGCAGCGACATCAGGTTGACCACCGCCAGCGCTTCGGCCGGTGCCTGGTCGAGGTAGCGGCCGTAGGCGGTGTCCAGGCCGAGGTCGGCCATGAGGTCGGCGAAGAGCCGGGCGTGGACGTCCTCGGCGCGGCCGGCCCCGAACTCGTCGAATTCGATCGCCGCCATCCCGGCCTTGGCGCGGCCCCGGAGCCGCGGCAGCACCCAGGCGTGCGGATCGGCTTCCTTGAGGTGGTAGAGCGAGCGCAGGGCGGCGTACTCCCGCAGCTGCCACAGCCGGCCCTCGCGCCGCAGGTAGTGGGTGACGCCGGTACCGTCCTCGCCGGTGGGCTCCACCAGCAGACCGGCCAGGGACTCCTGGGCGCCCCCGGCCACCTCGACGTCCTGCCGCAGTGCACCGAGAAACCGCTCCTCCAGACGGCGGCGCACCGTCAGCAGCCCGGGATCCCACTCCTCGTCGTCCGCCACCCCGGCGAAGCCCTGGTAATGCAGCTCGTACAGCACGTACAGGGCGAGCTGGAGATCCTCGCCGTAGGGGTCCGCGTCGGAGAGGTCCGCGTTGGAGGGAGCTGCCTCGGACGGATCTGCCTGGGACGGGTCCGCGGTTCCGTACCGCCCCGAGGGCAGGGGGCCGGACCCCTGGCGCAGCCGGTCGATCACCGCGCCCGACAACGGCCCGCGTGCGCACGGGAGTTGCGGCCCGTCAGCCCCCTCGGGCCCGCCGGACCGGCCGGGCCCGACCGTCCCGGCAGGTCCGGCCGTCCCCGCGGGCCCGCCTTGCGCCGCGAGCGCCGAGTGACCCGAGAGCCCCACTGTCACGATTCCTCCTCCGCCGCATCCGGCGTCGCCGGTGCCTGTCCTCCCGGGCAGGATGAAGCCCTGCCGCCCCCGCGGGCCGCCCGTCCGCGCCGCCGCCGGTGACTGGTGTCGCACCAGGGGTAGGTGCGACTGCCCCGGCACGTGCAGACCGCCACGACGAAGCGCCGGGAGACGGATACCGTCCCGTCCTTGCCGACCACCTCCACCGGTCCCTCCACCAGCAGGGGCCCGTCGGTGGCCACGATCCGGCGGGGTCGCTCAGGGTTGCTGGGCACGGATGATCACCAATTCCTCTGTGTCCTGGCCATGGTCGAGCAGCCCCTGACTGCGCAGCCACGCCTGCCGGGAGCGCAGAACCGGACCGAACGGGATCCGCATCCGGTCGCTGACCGTCGCGGGCAGACCCGCCTCCGCCAGCCGCTTCAGCGTGCGTTCGGCCCCGCAGAGCCCGGAGTGCACCATGAGCAGCACGCCTCCGGGCCGGAGCGCACCGGGCGCGGCATCGCAGATGCGGTCGATCAGCAGCCTGCCGTCCCGGCCGGCGTCCCAGGCACGGGCGGCTCCTCGCGACGCGCCGTTGCCCGGCGCCGGGACGTAGGGCGGGTTGCTGAGGAGCAGGTCGAACGAGCGGCCGCGTACCGCCGCCGTCATATCGCCGTGCCGGACCCTGACCCGCTGCCGGGCGCACCAGGCGTTGACCTGCGTGGCGAGCACGGCCCGCCAGGAGATGTCCACGGCGGTGACCCGTGCGCCCCGCCGGGCCGCTCCGAGCGCCAGCGCCCCGCCGCCCGAACCCAGGTCCAGAACCTCGGTACCCGCCCCGATGTCCTCCCGGTACAGGGCCCGCAACAGGAGCCGCGTGTCGTGCTGCGCAGGGTAAACCCCCGGCAGCTTCATCACCAGCGGGGACTGCGGAAGTGCGACGGTGACTGTGCCCATACCTCACCTCCGCTCCGGATCGCGGCGCCACTCGGCCTGCTGTCCTGCTCCTCTTCTCCCGTACCGGTCAGCCAGGGCATCCCACTCAGCCCAGGCAGCCCAGGTGATTCAGGCAACCCGGACGGTTCAGGAACCCCGGGTATTCCCGGTGTTCCTGGTGTGCCGTATATCCCAGGTACGCCCCGCGATTCAGGTATTCCAGACAAACTTCTCCCTCAGTATCCTGGCGATGCGGTCCGTGCTCCACCGGAGAGCCGGCCGGTACCGGCGGCGCTCCCGCCGTCCCCCCACGGCCGTACCAAGCCGCGTACCCCTGCCCCGAACGGCGAATCACCGAAGCACCTTCCGAACCCCGCGCCCGTCAGGGACAGTTGAGCAGCGGGTCCGGGCCACCCGGACACGCCCGGGGCGCCCGGTCCGCCCAGGCGACCCCGCCGCGCCTCACCCCTGGCGCTCCCGCACGCTGTCGGCCAGCGTGCGCAAGGCGGCCCGTACGCCGGGGGCGATCGCGGCGGCCTCCGGCGCGGCCGGGGACTCCAGCGCCTCCAGAGCCCTCCGGTGCCGTTCGCGGATCATGGATTCGACGGTGTCCACGGCGCCGGTCTCGCGCAGGACGCGCCGCACCCGGTCCGCGCCCGCCTCGTCGAGGTCCGGCCGGCCCACGAACGCGTCGAGGACGGCGGTCTGCCGTTCGTCCGCCCGGTCGGAGGCCACCGCGAGCAGGACGGTGGGCTTGCCGCCCCGCAGGTCGTCCAGCACCGGTTTGCCGGTCAGCGCCGGATCGCCGAAGACCCCCAGCAGATCGTCACGGAGTTGGAAGGACTCGCCGACCGGGAGCGCGTACGCGCTCAGCGCCTCGCGCAGCCCCTCCGGTGCACCGGCCAGGGCGGCACCGATGTGCAGCGGTCGTTCGACGGTGTAGGCCGCCGTCTTGTACCGCGCGACCCGCAGCGCCGCCTCGGTCCGTCCGGCGGCCCGCACCTCGGTCGTCAGGTCGAGGAACTGGCCGTGTACCAGTTCCGCGCGCATGGTGTCGATGAGCGGGAGTACGGCCTGCTGCTGCTCGGGCCGCAGGCCGGCGGCGTGCAGCAACTGATCGGACCAGGCCAGGGCCAGATCGCCCGCCAGGATCGCCGCCTCGGCGCCGATCCGCTCCGCGCCCGCCCGCGCCCCGGCCGGATGCTGCCCGGTCATCGCCCGGGCCGACTCCTGACCAGTCACCACCCGGTCCGGGGGTCGGGCCGCCCTCGCGCGGTCCGCATAACGAGTCGCCATCGCGCGGTGCACCGTCGGTCGGCCGCGGCGCCGGTCGCTGTCGTCCATCACATCGTCGTGGATGAGCGCGAACGCATGGAACACCTCCAGCGATGCGGCCACCCGGCCCACCACCTCAGGCGCCGCCTCTCCCACGCCCCTGGCAGCGTGCCAGCCCACCACGCACAGCACCGGCCGCAGCCGCTTCCCGCCGCCCCGTACGAAGTCCGCCACCGTCTCCGCCAACACACCGGCGCCGGGCCCCGGCGGCACTGGGGCCCGCACCCGCTCGTGGAGGAAGTCCGCCAGCACCGCGTCGACCCACTGCCGCACGGCGTCCAGATCCAGCCCCCCGCCCCCGGTGACGGTCGGCACGTCGGTATCGGCCACGCCCACCTCACCTAGGGAAACAACCGCTGGTCGGCCCGGCCGCCCCCACGCCCAGTCCCACACCCCAGACTCCCGCCGCCCCCCACCCACCGCCCGGCGAACTGCGCCAACCGGACGACGCGCGGACGCCACCTGGACCACGTCGCGTACCCGGCACCGCGTCAGGCGATGGTCAGCAGCGGGCTCATCGCGGCGCCGCCGGCGATGCAGAACCGCGGGACGGGATCGGTGCGCGGATCCGGATCTCCGGGAACATGGGTTTCGGGCGACTGGGGATCCGCCACGCGCGGTGGTGAGGTTTGCCGGGGACGTGTGGTTCCCGGGAGGCAGCGGGCCGGGGGTGGTTGAGGGCAGCGGGGCTCGGGCCGCGCGCCGGAGTCGAGGACCGGCCGCCTCGCCCGGGACCGGAGGAGGGCCGGGCCGCCACCCCGGACGACACCAGCACCGCCCTCCGGCCCTGGGCAGGCGCACCTCGGGCCGTTACCTACCTCTCGGCCTGCCGACGCGACCGCAGCCCGCGGTGATCCGTACGGGCCGGAGCCCCCGGTTGCCCGACGTGGCCGAAGCCCTCGATCATCCGAACTGGCCGGGCTGGTAGTCGCCGGCGGGCTGCTGGACGATGACGTTCAGCCGGTTGAAGGCGTTGATGAGGGCGATCAGGGCCACCAGGGCGGTGAGTTGCTCCTCGTCGTAGTGCTTGGCCGCGTTCGCCCAGACCTCGTCGCTGACGCCACCGGCCGCGTCGGCGATGCGGGTGCCCTGCTCCGCCAGCTCCAGCGCCGCGCGCTCGGCCTCGGTGAAGACCGTGGCCTCCCGCCACGCCGCGACCAGGTGGAGACGCGTCGGGGTCTCGCCGGCGGCGAGGGCCTCCTTGGTGTGCATGTCCAGGCAGTAGCCGCAGCCGTTGATCTGGCTGGCGCGGAGCTTCACCAGCTCCTGCGTGGCCGCGGGCAGCGGCGAATCCCCGACCGCCTTGCCCGCCGAGACGAGGTGCTTGAGGAAGGTGCCTGCGGTCGGGCTGCCGAGAACGTTCAATCGGGCATTCATGGTGTGCGCTCCTCTGCTGGTGCGATGACTACACACCCCTGACGGACGGGCCCGGCACGGATGTGACACCGGGGGATGTGACGTGCGTCGCACCAGGGGGGAAGGAAAGGAGCCGCGGCTCGGTCGCGGGGAGCCCGGTCGAGGAGACACCGGCGCCGCGGCCCCTCGCCCCGCCCCCCGCGGGTGCTGTCCCCGCCGCAGGACCGTCAGCGCTTCCCCGTTGCGCGTGCGGCCTTCCGGGTGGCGGATGCGGCGTCGCTCCTCTCCGGTCGGCCTCGGCCGGGCTAGGACTGTGGCGATCCATGCGTGAGCGCGACGCGCGTACCGCGTGCCGTGCCGTCCCGTGTGCCGTGTGCCGTGGGCCATGAGCGAGGGGAGCTGAGCGACGGCCACGCGTCATCCGTCGCGCATCACGCATCAGCTGCCACCCATCGTCCGTCACCCGTCACCCGTCACCCGCCACCCGCCACGCGCGACATGCGCCACCTCCCGCGCCTCTGCCGCCGTGCGCCTGCGGGGGACCCGCCGACAGGAAGGAACCCACATGTCCGTTCCGGCGACCCTTGACCACACCGCCCGCGACTACAGCGTCGCTCTCGCCTACTGGCTGGCCCGTGCCTCGGACCTCGCCTACAAGGACGAGGCCGCCATCGAGCGACAGGCCCGGGAGTGGGGCTTCGGCCACGTGCGGCACCACCACACGCGGTTCACGCCGCCGTTCCCGCTGGAGGACACCCAGGCATACACCGTCGCCAGCGACTCCATGGTGATCACTGCCTTCCGCGGCACCGAACCCGCACAGATCCGTGACTGGCTCTCGGACGCCACCACCCCGCCCTGGCCCGGGCCCGCCGGTACCGGATACGTCCACTACGGCTTCGCCGAGGCCCTCGAATCCGTCTTCCCCACGGTCAAGGAGACCCTCGAAGAGGTCCGTACGAACGGGCAGAGCCTGTTCTTCACCGGCCACAGCCTCGGTGGCGCGCTGGCCATGCTCGCCGCGGCCCGGCTGTACCTGGAGGACCCGAAGCTGCTCGCGGACGGCGTCTACACCTACGGCCAGCCCCGCACCTGCGACCACCTGCTCGCCGACGCGTGCAGCAAGGGCTTCAAGCAGCGCATGTTCCGCTTCGTGAACAACAACGACATCGTGCCTGAACTGCCGCCGACGCCGTACACCCACGCCGAGACGCTGCGCTACCTCGATTCCGACGGCCGGCTGCGCGAGAAGACCTCCTTCCTCGGCGGACTCGCCGATCGTGCCAAGGGCTACACCGCCGACGCGCTGGCCCCCGCCAGCGACGGCGTACGCGACCACTCCATCCACAAGTACCTCGCCGCCTTGGAGAAGAACCTCGCCTGAGGGGCGGCACGCAGGTGTCCGGGGGCCCGGCCCCCGCGGAAGGGGCGGGGCGGGAGCCCCTGGCTCGCCTCGCCCCTGCCCGCTGAAACGCTCCGCGAGTCAGCGCCGTACCGGAGGGGAAGGTAACGGCCGTCCCTCCGCCCGACGGGAGTTCCCGGTATGACGATCAGCCACCGCACCCTCGGCACCGGTGCCCACAAGGTCCTCGTCCTGCACGACTGGTTCGGTACCAGTGCCGCCTGGGGCCCCTTCCTGGACCACCTCGACCCGGAAGAGTTCACCTACGCCTTCCTCGACTACCGCGGCTACGGTGAACGGCGCGCGGTGGCAGGCGAGTTCACCCTCGCCGAGATCGCCGCGGACGCGCTCGCGCTCGCCGACCAGCTGGGCTGGGGCACGTTCTCCGTGGTGGGCCACTCCATGGGCGGCAAGGCGGCGCAACGGCTACTGGTCCAGGCGCCGGCCCGGGTACGCAAGCTGGTCGGCGTGACACCCGTCCCGGCCGGCGCGTACCCGCTGGAGGGCGACGCCTACGACCTCTTCCACGGCGCGGCGCAGAGCCCGGCCAGCCGGCGGGCGATCCTCGACCTGGTCACCGGGCACCGGGCGTGCGCCCGCTGGCTGGACGCGATGACCGAGCGTTCGGTGGCCGGCTCCCGCCCGGAGGCGTTCGCCGCGTACCTGACCGACTGGACCACCCAGGACTTCGCGGCCGAGGTCGCCGGCAGCACCCTCCCGGTGAAGGTCTTCGTCGGCGAACACGACCTCGCCCTCACCGCCGAGGCGATGCGCAGCACCTGGCTGGCGCACTACCCGCATGCCGAGCTCGATGTCCTGCCCAACTCGGGCCACTACCCGATGCACGAAATTCCGGTGGCGTTCGCGACCGCCCTGGAGGGGTTCCTGCACGCGTGACGCCGCACGGGTGCGCCCGCGGTGCCCGCCGCCGTCACCGTCGTCCGGCTCGGCGGGCGGTGGCCCGGTATCGGTTCGGCGGCCCGGGTGCCGCACCGCCTCGGGCGACCGGTGAACGGAGGGCGGCTCACGCCGGATGTGCGCTGCTGCGGCCACGTGCGTAGGGTCGGTCCGTGCGGTGAACCGCACGCCGGATCGCCCCGAAATGACCGACCGACCTGTCGCCGAAGGCCCGCCACCATGCAGATTGACGTCCGACACTCCCCCTCGTTCGCCGTTGCGCGCGTCCACCTGGCCGGGGGTGAGAGCGTACGGGCCGAATCAGGGGCCATGATGGCCACCTCCGCGGGGATCGAGGTCGAGGCGAAGGCGGAGGGTGGGCTGATCAGGGGCCTGAAACGCAGTGTGCTGGGCGGCGAATCCCTGTTCATGACCCGGATGACGGCCGGGCAGGCGGGCGGCTGGGTTGACCTTGCGGCCCGGTTGCCCGGCGACGTCACCGGCATCGAGGTCGATGGTGTCGTCAATCTGGCCCGGGGTGCCTGGCTGTGTTCCTCGGAGGGTGTCGAGATCGACGCCAAGTGGGGTGGGTTCAAGAACCTCGCCGGTGGCGAGGGGGGTTTCCTGGTGCGCGCGGAGGGGCGGGGCAGTGTGCTCGCCTCCTGCTACGGGGCCCTCGACCTCGTCGAATTGGCGCCCGGCGAGACGATGGTGCTGGACTCCGGCCACATGGTCGCGTTCAGCGACGGCCTGACGTACACCACCCGGAAGGTGGCCCGGGGCCTGATGCAGACGTTGAAGAGCGGGGAGGGCCTGGTGTTCGAGTTCACCGGGCCTGGCAGGCTCTGGACCCAGAGCCGCAACCCCGCCGAGTTGATCACCTGGCTGACGACCAAGCTGCCCTTCTCCCGGGGCTGAGCGACGGGACCGGTGACCGGTTCCGGACGGGACCGGCCTGGTGCCGTCCGGCCCGCCCCTGACGCCGCGCGCCATCAGGGGCGTTACGGCATCAGGGGTTTGACCGAACCAGGGGCCAAGGGCCAGGGCTGGGGCAGGGTGCAGGGGCCAGGTCTCAGCGGCCGGGGGCAGGGAGGGGGACGCGAGCCGGGCAAGGCGGCCGGCTCAGCTTCCCGAGCCCGGCCGACCGTCTGCTCCCCCGACCGACCGCCCGCCCGGCCGGTCCCGGTCCGCGCTCCCGCTCAGCCGTGCCCGCCTGCGGCTGGGGAAGGACTCCGCCCCGGGGACTTCCTCAATCCGCCCGGCCCGTCGCCGCCACCGTCACGCCCAGGCCGATCATCGCGAGCCCGCCGGCGCCGCCGACCATCGACAGGCGCCGTTCCGAGCGGGCGAACCACGAACGGGCCGCCGAGGCCCCCAGGCCCCACAGGGTGTCCGTGACCAGGCCGATGCTGATCGGGACCAGTCCCAACACCATCATCTGGAGCGGCAGGTGGCCCGCCGAGTGCTCCACGAACTGGGGCAGCACCGCCGCGAAGAAGACGATGCCCTTCGGATTGGTGACGCCGACGAAGATACCGTCCAGCACCGTCCGCAGACCGCCGCGCCGCTCGCCCCCGGCCGGGGCATCCATGGCGGCCACGCGCATCTCCTTGCGGTGCCGGAACGCCTGCACACCCAGGTAGACGAGATAGGCCGCACCGGCCAGCTTCACCCCGGTGAACAGCGCCGCAGACGACTCGACCAGCTCGCCCAGGCCCCATGCCACCGCGACCACCAGCAGGTACGAGCCGACCAAATTCCCGAAAACCGTCTCCAAGGCCGTGCGGCGGCCGTGCGCGAGGGCCCTGCCCACCACGAACAGCACGCTCGGTCCCGGAATCGCGATCACCAGCAGCGACATCGCCGCGAACGCGAGCATGCTCGCCGTGGACACCATCTGTTCCTACCTCCTGAAGCCGTTCTCCTCAGGGCATCCAAACAGACGGCGGCCCGTCCTCTCCAGGCCCTCGTCCCGCCAGTCCGCAGCAACCGGCCCACAGCGAAGGGGCCGTGAGGAATGCGAGGGCCTCGCGGGCAGGGGCGCGCCACTCCTGCCGGGGCACGCCGAGGCGGGCGGCCGGGTACGTTCAGGCTTCCTCACGTGTCTCGTCCCGGCCCGCCTCGCCGGCCAGCAGCGGAGAGTGGGCCAGGACGAGCACGCCCGCCGTCACCGCGCCGATCGCCGCGAGGGACAGGACGATGAAGATCCCGCCGCGGACCTTCTCGCCGAAGACCAGGACGCCCCAGAGGATGGAGACCACCGGATCGGCCATGGACAGCCCGGGCTGGGCCGCCAGCAGGCGGCCGGCGTGCACAGCGGACTGGAGCAGGAACATCGACCCCGCACCGGCCACGATCATCGCGTAGAGCTGCCACGTGGTGAACACGTCGGCGATGCCGTGGGACGACTGGCCGGTCATGCCCTTCATCAACGCCGCGGTGAGGCCGAACCCGCAGCCGCTCGTGGTCCCCAGGATCGCGGCCTTGCGTGCGCCGCGCCCGAGCGTTGCCGCCCAGCCCACCCCGACCGCGACCAGGAGCAGATTCGCCGCCAGGGCGAACGCCCATACCGGCCCGGCCACGCCGGTGGCGGAGCCTTCGGAGGGGGACAGGCTGAGCAGCAGCCCGGCCAGGCCCGCGGCCATCACCGCCACGGCCCCCCACTCGCGGGCGCGCAGCCGGCTGTGGAAGATCAGCGCGGACAGCACCAGCGCCGCCGGCAGGTCCAGGACCAGTACGGGCTCGACCACCGAGATGCGGCCGTACGCCAGCGCGACGGCCTGGAGCAGGAACGCGACGATGACCGACGCCACGCCGCCGATCCACACCGGGGTGTGCAGCAGGTGCCAGATCAGCCGCCAGTTGAGGCTTTCCTCGCCGGGACGGCCCCGGGCCGCCCGGCGTTGCAGCACCGAGGCCAGACCGTTGGCGAAGGCGGCGAGCACCGCCAGCAGTACGCTCAGCAAACCGGATCGGGTCTCCTTCGGCCATGAGGCCGGGTGGTGTGCGTGGTCGGCTACCGGAACGACCTGGGGGTTCCCTCCGCTCAATCGACATACGATTCGAGCGTCCCGCGACGCCGGATATCGAGCGTCGCGCAGTGGAACGAACCGCCGAATGGCGCGTAGTGCAGCAGGTCGCAGGGGATCGGCTCGAAACCCCAATTTTCCAGTGCGCGCATCATATGGGTGTGGTGGCGTTCCACGATCACTCTTTTCTCGTCGACCATGAGCACGTTCATGCTGAGCCACTTCCCGCACATGGACGTGAGTTTGAGCAGATGATCGTGGACCGGGTTGGGTTCCGGGGCGATCAGGATGTCCCACGAACGCAGTACGTCGGGCAAGCGATCGATGGCGACGTATTCCGGATTGACCAGCACCTTGCCCGGCGCGAGCACGAGAAATGTCGTATCGATGTGCATCGGTGTGCGGCAACGGCTCTCGATTTCATGGATGCGGTAACCGGGTCCGAGATGGCGCCGCAGCCACTCGATGCCCATGTGGTTGGTGACGTTGCTCCGGGTGACGAAGAGATCGCGTCCCGCCCGTACGAAATCCGCCGCGTCGAACACCGGCTCGAACTCGGTGAGGATGTAGCGCATGGGCTCGCCGTTCCCAGGGGTCCGGAAATCCGCTTCGAACAGCGCATCGGTCAGCTGCGGCTTCGGCGCCGCCGACCAGCGGGCGCCACGCCGGAAATAGTCCTTCAGGATCGGTCGATAGGAATGGGTCTCGAAATACCGGCTGGGCCACGCCATCGGCGTCTCGATGATCTCGTCGCCGATCACCAGCAGACTGTCCCGGGGGCAGGTATTGCAGAAACCGCGCGACGACCAATCCGGGGAGCTGTAGCGCTGCCGGTGGTCGACGGCGTCCGGGCGCCTGACCGTGACGCCCAGGGACTCCAGCAGCGCGACGAAGCGGTCGAGCTCTTCCTGCGCCGGTTCGATCAGCATGCGCGGATACTTGAAACCGGACGCAAGGCGCTGCAACCGCGCCGCCCACCGTGGAATGTTGCACGTCACGACCGGATGGCTGGAGGGAATCGTCGCGCCTTCGAGGCGCCCGACGATGATTTCCTCCAGCGGATCCCACTCGTTGTGGGAATTCACCGGGGAGCACGCGTCCGCGGCCCCTTCCCCGGTGTCCGGCAGTGCTGCGTCGGCGGGCGCAGCCGGATCTCCGGACGACCTCTGCACTTCCGTCATAACCGATCAGCCCATCGCAGAAAGCCAACTCGCTCGTCCTGGCCTGTGCCCGGCCGTCCCGTCCCGTCCCCACCACACTGCGCGAGTCCGCCCCGCCGCGCACGGCCGCTACTCCGGCAGGCGGACGGCCTGAGCGCGGCCGGCTTGAGCGCTTCGGGTGTCGTTGCGCACTCACCGGGTGATTTCGCCGCCCCGCATCCCCGTGCAGCGGCGATCTGGGCATACCTGGTCCTCGTGGCCGCAGAGGAGATCGGGTCAGGCCGCCGCGGTGACAGCTACGCCCCGACGAAGCGACGAGGAGCTGTTGGCATGGGCACACCTTCTCCGCGGGCCGGTCGGGCCGGTGGAGCTGCCACGGGCCTGGCGGCACTGTGTCTGGCGACCGCGCTCATGGCGGGATGCCTGGGCAACACGTCCGGTAGGGGGGACAAGGGAGCATCTCCCGGCGGGTCCCCGTCCCAGGCGGCCGGGCGGGTCCCGCTGACCGTCGTCAAAAGCGGCAGACAGGTGATCGCGTTCGTGCCGGTGACCATCCGGGGCGAGGGTCCCTTCCGGTTCGTCCTGGACACCGGCGCCTCCTCCAGCGCGGTCGACGAGGACGTCGCGCGGAAACTGAAGCTGCCGCGGACCGGCCGGCGCCAGCCCATCAGCGGCGTGACCGGCACCGAGGAGGTGCCGGTGGTGGAACTGCGCCGGTGGGCGGCCGGCAAGACCGACCTCAACCCGACCGAGGCCATCGTCATCGGCATGAAGTCCACTCACGGGAGCCCGCGCATCCAGGGCCTGCTGGGCTCCGACGTCCTCAGTCGCTTCGGCCACATCACCGTCGACTACAGCGGGAAGGCCCTGCTCCTCCCGTCCAGCCGCCGCAGCCCGTAGCGAGCCAGGCGTCAGGGGCCATGGGGTCCTCGGCGGGCCTTCGGTAAAGAGCACCGGCAACGGGCGGCGGGCGGCGCGGCGGCCCCGCGATGGCGGGGCCG
>NZ_JALMUV010000016.1 GCF_023155275.1 Streptomyces rhizoryzae
GCTTCCGGGTGCTCCTCCCGGTGTGTCAGTGGGGTGTGGTCAGTGGCGTGTGTCCGTGGCGTGCGCCACGGGTCACGGTGATGGTCATCCCGGCGGTTGCCAGTCCCAGCAGGCAGATGACCGCGCCGGTGACGACGTTGTTCCAGATGACCCCGGTCCCGGCGCCGTGCGTCGCCGTCGCCACCCAGGGCGAGATGATGAGCCACACGCCCAGGGGGACGAGCGTCCACGCCAGCCGGAACATCCGGACCGGTGCGAGTGCCAGTCCCGCCCCGATGAAGGCCGCGGTGAGACCCACGATCAAGTTGTTGATCGTGAGGCTGCCGGCGGTGGCCGAGAAGTGCACGATCCACGGCGATATCGCGGCGTAGATACCGGCCAGTAGGACCAGTCCCTCGGTCGCCACGGCGGTGCCGCTCGAAGCCGTTCGTTCGAGCCGGTCACGCATCTCGGCCAGTTCGGGGTGGCCGCCCATGGTGGGGGAGTGTGAGTGCGGTGAGGACGTCATGGGAGGTCCTTCCTTTCACGCGGGATTCGCCCTTTTGGGTGGAATACCCCATTTCCTGGCGTCTGACCCTGTTCGGGTGATCTCGGGTTCGGGTGATCCCGGGGGCGGGCGAGAGCACTGCTCACGCCGTAGAGCACCGCGTGCCGCAGGTATCGGGCGTGCCGCGAACGATCTCGCGCCAAGGTCTCCGAAACGGGCAAGGTCTCCGGCGGGCCCAGGGGTGGCCCGTGGGGCCTCCCCGAGGTCCGCTGTCAGGTCTCCTCGTCCAGGCGGATCGCTTTTCTGAGGTCCTCCGCGGCCTTGCCGCCCTGCTGCCCCTCGTGGGACTCCAGCAGGGCGGCCGCCACCGCGTCGAGTTTCCGTTGGATGGCGTGTTCCGCCCGGAGCTCGGAATTCTTGAGCAGCGCCAGGAGCAGCAGGGTCACCGCGGACAGGAAATGCCCGGCCAGCAACTGCACGTCCAAGGGCAGGTGGGCGAGGTGGACGGCAACGAAGAGGGCGACCAGGGCGAGGCACACCGTGAAGAACAACGGGGAACTGGTCAAATGGGATGCTCTTTCGGCCAGTTCGGCGAACCGCCCACGTTCGCTGCCACCCCGGTCCACCGGGTGTCGAAGGGTCATTGCTCCTGGATACTGGATGGCGCGGGCGGGTCGGCCGGTGCCATGCCGAGGCCGGCCGGCATTTCCCCGGGGTAGGCGCCCGCCCGCCTCCTGCCTTCTGCGTACCGCCTGCGGGCTGCGGGGTTTCAGCGCGTGCGGCGTAGCGCGAGGACGTTCTCGGTGACGGTTGCGGTCTGGCCCTGGGGGCCGGTTGCGGTGCGTTCGGGGGCGTGGCACCGCTCGACGTGCCAGTCGTCGCCGATCCGCAGGCCGGCCAGCACCTCGTCCGGAGTGGGGAAGTGCACGTCCTCGCCCGCCTGCCAGGACCACGGCGCCACCGAGGCGTGCTCCACCACGATCAGCAGTCCGCCGGGTGCCACCGAGGCGGTGGCGCGGCGCAGCACGTGTGCGCGGGGGATCTCGACGGGGGAGTGGAAGTAGCTGGCGGCGACCAGGTCGAACTCGCCTGCGGGAAAGGTCTGGGACAGGTCGTGCCGTTCGGGGTGGATGCGGTCGGCCACGCCGCTGGCCTCGGCGCCTGAGACGACCCGCCGCAGGGCGGTGGCCGAGACGTCGACGGCGGTGACGTCCCAGCCGCGGGTGGCGAGCCAGATCGCGTCTCCGCCGTGGCCGCAGCCCAGGTCCAGGGCCCGGGCGGGGGACGGTGCGAGGTCGGCGACGAGTTCGGCCAGGACCGCGTTGGGGCCGGTGCCCCACTGGGCGTCGAGGTGCGTGTAGTGGTGCTCCCAGAAGGTGGCGGAGTCGCTGCTGGCGGGCATGGTGATTCTCTCTTCGTCGGGGTGCAAGGGGCGGGCCCGGGTGGGGAGTTGGGCCGCTGGGGAGACGGTGCGGTGCCGCCGGCCGGTGGGGCAAAGCTTCTTGCCGTTTCGGCAACCCGAAGGGTGGGGAGCGTGCGAGGAAGGACGTCCTGGCCTGCGAATCCCGGCCGGACCGGACCGGACCGGACCAGTCCGGACCGGGCCGGCGGGCGGCTGGAAGCCTCCGGCTCGTGGACCGGGTCCGCCGTCAGCGGTTGGCCCTTTCGATCGCGGCCGCGGTGACGGGGGTGAAGAAGTTGACGAGGTTGCCGTCGGGGTCGCGGAACAGCAGTGCGCGGTTGCCCCAGGGCATTGTGGTGGGTTCGGTGACGAAGTCGCTGACGAGGTCGGTCAGGTTCTGGTGCACGCGGTCCACGTCCTCGACGCGGAACTCGACGATCACGCTGTGGTTGGCGGCCGGGCGGGCGGAGCCCGGGGCGAACAGCGGGACGGTGCCGGTGCCGGCGATCGCGAGGGTGGCGTGCGGCGTCCTGAGCTCGGCGAATTCCTCGGTGGCCCACACCGCTGCGATGCCTGTGGCGCGCTCGTAGAAGCCGACGAGGCGTGCGACGTCGCTGGCGATGATGCGGATCGAGACGAAGTCCACGGGATCTCCTTGGTTGCGCTGAAGTCGTGCGTTCCGCAGGCTAGGAGGAATAGGGGACAGAATCGGTCCTGTATTGGCGATAGGTTGCGCTCATGTCTCGTCCCACCGGCCGCGTGCTGACACTCCTGGAGCTGTTGCAGTCCGGCGGCACCCGGACCGTGGCCGAACTCTCCGACCGGCTCGGCGTCGACGGGCGCACCGTCCGGCGGTACGTGGAGCAGCTGGTGGACCTGGAGGTGCCGGTGGAGTCGGTACGCGGCCGGTACGGCGGGTACCGGCTCGGCGCCGGGTACCGCTTGCCGCCGCTCATGCTCAGCGACGACGAGGCGCTGGCCGTCCTGCTCGGCCTGGTCGCCGGCCGCCGCGCGGGGCTGGCGACGGCCGAGCGCACGGCGAGCGAGACGGCAGCGGCCAAGATCCGCCGGGTGCTCCCCAGGCACCTCACCCGCCGGCTCGACACGCTCCTGGAGTCGTTGGCCTTCACGGACCGGCCAGGCGGGTCCGCCCCTCCGGATGCCGGGGTCCTGCTCACCCTCGCCGATGCGGTACGGCACCGCCGACCGGTCTCGCTCCGGTACACCGACCGCGACGGGCGGCCCAGTGAACGCACGCTGCACGCTTACGGGATCGTCTCGCACGCGGGCCGTTGGTACGTCACGGGCAGGGACGCCCGGATCGGCGAGGACCGCACCTTCCGGCTCGACCGCATCGCGGACGCCAGGACCCTGCCCGGCGCGTTCGCGCCACCCGAGGACGACACCGATCCGGCGGAGCGCGTGCTGTCAGGGTTCGCCACGGCCGCGTACCGGCATCGGGTAACGCTGCGCATCCAGGCGGCAGTTGACCACATCAGGGACCGTCTCCCCGCCGCCGTCGCGATCCTGGACGACGGGGCGGAGGGGCCCGGGCGGGAGCAGGCACACGCGCGCGTCCACGACCACGAGCACGGCGAGGGGGACGAGCGCGCGGCCGCAGAGGCGCCCGCCGCCGAGCGCTGGTTGCGGGTCGAGCTGCGGGTGGAGCGGCTCGACTGGCTGCCTGCGGTACTGGCCTCACTCGACCGGCCGTTCGTCATCGAGCGCCCCGACGAACTGCGCGGTCTCGTCCTCGCCCATGCCGACCGCCTGGCGGACTGCGCCCGCGCCCGAGCCTGAGGAAGGGCCCGGGCGGCGAGCGGCGAGGCCGGGTGCCCAGGTGCCGGGCGGCAGGCGTCGTACGGTGGGTGGGGAAGCTCTTCCTCGGGGAAGGAGGGGCAACGTGACGGGAAGGAGGACGACATGACAGTGACGCAGTCCGCAGGAGCAGCCGATCCCACGCGGCCCGATCCGGTGCCGCCCACGCCGGGACCGGCGCCGGGGCCGCCCGGTCCGCAGCCGGGGCCTGCCCCCGGGCCGGTCCCCGCGCCAGGCCCCGATCCCGTACCGGCGCCGCCTCCGGGCCCGGAGCCGGACCCGGTCCCGCCCGCCCCGACGCCTCCTACGCCCGGCCCCTCTCCGGGCCCGGCCCCGGACCCGCTGCCCGCCTGAGCCGCGGGCGGCGAGGGGCTGGTGGGCGGCCGGGCACCCCGCAGCGCGGGGCCGGCGTCCGGACGGGGCGGCAGCACGCTCGGGGCGTGGTCGGCCCGGCCGGTGCCCGGGTGCCCCGCCGAGCCCTCACCGGGTCCGGATGTCGTACGTCGTGCCGGTGGTGACGGCGCGGAGTTTGTCGGGGTTGGCCATGTTGTGGAGCGCGGTGATGCGGCCGTCGGGGCCGAAGTCGAAGGTCACGGTGGCGATCACGCGGTCCGGGCCGCTGAACACCAGGCCGGGGCCGCCGTTGATCCCGACCAGTTCGGCCGTCATGTCTGCGGGGGCGACGCCCTGGTAGGTGATGGTGCCGAGGGCCGCGAACCAGGCGGCCACCGTGGCCGCGCCCACCACCGGACGCAGTGCCTGGCGGACCTTGCCGCCGCCGTCGGTCCACAGCGTGACGTCCGGGGCGAGCAGTTCCATCAGGGCGTTGACGTCCCCGCCGGTCGCGGCGGCGACGAACCGCTCGGTTGCCTGGCGCTGTCGCGACCGGTCGGCGGCGAACCGCGGCCGCCGGGCCCGCACGTGCGCGCGGGCCCGGTGCGCCGCCTGCCGCACCGCCGCTTCGGAGCGTTCCACCGCCTCGGCGATCTCGGCGTGCCGGAAGCCGAAGACCTCGTTGAGCACGAACACCGCGCGTTCGAGCGGACTGAGGGTCTCCAGGACCACCAGCATCGCCGTGGACACCGATTCGGCGTCCGTGACTGCCTGGGAGGCGTCCGGGCCGGTGAGGATGGGTTCCGGCAGCCACGGCCCCACGTACGTTTCGCGCTGGTGGCGGGTGGAACGCAGCCGTTCCAACGCCACGTTGGAGACGATCCGGGTCAGGTATGCCTTGGGGTCGGCCACCTGTGAGCGGTCCGCGGCGGACCACTTGATCCAGGCGTCCTGGACCGCGTCCTCGGCGTCGGCCGCGCTGCCCAGGAGGCGGTAGGCCACGGAGAACAGCAGCCGCCGGTGGCTGTGGAAGACCTGCTGGTCGGGGTGGGCCGGTGGGGTGGTCACCGGACCTCCCGGAGGCGGGAGAAGCGGCCCCCGCGGGGCCAGAACGCACCCGAGGCGGGCATCTTCTTCATACGGCCGTAGGTCGGCCAGGGCGAAGCGGTCACCGTCTCCTTGTACCGGACCGCCAGGTGCCCCGTCAGGCAGATCCGGCGCGGACTGTCATCCGGGTGCGTGAACTGCACCACGGCGTCACCGCGCCCCAGGCTCACCGGCGTGTGGTAGTAGCCGAAGCGGAACGGCTTGGGCTGCTTGCCCCGGAGCGTCCGGCCGATCGACAGGGCGGCGTGCACCCCCGTCGGCATACCGCCCTGGCAGGTGCCGTGCAGGACGCCGTAGCCCTGCCGGATCGCGGCCGCGTCACCGACCGCGTACACGTCGGGGTGCGACACCGACCGCAGTGCGGCGTCGGTGAGGATGCGTCCGTGCCCGTCGACGGCCAGTCCGGCGGCCGCCGCCAGCGGTGAGACGCGGGTGCCGCTCGTCCACAGCACCGCGTCGGCGGCGACGCGTTCCCCGCCGGCCAGTTCGACCGCGTCCGGCAGTACCCTGACCACCTCGACGCCGGCCCGCACCGCCACGCCCAGCCGGTCGAGGGCGGCGCCCAGATACGCCTTCGCCTTCGCGTTCATGGCCGCTCCGGGCTCCTGCCTGCCCAGCAGCACCACGGTCAGCCGCGGGTAGCGCTCGGCGATCTCCGCGGCCGACTCGACGCCGGTCAGTCCGCTGCCCGCGACCACCACCGTGCCGGTGCCGAGCCGCGCCAGCCGGTCGGCCAGCAGCTCGGCGTCCTGGGCGCCGCCCAGGGTGTAGGCGTGGTCCGCCGCGCCAGGCACCGCGGACGTGTCCGCGACCCCGCCCAACGCGTACACCAGCGTGTCGTAACCCAGTGCCTGGCGGTCGTCGATCCGCACCGTCCGGGCGTCCGCGTCCACCGCGGTCACCCAACCCTGTACGAACTGCGCCCCGGTGCCCGCCAGCAAGGCGGGGATGCTCAGCTCGGCGAGCTGCCGGCCGGTCGCCGCCATGTGCAGCCGCAGGCGCTCGGTGAACCGCTCCTGCGCGTTCACCACCGTCACCCGCACCGAGCCGTTCCGCCCGGCCCGGGCCGCGAGTTGGACGGCCGCGGCCAGGCCGGCGTAACCCGCTCCCAGGATCACCACGCGGTGCGCCGCGGCCGCCGTGCCGCGTTCCTGCCGTACGTTCATCGTTCCGTCCTCCTCGGCTCGCTCACTGACGCCCACCAGATGGGAGCGGGCGGCCTGGATGTGACACGGGGAGTGTGTGAGGCACGTCACGGCCGGGTGCGGGGTGGTGGTGGCTCGGCGGCGGTCAGGGCGCGCCGGCCGCCCGCGGGGTGCGCAAGAGGGCGAGGGCCATGACGACGGTCCAGGCGTCGGCCGCGAAGGCGGCGATGCGTTCCAGGCTGCCGAGCCCGAGCCCGGGATCGTGCTGACCGAAGAACAGCCACGCCGCGAGGACCGCGGCGGCCGCCGGCAAGACGCTGACCGGCCGCAACCTTCCGAACAGCGCATTCCCCGGGAGGAATCCGGTGCAGACGAGCCCGAGGTTGCCCAGCCCCATGATGAGCAACGCGCCCAGGACATGGAGGTTCTCATCGGCGTCCGCGGGGACGCAGCCGACCAGGACCCATCCGCCGGCGCCGGCGGCAAGCAGAACGCGGGCACAGAGCGACAGCCGGCTGCGGCCCCAGTGGGCGCCGGTCGCCAGGATGCCGAGGAGCAGCAGCACCCCGTGCACGGCGAAGGAGAGGTTCATCGCGTCGTGCAGCGGTGAGCAGACGTAGCGCGGGCGGGAGACGTCCCACATCCGGCAGTGGATGTTGCCGAGGTCGCTGATGTTGTTCCCGGCCCAGCTGTACGGCGTGGGCCAGGCAGCTCCCACGACCACTTGGACGAGGAGGAACTGCGCGGTGGCGACGAGCCAGGCGGCCGCCCCGATCCTCGCGGGCCGGGAGGCGGGTATGCCGGTGAGCGGGGTGGGCGTGGGTTTCACGATGTCCTTTCCGGGGCCGGGCGGTGGCGTGGCGCAACGGCCGTGCCGGCGCCGGCCGTTCAGGAAGCGGTCTGCGCCGGTCGCCGAACGTTCTCAGGCCCGGGCGCGGCCGCGCATCGCTGTGTCGGGGGAGCGGGGGTGGCTCCTTCGGGGGAGGGGGAGGGGGAGCGGAGGTGCGGTCCGGCCGGGGCCGCGCACGGGGATATCCCGTTGTCGGGCCGGGGGAACGCCCATAAGGTCACCGGCATGTCCCTACGTCTTCGTATGCGTCACGCGCTGCCGGAAGCGATGCGAGCCCGAGACAAGGCCGCGGTCAGTGCCTTGCGTTCGACGCTCGCCGCACTGGACAACGCCGAGGCGGTGCCCGTGGACGCGTCCGCGCGGCGCGGTGCGGCCCTGGAGCACTCGCCGGTCGGCGTCGGCACCACCGACGTCGCGCGGCGTGAGCTCGGTGAGGGCGCCGAGGTGGCCATCGTGCGCGCCGAGGTCGAGGAACGACTGGCCGCGGCCGCGCAGTTGACGGCGCCCGCGCACGCCGACCGGGCCGCCACGCTCCGCGAGGAGGCCGCCGTGTTGCTGCGGTTCCTCGACGGGCCTGACGGGGCGTGACCCCGGCACGGTCGCGGGGGCCGAGCCCCGCTCCCGCGCTGCGCCCGGCCGCCGCGGTCAGTCCGTGTGTGCCTGGAGGGCGTCGAGGAGCCGGGGCCACAGGGCGCGCGGCCGGTCGTGGCCCATGTCGGGGATCAGCATGAGCTGTGCTCCGGGGACGAGGGCGGCGGTGCGTTCGCCGCCGCTCGGGGTGATCAGCGCGTCGTCCGAGCCGTGGATCACCAGCGTGGGCACCCGGAGCGTCCGGAGCGCCTGCGCGCGCGACCCGTCGAGGAGCATCGCGCCCAGTTGCCGCGCGATGCCGGCCGGGTAGTACGCGCGGTCGTAGCCGGCGGCGGCCAGTTCGCGCAGGGCCGCGGGGTCGCCGTAGCGCCTGGAGGCCCACACCAGTTCGCGTTCGGCCGCTGCGAGGTAGCCCGCGCGGTCCGCCGGCTTCGGCGCCAGGAGGACCGCTTCCGCCTCGGGGGTGGGCCGGCCGTAGGCGGGTTCACCGGTGGAGGACATCATGGAGGTCAGGGTCAGCACGCGGGCCGGCTGGGCGATGGCCATCCGCTGGGCGATCATTCCGCCCATCGAGGACCCGACCACGTGGGCCCGTTCGATGCCGAGGGCGGTGAGCAGGCCCAGTCCGTCGGCGGCCATGTCAGCCAGCGTGTAAGGCACCATGGCCTGGGCGGAGGCAAGGTCTCCGGCGCTCACGGCGGCGATGAACCGGCCCATGTCGACGGGGTGCGCGTCGAAGGTGGTGGACAGTCCGCAGTCGCGGTTGTCGTAACGGATCACGTAGCGGCCGCGGTCGGCCAGTGCGCGGCAGAAGTCCTCGTCCCAGGCGAGCAGCTGCGCGCCGCATCCCATCACCAGCAGGACGGGCGGGTCGGCGGGGTCGCCGAACGTCTCGTACGCGAGGGAGACGTCCGGTGAGACGCGAGCAAGGGGCATGCGCCGATCTTGCCGGTGTCGGCTGCCCTACGGCAGTGAATATCGGCGGTGGCCGAGCGGTCGGTCGGCGCCCACCAGCGCTCGCGCCCGGTCACGGCCGAGGGTGCCGCATCCCCCGTGGCGCCGGGCTCAGCCAGGCGGCGAGCAGGGTGAGCGCGGCGGCGGCCAGCAGGACGAGCAGTGCCCACCGGGGGCCGTCGAGGGGGGCGCCGGCGGGGGCCAGGTGGAGGGCGAGGGTGACGAGGGCGACGCCGAGCGCGGTGCCCAGGCCGCGGGTCATGTTGACCAGTCCGCCGCCGGTCCCGGAGGAGGCGGTGGGGACGGCGCTCATGATCAGTGTGTTGTTGGCCGGGGTGAAGGTGCCCAGTCCCAGTCCCAGCAGGGCGAGCAGTACGGCGAGCCAGGCAGGGGTGAACGGGGTGGTGAGCAGTGCGGCGAGGGTGCCTGTGCAGAGCGCGGCGCCCAGCAGGCACCGGCCGCGGTCGGTGAGGGACGGCGGCAGGAGCCGGTCCGCTGTCGTGGCCGCCGCCGCGAAACCGGCCGGCAGCGCGGTGAGCACCGCCCCCGCGGTCAGTTCCGAGTACCCCGCCTGCCCCAGGACGACGGGGACGAGGACGAGGGGACCGAAGAGCACCAGGTAGCCGCTGAGCGCGCCGAGGAGGCCGGTGGAGACCGCCCGCCGGCGCAGCAGTGACAGATCGAGGAGCGGCGCCGCGGCGCGTCGCTGCCGGACGGCGAAGGCCCAGCCCGAAGCGGCGCTGAGCGCGAACAGGCAACCGACCGCCCACCCCGGCACGGGGAGACCGGAGGCCGCCGAGACGCCCAGGAGTCCCGCGGTCGTGGCCACGGACAGCAGGACGAAACCGGACCGGTCGAAGCCCGTGGTGTGCTGTCTGCTGCGGGTGCGGGGGAGCAGGTAGTGGCCGGCGACCAGGGCGAGCACGCCGACCGGAACATTGACGCCGAACACCCAGCGCCAGCCCAGGGTGGAGACCAGCGCCCCGCCGACGGTGGGGCCCAGCGCCAGGCCGAGTGCCTGGGCGGCGGCCTGGACCCCCAGGGCGGTGCGCATCCGCCCGCGCGGTGCGCTGGTGGCGACCAGGGCCACGCTGTTGGCCTGCATCATCGCCGCACCGGCGGCCTGGAGGACCCGGAACCCGATGAGGGTGCCCAGCGAGGGTGCCAGTCCGCAGGCGGCGGACGCGGCGGTGAAGACGACGAACCCGTACAGGTAGAACAGCTTGCGGCCGTGCGCATCCGCCAGTCTGCCGGCGGGGATGAGCAGGGCGACGAGGGTGAGCAGGTACGCGAGCGAGACCCACTCCACGGCTGCCAGCTGCGCTCCGAATTCCTGGCGCAGGCCGGTGTAGGTGAGGGTGACGATGCTGGCGTCGAGCTGGCCCATGAAGGCGCCGAAGCACACCGTGGCGATGGCCAGCCACCAGGCTCCGGGGCGGCGGCGTATCCGCTCCGGGCGCGGACGTTCGGTGGTCAGGGCCGCCGGAACCAGGCGGCGACGCAGCGTGCTACCGGTGCTTCGGCCAGTCACAGCGTCCCCCTGTGGGAAAGACGTCGGTCGGGTCCAGGGGCAGCCGTGGGTGCCGCCGCCTCCTTCCCTTACCACATTACATCGGGTACCGAAATATTTGGTACCCGATGGGTGGGCCGGACGGCGGCCGGCCCCGCGGCACGGCGCTCACCGGTCCCGGCCCGCCGTCATCGCTGTCCCCGCCGCCCCCGCCGTCACTCCCCGCCCGCGCCCTCCTCCAGGAACTCGGCGACGCGGAACAAGGCGGGCAGCGCGGCCCGGACGGCGGTGCGGTCGGGCTCGTCCAGCGACTCCAGCGCGGCGTCCAGCCGGTTCTCGTGGGCGCGGGTCCAGGCGGTGAGCTGCTCCCGGCCGGCCTCGGTCAGGGTGACGACGGAAGCGCGGCGGTCCGCGGGATCGACACCGCGGGCGACCAGTCCGGCGCTGATCATCTGCCCGATCAGGCCGCTGACCGTGCTGGCGGCCAGGCGCTGGCGGGCCGCCAGGTCCCCGATGCGGGCCGGTGAGTGTTCGGCGAGCACCTGGAGGAGCTCGACCTGGGCCATGGGGAGCGTCTCCCACGGGTAGTCGGTGCGGATCGAGGCGCGCAGGGCGCGGCGCAGGCGGGTGACGGCCTCGGTCAGCAGACGGGAATCCGTGGCACTCCCCGTCCGGTGTGCAGGGAGGTGGGAAGGTGACTGCGGGGGCATGGTGGGCACTTTACCCACGGCGTCCACCGGTCATCCTGGGTGGAATTTCGGTGTCCGATGTAACCTCGGGCCCGTCCCTCCCGGCAGATCGCCGGGCCCGCCGTGAGAACGGTCGACCGTATGAACCTGGCGTATCTGCCGAGCCCCTCCCAAGGGGTCTGGCACCTGGGCCCCGTGCCCATCCGCGCGTACGCGCTCTGCATCCTCCTCGGCATTTTCGTGGCGGTGTGGCTGTCGCAGCGCCGGTGGGCGGCGCGTGGCCGGGATCCGCAGGAGGTCGCCGACATCGCGATGTGGGCGGTGCCGTTCGGACTGCTGGGCGGCCGGCTGTACCACGTGATCACCGACCCGGAGCTGTACTTCGGACCGGGCAAGCACCCCATCGAGGCGCTCTACGTCTGGAACGGCGGGCTCGGTATCCCCGGTGCGGTCGCGCTGGGCGCGTTCGGTGCCTGGCTGGGGTGCCGCCGCCGCGGGATCAAACTGGCCGACTTCGCCGACGCGGTCGCCCCCGGCCTGGTCCTCGCCCAGGGCATCGGCCGCTGGGGCAACTACTTCAACCAGGAGCTCTACGGCGCGCCCACCGGTCTGCCGTGGAAACTGCTGATCGACCCCGCCCACCGGCCGCCGGACAGCCCCACGGTCGCCTTCTACCACCCGACCTTCCTCTACGAATCCCTGTGGGACATCGGCGTCATGGCCCTGCTGCTCTGGCTGGACCGCCGCTACCGGTTCCCGCGCGGCCGGCTCTTCGCCACCTACGTCCTGGCGTACGCGGCGGGACGCGTCTGGATCGAAGCCCTCCGCATCGACCACGCCAACCACTTCCTGGGGCTGCGCCTGAACGACTGGGTCTCGGCCGCCCTGATCCTCTCCTCCCTGGCCTACCTCATCGCCACCCGCCACCGCACCGGCGGTGAACCGGCGGCGGAGCGCGGCGGGAACGCGGACGCCGTGAGCGGCAGCCCGGCCCCCGAGGGCCGGGAGCCGGAGGGTGCCAGCGACAGCCGTGGCACCAAGGACAACGGGGGCGCCAAGGAAGACGGCGCCGCCGAGGAAGCCGGCAGTGACAGCGGCAGTGGCAACGGCAGCGGCAGCGGTCTGGCGGGCAGCGAACGGCGTTAGGTCGTTTCTGATGGCTCTTGCTGGGGTGGTGGATCAGTGCTCTGGCTGGGCAGTTGCGTCATATGGTGCGGCGACATGAGCTCACGGACGCGCAGTGGCAGAAGATCAAAGCTTTACTGCCCGTCAATGGCAAGCCTGGCGGGCAGTGGGCCGATCACCGCATAGTGGTCAACGGGGTGCTGTTCAGGGCCCGTACCGGTGTTCCCTGGCCGGACCTGCCTGAACGGTACGGCCCCTGGCAGACCGTCTACGAACGCCACCGCCGCTGGTCAGCTGACGGAACCTGGCAGCAAATCCTGACCGAGTTACAGATCGAGGCAGACGCCACCGACCCCGACGGGACCCTGGCCAAGGACGTCGAGAAGGAAGGTGTGCCGCGTCGTCGGGAGTGGGCGGTGACCATCGATTCCACGTCCTGCCGGGCTCACCAGCACGCGGCCGGTGCGCGTCGTCGGCCACCGCGGGACTTTCCGCAAAAGGGGGCGGTGCGCGTGTGGACACAGAGGGGCGTGAGGCGCTGGGGCGCTCGCGAGGCGGACTGACCGGCAAGGTCCATCTGCTGGCCGATGATCGGGCTCGTCCCTTGACCTGGCAGACCTCTCCAGGCCAGCGAGGCGACAGCCCCATGTTCATCCCCGCGCTGGAGGGCCTGCGGATCCGACGGCGTGGGTCGGGTCGGCCCCGCAGCCGTGTCCGGATCGTGTCCGCGGTGACAAGGCGCACTCCAGCTACGACAACCGTGCTTACCTGCGAAGGCGGGGTATCAAGGCGACCATCGCGCAGCCCGAGGACCAGCGGGCCAACCGCCAGCGCAAGGGCCAGGCCGGCGGACGTCCTCCAGCCTTCGACAAGATGCAGTACCGCCGCCGCAGTGCCGTCGAGCGCTGCGTCAGCAAGTGGAAGCAGCACCGCGCGGTGGCCAGCAGGTACGACAAACGCGACTACATCTTCAACGGCACCGTCACCGTCGCAGCAATCGTCATCTGGCTCCGCGACACCGTCCAAGAGCCATCAGAAACGACGTCTTAGACCGTGTCCTATGTGGTGATCTCTCGTTGGTTAGCGTATGGGGCGGGGTACGTGGAGTTGGATTGTTCCGGACGGACTGTGGGAGATCGTGAAGCCGTTGATCCCGCCGTCGAAGGTGCGGCCACAGGGCGGTGGGACGCAGGACACGCCTGATGAGACGCTGTTCGCTGCGATCATCTACGTGTTGGTCAGCGGTTGTTCCTGGCGGGCCCTGCCGCCGTGTTTCGGGATCTCGAAGTCGACCGCCCACCGCCGGTTCTTGATCTGGTCGCGGGCCGGGGTCTGGGGCCGACTGCACGAAGCGATCCTGCACCGGCTCGACGACGCAGGGCTTATCGACGCCTCCCGCGTGATCCTCGACTCCGCCCACGTGCGCGCTAAAAAGGGGGCGGCCACACAGGTCCGAGCCCCGTGGACCGGGGTAAGCCGGGTTCCAGGATGCACATCCTGTCGGACGCGAACGGACTGCCCCTTCTCGTCGGCGTCTCCGCCGCGAACGTCCACGACAGCGAAGGGCTGAAGCCGATGGTGGCCGGTCACCAAACGAGACACGACCCCCACCGCGGCCGCTGCTTCAAGTCCCAACGTCTCCATGCGGACAAGGCGTACGACGTGCCTCACCTGCGGAAATGGTGACGCGGCAAGCGCATCGGCGTGCGGATCGCCCGTAAAGGCATCGAGTCCAGCGAACGGTTGGGCCGGCGAAGGTGGGTCATCGAGCGGACCATCTCCTGGCTGTCCGGCTACCGCCGGCTCAGTCCCCGCTATGAACGCAACCCCCGGAACTACCTGGCCTTTCTCGGTCTCGCCGCAGCCCTGTGCTGCTACAAGCGACTCGTCCGCCTCACCACATAGGACACGGTCTTAGTTCAGAGAGACTGGATGAGCGGTCCGGACGTGCTGGCGATGGCGCACCGGATCGCCGCGCCGCAGGCCTCGCTGGCGATCATGGGGGACGGCAGCCTCTGGGGCCCGGGCGGCGCGCCGGCGTGCTGGGGAGCTACCCCCAGCCCGTTCGACCGTTCCAGGAGAACTCGCCCGGCTGCGCCCTGCTTGGCAGCGACGTGCCGCTGGCTCCCCTACGCTGGCCGGGTGGCGGAGATCGAGCTGTTCAACGCGTGCTGCCTTCATCTGGCCGAAGGCGAACCGCCTGTCTTGTCCGCTGAGTTGGAAGCGGCCCGGGACCTGGTGTGGGAGAGGGCGGTCGCAGCCAATCCGGCGCTGTTCGACGGCCCGGTGGTGGGGTGCGCGGAACTTCGGCGGGAGGGGACTGCGCCGGGCACGTTGTTCCTGCGCTGGGCAGCGGTGACGTACCGCCACTATGCGCTGCGTCGGGTTCGCGGGGGCCGGGCGTTGCCGTCATTGTTCGTGAACGTGGTCCAGCCGACGACCACGACCGACGGCAGGGCCGTCGTGGGGAGGATGTCGCGGGTGACGGCCGCGCCTGGTCGGTGGCAGCTGCCGGGCGGCTCGGTGGAGCCGCCTCGGGACGGCGAGGTGCTGGACGAAGGAGCGCTGAGGCGGCAGGCGGCGCGGGAGCTGGCCGAGGAGATCGGTGTGGAGGCCGATCCGGAGGTGCTGCGGCTGTGGCTCGCCACCCGCGGCGAGAACGCCAGTGTTGGCCTGACCTACCTTGCCCCGGCCCTGCCGGAGACGGAGTTGAGGATGAGGTTCGCGGCGGGGGTGGCGGCAGAGCGGGCGGCCGGCCGGGAGCCCGAGTTCGACGCAATCACGCTGGTGCGGACGGCCGACGATCTGGCCGGCCTGGTGCCGCAGGCGGATTACCTGGCGGCGGTCGTGGGCCGGTATGCCAACGGCGGGGGCCGGCCCGAGGCTTGATCACGTGGTGGCGAGGAAGTCACGGCCGCGGTCTTCAAGGTCGGTGACGCAGCGCAGGCCGCGGGCCCGGAACCGCGCGAGGTCCCCCCGCATACGGGAGACGGCCTTGCGGGTCCGGACGGAGCGGACGCCGCCCATGTGGTCGATGGCCCGGTGCCAGGTGGCGCACGCCTGCTCGATGCTGCCGCGTTTGAGGTGCATCTCGGCGCCCGCGACCAAGTCCAGGGCGACGATTCGCGCGTAGGTGGAGGACGGGCGTGCTGTGGCGGCCAGCGCGTACTGCTCGGCGGCGGCGCGGTGGTCCCCGAGGGTCTCGTGGACCTTGGCGGTGCGGGAGTATACGGATGCGGCCGGTGGCCCCCAGGCCAGCGCCCAGAACGGCACCTCGTCCCCGGGTGCGCCGGTCAGCAGGTTGCGGGCGTGCTCGGCGGCGGCCAGGGCGGCGCGGTGTTTGCCGCTCTTGGCGAGGGTGTGGGCGTGGACGACGCGGAAGAGGGCTTCGGTCTGGGCGTCGACGTGCCCCTTGGCCCGGTTCAGGCCGGTCTCGGCCAGGCCCAGGCAGTGCTCGGGACGGTGGAGCTTGAGGCCCTGCATGGCCATGGTGCGCATCACGAACCCGTCGTGTCCGCGAAGGCCCGATTCGACGGCCAGGGCGTAGGACTGGAGGTAGTAGCGCTGGGCGAGGCCCTGCTGGCCGACGTCGTAGGACTTCCAGCCCAGCAGGTGCACGCCGCGGCTGGCGGCGGAGAGCATGTGCTGGCGGACCTCGTCGGTGCGGAACCGGGCCCGGCACAGCGGGGCGACGTCGTCGCGGAGGTAGGTGACCAGGGCGCTGCGGCCGTGCTGTCCGCCGTGGCGTTCGTCGAGTTCGGAGAACGCGTTGATCATGTCGCGGACGGCGGCGACCTCGGCCATGCCCACGGTGTGGCCGGTTCGCGCGGCGGCGGTGCGGGCGGCAATGTCCTGGACGTGGGTCAGGGGCAGGGCGGCGGCGGCCACGGAGTAGGCGGAGGCCGTCAGGAAGCGGCGGCGGTCCAACTCGTACCTCCACATGGGCAGCAGGGCATCCAGCGGGTCGTCCCCGAGGGACAGTCCGATGGTGTCACTTTCGGCCTCGGCTGTGGAGGGCAGTCCGAGGTCGGCGGGGGTCAGGAGGCGGCCCAGGCGCCGGGAGAGGGCGACGGCGAGGAAGCGGGGGGTGTCCCCGCGGGGTGCGGAGCCGCCGATCCAGTGCTCGATGTTGGACTTGTTGGTGCGTAAGCGTGTGCCGCACTCGGCCGCGACAGCGCAGACCGCCTTGGCCAGCGCCTCGTAGGTGAGGCCGGATTCCGCGACGAGGGCTTTGAGCTGGTCGTTCGGCGTGCGCGTGGTCATGGGCACCTGCCTGATATACGCGATATACCGCTTGGCCTGCCCGCCACCGTACCGCTGTGGGGCACCTGGCGGTTGACTCTTCATCAGGCCCGAGCCCGGCGGTCGGCAGCCGTATCAGCGCCGCCCCGGATCTGCTCCCGTGCCCACGTCCGCGAGCCGTATGGATGCCCCATGCCCTGGGAGGGATCTCATGGATGAGCCTGATGACCGCTGGATCGCCGCCACCGCGTCGGCGCTGCTGGCGGCGGAGTACGAGAACGTGCCGGTTGAGCCGCTGACCCGGCGCCGGCCCGGCCTGCGGCTGGAGACCGCCTACCGCATCCAGGCGGCCACCGTGGCACGGCGCGTGGCGGCCGGTGCCCGCGTCGTCGGTCACAAGGCCGGTGCCACCTCCGAGGCCATCCAGGAGCAGGCGGGCGTGGACGAGCCGGACTCCGGTGTCCTTCTGGACGACATGGTGCTGGCCAGTGGCAGCACCGTGCACCGCTCCGTGCTGATGCAGCCGCGGGTGGAGGCGGAACTGGCCTTCCGCCTCGGCAGCGACCTGTACGGGCCCGGCGTCGCTCTGGAAGAGGCGCGGGCGGCGGTGAAGGAGGTGTTCCTCGCTTTGGAGGTGATCGATACCCGGTTCACCGGCTGGCAGATCACCATCGCGGACAGCATCGCGGACAACGCCTCGTGCGGGCGGGTGGTCACCGGCCCCATGGTGCCCTTGGACGCGGACATGGACCTGGCGGCCGAGCCGGTCGTCGTCAGCGTCAACGGCACCGCCGTCGCCACGGGCGAGGGCCGGGCGGTCCTGGGCGACCCGTTGCTCGTCCTGGTCTGGCTCGCCGCGAGACTGCACCGCTTCAGTGACGGCCTGCGGGCCGGTCAGCTGGTCCTGGCCGGCGCCCTGCACGCGAGCCTCCCGCTGGAAGCCGGGAGCACGGTCCGGGCCCAGTCGCTGCACCTGCCGCCGGTCGAGCTGCGCGTTCGGTAACCGGCCCGGCACCGCTTCTCTGCGCACCCACACCCTTCTCTCTTGACCGAAGGAGCGGCCGATGGCTGCTGAAGAACGAAGGCGCGTCGCCGTACTCGGCGCGGGTCTGATCGGGATCGACCTCGCAGGCAAGATCACCCGGTCGTCGAAGCTGGAGCTGGCCCTGGTGGCAGGGCGCCGCCGCGACAGTCTGGGCCTGCGCCGGGCGGCGGAGATGGGGCTTCCCACGACCGCCGGCGGTGTCCGCGCCGTGGTGGAGGCCGGGGCGTTCGATGTCGTCTTCGATGCCACCAACGCCGACAGCCATGCCGAGCACTGGGCAGCGCTGCGGCCGACCGGAACCACCTTGATCGACCTGACCCCCACGGGTCTGGGCACGGTCACCGTGCCGGGCCTCGAAGGGCACCGCTCGGCGGCTCACCGGCACCTGAACCTTGTGAGCTGCGGCGGACAGGCATCCATCCCGGTCCTCCACGCCATCGCCCAGCGCTGCACCCCCACCTACATCGAGGTGGTCTCCACGGGGGCGAGCGCGAGCGCCGGTCCGGCCACCCGCCTCAACCTCGACCAGTACATCGCCACCACCTCGGCCGCGATCCGGACGTTCACCGGCGCCCGGGAGGTGAAGGTGATGGTGAACATCAGCCCCGCCCGGCCGGCCCCGCCGTTCCGGGTGGCCATGACCGTCCTGGCCGACAACTTCCGTCCCGCACCGGTGCGCACGAGCATCGCGGCCGCCGCCGAGGCGGTGCGCGCGTACGTGCCCGGGTTCAAGGTGGCCTCCCTCGCGGTGGACCCCGGCCGGATCCAGGTCGCGGTGGAAGTGACCCCCTCAGGCCGCCACCTGCCCCACCACGCCGGAAGCGTCGACATCATCAACGCCGCCGCCGTCCTGCTCGCGGAGCAGTCGGCCGCCGCCTCCCGATGAAGATGAAGGGAACCACGCCCGTGAACAGCACGCCGAACGACCCTCGGCCCTCCGTTCTGATCCACGACCCGACCCTGCGCGACGGGCACCACGCGGTCGGCCACCGGCTCGACGCCGGCCAGCTCCGCGCCTACGCCACCGCCGCGAACGCGGCCCGGGTGCCGGTTGTGGAAGTCGGCCACGGCAACGGCCTGGGCGCCTCCAGCCTCCAGATCGGCCGCGCCCTCCTCGACGACGCCACGATGCTCACCACCGTCCGCGAGGCCCTCACCTCCTCGAAGATGGGCGTCTTCATGGCCCCCGGCTGGGGCACCTCCGAGGACCTGACGGCCGCCGTCGACCTCGGCGCTGACGTCGTACGGATCGCCGCGCACTGCACTGAGGCCGACGTCACCGAACGCCACCTCGGTACGGCCCGCGCCCTCGGCGCCGAAGCCCAGGGCGTCCTGCTCATGAGCCACATGGCCAGCCCCGAGCGCCTGGCCGAGCAGTGCGCCCTGATGGCGAAGTACGGCGCGCAGGCCGTCGGCATCATGGACTCCGCCGGCCACTACCTCCCCGGCGACGTGATTGAGCGGGTCCAGGCCATCGCCTCGGCCGTGGACGTCCCGGTCATCTTCCACGGCCACAACAACCTGGGTCTGGCCGTGGCGAACTCGCTGGCCGCCGTGGAGGCGGGGGCATCCGTCATCGACGCGACCGCCCGCGGGTTCGGTGCCGGAGCGGGCAACACGCAGCTCGAAGCCCTCGTGGCCGTGCTCGACCGGCGCGGCTTCGACACCGGGATCGGCCTGCGCGAGGTCCTGTCCGCCGCCGATGCCGCCGCCGACCACCTGATGAAGGCCCCGCCGTCCATCGACTCCATCGCGGTCGCCGGCGGGCTGGCCGGGGTGTTCTCCGGGTTCAAGTGCCCCGTCCTGGAGGCCGCTCGCGCCGAAGGCGTCGACGCCATCGACCTGTTCCTCGCTCTCGGGGAGCGGCAGATCGTCGCCGGGCAGGAAGACCTGATCGGTGATGTCGCCCGGCAGCTCAAGGCGGGCTCGCGATGACCCGGGCCGCCGTGGTGGCCGCGGTCGGCGCAGCCCTCCCCGCGTCCGTCGTCTCCAACGAGGACCTGACCGCGCGCCTGGACACCACCGACGAGTGGATCCGCTCGCGGACCGGCATCACCCGCAGGCACGTCGCCGGTCGGGAGCAGTCCACCGCCGACCTCGCCATGCGGGCCGCAGCCCAGGCCCTGACCAGCGGCGAACCGGAGCACGTGGACGCCCTGGTCCTCGCCACGACCACGCCGGACCGCTGCTGCCCGGCCACCGCGCCCGCCGTCGCCACCCGCCTCGGGCTCACCGGCATCCCCGCCTTCGACCTCGCCGCCGGCTGCACCGGCTTCCTCTACGCCCTGGCCACCGGCGCCGGACTCATCGCCGCCGGAACCGCGCGCACGGTCCTGGTCATCGGGGCGGACCGCCTGGCCAGCCTCCCCCACCCCGACGACCGCACCACCGTCCCCCTGTTCGGCGACGGCGCCGGCGCCCTGCTGCTCCGCCACGGCACCGCAGGCGAACCGGGGGCGCTCGGCCCGGTCGTGCTGGGCAGCGACGGCACCGGCGCGGACCTGATCCGCGCCGACCACCCCGGCGCCCTCCACATGGACGGAGCGGACGTCTTCCGCCACGCCGTCGACCGCATGGCCGCCGCCTCCCGGCAGGCCGCCGCCGCTGCCGGCTGGGACCTCGGCGACGTCGACCGGCTGGTCCCGCACCAGGCCAACCACCGAATCACCTCCTTCGTCGCCCGCCAGCTCGGCATCCCCGAGGACCGACAGCTCGGCAACGTGGCCGAGGTCGGCAACACCGGCGCGGCCTCCATCCCCCTGCTGCTGGACCGGGCCCGCGCCGACGGCCGCCTGGAGGCCGGGCACCGCACCCTGCTCACCGCGTTCGGCGCCGGACTGACCTGGGGCGCCCTCACCCTCACCTGGCCCGACCTCACCCGCACCCGCCGCCTGGAAGGAGCCCCGGCATGACCGGCGACTTCGCCCGCATCCTGACCGACGACCTCAAGCTGCCCGCCGGCCAGCTGACCGACGACGCCAGCCTCGACCACGCCGGCTTCGACTCCCTCGCCGTCGTCGAACTCTCCGTCCTGCTCGCCGACCGGTACGGCATCGACATCACCGACAGCGACATCAAGGACGCCGCCACCCTCGGCCAGCTCGACCTCCTCATCACCACCAAGCGCAACGGAAGGTAGACCTCCCCATGACCCACACCAGCCGCCGGCCCGGACGGGCCTGGATCATCACCCCCGGCCTGCGCACCGACCGCTTCGAAGCGGCCCGCACCTGCGGCGCCTCGGTCGCCGTCGTCGACATCGAGGACTCCGTCGCCCTGCACGACAAGCAGAGCGCCCGCACCGCCTCCGAAGCCTTCTTCACCCCCGCCGACCCGCCGTGCACGCTCGGGATCCGCATGAACGGCCTCACGACCCTCGACGGCATCAAGGACCTTGTCGCCCTCGCCGCCTACACCGCCCGGCCCGACCTGATCGTGGTCCCCAAGGTGGAAGCGGCCCGCGACGTCGAGCTGGTCGCCGCCGCCCTGGACGCCGACGGCTACACCCCCGACATCTGGGCTCTGGTCGAAAGCCCCCGCGCCTTCGACCACCTGCCCGAGATCATGCGCGCACCCCGCCTCGGCGGCGTCATCTTCGGCTCCGCCGACTACGCCGCCTCCGTCCGCTGCGGCCTGGGCTGGGACGCCCTCCACTACGCCCGCTCGGCCCTCATCAACGCCGCCACGGCCGCGAACATCCCCGCCATCGACGCCCCCACCTGGGAAATCGACGATCCCGACGCCCTGCGCCGAGACGCCGAACGCGCCAAGGAGCTCGGCTTCTACGGCAAGGGCTGCGTGCACCCCCGTCACGTGCAGGTGATCGACGACGTGTTCACCCCCACCGCCCAGGAGATCGCCGAAGCCCGCGCCATCGTCGCGGCCGCCGACGCCAGCGGCGGTACGGTCACCACCGTCGACGGACACATGCGCGGCACCCCCTTCTTCAACCGCGCCCGCGCGCTGGTCGCCGACGCGGACCGAACCTCATGAGCACCGCGCTGCCCCGCGGCTACCGCGCCCTCGACGACGACCGGATCCGCGAGAACGTCGGCCTCTCCTACCGCGAACTCGCCCCCGGCCTGGTCATCGAGCACCGGCCCGGCCGGACCGTCACCGAACTCGACAGTCTCCTCGGCGCCGCCCTGAGCGGCAACGTCGCCCCCATCCACACCGACGCCCACTACAGCAGCCAGACCAAATGGAGCCAGATCCTGGTCTGCTCCGGCGTCACCCTCAACCTCGTCGCCGGCATGACCGTCCGCAGCATCAGCGGCCTGACCACCGCCAACCTCGCCGTCGACCGCGTCCGCTTCACCGCCCCCGTCCACATCGGCGACACCCTCTACGCCGAAACCAAAATCCTCACCCGCCGCGCCTCGGAAAGCAGCCCCGGCAACGGCGTCATCACCTGCCACACCACCGCGCACAACCAGACCGGCACCGACGTCATGGCCTTCAATCGGACCTTCCTGGTCCCCCTGGATGCCGACGCCGTCCGCGACGCCACCAACTACTAGAAGGCGACCATGAGCCCACAGCTGACCTTCGCCCCGGCCGATGACGCCCTGTGGCAGCAGTACGACCAACTCGCCACCCGCGCCTACGGCCACCCCCTCCAGGACATCACCCACCTCCGCAACCAGGCCGACCTCCAAGTCGCCCTCCGCGGCAGCCGCGTCGTCGCCGGCGGCCTCGGCCTCCTCGTCAACCAGTTCTTCGGCGGCGCACCCGTCCCCAGCGCCTGCCTCGGCGACGGCTGCGTAGCCCCAGAGGAACGCGGAGACCACCTCGCCACCCGCATGACCACAGAGCGCCTGCGCCCCCTCATCGACCAAGGCGCGGCCATCTCCACGATCAGCACCTCCTCCACCGGCTACGCACGCCGACTCGGCTGGGAGGCCCCGGTCGACGTCCTCGCCTGGGCCGTGGCCACCGACGACCTCAAGAAGTCCTTCACTGGCGAGGACTTCGAGGTCGAACACGGGCTCAGCGACGAAGCGGCCACCCTCCAGCACCGGCTCGCCCGGCAGTGGAACGGACCCGTCCACCGCCCCGCCTGGTGGACCCGGTGGAAGGAGGCGAAGAGCAACCTCACCACCTACCGCTTTGCCCGCCCCGGCCTGCCCACCGCCGGCCTGCTCACCCTGACGACCCAACGCCACGAGCGCCACGGCATGACGCTGATCGTCCACGACTTCTGGGCCGCCGACCAGCCGGCCACCCACGCCATGCTCGCCTTCCTCGGGCGCCACAACACCCGCGCCCGCACCGTCACATTCCGCCGCGGCGCCCTCCCGCCCTACCCCACCTTGCTCCACGGCCTCCGCCACCACCGGCCTACCGCCGAGTCCTGGCACCCCTGGATGCTCCGCATCCTCGATGCCCCCAAGGCCATCCAGCTCCGCGGCTGGCCCACCGGCCTCACCACCACCGTCCCCATCGAAATCGAGAACGATGCCGGCGACACCTCACGCCGCTGGGCGCTGCACGTAGAAGACGGCACCGCCGAACTCACCCCCACGACCACCGAAGCGCAGGTCACCCTGACCCGACGCCAACTCGCCGTCTGGTACGCAGGCGGCTACCGGACCGCCACCTCCGCACGCATGGCCGGAGTCCACGCCGTGTCCCAGGAAGCGCTCTCGGACCTCATCCGCACCACCATCGACCATGAACCCTGGCTCCCCGACCACGTCTAGCAGTCAGCGCCGACCGTCCGGAGACCGCCGGCCAGACCGAGCCCCTGGCGAAAGTCCCCGTCGGCGGCCACGCCCCCGCCCCCGTGGCGCCGCCCCCGTAAACCCCGTACCCGCCCCGGCGCCCGGCGCGGTCAGGGCCACCCCGGGAGCGCCCCTAACCGCACCGCAACGATCGGCCTGCCACCGAGGTCACGGCCCCTGCGCGAAGTGCCCGAACTTCGCTGCCCCGGGGGCGAAGCCGCCCAAAAGTCGGCCCGAGTCCGGTTGACCGTGCACGGCCGGGCTCGAAACACCATGTCCTGACCGATGCGAACGGTATCCCGCTGCGGGTGTCGCTGACTGGCGCCAACCGCAACGACATCACCCAGCTCCTGCCGCTGATCGATGGCCTGCCGCCGGTGCGGGGCAAGCGGGGCCGCCCCCGCCGCAGGCCCCGCGCGGTGTATGCAGACCGCGGGTACGACCACGACATCTACCGCCGGCGGCTCCGTGAGCGGAACATCACCCCGAAGATCGCGCGCCGCGGACAGCCGCACGGCTCGGGCCTGGGCCGCGTCCGCTGGGTCGCCGAATCCGCCATCGCCCACCTCCACGGCCCCCGCCGCCTACGCATCCGCTGGGAAGCACGCGACGACATCCACGATGCCTTCCTCCCACTCGCCCACTGCATGACGCTCGCACGCAGACTCCCAGCTTTCTGAAAGGACTCCTAAGGGGCCCTCAGCCGACGGCCTTGGCCCGCATCTTCCGGGCCAGGTCGGCATCGCTGCTCAGCCTTTCGGGGACCTTGGCGTCGACGTTGTCCTGGCTGTGGTCCTCGCCGCACGGGCACAGGCTCCAGCCGCTCGTCTCGATGTGGGACGTGTTCGAGGGCTTGTGCCGGTCTCGTCGAGGACACCGACGGAGATCTGCACACCGTCGCTGCCGGGGTCGTCGCCGCTCACCAGGCCGAGTTCGAAGATCAGGTCGGCGGTGGTTCTCCCGGAAGGTCATCCGGTGGCCTCCTTCATACCCGCCACCACCCGCACGCACGCTCAAACCAACCCGACCAGCGACAACCTCAACAGCTCGCCATACACCACATCCGTGGACGAGGTATGACCGATTCCGGGTGCTCCCTTATTCCTAGCCGGCTGACACCATCACGGGCAGGGCACAGAGCCGACACCACTGGAGGAATGGAGAGAACGGTATGAGACGAACCCTATTGGCTGCCGCATCTGCAGCGAGCGGCTTACTGGTGGTACTGGGCATGACGTCCAGCGCGCAGGCGTATCCCATAGAGACGCACAAGGGCTACGCAAGCTCCTCAGCCTACGGTTACGGCGCCTACGAGGTCGACACCAATGGCTACGGATTCATCTATGCGATGGACACGAACGCCGACGGATACCGCATTGTGTCGTCGGTGTACAACGACACCCAGGGCCGAAGGGTCGCCTACGTGGAGGACGCCAACGGCTCCAGCAACGGTTCAGGCGCGGCGTTCTACGACTACGGTGGGCACGCTGGAGATTCGATGCACTTTGTGACGTGCCGCCAGAACGGCTCCAGCGGTACTCCCTTCAACTGCAAGACCACGTACTTCACCCTGCCTTACTGACGTCATCAGCGCTGGTGTGCGTGTATGCCCTGTGGCTCTATCGAGGCTGAACTCGTGCTGTCGTGCCGTTGGCAGGCGGGCCTGCTGGTCAGGCCGCTCTCGGGGAGGCAGCCCACCACGACCGAAAAGGCCAGAACCCCAGGTCTCCATGCCGCCATAGTCTGCTCCCGAGCTTCAGGTCCTCTCAGGCGGGCCGGAGATGCACAGTCGTGAAGTCCCCCGGTTCTCGTCAGCAGGCGCGGACCTGCTCTGGCCAAGCCTCTCGAAGGAGACATCATGCGCAAACGCGGCATCAGCACCCTGATCTCGGTTACGGTCGCTGTCAGTCTGGGGCTGGCCACCACAGCCGAAGCCGACGCAACGGCAGAATCCTCCGTCATACCGTCGATGGCGAGTGAGGCCTCGCGCGGCGATGTGTACGTCAGCCCCTCGGGCAAGAAGTCCAACCCCGGGACGGCGTCCCGACCGGTTCGCGACCTCTCGGACGTACGGCGGGTTCTGAACGCTCGCCGCGCCCATGGCCACATCCGGGTGCTGTTCCGGGGCGGCACCTACAAGCTGGGACAACAGGAATGGAAGGACTACCAGGCCGAAAGCATCACGTTCCGGCCGGAATCCGCGAACGCCCCAGTGCGGTTCGACGGACGGAAGGCGCAGAAGTACTGGCTGGTGGTGCGCCCGACCCGGACCAAAATGACCCTTACGGGACTTCACGTCGCGGGCTACACCGTCGGCGGGATCTTCCTGCGGGGCGAGGGAACGGCCGACAGCCAGCGGGTCATCGGCGCAACCGTCGACCGGATGGTCTTCACTGGTCTCGGTACCGAAACGACAGGCTATGCGGCTGTGCATCTGAACTACGCCAGCAACACCACGGTGCGCGACAGCCAGTTCATCGGGCTGGCGAACGGGAAGTGCCCGGGGTGCATGCATGCTGTCTACTTCGCCCAGCAGAGCAACGACAACAAAGTCACCGGCCGGAACGGCTTCCTCGCCATCTCGGGCGATGCCGTCCGCGCGTCCGACTACAGCAACCGCAATCGGGTGGAGTACGGCTCTGCCTTCGCCATGACCGGTGTCAACGCCGTCTTCTCGGCCTGGAGGATCCGTGACAGGGATCCCAGGTGCTCTGCCGGCAACGTCTTCGTCACCGACACGGACTGGTACGCAGGCTTCAAGGGGAAGAGGATTCCGGCGGTCATGAGCGGTCAGGACAAGGAATACGCGGACACCTGTCCGCATCCCCAGGTCACATCCGAACGCCCCTGACGCGAGGCACGGGCCGCTTCGGTTGCGTGTGGCGAGTCCGAAACGGGCACGCGGCAGCGTCATAGCGCCGCTGAGCGAGGGCCATGTTGCTGGGCGTCGACTGGTCGTCCCGGACCGTCTCCGACTCAGGAAACGCACGGAGACTGAGTTCGCGCAATACCCGGCTCTGCCGCTCCACCGCTTCCGCGACGGCCGGGTTTATCCAGTGGCGCCGAGGGTTCCGCCGCCGGGCCCGGAGCACCCGCCCGAAGCTGAATGGCAGCCCTACGCCAGCACCTGGCGAAGCGCTACTGGCCGCAGGGCGGGTTCCTTACGCGGCCTCGTACTGGTGGGCTCTCGTATTCAACTGTCGCCAGTTCCCGAGGTCCCCAGCCGGCTTGTGACCGTGCGTGATTCCCGAGGCATATCGACTGGGCCTGCTCGACGGCGGGGGGGGGGGGGGGGGGGGGGGGGGGGGGGGGGGGGGGGGGGGGGGGGGGGGGGGGTGGGGGGTGGTTGTGGTTGCTGTGAACCCGCTGCGAACGGAGCAACGCCTCGTGCTTCATTCGAAGCCCTTGCCCCACTTTGTCGCTCCGGGGTGGAAGCGCTTCTTGTCGCAGATACGCCCCCACCAACTCCTGGGACTCACGCGCAAGGTGTTCGATCCAATCCGTGAACCACATGATGTCCCTGTAGGAAGCCCAGTTAGCGGTCATGTCCAGGGTCTCTTTGACGCGCTGTCGTAGCTCTGCCGAGGGCATACGTAGAAGGGCTGACTCGGCGCGTTCTGCATGTCGACGCAGCTCTCGGTGCCATTCGAGACCGTTGCCGCCAGGTCCCATGTCGTAAGGAGCGTCGTGCGACTTCTGCTGGATGGCGAACAGCTCAGTCAGGAGTGCCTCGGCCGCGACTTTGGTTAGTTCACCTTGCTGTTGGTCCCGAGCAGTCTTCGCTTGATGGCGCTGAGTGGCGATCGTCGTCCAAACGGAGGCCCCTGCTCCAATGCCAGTTCCGATCAGCCCCGACAACGCTGCCATCCACACCGATGCGTCCATGGCTGCATCATGCCCAGAGCCCGGGACTTGTGGAGAGTGATCTCCGTAAGTCCCAGGCTTGCCGTCATCGGCCTTGGTGCTGGTGGGCTCTCGCGTTCAGCTGTCGATGGTTCCCCGAGGAATCCAGCCCGCTGGTGACCGTGTGTGATCCCCGGGGGCGTATCGACTCCATGTTCCGCCGGTCTCGTTGCGGAGCCGGGTGGTGGTCTTGTCGTGGTAGCCGAGGGCGTCTGCGACGACGGGGGCGGGTAGTTCGAGCAGTTGCTGTCGGATGGCAGCACCGCGGGCGGCTGCGACAGGAACACCAGCCTTGTTGAGGAGTCCGGACAGGTGGTCGGGACGGAACGGCTGGCCCGCGCGGCGGCCGGGAAGAGCCAGCGGGAGTCCGGGTTGGTGGCGGTGTCCATGTTGTCGCGGTTCGCGAGGTGCTCCAGCAGCAGGGAGTCGACCGGAGCGGGGACGGGTGAGGGCGGTTCCCTGAGTCGTAGGAGTATGGCGCCTCCGTCGCAGAGCACATCGTCGACAGTGAGCCGGACGACCTTGCTCAAAGGCTGTGCGTAGAGGAGCACGATGACGCCGGCGGCGCGTAGGAACATCGGTATCTCCGTGTCGGCCAGCAGCCGCCCCAGGGCGTCCAGACGCTCGTCCTCGCTCAGCGGGGCTCGTCGGGTCGCCTTCATCGCGGGTATGGAAAGGGAGCGTCGGCAACGGCGGCTCTGCATGGCCCAGTTGAGGAAGGCCCTCAAACAAGTGCGGCCGTGCTCGCTGTTCCCGGCCCACCAGGCGTCGATGTCGATCTGGGAGCAGGACGCGAGGGTGGTGTTCCGCTCGCCGAGCCACTTGAGGAAGGAAGTCGCGTGCTTGACCTGATCGGCGGCGAAGCGGCGGACGCTCGGTGTGATGTGGCTCTGCTCGGCGCGGGCCCGCAGCCGGGGCAGGACACGCCAGGTCGCGAAGAGCCGGATCGTTTTGACGTGCTCGGAGTCCTCGATATCGGCCAGATGGCCGTGAAGCCAGCGTTGGAAGGAACAGATGTACTTGTCGACCGCGGGCAGAACCCCGCTTGCCATCAGGAGTTCTTCGAGGTGAGCCGCTGACCGCCAGGGCTGGAGTTCGTGGAAGGCGTCGTGGGTCAGCGGGATCTGGCCGAGGCCGAGCTGCCGCAGCCTCTGCGAGGCGTTTCCCGGCTGGTCGCGACGCAGGGCCAGCCAGGCCAGTCCGCTGCTGGGCTTGTCCATCGCTACCAGCAGGTCGAACAGCGTGACCAGCTCGGGACATACCCGGCCTCTGCCGTCGTCGAGGAGGGCGATGAGCCGGTCCGAGAGTGTGCAGCGTTCGCAGAGCCGTCCACCCAGGAGCTTTCCCTCGAAGCCGCAGCGTGAGCAGTCGAAGGACTGGGAGAAGCCGGCGCAGGTCGTGCAGATCGCGGCGCCGTCGCCGGGGCGGAGTCCGGGAAGAGCGCGTTCCTGGCCGCATCCCGGGCAGGTGCCCCGTGTCCGAACCGCGCGGTCCGAGCAGGTCCGGCAGACGTATCCGTCCGGCCAGGTGCCGGCCTTGTGCCTGCGGCGGCCGCAGCGGCAGCACTCGGCTATGAACCAGCGTTCGTACTGCTCATCGGTGGCGTAGGAGCGGGTCATGCGTCGGGCAGGATGCGGGCGGCGCGGGGTCGCAGCTTCGCGACGTTCGCGGGCGGGGCGGGAAGGTCTCCGGTGGCGGTCTTGCGGACCCCGGCGTTCTCGGCGGTGGTGGCCACCAGGTCAGCCGGGGTGCAGGACAGGATGTCGCAGAGCGCGGCCATGACCTGCAACGACAAGCGTTCTGGGGTGCCGGAGACCAGGCGGTGGACCTGGGAGGCGGACAGGTCGATGCCGCGTTCGCGCAGCAGAGGCACCAGTTCGGTGGCCGTGAAGATCTGGTGCTGAGCCATGACCTCGCGCAGCCGCCACGTGTATCCGACCTTGCGTTTCATGCTTGCCTCCCGGCCTGGGTCTGGAGGGCCGCGGCGATGGTGGAGTCCAGGTGGCGTCGCAGGGTACGGATGCGGAAGTCCGAGGACGCGCAGGTGTAAAGCGAGGTGGTGCTGGCGTGCTCGTGGCCAACCTGTTCCTGGACGAAGCGCGGGTCCCAGCCGTCCTCGATCAGGTGAGTGACGTAGGACCTGCGGAAGGCGTGGAAGTCGAGTCCGTCGTCCAGGCCCAGGGCCTTGCGGTAGGCGATGAAGCGGGAGTTGAGTCGCTGGCAGCCGATCCGCAGGCCGCGTTCGGAGGGCCAGGCCGCCGGGTTGTTGTCGGTGCCGAACAGCGGGCGGACCTCGGTGAACCACTCGTCCAGGACGTCCGGGGTCCAGTCCCACACGGTCAGCACTCCGCGGCGCTTGGGCGGCGATCCCTTCTTGGCCTTGCCGAACCGCACCTGGCATCGGCCGTACTCGCCGAACTCGCCGCCGTACGGGTTCCGGCCGAAGTCGGCGGCGTCCAGCATCCGCGTCTCGTTGCGCCGCAGCCCGTAGGCGTAGGCAGTCTTGAACAGGGTCGCGTCGCGGAAGGCAGGCAGCCAGCCCTTGCGGCCGAAGGCCCGGATGCGGGCGACCTCGTCGTCGCAATGCGCGAAGAAGGCATGCAGTTCGGCCTTGGTGAACGCGCGCTTCTTCGCGTCCGCCTCGTTGTCCTGGACATGCACTGCGGTGTTCCACTCGTGCACCACCTGCACCGGGTGGGTGCCGAACCGCTCTTCGCAGGTCGCCGTCCACTCGTAGAGCGGATCGGTGATGAAGTGGCAGAACGCTCGCACGGCTTCGGAGTACGAGCGGATCGTCGAGCGCTTCAGGTCCCGCAGTGAGCGCAGGTCGCCGAGCCACTCGTCGACCATCGCCGGCGTCCAGTGCCAGGGATAGGTGTTCACGTAGGCCGCGAACGCCTTGACCGTGTTCTCCCGGCCCTCCACCGTCGTGCGGGCGAGATTCCGCGCGAGCTGCTGGTTGGCGAACCAGGTCAGCATCGCCGCGAAGACCTGCTCTTCCGGCCGCAGCAACGCGACCCCGTCGACCAGGGGCAGCCTCGCCACCCCCGGTATCGACCCGTTGAACCCCACCGCTTCACCACTCTCCGTGACTCGCATTAGATGCGAGAAAACCGCATCCTATGCGAGTCGCTAGAAGAGCCCCAGGTCAGCCCCCTGTGCGAGTCGCCGTGGAGCCCGGCGGACGGATATCGTCACCGCCAGGAACCGCACTCAAATCCGCACAGCCGCAACGCGGTTGCCTTCTCTGCCCGGGCAGATTCGCCGACTGTCGCGTGTTCGCATCCGATGCAATTGGCAGCGGTTGGAACAACGGAACAGCCGTTAGCGCCAAGCACTTGATCTTGGTCGCTTCGCCCAAGACGTCAAGTTGGGAGATCGCCCTCCGCTGGCCACGTCGGCAGGGTCTGGTCATTCGACTGGCCCGAATATGCCACAGGCGTAATCGATCTGGCTGCAAGCCACCGCCCTCCAGGGGGCGGGCCGCCGAGATTGCATCCCTGGTCAGGGCCAATGCGCCGCGCAACCGTCGATTCGCGCCTGTCCGGATCACTGGGCAACCTGCCCGGCGAGCCCTCGTGCCCCCAGCCGCCGTACTGCTAAGACAGTGTGCCGTCGGCACATCCACCCGACGAAGGCATCACCCGTTTCCAAGGGGGAATATCCGATCATGCTCAACCGTCGCAAGATATTCACTGCTGTCGCCGCCGCCGCCATGGTGGCCGGACTCTCGGTCGGCACCGCCGCCGCCTCCCCGGCGCTCGGCAACCAGCAGCACTCCGAGTACACGGCCGCCGGCAGCTGCAACTACTACAGCGGCACCGCCCTCACCGTGCGTGGGGACACGGGGCCACGGGTCAAGGAAGTCCAGTGCCTGCTGATCTCCTGGGGCTACAATGTCGGTCCTGACGGAGTCGACGGCAAGTTCGGTGCCAACACGGAGGCGGCCGTCCGGCAGTTCCAGGGCTGGTTCGGCGGCCTGACCGTGGACGGCAAGGTGGGCACCAACACCTGGCGCGCCCTGCGCAGCTGATCCGATGTGCGGGGCTCCGGCGCGACAAGGCGGGAGCCCCGCACCTTTCCACCGGCCATGTACGGGAAGGGCGGTGCCGTCCGTGCTGGTCAACGACCGACCCCGCTTCTGCGTCCCGGTGTGACCTTCCCCGGTCGGCCGGGCGTACGGTTGGAGACATGGCCGGGCAGGTGCGCCGCTGCGCGTACGGCACGCGGCGGACGGTACCGACGCCCCGCACCCCGCCAACGATCTTTCCCGAAAGCCCCACGCACAGTGGATCACCTGTGGTAGCCGCCCAAGATCAAGTTCTTAGCGCTAACCGCTGTACCGATGCTCCCCAAGGCCGAGTACCGCCTGCATGGGCGGCCGCTGGCCCGCCGGAGGACTGACGCACCAGGGGTTGAGCGGTCAGGCGGCCCGCTCCCCCGCGGGCACCTCGCGGTGGCCCCAGCGCGGTCCGGTCTCGGGGTCGTACGCCCACAGGTATTGGGCGTCCGGGGTGCGGGTCATGCCGATGTCCCACAGCGCCGGGGCCCCGGCTGCCTGCCACTCCTGCCGGCCGGCGGCCAGTTCGTCGGCCAGGCGCCGCGGGCCGCCTTGCCACGCGGTCGCCGGGCCGCCTTCGGTCGCGATCCGTGCCCACGAGGACCGGCCATCGTGCGCCCAGGCGGCCAGACCACCCTCCGTCGCCGCGGTGCGGACCTCGATGTCGGGCCGGATCACCCGCAGCGCGAACAGCCCGTTGGCGTCCTCGTGGAGTGCCGCGACGTCCAGATCGACGCGCGTTTGCGCGGTGACCGGATGCTCGTCGTGCACCTGCTCCCAGGTACGGGATTGAGTGCCGCGGGCGGGCATGAACATGGCCAGCCCTTGGATCCATCCGCTCGCGGACCGGCCGTCGGGGGCAACCGTCAGGGCGACGTGCCCGAGCCGGCCCCAAGGGGTGACGATGCGGCCGCCGGGGCGGGTCTGCTCGACCCAGGCCCACGGCACGGTCTCGACGGCGTAGGTGGAGATAATCCGGTCGTACGGGCCGCGGTCCGGCGCGCCGACGGCGCCGTCGCCGACGCGCACTTCGACGCCGCCGCCGGTCGCGGTCAGGTTGGTGACGGCGGCCTCGGCCAGGTGGGGGTCGTACTCCACGCTGACGACCCGGCCGGGACCGGCCCGCTCCGCGAGGAGCCGGGCGTTGCGGCCGGTCGCGGTGCCCAGCTCCAGGGTGGTGTGGCCGGGCTCCAGGTCCAGCGCGTCGAGCATGTCCGCGACGATCGACTCGCAACTCAGGCTGGAGGTGGGCATCCCGTCGATGACCTGGGTGACGGTGGACTCGTACGGCCCGGCGTAGAGCAGACGGGCCCACGCCTCGGGATCAGCGCCGCGGTCAAAGGCCACGTACTCGTCGCGACCGTTCCACGACCACAAGCGCGTCGGTGCGAACCGATGCCGGGGGTGGGTCTCCGCGGCGCGGCGGACCCAGGGGGAGTCCGCCGGCCACAGCCCCAGCTCCGCCATGGCGCGTGCCAGTTCGTCCTGGAGCACGGAGAGATCTTCCATCACTTCCGGCGCTTCCCTGACGGCGGAGGCTGCGGTGGCAGCTGCCCGTCCGAATTCCCGGGCGGCGGTTGCCCTTCCGACAGCGGCTTCTCCGGCTTCTTGTGCTCGGCCACGAGGCTCCTCTCTCGCGGTATCTACGCTCGGCTGCCATGGTGGCGCCCCGACGGCCCGCGCCACCACAGTCCTACTGCCTGTGGCCAGAATGCGCCCCGTCCTGGCCGGGGGCTGCTTGCGGGCATGTGTGCGGTTCTGTCAGGCGGTCATACCCGCGGCCGCCACCAGCTCGCGCACACCGGCTGCTCCGCGCGAGAGCCCGACAGGTGTGGTCACCGACCATAGAGTCTGGGAGGAGTGAGTGGACGCCGTTTGCAGAAGGTGCAAGCGGGTCCGCCGAAGGACTACCGCACTGGGCCTGCGGGTTCCTCTTCCTTCAGGCTGGCGTCGGGTCGAGCAGGAAGGAATCGAGGATGGCGGCGGTGCCTACTGGGTCCGTGGTGTGGTGCACGGTGCGGATCCCCAGCCCCTCGGCCGGCGGCAGATTCTCAGCATGGTCGTCCACGAAAACGCACTCTGAGCCGGTCAGCTCCAAGGCATCGAGTGCCCGCTGGTAGATGAGCGGGGACGGCTTCCGTACGCCCTCCAGCTCCGAGAGGATCAGCGCGTCGAAGACGCCTGTCCACATGCCTTTGTCCTCGTACGGGTTGTAGGGCTCGATGCCGAACGAGTTGCTGAGCATGGCCACCTTTACGCCTGAGGCGCGGGCGCGCTGCGCGGCGGCAACAATTTCAGGCTGGGGATGCAGGTTGGCCAGTGCGCGCCGCATCAGGTCGGTGGGGTCGATGCCGAGGATGCCGCCGATCACGCGGTTCCAGTCCTCCTGTGTGGCCTCCCCTACCTCCAGCGCCGCGTAGATGGCGACGCCGTCGGGATGTTCGTTCAGGGCCGCGAAGTAGGCTCCGGGCGCCAACCCTTCTGCCCTCTCGAACGCCTCGCCGTTCAGTCTCATTCGGGTGGTGAGTACCCCGCCGAAGTCGAGGATCAGGCCCCGATATGGAGCTGGCAATGCGACCTCCTTGCTCGTACCTGCACGCAGTCCCCTGGGGCACCTGGCGGCAGGGGGCCGTTGGATGCCCTCCTCATCCGGGGAGACCACCAGTATCGCCGCTGCCCGACACGCAGAGGCATACGCTTGACGCGAGCAGCCCTAGCTAGTAGGCGGCAACGCCGGTGGCCGGACGGGTGGGTCGCCGGTCGTGGTGGGGCTGCCGCGCGGTGGCCCCACCAAAGCGGACGTACCGCATCCGCACCCACGTACCGGGTCGGGAAACCCTCACCCCTCCGCCGCGCCGCCGCCGAACATGGCGGCGGCCTCGCGTCCGCGTGCCTGGTTCTCCGTGACGTACGGGCGGAGTTCGGCCTCGTAGGCGGCGAAGGCGGTGCGGTGGTCGCCGTCGGCGGCGGCGAGGTTGCGGGCCAGGGAGCGGGCGGCGAGGAGGGCCTGGGAGGTGCCCATGCCCGAGGTCGGGGCCGCGCAGTAGCCCGCGTCGCCGAGGAGCGCGACGCGGCCGGTGGACCAGCGGTCGAGCTGGACCTGGCAGGTGGAGGCGAAGAAGAAGTCCGGGGCCCGGTCCATGGCGTCGAGCAGGCGCGGGACCTCCCAGCCGTGGCCGGCGAAGGCGGCGCGTACCGCCTCCTGCTGGGCGTCCCGGGGCCGCCGGTCCAGGGCGGGCGAGGCGGTCGCGAAGGACAGGCTGGCGGTGAGGCGTTGCGGATCGCCGGCGCTGAAGAGGTAGACGGCGGAGTCGCCGGTGGTGTGCAGGATCCCTTCGTGGTCCAGGCCGAGGAAGTTGTCGGTGGTGAAGCCGGCTCCGGACATGCCCAGGTGGTGCAGTGCCTGGTCATGGGGGACGAAGGCCAGCCGCCGCACCCGTGAGAAGACCCCGTCGGCCCCGAAGACCAGGTCGAAGTCCCGGGCGGCGGCCTTCTCGAACTCGACGGTGACGCCGTCCCGGTGCTCGGTCAGCGCCGCGATCGAATCGTCGAAGAGGTACTCGATGGCGCCGTCGGTGGTTGCGGTGGTGAGACGGTGCAGCAGGCGGGTCAACTCCCCCTTGGGGACTTCGAGTTCCCCGGCGAACGCCTCGGCGGGCAGCTGGCCGCACGCGGCTCCGGACGCGTCGATCAGGGTCGTGCCGCGCATCCTGGTGTCGTGGGCGCGCACCTCGGCGAGGATGCCGAGTTCGTCCAGGACCTCGAAGGCGGCGCCGCGGAAGTCCACGGCGTAGCCGCCGCCGCGGACGGCGGGGGCGCGTTCGACGACGGTCACCCGATAGCCGTCGCGGTGCAGGAGGTGGGCCAGGGCGGGACCGGCGACGCCGGCGCCCGAGATCAACACGGTGGTTGCGGTCATGGCGAGGACGTTAGACGGGTCTTGTCCAAATGGTCAATCCATCTGGATGAACCATGTGGGCAACTCTGCTGCTACGCTCACCGGCATGGGAAACCGCGAGGATCTGCTGGCGGGCGCCAAGAAGTGCCTGATCGAACGCGGCTGGGGCCGTACGACGGTGCGGGACATCGCCGCGGCCGCCGGTGTCAGCCACGCCGCCATCGGCTACCACTTCGGCTCCCGGGACGCGCTGCTCACGCAGGCGCTGGTGGAGGCGGTGGACGAGCTGGACGAGGAACTCGCCGGCCGCTCCACCGGTGACCGCCCGGAGGACCGCTGGCAGGCGCTGATCGACAGCTTCACGACGCACCGTGCGCTGTGGGTGGCCCAGTTGGAGGCCGCCGTCCAGGCGCAGCACTCGCCGGAGGTGCGCGAGCGCCTGGCGGAGGGCCAGCGCCAGGGCCGCGAGGGGCTCGGCGGTTCGGTGCCGCTCGCGCTGCTGTCCGGACTGATGCTCCAGTGGCTGGTGGATCCCGACCATGCGCCGTCGGGGGCCGAAGTGGTCGCCGGGCTGCGGTCGTTGCGGTGAGTCGGTGAAGTGAGCGGCTCGCCAGGTGTTCCGGAAGGGGGCGCCCGCGGCCGATCATGCGGGCATGGAGATTCCTGACCGACGGATCGAGCTGTTCACCGGTGACGAGAGTGAGCAGCGGTTCAGCGGCCCCGCCACGGGGGAGGAGCGGGGGATACTGGTGGCGATGCTGGGCGCCCAGCGCGCCACGCTGCGACTGAAGTGTTCCGGGCTGGGGGCGCAGCTGGCCCTGCGGTCCGTGCCTCCTTCCTCGCTCTCGCTCCTGGGGCTCGTCCGGCACCTCGCCCATGTGGAACGCCGCTGGTTCCGATCCGTACTCGCCGGAGAGGACGTCGCGTTGCGCTTCTCGTCCACGGCCGCACCCGAGGGCGACTTCGACGGCGCCGGCCCCGAGCCGGAGGTGGTCGCGGCGTCCTGGGCGGCGTGGGAGGCCGAAGTCGCCTTCGCGGAGGCGTTCGCCGCCCAGGCTCCGCATCTGGACATCGAAGGCCGCGATGGCTGGCGGGGCCCGGTCTCGCTGCGCTGGGTGCTCCTCCACATGATCGAGGAGTACGCCCGCCACAACGGGCACGCCGACCTGATCCGCGAACGGATCGACGGAGCGGTGGGGGTCTGAGCCCCGCGTGTGCTCCCGGCGTGGCGAACGCCTGCGCCGGGTCAGGCGGTCAGGTCAGGTGGTGGCCAGCAGGAAGTCCTCGCCGCTGGACGGGCGGAGGGCGTCGGTGCGGTGGGCGAAGTAGCGTTCGGCGAGGGAGGTGCCCGAGACGTGTGCGGTGTGCGGGAAGCCGGCTTCGCGGGCGAGGGCCAGCATGTCCTGCGGGGGGTAGAAGCTGAGGAACGGCGTTCCGGATGACCGGGCGCCGTTGGTGCTCGCCCGGAGGCCCGGGCGGTCGGCGGCGTCGAGGAGTTCGGCCGGCAGCAGGAAGGACAGGGCCAGGGTCGAGCCCGGCGCGAGGGCGGCGATCTGGCGCAGGGTGGCCGCGGTGGCGTCCTTGGTGAGGTACATGCTGACGCCGGTGGAGACGATCACCGTCGGCCGGGCGGGGTCGAAGCCGGCGGCGACCAGCTGCTGGAGCCAGTCCTCGCTCGCCTCGAAGTCGACCGGCACCAGGTGCAGCCGGTCGGGGATGCCGTAGCCCAGTTCGTGCAGGCGGTGCCGCTTCCAGCTCTGCGGGCCGGGCTGGTCGACCTCGAAGACCTGGAGGCGGGCGGCGATCTCCGGTCTGCGCTGGGCGAAGGTGTCCAGACCGGCGCCCAGGATGACGTACTGGGTGACGCCGCGGTCGGCCTGTTCGGCGATCAGGTCCTCGATGAAGCGGGCACGGGCCACGACGGCCGCCCGGAAGGCGCTGGTGGCGTGCGGATCCATGTCGGGGCGGCTGCGCCAGTCACCCTCGGGGGCCGCGAGCCGCAGGCCGATCTCGTCCACGAGGACGTGCGGGGGCGGGTCGATCTGGACGTGCATCGCCCGCCAGAGGGCTGTCCGCACCGCGGTGCTGTCCGGCGTGGCGGGGTGGTTGCCTGGCATGGTGGTTCCCCTTCCGTGGCGGGGTGGTCAGTTGCCGGCGGGGGCCTGGAGGCTCCACAGGCGGCCGTCGGGGTCGCGGACGGTCATCTCCCGGGTGCCGAAGTGGGTGTCCTCGAACGGCGTCACCACCTCGACGGCGGGGTCGGCGCGGAACGCGTCCGCGTCCGGCACCTTCAGGACGAGCCGGGTCTGCGGCTCCTGGTCCTCGGGGACCTCGGCGATGAAGACGTACGGTCCCTCGCCGTTGCGGAGCCGGCCGGAGTTGTGGTCGGTCGTGAACTCCAGCTCGTACCCCAGGGTCTGGAAGAACTTCGCCGCCCTTCCCCAGTTGTGCGTCGTCAGGAAGACGGCCTCGATGCCTTCGGTGGCCATGTCAGGACTCCTTGTCGGTCGTGTGCGGTGCCTGCTCGGGGGAGTCGTCGAGGTAGGCGCGGAGCGCGTCGGTGACCAGCGCCGACAGCGACATGCCCGACTCGATGGCGCGGTACTTGACCTGCTTGATCAGCTCTACCGGCAGGTACACGTTGAACTGCTTGACTTCTTTGTCGCCCACGCGGCGATGCTAGCATACTAGCAAGCTAGGAAGGTGGGGCTGGTTTCCTGCGTCACATGGGTGCCATCGCCGGCTCGCCGATCACCACTTCCGCCCAACTCCGCGCCCGCGGCGGGATGCCGGCCGGGTGGGTGCGCGGAGCGGGACCGGCTCGGTTCCGGCTCGGTTCCAGGGGTCGGTGAACGACCGTCCGGGCACCGGCTCGGCGATGAGCGCGACCGGAACGAAGAAGTCGACCCGGCCGATCACGAACATCCCGGAAGCTGCTCGACGACGGCGGCCCCCGCGGCGCAATACCCGGCCTCGGTAGGCGCGTCCGGCCCGGCCGCCGCGTTTCCATTCGACATCTCGCGGACGGGCTCCTTGAATGGCTGTGCCAGGGAGTAGACATCAGCCGGGACACCACCGGGCTGACGGGGCCGTCCGGAGTGGATCAATGCATGTGAACGGTGCTGCTTCGCGGATAGATTCCTACTATGCGTACGACGCCGCGCAGAGCGCGCGCGATGTGGTCGCCCTCCTGGAAGTCCTGTGGGAGCGGGGCCGGGACGGCGCCTCGCCCGCGCCGGTCTCCACGCCGCAGCTGCGCGTGCTGCACGTCCTGGAGCGCGGCGAGGGCATCAACCTCAACGCGCTGTGCAAGGCCCTCGGCGCGGCGCCGTCCTCGGCGAGCCGCCTGTGCGACCGCCTCCAGGCACTGGGTCTCATCGAGAGCGTCCGCAGCGAGGCCAACCGGCGTGAGCGGTACCTGCGGTTGACCGGAGAGGGCGCGGCCTACCTCGCCGGCCTGCGGGTCCGCCGCGAGGAGGCGCTGCTCGACGCCATCGACGCGATGCCGCCGACGGCCCGCCGGGCCCTGGCCGAAGGGCTGCGGGGCTTTCGCCGGGCGGTCCGCACCACCGCACCGGAACTCGACGGTGCACCGTCCCCCCGCCCGTCGCGACGGGACTGAAGGGGCGCCGGGGGTTCCGCGAAAGGATTCCGACGGTACCGTGGCTTGACGGTACTGGATAACATTTGTCATGCGACAAATAAGGTGTGCATCGATGATCGTGAACGGGGCTCGGGCCACTGGGCAGTTACGGGAGCCCCGGCCATGATTGGTGGAAGGAAAGTGTTGTGAGCACGACCGAAGCTGCCGCACGCGAGCGTGTCCTCGCGGTGCTGCGCGCAGAGGCCGATGACATCGCGGACCGCTGGGTCCAACTCCAGATGGCCCAGGCACCGTTGGGCGACGGGGTCAGCGAGTCCGAGCTCCGGGAGGAATCCGACGCGCTGCTCAGCGCCCTGATCTCGGGACTGGACAGCGACGGGCCGGTCGCACGCCTGGTCAGCGGTCACCCCGAACTCCGGCAGGCGGTCTGCGACCTCTCCCTGCGCAGAGCACGCGCCGGGGCGTCGCCCACCGACACCTCGCTGGCGGTGCTCGCGCTGAAGGAGGCCATGCTGGAGGCGGTGCAGCGGCAGACGGAGAACAGCGCCGCCCTGTTCGGCGCGGCCGTGCTCATCAACCGCCTGCTGGACAGCGCCGGCGTCCTCTCCTTCGAGACCTACGTCGAGGGCCGCGAGGAGATCATCCGCCGCCAGAGCCGGCAGCTGCTGGAGGTCTCCACGCCCGTGGTGCGGCTGTGGCGGCAGGTCCTCGCCGTGCCCCTGATCGGTACGCTCGACACCGCCCGCACCCAGGTGGTGATGGAGAACCTCCTCCAGGGCATCGAGGAGCACGAGGCGCGGGTCGCCATCATCGACATCACCGGTGTGCCCACCGTGGACACCGCGGTCGCCCAGCACCTGATGCAGACGGTCAACGCGGTGCGCCTGATGGGCGCGGACTGCGTCATCAGCGGCATCCGGCCCCCCATCGCGCAGACCATCGCCCAGCTGGGGATCGACCTGTCGACGATCCTCACCCGGGCCACCCTGTCCGACGCTCTGGCCGCCGCGGTCAAGCTCACCGACACCCCCTCCGCGCGACCCACCCCGGCGGACCGATGAGCAGCGCATCCTCGAACGGTGTCCCGATCCTGCGGCTCGGCGACGTGCTGGTCACCGGCCTGCTGAACGAGCTCGACGACAAATCGGCCATCGCCTTCACCGAGGAACTGACCGCACGCATCACCACGGACCGCGCCCGCGGCGTGCTGATCGACATCTCCCGACTGGAGATCATCGACTCCTTCGTGGCCCGCACCCTGATGGAACTGACCACGATGGCACGCCTGTTGGGGGCCCGGGTGATCGTCGCCGGGATGCGGCCGCCGGTGGCCATCACCCTGGTCGAACTCGGACTCCAACTCACCGGGGTGGAAACCGCGCTCAACGCGGAGCAGGGGATGACAGCGCTGGGGTGGCACCGCGTTCCCGCGCCTCCCGAAGGGGTTATGCGTGACACAAGCCAGTGATGTCGGCACCGCTGCGCGCGGTGGGGCACACGTCTACGAGGAAGGCTGCCCGACCACGCCGACGGTCCACGAGGTACGCAGCGAAGAGGACCTGCTCGCCGTCCGGCACGCGGTGCGCGCGGCGACCCTGCGCGCCGGGTTCAGCATCGTCGACCAGACCCGGGTCGTCACCGCGGCCAGCGAACTGGCCCGCAACGCCTACGTCCACGGCGGCGGTGGCACGGTGACCATAGAGTTCCCGGACCGCAACGGCACGCCGGGGCTGCGGCTGACGGTGCGGGACGACGGCCCCGGCATTCCCGACCTCTCCGCGGCGCTGACCGACGGCTTCACCACCGGCGCCGGTCTGGGCCACGGACTGGGCGGCGCCCGGCGCCTGATGGACGAGTTCGAGATCGACACCGCGGCCGGCCAGGGCACCACCGTGACGGTGACCCGTTGGGCGGTCCGTTGACCTCGCTCCAGCCCTGCACCACCACCCACGTCCGCATCGACCACTACAGCGCCGTGCACCTGGCCGCGGAGGCCGCACGGGAACTGGCCGCCCGGTGCCGGCTGCCGGGCGCGCTGGCCTCCCAGGCGGCCGTCGTCGCCTCGGAACTGGGCAGCAACCTCGCCAAGCACGCGGTCAACGGCTCCCTGTTCATCCAGCCGATGCCGCTCGGCGGCGGGGTGGAGATCCTGGCCACCGACCGCGGCCCGGGCATGCCCGAACTGGGACGCTGCCTGACGGACGGTTACACCACCACCGGCTCTCTGGGTGCCGGACTGGGCGCGGTGGTCCGGATGGCGTCGCACTTCGCGATCCGCACGGAGGCCCCCGGCGGCACGCTGGCCTGCGCCCGGATCGCGCCGCCGGACCGGGCGGACGCGGCGAAGGCGGCCGTCGGCGCGGTCTCCGTTCCCGCCGAACGCGAAACGGCCAACGGCGACGGCTGCGCCGTCCTCGACGCCGGGGGCTGCCGCACCGCGCTCGTCGTGGACGGCCTCGGGCACGGGGAGCCGGCCGCCGAGGCCGCGCAGTCCGCCCTGCGGGCCTTCGCCCGCGCCCCGGACCGGGCGCTGCCGGACATCCTCCACAGCGTGCACCGCGCCCTGCGCCACACCCGGGGCGCGGCGGTCGGCCTGCTGCGGCACCACCCCGACCGGGTGGAGTACGCCGCGGTCGGCAACATACGCTGCGTGGCGCTGACCCCGCACGAGGTCCACCGCCGGCTGACCGGCCAGCCCGGCATCGTGGGCCTCAACCTCCCCACCCCGCAGGTCCGTCGCGTCCCTCGGGAGCCGGGCCTGAGCTTCCTGCTGCACTCCGACGGCATCGACCCCCGCTGGACGCAGAGCACCTCGCCCTTCCTGCTGCGGCTGCCGGCCCCGCTGCTCGCGGCCGCCCTCGCCGACCGACACCGCCTGACCCGCGACGACGCCACCGTCGTCGTCGCCGGCCCCCACCAGGGACTCACGTGACCCCCCACGCCTGCCACTCGCTGCCCGCCCTGCGCCAGGCCCTGCGACGCCTGTGCGCCGCCCACCGCATGCCCCTGGAGACCCGGGCGCGCCTGGTCCTGTCCGCGACCTTGGTCGCCCGCCCGGAATTCCGGGCCGGCCGCCAGGTGAGCCTGGAAGCCTCCCGGGAGGACGGCCCCGACGACAGCGTGCACCTGACCATCACCCTCCGCCCCCGGCTGGCCGCCGGCCCGCTGCGCCCGGCCGAACTCCCGCTGCCCGCCCGTACCACCCCCCAGGGCGCGGTCCTCTGGCACCTGGCGTTCCCCGCACCGGAGCAGCCCGACGACCCCGGCACGGCCCCGGCGCCGGAGTTCCGGCCCGCCGCACCGCACGTCAACGGCTCCGGCCCCGGCGGGAGCGCGGGCGGCGCCGACACCCTCGCGGCCGACGAAGCGGCGCAGGAAGAGGAGCTCCAGGCGGTGCTGGCCCGCCTGGACCAGCTGACCGCGGAACACCAGGACCTCAAGCACGAACTCGCCGAGACCAACAGCGGTGTGCTCGCCCTCTACGTCCAGCTCGAAGAGCGCGACGAACAACTCCGGTCCGCGCACGGGCAGATCCTCCGCGAGATCGAGGACGCCCTGAGGCCGCCGCCGCTGGTCATCGACGGGCTCGAACTCGCCGTCCACTACGCCCCGGCCGACGCGCACGCCCCCACCGGCGGCGACCTCTACGACTGGTTCCTGCTGCCCGACGGCACCGTGCACATCACCATCATCGACGCCCTCGGCCACGGCATCCGCAGCACCCGCAGCGCGCTGAACGTCACGCACGCGGTGCGCACCCTCGCCCTCGAAGGCCACCCGCTGTCCGCCATCGTCGAGCGGACCCACGACATCCTCACCCCGTTCGACCCGGACATCGTGGCGACGATGCTGCTCGCGCGGATCTGCCCGGTCAGCGGTGAGCTGCGCCTGGCCAACGGCAGCCATCCGCCGGCCCTGCTCAGCCGCGCCGACGGCACCTCCCGCTTCCTGGAGGTACGCGGCCGCGGCGTGGGCTACCCGCTGCCCGGCAGCGAAAGGGTCCTCAAGGACCGGCTGGACGCCGGCGACCTGCTCGTGCTCTACACCGACGGACTGACCGAGAGCCGCCGGGACCCCCTCGAAGGCGAGGCGCGGCTCGTCAAGAGCGCCCGCCGCCACCAGCACCGCCCGATCGGCGAGATCCCCTACGCCATCGCCGACGACATGCACACCGTGATCCTGCACCCGGACGACACCCTCGCCCTCGTCGTCCGGCGCAGGGACGGGGTGGCGCCGTAGGCGTCCTCGGGGTGCGGCCGCGGGGGGCCGGGGCGTGGGCGGGCGCCGGAGCACATCGCGCGGGGCCGATATGCCGCGTGCGCCCCGACCCGGCGGAAAGCCGTCCGTAACGGCCGAGTTGTGATCAAATCGCCGGGCCCTCGACCGACCCGAGCCCTGGAGTCCCCGTGCCCTTACGGATAGCGATCACCGCCGAACCGATACCGTCGCATGTCTCCGCGCTGGACTTCGTCCTCCGCCCGGCCCGCGAACAGGGCCACCACGTGGCGCTCCACGCCCCCCTGATGTTCCGCGGCGAGGCCCGGCGGCGCGGGGTGGAATTCCACCCCGCCGGTACGGACTGGTCCTGCGAACGGGCCGTGCAGCAGGCGGCGAGCGAGATCTGGCGGGCGTCCGGCAACGCGCCCTTCAACCGCTACGTCTTCGGACACCTCTGGCCGGAACAGGCCGCCGCGAAGGCCGCCGACCTGCTCGCCGCGTGGACCCGGGCCCGACCCGACCTGGTGATCGCCGAGTGCAGCGACCTCGGCGCGCACCTCGCGGCCACCGTCCTGGGCCTGCCCCTGCTCGCCGCGGACAACGGCCTCGGCCCGGTGCTCCTGGACCTCTGGGACACCGACATCGCACCCGCCCTGCTCCCCCTCCACAAGGCGCACGAGCAGGACACCCCCGCCCTCCCCCCGATGCTCGTCCCCGCGCCGGTGCCGTGGTTCTACGGGACGCCGCCGCCCGCCGCGCGCCCGGTCCGGCGCACCCTCGCGGAGTTCCGGACCGTCCTGCCCGAGTGGCTGGACGGCGCCCCCTCCGGCCGCCCGCTGGTCTACGTGAGCCTGGGCACCCTGACCACCGCGATGCCCGGCCTCCGTACCGTCGTGGGGGACGCCTACCGGGAGATCATGGCCGCGCTCCGCGGCATCGACTGCGACGCGATCGTCTCCGCGGGCGACCTCGCGGGGGACCTGCGGAGCCCGGACCCCCGCATCACGCTCGTCGGGTACGCGCCGCAGCCGGCCCTGCTGCGCCGCGCCGACCTGTTCGTGACGCACGGCGGGCGGGCCTCCCTGCTCGACGCGGTGCAGGGCGCGACGCCCGTCCTGGGCCTGGGCGTCCTCGCCGACCAGCCCGCCAACACCGCCGCGTTCGCCCGCCGCGGACTCGGCCGGGCGCTGGACCTCACGGCGACCCGCGGCGAGCTGGCCGACGCCATGACGGACCTCCTCGGCACCCCGGGCTACCGCGCCGCCCTGCGCGCCGCCGGCGCCGAGCTGGCCCAACTGCCGCCCCTGGACCTGGGGGACCTACGGGACGGCAGCGGGACCCGCCCGGGCGGCCGGGCGCCGGACCGGCCGCGCCGGCCCGGTCCGCCGCGCGGCGGACCGGGCAGGTGCTACCCGAGGCGACCCGCCTCGTAGCCGCCGCCGGGCTGCCGGACCAGGACGCTCATGCGGTTGGTCGCGTTCATGAGGGCGATGAGCATCACCAGGTCGGCCAGCTGGTCCTCGTCGTGGTGGCGCGCGGCGGCCGCCCAGGTCTCGTCGCTGACACCGCCGGCCGCGTCGGCGATCCGGGTGCCCTCCTCGGCCAGCGCCAGGGCCGCCCGCTCGGCCTCGGTGAAGACCGTGGTCTCGCGCCAGGCGGCGAGCAGGTGGAGCCGGGTGGCGCTCTCCCCGGCGGCCGCGGCGTTCTTGCTCCACACGTCGGTGGCGTATCCGTCACCGTTGATCTGGCAGGCCCGCAGCAGGACGAGCCGCTGCGTCGCGGCAGGCAGGCTCGACTCCGTGAGGACGGTCTTGCTCGCCGCGCCGAAGTGGGCGGCGGCCTTCGCCGCGGTCGCGGTCGGGTTGCCGAACAGGTTCACACGAACGGTCATGGTGCGCTCCTCGCACATCGTCAGGTCGAAGTCGAACAGGAGATGCCGGCCGCCCGGACGGCGTGACAGGACGGCGGTGAGACCTACCTCACTCCCGTCCGGTGTCACGCGGCGGGCCCGACCGGCGTCGTGTGGGCGAGGCCGCACGCGGCGGACCCCGACGGACAGGAGCCGGTGATGAGCGAGCACAGCGACCGCACGGCGGGGGCCACCCCGCCGCCCGCGGACACCGACCGGGTGGACCGCGCCACCGAGACCTTCCTCGCCCACCGGAACCTGCTGTTCACCGTCGCCTACGAGATGCTGGGCCTGGCCGCCGACGCCGAGGACGTCCTCCAGGAGACCTGGCTGCGGTGGGTGGACGTGGACCCGGGCATCGTGCGGGACCCGCGCGCGTACCTCGTCCGGATCACCACCCGCCAGGCGCTGGGCCGGCTGCGGTCGCTGCGCCGGCGCAAGGAGACCTACGTCGGCCCCTGGCTGCCCGAACCGCTGCTGACCGCGCCCGACGTGGCCGAGGACGTCGAACTGGCCGAGGGCGTCTCGATGGCGATGCTGCTGGTGCTGGAGACGCTGGCGCCGACCGAGCGCGCGGTGTTCGTGCTGCGGGAGGTGTTCGGCCTGGAGTACGACGAGATCGCCGAGGCCGTCGGTAAGAAACCGGCCGCGGTCCGGCAGATCGCCCACCGGGCGCGGAACCACGTCGCCGCCCGGCGCCCCCGCGGTGCCGTGTCCCCGGCCGAGAACCGCAGGGCCCTGGTGGCGTTCCGGCGGGCGGTCGAGACGGGCGACCTTCAGGGCCTGCTCGACCTGCTCGCCCCGGACGTCGTCTTCCTGAGCGACGGCGGCGGGGTCGTCCGGGCCGCGCTGGCGCCCGTCGTGGGCGCCGGCCCCGTCGCCGACCTGCTGACGGTGGGACTGGGCAGGATCGCCGGCGCCGCCTGCGCGCAGCCGGCGCAGGTCAACGGCCACCCGGCGCTGATCCTCCGGATCGGCGGGGAGATCGAGGGCGTCCTGGCCGCGCGGACCGAGGAGGGCCTGATCACCGGCCTGTACTTCGTCCGCAACCCCGAGAAGCTCTCCCGCGTGGCGGCGGAGAACGCGCTGCGCCGCTGACCCGCGAGCCGGTGGACCGGTACCGACTCCACCGGCAGCCCCAACTCGCCCGGCGGCGCAGCGCGTTGGCGCCGCCGGGCCGGTGCGCCGAGCCGCCGGCGGCCGTCCGGCAGCCCTGGCCACGGGCTGCCCGTTGCTCCTACGATGCAGGGAGCGAGGAGGGGGACTCGACGTGGCACAGCGCGTGGGGCGGCTGGAGTTCGGCATCGCCTGGGTGATCAGGAACCTGGACGTGTTCATCGCCGTGGGGCTCGGCCTGACCATCGGCCTGATGGACGTCTTCGGCGACGTCATCAGCGACAAGGTGTCGTCCGGCGCGACGCTGCTGGTGCTCGGCACGCTCGCGGTCGGCTCGATGACCGAGCGGCTGCGCCGCAAGTCCGACATCCAGGAGGCGTCCGCGGACACCCGCCGCGCCCTGGAGGACCTCGCCATGGTCCGCTCGCTCACCGGCGACCAGGTCGGCGACGCGCTCGAACGGGCCCGGGCCCAGACCAACCTCTGGTACTTCAAGGGCGGCACCGGCACCTACCTGCGGGCCGTCACCCTGCCCCGGTGCGTCGAGGCCGCCACCCGCCAGCGCACCCAGCTCAGCGTCAAGATCGACATCATCAACCCGGCGGACGAGCAGACCTGCGCCGCCTACGCCCGCTTCCGCCAGACCTTCGCCCGCCGCCGCAACGACCACAGCGCCGACGCCTGGACCGCCGACCGCACCCGCAAGGAGGCGTACGCCACGGTCCTGGCCGCCGCCTGGTTCCGCCAGCGGCTCGACACCCTGGAGATCAGCGTCCACCTCTCCGCGGGCGTCCCCACCCTCCGCTTCGACCTCTCCGAGTCGTGCCTGATCATCACCCAGGACGACCCGAACCGCGTCAACCTCCTGGTCGCCCGCGACCGCCCGCTCTACGAGTACTACGTCACCGAGCTCCACCAGAGCCGCGAACAGGCCGTCGCCCTCGACCTGCGCGGCATCGGCCCGCTGAGCGACGAACCGACCGTCGACGAGGTCCGCGCGGTCTTCGACGACGTCGGCCTGTCCCTGCCCCCGGTGTTCAGCGACGCCGACGTCGCCGAGATCGTCGAGAAAGCCCTGCACGCTGAGGACCCCTACCGGAGGTGAGACGCCTCGGGCGCGGCTCATGGACTACGACACGCTCGACCGACTGCTCCGGCCCGGCGCCCCGCGGGAGGCCCCCCGCGCCAGCGTCACCGGCGCCCTGGAGGACATCGCCTGCGGCAAGCGGGAGTTACGCGCGGTCCGCCACCCGCTCGGCTTCCTGTGCCTGCCGCTGGTCCGCGACGGCGCCCGCGGCGTCTGCGTCCACCTCTTCGGCACCGGCCTCGCCGCCGACCCCACCGCCGACCCCATGCACGCCCACAGCTGGGAACTGCGCAGCTACGTCCTCTACGGCCGGGTCGGCAACGTCCCGGTCACCGTGACGGACGGGGCCCGCACCCCCACCCACCGGATCTTCGAGGTCGTCAGCGACCCCTCCGGCGTCGACGAACTGCGGCCCACCCCCCGCCTGGTGCACTGCGCACCGGGCCCCGCCACCTCCACCGGCAGCGGCGAGACGTACCGCCTGCCGGCCGGGGAGTTCCACGCCACCGTCGTCACCCGCGGCCGGCCCGCCGCCACCTTGGTGCTCGGCCGGTCGCTGCCCGGCCACACCGACCTCTCCCTGGGCCCCCTGCACGGCCGCGGCCACCGCACGGTGCGCCGGCTGTGCGGCGCGGAACACACCGAACGGACCGTCCGCACAGCACTCAGGAGGATCCATGCCGAGCAGCGCGAGTGACCGGGACGCCGCACCGTACGCGCGCGAGACGCGGGTGGCCGTCGCCGCGGCGGAGGAGGCGGGCGGGCTGCTGCGCGGCCGCTTCGGCGCGGCCCGGGCGGTGGGCGTCAAGGACGCCGCGGGCGATGTGGTCACCGACCTCGACCTGGCCGCGGAGAAGCTCATCCTCGCCCGCCTCCAGCGGCACTTCCCGCACGACCGGATCCTGTCCGAGGAGGCGGGGCTCCTCGGCGCCGCCGGGCCGCGCACCTGGCTGGTGGATCCGCTCGACGGCAGCAACAACGTCGCCATCGGCCTGACCGCGTACGCCGTCGGCATCGGGCTGTGTGTGGACGGCGCGCCGGTCGTCGGGGTGGTCCACGAACCGGTCACCGGCGCCACCTGGCGGGCCGTCCGCGGTCAGGGCGCGGCCTGCGGCCCCGATCGCCTGCCGGGGCCGCCCGGTGCGGTGCCGCGCAGCGGCCCGGTGGTGGCCTGGACCCAGGGCCACGCGGTGGACCGGGCCGACCCGGTGGCCGCGGGGCTGCGGGGCCAGCTGGAGCGCTGCACCCGGCGGACGCTCCAGCTGTGGGCGCCGCTGCTGGGTTGGAGCATGCTGGCGCGCGGCGCGATCGACGGCTTCGTCGGCTACCGCGCGGAGGGCATCGACTTCCCCGCGGGCGCCCTGCTGGCCGCCGAGACGGGCGTGGCGTTCCGCACCCTGGACGGCGGCCCCTTCACGGTGGGCTCGGCCGGCCCGGACACCGACCGCAGCTTCGTCGCCGCCCGCGGCGACACCCTCGCGTACCTGCTCGACGTGGTCGCCCGCACACGGGCCGCCTGAACGGGCCGGGCCCGCCGGGGAACGGCCGCTTCACCCCACCGCCACCGCCAGCGCCAGCGTCGCCGTCAGCGTCGCCCCCACCGCCAGCACGAACCCCGTCCCCATGAAGCGCCGCAGCGGGATGACCGTGCCCTGGCCGCGGCACCGTTCGAACCACAGCAGCGTCGCCAGCGACGCCCACGGCGTGACCAGCGGGCCGACGTTGGTGCCGATGAGCAGCGCCAGCAGCTGGTGGTGGTTGCCGACCGGCACCGCCGCCTCGCCCGCCAGATAGACCGGCAGGTTGTTGAGGACGTTGGACAGGCCCGCGCCCACGCCCGCCGAGCGGAGCATGCCGCCGAGGCCGCCGCCCGGCCCCATCGCCGTCGTCAGCAGTGCGTGCAGCCCGTGCGCGTCCACCGTCTCGACCACCAGGAACATCCCCGGCACCAGCACCAGCAGCCGCCACGGCACCAGCGACAGCCGCAGCTCGGCGGGGCGCCGCACCGCGAAGGCGGCCACCACGATCAGCATCGTGGTCAGGGACGCCGACCACAGCGGCACGTCCGCCAGCAGGATCGCCAGCAGGAAGCCGGTACAGGCCAGCGCGCACACCCGGAACAGCACCGGATCGGCCGGCGCCCGCCGCTCCGGCGGTACGTAGGTAGCGGAACCCCGCCGTCCGCTCCGCCAGTAGAAGCCCCACAGGCACACCATCGTCACCGCGATCGCGGCCAGCTGGGGCAGGCCCATCGTGGCGGCCATCGCGACGGGGGAGAGCCCGACGCGGTTGGACGCCAGCAGGTTCGTGAGGTTCGACACCGGCAGCAGCAGGCTCGCGGTGTTGGCCAGCCAGACCGTCGTCATGGCCAGCGGCACCGGCGCGATGCCCACCCGCCCGGCCAGCGCCAGCATCACCGGCGTCAGCAGCACCGCGGTGGTGTCCAGATTCAGCGTGATGGTGGTCACCGACGCGAAGGCCACGCACAGCCCGAACAGCCGCGGGTAGCTGCCCTTGCCGGTCCGCGCCACCCAGGACGCCACCGCGTCGAACACCTCCGCCTGGCCGGTCAGCTCGGCCATCACGATGACCGTCGCCAGGAAGACCAGCAGCGGCCCGATCCGCGCCATCGCGTCCCCGGCGGGCGCGGTCGGCAGCAGACCCGTGGCCACGCACAGCAGGCCGCAGGTGAGCAGCCCGGCGGCGAGCCAGTCCAGAGGATGCAGACGTTTGAGGAAGCGCACGCCGCACAGCGTCGCACACCCGGCCGGGCGGCGCGGGGGAGAGGGGGAGAGCGGACGGACCGAGGTCGGCAACCACCTGACCGGCCCCCCGGCGGCCTCCTACGATGGGGGCATGGTGACTGATGGGGAACTGCTCGGACGGACACGCGACTTGGACTTCTTCATCAGCTACTCGCCCGCCGACGAACAATGGGCCTCCTGGATCGCCTGGACGCTGGAGGAAGCCGGGTACCGCACCGTCATCCAGGCGTGGGACTTCGTCGCCGGCACCAACTTCATCGACTTCATGGACCGCGGCGTGAGCGAATCCGTCGCCGTCATCGCCGTCCTCTCCAGCCACTACGGCCGCTCCACCTACGGCCGCATGGAATGGCAGGCCGCGCTCCGCGCCGAACCGGAGGAGCCCGAGCGCAAGCTCCTCACCGTCCGCGTCGAGGACATCCCGATCGAGGGCCTGCTCGCCACCATCACCTACGTCGACCTGGTCGGCGTGGCCGATGCCGAGGTCGCCCGCGGGATGCTGCTCACCCGCGTCGGCCAGGCCGTCGAGGGCCACGCCCGCCCCGGCCGCCGGCCCGGCTACCCCGGCTCGGCGACCGCCGGCGACCCCTTCGACCTGCCCGGGCCCGCCGCCGACGGCCCGCAGCGCCCGCTCGGCCGCACCGGCTGGTCCGGCCGCCGCCGCCCGGCCCGCGCGCCCCGGTACCCGCAGGCCCCCGGCGCCGCCCGCGACCAGGGCGCCCTGACCGTGCTGCACCTCGCCGGCCCGGACTTCGGCCGCGGCCGCGAACCGGACGCGCTGCGCCGCGAGATCCGCGGCGACCTCGTCGAGCTGAAGGACGCCGGCGCCCCCGCCCCCGACCTCCTCGTCGTCACCGGCGACCTCACCGCCTCCGGCAGCCCCCGCGAATGCGACCAGGCCCTCAGCTTCCTCACCGGGCTGCGCTCCCAGCTCGACCTGCCGCCGCAGCGCGTCATCGTCGTCCCCGGCAACCAGGACGTCAGCCAGGCCGCCTGCCGCGGCTACTTCCACACCTGCGAGGCCGACGAGATCCCGCCGCAGCCCCCGTACTGGCCCAAGTGGCGCCACTACACCCGCCTCTTCCGCGGCCTCTACGAGGGCCTGGACACCGTCTTCGACAGCGACCAGCCCTGGACCCTCTTCCCGGTGCCCGAGCTCCACACCGTCGTCGCCGGCTTCAACTCCTCCATCGCCGCCAGCCACCGCCCCGACGACCAGTACGGCTTCCTCGGCCGCGACCAGGCCGCCTGGTTCGCCGAGGCGCTGCGCGGCTACGAGGAGGAGGGCTGGCTGCGCATCGGCGCGCTCCGCCACCCGCTCACCGGCCGCCGCCGCCCCCAGGACACCCCCGGCGGCCCCGGAACCCTCCGCGACGTCGACACCTTCGCCCGGCTCGCCGCGCCCCGCCTCCACCTGGTCCTGCACGGCCCCAGCGGCGGCCCCCGCACCACCGGCGGCGAACCCTCCCACGACCACCTCCCGCTCCAGAACGGCACCCTGCCGCTGTACGGCTCGGCCGCCCCCGCCGGCTTCGCGCTGCTGCGCGTCACCGCGGACGGCGTCACCCGCTGGACCGGCGACGGCGGCACCGCACCGGCCGTCTTCCCCGTCACCTGGCACCGCGCCGGCCGGATCTTCACCCGGTCCGGCGAGCCCGCGGCCCCGCCCGCCGCCGTCCCGCCCGCCGACAACCGCGCCGTCGACGAGCCCGCCGACTCCCTCGCCGAACGCGTCAAGGAGGTCTGCCGCGCCCGCCAGGAAGGCGTCCGGCTGCGCGACGTCCCCCGCACCTCCCCCGACGACCTCGCCCAGATCATGGTCACCTGGCGCGACGAGGGCGTCGTCCGCCAGCAGCGCATCGCCGTCCACCCCGGCACCCCCACCGACGCCGAACTGGACCGCTTCCTGGCCCAGGCCCACGCCACCGACACCGGCACGGAGGCCGAACTGGTCCACGACGGCCCGCCGCCCGAGCAGTCCCTGCGCGCCCGCGCCGGGCGCCGCGGCGTCCGCGTCCGCAGCTTCCTGGAATTCCAGGGCCTGCTCGACCTGCGCGGCTACGTCGCCGCCCAGACCGCCCGGCTGGGCAACGACGACCGCTACGCCCCCGACCTCTACCTCCCCCAGCGCTACCGCGACGCCGAACGCCCCGACGCCGAGGAGCGCGGCCATCTCGTCGAGGCCATGCTCCAGCTCCTGGAGACCGACCACGGCCGCTTCATGCTGCTCCTCGGCGACTTCGGCCACGGCAAGACCTTCGCCCTGCGCGAGCTGGCCCGCCGCATCCCCGAACGCCTCCCGCACCTGACGCCGCTGCTCATCCCGCTGCACACCCTCGACCGCGCCCACAGCCTCGAAGGGCTGGTCGCCGCCCACCTCGCCGGCCACGACGTCGACACCATCGACCTGCGCGCCCTGCGCTACATGCTCGGCCAGGGCCGCGTCGTCCTCCTCTTCGACGGCTTCGACGAACTGGTCAACCGCGTCAGCTACGACCGCGCCGCCGACCACCTCCAGGTCCTCCTCAACGCCGCCGTCGACAACGCCAAGATCGTGGTCAGCAGCCGCACCCAGCACTTCAAGTCGCAGGACCAGATCCTCACCGCGCTCGGCGAACGCGTCGGCCTGCTCCCGCAGCGCCGCATCCTCGCCGTCGAGGGCTTCGTCCCCGAACAGATCCGCGCCTACCTCGTCAACCGCTACGGCGACGAGCGGACCGCCGACCGCCGCTTCGAACTCCTCGGCAACATCCCCGACCTGCTCGCCCTGTGCGCCAACCCCCGGCTGCTCAGCTTCGTCGCCGACCTCGACCCCGACCAGCTGCGCGCCGTCGCCGGCGCCGGGCGCGCCCTGAGCCCCGCCCGGCTCTACGAGGACGTCTTCACCGCCTGGCTCGCCCACGAGGAACGCCGCGGCCAGGGCGGCCCCGGCGCCGCCCCCGGCCTCACCCTCGACCACCTCTGGGCCGCCGTCACCGCGCTCGCCCGTCGCCTGTGGGAGACCGGCCGCAGCGGTCTGCACCTGGAAGAGCTGACCGACACCGTCGCCACCGCACTGGCCGGACTCGCCGGCACCACCCTCACCACCCAGGAGAGCGCCCAGGCGGTCGGCGCCGGAAGCCTGCTGATCCGCACCGACGACGGCCTGTTCCAGTTCATCCACGGCTCCGTCGTCGAATGGCTGGTCGCGCGGGAGGCCGCCGCCCGCCTCGCCGGCGGCGACAGCACCCTGCTCGCCGCCCGCCCGCTGAGCGCCCTCGCCGTCGAGTTCTTCTGCGACCTCGCCGACCACGACCTGAGCACCGCCTGGGTCCGCACCGTCCTCCACGCCTCCGGGCCCGGCGTCAGCGACGCAGCCCGCGCCAACGCCGTCCGCGTCATCGACCGGCTCCGCGTTCCGGCCGGCGCCGACCTGCGCGGCGCCCGCCTCTCCGGCGAGGACCTCTCCGGCCGTGACTTCTCCGGCGTCGACCTCACCGGCGCCGACCTCACCGACACCCGTCTGATCGGCGCCAACCTCTCCGGCGCGGTGCTGCGCGACACCCGCCTCAACGGCGCCCGCCTGGACCACGCCGACCTCTCCGGCGCCGACGTCACCGGCGCCGACCTGCGCGGCGCCCGCCTGACCCGCACCGACCTGCGCGGCGCCCGCCTGACCCGCAGCCGCTGGCACCGCGCCGCGCTCATCGACCCGCTGACCGACCCGGAGGTGCGCGCCGCCCCCGAACTCCGCACCGCCGCCCTGGCCCCCGGCATGCCCGTCGAGGTCGGCTTCCGCCCCGCCGCCGTCGGCGTCCCCTACGGCTTCGACATGCGCACCAGCCGGCTGCCCGAACCCCTCTCGTACAGCCCCGAGGGCGAACTCCTCGCCGTGGGCAGCGAGGACGGCGGCGTGCTGGTCTGCGCCGCCGACACCGGCCGCGCGATGCGCACCCTGCACGGCCACGAAGGGCGCGTCTACGCGGTGAAGTTCCGCTCCCGGGTCCTGGCCACCGGCGGCGCCGACGGCACCGTGCGCCTGTGGGACCCGGTGTCCGGGCGCCAGCTGCACCGCCTGGACGTCCACCCCGGCGGCGTCTGGCCGGTCTCCCTCGACGACGCCGGGACCCTGGTCGCCACCGGCGACGCCGACGGCCTGGTCACCCTCTGGGACGCCGCCACCGGCGAACCGCTGCACCGCCTCCCCGGCCACACCGCCCCCGTCTACACCGCGGTGTTCAGCGCCGACGGCCACACCCTCGTCACCGGCGACGCCGCCGCCGGCCTCCGTGTCTGGGACACCCGCACGGGCGAGTGCACCGGCCGCCTCGACGGCCACGAGGGCGCCGTGTACCGCGCGCGGTTCAGCCCCGACGGCACCCTCCTGGCCACCGGCGACCAGGGCGCCGGCGACCACGGCACGGTCCGCGTCTGGGACCTCGCCGAGCGCCGCCTGCTGCACGCCTTCACCGGCCACACCGGCCGCGTCTACACCCTCGACTTCCACCCCGACGGCACCCTCCTCGTCAGCGGCGACACCGACGGCCAGGTGCGGCTGTGGGACCCGGTCGTCGGCGCCCCCGCCGGTGCCCTGGAGCGGTGCACCGGCGCCGTCTACCAAGTCATGTTCGGCAACGGCGGCCGGCTGCTGGCCGCCTGCGACAGCGACGGCACCGTCCGCCTGTGGCGGGTCGCCCTGACCGGCGGCCACCGCGCCATCAGCCTGCTGCGCCAGCAGCCCACCGAGCACCGCGGCTCCGCCTGGGCCTGCCGCTTCCGCCCGCAGGACAGCCAGCTCGTCACCGTCGGCAACGACGGCGGCGCCCAGATCTGGAACGCCGACACCGGCCAGGGCCAGCGCATCCTGCGCGGCCACGGCCGCCGGGTCAACACGGTGGCCTTCAGCGCCGACGGCGCCCGCCTCGCCACCAGCGGCAACGACGGGATCGTCCGGCTCTGGGACGCCCGCACCGGCCGCCGCACCGCCGAACTCACCGGCCGCGGCGACCGGTTGATCTCCGCGGTCTTCAGCCCCGCCGGCCCCCTCCTCGGCACCGCCAGCAACGACGGCGACGTCTACCTCTGGAACGCCGCCACCGGCGAGTACCTCCGCGAGATCGACGTCGAGACCGACCACACCTGGGCCGAGGCGTTCAGCGCCGACGGCACGCTGCTCGCCACCGCCAACGACGACGACTCCGTCCGCCTGTGGTGGCGCGCCACCGGCGCGCACGTCGCCACCCTCTCCGAGCACCGGGGCCGGGTGCGGTCCATCGCCTTCCGCGGCGACGGCACCGCGCTGGCCACCGGCTGCGACGACGGCCGGGTCCGCCTGTGGCACCAGGAGAGCGGCGACCTGGCGGCCGAACTCGACGGCCACAGCGACCGCGTCTACGCCGTCGCCTTCGGGGCCGGCGGCGACTGGCTGGCCAGCGCGTCCTGGGACGGCACCGCCATCGTCTGGCGCGACGGCACCCCCCGCCATGTCCTGACCGGCCACCAGGGGCGGCTCTGGGCGGCCGTCGCCCACCCCCGGCTGCCCCTGCTCGCCACGGCCGGCGACGACCGCGTCATCTGCCTGTGGGACACCCGCACCGGCACCCGCACCGCCCGCCTCACCGGCCACACCGGCCGCATCTTCTCCCTCGCCTTCAGCCCCGACGGCACCCGCCTGGCCAGCGGCGGCGAGGACGGCACGGTCCGCCTGTGGAACGTCCCCGCACCGGCCGGCCCGCCCACCGCGCACGCCACCCTCATCGGCGTCCCCGGCGGCTGGGCGGCCCTGACCCCCGAGGGCGGTTACAAGTACGAGGGTGAGGTGACCGGTGAGTTCTGGCACGTCGTCGGCATGGCCCGCTTCACCCCCGGGGAACTCGACGACTACCTCCCGGGCGTCCACCGCCTCCCCCTCGACGCGGACCTGTGATCCCGGCGGCCGCCGCGCGGGCGGGCGAGGGCCGGGCACGCCCCGCACACGACGCCGATATCCCCCGGAAGATTGGATGGCGGAACAACCGTGACAGCAGTGACAGGCCCGTGGATCCGCCGTTTCCATACCGCGCCCCGGGCCGCGGTGCGGCTGGTGTGCTTCCCGCACGCCGGAGGATCCGCCTCCGCCTACCTCAGCCTCTCCCGTGAACTGGCGCCGGAGCGAGAGGTCCTGGCGATCCAGTACCCGGGACGGCAGGACCGCCGTACGGAGCCCTGCATCGAGGACCTCGTCGACCTCGCAGCCGCGATCACCCCTGAGCTGAAGCCGTGGGCCGACGCGCCGATGGCTCTCTTCGGCCACAGCATGGGGGCGACCGTGGCCTTCGAAGTCGCCCGGCGGCTCACCGCCGGGGGACATGCGCCGGTCGCCCTCTTCGCGTCAGCGCGGCGGGCGCCGTCCCGGTCCCGCGACGAATCCACGCATCTGCACGACGAGCGGCTCCTGGCGGAGGTGAGGCAGCTCGACAGCACCACCGCGGAGGTCTTGGCCGACGAGGACCTGCGCGCCATGGTGCTCCCCGCCCTCCGCGCCGACTACAAGGCCGCCGAGACCTACCGGTACGTCCCGGGGGCCCCGCTCACCTGCCCCCTCATCGCTCTCACCGGCACCGACGACACGAGAGTCTCCCGGGAGGAAGCGGAGTCCTGGGCGGAGCACACCACGGCGGACTTCGCTCTCCACGCCTTTCCGGGCGGCCACTTCTTCTTCCGCGAACACCTCGCGGACGTGGTGGCGTTGATCAATGGACGGCTCGCCGCTTCGCCTGCGGCAGCCGAGCCGGGACGCTCCTGCTGGAGCCGTTGAGCGCCCGTGCGGCTACCCGCGCGGGTGGCGGGCGTGGTGCGCCACCGGCGCGGTGTCGGTCCGCGGGCTCAGGTGAGGGCGGCGGCCAGGAAGGCGAAGGCGGCGATGAGGACGGCGACGCGGACGTAGTGGAAGCGGTCCCAGCGGTTCATCTGCTGCTGCCAGTCGGCGGGCCGGTTCTCGGGTGTCCAGGTCTTGCCCCGGTTGTTGATCGGGACGAGCAGCAGGACCGACAGGAGCACGCTGAGGAGCAGCAGCGCGGCGGCGGTGAGGACGAGGCCGGTGCCGCGCTGGTGCCATCCGGCGACGGCCCGGACGCCGACGAGGACGAGCGAGGAGAGATACCAGACCGGCATCACGGCGCCGAGCATCCGGCCGCCGTGGGCGCGGCCGAGTTGGCCGCTGTCGCCGGGGAGTGCGTCGAGGATCCGGTTGATGACGAAGGCGACGGAGAACTCCACCCCCACCATCACGCCGACGCTCACGATGGTGACGACCTGGAGTGCGTTGAGCATGAGGACCCCCTGGGATCTAGCGCTGCTAGCTGATGAGCCAACGCTAGACCTGCTCCCGCTCGGATGTCTAGCGATGCTAGGGTCGAGCCATGTCGGTAAAGGAACGCAAGGAGCGCGAACGGGCGGACCGCGAACGCCTCATCGTGGCGACGGCCCGCGAACTCGCCGAGCAGCAGGGCTGGGACGCGGTCACCACCCGCCGGCTCGCCGAGCGCATCGAATACAGCCAGCCCGTCCTCTACAGCCACTTCCGCGGCAAGCGCGAGATCATCGGCGCCGTCGCCCTCGAAGGCGCCGCCGAGTTGGCCGATGCGGTGCGGGCCGCGGCGTCCGCCGCGGACGGCCCGCGCGCCCGGGTCGCCGCCCTCGCCCGCGCCTACCTCGACTTCGCCGCCCGCAACCCGGCGGTCTACGACGCCATGTTCCAGCTCGACGGCGGCCTGGCGTTCGCGGAGGAGGACACCCCCGAGCCGCTCAAGGACGGCTTCGCCGCCCTGCTGGAAAGCCTGGGCGAGGTCGCCGGCGACGGCGTCCACCCGGGGCTGTTCACCGAGGTCTTCTGGGCGGCCCTGCACGGGCTGGCGACCCTGACCCGGGCGGGACGGCTGCCGCCCGGCGACACCGAGCGGAGAGTGGAACTGCTGGTGGACCGGCTCGCCGTGCTCTGACGCACACGGTCGGCGGCCGCACGCCGTGCCGGCGGCCCCGCGGCCGCCGGACTCGTTCTCTTCGGCCACCCACCGGCCGAAATGGCGCTGTCCCCGTTTGCTGCCACAACCCGCCGGACATATCTGACCCGTCGCCGTCCGCCTTTCCAGTCAGCGGAAGGATGCGTGGCAGATTGGACCCCCTTTCTCCGGACAGCGCACCGGTCCCCGGTGAGCTGATCCGTCCCGGCACCGCCCCCGCGTCCGTCTCCCGCGCGGGACCGATGACCATCGGGGTCGAAGAGGAATTCCTCCTCATCGACCCCGAGACGCGCCTGCTGGCGCCCGTAGCGGACGCTGTCATCGCGAAGGCCGCCCCCGCCCTCGGCGATCACGTCACCCCGGAACTCACCCGCTACCAAGTGGAAACGCGCACGGACCCGCACACCAGCCTGGCCGCTCTCGCCGAGCAATTGCACGCCACCCGCCGGCAGGTGGCCGAGGCAGCCGCCACCAGCGGCGCACGACTGGTCTCCAGCGGCGCGCCCGTCCTCCTGCCCGCCGGCCCTCCGCCGTTGACGTCCGGCGAGCGGTACGCCCGCAGCGCCGCGCAGTTCGGCGCGCTCGACGACGAGCAGGTCGCCTGCGCCTGCCATATCCACCTCGGCTTCGACGACCGCGACCTCGCCCTGCGGGTCAGCAACCACCTGCGCGTCTGGCTGCCCGCCCTCATCACCGTGGCCGCCAACTCCCCGTTCTGGGACGGCCGGGACACCGGATACGCCAGTTGGCGCAACATCGCCTGGAACCGCTGGCCGGTCGCCGGCCCGCCGCCCCACTTCGCCTCCACCGGCCATTACGACGATCTGGTCGCCACGCTGATCGGCACCGGGGCCGTCCTGGACCACAGGGGCGTCTACTGGGACATCCGCCCCTCCCACCATCTGCCCACCCTGGAGGTCCGGGTCGCGGACGCCGCACCGACCGTCGACCACACCGTCCTGCTCGCCGGCCTCGTACGGGCGGCAGCGGCGACCGCCCTGGAATCCGTGCGGCGCGGCGAGCCCGCACCGCAGCCCGACCCGCACCTCCTGCGCGCCGCCTGCTGGCGAGCGGCCCGCCACGGCCTCGCCGGCCACGCCGTCAACCTCACCCACCACGCCCTCGAACCGACCCAGCGCCACCTGCGCGACTTCCTGACCTGGCTGCGCTCGGCCCTGAGCCGCCACGGCGACCTCCGCCACGTCGAGACGCTGACGGCACACCTGCACCGCCACGGAACGGGTGCGGCGTACCAGCACCGCGCCTACCGAAGACGCCAGCGCCTCACCGACATCGTCGACGACCTCGTCACCCGCACCCTGTCCCCACCGCTCCCGCGGGGCACAGCCCGAGCCTGACCGGGCGCGCGACGCGCAACGCCGCCCGCCGTCCGGGGGACGGTGCGGGCGGCGTACCGGCCGGGCTCAGCGGTTGTCGTGCAGTTCCTGGTGCATCTGCGGCTGGTCGTCCTGGTCGTGGGTGAGCGCGAAGCGTTCGACGTCGTTGAACGCCCTGGAGGCGACGCCGAGGATCTCCTCGTAGGGATTGACGCCCACGGTGTCCTTGGCGGCGCCGCCGAACAGGCCGCCGCCGATGCCGCTGACGACGTCGTGGCCGGCGGCGAGCGGTTTGCCGGCCTCCGCCAGGACACCGTGCGGCAGGCCGGCCAGGTCGGCGTACTTGTCGGTGAGTGCGACGCGGACCATGGCCACGTAGGCGTCGTGCGCGCCCGGCGGCAGGAACTTCCGGTAGAAGTCGAGGGCCTGCCCGGTCATGAAGACGCCGTCGTCGGTCCTGCTCCACTCCTTGTCGCGTTCCTGGTTCCACAACCGCTCGACCTCGTCGGCGTCCTTGGGCAGCAGCCACTTCTCCGGCGTGCCGAGGTAGTGGTTGACGTAGTGCCAGGCACAGACGAAGCCGTGGGCGTCCGCGCGGGAGACGTTGATGCCCAGGTGCTTCATGGCCTGGAGGATCTGGGTGCTGAAGACGCAGGCGGCGCCGGTGGTGTACTTCTGCGAGACTGGCTCGCCCCACTTCGCGTAGTCCCATTCGCCGCTCTTCTTGTGCAACTGCCGCACCGAGGCGTGGACCAGGCGCACCTTGGTGACGGTGGCGGCCAGCGAACCGTCCCGCAGCGCACCGCGGTTGCCCATGTCGAGGAAGAGCCGCGAGGACTGCGACAGCCGCCGGCCCGGCCCCTCCACACCGCCCAGGCGCCCGGTCGAGCGGAGGGTGAACGCGCCGGTGGGGGAGAGGTAGGTGCCGATCAGTCCGACCGTTCCCTGGAGCATCGACGCCTCACCGTGGTGGTGGGCGAAGAAGCCTTCGGCGGCCTTGACGTCCGCCTCGCTCCACCCCGGCGGCTCGGCCGCGGCCACCTCCAGGAACTCCCGCAGCCGCGGCGGAAGATGGCCGTTGTCCTGGCCCGGCTTGAGCGTCCCGATCGTTCGGAACAGCCCGTTGACGCCATCGACCTCCTTCTTCTCGATCAGCTCGGACACCAGCGCATCGGCGAGCGGGTCACCGGCCTCGTTCGCCTCTTCCATCGCGGACGCGACCGTCTCAGCCGTCAATGCCACAGTGCAGCTCCGTTCTTCGCCATCGGAATCGCTCCGGCGAAGATGTCCGCGCATCCCCGTGCTCATCCGGCGACGGACCGACCACCACCCGTACGAGGGAACCGGCGGCCGAAGTGCCGTGCCACCGCATCGAGACCCGCTGCGGGCCGCTGAGGGCCGCGCAGCGAGGGCCTCCGCGGCGGGGCGCCGGCCTTCGGTGATCCACAATGGGGCGTATGAGTGTCCTGCCACCGCAGCCGCGGTTCACCATATTCGTCCACCTCACGGCCTTGCCCGCGTGGCTCGCGCTGGGGCGCCCCGAGCGTCAGCAGATCATCGCGGAACATGTGCAGCCGCTGCTGGAGAAACACGACACCGTCCAGGTCCGGTGGTTCGACGCCGAAGCGTGGGCCGCCGCTCCGTCGGATGTCCTCGTGGCGACGGCGGACGACCTGACCTCGTGGTCCGACCTGTTCGAGGGCCTCCGCGACAGCCCCCTGTGGAGCGTGCCCTACTTCCGGGTGGAGCTGGTACTCCCCACGGTCGAGGACGGCTTCGCCGACTACGAGCGCCGCACCGGGCAGCGCGGCTGAGCCGCACCGGCCCGCGGCCGGCGGGGGTCAGCTCGCCTTCGGCGGCTTGCGCGCGTCGAAGGCGAAGAGGGTGTTCTTGGCCGCGGCCACGATCACCGCGCGGCCCGCAAGCGTCACCCGCGGGCTCGCGCCCTGCTCGCCCCCCACACCGTCGGCCTGCGGATCCGTTGACCACAGGCGCTTGCCGTCGTCCGGCGACAGCGCGACCACCCGGCCGGTGGCCGAGCTGAAATACAGCGCGCCGACTCCCGCGGCGGGGCCCGACGCGCCCTCCACGCCGGACTGCCGCGACCACTTCATCCGGCCGGTCGCGGGGTCGAGGGCCGTGACGAGACCGGTCTGCCCGCTCACGTAGACGGTGCTGTCCGCCATGCCGGGCGTCCCCGCGTACACCGTGGCCAGCTTGGAGTACGTGACCTTCCGCGAGACCGGGTCGACCCGCGCCACCCCGTCGTAGCCGGCCGGCTGCGTGCCCTGCATGTGGACGTGGAGGAGCACGAGCCCGCCGTGGGCGACGCCCACCGGCACGGTGGGGCCGTTGACCGCGAGGGGCTTGCCCAGCGCCCCCGAGGCGCGGTCGACCGTGTACAGGGCGGGGTGGTGCACCGCCACGGCGTCCACCTCGGCGGTCGGCGCGCACATCGCGAGGAGCTGCCGTCCCACCGGGACGGGAGCGCACTGTGTGCCCGCGGGGAAGGGCGACGTCCAGGCGAGGTGCCCGCTGTGCGCGTCGCGGGCCTCGAAGCGGGAGTTGGCGGCGTTGACCGTCACGATGTCGGAGCCGACCACGAGGGCGTCCTGCGTCCGGCCCGTGACGGCCGTCGACTGCGCGCCGGACGGTACGGACCACAGCTCCCGGCCGGTGGTGGCGTCGAGGGCCACCACCTCGCTGGCCGGGCCCTTCGGGTCGTCCTGCGCGGCGAAGCGGTAGCCGAGCACCGTGTCGTCGGTGGCGCCCACCAGGTGCATGCCCTGGACGGGGACGCCGGGGCTCTTCACCGTCCACACCCGCGAGCCGTCCTTGGCCCTGATCCGGGCCGCGACCACACCGCCGCCCCCGCAGAACACCGCGTCGCCGTGCGCGACGCAACGGAGTTCGTCGGGGATGTCCGCGCGGCCGCCCGGTACGGTCTCGTGCCACGGCTGGAAGCCGTCGGGAAGCGCGGCACCCGCCGCCGCCAGGGTGTCGGCCCTGCCGCCGCGGGTGTTCCCCCCGGAGCCGCCCGCCTGCAACGCGGCGGCTCCGCCGCCGATCACCGCCACCGCGACCGCCACCGCGAACACGGGCCGCCGGCGGCGGCGCAACCGGCGGACGGGGGAGGCGTCGGCGCTCCCCGTATCGGCAACGACCGGGGTAACGGCAGGGGCGACGACCGGGGTGGCGGCCGGGGTGGCGGCCGGGGGCGCCGGCACCGGGGTGGCGGGCGGCGCGAAGTGGTGCTGGGTGATCACGTCGCGGGTGCGAGCCGCGCCGACCTCCCCCGTGTCGTTCTGGCCGAGGTCGGCCGGCAGGTCCCGCAGCAGCACGAGGAGTTCGTCCGCCGAGGGGCGCCCGTCGGGGTCCTTGGCCAGGCACGATTCGACGACCGTGCGCAGGGCCGTCGGCACGTCCTCCAGCGACGGTTCGTCGTGCACCACCTGATACGCGGCGATGTACGGGCTGTCCGCGTCGAACGGCCCGTGGCCCGTCGCCGCGTACGCGACCAGCGTCCCCAGCGAGAAGACGTCGGACCGCGGCCCCACGTCGCGCGGCGCCTGCAACTGCTCCGGCGACATGAAGGGCGGCGTACCGATGACCCGCCCGGTCATCGTCAGCGTCTGCTGGTCCGCGGCGCGCGAAATCCCGAAGTCGATGACGCGTGGGCCCTCGGGCGAGAGCACGACGTTGGAGGGTTTCAGGTCACGGTGGACGACCCCGACCCGGTGGATGTCGCGCAGCGCCTCCGCCAACCCGATGGCGAGCCGCCGCAGCTCCGCGCCGCTCAGCGGGCCCTTCGTGGCGATGCGCCGGGCGAGCGTGGGCCCCTGGATATAGGCCGTCGCCATCCACGGCTGCTCGGCCTCAGGGGCGGCGTCGACCACGGCGGCGGTGAACGCGCCGCTCACCCGCCTCGCCGCCGCCACCTCCTGCCGGAAGCGGATGCGGAACTCGTCGTCCGCCGCGAACTGCGGATGGATCAGCTTGATCGCGACAGGCCGCCCCGAACTCGTACGAGCCAGGAAGACCGTGCCCATGCCACCCGAGCCGAGCCGCGCCTCAAGCGGATAACCACCGATCTCGGCTGGATCACCTCCGCGCAGCGACACTCTTCCCGACCTCCTGTCCCCGTGTCCCTCTGCCGGTCACGGGCCTGCGTCCTCGTCCTTACCCACAACCTAGTCGCAGGTCAGTACAGCAGAGCACAGCGGGTGACGAACAGGGAGCCCAGCACGTGGACCCCCGGGTCGCCGGCGCCCTTGCCCACCGCCTCGGCCCGCCGCCTGGTCCGGCCACTCCGCCGCGCACCGGGTGGATGCGCCGGCCGCGAACACGTCGGTCGCCGCTCCGCAGAGGCGTGGACGGAGTCCGCGTCCAGGAGGAGGCGGGCGAGCGGCAAGCCCGTGCCGGCGGACACCACGGTTGCGCTGCTGCGAGCGGTGTACCACCGACCAATGCGGTGAAGGGGCGCACCGTAAGGGTGACCCCCGGCGTGATCAAGGCAGCCATGGACAAGTACCTGACAAGCCGCGGGGTCGCCCCTCGATGCGGGGGCCGGACGCCGCAGGGCCGAGGAGCCGGTGCGCGAGCGAGCGGGCTGCCTGCGGCCCGTAGCCCGGAAGCTCCGCCGAGTAGGCCGGCGTCGGGCGCTGGTGCCGGGCCGGGCCGACACCGCCGGAAGCGGCCGGGCGGCCCCATGGCGAGGTTCGGTTGCCGAGAGCCCCTTCCCCGGGCGGCGCGTCAGGGCAGCAGCAGACGAGCGAGCAACGCAGCCGCGTTCGGACGGGCCCCTGCATGCCCATGCCCGAGGCGAGCGGCCGAGCGCCCGTCAGGCTCACTGGTGGGCGTCGGCGCGGCGGTACCCCGCTGCTACGCGAAAGAAAGCCGGAACACGAGGGAGGAACTGTGTCGGTGGACGAGCAGCAACAGCACCTGATTCCGCGTCCGCGCTCCTGGCCGTCGGTGCCTGTGGCGACGGACCCGTTGTTCGAGCCGGGCATCACCGGCCGCTACGCGGGGGCGTTCAGCGTGACCAAGACACTCTGCGAGGACAACAGCGACCTGGACCACCCCGGTGCCGAGGTCGATGCCCTGGCGGCAAGCCTCCGGGTCCCGCTGACGTTCTCGTTCAAGGACGCTGCCGTGCACAGCGCCCTGTACCACGACCCGACCCTGCCGGAGGGGATCGACACCAACGTGGTCTCCTACCACAGCGGCCACGGAGGCACCAACGACCAAGGGGTCTATGCCGCGCTCCTGCACCACGAGGAAGACGACCACGAAGGCTGCGACGCCTTCTCGGACCGGATGACGATCGGAGCCCGGCGCTGCCGCTACGTCTTCTGGTCCACCTGCAACTCCACGCTCATCAAGGACGGCAAGCCGTGGCAGGCATGGGGACCGCCCAACCGCGGCTTCCGCATGATCTTCGGGTACGAGACCAGCTGTAGCGACGATTTCACCTATGGGGCTGCCTTCGTGCGCAACGCGCGCTGGGGGTTCTGCTTCAGCGTGGCCTTCCTGCTGGCCTCCTGGGACGCCGACCCCGGCCAGATCCCCGTGGCCACGGCCTGCGGCGTCCAGCCCCTTGAGACCCACGAACGCCTCTGGCGGGAGAAGGTCTTCTCGGCCGAGGCGGTGGGCCCCGTCGTGTGGGAGTGGGTGTCCCTGGAAGAGGTGGCCCGGCTTCAGGAACCCAACCTGGCCTACCCGCCCACCCTCCAGATCGCGGTGCTCGACCCCGGCTTCGCCGTCCCGCCACCGGAGTTGGCCCGTCGGTTCGCCATCCCTCCCGAAGCCCTCCACCTGGAGGACTCGCGCCTGGTTGCCGTCGAGGGCGAGCGCCGCCTGACGCTGGAGGCGGGCGGCGACCGCTGGTGCGTGCAACTGGCCGAGCTGGCCGAGCACATCGAGACCGGGGGAGCGTCACTCCCCGACGAGCAGGCACGCGCCCTCGCCGAAAACGCCCTGCGCGCCTTCGGCCTGTGGACTCCCCTCCTGCGCGCGGAGCGGATCGCGCACCTGTACGAGGGCACCTCACGCGTGAGCATCCCGCCCCCCTTCAGGCCCACGCACCGGGCGACGCTGGTGGAGTTCCGCCAAGTCATCGGGACGCTGCCGGTCGTCACCCCCGGCGCCGGCACGTTTCAGGTCCTCATCGCCGCCGACGGCACGGTCACCTCCATCGTCTCCTCCTGCCGAGCGGTCCTCGGGATGTCCGACCAGCCCGTCAGCGGCCCGCCCCCTCCCCAGCTGCCCGACCCGGAAGAGGCCCTCCAGCTGGAACTCCAACGACTGCTGGAACGCCTGGACTTCGACGCCACCCGGCCCGGCGCGGTCACCGTGCTCCCGGACACCACCGAGATCGGCTACGACATCCAAGGCAACCACGGCGTGCTGATCGTCCAACGCCGCGTCGAACTCACCACCCCCAACGGCCTGACGAAGCGCCATCTCCTCAAGGCCGTGCTCTACGGTTAGGCGGTTCGTTCGGGCCAGTTGACTGTCGGCCTGGGTGCGCTGGGAAGACCGAGGTGCAGCGGAGAGTATCGACCAACTGATCATTTCAGCATGAGTCGAGCGGTGAGTCCTGCGGTCGGTGATCTTGGTCGGCGGGGTGTCCGGGTGCGTACTGATCTTGTTCCGGACGACCTGTGGGAGCGGGTGGCTCCGTTGCTGCCACCCGCTCCCGAACGACGCCCCCGCCCCCCGGGCGCCTTCGCGTTCCGGATCGAGCGGCGCTCGCCGGCATCACGTAATACCGTCGAGGCGTCGCCCGCTCACCTGCCGGTGGCAGCAGGTAGCAGGTGACACGTGGAAACCCCGGACGCCGCAGGGTGCTCCGTACCGGTCAGGCACGGGAGGCGAGGTGCCGCCATTCGTTCCATGTGTCGAGCCGCTTCCGGTAGGCCGCCTCGACCACCGGATAGGGGTAGGTGCCGAGGAAGAGCCGCAGGGGTGGTGCGTCGGTGTCGACGAGTTCGAGGACAACGGCGGCGGTGCCTCGCGCGTCCTGGGGGGCGCGGGCGGACGCACCGGCCCGGCGCGCGGCGCGGACGGGTTCGTAGGCGGGCAGCGGCTCGGTGTGCACCCCGGAGGCGCCCGACCAGTCGGTGCCGTAGGGGCCGGGCTCCACGAGGGTCACGTTGATCCCGAACGGAGCGACCTCCTGGGCCAGGGCCTCGCTCATCCCCTCCAGGGCCCACTTGGAGGCGTTGTACAGCCCGAGCGTGGGGAAGGCGGCGAGGCCACCGAGGCTGGAGACTTGCAGGATGTGACCGCTGCCCTGGGCCCGCAGGTACGGCAGAGCCGCCTGCGTCACCCACAACGGGCCGAACAGATTGGTGTCGAGCTGCGCACGGGCCTGTTCCTCGGTGGCTTCCTCGACCATGCCGAACAGACCGTAGCCCGCGTTGTTGACGACCACGTCGAGGCGGCCGAAGAACTCGGCGGCCCGTTGCACCGCGGCGATGGCGGTGACGCGGTCGGTCACGTCAAGGCGGAGCGGGAGGACGTTGTCCCCGTAGGCGTCAAGGAGGGGCCGCAGGGTCTCGGGATCGCGGGCGGTGGCGGCGACGCGGTCGCCGCGGTCGAGAGCGGCCTCGGCCCAGATACGGCCGAAGCCGCGGGACGCGCCGGTGATGAACCAGGTCTTCTTCTTCATGGCATCGAGCCTGCGTCGCTTACGCCTCACCAGCCAGCACCCCTCCAGGGTTACCCTCACGGCATGGTGGTCGACAATCTCCTGGGAGATTTCCTCAAGGCCCGGCGCGGACAGGTCGCTCCGGCGGATGTGGCGGTGCCCGCCGGCGGACGTCGCCGGGTGGCAGGACTGCGCCGGGAGGAACTGGCCCGGCTCGCCGGAATCAGCGAGCCGTACCTGGTCCGGCTCGAACAGGGCGTCGACCGGCACCCGTCGCTCCAGGTGCTGCGCTCCCTTGCGCAGGCGCTGCGGTTGGACGCTGACGCCGCCGCCCACCTGCACGCCCTCGTCGGGCCCGCCCCCGCGCCGCCGTCGCGGACCGAGGTCTCCGCGGACGTGCACCGGCTGCTCGACGCGTGGGCGGACCGCCCCGCCTACGTGCGCGACCGGCGCTTCGACGTGCTCGCGGCGAACAAGCAGGCCCGTGCGCTCGCCCCGATGTATGAACCCGGGAGCAACCTGGTCCGAGCGGTGTTCCTCGACCCGGCGACCCGCCGGCTCTTCCCCGACTGGGCGGAGGTAGCCGCGCAGACCGCAGCAGCCCTGCGTGCCGAAGCTGACCCACGCGACCCCGAAACCGCCTGCTTGGTCGCCGAGTTGGAGACGGACGACGAGTTCCGTCGTCTGTGGATGCGGCACGAGACGCGGCCCGCCCGTGACGAACTCAAGCGCTTCATGCACCCGGTCGTCGGCAGCCTCGCCCTGCGACGGCAGGCGCTCACCGTCGGCGGCGCCGAGCAACAGGTGATCATCGTGTATCAGGCGACGACCGGGAGTCCGTCCGAAGCGGCCCTGGCGCGTCTGTCGTAACGCGTCAGACGTCTGCCCTTGACCAGGGAGCCCCGACCGTCGTTCGGGGGACGGAATGCCTGCTGAATGAGTTCCCGCGACCAGCGGGGCCGCGCGTACGGCACGGTCCGTGGGAGTCGTCCGGGACTTTTCCGGGAGTTCCGGCTTCATCAACCGGGCGCGAGCAGGGAACGACTGAAAGACCCTTCGCGCAGGTCGGTCCGGGACGGAATCCCCCGCATCGCCGCGGGTCGTCGTGCTGTCTGGTCAGATGTTGAGGAAGCGCTCCAGCCGGATGGGGGCGCGGCGGTCTGCCAGATGGACGTCGGCGGTGAGGTTGAATTCCCCCCAGCCCAGCACCACCAGCCCGAAGTTGCTCGACCGGTCGGTCACCGTGCGGTCGTGATCGGGGAACGTCGGGTGCAGGTGGTAGACGACCTTGGTGACGCGATCGAGTTCGGCGTCCTCGAAGCTCGTGAGGTAGATGCTGATGCGAAAGTACGGGCGGCCGCTCGGGCTCTGCGAGCTGTCCGGCCGCGTGGTGTGGGCCAGGTGCAGCGTTGTCCGGTGCGTCAGCGCCGCAGGCGCTGCGGCGGGCCTGCGGTCAGGGTGCCGGTTGCGGACCAGGCCCAGCAGGTCGGCCGTTTCGGTGCCGCATTGCTGCGGTGCCGGCAACCCTTCGGCCCTGAGCTGGACTTGCAGGTGCCGGTAGATGTCGCCGAGGCTGAGCATGGCCCCGGCTCGCGTGGTACCGGTGCGCATCAGACGCAGCAGCCGCTCGGTGAACGCCGTGTGCCGCTCTCCGGGGAGGACCAGCGCCGTCCGGCTTCCCGGGGACGAGGCCAGGGTGTACGTCCCGGCTACCTGGAGCTGACCCAGGATGGCATCCGCGTCCTCGGCCAGCGTTGCGCTGATCGCTCGCCCGCTGAAGCAGCTGTCCAGGATCACCGCCCGAACGGCCGCCCTGCTGTCCAGAAAGACGTCGCGCACCGCCTCGAACGGCATGGCGGTGAACTGCGGTCGGTCCGGCCGGGTGGCCGACAGGCTCAAGTAGAGTTCGCGACGGCGCGGTTCGAGTAGTCCGTGGCCGCTGTAGTAGAAGAGCAGCAGCTCCTCGGCCTCCGCAGCGGCCCGTCCCAGCAGGTCGCCGACCTCGGCGACGCCGGCCGCAGGGGGCGCGGTCCAGCAGAACGCGGGATCGAAACCGCCCAGCCTCGGGTCGATCAACACCCGTCGGAGATCGGTGAGGTTGTGGGCGACGGCCGGAACATCGGTAAGCCGTGGATCGTCGTAGGCCGCCGCGCCGGCCAGCACGATCCGGGAGCGGCGGGGGTCGACCGCGCGGGCCGTGGCCGGGTCCGCCGAGACGTAGTGCGGAAGCGTTTCTCGCGCGGGCGGCGACTCGCGAGGCTCCGGGGCTCTCATTCCGGCTGCCGCGGATCATCGAGGTGCCGCAGGGTTTCGCGGAGCAGGGCCTCGACATCGGCTGCCCGTTCGGCGGCCACCGTCACACTGCGGTCGCCGGCCCGTACTTCGATCCGGATGTCCGCCTTGCGCGGCTGAGACAGATACGCGCGGAGCGCCGCGCCCAGCACCGTCAACGCCCCTCCGCTGCCCACGGCGACGACCAGGGCGTCGGCCACCGCGCCCAGCTCACCGGGCCCCGGCGCGGCTTCGGCGAACGCGACCAGCCCCCGCAGCTCCGGTTCGTGCCGCAACCAGTCCGCGAGCTCCGCCGCCTCCTCGACCGGGTCGCCGCCCGTCACCGACAGCCACACGCCACGCACGCGTCCCCCTCGTCTGACTGCCGTGAGCATGCCCGCGAAGCCAGTCGGGTACGCGACGGGAAGGCCGCTTCTTGCGCGACGTCGGCGGGAGGTGCTCCGGAGGCGATCGGGGTGGGGCGCCCTCCGGGGGAGTGGTGAAGGCGCCCCGGTTCGGGGCGGACCGTCGGATGATGACGGCCCGTCACTTACAGGTCGGCGGGTCGGCCGGCTGGAGTGGCGGTCACGGGCGGTAGAACTTCACGTAGCCGCCGTTGTCCGGGCGGTCGTACCAGCCGCGGAACGCCCAGTTGAGGTAGCCTCCGTCGCCGACGTTCGTGAACTCGCCGTCCTCGAAGACCCAGATGCCGTAGACCACGCCGTCGTAGGTCGCCGAGCCGTACGTCTTCACGCCGTTGAGGTGGTCCTCGTAGCCCTGGCTGAGGTTCATCACCATGACGTTGTACTGGCCTCCGGCGGCGTAGAACGCCGATTCCCGGAGGTTCTTGACGAAGCCCTCGCGATTCTGGGCGGTCTTGACGGACGCCTCTATCTTGTTGGCGATGCCGAGCACGTCGATGGTGAAGTTCAGGTTGGCGTTGGCGCCGACGCTGACCGGCGACTCGCCCGCCGCCGCGGAGGCGGGGGCCGGGGCGGCCGTGGCGGTAGCGGGGAAGGCGGCACCGGCGACGGTGAGCGCGGCTCCCAGGGCCATCGCGGCCAGGCTTTTCTTCAGGACGCCAGAAGCGGACATGGTTCTCCTTGGTAACTGAGGGGTGGCACTCTCCGCATGGGCGGAGAGCAGGCCGGGGCAGCGGGGAGAACCGCGGCTCCGGCACGGACACCAGACTCGGCGGAGCCGCTCATGAACGGCTCATACCGTGCTCACGCGGCCCGTTTCCCGTGATCGGACCGCTTCCGGCCGCTACCCGTACGCGTCAGACATGTCCACATGGTGAGAGGGGCGTGGGGTGATCACGCGGCGGTCATTTTCGTGGTCTTTACTTGGACAAGGGCGGTCAGGGCGCGCCCAGTTCGACGGTATGCACAAGAGGGCACGATGGTTCAGTTGCGGCTCCTGGGGCCGGTGGAGATCGAGACGGACCAGGGCGTGCCGTTGGCACTGGGGGCAGGCCGCATCCGTACGGTGGCCGCGGTGCTGATCAGCGAGGTCAACCAGGCGGTCCCGGTGAACCGGCTGATCGACCTGGCATGGGACGGGGACCCGCCCGCCCGCGCCCGCGGTGTGGTCCACAATCACGTGCACCGGCTGCGGCGGCTGTTGGCGGGCCATGCCGAACTCGCCACGCGGGGGCCGGGGTACGTCCTCCTCGCCGACCCCGGCTCGGTGGACGTGCATCGCTTCCGGAGCCTGGTCGGCGGTGTCCGGGACGTCGACCCCCCGGCGGCGGTCGCGATGCTGCGGCAGGCCCTGGGGCTGTGGCGGGGCGAGGCGCTGGCCGACGTGCCCGGAGAACGGGTGCGCCGGACACTGGGCGCCGGCCTGGCGCAGGCACGGGTGGCCGCGCTCCAGGAGCTCGGCAGACGGCTGCTGGAGCTCGGCCGGTACGGCGAACTGGTCACGGAACTGAGCGGGTGGATCGCGGAGCACCCGCACCACGAGGAGCTGACCGCGCTGCTGATGCGTGCCCTCCAGGCCGGCGGCCGGCAGGCCGAGGCCCTCGACCACTACCACCGTGCCCGCCGCCACCTGAAGGAGCAATTGGGCATCGATCCCGGCCCGGCGCTCAGCCAGGCGTACCTGGCGGTCCTCGGAGGCGGCCACAGCCCTCCGCCGGCCGCCGGCCGCGCGCAGTCCGCGGCGCGGCACCCGGCACCGGCCACACCGCCGCGCGCCGGGCCGCCACCCCGGGGGCCCCGCTGCGGGCCGTCCCCCGGGGAGCCGGGCGCGGCGCTGCCCGCCGCCCCGTACGCCTGCGGGCACCGAGCGGACCCGCCACCGCCCCGGATCGCCCAGTTGCCGCCCGTCGTCGCCGACTTCTGCGGCCGTGAGCGGGACCTCGCGGTGCTGGACCAGCACCTGGACCGGGTGCCACGGCCCGCGTGCCTGGTGCTCGCCGGGGCGGGCGGGACCGGCAAGACCACCCTGGCGGTGCGGTGGGCGCACCTGCGCAAGGCGGAGTTCCCCGACGGGCAGCTCTTCGCGGACCTGCGCGGCCTGGAGCGGCCCCCGATGCGGCCCGGCACCGTACTGGCCGCGTTGCTGCGGGCCCTGGGCGTGCCGGAAAAGGGGATCCCCGAGGCGGTGACGGAAGCGGCGGCGCTCTACCGTTCGCTGCTCGCCGGCCGGCGGATGCTCGTACTGCTCGACGACGCCGGCTCCCCGGAGCAGGCGCGCCCCCTCCTGCCCGCGACGCCGGGGTGCCTGGCGGTGGTGACCAGCCGGCGGCGCCTGAGCGGACTCGTGGTGCGGGACGGTGCGGCGCTGGTCAGGGTGGGGCCGCTGGCCGCGGAGGAGGGGCTCCAGTTACTCGGCAACGCGCTGGGACGGAAGCGCATCGAGGCGGACACGGCGGCGGCTCGGGCGCTCGTGGAGCGGTGCGACCGGCTGCCGCTGGCGCTGCGGATCGCGACGGCCCGGCTGATGGCGCACCCCGAGTGGTCGCTGGACTGCTGGACGGACAAGCTGGCCGACGAGCGCCGCCGGCTGCGGGAGCTGTCCGCCCACGGCACGGAACTGACCATGGAGACCTGTCTCCACCTCAGCTACCGCGGCCTGTCGAGCGGCGCCGCCCGGCTCTTCCGCTTCCTCGGTCTGCACCCCGGCCCGTACGTGGAGAGCCAGGACGCCGGTGTGCTGGCCGGCTGGGACGCCGACCGCACCAGCCGTCACCTCGCCGAGCTGTGCGACGCCCACCTCCTCGAAGAGGACGTCCAAGGGCACTACGTACAAAGGGAGTTGGTGCGCCTGTACGCCGCGCAGCGCGTCGCCGCCGAGGAGCCGCGGTTCGCTCGGGACGAGGCGGTGCGGCGGCTGCTCGCCCACTTCGCCCGGCGCCGGGAGTCCCTCCGCTGACGGCGGGGCCCGCCGCCGCGGAGGGAGCGGGCGTCAGGACCGCGACGCCCGTCTGCGCCTGCGGACGAGCGGCACCGCGGCGGCGGCGCCTAGGGCGAGGGTTCCGGTGCCCGCGCCCGCCCACACCGCGATCGGCAGCCCCCGCTCGCCACCGTGGTGCGCCGGGCCCCGGGTGACGTCGAGGTAGCTGGTCTTCTTCACCCGCCCGCGGTGGCTGACGACAGTGACGGGATACGAGCCGGGCTCCAGGTCGGTCCTGAGCCGCGCCGGGCCCCAGTACATCGGGGGATCCTGCTCGTGGCCCTTCAGGGGATCCGACCTCAGTCCGGCCGGGGCCTGGAACGCCGGGGATGTCGCCGTCATGCGCTCCTCCTCACCCGGGTCCGGATACGCGTCCTGCCACCTGACGAATACCGTCCGGCCCGCCGCGACCGTGACACCCCTGACCCGGGCGTCGAACACCCGGCCCGCCTCCCGGAAGAACGCGGGGCCCTGGACCCTGCCCAGGTAGTCGTCGTCGCCGGGGTGGGCCGAGCGGACCTCCAACCGGGCCTGGGCCCTCCGCTTCCCCTGCGCATCGGTCACCCGGAGCGTGTACGCGCCGTCCTTCAGGGTGGTGCGCAGCGGCACGTCGAAGGCGTTGAAGACGCGGGTGTTGTTCCAGCCCTTGCTGTGTGCGAGTCGGACCGGCGCAGGGAACGCCGTGGAGCGGACGGTGAAGGACGTCCCGGTCTCCCCGGGGTACAGGTCGTCGAAGAACACGTTCACCTTGGTGCCCGGCCGCCGGGCGCGGCCTCCGTCCACTTCGACGGAGGGGAGCCTGGGAGGCTTGACGTCGATGGTGTCGCGGGCGATGACCCTGCCGTGGGCCTTGACGACGAGCGGATACCTGCCGGGCTCGGCCGTCGGCGGGATGGGCGCCTTGACGCCTTCCCCGCCGGTGTCCTCCGCGGGGGCGTCCAGCCGGATCGGGGCCGCGAAGACCGGCGATTCGGCCACCAGGTCCATACCCGGCTTGCGGGTGAAGTTGAGCAGATCGATGCCGATGGCCTCGCCGGGGCGGGGCCCCGCGAACGCCTGGCTGATCGCCGGCGGATCCCCGGCCGCCACGGCCGGCCACGCCAGGATCCCGCAGCTCAGCACTCCCCCGCACACGCCGACGGCCACCGCCCGCTGCCAGCCCGCCCCCATGGCGCCTCCCCTCGCTCACCGAGGAAGAGGGCGGGATCGCCGCGCGGGTTGCCTGGCACAGCCCCTGCCCACGAGGCAAGGCCCGCCGGTACGGGGCAAGGCCGGACGGTCCGCCCCTCCGGCGGGCCCTGGACGGCTTCCAGGGCCCGCTGCCGTGCGAACGGCTCCGCGCTCGGCGGCGCGGCCGTCACGCGGCGGAGTGCACCAGCGCTCCCCCCACGTAGGTCCGCAGGACCCGGGCCGTGTGGATCTCCTCGGCCGGGGCGGTGAAGATGTCCCGGTCGAGGACCACCAGGTCGGCGAGGTGGCCCGGTCGCAGGGTGCCGGCCTCGTCCAGACCGTTGACGTGGGCCGAGCCCGCCGTGTAGGCCGCGATCGCGGTGGCGAGGTCGAGGCGCTGCTCCGGCAGGAAGACCGGTGCGTCGGCTGCCCCGGGCTCCTTCCGGTTGACGGCGACGTGGATCCCGGCGAGCGGGTCGGGGCTGCTCACGGACCAGTCGCTGCCCGCCGCCAGCGTCGCGCCGGCCCGCAGCAGGGAGCCGAACGGGTATTGCCAGGTGGCGCGTTCGGGCCCCAGGAAGGGGATGGTCAGCTCGTCCATCTGCGGTTCGTGGGCGGCCCAGAGCGGTTGGATGTTGGCGATCGCGCCGAGCTGTGCGAAGCGCGGGATGTCGTCGGGGTGGACCACTTGGAGGTGGGCGAGGTGGTGCCGGGTGGCACGGCGGCCGTTGGCGGTGCGGGCGGCCTCGATCGCGTCCAGCGCCTCGCGCACCGCGCGGTCGCCGAGGGCGTGGAAGTGCACCTGGAAGTCGAGCGCGTCGAGTGCGGTGACGTACGAGCGCAGCTCGACCGGGTCGACGAAGCTCAGGCCGCGGTTGGCGGTGGCGCAGCCGCAGCCGTCCAGATACGGAGTGGTCATCGCGGCGGTGAAGTTCTCCGCGATGCCGTCCTGCATGATCTTCACCGAGCCGGCCCGGAACCTGCCGTGGTTCAGTTCCGCGCGGCGGGAGACCAGCTCGGGGATCTGGTCGGCGCCCCGGCCGCGGTCCCACCAGAGCGCACCGTTCACCCGGGCGGTGAGGGTTCCCGCGCGGGCGGCGGCGAGGTAGGCGTCCGAGGGGTCGGGCTGGCCGTTGAACTCGCCGAGCAGGGCGTCCTGCCAGCCGGTGATACCGAGCGAGTGCAGCAGCCGCTGCGCGCGCAGCAGGCCGTCGAGACGGTCGGCGGCGGTCCGCGCGGGCACCAGCCGGGCCACCAGGCCGGTGGCGCCTTCCTGGAGGACGCCGCTCGGCGTGCCGTCCTCCTCCCGTTCGATCCGGCCGTCCGCGGGGTCCGGGGTGTTCCGGGTGAGGCCGGCGAGTTCCAGTGCCCGGGTGTTGGCCCAGGCGCCGTGGTGGTCGCGGTTGACGAGGTACACCGGCCGGTCCGGCACCACGGCGTCGAGCAGGTGCCGGCTCGGCAGGCCGCCCTCGAAGCTCTCCATGGACCAGCCGCCACCGGTGATCCAGGTGCTCTCGGGGTGGTCGTCGGCGAACTCCCGGACGCGGCGCAGGTAAGCGTCGACCTCCAGGGCGCCGGTGAGGTCGCACTCGGCCAGCTCCAGACCGCCGTAGACGGCGTGGATGTGGGCGTCCTGGAAGCCGGGGAGCAGCAACTTCCCCCGGAGGTCGATGACGTCGGTCCGCGGGCCGATCAGCTCGCGTACCTCGTCGTGGCCGACGGCCGTGATCCGCTCCCCGGTGACGGCGAGACTGCTCGCCCGGGTGCGGGCGGGGTCCCCGGTGTGCACGGGGCCGTGGGTGAAGACCAGGTCTGCCGTGGTCATGGGTGTTTCTCCTGGTGGGTCGGTGGCCCGCGAGCGGGCCGGGGAAGACGGGGCGTGGTCCGTGCGGGCGTCCGCAGCGGGCCGGTCAGCCGGCGGTGTCCGGGGCGCCGGCGGAGGAGGCGTCTCGGGACGGGAAGAAGTAGGGCGGCCGGCGGCGTGCGCGGGCCCACGCGGCGGCCAGGAGGCCGGAGACGATCATCAGCACCGGGACGAGCAGCGCGAACCAGCCGTTGTCGGCGGAGAGTGCGAAGTGATCGGTGGAGCGGTAGAAGGTCCAGACGAGGTAGCCGCCGACGGCGAGCAGGGCGAGCGCGCCCAGCACCGGTCCGACGACCGCGCGCAGCGCCTCCGTCGGTGAGGCGCGCAGCAGGTGGCGGAAGTGCACGGCGGCGGCCGTGGCGGTGAGGGCGTAGTAGAGGGCGACGACGATGCCGATCGCGTTGACCGCGGCGGAGATCAAGTCGCTGACGGTGGGGATGACCAGCGCCAGCAGGGCCAGGACGAGGGCGATCGCGGTGATCAGCAGGGTGCCGGCGGCGGGGGTTCCGTGCCGGGGGTGCAGGCGCGTCCAGACGGGGCCGAGGACGCCGTCGCGGCCCATCGCGTACATTCCGCGCGCGGTGGGGATGACGGACGCCTGGAGCGACGCCACCGCGGAGAGCATCAGGGCGATGAGTGGCAGCGCGGCCAGCGGCTGGTGGGCGAGCTTCGTGCCGAAGTAGGCGAGCCCCTGTGCGCCGTTGTCGGACAGTTCGCCCAACGGCAGGACCCGCTGGAAGGCGGTGCCGGCGAGCAGGAACAACAGCAGCATGACGGTCAGCGCCAGGAACCCGCCGCGCGAGGCGTCCCGCGGGTCGGTGACCTCCTCGCCGACGCTGAAGACCGACTCGAAACCCCAGTAGCAGAAGACCGCGAGCACCACGCCCTGGGCGAGGGCTCCGGCCGAGGGGATGTCGAAGGGGTTGAACCACTGGAGCGAGAAGGGCTGCTTCCCGGCGAACAGGCCGTAGCCGCAGAAGGCGAGCAGCACGCCGTACTCGAAGACCAGCAGGTATTTCTGGAGGCGTGCGGCGAGGTCGAGCCCGCGGACGGCGACCAGCGCGGCGGCGACCAGGACGGCCATGCCGAGGAGGGTGGACTGGAGGGTGGAGTCCGGGTCGAGGCGGAGGCCCGCGACGCTGTGGAGGTGGGCCTGGCCGAGGAGTTGGATGATCGCCGAACCGGTCACCGTGGTGGTGTACGCCATGAACACGATCGTGCCGACGGTGTTGACCCATCCGGTCAGAAAGCCCAGCCAGGGGCTGAGGATCCGGCCCACCCACTGGTAACTGCTGCCGGCGTGGGGTTCGGCACGGTTGAGCCGCCCGTATCCGCCGGCGATGCCGAGCACGGGCAGGAAGGCCAGCAGCATGATCGCCGGCAGGTGCAGCCCGACGGTGCCCGCCATCAGTCCGAGTCCGATGCCGATGCTGCTGGTGGCCGCGGTGCTCGACGCGGCCAGGACGATGCCGTCGACGACGCCGATGGACTTCCGCATTGCGGTCTTGGGGGCCTGGGGGCTGCTTTCCGGTGTGCTGCCCGCGTCCCGTACTGGAACTGCCAATGATCTCCGCCTTGTTGGTAGGGGGAACGTGGCCGAAGGGCCCGATGGCAGGTCATGGAAGACCTTGCCTCTTCCCATGTCAATGCCGTTGTCATAAGGTCCGGCCATGGCTGAGCGTGTGGTTCCCGAACCGCTTCGACGGCGCAGAAGGCCGACGAAGCAGGGCACGGTGCTGTCCGAGCGGGTCATCGTGGAGACGGCTCTCCGGCTGGTCGGCCAGCACGGCGCGGAGGCGCTGACGGTCCGGCGGCTGGGTGCCGCACTGGGCGCCGATCCGAGCGCGCTGTACCGGTACTTCCGCAACACCGACGACCTGCTGCTGGCCCTCGCCGACGAGTTGATCGGCCGCGCCCAGCACGGCTGGCGGCCCACCGGTGACTGGCGTGCCGACCTGTGCGAGCTGGGCCTGCGCATCCACGCCTCGTACCAGGCGCACCCGCAGGCCGCCTTGCTCGCGGCGCACCGCACGACGGGGCGGGACAACGAGATGCGGTCCGTGGAGATGATCCTCGGCGTGCTGCGGTCGGCGGGCTTCCGCGACCCGGCGGCGGTACGGATCTACCACGCCTTCGTGGACCAGGCGCTCGCCTTCGCGGCCCTGGACGCGGCCGCGCTGGCCATGCCGGCCCCCGCGCAGGCGGCCGACCTCGGGGTGTGGCAGGGCCGCTACGGCGGCCTGGGCGCGGCCACCCACCCCAACATCGCAGCCACCGTGCGCCTGCTGGCCGCCGAGATGCCGCGCAGCGGCTATCCCTTCGCGCTGGAGCTGCTGCTGGACGCGGTCGCGGCCAGGCTGCCCGGGGCGGGCGCGGGGGCGGAGGCGGACTGAGGCCCGGAGCGGACGCCCGCGCCGTGCGCCGTGCCGGGGCCCGCGGCGCGGAGCGGATCGCCGCCGGGGCACCGGCCCCCGGGCGCGGCCGGCCGGAGCGCGGCCGGCCGGGGTGCGGTCGGCCTCGCACCCGGGGCACGCGGTCCCCTGCCCCGGCTTATGTCAACGGTGTTGACCCTTTGGCGGGGCCGGCGGTCTGATGGGCGGAGCCGGAGGCCACCCCCCTGCCCCCAAGGAGCCCGCCATGGATCCCGTCCACGCGCTCAAGGACGCCGACCCCACCCCGTTCTGGCTGGCCGACCCCGGCCGCCCGCAGGCGGCGCCGGCCCTGGTCGCCGACACGAGCTGTGATCTGCTCGTGGTGGGCGGCGGCTACAGCGGTCTGTGGACCGCCCTGATCGCCAAGGAGCGCGATCCCGCCCGCGACGTCGTCCTGATCGAAGGCGAGGAGATCGGCTGGGCCGCCTCCGGCCGCAACGGCGGATTCTGCGAGTACAGCCTCACCCACGGCCTGGCCAACGGCATGGCGCGCTGGCCCGGCGAGCTGGCCGAGCTGGAGCGGCTCGGCATGCGGAACCTCCAGGCGATCGAGGACACGATCGACAGGTACGGCATCGACTGCGACTGGCGGCGCACCGGCTCCCTCACCGTGGCCACCGAGCCGTACCAGGTCGACGAGGTGCGCGAGTTCGCCGCGCTCGCCGCCCGGTACGGCCGCGCGCAGACCCTGCTGGACGCCGGCCAGGTCCGCGCCGAGATCAACTCACCGACCTTCCTGGGCGGGCTCTGGGACAAGGACGGCACGGCGATGCTCCATCCCGCGCGCCTCGCCTGGGGCCTCAAGCAGGCGTGCCTGGACCTCGGCGTACGCATCCACGAGCACACCCCGGCCACCGCCGTCGCGGCGGCCGGCCCGGGGATCTCGGTGCGGACCGCCTACGGCCGCGTCCTCGCCAGGAGGGTCGCCCTCGCCACCAACGCCTTCCCCTCCCTGCTCAAGCGGCACCGCCTCTACACCGTCCCCGTGTACGACTACGCGCTGATGACCGAGCCGTTGTCGCACGAGCAGCTGGCCTCCGTCGGCTGGCGCAACCGGCAGGGGTTCTCCGACACCGCCAACCAGTTCCACTACGTGCGGCTTTCCGCCGACAACCGCATCCTGTGGGGCGGCTACGACGCCGTCTACCACTACCGGGGCCGCGTACGCGCCGAGCACGACCAGCGGCCGGCGACCTTCGCCACCCTGGCCCGGCACTTCTTCCGGACCTTCCCACAGCTGGAGGGGGTGCGCTTCACCCATGCCTGGGGCGGTGCGATCGACACCAGCACCCGCTTCTGCGCGTTCTTCGACACCACGCACCGGGGCCGGGTCGCCCATACGGCCGGGTTCACCGGACTGGGCGTGGGGGCGACCCGGTTCGCCGCCGAGGTGATGCTCGACCTGCTGGCCGGGGAGCGGACCGAGCGGACCGCTCTGGAGATGGTGCGGCGCAAGCCCCTGCCGTTCCCGCCGGAACCGGTCCGCTGGGCGGGAATCCAGGCCACCAGGCGCTCCCTCGCCCGCGCGGACCGGAATTCCGGACGGCGCAACCTCTGGCTGACGGCCCTCGACCGGCTCGGCCTCGGCTTCGACAGCTGAGGCCCGCCCCACCGGGCGCCGGCCGACCGGCCTCGCCGGGCCGGCGGGTCGTTCGTCAACGGCTCCCGTGCGGGTCGCGGGCGGTCGGCCGGGACGGGGCCTCCGGCGCCTCGTTCGCGGACAGGTCCGCCAAGTCCCGCAGCAGCGGCAGGAGTTGGGCCAGGCGCCGGGAGCCGAGCCGCTCGGCGGGCCAGCTGTTGACGCGGGCGACCGCGGGAGCGATCCGGTGCAGGAGCGCACGGCCCTCGGGGGTGAGGTGGACCTGATGGCGGCGGCGGTGGGCGGGGTCGACCTCGCGGGTGATCCAGCCGCGGGAGGCGAGCCGGTCGAGCATGGTGGCCATGGTGGACCGGTCGATGGCCGTGGCCTTGCTGAGCTCGACCTGGGTGACGCCGGGGGAGTCCGCGAGGACGGTCAGGACGGCGTACTGGGGGGCGGTGAGGTCGGGGACCTCGGCCTGCCAGATCGCCGTGAGCTGCTGCATGGCGCGGCGTACCAGGTGCATCGGAGTGTCGGTGAGGGGCTGCTCGGACATGACCGCAGGATCTCCGAATCGTTCCAGCGCGGGTGGGTGGTGAGGCGGGCCCGGCGGCGGGGCCTCCTGGCGGAGATCTTGGCACAGACGACGGAAACGGGGCGGGCCCGCCCGAGAGGAACATCAGTACACGGATTATCTGTATAGTGAATGTCAGTGCACTGATTAATGCCGCCGGTGCACTGCCGAACACCGTCAGGAGGGCCCATGAAGCATCCGTCCGACCTTCGCGCTCACATCGACGCACTGGAGAAGCTGGGTGATCTCCACCGCGTCCATGAGCAGGTGGACTGGAATCTGGAGGCCGCCGCTCAGACCAGGTACAGCACCGAGCGCCGGCTCCCGGCCCCGCTCTTCGAGAACGTCGCGGGCGTCGCCGAGGGCTTCCGCCTGCTCGGCGCCCCGGCCGCACTGAGCTCCGACCCGAACCGGCGGTACGCGCGCGTCGCGCTCAGCGTCGGCCTGCGCCCGGAGGCGACCGGCCGCGAGATCGTCGAGCGCCTGGTCGCCGCCCGGCACCGCCCGGGTGTGCCACCGGTCGCGGTCACCGCCGAGGCGGCCCCGGTGAAGCAGAACGTCCTGCTCGGCGACGAGGCCGACCTCAACCGCTTCCCCGTACCCTTCGTCCACGAGGGCGACGGCAACCGCTACGCCAACACCTACGGCGTGATCATCGCCCGGACCCCGGACGGCTCGTGGACCAACTGGTCCATCGCCCGGATCATGATGATCGACGGCACGCACATGACCGGTCTCGTCATGCACCCCCAGCACCTCGCCCGGATCTGGCAGCAGTGGGCCGACCTCGGCAAGCCCATGCCCTACGCGCTGGTCCAGGGCGGCGACCCCGCGATCCCGTACGTCGGGGGCATACCGCTCGGCGACGGCGTGGCCGAGGCCGACTACATCGGCGCGCTGATCGGCCGTCCGCTGGAGGTGGTCAAGGCCGAGCTGTCCGACCTGATGGTCCCGGCCGGCGCCGAGATCGTCATCGAGGGCCACCTGTCCGTCGAACGCGAGGGAGTGGAGGGCCCGTTCGGCGAGTTCGCCGGCTACCTCCCGCGCGAGACCAGCCGCCAGCCCGTGTACCGCGTGGAGGCCATCACCCACCGGGACGCGCCGATCTGGCCGCTGGTGGCGGAGGGCAAGCCGGTGGACGACTTCCACACCGTGACCGGAATCGGCGAAGCCGCCGGCGCGCTCGACGCGATCCGCGAGGCCGGACTGCCCGCCGCCTCGGCCTGGGCGCCGCTGAGCGCGGCGAGCCACTGGCTGGTCGTCACCGCCCCGGCGAACTGGCGTGAGCTGCTGCCCGGCACCACCGAGGAGGAGTACGCGCGCCGGGTCGGCGAGGCGGTGTTCGGCACCAAGTTCGGCTCCTGCCTCCCGCGGGTCTTCCTGCTGGACGACGACTTCGATCCCACCGACGACGCCGATCTGCTGTGGGCCCTGGCCACCCGCGTCCACCCCGACGGGCGCACCGTCCGCTTCGCGGACGGCCCGGTCCTTCCCCTGCTCACCTGCTACACGCCCGAAGAACGGCACGCCGCCCGGGCGACCAAGGTGGTCCACGAGGCCCTGCTCCCCGCGCCCGGTGAGCGCGAGCGGCAGAGCACCTTCGAGGACGCGTACCCGGTCGAGGTGCGGGCCAAGGTGCTGGCACGCTACGCCCGCTGACGCCTCGTCAGCCGGCCAGCCAGCCAGCCAGCCAGCCGGCCGGCCGGCCGCCGGCCCGGCAGCGGGCGGGGTGGCCAGCCGGCCGTCCCGACCCCGCCGGGCCACCCGAAGGAAACGACACCGAGGACACGAAAGGTCGAGGCATGCGCCTGATCGTCGGAATGACCGGCGCCACCGGAGCCGTGCTCGGCATCCGGCTCCTCCAGCAGCTGCGGGAGCAGCCGGACGTGGAGACACACCTGGTCATGAGCCGCTGGGCGAAGGCGACCATCGCCATGGAAACGGACTGGACCTCCCGGGACGTCGCCGCCCTCGCCGATGTGGTGCACGGCGCGGACGACCAAGCGGCATCCGTGTCCAGCGGTTCCTTCCGCACCGACGGGATGGTGATCCTTCCCTGTAGCGCGAAAACGCTGGCGGCGATCCGGGCCGGGTACGGCAGCGATCTGATCGCCCGGGCCGCGGACGTCGTCATCAAGGAACGCCGGCGCCTGGTACTCGGCGTACGCGAGACGCCGCTCTCGACCATCCACCTGGAGAACATGCTGGCCCTCTCCCGGATGGGCGTGACGCTCCTGCCGCCGATGCCCGCCTTCTACAACAAGCCGCAGAGCCCGGACGACATCGTCGACCACATCGTCGCCCGGGTCATGGACCAGTTCGGCCTGGACAGTGAGCGAGCCGTACGCTGGGAAGGCCCCGCCACGGCGCACGGTCACCGCACCTCCCGCGCCCGCCGACCGGCCCAGGCCGCGGAAGCCGCCGGATGAAGCCCTCGGGGCGCCCCACCCGCACGGCGGATCCGGCAGCGTGCGCAGCACGTTCGTCCCCTGTGCACAGACGTCCCCGGAACGGCCGGGCCCGCCCGGCGCCGGTACGCCGGCCGAGGCCCCGACTTCGACACGTACCGCCGCCCGCTGTGGAAGCGCAGCATCAAACCGCTGATCACCCGACCCGGCGTCGCCCGCGGTCCCGGGCCGGGGACGGTGCGTTGGGTGGTGGAGCGAACGGTCCGGCCGATCATGCGGGGCGTCGATAAATGCCTCGACATCCGGCACGGTGGTCGGGGACGCTTCCCGCGATGACCAGAATCGACGACACGCCACCCGCGTGGGACGAGCGCACCCAGCTCACCACTTTCCTCGACTACGCACGGGACACTGCCCGCGCCAAGTGTGCGGGCGTCTCCGCGGAGAACGCCCGCAAGGCGCTCCTGCCGGGCTCACCGCTGATGACCATGAGCGGAGTGATCAACCATCTCCGCTGGGTGGAGTACTACTGGTTCCAGGTGGTCTTCCTCGGCGAGGAAGACCGGGCCCCCATGACGGATGAGGACCCCGACCGCGAAATGCGTATCGCCGTCGACTTCCCGCTCATTCGGTTGCTCGACGAATACGCCGAACAGAGCGCCCGCTACCGCGAACTGGTCGCCGGGAACGACCTGGACAAGCAAGCCCAACGAGCCATCCGCGACGGCCGCCACGTCGACCTGCGCTGGATCCTCCTCCACCTCACCGAGGAGACGGCACGCCACAACGGCCATCTGGACATCCTGCGCGAGATGCTCGACGGCACAACCGGTTACTAGGAACCGTCCGGGCATCATGGGTTGGCGCGCACGGTCGGCGGTAGGTGTCTGCGCGGTCCCATGGTCTGCGCCCATGACCACCGAGGAGTACCTCTCAACGCTTGACGCGTTGGCCGTGCAGCCGTTCCCGGAGGCGACTTATGTCGACACCTCCGGTGAAGGCGGACCGGAGCATCATGTGCGCGAACTGCACGTCAGTCGGGACTTCTGGGAGGACGACGACGGGCAGGCCGGGGTCGAGGCCGAAGCCGAACTCCAGACCTGTCTCGACGGCCTGGCCGCACACCTGACAACTCGGTGGGGCAATGCGTTCGTCGTGGACCTCGGACCGTATCTCAGCGCCAGCTTGCGAGGGCGAGCCGGTGCCCGAGCCACTCGACCACCTCAGCCAACAAGTGGTGAGCATGCAGGTGTGGCCACTCCCCGACAGCGGTCGTCGGCTCGCGCCGGCGGTCGGCCAGGCCGACAAGGAGCTGCCACTCGTCCTGTTTGCCGCCGTCGGCAGAGCTTCCGCACGCGACTTGAGCACGAGTGGCCGGTCATGAACGGAGCCGCACGAGGACAGCGGCAGCTGAGACAGTGCCGAGAAACGGCGCCGCTCTCCTTGCCACCGACAGCCATTGCCGAAGTGAGCTTGCCCGTACCGAGGCGGGGGCGCCGGGCCCTACCGGCGGACCGCCGAGACCAGTCCGCCGGGCCGCTCCTCGTCCTGCGGTGGGGTTCCGATCGGGCGGCCGTAGGCGGCGGCGCGCTCGTGCAGGGTGTGGGCGTCGGCCTCCCAGCCGTGCCCCGCCAGCCACCCCACCGGGTCGTCGGGCATCTCCGAAACCCACAGGGATGCCGCCGACCCCGGCACGGCGTCCGCGCCGAAGCGCTCGATCACGCCGCGCGAGCCCAACGTCAGCCCCATCCGACTGCCTGCCGCCGACTGCGCGCTGATCCGGGCCAGCAGCAACTCCACGGCGTCCGCGGGCAGGTAGATCAGCAGTCCTTCGGCGATCCACACGGTCGGCACCGCCGGGTCGTGCCCTGCGGCGGCCAGCGCGCCCGGCCAGTCCGCCCGCAGATCCACCGCGACGGTGATCCGCTCGCAGCGTGCGACGGTCCGCTCCTCGCGCAGTACCGAAGCCTTGAAGTCCAGTGGCGCGGCAGTGTCGACCTCGAACAGCCGGGTGCCGTCCGGCCAGTCCATCCGGAAGGCCCGGCTGTCCATGCCGGCGCCGAGCAGTACGACCTGCCGGATTCCGGCCGCGGAGGACTGCCGCAACAGGTCGTCGAGGAACCTCGTCCTGATGACGATGGAGCGCGACACGGCCAGCCGGCGGCGTCGGGCGGCCTCGTCACCGGGCGGCGGCGAGGAGGGCCACAGGCCGCCGGCGGTGGCGAAGGCCCGTGCCAGCGGGTCGTGGAACAGCGCGTCCGCCCGCTCGGTCTCCAGCGCCCGCACCCGGGCCACCCCGACCGCCGTGGCCCACACTCCCGACGGCTGAACCCGCTCCCGCTCATCAGTCACCGCGCCAGCCTAAGCGATCGATCAGACGGGCGGGGCAGGGGTTCGCTGCGGCCCGAGTTGAACGGTAGGCCCGTTCCCCTCAAGAGTCGTGATGACCGCTGGAGCGCTTGAACAGGATGTCGGCGGCGCGGTCCATGACCTCGGTGCGACTGCGGCCCTCGTGGTCGGCGGCGAGGAAGTGATTCCCGATGCGCAGACAGAAGGCGAGCAAGCTGCGCGCCTCGATCTCGTCGGCATCGGAGCAGAACGTGCCGATGAGCTCGCGCAGCAGGTCCATGCGGCGGTTGTCGGGAGAGCTGGCCTCGCCCACGGGAACGGAGCGCACTTCGACAGCGTTCCGGCAGCCGTTCGTGCGCCACAACTGGGGCCGGGGGGCAAGGCGTTGCGACAGCTGTGAGTCGGGCTCGCAGCCCGCGTCCCGCAACGTCTCGTCGGCGGCCTGCCGCACGCCCGTAAATTACCGGACTCCGTGCCCGATCGGCCTCGGAGTCGCCTGGTCACCCCTGCCTGTCGTGCCGCCCGGCAGCTGCGACGACGCTCGTTCGACTGATCCGATCGATCAGGCGGGCGCGCCGGCCAGGACTTCCACCCGGCCGGTGTCAAGCGAGTAGTAGGCGCCGACCACGGCAAGCGCGCCCCTTCGCACGAGCGGGGCCAGGTCCTGGTTGGCGCGCAGATCAGCCGCGGTCAACGTGACCTGGGCCCTGGCCATGGTATCGACCGGGTCGGTGCCGCTCTCCCGGAGTGCCTGCTCGTACGCCGGCTGGAGCGCCTTGACGATCGCTTGCAGGTTGCCGGGCAGCCTTTTGCCGTCACGAAGGGACTGGTACGCCGCTTTGACAGCGCCGCAGCGCTGATGCCCGAGGACCACGACGAGGGGGGTGTTGCTGGTCATGGGTCCGTACTCGACAGAACCGGTGACCACCGGGCCGACCGCCGCCCCGCCCGTGCGCATGACGTAAAGATCACCCAACCCGGTATCGAAGAGGAGTTCGGGTGGCACCCGTGAGTCGATACACGAGAGGACCGAACCGAAAGGCTCCTGTCCCCGGGCCAGGAGCTGACGCCGGCTGGGATCCCGGTCGGGGTGCTGGAGGTGCCCGCTCACCCAGCGCTGGTTGCCTTCCATCAGCCTCGTGAATGCCGCGGCGGGGGTGGTGGGCCGTGCCTGCGACGAGGCACTGGGGGCCGACGAGGCTTCGCTCTTCGCAGAGCACCCCGCAAGCGCAACTGCGGCGCCCACCAGTCCGCCGGCAAGCAGCGTCCTACGACCCGGACTCCCGGCTCTCTCCATCGATTGTTCCCCTCGATGCCGCTCAGACTTGTCCTGTGTCCTGCCGGGCTCCATGGTCGGCGTTGTGCAGGCTCCCGCACCGCAGGCACAAGCGGGCGTGGGCCGCATTGCGGCAGACGGACCACCGCATCTGCCTGCTTCGCGCCGATGCGACGCAGGGGACGGCGACGGCGACGGCGACGGTGCCGCAGGAGCTGGTGCGTGGAATGCCCTGTCCTGCCTCTGGGGAGAAGTGGGCCCCCAACGTCCTGGATCCCGTCGGAAAGGGCGCCGCGGACCATCGCCTGGGTCCATAGCCCTGGTGGTCACGAGGACAACCTCGTCGACGACGCCGGTCCGGCGGCACCTCCCGTGGTCGGCGGTCCGGGAAGTGGGCGGATGCAGCCGTCGGCCGATCAGTGTGTGCCCGCGGTCAGGGGAGGAGGGGAGGAAACCGCCCACCGGACCGCTATCCGTGTGACCGGCAGCGCCGGAGCAATGGCAGTGGCACCCCGCCCGACCGAGGTGGCCACGAGACGAGGACCAGTCAGCTGCTGACCTGCTTGAATGGCCGAGTGACCGCTGACATCCTCTTCCTTCGCGTCTTCTGCGGCCCGGGCGGCGAACACGGCAACGTTCTGGGCGTGGTACGCGACGGCCGTGCCTTTCCCGACGAGCGGTCCAGACAGGCCCTGGCCCGGGAACTGGGGCTGAGCGAGACCGTGTTCATCGACGATGCCGAGCGCGGTGTCGTAGACATCTATACGCCCGGAACGCGGCTCTCGTTCGCCGGGTACCCGCTCGTCGGCGTGGCCTGGCTGCTCGGCCTGGAAACGCTGGAGCTGTCCGTGGGCAGCATCCTCGTGCGTCGCGCCGAGGGCTGCACGTGGATCAGAGCACGAGCGGAGTGGGTTCCGCCGCGCACGCTGCGGCAGTACGGCAGTGCGCAGGAGGTCGACGGGCTGGCGGTGCCGGAACCAGGAGAGTGGGTATACGCCTGGGCCTGGCAGGACGAGGCCGCCGGCCGCATCCGTGCCCGGGGGTTCCCGGGCCGTGGCGACGGCATCGACGAGGACGAGGCCACCGGCGCGGCAGCACTCCTGCTCGCCGACCGGCTGGGGCGAGCCGTCACGGTCACCCAGGGCAGCGGATCGCACATCATGGCAGCCCCCGGCCCCGACGGCACCACCGATATCGGCGGACGTGTCTGCGTCGTGGACGATTCCTGGTGCTGAACTGCAACGCCATGGCGAGCGGGCTGCTGGCCGAAGCACAGCGAGGTGCCGAGCGCGGCGGATGCGGGTGTGCTGTCAGCAGCCGACATCCGTGTGGGCGGAGCGTTCCAGGGCATGCGAGCCGTGATGCCTTGGCCTAGGAGGTTTCGTGTTCGACGGCTTCGAGTTGACGCGATGTGAGGGGGACGGCGCTTACCTGCGGGTGCGCCATGGCGGCGACGGTCCGGCGGTCCTGCTCCTGCACGGGCATCCGCGCACGCACGCCACGTGGCACCGTGTCGCCCCACTGCTGGTCGCGGCCGGTCATACGGTGGTCTGCCCCGACCTGCGTGGCTACGGTCAGTCCGACAAGCCCGCGACCGACCCGGAGCACCGCCCGTACTCCAAGCGCGCCATGGCCGGCGACTGCCTGGCGGTCATGCGCCGCCTCGGGCATGAGCGGTTCGCCGTCGTCGGGCACGACCGGGGCGCGTACGTGGCCACGCGCCTCGCCCTGGACCATCCGGAAGCGGTGTCCGCGGTGAGCGTGCTGGACGCCGTCCCCATCGGGGAGGCGCTGCGGCGCTGCGACGCGACGTTCGCCGCGAGCTGGTGGCACTGGTTCTTCCTCGGACAGACCGACAAGCCGGCCGAACGCGTCATCAACGCCGACCCCGACGCCTGGTACCAGGCCACAGCCGAACAGATGGGCACCGAGGCGTACGAGGATTACCGCCGCGCCATTCACGACCCTGCCACCGTGCACGCCATGTGCGAGGACTACCGCGCCGGCCTCGGTGTCGACCGGGAGCACGATGACGCCGATCGGCAGGCCGGCCGGCGCATCCGTTGTCCGTTGCAGGTGTTGTGGGCCACCCGGGACGACATGGTCGACCTCTACGGCGACGTACCGGGCGTGTGGCGGGACTGGGCGAGTAACCGGCTGGACGGCGGCCCGATCGACTCCGGCCACCACATCGCGGAAGAGAAGCCCGAGGAGCTCGTCTCCGCCCTGTGCGCGTTCTGGAGGACCGCCTGAGAAGGGCAGGACGCGATTCCGCGGGAGACCTCACGCCTGGCCAAGTCGGGGTGCTGCCCCAGGCGTTCCGCGGGCGGTTCGCGCAGGTCGATGGTGCAGGGTGCCTGGCACGGCGGACGTCGAAACGGGTGCCTGGCACGGCATCCTTGCCCAACCCCCTGCCTGGGGCGCGCTGTCACACGGCCGCGAACCGCGCGTTGCTCCTTGCCGACGCGCTCAGGCAGAGTTACCGCGCACCGGCGACTTCTGCTCTGAACAGCGCCTGCCGTGGGCGGTTCGCCGCCGGACCACCTCACAGGGCACGCACCGCGCTCTCTGCGCCACTTCATGGCGCCAGGGAGAAGTAGTTCTCCTCCTCCTGGGTGAAGTGCAGACGCAGGACGCTGTGCAGGCCGTACAGGCAGGCACGCAGGTCGTCGAGCTGTTCCGGGCGCACGTGCCCCTCGGCATCGGCGAGTTGCAGATGGGTGCCGATGCGGTGGGCCAAGCGGTGGATCTCGGTGTGCGCCCGGCTCATCGTGGCGGTGACCTCGGGGCCGCCGAGGGCGGCGGCGAGGGCGGGGTAGAGCTGGTGCTCTTCGGCGAGTTCGTGGGGCAGGAGGCGTTGGGTGAGAAGCTCGTCAACGTGCCGTACGGTCTCCAGGGCTCCGGGGTGTGCGGCGTCGGTGAGGTGGTCGGCGGCTTCGCGGACGGCTTCGATGACCTCGCGCAGGTCGTTGTGCTCGGCGGCGAAGCGCTGGATCAGCTGCTCGGTGGCGGGTTCGATTGCCGGCTGCGCGGTCCGGTCGGGGCGGAGGGCGCGCAGGGCGTTGAGGATGACGGTGACGTCGATGGCCTCCTGGAGCAGGGCGCCGGCAGCGGGTGGCAGCAGGCCGAACGCGGCAGCGACCATGGCCGCCAGGGACATCGTCATGCCGGCCAGTGCGCTCTGAACGGCGATGTGGCGGGCGCGGACAGCGATGGTGGCGGCGTCGGCGAGGCGGTCGACGCGGTCGCTGGTGAGCACGATGTCGGCGGCCTCGGAGGAGGCACTGGACCCGTGCGCGCCCATGGCGACACCGACGTCCGCGGCGGCCAGGGCCGGGGCGTCGTTGACGCCGTCGCCGACCATGACGGTGATGGCGCGCTCGCGTTCGTCGCGGACGGCGGCGACCTTGTCGGCAGGGGTCTGCTGGGCGCGGACGCCGTCCAGGCCGAGGACCGCGGCGACTTCGCGGGCGGGTTCGGCGCGGTCCCCGGTGAGCATCAGCAGGCGCCGGATCCCGGCCTCGCGCAGGCGTCGCAGAGCCCGCGGCGCGTCACTGCGCAAAGGATCGCGCAGCAGGATCGCACCGGTGAGGGTGGTGTCCTCGGTGAGCCAGACGACGGCGGCGCCGTCCAGGGCGGCACGGTTGTCGGCGGCGCGGGCCCAGCTGGGCAGGGGGGAGCCGTCGTGTCTGCCGACGCTCACCGTACTGGTGCCGGTGTCGCTGCCGGCGCTCGTCGTGGTCCTGGTGGTGAGGCGGCCGGTGGCTCCGTGACCGGGCCGTTCTGCGACCTCGTGCACCGGTACGAGCGCCAGGCGGCGACCGTGGGCCTCGTCCGTGATGGCCCGGGCCAGGACATGGGGGGAGTACTGGTCGACCGAGGCGGCCAGCGCGAGGACCTCGTCAGGCGTGTGGCCGGGGGCGGCTGCGATGTCGATGACCCGCGGGCGGCCGGTGGTGAGGGTGCCGGTCTTGTCGAGCACCAGGGTGCGGGCGCGCCCCAGGGTCTCCAGGGCGGCCCCGTCGCGCATGACCACACCCTGGCGGGCGGCGCGGGACAGGCCGGAGACGATCGCGACGGGCGCTGCGAGGAGGAGCGGGCACGGAGTGGCGACCACCAGCACTGCCACCGCCCGCACGGCCGAGCCGGCGGTCAGCCAAGCCAGGCCGGCCACTGCCAGGGCCAAGGGCAGGAACCAGGCGGCGTAGCGGTCGGCCAGACGGATCACCGGGGCGCTCTCGGCACCGGCCTGCTGGGCGAGGCGGACGATCTCGGCGTAGGTACTGTCCTGCTCGGTGGCGCCGGCCCGCAGGTCGAAGGCGGTGCCTGCGTTGACGCCGCCGCTGCGGACCGTCTCGCCCGTGGCGCGTTCGACCTGACCGGACTCGCCGGTCAGGACGGACTCGTCCAGGACAGCGGTGCCGCCCTCGATGCGCCCGTCGACCGGCACGACCTCCCCGGGGCCGACGACCAGCAGGTCACCGGCCCGGACCTCGGCCAGGGGCACGGTGCGAACCTGGTCGCCGATGCGGCGGCGGGCCGAACGGGGGGCGTGTTCCAGCAGGTGGCGCAGGTCGTGCGAGGCACGGCGCTCGGCCGCCGCGTCCAGCCAGCGGCCGGTGGCGAGCATGAGCGCGATCAACGCCCCGGCCACGTACTCGCCGGTGGCGAGGGTGCCGGCCAGCGCGAGGACGGCGATCAGATCGACACCGGCCCGGCCACGCCGCAGCGCACCGATCATCCAGACCACGGCAGGCACGATCGCCGCGACCGTACCCACGGCCCAGCACACGTCCGCCAGCGTCCGGGCCCTGGCCAGCCAGGCGATGCCCCCAGCCGTCAAAGCCGCGACGGTGATCGCGAGCAGCACCGGCTCCAGCCGCGGCCGGCGCGGGGAGCCCGTGGCCCGCCCGTCCGTTCGTGCATCGTTCCGTCCATACACCGCACACTCCGAGGGCTCACGTCCTATTTTCCGTCGAGCCCCGCTCCGCGGCCATGCCGGCCGGCGGCACCACGAACTCCGGCCCCTGGCGGACCGTCCGTCCTCGCGGACACCCCCGCGACAGCCGGCAGCCTCCGCGGTCACGCACCACACCGTCGTCGGCCCGCGGTCGACCGGTGCCCGTTCTCCCCGCGCAGACCTCAGCCGGAACGGCGCGTGGGGGCTGCGGGCGGACGACGGCCAAGGGGCATGGCGAGAACCGCAGAAGCTGGTGGCCGACCGAGCCCAGTCCGTGGCCGGCGCGGAACCCTCCGCGGCCGCGCGCCGACGACCGGGCATCCGCCCGGCCGGAGGCGCGAGCCGGAGCCGGCAGCGGGTGCCCTTCCGGAAGGTCCTCCGCCACCTTCACCCGGAGGGGAGCGCGGACGTCACTGCCAGGTGCCGCGCAGGACGCGGGGGCGGTCGGTCGCCGGGGGCTACGTCCATGGGCCTGGCGGCGGGCCGGGCGCCAGGGCCGAGCGGATGGCCGTCAGGGGAGCCGGCGGGGGTGCTGTCAGGGGGCTGCCGGAGGGTGGTCGTCACCGGTACGTGAACGGGCCGGGGCTCGTGCCCCCGCGGCCCGGCCGCTGCCGTCGGCCGGTGCCGCACCGGACAGGTTGAGGCACATCGGCGCCAGCACGCACTCGCGCCCCATTCGCCCCTCCCGCGCCTGATACCGGTTCGAATATGCCAGGACCACGTGCAATGCCGGTTCATCCCTCAGAAGACGCTGAAACCTGGATGAGGCACGATCCTTGGGAAATCGACCGCCTTCGCCCCTGTACCGGTCCAAACGGTGCTGCCGCCGGTCCCTCAGCCCGCTCTTCACGGATCGTCACCTCCGCAGTTCACACCCGGCGTCGCCGCGATCAGCGGTAGTGGAGCGATACCGGCCCCCCGGTCCGCGTGTCCAGGGGGAAATGGCCGAACCTGTTCCATGGCTGATCTTGCACGCTGTCATTCGCTGTCAATGACTGGTCAATTGTTGTGCAAAGTGGGTTCCGTGAAACTGAGAGCCGAGGGGTGCGGGGGTGGCGCGATTCGGCTGCGGAGGCTCCCTTCCGCTTCGTCGTGACAGGTATGGCAAACAACGGGATCAACGAACGAGGGGCCGTCCAGTGACCGAGACAGTTGACGCCGAGTCGCCTGCGAAGAAGGACCACCGAAATGTTTCCGCACCGATGGCGGAAACCGACGGTCTCACTGTCGGGCAAGCCACCGCTTGGGTGGACATCAGGTCCCTCCTGCCGGCCGACTCGCCCCGTATCGCCGGGGCGAACATCGAGCACGCCCGTTTGCTGGCCGAATCCGGAGCGCGGTTGCCGCCCATCATCGTGCAGCGTTCGACCATGCGCGTCATCGACGGGATGCACCGGCTGAGGGCAGCCGCCCTGCGCGGTGAGACCGAGATCGAGGTGCGGTTCTTCGACGGAGCGGAACAGGACTGCTTCGCTCTCGCGGTCAGGGCCAACGTCGCCCACGGCCTTCCGCTGTCCCTGGAGGAACGCACGGCGGCCGCCCAACGCATCGTCCGCTCCCACGCCCAGTGGTCGAACCAGGTGATCGGCGAGGTCACGGGGCTGGACGCGAAGACCATCGCGTCGTTGCGCCGGTCCACCGAGGGCGTGCCGCAGATGGAGTCCCGGATCGGCAGGGACGGACGGGTCCGCCCCCTCGACGGAGCCCAGGGGCGCAGGCTGGCCGGCGAGTTGATGGCCCAGCGTCCGGACGCGCCGCTGCGCCAGATCGCCCGGGCCGCAGGGGTGTCCTTGGGCACCGCCTCCGACGTGCGCCGACGGATCCGCAGCGGCCAGGACGCGGTTCCGGCCGGACTGCGGACGGCCGGCCCGCCGTCCCCGGCCCGGGGCGCGGTGCCGGACGGCCGGCGCGGTACGGCTGATCCGAAGGCCGTGCAGCACCACCGGCGCGTCATGCTGCGGAAGCTGCGCAAGGATCCCTCCCTGCGGTGCAACGAGGTCGGGCGCGCCCTGCTGCGTTGGCTGGAGGTCCAGGCGGTGGAGGGCGAGGAGTGGGAGCGACTGCTGAACAGTGTGCCGAGGCACTGCACGGAAGCCATCGCGGAACTGGCGCGGGGCTGCTCGGGGGTCTGGCAGGAATTCGCCGCACAACTGGAACGGCGCGAACAGGCCAGCGCATGACATGCGGCAAGGAAAATGCGGCTCCGCGAGGACGCCGCACCGGTTCCCGGTGTATTCCGTACGGGATCTCTCCTCGCCGATTCGAGGGAAAAGCAGCAGGGGCCGGCCGCAGCCTCTTTCCGTCCCGGCCGGACGGGACCTGCGGCAGGCCCCGGATGAGGGAAGGCGGGGATGACCAGATTCTCACTCTCCGGCACGGCAGGGGCGGGCTATAGTGAGGATTCTTCCGGTCGGCGTCTCGACCACTGATGTGTGCTCTCCACCCCGGCATATGGTCATCGGTCGGATCCTGCGGGCCCCAGGAGCGCTTTCTCGATGAAGAAGTGACCGACCGCCGGCGTCACCGGCATCGGCCGGGTAACTGCGTGAACTCACGGCCCGCAGTCCTGTGCTGCGCGTGGAAGGTACGGAGCGGCCCCGTGGTGCCACCACGGACGGAGATGTTCGACCCGGGAATTTCCCCGGTTGAACACCCGTGGTGCGGGCCGGAGTACCGCTCACGTACGCACGCCCTCCCACCGTGCCATTCGCCGGGCTGTTCCCGATGCTCGTGACACTTCCGTCCACCGGCCCGGGGCCCTCGGTGACGAGGCGGAACGGAAAGTCCTGCACAGCCGCCACGGCGGCACACCAGAAGTGTTCTCACCAAGGGAAAGAGGCTGAACTGTGCTGGATACGGCGGTAATCGGGGCCGGCATGGCGGGGGCGGCGGTGGCCGCCGAACTGGAACGAGCGGGCCGCGACTACGTGGTGCTGGAGGCCGGCCCGCACCGGGGACGTACGCACATCGCCGCGGACGACGACTCCGCCCACCTGGCCGACCCGGCACAGGACCCGTCCTTCACCCCGTTCCTCGCACGGCCCGGGGCGCTGTACGGGCCCTTCTCCGGGTACCGGCGACGGGTCGGGGGGCGGAGCCTGTACTGGCGCGGGATCTGCCTCCGCGTCGAGGACGACGTGTTGGGCGAGTGGCCGGCCGAGGTACGGGATGCCTTACGGGGAACCGGCGGCGAACCGGGCCTCTACGCGCGCACGGAGGAGGCCCTGCGGACATGGTGCCGCGGGAACCGGCTGACCCAGGCCCGCACCGCGACCGAAGAAGCGATGGTCAAGGAACTGACCGGGCTCGGATACCCGGCCGTGCCGACCCCGCGGGCCATACGGATGCTGGGACGGGGGCGGTGGGAGGCGTACTCCCCGATCACCGACCTGCCGCCGGCGCGCCTGCGCGCGGGGCATCGTGTCACCGCCGTGCGGAAGCGCGCCGACGGCTACTCGCTGATCCTCGGCGACGGCGGCGGCCCCGCACTCGACGTCCGGCACGTCGTCCTGTGCGCCGGCACCCTCGGCACCATCGAACTCGTGGACGGCCTGCTGCACGGAGGCGACCGGGAACCACGGCGTTACCCCCTGGTCGATCATGTGGCCTGCGGCATGCTCGTCGTGGAACCCGACGGCCGGCACGAGGAGATGGAGTCCTCGGTGCACGCGGCATTCGACGCGCCGTCCCGCTCCAATCTGATCGTCGAACGCCAGCGGCACGGCGAGGGGGTCCTCCTGGACGCCTGGACCATGGGGGAGCAGCCGCCGGAGGCGGCGTCCACCGTCCTGGTCGGCGACGCGACGCGCATCGTCCTGGAGCCGCCGGCCCGGGCCGCCCTCGACGCGGTACGCCGGGACCAGCGCACGGTGCTGGGGCGGCTGGCCGAGCACGCGGGACTCACCGTGCACGTCCGCGAGGAGTACGTCTCGTTCGACGACGCCCTGGCCTGGGCCGAGGCGCATCCGGGCACCGCCGCGTGCTATGACGCGACGATCGGCGAACTCGACCACGAGAGCGGCGGACTGGCGCTGGGCGGGGAGCACGTGGACGTCACCGGGCAGCTGCGGCAGGCCCCAGGCGCGGCCGTCGTCGGGCCGTGCCTCTTCCCCCGCGCGGGGGCGGCCAATCCGAGTCTCACCACGCTGGCGCTGGCGCGGTACGTCGTCCAGCGCATGCCCTGACGCGGTGCGCTGCCGCGACCACCGGCGGCCGGCGGGGGAGCGGGCCGCCGCCCTCGTGTGGCGGGGCGGACCCGACGCGTACTCCGTCGAATTCCGGAAACCCGAAGGAAATTCCCCGACATGGTGAAGTGATTGCCCACTCGGAATCGGCAGGGTCCGCCGAGGTAATCGCCGCCGTCCCGGTGGGGTGCTCCGCGGTCCCCGGCGAATTTCCGCGCGATCGCGGTGCCGGGGGGGGGCGGTGCCGGGGGCCGGTTCCGGCCGTGCGGCCCGCGGCCCGGTCATCGGCGGCGTCAATTGCCTTTTGCGCGCCGTGAGTTGGGTCGGTAGGGTCGGTGCCGATCACAGGAACGACCTCATCGGCCAGGTGTCTCGAAGGCCCTTTCCGGAAGCCGTGAGGGACCGCTGGAAAACGTCCGGCAGCGCGGCAGCCGCTCGGCTGTATTCGTGAGGAATGTGTGGGGGATTATGCAGAGTGGTACCTCCCGTGACCCCGAAATCTCCGCTGATGAGCGACCGGTTCGCCACTGACACCGAGCGAGGAGCCACGTACATGATCGAGGTCACCGGTCTTGGCCGCGTGTTCACCAAAAGGGGACGGAAGGCGAAACGTGCCCAGCAGGGCGGGTCGGCGGCGCCCGGCAGCCGCATCGTCGCGCTGGAGGGCGTGAACCTGTCCGTCCCCGAGGGCGAGACCCACGGCATCCTCGGACCCAACGGGGCGGGCAAGACCACCCTCGTCAAGATCCTCAGCACCATGCTCCTCCCGACCTCCGGCCGGGCACGGGTCGCGGGCCACGACGTGGCCACGGAGGCCGACCGGGTCCGCCGCCGCATCGGGATCGTCTTCGGCGGGGATCACGGCCTCTACACCCGGATCACCGCCCGCCAGAACCTGGCCTTCTGGGCGACGATGTACCGCGTCGACGCGGGCGTGGTGAAGCGGCGCAGCCAGGAACTCCTGGAACGGGTGGGGCTCACGGACCGGGCCGATGAGCCCGTGGAGGGCTTCTCCCGCGGTATGCGGCAGCGCCTGCACCTGGCGCGGGGGCTGATCGGCGACCCGGCCGTCCTGTTCCTCGACGAGCCCACCATGGGCATGGATCCCCTCGCCACCCGGGACTTCCGGGACCTGGTCCACGAGCTGAAGGCCGAGGGGCGCACCATCCTGATCACCACCCATGACATGGCCGAGGCGGAGGCCCTGTGCGACCGGGTGTCCCTGATCGACCACGGAACGGTTCTCGTGACCGAGTCGACCGCCACCATCGGGCGGATGCTCTCCGGACACGACCGCATCGACATCACCCTGCGGGAGGACCAGGCGCACCTGCTGGCCGAACTCGCCGGCCTGTCCGGGGTGGAGCGGGTCGACAAGCTGCCGGAGCCGGGGACGGCGCGGATCCACACCACGTCGGCCGACGCCAACCCCGTCGTACTGCGCTGGCTGCTGGACGCGGGCGTCGACGCCTTGCGCACGGGCCGGCCCACGCTGGAAGAGGTCTATGTCCACCTCGTGGGGAACCGGGGGCTGACCGTATGAGCGTGCGGGTCATGGCCGCGGCGGCCAAGGTGCAGTGGAACACCAGCATCCGGGCCCCCGAACACATGGCGATCGTCATCACGGCGCCGATCATGTCCGTGATCTTCCTGTCCATCGTGCGCTACAACGACCGCGACGACCTCGTGGCCAACGCCGTCATCGGCACCGGCCTGTTCGGCATCTGGTTCGTGGCGGTGGACGTGGCCGGCGGCGTCATCCAGAACGAGCGGTGGATGTCCACCCTGGACCTCGTCCTGGCCGCGCCGCGCGCGTTCGGCCTGGTTGTCTGCGGCCGCATCCTGCCGGTGATGCTGATCGGTGCCTTCACACTGCTGGAGTCCTGGCTGGTGGCCACCGTGGGCTTCGGGGCACACCTGTCCGTGCGGCACCCGGGGATCGCGCTGGCCGCCCTGCTGGTGACGTTGTTCGCCACCGCGTGCACGGCGACGATGCTGGCGACGTTCTTCGTGATCAGCCGCGACACGACGATCTACCAGAACGCGCTGAGCTACCCCTTCTACATCCTCGGCGGCGTGGTGTTCCCGCTCTCCGCGCTGCCGGACTGGATACAACCCGCGGGGCGGGTGGTCTTCCTCTCCTGGTCGGCCGACCTGCTGCGCGACAGCCTGTCCGGCGACGAGGTCCAGGACGTGCTGCCGCGGCTGGGAGCGATCGCGGGCCTGGGCGCCCTCGCGCTGCTCCTCGGCATCTACCTCATCCGCAAAGCGGCGGAACGCGCCCGCCGCACCGGGACGGTGAGTCTGGCATGACGGCGAAACAGGTCATCGGCCAAGCCGCCTTCGTGGGCTTCACCGAGTTCAAGCACGTGTACACCCTCAAGACCTGGCTGACGGGGTGGATGCTGCGCCTGGTCAGCCAGGTGGTCTTCTTCGGGCTGGTGGGAAAGATGGCCGGCGACCGGATCACCGCCGAGTACGTCCTGCTGGGCAACGTGGTCACGGTGATGGCGATCGAGGCCACGCTGGTGATCACCACGGCGGCGCTGGAACGGTTCCAGGGCACCTACCCCATGCTCGTCGCCTCGCCCACCAACATGGGGCTGGTGTACCTGGGGCGCGGCCTGCACTGGGTGGTGGCCGGGCTGGGCAGTTCCGCCCTGGTCCTCGCGCTGGTGTGGGGCCTGTTCCGGCCCGACTGGAACTGGCGGGTCGCGGTGTTCGCCCTGCCGTGCCTGGCGCTGATCGGCATCAGCGCCTACGCCTACGGGGCGTTCCTCGCCGCGTGCTCGCTGCGCCACCACAAGTTCCGCTGGCTGTACCTCAACTTCGGTTTCACGCTCCTGATGACGTTCTGCGGCGCCAACGTTCCGCGGTCGTTCTGGCCGGCGCCGATCGAGTGGTTCACCGAGTTCCTGCCTCTTTCGCACGGGCTCGCCGCGGTGCGCACGCTGGCGGCCGCCGGTCCGGTCTCCGAGGTCGTCGGCCAACTGGCGCTGGAGATCTGCGTCGCGGGACTCTGGGCGGTGCTGACGTTGGTGTTCTTCGAACGCATCGCGGGCAAGGGCCGCCGGGACGGGTCGCTGAACTTCACCTCGTGACGGCTCGGCCACGGTGCCCGGCGGGCAGGCCGGGTACCACCGCGGACGAGCCCCGGGCGGCGTGCGCACGGGCCACGCCGCCCGGCCTGTGCGCACGGGCCGGGCGGCGTGGCCCGTGCCGTCGCGCCAGGGCGCTCGGACAGGGCGCCTGCGGCCCCTCCCCGCGCGCCCGCACCGATTCTCCCGCGGCGACAGGCCGTCCGGTCATCCGCCCGACGATTGTCGCGGCTACCGGCACCGCCTTTTCCCGCGGCAATCCCTTTCCCCGGCAGAGGGATTCCGCCGCACCGCCCCGGCCAGACGTCTCCCGGGCGTGATCCCTGAACGAGAGGAATGCGGTGTACTCTCGCCAGGAGTCCTCTCCATGGAAGCATCTGAATGGTTCGCCGACCGTGAGGGTGCCGCGCCGGGAAGCGGAATTCATGGAAACCGCCGGCGTCACTGCTTTTCGGGGCCGGGCATTTCCCCTCCCCGCCTTCGACCACCTCCTTTCCGACGGCGTGCCGAAAGGCCGGCCGAGCCCGGACCCGGCGACATCATCGCCGCAGTCGGCGAGGCTGTGCGGCGCCCGCACACCGGGCCGCACGAACGATCACCAAGACCACCGGGCAGGGGCCGTTCCCCGCGCCGCCTCCGCCCGGCCCCACTCCCCTGAAAGGAAAACGGCCCGATGAGCCGCAACATCCGTGTGGACGTGGCAGTGGTGGGCGACGGCCTGATCGGCATGTCGACCGCCCTTCATCTGCACCGCAGGTATCTGTCCGCCGCGGTCATCGGTGGGACGCCGCAAGGGCGTGCGTCCACCGCGGCCGCGGGAATGCTCACCCCGGCGTGCGAGTACGACCCTTGGATGCCGCAGGAGTTCTACGAGTTACTGCACAAGGGGCTCGACTACTACCCCGAGTTCCTTTCCGCCTTCGGCTTCGCTCCCGAGACGGTCGGATACCGCCCCACCGATTTCACGCTGCTGGACCTCGTGGAACGCCCGGACAGCCTCCGGTCCCGGACGGAGTGGATGGACAAGTACGGCATCGACCACAGGTGGCTCAGCGCCGCGGAGGTCTGCGAGGTGGAGCCGCAGCTGTCCCCCAGGGCCTTCCGCGGGGCCATCCGCATCACGGGCGAGGCGGTGGTCAACCCGCGGGCCCTGCTCCAGGCGATGACGGAGTGGGTGACCGAGGAGGGCAGTCAGGTGCTCGGCGGCGGCCTGGCCGGGGTCGGCGACGAGCGGGGCCGGCTGCGCCTGACGACCGGCGGGGGCGACACGGTCGTCGCCGACCAGGTGGTCATCGCCGCGGGCGCCTGGAGCGACCGGGTGGGCCGCGCGTTCGGCCTGGACATCCCCGTCTGCCCGGTGAAAGGGCAGATCGTACGGCTCTCCGGCCCGCCCGGACTTCTGAACTCCGTGGTGTTCATGCCCAGCGGCGGATGCGGGTCGATCGTCTCCCGGTCGCCCGGCGAGTACATCGTGGGCACCAGCGAGGAGTACCTGAGGCCGGAGGCGGACAACACGGCCGGTGTGGTCGGTGCCGTCCTCGGCCGGCTGTGCTCCGTCGTCCCCGAGGCCGCGGAGTGGCGCATCGAGGAGATGTGGAGCGGCTTCCGCCCCATGACCTCGGACGAACTGCCCGTCATCTCCCGCGCCGACGACCCCAGGATCGTGGTGGCGACCGGGCATCACCGCAACGGGGTGCTGCTGACCCCGGTCACGGGCCGGCTCGTGGCGGCACTGGTCGACGACGAGGCCCCCGGGCTGAGCCTGGACCGCTTCCGCTACGGGCGTCCGCTGCGCCCGCACACCCGATTCGCCACCAAGTACTGACGGGCCCGGAGGTTCCCATGAAGTCCTTCACGATCCGTGCGGCGCGGCCGCACGCGGACGAGACGACGGCCCTCCTCGACTGGAGCGCCACCCGCCTCGACGAGCTGGAACGCTGGGCCATCCGCCGCCAGGTGCGCGTTCCCCGGCCGATCCTGGCCGACGTACGGCGCCGGTACGCGGAGCACGACGGCGGTGCGCCGGCGCCGGTGCCGCCCGTCCGGGACCGGGAACCGGACCCCGTCCCCGCCGCGCAGGCCCCCGAAGCCGCCCTGCTGGCCGCGCTGGAGAGGGATCTGCTGATGTACGCGGCGTCCCTGGCCGAGGGGCGCGTCGACGATCTGACGGTGACGACGATGCCGGGTATCCCCGCGGCGTTCTACGCTCCGGAGAGCCGCCGGTTGTTCCTGCCCGGATGGCTGGTGGAGACGGTCCCGGACCGTCTCTTCGCGCCGACGGCGCTGTTCCCGGAGCCGCCGCCGGCCACCGTCTCGTGGCTGTTCTTCCAGAGCCTGGTCCTCACGCCGCCGTCCGTGCCGTCCGGTCCGACGGCCCATGTCCTGGGGATCCGGGAGTCGGACTGAGACCGGACGGTCACCGGCCGGGGCGGCGTCCCCCCGGCCGGGCGCGCGGTCAGCCGGGGAGGCGCAGCCCCGCCAGGGCGGCCACCTCGGCCAGCTCGTCGAGCAGTGCCAGATCGAGGGGATTGTTGATCTGCGCGTAGCAGCGTTCGGCACCGGCGTCCCGGTAGGCCCGCAGGACCTCGGCCACCTGCTCCGGTGACCCCACCGCGCCGAAGCCCGCGATCTCCGCGGCCGGTTCACCGGTGTCCGCCACCCGCCGCGCCAGCGCGGCCCGGTCGCGGCCGGGGCACAGGACGAGGGAGGCGGACACGGTGATCTCCCCGGGTTCGCGTCCCGCCTCCGCAGCGGCCGCCGCTACCCGCCCGGCAGCCGCCCGCACCTGCTCCGGAGTGGTGAACGGAACATTGAACTCATCGGCGTACCGCGCGGCGAGACGCGGCGTCCACCGCTTGCCGAGGCCGCCGACGATGAGCGGCGGATGCGGCGTCCGGACCGGCCGGGGCAGTGCCGGACAGCGGTCGAGGCGGAGGTGCCGCCCCTGGTAGGAGACTTCCGCTCCGGGGGCGGCCGTCCACAGGCGCCGGATCACCTCCAGCGTTTCCTCGAGCCGGGAGAACCGCTCCGTGACGGAGGGGAAGGGGATGCCGTACGCCTGGTGCTCGCGTTCGTACCAGGCCGCTCCCACGCCCAGTTCGAGACGGCCGCCACTCATCGCGTCCACCTGTCCGGCCATCAGCGCGAGGACGGGGGCGTGGTGGAACGTCGCGGCCGACATCAACGTGCCCAGCCGCATGCGGTGCGTGTCCCGGGCCAGGCCGGCCAGCAGCGTCCAGGCGTGCAGGGGACCGGGGCCGGGGTCGCCGTCGCCGATGCGGACCAGGTGGTCGCTGGTCATGAGGGCCTCGAAGCCGAGGGCCTCCGCACGGCGCGCGAACGTGCTCACCGCGTCGTAGGTGGTGCCCTGCTGGGGTTCGACGAGCAGACGGAGAGTCATACCTCGTTGCCTTTCCTCGTGGGTGGTCCAGGCATGTGGGTCAGGCCGGGACGTGCGGGGCGTGCCGGGCCGGGCTCCCTCACCGGCTCATCCGGAGGCCGGCCGGCTCGTCGGGGGAGCACGGCCAGCGTTCGCGCAGCGCCGCCAGACACCGTGCCGCTGCGTCCCCGTTGCCGTAGCAGGTGATGCCCGGACGCCGCATCGCCTCGTATGCCCGAGGGTCGTCGAGCAGCCGGCCGACCTCTTTGACGATGAGCGCCGGATCGGTGCCCACCAGCCGGGCGCAGCCCGCCGCGACGCCTTCGGGCCGCTCCGTGCGGTCCCGCAGCACCAGCACGGGCGTCCCCAGCGTCGGCGCCTCTTCCTGCACCCCGCCGCTGTCGGTGAGGACCAGCGTGGCCCGGTGCATCAGGTGGATGAATTCGGCATAGCGCAGCGGTTCGCAGAGCAACACCTGGGCGAAGGAGGAGAGATGCCGGTGGAAGACGCGACGGACATCCGGATTGGGGTGGAGCGGGATGACGCACCGCAGTGCGGGCCGGGCGCGGCACAGTTCCGCCACGGCGGCGGCCACCCGGGCCATGGGAGCGCCCCATGATTCCCGGCGATGCATGGTCAGAAGAAGGGTCGGGTGGCCTTCGGCGAACGGCACGGACGGGTGATACGCAGCTCGGCCGGGGTGGGCCAGCACCAGGTGCAGGGCGTCGATCACCGTGTTCCCGGTGACGTACACGTCGTCCGAGGGCACCCCTTCGGCGAGCAGGTTCGCCGCGGCACCGGCGGTGGCGGCGAAGTGCAGAGCGGCGAGCGGGGTGATCAGCCGCCGGTTGATCTCCTCGGGGAACGGCTCGAACCGGTCCTCGGTGCGCAGGCCGGCCTCCACGTGGGCGACGGGTATGCGCTCGCAGGCCGCGGTGTAGGCGGCCGCGAACGCGGTCGTGGTGTCCCCCTGTACCACGACGACGTCGACACGTTCGTCGAGCAGGGGTTTCCTCAGTTCGTGGATGATGCGGCTCGCCATGGTGGTGAGCCTTTGCCCCGGGCGCATGATGCCGAGGTTGTGCCGCGGACGAAGGCCGAAGAGGCCGTTGATTTCGTCGAGCATGTCCCGGTGCTGTCCGGTGGTGATGACGACGGGCTCGACGCCGGAAGCGGCGTCGAGCGCCAGCACCAGCGGTGCGAGTTTGATGGCTTCGGGGCGAGTTCCGTAGACGATCCCCACGCGCAGGGGCATGTGTTCCTTCTCTCCGGCGCCGAACAGCGCAATGCTGAACGGGAAGTCGGCTTACAGTTCGCTGAGACTTTCGGCCTGAAGTGACCTGCAAAGGATTCCCTGGAATTTCCCGTCAACCGGCTGATTCCTCTTTGCCGATGGGGTGCCGAGCGGGTGAATGGCCGAGTGATACGGCCCATAACCGCACCGGCATGCGCATGCCTTGTCCGGTAAGGGCCGGCAGGTCGGGATCTGGTTAGCTTCACACACACCCGGTGTTCGGTCAACGAACCGTCAAAACCCCGATCGTTGGCCCTTGCGCGACGCTCTGCCCGCTGTGCTAGCGTGCGGCGCAGCCCGGCTGGGATACCCGAGTCGATATCCGCCGGTGAGCGATTGACGAACGGCACGTTCTTTCTCAGGTCTGTCATGACTGTCCGACACGCACCCCGTTTCCGTGGGTGCGTGAACAATCTCGGAAAAGGGAGATCGGGGGCCCGTGTGAACCATGCCATGCACATCGTTCCGGCTGCCGGAGGAGATTCACTCCTTTCGTTCGGCCGCCCTGTCTATGACGAACGCGAGGTGGCGGCCGTCGTAGCCGCCCTGGGGTCCGGGGACTTGGCCACGGGGGCCATCACCAGGGAATTCGAGACCGAATTCGCTGAGTCTTTCGGCTTCGCACACGCACGCGCGGTGACGTCCGGCAGCACCGCGAACCTCCTGGCCGTCGCGGCCATGCTCGAACTCGGCCGGGCCCGGCCGGGGGACCGGGTCGTGGTGTCCGGCGCGACCTTCGTCAGCGCGGTCAGTCCGGTCGCCCAACTCGGCCTGGTCCCGGTGTTCGTCGACGTGGCCGCCGACGACGTCAACACCGACCTCGACCTGGTCGAGCAGGCCGTCGTCGAACACGGCGCACGCGGCGTTCTGCTGCCGCACACCCTCGGCCAGGCGCTGCCGATGGACCGCCTCGCCGGGATCAAGCGCCGCCACGGTGTCTTCGTCATCGAGGACTGCTGCGAGTCGTTGGGGGCCGCCGACGGAACAACCCCGGTGGGCGCCGCCGCCGACGTGGCGACCTTCAGCTTCTACGCCGGCCATCACCTCACCATGGGGGAGGGCGGCGTGGCGGCCGGGCACTCCGCGGAGATCGATGCTGTCCTGCGCAGCCTGCGTGCCTTCGGCCGGAACCCGGACTACCGTCTCGGACGCTTCGCTCACCCGGTCGGCGACCGCCCCCTGGCTCCGGAGGAGCGGTACATCCACCTCAGGCTGGGCTACAACGCCAAAATCACCGATTTCCAGGCCGCGTTCGGCCGGGTGCAGCTCACGCGCCACAGGGAACTTGCCCAGCAGCGACGGGAGTTGGCCGCCGGCCTCTCCGCGGTGCTCCGCGAGTTCGGCTGGACCGTGCTGGGCGATCCGGTCGCGCCGGGCGCCTCCCCGTTCGCGGTGCCGGCCCTCCTGCCGGACGGCCTGCCGCTCACCCGCGCCGTCGAGGTACTGCTGGAGCACGGCATCGACCCCCGCGGGTTCCTCGGCGCCTCCCAGGCCCACCAGCCCTGCTTCGACGGCGTGCCCACCGTTCTCCACGAGCCGTACGTCCACACGCGCACGCTGGCCGAGCGCGGGCTGCTCCTGGGCTGCCCGCCCCGCACCGACCACGCCGCGGCCCTCAAGGCGCTGCGCGGAGCCCTGGAGGCGCTGTCATGAAGATCCTGCTCGTGGCGGAGAAGTATCCCCCGATCGTCGGTGGCGGCGAGACACACCTCCACCAGCTGGCGGAGGGGCTGGTGGCCCGTGGCCACGAGGTGACGGTGGCCACCGAGGCCGTCCCCGACGGTCCGGAGCGCCGCTTCTACCGTGAGGGGGCGGTGCGCCTGCGCGAACTCACCGGGCTGATGGACGCCTGCCAGCGCCTGGACGCCAAGGCGGCGGTGGCGGGCCTGCACTCCGTGTTCGCCACCAGCGACGCTGATGTCATCCATGTCTTCAACTACGTGCCGGCGCTCCTGACCAGCTGGCTGCGGCCGGCGGTCCGCGCCAGGCTCGCCGTCTCGCTGTTCGAGACGCACATGCCGGGGCAGCGGGTCTTCGACCTCTGGGGCGACTATCCGCTGGAGCGGTCCCTGCAACGCGGGCTCGTCGACAACCTCCGGGCCGACGTGATGGTGTGCGGTTCCCAGGCATACCGGCGCTGGGCCCTGGACGCCGGCTTCGCGGACCGGGACATCCACGTCGTGGAGTTCGGCACCGACCTCGACCGCTTCCGCGAGGACGCCGCCGCCCGGGCCCGCTGGCGCACCCGCCACGGCGTCGCCGAGGACGAGACGGTCTTCCTGGTCCCCGCGCGGCCCGTACCCCGCAAGTGCATCGAGGACGCGGTGGCGGCGCTGGCCCGGCTGGCCGCCCGGCATCCGCGGACCCGCCTGGTCCTGACCACCCCGACCGCGCGCACGCTCGACTCCTACGCCGACAAGCTGCGCGCCCTGGCGGGCGAACTCGGAGTCGCGGAGCGGGTGATCTGGGAAGAGGGGCTCTCCTGGCACGACATGCCGACGCTGTTCTCCGGGGCCGACGCGGTGGTCCTGCCCTCCTCCCACGAGGGGTTCGGCATCGCCCTCGTGGAGGGGATGGCCGGCCGGCGTCCCGTGATCACCTCGGACATCGAGGGCCACGACGAGGTCATCGACCACGGGCGCACCGGATTCCTGTACCCGGCGCGCGATGTCGGGGCACTGGCCCGGTGCATGGAGCGCGTCGTCACCTCGGACCCGGCAGACCTCGTGACGGCGGCACACGCCGAAGCGGTGCGCCGCTTCTCGTCCGCGGCCGTCGCCGCCGGGCACGAACGCGCCTACGAAGCGGCGTGTGCCCGGCGGTGACCGGCCCCGGCGCAGCGCACCAGCCAGCCGACCCCACGACCGAAGAGCGGGATATGAGCACACACCATGCCCTGGCCCACCAGGCCGCGCCGGTCCGCCCCGAACGCGCGGGCCACCTGGCGCAGGCACTGTCCGCCTGGCTCCGAGGCGGCGCAACCCAGCGGCCTGACGGCGCCTACTGCGGATGGCAGGCACCCGACGGACGTCTCTCCTACCCGTATCCGGAGATCACCGGGTACATCCTGACCTTCTTCGCGCACGAGACGCTGAACGCGTCCGACCGGCAACGGGCGGACGCCGCGGCCTCGTGGCTCGCCGACCGCCTCGACGGCGGAGACTACTCGTGCCGCCCCGACCACGGTGACGGCGCGGTCTTCCTCTTCGACATCGGCATGATCACCCACGGTCTGCTGTCCTACGGCCGACGCGTCGACGACCAACGGCTCCTCGCCGCGGGACGCGCCGCGGCACGGTTCCTGCTCGACCACCTGCCGCCCACCGGGCACCCCCACCCCCTGGCGTCCGGGAAACGACCGCCCACGGCCGAGCCGACGTGGTCGAACTCCGGCAGCGCCCACCTGCTCAAACTGCTCCAGGCACTGGTGAGCGCGGACGACGCGGGCGTCAGGGGAGCCGACGCGGCCGCCGGGAGGCTGGTGGACGCCCTGCTCGCCGAGCCCCGCCCGACCGCCGGAGCACCCGTCGTGACCTGCCCGGGCAGCGAACTGATCAGCCTGCACGCCGCGTGCTACGCCGCCGAGGGCCTGTGGGTCTGGGACACCGCGCGCCGCCGTCCCGAGGCCCGGGAACGCGCGGTCCGGATCACCGAGTGGGTGTGGCGGCAGCAGCTCGCCCAGGGCGGCTTCCCCACCTACGCCCACCGCACGGGCGGCCCCGCCTCCGACCGGATGCAGTCCGACGTGCTGGCCCAGGCGATCCGCCTGGCCGGACTGCTGGACCTGCGGCCCGACGGGTTCGACGCGGCGGTCTCGACGCTGGCCGCCAGCATGTACACAGCGGACGGCACGGCAGCGGTCCTCTACTGGCCCCAGGCCGCGGAACCGCACCGCAACTGCTGGAGCTCCCTGTTCGCCTGCCAGGCACTGCGCCTGTGCGGCGGCACGGCCGGTCTGGCCTGGCACGAACTGATCTAGTCGCGCCCCTGCGAAAGGCTCACGACATGAGTGACTCGGTCCTGCTGTCGACGCGTCAGCCACTGCCCCCGATCGACTACAGCCACGCGGCGGGGGCGTGGATCCACACCGCCGACGGCGACCGCCTGCTGGACGCCGCCAGCGGACTGGTGTGCGTCAACATCGGCCACGCCCATCCGCACGTGGTCGAATGCCTCGCACGCCAGGCCCGCACCGCCACGTTCGCCACCCCCGGGGCCCTGCTCCCGTCGGTGCAGGAGGAGCTGGCCGTACGGCTGACCGAAGCCGTCAACAGACCGGGGGACGGGGTCAGCCTCTCCTGCTCCGGAACCTCCGCGGTGGAGCTGGCCATCTCCTACGCCCGGCTCATCCAGCGCCGGCGCGGCCACGACGGCAGGCACCGCATCCTCACCGCCCGGCTCGGCTACCACGGCAACAGCGCGCTGACCCTGGGACTCTCGGGGCACCGCCGCCGACGCCCGCACCCGGACGACGCCCTGGGCCTGGCGCCGGCCTTCGACCCGCCCTACCCGGGGCAGCACGCCAACTGCCCCCACGAACGGTGCCGGGCGAGCTGCGCGGACTCGGTGGCCGAGGCCGTCGACCGGCTGGGCGCCGGCTCCGTCGCGGCCGTGCTCATCGAACCGGTCAACGGCACGACGGGCGGCGCCTACGTGCCACCCCCCGGCTACCTGGCGGAGCTGCGCCGGGCCTGCCACGACCTCGGCGTACTGGTCATCCACGACGAGGTCCTCACCGGCCTGGGCCGGACCGGCCGGCCGCTCGGCTCGGACCACTGCGCCGACGCCGCGGCGGACATCGTGGTGCTCTCCAAGGGCCTGTCCGCCGGCTACGTCCCGCTGTCGGCCGTGCTGGTGAACCCTGCCGGGGTGGCCGAACTGCGCACCTCCGGACGGCCGTTGCCGCTGATGGGCACCATGTCGGCGACGCCCCTCCAAGCCGTGGCGGGGCTCGCGGTACTGGACGTGCTCGCGGAGATCGGGGCGCTGGACTCCACCCGGCTGCGGGGCGGGGACGTCACCGCCGCCGTACGGGCGGTGGAGGGACTGCCCGTGGTGAGGGAGACCCGTGGGGTGGGCTACTTCCACGCCGTGGAGCTGGCGCCCGGCACGCAGACCGCCGTCCTGAAGGCCGCCCGCGACGAACGCCTGCTGCTGTACCCCTTCAACGGTTTCCACCCCGATGGCACGGGCGAGGGAGTCATCGTCGCTCCGCCGCTCAACTCCTCCCCGTCCGAGGTCGACTTCCTGTCGGACGGCCTGCGGCGTGCGCTGGAACGCGTATCCGCCCGGTCCGAAGCCCCCTCCCACCGCTGAAAGGCACCCTCGTGATGTCACCCACGACCACGCACTGGGCGGGACGCCCGGTGCTCGTCACGGGAGCCGACGGATTCATCGGTTCCCACCTCACCGAAACGCTGGTGAGCCGCGGGGCCAGGGTCACCGCGGTCGTCCGGCGCGTCTCGGCCGGGCAGGTGACGAACCGGCTGCGCAACCTGCCCGCCGCGGCCGTCGACGCCCTGGAGCGGGTCGTGCACGTCGATCTCGCGGGACCCTCGGCGGTCGACGTGCTCAGCCGGGTGGAGGCCGACACCTGGTTCCACCTGGCCGCGGACGCCTACGTACCGGCGTCGCTGGACCAGCCGGCCGACGTGGTGCGCACCAATGTGATGTCCACGCTCAACGTCCTACAGGCCGCCCAGGCACGGCAGCCCGCACACCTTGTGGTGACGAGTTCGAGCGAGGTCTACGGCAGCCAGCAGGAGGCGATCACCGAGGGGCACCCGCTGGAGCCGGCCACGCCCTACGCGGCGTCCAAGGCGGCCTGCGACCGACTGGCCTGGTCCTGGCACCACACCTACGGGCTGCCGCTCACCATCGTCCGGCCGTTCAACTGCTACGGGCCCCGCCATGTCTACGACGCGGTGCCGCTCTTCCTGGCCAAGGCGCTGCGGGGAGAGCCGATCACCATCAACGGCAGCGGCGAGCAGACGCGGGACCTCACCTTCGTGACGGACACCGTCGCGGGGTTCCTGGCGCTGGCGGAGCTGCCGGCCGCGGGCGAGGCGTACAACATCGGCACGGGCACGGACCACCGCGTCCTCGACGTGGCCCGCGCCATCGTGGAACTGACCGGTTCCCGCAGCGACCTCGTGCACGGCCCGGCCCGCGCCGGCGAGGTCCGCAAGCTCCAGGCCGACCCCGCGAAGCTCACCCGGGCCACCGGCTGGCGTGCCGAGTACGACCTGGTCAAGGGCCTGGCGGCCAATCTTGAGTGGATGCGGGAGCACGTGGAGACGGTATGGCCGACACGATCCTGATGGACGCCGGCGGCGTGCTCTTCAACAACGTCACCGAGGAGACGGACTTCCTGGACCGCCTGGCGTCGCACCACGGTGCCGACACCGACCGGCTGCGGAACGAGATCGACGCCCGCGACGCCGCGTACGAGACCGGGCGCGCCCATGTCCACGACGTCCTGCGCGAGGCCCTCGCCGCGGCCGGGGCCGATGCCGCGCCGGACGCCCGGTGGCTGGACGACCTGTACGGCGACTGCGTGGCCGCCCACCCCGGAGCGTTCACGGCGATCGACGCCATCCGGCGGCACCGTCCGGACGTGCAGCTGGTGCTGACGAACAACGAGGCCGCCCACTGGGACCGGGTCAAGGACGACCGGTACGGGCACCTCGGACGCTTCGACGTCGTCGCCTCGTCGTGGCGGGTCGGCGAGGTCAAGCCCACCAGGGAGTTCTTCGAGGCCGTCGCCCGCCGGTGCGGTCGCCCCCTCGACAACGCCGTCCTGCTGGACGACAACCCGGACGTGCTGGCCGAGGCCGCACGCCAGGGACTGCGTACGCTGCATGTCGACGCGCCCCGGACGCTGCCCGAGGCGGTGGCCGGCCTCCTCCATTTCACCCTCACCGAGGCCGACATGAAGGACCGCACATGACCGCCCGCGCCCCTGAGGACACCCCGGCCGCGCAGGCCGGACACGGTCGCCGCGGCCTGCCGGGCCGGCCCGGTGCGGCCCGCGCTGTGGGCCGGCTCTCCACCCGCCGCCCGGTCTTTGCCGAGGGGGACACGTCCGGGAGCTTCGCCGCACAACTGCGGACGGTGTCCGACCGCCCGGCCGCCGTCCCCACGGACGGCGCCGGTTCCGGCAGCCTCGCCCACCTGGGGGATGACGAGACGCGGGCGGTGCTCGCCGCACTGCTCGGCCGGATCCGGGGCGGGTCGCTGCGATGACCACTGCCCTCGACCCGGCGGAGAACCTCGCACGGCTCCAGGCACGGACGCTGTTCGTGATCCGCGGCGGCAGGCTCACCGCGATCAACGACGTCGGACGGCCCGCACCGCCCCGGTGCTTCCTGTCGTACACGGCCTGGGGCGTGGAGGCGTGGTCCAGCAGCGCGGTGCCGGCGGACCTCGACGACGAGCTGCGTCGATGGGCGGCGGACCAGCCACCGGCCGTCCTGTCCCGGATCGTCGGCCCACCGGCAGAGGTGGTGCGGCTGCTGGCGCGGCACGGCCCGGTGACGCGGACCTTCGTGGGCCCGGCCTTCGTCGTGCCCGACTCCGCCGGGGAGCCGGCGGTGCCGGGCATGACCCTGCGGGACTGCGGCCCGTCGACGGCGCCCGTCTTCCGTGACACGTTCCCCGAGCTGGCCGACTCGATCGCCGAACGGCAGCCGGCCGTCGCGGCGTTCGACGGGGAACGGCCGGTCGCTGTCTGCTGTGCGGCCCGCGACAGCGGCGCGGCTTACGAGGCGGGCACGGAAACCCTGCCGAGCCACCGAGGGCGCGGTCTGGCTCCGGCTCTGGTGACCCGCTGGGCCCGTCTGGTGCGCGCCCGGGGCGCCAGGCCGCTGTACAGCACCGAACACGACAACCTCGCCTCCCTGGCCGTGGCACGGCGCCTGGGCATGACCCGGTACGCCGTCAACGTCACCCTCCTCTGACGCCCCTGGCCACCACCGAACCGCCGCCCGCCGCACCCTCCACGACCGAGGCCGGCGGTGGAACGGGGGCGCCCACCCGGCGATCTGGAGTGGTCCGCCGAGGCCGCCACCGCCTGGGACGACATCGAGCAGGCCGCCACCCACACCTTCGCTCCCTCCGAAGCCGTCGTCTGGCCCAGGCTCCGGATGAGTCCGGTCCCCACGTGGCGGGTCGGGGTCAGCGCGTTCCTCGCGAACAACCCCGGCCTGTGCGACCCCTCCTGGGGCGCGGCCACCGACGCGGAACCGGAGGCTGACGCCGACTACCGGCCCGACGCGGGCTACGGCGGGGTCCCGGGGCGCCCTGTGCCGCGCCGCCGGCCGGCGGACGAGGACGGTTGCACCTTCTCCGGTCACCGCGCCGCCCTGTACGTCAGAACCGCTGCCCGCACGGGATGGCCTGCGTGTTCGTCCGGGGCCCGTCAGCGTGTACCCGAAGCGGATTCGGCGGTCAGCTCTGGACGCCGGTACCCGACAGGCTGCCTTCGAGTACGTCGCGGAGTTGCGAGCGGGCGGTGACGCCCAGCTTGGGGAAGACCCGGTAGAGGTGGGAGCCGACGGTGCGCGGTGAGAGGAACAGTTTCTCCCCGATCTCGCGGTTCGTCAGGCCCCGGGCGGCCAGCTGGACGATCTGCTGCTGCTGGGGGCTGAGTTCGGTGAAGGCGCTGGGTGCGGCGATGGTCGCCTCGATGCCGGCGGCGCGCAGTTCCGCCTGTGCCCGCTCGATCCACGGCCGGGCGCCCAGCCGCTGGAAGGTTTCCAGGGCGGCGCTGAGCAGGGGACGTGCCTGGGCGATACGGCGCCGGCGGCGGAGCCATTCCCCGTAGTCGAGCCGGGTCTGGGCCCGTTCGAACGGCCACTGCTCACCCGCGGGCCGTGCGAGCGCCGCCTGGAAGAACGGCTCCGCGTGCTCGGGATCCGCCAGCAGGGCGCGGCCCCGGTCGATCAGGGCGGCCACCCGTGCCGACACGCCGGTACCGAGCCGTCGCGCCGCCCGCTCCAGCAACTCCGAGGCGTGCTCCTGCCGACCTCGGCGGACGGCCGCGGCCGCGAGGTCGGCCAGGACGGTGTAGGAGGCGTGGTAGTGGACCGGATCGCCGTCGTCGGTGAACGCGGAGCGGAACTGTGCGTATGCGGTGTCGTAGTCGCCCTCGGCCACGGCCGCCAGTCCCAGGGCCCGGCGCGCGAAGACCGCCACCGAGCGGCTCTCCAACGGGTCGACGAGGGCCAGGGCTCGCTCGGCGAGCCGGCGCGCGGCGGCCGGGTCGCCGAGCAGGCCGACCACCGTGGCGTCGAGTGCCCAAGCACACGCCTCGGCGTGGTCGAGTCCGGCCGCCGCGGCCATGGCCGCGATGTCGGCCGCCACCGAGCGGGCCTCGGACCATCGGCCCTGATCCAGGCGGGTCCAGCCGGCCGCGCACGCCAGCCCGTCCGGGACCGGGCCGTGGACCTGCCACTGGTCGAACGCCTCGTCGAAGGTCTCGGCGGCGAGCGTGGTCCGGTCGAGCAGCCAGGCGACGATGGCCAGCGCGGTCAGGCGCCGGGCGTCGCCCTTGGCCTCGGCGATGAGCTCCGGCAGCACCGGAGCGAGGGACGCTCCCGCGCCGCTGGGGTCGGAGACGGCCAGCACCCAGGCGCGCAGCGCCGTACCGGCGGCATCGTCGGGTACGCGGGAGAGCAGGCTCTGGATCTGTCGCTGCTGGGACTCCTCGCCCGAGTAGTAACGGACCACCGCCGCTGCGGCCAGTGCGTCGAGTACGAGGGGCGACCGGGCCCCCGCCGCCGTGTCCGCGACCCGCATGAGCAGGGCGAAGGCCGCTGTGTGGTGGGGGCCCAGGGACATGAGCCGGCCGGTGGCCAGCGCGGCTTCGCCCAGGAGCGACGGGTCGTCGGTGCACGCGCGGACCGCGGCGGCCAGGTGTTCCACCCAGCCGAGTTGACCGGTGAAGACGGCACCGGCAGCGGCTTCGGTCAGCAGGCGCGCCCGGTCCTCGCGCCGCGGGCTGAGCTCCGCGGCGCGCTCCAGGGCCGCGGCAGCGGCCGCAAAGCCTCCTCGGCGCCGGGCCCGGTCGGCCGTCCGCTGCAAGGCGGCCGCCACGTCCTGGTCAGGGCGCACCGTCGCGGCGGCGAGGTGCCAGGCGCGGCGGTCGGGCTCCTCGCGCAGCAACTCCGCGAGCGCGAGGTGCGCCCTGCGGCGTTCCTTGAGCGGCGCGGCGTGGTAGACGGCTGAGCGGACGAGCGGGTGACGGAAGGAGATCCCGGCTCCGTCCTGGCGTACGAGACCGGCTCGATCCGCGGGTTCCCATGCCTCGTCGTCCGCCTGCGGGAGTCCCATGGCGGCTGCCTGCGCGTCCGCCGCGTCGGCGGCCGCGAGGAGCAGCAGGATGCGGCGGGTCGGTTCCGGCAGGTCCGCCGCGTGCCCCGCGAAGATCCGCTCCAGCCGGTCGGTGACCGGCAGCGGGCCCTCCACGTGACTGCCCTCGGGGGGCCGGACCGCGGTGGCGTGGGCGAGTTCCACCAGAGCCAGCGGGTTGCCGGCCGCTTCCTCAAGGATCCGCAGGCGGGTCCGGCCGGTGGGCGGCGCGGGCTGCCGGTCGAGCAGCCGGTTGGCCGCCTCGCCGTCCAGCGGGCCGAGTGCGAGGCGCTCGTACCCCTTGTCGAAGCCGGGTAGCGCGGCCGCGGTGCGGACTCCGAGCAACAGCGTCACCGGCTCGCTGTCCATGCGTCGCGCCACGAAGGAGAGAACGTCCAGTGATCCGCGGTCGATCCACTGCGCGTCGTCGACCACCACCAGCAGCGGTGCCGTTTCCGCCAGGTCCGACAACAAGGTCAGAACCGCCAGGCCGACCACCATCGCGTCGGGAGCCTCGGCACACTCGTCGAGTCCCAGGACGGCACGGAGCGCGGCGCGCTGCCGCGACGGCAGGCCCTCCGCCGCACCGAGCACCGGGCGGAGCACCTGATGAAGACCGGCGAATCCGAGGTGCGCCTCGGACTCGCTCCCCACCGCTCGCAGCACTCGGCCGCCCGCCCCGTGTGCGTGATCGGCCGCGATGTCGAGCAGCGTGCTCTTTCCGGCACCGGGGTCACCCGTGACGACCAACACGTCACTGCGGGACCGACCAGCGCCGACATGCCGGATGATTTCCGCCGTCTCGCTCTCTCGGCCCACCAGCGGCAGACCGGAATGGCGCGTCGAGCGCTGGCCCCCACGGACCCATCCATCATTTTCCACGCATGCCCCAGGGAATTGAAATACCCCAGATACTAGCGGGGGAGAACCGGGCAGCGCCCGCGGCGGGAGCGGACTCCGGGCCGCCCGGAAGCGCAGCGGACTCGAAGCTGCTCAGGATCATGCAGTCACGTGCCGCATACCCCCGGCCGTCCGTCCGGCCACAGAATCGGGCAGCGGGCACGGCTGTGCCTTTCCCGGCCGACGGGCAGGCACGGCCGGGCGCCGCCGGTGGCGTCCTGCCCTCACGAACGGGGAGCGCGCAGGCCGTCCCTCTCGCACGGAAGGCGCTGTCGTGGTGACCGGATGCTCGTGGCTGGTCGGACTCGGGCTCCGTACGTCGTGCGGTCGGCTCGTACACCACTTCTCCGTGGTCGACGGCATGGCCGATCCCGGGCAGGCCCGCCAGGCTGCTCTTGAGCGGGCGAACGACCCGAGCGAACGCGCGGTGCACGGAACCCTGCGACTCGACGACGGCTGTGTCGAGATGCGCCGGATGTCGCGTGACCTCCCGGGCGCCTGGCGGCTGTCCGTCCCGAGTCCGCGCACGGCGTAGCAGCGGCGCCCGCCCTGCGCCCGCCCGCTCAGGGCCCGGCGCGCAGATGCAGTCATGTGACGGATACCGCGCCGGCCGGCGCCGCTCGTACGGTTGACCAAATCCTACGAATTTCAAGGGTATTCCATGGAACAGATCATCCTCGGCAATGTCTCTCTCACCCGGGTGTGGGAATATTTCGGCCCCGTCGATATGGCACCGGACGCTTTCTTCCCGGAAAGCTCCAAGGAAATCTGGGAAGCCGGTACCGACTGGCTCGCGCCGCATTTTCTGAATGCCGAGACCAACATCGTGAATTCCGCGATCCAGACCTGGCTGTTGCGCAGCGAGGGCACGACGATCCTCGTCGACACCGGCGTGGGCAACCACAAGGAGCGTCCCTACGCCCCGGTGTGGAGCCACCTCGAAACGGACTTCCTCGCCAACCTCGCCCGAGCCGGCGTCCAGCCCGAGGACGTGGACATCGTCATCAACACGCACCTCCACATCGACCACGTCGGCTGGAACACCTACCTGGACGGGCGGCAGTGGGTGCCCACCTTCCCGAACGCCACCTACCTGATGCCCAAGGACGACTTCGACTTCTGGAATCCGGAGAACGGGCACCAGCCGCTGCTCGGCCGCGGCAACCAGAACGTCTTCGAGGACAGCGTGGCCCCGGTCCACCAGGCCGGCCGCACGCAACTGTGGGAGCACAGCCACCGGATCGACGCGAACCTGCGCCTGGACCCCGCTCCCGGGCACACCCCCGGCTCCTCCGTCCTGACCCTCACCTCCGGGGCGGACCGCGCGGTGTTCGTCGGCGACCTGCTGCACAGCCCGGTGCAGATCCTCGAACCGGACGCCAACAGCTGCTTCTGCGAGGACCCCGCCGAAGCCCGCGCCACCCGCCGCAAGGTGCTCGGCTGGGCCGCCGACAACAACGCCCTCGTCATCCCCGCCCACCTGGGCGGCCACGGCGCCACCGAAGTCGTACGGGAGGGGAGCACCTTCGCCATCAAGGGCTGGGCGCCCTTCGCCCCGTACCCCGAGCAGGGCTGAAGCGCGCGGAAAGGCACCAGAGATGAGTCACTACCCCCAACCCGTCGTGACCACCGCGCAGGGAGCCGTCCGCGGCCTGCGCCAGCACAACGGAACCGCCGCCTTCCTGAACATCCCCTACGCCGCCCCGCCCCGCGCCGCCGGCCGATTCGCGCCGGCGCAGCCGCACGAGCCGTGGGACGGCGTACGGGACGCCACCGTGCCCGGCCCCACCGCACCGCAGTCCGAGCGCACGCTCGGCCGCATCGACATGGCTCCCTACTTCGGCACCGGCTGGAGCCGCGGCGAGGACTACCTCACCGTCAACGTCTGGACGCCCGCCGCCGCGCAGGGCGGCCTGCCCGTGATGGTGTTCGTCCACGGCGGCGGCTTCGTCGCCGGTTCGACGCGGTCCGCGCTGTACGACGGCTCCGCCTTCGCCCGTGACGGCGTCGTCCTCGTCACGCTCAACTACCGGCTCGGGATCCCCGGATTCCTCCACCTCCCCGGGGCCCCCGCCAACCGCGGACTGCTCGACGTCGTCGCCGCGCTGCGCTGGGTGCGGGAGAACATCGCCGCGTTCGGCGGCGACCCGGACAACGTCACGCTCTTCGGCCAGTCGGCCGGGGCCACCGTCGTCGGCGGCGTCCTGGCCACCGCGGAGGCCGCGGGACTTCTCCGCCGGGCGATCGTGCAGAGCGGCAGCGGGCTGGGCGCGTTCACCACCGAGCAGGCAGCTCGCGTCACCGCCGCAGCCGCCGAGGCCCTGGGCGTCAAGCCGCAGGTGGACGCCTTCGCGGAGATCCCCGATGAGCGCCTTGTGGATGCCGCCTCCCAGCTCGCGGGCATCGACCTGCGGACCGCCACCCACCACGACCCGCTGCTCGGCCTCAGCCCCTTCAGCCTGGTCCTGGACACCCAGCCCGCCGTATCCGTCGCCGCCGGACACAGCTCCGGCGTAGACCTGCTCGTCGGGACCAACACCGAAGAGGGGCTCCTCTACCTGGTCCCCGTGGACAAGTACGCCTCCTCGACCGCCGAGGACGTGCACGACACGGCGGCGCGCTCGCACCCGAACCCGGCGCGGCTCGTCGAGACGTACCGCACCACACGTCCCGGGGCGTCCTACGGCGAACTGCGCTCGGCCATCATGGGCGACGCGCTGTTCGGCGCGGGCAGCCGGGCCCTGGCCGCCGCCCACGCCGCGCACCCCGGGTCCGCGACCTTCGCCTACGAGTTCGCCTGGCGCTCGCCCGCCCTGGACGGAGAGCTGGGTGCCACGCACGCGGTCGAGCTGCCCTTCGTCTTCGATCTCACGCACCTGCCGGAGCTGCTCGGTCCCGCCGCCCTGCTCGGCCCCGACAAGCCCCCGGCGGATCTCGCGGCCCGCCTGCACGAGACCTGGATCCGGTTCGCCACCACCGGCGACCCCGGCTGGGACCCGTACGACACCGAACGCCGGGCCACGATGCACATCGACGCGGAGTGGTCCCAGGTCGACGACCCCCGCAGTCAGGAACGACAGGTCTGGAGCTGACGCCCGCACGGGTTTCGCCTGCTCACCCCCGCCGAGCAGACCGCACAGACCCTGCGCGACGTCACCGCGGGCCTCAAGGCGGCCGGCGCCGGCCTGGAAGACGTCGTCATGCTCCGCGTCTGCCTCACCGACCCCGCCCACCTGCCCGAGCCGAACGAGGCGTACGGTGCGGCCCTCGGCGGGGTCCTCCCCGCCCGCACCACCGTCTCCGTGCAACTCCCGCCGGGACTGCTCGTCGAGATCGACGCCCTGGCAGTGCTGGACGACTGATCCAGCCACAGAGCAGGGCCGGTCCGGCGCGGCCCCCCTCCCGGGTGGTGGGCAGGGCGGCGGCCGGCGCGGTGTCGGCTACCGGTGCTCGATGGGTCCGGTACCACGCGCTTTCCGCTGAGTGCCGCACCTCGGCGGTGCTCTGGATCCTCGTGGAATCCCCGGCTCCGCGGGGGGATACTGATCGCTATGCGAGTTGACTTCGATCCTGCCGAGATGCCCCGTAACGACTTCTACAAGCTGTTGACCGCGACGGTCGTGCCGCGACCGATCGCCTGGGTGTCGACGATCAACCCGGACAACGATTCCAGCAACCTGGCCCCGCATTCCTTCTTCAGCATCGCCAGCGTCGCGCCGCCCGTGGTGATGTTCAGCTCCGTCGGGCGCAAGGACACGCTCCGGAACATCGAAGCCACCGGTGAATTTGTCGTCAACTTCACGCCGGAGGAGCTCTTTGAGCAGATCAATGACACGGCTACGGATTTTCCGCGCGGGGTGAGCGAGTTCGAGGCGGTCGGGATCGAGTCCGAGCCGAGCCTGCGGGTGAAGCCGCCGCGCGTTGCCGCCTCGCCGGTGGCGCTGGAGTGCGAACTGCACAGTACGGTGCGGATCGGTGACGGCAGTGTCGTATTCGGGCGCGTGGTGCACGCGGTGATCTCGGAGGACGTACTCGTCGACGGCCACCCCGAAATCGAGAAACTCCGGCCGCTCGCACGGTTGGGAAAGAACGAGTGGGGGACGGTCGGCGGACTGCGTGATCTGGCGCGTGTCCGCCACGAGGACTGGCGGGGGCCCGCGGCCGACCGCTAGGGGGTGTCCGGCGATGAGCCGGTAAGCGGAGGAGGAAAGGGGGAGGAGGGGAAGGAGACGCGGATGGCGAGGCGCGGCTACCGATCGGCTCGCGAACGGTCTCGTCGGCCCGGTCGTCGTACGGCGTCGGCTCGACGTTCACCACCACGAGCCGCGCGCCGTGGTCCGCGGCGGTCGCTGCCGGCTGCACCTGAAGGGTGGTCCCCACCGCGAGGAACACCGCGCAGACCTTGGCGATCTCCCATGCCTGCGCCAGCACCTCTGGGGCGAGCCGCTCGCCGGACGTCACCGTCGCGGACTGCTCAGTTGCTGCTCGAACTCGCATTGGAAGGGGCCATGCCGTTTCGGGCAGTATCAGGGTGTGAACAGCGCGAAGAAGGACGTTCTGGATGCGGTCGGGCCCCGTCTGCGGGAGCTGCGTCGCCGGCGGGGGATCACGCTGGCCGAGCTTGGCCAGCGGACCGGAATCAGCGAGAGCACGCTGTCTCGTCTGGAGGGCGGCAGTCGCAAGCCGACTTTGGAGCTGCTGCTGCCACTCGCCGAGGTGTACGCGGTGCCCCTCGACCATCTCGTGGGCGCGCCCCGTACGGGAGACCCGCGCATTCACCTGCGCCCGGTGACCCGGGGAGGCATGACGTTGGTGCCGCTGAGCAATCCTGGTGGCGCCCAAGCTTATAAACTTCTCATTTCACCCACGTCCCAGGGTGAGCCGGAGCTGCAGACGCACGACGGTTTTGAGTGGCTCTATGTGCTCGCCGGCCGGCTCAGGCTGCTGCTGGGCGAGCAGAGCCTGAGCCTCAAGCCGGGCGAGGCCGCGGAGTTCGACACGCACGTGCCGCACTGGATTGGCGCCGACGGCGACCAGGCCGTTGAACTTCTCATCCTGCTCGGACGCCAGGGAGAACGGGCCCACCTCCGGGTCCGCGCCACCTGACCCGGTCGCGGTAGGGGCTCAGTTACCGCCGGGGAGGGAGCCCGGTCGGTGTGCACGGCTGCCCTGCACCCGCCGCCGAACCTCGGCCTCCATCGCCCCGCTGAATACTTCACCGTCCTTCGCCGCGCGGGCGGCGGCTTCCGCGTCGGCCTTCAGCAAGTCCATGTGGATCGCGGCGGCAGCGGTGGTGCCGGCTGCTGCCGCGGCGGGAACCCCGGCCAGTACATCGCTGACGTTCCCCGCGGCCCACACGCCTTGCACTCCGGTGAACCCGGAGGCGTCCACCTGAAGCTGCTCCCCCAGGCCCATGGGGTGTTCCTGCATCGTCACGCCCAGCTCGCGCAGGAAACCGGCGCGCGCGAGGAACCGGGGGGCGACCACCAGTTGCCGGACCGGCACCACCCTTCCTGACGCCAGCCGCACACCCGCCAGCTGGTCCTGGCTGTCGACCTCGATCCCGGTGGCCTCGCCGTCGACCACGCCGACACCGAGAGCGGTCAACTGTTCCCACTGTTCGTCGGTCAGTTCCGTTGCGGTGTGCAGGAACAGCGTGACGTCCTTGGACATCTGACGGAACAACAGTGCCTGGTGGAAGTTGCCGAGCACCCCGATGGCCGTGTCCCGGACTTCCCAGCCATGGCAGTACACGCAGTGCAGTACGTCCCGCCCCCACCGTTCGGCCAGCCCCGGCACGTCCGGCAGCGCATCGACCAAACCAGTGGTCACCAGCACTCTGCGCGTGTGTACGCGCTGCCCGCCCTCGGTGACGACCCAGAAGCCCGCGGCGTGCCGGGAGATCCGCGCGACCTGACCCGACACGATACGACCGCCGTACGAAGCGACCTCCTCGCGCCCGAGCCGCAGCAGTTCCAGGGGAGAGATGCCCTCGCGGCCGAGCACTCCGTGGGCGCCGGCAGCCGGAGCATTGCGGGGCTCACCCTTGTCGATCACCAGAACCGACCGGCGCACCCGGGCCAGCGTCAAAGCCCCGGACAGGCCGGCGGTCCCACCGCCGACCACCACGACGTCCCAGGTCTGTTCACCGTCTTGCATCAACTCGAACTCGCTCATGCCCTCAGCGTGCGACGGCGCCACGGACGCGGCAAAGGTTCATGCTGGATTGGCAAGACGCGCCGGTCTCCCGCCGGCGGCGATGGCCCGCCGCTCGGCTGACGGCCGGGCCCGCACCGGCCACCTTGCTGATCCAGCAAGAAGATTCGTCACCTGTGGACACGTGTGTGCAGGCTGCGTCCAGGCGGTTCCGGCTCACAACCGAAAGCCGCTGTCTCCAGGCCGCGGTCGCGTTCCCTCATTCGTGGGGAATCCCTCCGACTCAAGCGGCATGTCGGTAATCGAAATACTTGAGGAAGCAGCAGATGGAAAATCGCCACGTCGTGATCATTCCGATCGAGATCGATGAGGAGCAGGAAGCCGCCTATCTCGCCGCATGGCAGTACGCCGCGGAGGTGATGGCGGCGCAGCCCGGTTTCATCCGGACGTACATGTTCCGCACGATCGTTCCGGGGAGCACATTCCCTCTCGTCAACGTGGCGGAATGGGAGTCCACCCGCCACTGGGAGGAGGCGATGAATGTCTGCCCGATGCTGGGACAGCAGATAGCCGTCGTCCATGCCTCGAACTACGAGGCGATCCGCACGGTCCTGCCCGTGCAGGACCAGAGTTCCGGCGACGGTCGCATGCCCGCCGTCCTGTCTCCTGCCGAGGCGCGTCGCCGTTCCGTGGACGGGGAACTCACACTGGTCGATGTCCGTGAAGACGATGAATGGGCAGCGCGTCACCCGGCCGGCGCCGTCCACGCCGCGCTCAGCACATTGCCGGCGTCGCTGCCGGATCTGCCTGACGGCCCACTGGCCTTCGTCTGCCGCACGGGCAACCGCAGCGCGCAGGGCGGCGTTCAGGCGATCCGCGCGGGCCGGACCTCCGTCTACAGCGTGGCGGGCGGCCTTGAGGCGTGGGAAGCAGCGGGGCTGCCGGTCGTCCTCCCCGGGAGCACCGCCACCCAGGCCGCCCTCGATGACTCCCTCGACGTCCGGCCGCACACCATGTCCGGCCGGGGCAGCGTCCCGTGCCGCGAGAACACCTCCGCCGGCCCGCGCCGCCGGCGCAACTGACCGACCGGCTTCTGTCGGCCCCGAGCCCACGCCCGGGGCCGGCGGTGGCCGACCGGCCAGCAGTCCGGTCCGGGCCCTGGTGCCCGTGAGCTGCCCGGACCGGGCTTCCGACTTCCCATGGGGGACACCTCGATGCGGACTCAGACCCGCTACATCACTGCCGCGGTCGGCGTCGCCGCGGTCCTCGCCGCGGCCGCCGCCCTCGCGCTCAAGGCCGGCGTCTGGCAGCTGTCCGTCTGCCGGCACGCCATCCGCCTCTCTCCCACACCCCGGCCCGACTGCCCGGACTGCAAAGGCGACGGCGGCCGGTGGCCGACCCTCCAGCTCCAGCCTCGCCCGGACTGGGACGAAGCCCCGTTCTGAACACCATGAACGGCCTGTCGAAGGGCTCCAGGTCAGCCTCGCCGGCGCCGTGGAGAAACTCCGCCAGCTCGATCGGGGGCCACGGGCAGCATGCGGCAGTGGACCTCGGCATCCCCACCACGCGTGGTGAGCGATGAACCCACGAAGGTGGGCTGCCGCATGGCCCTCAACCAAGATCGAGAAACAAGTTCAAAGAAGCGCGCATCAAACGCCCTTCAGAACACGATCGAGCGCTGCCCGGCCTGCGGGCCCCCACGTCGGCTTGCCGCCAGGAAGGCCCCGGTCTCCGGCCTGGCCCATCAGCATGAGGAACAAGCTCTTCAGGGCGGCCAGCCCGCGGGCGCGCCGGATCGTCCCCGCGTCCGCCTGCGCATATACGTCGAAGAAGCGTGAGGTGGCGCCTGCGGGAAGGACGACCCATGCGGCAGCGAGGTCGCACGCCGGATCGCCGGCGAACATGTCACCGAAATCGATCACGCCCGAGAGCATCCCGTCCGAGACGACGACATTCGCCGGATGCAGGTCGCCATGCATCCAGAGCGGCGGCCCCTCCCACTCGGGCGCCGCGACGGCGTCGTCCCAGACGGCCCGGACATCGTCGGCGAGGTCGTCGGGGACGACGGAGCGGAAGAAGTGGTCGAAGCCCTCCGTGCACTTCATGGGATGGTCACCGCGATCCTCACTGATCGGCGCGTCAGCGGGCGCCTCCACGTGGAGCGCCCTGAGGAAGCCCGCCAGGGTGTCGGCCGCGTGATCGCCGCGGCTGATCGAGGAGTAGTCCAGCGGCTCGCCGGGAACCCACGTCATCACGGTCCAGTGCTTGGGGAAGCGCGCGGACGGTTCGCCGAACCGCACCGGGGTCGGCACCGGGAGCGGCAGACGTGGGGCCAGCACGGGCAGCCACCGCCGCTCCTTGAGCTGGAGCTCCGGAGTGGGGTCCATGCGCTGCATGCGCACGGCCAACTCGTCCCCGAGGCGCCACATTTGGTTGCCCCAGCCGCCCGCCACCTCGCGGATGGCGAGCCCTGCAAGGTCTGGATGCTGCTCCTTCAGCAGGTCGCGGACCAGGTCTGCGGTGATCTCGATCTCAGCGGCGGTCATGCGAAGCCACAGTACTGGTGCGGCAGGCGGAGCGGCTCTGGCTCCGGACCCTCTGGCCGTGATCCCGCTAGGGAGCGTCCGGAAAGTATGGGCGTCCGCCCGCAGAACCGGGCCAGACCTTCCGGACACGACCCGGGGACGCCCCCTAGGCGAACACCGCCTTGACCAGTGTCTGCTTCACCTTCTCGAACGTCCCGGCCATGGTGGGCAGGTCCATTTCGGCGTCCCCGGAGGTCAGCGAGCCAGTCAGGGTCTTGGTGCCGTCGGGCGTGCTGTACATCAGCGCGCCCCAGCCCCAGAACCCTCCGTTGTGGTGGAGGAGGGTGCCGCCGCCGTCCAGTTCCTCCACGAACACGCCCAGTCCGTAACCCATCGTGGGGTCCGGGACGCGCATTTCGGCCAGCAGCTCGGATGGGATGAGCCTGCCGCCGTTCAGTGCGGCGAAGAACGTGTGGAGGTCCCGGCTGGTCGAGATCATGTCGCCGGCGGCGGATATCCAGGAGGGGTTGAAGCGGGTGGTGTCGACCACCTTCCACTGGCCGGCGTCGTCGTAGCCGAAGTAGCCGTGGGCGTGCGGCTCGGGGATCTCCTCGCCGGTCTCCGGCAGCAGGGTGCCCGTCAGCCGAAGCGGGCCCAGGATCAGCCGGTGCGTCTCCTCGGGCAGCGAGCGGCCGGTAACCTGCTCGATCAGCAGCCTGGCGAGGACGTAGTTGGTGTTGGAGTAGCTCCAGGCCGTCCCCGGCTCGAACCGCGCCGGCTTCGTCAGCGCCCCCCGCACCAGCTCCTCCGGCCGGTAGGTCGCGCGCTGCAGGTCCGCCCACTCCTTGCCCCATCCGGCGACCACACCGGTCTCGACCGACCCGTCCTTGGAGAACTCGCCGGTGAAGTTGAACAGCCCGCTGGTGTGCTGCAGGAGCATCCGTACCGTGATCCGACGGTCGAGCCCGAACTCGGGCAAGTGGTCGGCCACCAGGTCCTCAAGGCCGAGCCGGCCCTCGGCCACCAGCTGTAGGACGACGGTCGCGACGAAGGTCTTGGTGACGCTGCCGACCCGGAAGTGCCCGTCGGTCGGCGGCTTCGCGGTCCGGCCCAGCTCGGTCACCCCGGCGCTGCCGACCCACTCGCCGAGTTCGTCGTTCACGCGCAGCTGCACGCCGGCGAAACCGGCGTCGACGATCTCCTGCATGGCCTTCCGCAGCTCGGGGCGGTCCTGCGCGGCGGCGGTGTTCTGCTCACTCATTGTGATCCCTCATCGTGCGTCGGCGGGTGTGAGATGAGCGTGGACCCTGACCCAAGGTCAAGGTCAAGGCGACAGATGAGCGCTAGGCTCGCCCCATGGCGGACGGGCTCACGATCGGTCAGGCGGCGGCTTTCGTCGACATCACCGTCAAGACGGTGCGGCACTACCACCGGCTCGGCCTGGTCGCCGAACCGGAACGGGACCACTCCGGCTACCGGCGCTACGGGTCAGCCGATCTGCTGCGCCTGGTCCAGGTCAGGGCCCTGGCGGGGGCGGGCGTGCCGCTGGCCGAGATCAGCGAGCTGCTCGATGCCGAGCCCGAGCGGTTCGCCACCGCCCTGGACGACGTCCGCCGCCGGCTCACCGCACAGATCGAGGAGCTGACCGCCCGCCGCGACACCCTGCACCGGCTCGCCCACGGCGATCGCGCCCTGCTGCCCGACCGGGCCTGCGCGGTCCTGGACCGACTCGCCGAGCTCGGCTTCAGCCCCGACTACGTCACCACCCAGCGGGAGGCCCTGGTGCTGTCGCGGGCGCTGGCTCCCGAGATCTTCGACCTCTTCCTGCTCAACCTCGAACACCGGCTCGGCGACCCCGAGTTCGTCGAGCTGACCAAGCGCGGCTGGGAGGCGAGGTCCTGGGACCCCGACGACCCGCGGATCGAGGAGCTGGCCTCCGCGGTGGCCACCAACCTGCTGGCCGACCGCGCGCTGCTGACGATGCCGACCGTGCGACGGCACCGGCCCGACGCGGCCTCCCGGTACGACGTGGTCAATCACCATCGGGAGGACGAGGCACCGTCCGTCGCACGGCTGAACACGCTGATCGAAGGGCACCTGCGCGCGGCGGGCATCGAGGTCCCGCGTCAGTGACGGACTGCCCCGGGGGGGGAGGGGGCGTCCGGAACGTCATGGGAGCCGGAGTCGGCGGCAGGCGAGGGTGACCATGGCTTGGTAGTGGACGGCTCGTTTGTCGTAGCGGGTGGCCAGGGCTCGGTTCTGCTCGAGCCGGCGAAAGCAGCGCTCGACGACGTTCCGCCTGCGGTAGGCGCCCCGGTCGAGCCGGCATCGGGCTTCACCGCGGCGGAGGCGCCCGTTGATCTGGTCAATCCGCTCCGGGAACGTGCAGGCGATGCCGCGTCGTCGCAGGTAGCTCCGCAAGCCGTGGAGGGGCGGAGCGACCGCCTGGCACCTGCACGGGACCTGGCTGGCGCATCGGTGCGAAGAGCGGGTCACGCTGCTCGTGAACCCGGCCATGGGTGACGGAGCCCTTCAAGCGCGCTACGAGGCGTGGGGATACCGCAAGATCGGAGATCAGCAGCCGTACGGACTCCCCGGTGTACGCAGCGATCATCCGGCCCGTCCGACACACCTGGATGGCCGCTGCGGCATGCGGACTCCCCGTGGGTCCGCTGCGCTGCGGAGATCTACCACAGCCACCGAGTCGTACGGGACCGTCTACCGTGTGCTCACGGAGGCCGGCATCGTCATGTGCACGCGCGGCGGCCCGAACGCCCGCCTTCCCGCACGTGGGGTGACGGCCGGAGCGTTGTCGGCCGGGTCCGCCTCGTGGAGTGCGCGGGCCGTGCCGGTCGGTCAAGGGCACCTGCGGCTGCGCTCTCCACGCTGGGCTTCGTCCACCCTGGAGAGTCCGTCCTGCTCTTGGACCTGGCTGGATATCGGGTGACCCCTTCCTTGCGACGCCGGTCCGCAGGTCAGGACCAGCCGCGGCCCACGGGCATGGAGCGCTGTGTGGGAGAAGCCCAACCGGCGATCACAGTGTGTAGCAGTGGCAGGCCAAGCCTCGCAGTCCAGCTGCGAAGATGTCGGTCCGGAAGCTTCTCGCAAGCTCGTCGGCGTGGGCCTGGTCGCAGTCGAAGTTCACCGACCAACCGACGAACGTCTCATCGGTGGCGGTAAGAGGCAGAACCCGCATGGTGGCTCGGTAGCACTGCACTGGGTAGGGGGAGCTGACGATGCCATAGGTCAGGGACCGTGAATGGTCGTCCAGTGCCAGGAGGGACTCCACCACGGTCTCCCCGTCGGCCATGGACAGAGTGCGGACGCAACCGACGCGGTCGGGTGCCTGTACGTCCGACAGGACGCAGTCGGCGACGGCCGGCTGCCAGGTGGCCAGGCCACCGAAGTCGCGGACGACGCGCCACACCTTGGTGACCCGGGCCGGGATGACAGCGCTGGCAAAGGCTTCGGGCATGAAGGGACTCCGGTTCCGAGGTCGAGGAAGCCGTCACGGCTGCCGCGACGGCTTCCTCGACCTGCCCGGGATGGGGACGGCAGAGGCGACACCGGAGTGCGGTCGCAGCGCGGTGACTGGGGACGGCACCGACGCTACGAGCGCGGCCGCGGGCGTGGGAGGGTGTGCTGCGGCTATCCGCGGATGCGTGCTCGACTGTCCTGCTCGGGTGGGTGCAGCGCACCCACGCCCCGGCGTCCGTCCGTGGTTAGCGTGGCTGTCATGGAAAGCGTGAACGAGCTCGGCGACTACCTGCGAGCCCGCCGTGCGGCGGTCGCGCCAGCGGATGTCGGTCTGCCCGATGACGGGGTGCGGCGGGTGCCGGGGCTGCGGCGTGATGAAGTGGCGCTGCTGGCCGGGATGAGCACGGACTACTACATCCGGCTGGAGCAGGGCCGGGAGCGGCACCCGTCGGAGCAGGTGCTGCGGGCGATCGCCGGGGCACTGCGGCTGAACGACGCGGCGGCCACCCATCTCTTCCGGTTGGGCTTGTCCGTCTTCGAGACGACGGCAACCACGGCGAACGTCGCTCCGGAATTGCTGCGGCTGATGGACGGCATGCGTGAAGTGCCGGCCTTCGTGGTGGGAGCGGCGCAGGACGTGCTGGCGGCCAACGCGTTGGCGCGGGAGCTGTACGGAGGTTTCGCCCGGTACGACAACCTGCTGCGGATGATCTTCCTCGATCCCTTCGCGCGCGAGTTCTACGCCGACTGGGACCACGCGGCGCGGATCGCGGTGGGCAACCTTCGGGCGGCCTCCTCGCAGTTCCCGAAGGACGGGCGGATCGAGCGGGTCGTCGGCGAACTGAGCGTGTGCAGCCCCGCGTTCACGGGCTTGTGGGCGCACTACGAGGTCCTGCCCCGTACGCACGAGGACAAGCACTTCAGGCACCCACAGGTGGGTGAGATACATCTGCACTTCGAGGCACTCGCTGTCACCAGCGCCCCCGGACAGCACCTGTCCGTCTACAGCCCGGAACCCGGCAGCGCCAGCGCCGACGCCCTGGTCCTGCTCGGTCAGCTGTCCGAGCAGGAAGTGGTCCTGACGGACCAGGCCACTGCCGCAGAAGAAGGAGAACCCCGATCATGACTGCGCTTTCCGACGCCGCCGGCACCTTCGAGATCGCCGGCAAGAAAGTCGCCCGTCTCGGTTTCGGCGCCATGCGCCTGACCGGACTCGGGGTGTGGGGTGAGCCCGACGACCGTCAGGAGTGCGTGCGCGTGGTGCGCCGCGCCGTCGAACTCGGCGTGCAGCTGATCGACACCGCGGACTCCTACGGCCCGTATGTGAGCGAGGAGATCATCCGGGAGGCGATCCATCCCTACCGTGATGACGTGCTGATCGCGACCAAGGCCGGGCTGACCCGCAACGGGCCCGACGTGATCAGAACCGACGAGGGACTGGTGCGCCTCGGTCCAGCCGCGTGGCCGCCGGTGGGCCGCCCCGAGTACCTGCGCCAGCAGGCCCTGATGAGTCTGCGCCGGCTCGGCGTGGATCACATCGACCTGTTCCAGTTGCACCGCATCGATCCGAAGGTCCCGTTGGAGGACCAGGTCGGCGAGCTGAAGAGGCTCCAGGACGAGGGCAAGATCGTCGCGATCGGACTGTCCCAGGTCACGGTCGGCCAGATCCAGCAGGCCCGCACGATCGTGGAAATAGCCACCGTGCAGAACCGCTACAACCTCACCGACCGCGGCTCCGCTGACGTCCTGGAGTACTGCACCCGCCACGGCATCGGTTTCATTCCCTGGGCGCCGGTGGCCGCGGGCGAGCTGGCCCGCTCCGGCGGCTCGGTGGACCGGATCGCGACCGCTCACAACGCCGGCTCGTCGCAGGTGGCGCTGGCCTGGCTGCTGGCCCGCTCCGGCGTCGTCCTGCCCATCCCCGGGACCTCCAAGGTCGCGCACCTGGAGGAGAACCTGGCGGCGGCGTCCCTGAGGCTGAGCGACGCGGAGGTCGACGAACTGACTGCCGTGGCGTGACCGCCGCCCCAGGAAGGCAGGTCTGACTGATCCGGTCGGCGGGGAACACCACCGAGCGGGTTCGCGCCTTCGTCAGGGCCGCCACTGACGCCGCCGCGCCGTCGCCGGTGACCGCCTCGCCCCGGTCTTCCCGGGACAGCGGCTCATGAGGGGACGCCCGGCCCCGCCTTCCGGGCGGTTTCCCCACCTGCTGACGTACCGGGCGCGCAGGGCTGCGGGAATGGCGGGCCCGGTCCCGTCGAAACCCACGGCTCCTCGCCGTACTCCGCCTGCTCCTCGGCCTCGGACCAGCTGGTGACGCCCGCGGGGCGACGCTACGGCCGCAGCCGGCGGGACCTCGCCGCGATGGCCAGGCAGACGGCCGCCATCGGGACCGCCGGGAGGACGGTGGTCCAGTCCGGGCCGAGCCCCGCCTCCCTCTCAAGTGTCTGGCTCAGCACGAGGGACAACACCATGTTGTTGCCGGCGTGGGCCAGGCTGGCCACCCAGACACTGCCGCTGCGGGTGTAGAGCCAGAGGAGGATGACCTCCTGGAGCAGGAAGGAGATCGTCCACAGCAGCAGGCCCAGCAGCACGTTCGGGAAGTCGATGTAGCCGATGAACGCGAGCGGGAAGTGCCAGACCGCCCATATCAGCCCTGTGGCGAGGGAGGAGGGAACAGGCGCGCCGCCGAACAGCCGGGGCCTGAGGTAGCTGGTCCAGCCGAACTCCTCGCCGCAGTACAGCGGGGTGAGCACCAGCGCGACCAGCATCAGGCCCAGCACGGACCAGAGGGAGGCGGCGCCGGGGAGAATTCCGCCGGGGCCGGACAGGTGGGGGTGCCACAGGCCGAGGAGGGCGGCGAGACCGAGGGTGCACAGGGCGAGGGCGGCGGGACCGAGCCAGGCGGCCAGGTAGGAGGACCAGGCCGCCCTCAGGCGGAGTCGCAGCCCCGCGTCGGCGAAGCCCTCCCGGGTCACCCACCGCCGTACCACCACAGCCGCGATGCCGGGCATGCAGGCGAACGGGAGCTGGAGCAAGGGATGGAGGGGCGAGAGACCGAGGAGGGCCGTCGCGCACCACAGCCACGCCCAGGCTCCTCCGAAGGAAAGCGCCAGGAAGACGGCCACCCCTTTGCGGCGGGTCGAGCTGTCGCCGAGGGGGGCTGGGGCTTGCGGTGTCGGGGGCGCCACTGGTGCAGAAGTTTCGTTGTCTGGTCTCATCTCGACCTGCCTCATGTCGTGTCGGTGGATGCCGGTGCACGGCGGTACGTGCCGGTGGGCGTCGCCACGTCCCGGCTGGGCACAGCTCGGCTCGTGGGCCTCCACCGCGTCGGCTGCGGCCGACCGGGACCAACAGCCCCCGCGCAGACGGCCGGGCCATCGGGCCGCCGCGCCTCCCGGGCCGGGCGGGGCTCACCGTCTCACCCACCACCACCCGGCACATCACCGATCTGAGCCACGGGGCGGCCGCTCGTTCGCGGGGGTGCTGTCTGGCTCCATCGGGGGAGGTGGGCAGCGGCGTGGATCCGTAGCATGCGGCTCATGCGCGAGGTGATCAGGGGGTCGGTGGTGGTGCGGGTCCAGGTGCGAGGGTGGCTGTTCGCCGGTGTGGGTGCCATGGCGGCAATTCCCGTCGGCGTGGCGGCAATGTCCGTCAGCACGGCGGTACTTGTGGTCGCCCGGACCGGTCTTCCGGCCGGGGCCCGGGTGCCGGTGTTCCTCGTGGCGTGCGTCATCGCGGCCTGGGCCATGGGCCTGCCGCACGGCGTACGACGGGCGGGCGTCCGGCTGGCCAACGGGCTGCTGGGCACGGAACTGCCCCGGCCGCTGGGGCCGCCCCGCTCGTTCGGCGACCGGCTGCGGGCGGCGGCGTGGCTGCCGGTGCATACGGCCGTCGGTGGCGTGGTGGTGACGACGACCGGTCTGTGCCTGATGGTCGCCCTCGTGTTGCCTTCCGCATGGCTGACCGGCGAGGGCGAGATGGCGCTCTTCTGGTTCACCGCGTCCGCGCCGCGCGGTCCGGCGGGTGCCTGGACCCTTCTCGCGGCCGCCGCGTGTCTGCTGGCAGCCGCGGGGAGTGCCTGGGCCGGAACGGCCCTGCTGCGGCGCCTGGCCCCCGTTCTGCTCGGTCCGGGCCCCGCGGAACGGGCCGCCGCGGCCGAGGCCCGGTCGCGGACGCTGGCGCAGCGCAACCGGCTCGCCCAGGAACTCCACGACTCCATCGGCCACACCCTGACGGCCTCGACCATCCAGGCAGCCGTGGCCCGGGAGTTGCTGGACCGGGATCCGCAGGCGGCCCGCCGCGCCCTCAGCAGCATCGAGGAGACCTCGCGGGCCGCGATGGACGACCTCGACCACGTGGTGGGCATCCTGCGCGAGGCCCCGGCATCCACCCGTCCGCAGCCCACCCTCGCCGACCTGGACGTGCTGGCCGAGCGGATCCGCCGGACCGGCGCCGCGCTGACCGTGGAGACGCGGGGCGACCTGGGGCACGTACCGGCCACCGTGTCCCGCGAGGCGTACCGCATCCTCCAGGAGTGCCTGACCAACACACTCAAGCACGGCGGGACGGACGGCATCCGCCTGGGTGTCACCGCCCGCGGCGACCGGCTCCGCCTGGTGGTGACCAACCCGCTCCGCACCACGCCCCCCACCGCCCGCGCGCCGCGACCGGGCCACGGTCTGGAGGGGCTCGGCGAACGCGTGCGGCTGCTGCGCGGAGAACTCTCCGCGGGCCCCACCGGAGACGGGCACTGGCAGGTCACCGCCGACCTCCCCCTGGGACCGCACGCATGACCGCCGCCCACCCCGCCCCCGACCTGCCCGGCGACCCGCCCGCCGACGACGCCGCGGCACCGCTGTCCGTCCTGGTCGTGGACGACGAGGAACTGACCCGCGCCGGCCTGCGCGCCCTCCTCTCCCTACAGCCCGGTCTGGAGGTGGTCGGCGAGGCATCGGACGGCACCGAGGTCCTGCCCCTCGTGCGGCGCCTGCGCCCGCGCGTGGTGCTGATGGACGTCCGGATGCCCCGGCTCGACGGGATCGAGGCCACCAAACGCCTGCACGCCGAACTGGCCGACCCGCCCAAGGTCGTCGTCATCACCACCTTCGAGAACGACAGCTATGTCTGGGACGCGCTGCTGGCCGGCGCCGACGGCTTCATCCGCAAACGCGCACCCGTCGCCCAACTCGCCCAGGCCATAAGGACGGTGGCCCAGGGCGACTCCCTCCTCTTCCCGAACGCGGTCCGGCGCCTCGCCGCCCAGCAGCAGCCCGCGCCCCCGCCCCGCGCCGTGGGAGGCACCGGCGCCGCCTCCCTCACCGCGCGGGAGGAGCAGACCCTGCGCCTGATGGCACAGGGCCTGGCCAACCAGCAGATCGCCCGGCAGATGGCGGTGCGCCTGGAGACGGTCAAGACCCATGTGGGGAACGTCCTGGCCAAGCTGAACGCCGACAACCGCACCCACGCGGTGGTGGTCGCCTACGAAACGGGCGTCCTGGTGCCCGGCCGGCAAGGGCCGAGCGAGGTCCACCGCCGCCCATGACCTCCGGCCCTGGCCGCGGCCCGGGTTCCGGCCCCGGTGCGGGCCGGGCCCGTCGGCCCGGTCAACCCATCGCCAACTTCGCGGAAAACGTCACCCCCGGGGGTGGAGTTGCGGATCATAGAGACTCTGAAGGAACGGTGGGAAAGGGTCTGGCAGTCGGGCCCCTGGTGGGCGCCTCCGATTCCCACTCCTCTCCCAGCCGATCAGAAGATCGCACAGTTCCCGCAGGTCAGAGGGCCTATGGAGCTCCAGGCGTCTTGATGCTGCGGCACATGGGTCCCGTGTGCCCGTTGTGCCCGTCGGAAGCGGCGATGGAGAGGTAGAGGGGCGGCTGGTGGGCGTTCGGGGCGGGGTTCAGGTGAGGCCGGTGACGCGCATGGTGATGTTGAGGCGCCCGGCGGTCAGCCCTGTGGCCGGGTCGCCGGTGCCCGGGTACACCTTCGGTACGCCGTGGTACGCGAACCGCGACGGTCCGCCGAAGACGAAGAGGTCTCCCGAGGCCAGCTCGATGTCGGTGTACGGCCTGGTGCGGGTCTCCGTGTTACCGAAGCGGAAGACGCAGCTGTCGCCGATGCTGAGGGAGACGACGGGTGCGCTGGAACGCTCTTCCCTGTCCTGATGCATACCGAGCTTCGCGGCGCTGTCGTAGAAGTTGATCAGCGCGGTGTCGGGGGTGTAGTCGTCGCCGGCCGAGGCGTCCTGGTAGGCGTCGACCAGGGCCCGGCGGCCCAACCTGACCATCCAGTCCGGGAATTCCGCGACCCGGGCGCCGTTCACGTCGTCGGCGGTGCGGCGGTACGCGTACGGTTGCCAGTGCCAGCCGATGCACACGGTCTGGACGGACATCACGCCGCCGCGGGGGAGCCGGGTGTGGCGGATGGGTACCGGGCCGCGCGCCCAGTCGCGGCAGGCGCTGACCAGCTCCCGCTGCTCGGCCGGGGAGAGCCAGTGGGGGAGGTGGACCGCGCCGGGCCCCACTTCCCGTCGGGTGCGGCCCGCCAGCTCGGCGGCCGCCGCCGCGCTGCGTCCCGGCTCCCGCCCTTCACGACCGCCCAGCCCGCCGGCACCGCCCGGCCTGTCGGCACCACCCAGTTCGCGGGCACCGTCGAGGCTGTGGGCGCCGCGACGCGCGTCGGTGCGGCGGAGTCGCCCGATGTCCTCGAAGCCGGGGAGCGGGGTACTCATGGGCTGCGTGCCTTCCCTTGCTGGTGCTGGGCCGGTGGTGCTGCGTCGGTACTTTCAGCGTGCCATGGGGTGGGGCGCGATCGTCATCCGGCCTTGTGCGATCAGCCAATGCGCCGGCGTCCGTGACGGTGGTGCTGCTCGCTCCGGCCGCTCGATCAGGCGGGGTGGGGAGCAGGGCGGGGCAGTCAGAGGAGGGTCGGCTGGAGGGCGCCCTCGTGCGTCAGGAGGGCGATCTTTCGCTCCACGCCTGCCGCGTACCCGCGCATGGTGCCGTCCGCGCCGATCACTCGGTGGCACGGGCGAACGAGAAGGAGGGGGTTCGCGCCGAGGGCGGCTCCCAGGGCGCGGAGGCCGGCGCCTCGTAGCCCCGGAGTGTCGGCGAGCCGGCCGTAGGTGGTCGTGGTCCCGTACGGAATGGCGTCCAGGGCTTGCCACACGCGCTCCTGAAATGCTGTGCCGCGGGTCCGCATCGCGAGCTCGAAACGGGTGAGCCGGCCACCGAAGTAGGCGCGGAGCTGCCGGAGTGCCTCCGCGAACGGGCGCGCGTCGCAGATCCAGTCGGCTTCGGCAAGGGGAGCGCGGCGCTGCCCCGGTATGGCGAGCGAGGTGAGGGCGAGGCCGCCGGGGGCGGTGGGCGACTCCACTCCTACGAGCCGCAATGCGCCGAGGGGGCTGTCGAGGGTGGTGGTGTAGGTCGTGGCGGGAGCGCTGGGAGCAGCGGGAGGGATGGGAGTGCCGGGGAGGCTGGGCGGGGTGCTGTGGACGGGCATGGTGCGTCCTCCGGCCATGGGGATGCGTGGGTGTTTCTTCGAGTGTGCGGGGCCGGGGGCGACGGGACTGGCGGGAATCGGACGTGCAGGTGGAGCGGCCCTGGTGCCGCCGCCCTGCTCTGCGCGGCGGCGGCACCAGGGCCGACGTACTTCGTGCCCGCGGGCGCGGGGCACCCTCAGGCGGCTTCGACGACCTCGGTGTCCTCGGCGCGTACCGCCAGGGTCCAGATCTCCAGCAGCACCGCATACTCCGCCATGTCCTGCGCGGTCCAGGCCAGCCCGTGCCGGGCGCGCACGAAGCGCCGGATCGAATCGTTGGCCTCGGAAGCAGGAACGGGCGCACCCGTATGGTCAGAAGGAGTTGGGGACATGTGAGACATGCTAGGGGCAGCCACTGACAACGTATCCCTGCGTGCCTCAGCCATACGGCCCCCGCGCCCTCTCTCCAGCCCGACGTGACGTTCCCTCAACTCGCTGACCAGCACAGACCGTCAGCACCTCGCCCTCCCCTCGCTGTCTGCATGTGTCCATTCCCACACGCTCCGCGTTCGCCCCACCCTGTCCGTCCGGCCTCGAACCGTCAACAGGGCAGTGCGCGAACCGGCCTCGAACGACTCGGCCGGTCAGCCACCCGATCGGGGCATTCCCCGGATCGGGTGGTGTTCGTGAGGCCAGGGCTGGTGTGGGGACAGCGGTGTCAGTGGCCGCCCGTACGGTAGTGGCCGTATCCATCCGAGCTGCTGGCGCTTCTCGGACCCGCCCCGCTCCCGCGGTAGGACGTGGGGGCGGGGCTTCGCATGCGGTGGGACCGCCGGTGAGGGCGGCCGTGCCCTGGCCGCAGACGGCCTGGGCGATGTGGGCGTCGAGGGTCGTGTCGATGGGGCTGGTGACGGGTTGGTTGTTGGCGTCCAGCTTCCGGGAGCGGGTGAGGTTGAAGCCCAGTTTCTCCGGGAGTTCGCGCCTGACGGGCGGTGGGGGGCCGAGGTGGGGCGAGGTGGTCCGAGTCGTGTGGGGGGAGGGAGTGCGGTGGAGGTGGGGGTGAGGGGAGGTGGGGTGGTGGCTCGGTTGGTTTCGGGATTGATTGTGGCTGCGGAGTGGCTGCCACGGCGTCAACCCACGGGTCGACCTTGATCGCGGATTTCGGTGGTGCGCGTAGGAGCGTGGGTTGACGCGGACTGCCGGCAGGGATTTGGTTGCTCGTTCAATGACTCTGTGGTGAGGCGGAGCGCTCGGGTGTGGGTGACGATGGAAGGGCCGGGGCGCCGCGGAAGTAGGCGGTGGCCGGGGCGGTGCCTTGGGCGGCAGTACCCGCAGAGCAGTATCGGGAGGCCCCGATGGATTACCCGGAACGCTATGAGCTGGTATTTCAGGCCCCCGCGGTGGAGGACGACGTCGTGGTCGTCCGGCGCACCGACCAGGCGGGTGCGGGCGGGTATCCGATCTACGAGGATGAATCGGGGATCGTGCGCGCGGAGATCAGCGATCGGGGCGAGGTGCGGATGCTGGCCAGCGGCGGGCACCAGATGCCCCGGACGCCGTTGCGGGCGAGGGCGCTGGCCCCGTGAGGGTGGCCTCGTCCTGTACGGCCCGCCGCCCGCCGTATCGCGCTCAGCAGCAGGGTCGGTGAGTTCCGCTGCGGGGTCCGTGAGGGGGACGGCCGGCTCCGCTCCAGGGCGGAAGGGGATGGTCCCGGAGGGGGAGGTGGGGCGGTTCGGTGGCGGTGGAGGCTGGACTCCTGTTGGTGGAGGGGAGTCCGGATGGACCGCTGGGATCGTGTCGGGCGTTGGGCGGCCTACGGCGCCGCGTCGGCGTTGGTGCCGTATCTGCTGGTCAAGGTGGTGTGGGTGGTGGGCGCGCTCCTCGGGGTGCTCCCGATCGGCGCGGGGTTCGGCCTGGGCGGATGGGTGCTGCTCAATGGGGTGACCGTGGGTATGGCGGCCCTGGGGATCGGGCTGGCGCTGGCCCTGGTGCGACCGTGGGGCCTGCGGTTACCGGGGCGGCCGGTGGCGTTCTGCGGGTGGACGGGCGCCGGGTTCCTGGTCTCGGTCCTGCCGTACGCGGTGGGTGCCGCGCTGCTGCCGGGTGGTGCCGGTGACCAGGCCGGGGGCGGTGAGCCGGTGCTGCCGGGGTGGGAGGCCGCGCTGATCCAGTACAGCTTCGTGGGGACGGGGATCGGCCTGGCCGTCGCGCTGCCCGGCTACGCGCGGCGGCGTTGGCCGGAGCTGTTCGCCGGGCGGTTGCGGGACGGGCGCCGGGGACCCGTGCCGTGGCCGGCGGTCCTCGGTGCCCTGGTGGGCGGGGTCTGGCTGTATTGGGCGCTCGGCGGCGCGTGGGGGATCGACCGCCCGGCGCTGCGGACCGTCGAGGGAGGGCTGCTGACGGGCCTGAGCGCGCTGTGGGCGCTGGCGGCGTCCGCTGCCGTCGGCGTGCTGGCCCGGGCCCGGCCGGCCCGGTGGCGGCGCTGGCCGGTGTGCGGAATCGGGTGGCTCGGGTCGGGCTCGATGTTCGCGTGGAGCGGCTGGAAGCTGGTGGGAGTGGTGGCCGTGGCGCTGGTGAGGCCGGCGGGCGTCCCGCTGCCCGAGAACCTCGTGGCGGCGGGGGCGCTGCACCTGGCCGCCGTGGTGGCTGGAGGCGGGATGGCGCGCCGGCTGGCGGGGGCCGGGAGGCGCGGGGGCCGCGCGCCGGTGGTCAGAGGCCGCGGAGATGCGGATGCGGGCGGCGTGGGCCCGGCCGCTTGGGTTCCGCCGGAGGGACGGCCCCAGGGGCAGGGGCAGGGGCGGGGGTAGGGAAAGGGGGAGGGGCGGGGAAGGCGGTCGCGGAGGGCGCTCCGGGCCCGTGTCCGGGGTGAGGGGCGGCGCCGGGGCCGATACCAACACCGAGGCCGGGCTCGATACCGGGGCCGGTAGGGATACCCGCACGCGGCTCCGCCCTCGCCCCCGGCTCCGCCTCTGGACCCGTCCCGGCCCCTGCCCCGGCCCCTGGCCCCAGGTCGTCTCCCGTCCCGCCGCCGGGCCCGGCCGCTCCGGTTTGCTCGGCCGCTTCGGCAGCCCCTATCGCTCCCGGGGCCCCTACCGCCCCCGAGTCCCCTCTCGCTCCCGGACCCGCTCCCAGGGCCCCTACCGCTCCCGCGCCCCCGGGCCCGTCCCCGGCGCCTGGTGCGGTGGTGTCTCCGCGGAGCACGGCCAGGGCGCGTTCGAGGCTTTCTCCGGTGACCTGTATCCGGATCCTGGCCAGCCGTTCCAACTCGTTACGCGACACCGCGCCAGCGTACCTCTCGCTCCTCATGCGCGGGTGGTGACGGAACGAGAAGTGTGGGGCGAACGCGGCGGGAATGGGCGGGAGTTGGAGGGGCGGCGGGAGCGGGCCCGCCGACAGGAAGCCACCGGACAGGCCCGGCCAGGCCCGGGGACCGTCAGGAGGTGGCCAAGGCGTGGGTGAGGGCCGCTTCGGCGTGGAGTCGGGTGGTGGGGAAGACCGGGACGGGGCTGTCCTGGGGGCGGATGAGCAGTTCGATCTCGGTGCAGCCGAGGACCACGCCCTCGGCCCCGGCGGCGATCAGGTCGTCGATGACGGAGCGGAAGGCGTCGCGGGACTCCTCCTTGACGACGCCGAGGCACAGCTCCTCGTAGATGACCCGGTGGACGGTCCGGCGTCCGGCGGCATCCGGGACGAGCACGTCGAGGCCGTGGCCTGCGAGGCGGCCCCGGTAGAAGTCCTGCTCCATGGTGAAGGCGGTGCCCAGCAGCCCGATACGGCGAAGTCCCTTGGCGCGCACGGCTTCCGCGGTGGTGTCGGCGAGGTGCAGCAGCGGCACGCCGACCGCCGCGGACACCCGGTCGGCGACCTTGTGCATGGTGTTGGTACAGATCAGCAACAGGTCGGCGCCCGCGGCTTCCAGCGCCTTGGCGGCCTCGGCCAGCAGCTCGCCGGCTTCGTCCCAGCGGCCCTCCGTCTGAAGGCGCTCGATCTCCGCGAAGTCCACGCTGTACAGGACGCACTTGGCGGAGTGCAGCCCGCCGAGGCGCTCGCGCGTCAGCTCGTTCAGCAGGCGGTAGTACTCCGCCGTGGACTCCCAGCTCATTCCGCCGATCAACCCGATGGTCTTCATCGGGACACTGTCGCACAGGGGAGGCGGGCGTCCGGCCGGGGTGTGGCCAACGGGGGCAGCCGCAGTCGGAACGGCGGCCCCCTCAGGCGCGTGCCCGGGCCGGCGTGCCGACCACGGCCAGTGGGGCCCTACCGCGGCAGGAGGCCAACCACAGGCCGCTTACGGTCCGTCGGCCGCTACGCCGTCCACCGCACCGGCAGGCGTTCCGGTCCGCGCATCAGGAGCCCGGGACGCCAGGTGAGGGCGTCGGCGGGGGTGTCCAGGGCGAGGTCGGGACAGCGGTCCAGGAGGGAGCGGAGGGCGATCCGGCCCTCCAGACGTGCCAGCGGGGCGCCGAGGCAGAAGTGGATGCCGTGGCCGAAGGCGACGTGGCCGCGCGCGTCGCGGGTGATGTCGAAATCATCGGCGTCGGCGAACCGTTCGGGGTCGCGGGAGGCCGAGGCCAGGGACACCAGCACGGGCGCGCCCGCGGGGATCACGGTGCCACCGAGCTCCACCGGGACGGTTGCGAAGCGCCAGGTGGCGGTCTCCACCGGACCGTCGTAGCGCAGCATCTCCTCCACCGCGTTCTCCAGCAGACCGCCGTCCGCCCGGAGGGCGGCCAGTTGCTCCGGGTGCGCCAGCAGGGCCCGGACCCCGTTGGAGATCAGGCCGACGGTGGTCTCGTGGCCGGCGACCAACAGCAGGAACGCGGTGCCGATCAACTCCTCGCGGGAGAGCTGGTCGCCGTCCTCGTCACTGGTTCGGATCAGGGCGCTGAGCAGCCCGTCGGCCGGTTCGCGGCGCTGGTGCTCGATCAGACCGGTGAGGTATTCCGACATGGCCAGGACGGCGGCCTGCACCTCCTCCGGTCCGGTGGGTGCGACCAGTTCGCTGGACCACGCGCGAAATGCTTCGCGGTCCATGGACGGGACGCCGAGCAGCTCGCAGATGACGGTCATCGGCAGCGGGAAGGCCAGCGCCTGGACCAGGTCGGCGCGGCCGTCCGGCGCGGCCAGCATCGCGTCGAGCAGGTCGTCGGTGAGCTGCTGGACGCGGGGGCGGAGCGCTTCGACGCGGCGCGGGGTGAACTCCTTCGCCACCAGCTTCCGCAGCCGGGTGTGGTGCGGCGGGTCCGCGTCCAGCATGTTGGTGAACAGGGGCGCCTGACCGTCGACGATCCGCTTCAGGTGCGCGCCGCTCCAGTCCTTGCTCAGGCGGGGATCGGCGAGCGCGGTCCGGACCGCCTCATGGCCGACGATCAGCCATGCCTCCTGGCCGAAGGGGGTGAGCACCCGGTGGACGGGACCCTGGGCCCGCAGTTTGGCGTAGTACGGATACGGGTCGGCGATGAAGTCCTTGCCGTAGGCGCTCAGGTCGACCAGGGGGAGGGCGGCGGACCCGGGGGCGTCGGCCTGGACGGATACGGGGTCGGATATCGGCTCGGCTCCCGGGGACGGAGGCGAGGACGGGCCGGGGAGGGCGTCCTGCGAGACCTTCGCGGCCTCCGAGACCTGTGAGACCTGCGAGACCTGTGAGGCCCGCGTACCCTGCGCTTCCTGCTGCGCCTCCGACCGGTGTGCCTGTGGTGCGTGCGGTGCCTGCCGTGCCTGTGGTGCCTGCGGATTCTCCGGCATATGCCGTCCCGCCTCTCTCGACTCTCGATACGCGTCGTTGTGCCACAACACTGAGCGCAGTTCCGCACCGCCCGGACCGGTCCGGCTGCGCTTCTCACCGTAGGCAGGCGAGGCGGGTCGCTTCGTCGTCCCAGCGGAGGAGGCGCGGCGGAGGCACGTCCTCCGTCCGCAGTGCGTGCGGGGTCGCCGAGGTGGGGGTGAGGCCACCGGGAGGGGAGGGCAGCGGCAGTCGCCGGGCCTTGGGGGCTGCCCTCCCCTCCCCGGTGCACTCAGCAGCGGGCGTGCGCCGTGATGTCGGCGGTGAACTCGTCGATCATCGCGGGGGTGACGGTCGGCCGGCTCTGGGCGATCGCGGCGAGGTAGTCCTCGGTGCTCGCGCCGGGCCGGCCGCGGTCGCCCGTGCCGACCGCTTCCAGGTCCCGTTCGAACGACGCCTGGGCGGCCACCCGGGCGGCGTGCTCGATGTCCGCCGGGGTGAACAGGTCACTGGCCGCGACCAGCGCCGGAATGTCCACATCGGGGCGGCCTTCGGTGTAGCGGGACCAGATCGCCGCCCGGGCGGCCTGATCGGGCGTACCGATCGGTATCAGGTAGTCGAAGCGCCCCGGGCGCAGGAACGCCGGGTCGAGCGAGCGGATGGAGTTGGTCGCGCACACCAGCAGCCGTTCGTCCTGCTCACGGAAGCCGGGAATCAGCTTGAGCAGCTCGTTGGTCACGCCGTGCAGCCCGCCCGGCTGGGCCGGCTCGCTGCGCACCGGGGCGATCTCCTCCACCTCGTCGATGAAGACCAGCACCCGCTCCAGCTCGGCGATCCTGGCGAACGCCGACCGCAGCGCCGCCGCCAGATTCCCCTCGTCCGCCAGCCGGGACGGCAGCAGCTCGACGAACGGCCAGCCGAGCCGGGCGGCGATCCCCCGGGCGAAGGTCGTCTTCCCGGTCCCCGGCGGGCCGAACAGGGTGATCGCCCGCGGGGGCCGCACCCCGTGCCGTGCGGCCCGCTCAGGCTCCGCCAGCGGCAGCACGACACGCCGTTCGATCAGGTCCTTCTCCGCCTCCATCCCCGCCACCTGGGCCCACAGGTCGGACGGCAGGAACCGCGCGCCCAGGTCCTCCAGGAGGTTGGCCGCCGGCCCGTGGTGCGGTTCGACCTTCTCGAAGTACGCGACCGCCGGCTGTCGGGTGTAGCCGGCGTTCAGCAGCCCCTCGCCGAGCAGGTCCTCCTCGGGCAGCACGTACGCGATCCGGCTGACCCGGGCGGCGACCAGGCGCCGTTCCAGCTCGACCAGCAGCGCACTGGCCAGCCCCCGGCCGCGCCACGCCGAGGAGATCGCGATCCGCATCACCCAGCCGCGTTCACCGGCCACACAGGCCAGCGCCGCGCCGATGGGAGTGCCCTGGTGGACGGCCACCACGGCCGGCTGCCGGGAGGTCAGCGCGCTGATGCACTCGGCGAGCGAGAACACCGACTCCTGGCCGAGCTCGGCGGTGGAGTCGATCAGGTGGACCACTTCGGCGAGGTCCTTCTCGCGGTAGTCGTGGATGAGCCAGTTCACCGGTGCCGCCCCTCATTGGTGTCGCTGCTGTGACCGATGGGTCCGTCGTTGCTTGATGTGCAGGTGAGGCTAGGGGCGGCGGGCGGACCGGTCCTGCTCCACCGCGCACAATCCGTGCCACCGACCACTACGGTCCGTATGTGGCGCTCCGGACCGTCCCCGGTTCCCGCGCCCCCGGGGCCCGGAGCTCGGAGCCCGGCGGTCGCATTGCGGAATCAGGCCGCCGCACCGTGGAAACCGGTGGCCGCGACGACCCGCGCGATGCCATGCTGTGCGACGTGAACGGTCCCGAGATCGCCCTGAGTTTCGCCCCTGAGCTGCATCTTTTCGTCGGCGCCGAGCGCGCCGCCGCCGGTACGCCACTGGTGACCGACGGCTCCTCGACGCTCGGCCATGTCGTCGAGTCACTGGGCGTACCGCTCACCGAGGTCGGGCAGCTGGTCGTGGACGGCGCGGAGGTACCGGTCTCGCACGTGCCGCGCCACGGCGAACGCATCGAGGTGCGTGCCGTGGAGCGTCCGCAGCGCGTCCCCGGCGCACCGCTGCGGTTCCTGCTCGATGTGCACCTGGGCACCCTGGCCCGCCGGCTGCGGCTGCTGGGCGTCGATGCGGCGTACACCAACGAGGACCCGGGCGACGCGGCCCTGGCGGCGCTCTCCGCCCAGGAGCGCCGGGTGCTGCTCTCCCGGGACCGCGGTCTGCTCCAGCGCCGGGAGATCTGGGCGGGTGCCTACGTCTACAGCGACCGCCCGGACGACCAACTCCGGGACGTGCTGGGCCGGTTCGCCCCCGACCTCGCCCCGTGGACCCGCTGCACCGCCTGCAACGGCCGTCTCGCCGCGGCCGACAAGGACGCCGTGCAGGAGCAGCTCCAGCACGGTACGCAGCGCACGTACGACGTCTTCGCGCAGTGCACCTCGTGCGGGCGGGTCTACTGGCGCGGGGCCCATCACGCCCGCCTGGAGGCGATCGTCCAGGAAGCGCTGCGGGCCGGCGCCGAGTGACCCGAGCGGCCCGCCGGCCGCCGGCCCCTCGCCGGTGCCCCTGCGGGGCCGCCCGCCCCGGCCCACCCGCCGGTGCCCGAGCGCATGGCCCCGGCCGTCCGTCTCGGCGCGCCCGGCCTTGGCGCCCCACGGCCTCCCCGTGGCGCGCGCAGCCCGGTCGGCGGCCCGGCGGCGGCTCGGCGGCGGCCCGGCGCTGCTACGCCGTCAGGTCCCGCCACCTCTCCGGGACCAGACCGGGCCGTCCCCCAGGCGCCTCCCGGAGAAGCGCCACCCCTCGACCATCGGTACTTGCTCGTCGGACCCCGCGAACGGTGCGGCGGTAAAGGCGAGTTGAGGCATCCCGTAGCGGTCGCCCCACGCGGCGACGGTCGCCGGAAGGTGGCCCGGGGCCGGCACTCCGCCGACACAGAGGCAGCAGCGCACGGACGCCAGGCCGTCCGGTGGGCACCCGACCGACCCCCGTGGCCCCCCTGCCGCCCCTTGCGGCTCGTCCGCCCGGCCGCGGAACGCTGCCCGTACCACCAACTACCGCCGAACGATGAACACCTGGCGCATCGTCAGCTCGGTAGTCGGCGACTCGGCAGCCAGCGAAACGAGCACCCACCGGCTCCCGCGCCCGCCACCTCCCCGGGCGCCCTCCCCGAATGCGAGAGCAGCCCGGCCCTCCACC
>NZ_JALMUV010000017.1 GCF_023155275.1 Streptomyces rhizoryzae
ATAAAGCCTCGTTCCCCGAGTTTCGACTCGGGGGGCGAGGCTTTTTTGCGTTGTGCCTCCGCATTGGCGTGGTGCCTCCGAAGACGGGGTGCCTCCCGAGGCGGCTCAGGGGCGGGGGAGGGTGGCGGCGGTGAGGAGGATGCCGTGGGCGGCGTACCAGCGACCGGGGAGGACCGGGGCGGGGACGCCGGCCGGCCAGGGGAGGAGGAGGCGGGCGGTGAAGGTGCGGGCGGTGGGGTCGAAGGTGATGTCGGCGTCGTCGAACTGGAGGGGGCGGGGGGCGAGCGGGGCGCAGGTCTTGTAGACCGCCTCCTTGGCGCTGAAGAGGAGGCGGTCCCACGGGGTGCCGGGGTGGGCCGCGTCGAGGGCCTGGAGGTGGGCGCGTTCGGCGGGGGTGGTGATGCCGGCGCGGACGGCGGCCGGGAGCGGGGCGTGGGGTTCGGCGTCGATGCCGAGGTGGGGGTGGTCGGCGGTGCGGGCCACGGCGGCGGCGCGGTAGCCGTCGCAGTGGGTGATGCTGCCGGTGATGCCCGGGGGCCAGGCGGGGGCGCCGGTGGGGTCCGGGAGGACCGGGGTCGGGGGGAGGCCCAGGCGGGACAGGGCGCGGTGGGCGCACCGGCGGGCGGTGGTGAACTCGCGGCGGCGTTTGTCGCCGGCGTGCGTGATCTCGCGTTCCTCGGCCGGGAAGAGGCCGGTGGGCTCACCGGCGGGCGGGTCACCGAGGGCGTCCTCACCTACGGCGTGCGGGGGGAGGACGTGCTCGATGAGCATGCGGGGCTCAACTCCTCGGGGGCGTACGGAAGGAGACGGGGGGTCGGGGGACGACTGTATGTGACGCGGGCGACAGAGACCGTCGTTGAGTTTCTAGGTCACGTGACCTAGTGTCTGCGGTGTGGACGATGACCTCCAGCTTGATGTGAATGGTCCGGTGCTCGTGGTCGGCGGTTACGGCACCGTCGGCGGCGATCTGACCCGGCTCGCCGCCCCCTCCTGGCCGCTGCTGCTCACCGGGCGGACGCCCGAGCGCGGGCAGGCCCTGGCCGACGAGGTCGGGGCGGAGGTGCGGCGCTGGGACCTGAGCGATCCGGAGCCGTTCTCGGCGAAGGTCCGGGCGGTGATCAGCACGGTGAACGACCCGGACGACCGGGTGCTGCTGGCCGCCCTGCGGGGCGGGGTGCCGTACGTGGACATCACGCGGTGGACGGCGCGGCTCCAGCGGGCCACGGCGGTGGCCGCGGTGACCCCGCCGAAGGCGCCGGTGCTGCTGTCGTCCAGCTGGATGGGCGGGGTGTCCGCGCTGGTCACCGCGGCGCTGGCCGCCGAGCTGGGCGGTGCGTCCGCGGTGCGGATCGCCATCCGGTACGACCTGAAGGACCGGGCCGGTACGGACTCGGTGGAGTTCATGGACCGGCTGGGGCTGGACTACGAGGTCGTGGAGGACGGCCGGCGGCGGACGATCATGCCGCTGAGCGAGGCCGGGTTCGTGGACATCGGCGGGTACCGGACGAAGGTGGCGCGGATCGACACGCCCGAGCAGTTCACGCTGCCGCTGGTGCTGGGGGTGGACACGGCGATCACCCGGATCGGGTTCAGCGCCAACTCCTCGACGTCCACGCTGCTGGCGCTGAAGAAGACCGGGTTCTTCCGGTGGGGCCGGGGCGACTCGTTCGAGAAGACCCGCAGGTCGATGCTGTACTCGCCGGGCGAGGGCGGTAGCGCGCTGCTGCGGATCGATGTCCGCGGGCGGGGCGGGGAGCGCCGTACGGCGGTGGTCAAGGATGCCGCCGGGCAGGCGCATCTGACCGCGCTGGGCGGGCTGCTGGGGCTGCGCCGGGTGCTGGGCGAGGACGGTGCCGCGGCGCCGTCCGGGCTGGCCTTCCCGGAGATGACGCCGGTGCCGCAGGATGTGGTCTCCGCGCTGGAGAAGGCAGGGGTCGAGGTCACGGTGTCATGAGTGAGGAGAAGGGCGGCGGCAAGCCGCAGCTGACGCGGCAGGGGAACCTGCGGCGGACGAGTCTGCTGGACGCCGCCGAGACCGTCCTGGTCGCCAAGGGCAACGCGGACGCCTCGCTGCGGGCCATCGCCGGTGAGGCGGGCGTGCGGGTCGGGCATCTCCAGCACTACTTCCCGACCCGGGCGGACCTGATAAAGGCCGTGCTGGAGCGGGCGCTGGACCGTTCGCTGGAGCGGCTGGCGGAGACCACGGGGCTGCGGCTCAACCGTGCGGACCCGTCGGTCATCGAGGCGCCGGAGGGCGGTCAGGCGGACCCCGCCGAGGTGGTCGCCGTGGTGCTGGCCGAGCAGGAGGACCCGCAGCTGGTCCGGCTGTACGTCGAGGTGTGGGCGCTGGCGGCGCGGGACGATGAGATCGCCGCGGTGGTCCGCGCGTTCTACCGGAAGTACGTGGCCCATGTGGAGGCGTTCGTGCAGCAGGGGCGGCCGGAGTGGTCCGCCGAGTTCTGCCGGGCGCGGGCCGAGACATTCGTGGCACTGGTCGAGGGGGCGGCCCTGCTGAGGTCGGGGATCGCCGGGAGCCGGTCGGGGGCGATGGACAGCCAACTCGCCCAGCAGGCCGTGCAGTTGCTCCGGGACTGAGAGGTCCGTACGGGGCGTTCGTGGTCCGTTCGCCGGCCGCTGGGGTCCGGGGCGGTTTTCTCCGGGCCGGCCGGCCCAGATCGTGGTGCGCTGCCGCGGGTGGGCCGGCGGCCCGCCATCTGCGGTACATCTAGGGGGAGTTCGTCATGTCCGAGATCATCGATCTGGCCGCGCTGGCGTCGTCGGCGGAGCTGGAGCAGGAGTTGGCCCGGCTGGCCGCCCGGCACGAGATCATCCGCACCCGGCAGCTGAACGAGCAGGAGACCTGGACGGTCCTGGGGGCGGCGCTGACCCGGGAGCTGCTGAGCGATCCGCGGCTGTCCAACGACGTGCACACGCACGCGCCGCACGGGGCGCTGGTCCCCGGGCTCCAGGTGATGCTGCTGGAGCAGGACGACCCGGGGCACGCCCGCTACCGGCGGCTGGTGACCGCGGCGTTCGCGTCGAAGGCGGTGCGGCAGCTGGAGCCGCGGATCACCGAGATCACCCGGGAGCTGCTGGACAAGCTGGGGGAGAGCGGGACGGCCGACTTCATCGACGCGTTCACCTACCCGATGCCGCTGGAGGTGATCTGCGATCTGCTGGGGGTGCCGGGCGCGGACCGGGACCCGTTCCGGAAGTGGGCGATGGACATCTCCGCGGCGCCGTCGCTGGAGGCGATGCAGACCTCGGCGGGCGAGCTGTTCGCGTACTGCATCGGGCTGATCGGGGCGAAGCGGGAGCGGCCGACGGAGGACCTGCTCAGCGAGCTGATCGCGGCGCGGTTCGAGGACGGGACCGGGCTGAGCGACGAGGAGCTGTCGTCGTTCGCCGCGGTGCTGCTCATAGCCGGCCATGACACGGTGACGAACCTGCTGGCCAACGCGTTGCACGAGCTGCTGACGCACCCGGAGCAGCTGGCCGCGCTGCGGGCGGACCGGTCGCTGGTGGGCAAGGCGGTGGAGGAGGCGCTGCGGTTCCGGGGGTCGGCGATGACCACCGTGAACCGGGTGGCGCTGGAGGACATCGAGGCCGGCGGGGTCACCATCCGCAAGGGCGAGCTGGTGCGGTTCCTGCTGAACGCGGCCAACCGGGACCCGGAGGTGCGGGCGGACGGCCACACCTTCGACATCGGGCGGGCCACCGCGCAGCACGTGGCGTTCGGGATGGGGCCGCACTTCTGCCTGGGGCAGCGGCTGGCCCGGCAGGAGGCGACGATCGCGCTGGCGGAGATCCTGGACCGGTTCCCGGTGCTGGAGCTGGCGGTGCCGGCCGGGGAGGTGCGGTGGCTGGCCTCGGACGCGATCCGGGGGCTGGAGGAGCTGCCGCTGCGGTACGCGCGCCAGGCGTCGTAGGGCGCGGCGCGGGAGGTCCGGGCGCCGGCGGGTGCCGGTGCCCGGCCGGGCAGGACCGCGGCGGCCGCCGGGCCGCCGCGCAACCGGGTTGTTCCATGGGTGAGTTGGGGGAGAGGGCTGTGCGGATCACGGTGGATTACGGGCTGTGCGACGGGCTGGGGCAGTGCGCCCTGGTGGCGCCGGAGGTCTTCGCGCTGGACGACGACGAGCAGCTGGTGGTGGCGCCGGACCCGGCGCCGGAGCTGGCGGGCAAGGTGGCCGCCGCGGCGCGGGCGTGCCCGGTGCGGGCGATCTCGGTCGAGGGGGCCTGAGCGGTGCGCGAGGTCGTCGTGGTGGGCGCGGGCCTGGCGGGTGTCCGGGCGTGCGAGTCGCTGCGGGCGCGCGGGTTCGGCGGCACCCTGACGGTGGTGTCGGACGAGCCGGACCTCCCGTACGACCGGCCGCCGCTGACCAAGCAGGTGGTGGCCGGGACCCTCACGGAGGCCGATATCCGGCTGGCGGGCGCCGAGGACTTCGGCGCCCGCTGGATCCGGGGCACGGCGGCCGTCGGGCTGGACCGCGTACGGCGCCGGGTGCGGCTGGCCGGGGGCGCGGAACTCCCCTACGACGGGCTGGTGCTGGCGACCGGGGCGCAGGCGCGGCCCTGGCCCGGGCAGGTGCCGGCCGGGGTGCTGACGGTGCGCGGGCTGGCCGATGTCCGGGCGCTGCGGGCGGCGGTCGGCGGCGGGGCCCGCGAGGTGGTCATCGTCGGGGCCGGGTTCGTCGGGGTGGAGCTGGCGTCGTCGCTGGTCGGGCTGGGGCTCGGGGTGCGGGTGACGCTGGTGGAGCCGTTTCGGCGGCCGCTGCGGGCGCTGGGCGGAACGGTGCCGGACGTGGTCGCGGCGGCGGCGCGCCGGGCTGGGGTCGGGCTGCGGCTGGGCACCGCGGTGAGCGGGTTCCGTACGGCCGGGGAACGGGTCGCCGGGGTGGTGCCGGCGGACGGGAGCGACCTGCCGGCCGAGCTGGTGGTGGTGGCCATCGGGATGGTGCCGGCGACCGGGTGGCTGGCGGGGGCGGGGCTGGCGCTGCCGTCCGGGCGGGTGCACTGCGACGCGCGGCTGTTCGCGCGGACCGCGGCGGCGGACGGGACGGCCGGGGCGGTCGATCCGCGGATCGTGGTGGCCGGGGACGTGGCGTGGTGCGAGGCGGTGCGGTCGGCGGACGGGCCGGTTCCGCTGGAGCACTGGAGCAATGCGGCGGCGCAGGGCGAGCTGGCGGCGGGGAATCTGCTGGCGGGGCCGGCGGCGGCCGATGGGTACGAGCACGTGCCGTCGTTCTGGACGTCGGCGTTCGGGCTGCGGATCAAGTCGGTGGGGCTGCCGGGGACCGGGGGCCGGGTGGTCGCCGAGGAGGGGGAGCCGGGGTCGGAGAAGGTGGTGGAGGCCCACTACCGGGACGGCCGGCTGGTCGGTGCGGTGAGTGTGAATCTGGGCAAGCGGCTGGTGGAGTACGCGCGGCGGCTCCAGGAGGAGCGGGACCGGCCGGAGCCGGCCGGTGATGGCCGAATTCCGATGCCCGTGGCCGAATAGAAGTGGCGCCCGGGCCGGCGTTTACGCGCGGTAACCCCTGCTGTCCTGCGTCGGGACACCGGACCGGGCCCGTGTGAATACCACGTTAATTTTGCCATTACCACGGAACATTTATGGCTGACCCTTTCTTGCGCTCTCTGGGTCACGTGACCTATCGCACAAACGAGTGACGCTCCCGGACGGCTCTGGTAACGTTTTTATCGCGCCTCCGGTTGAGGCGGACGGGCTTGCGGGCGGCACGACGAAGTGCTCGCCGACGAGAACGGCCTGTGCTTGTGCCAGCACGTTTCGGGGGATTCTTTTGCCACGGGGGAATGGTCATGTGTAGCGCCTTCAAAGGTGTCTGAAGCCGGGGACTCCCGCATTACGGAAGTACACCCCTTCTCTTGTGCCCACGGGCTGAGTCAGTCGTTCCGAGGGTGACTTTTCCTGCCTTGATCGGGCATTCCATCAACGTATTCACCGAGCGGCGGCCGGCGTTGACGAACGCTATCTGAATTCCGCGCGACGTCATCGAGGCTTGCCGAATATGGCGCGCCATGCCGTGTATTCACTGTCCTGAGGGCTTTTCCGGGACGCTCGGCGGGCGGCGTGCCAGACCCTCCGGGTAATTTCTGCTGCCGTTTTCCGGGAATTCGCATATCCCGACGATGGTGGTGTTCGCAGTGCTCAGAAACGAGGAGAGAAAGATGCAGAACCCCTACGAGGCCGAGCAGATCCACGACATCGTCCGGGAAGGGCTCGCGCAGGTCCTGGGCACCGACGCCGACGAGATCACGCCGGACGCCACCCTGGTCGGCGACCTCGGCGCGGAATCCCTCGACCTCGTCGAATTCCGCTTCGAGATGGAGACGAAGCTCGGCGTGGCGCTGCCCAAGTCGAATGTCCTGGACCAGCTCGCCACCGCGCTCGGCGGCTCCGAGCGGCTCTACGACGAGCGCGGCGGGATCACCGAACTGGCCGCCGAGGTGCTGCGCCGCAGCGCGTTCGGCTACTCCCCGGAGCAGGTGCACGCCGGGCTGCGGCCGTACGAGGTCGCCGCGGCCGCCACCAGCGCGCACTGGGCCGCCTTCACCCACGCGATCTTCGACCACCTGCCCGAGAACTGCACCGAGTGCGGCGCCGACAAGGCCGAACTGGCGGTGTCCGGCAAGGCGGTCTGCGCCGGCTGCGGGGCCGCGCTGGAGGCGGCCACCGGCGACGAGGTGATGGCCGAGGGCGTCCGGGCCGCGCTCGCCGCCCTCGGGGAGGCGCAGCCGGTCGGCTGACCGCGCCGCGGCCGGTGCGGAAGGCGTCGCTCGTCGTACGCGTAGTGCGAAAGGAAAGCACGTGACACCCCTTATACCCAACGGGGCCGGACACGAGGTCGTGGTGACCGGTGTCGGTCTGGTGGCCGGGCACCTGACCGACCCGGAGGCCCTGTTCGACCACCTCGCGGAAGGGCGCACGCTCATCACCGAGCACCCGCGCCACGCGGAGTGGGGCGTCCCCTGCGCCGTCTCGGCGCACATCGACCCGCAGGTGTGGCAGCGGCTCACCGAGGCGCTGCCGGCCGAGGCCGGGCCGCTGGGGCCGGCCGGAGTCCTCGCCTGGCACGCCGCCGCCCAGGCGTGGGAGCGCAGCGGCCTGCCGCGGCGGCTGGAGACCGACCGCGGCGGCGTGTTCCTGGCCTGCAACCGGATGCTGATGGAGCCGGAGGAACTCACCGCGCTGGCCGCCCACGTGGACCACGAGGCCGGCGTCCTGGACCTGGACGGCTACCTGGAGCGGCCCGGCGCGGACGGGCCGGACGGCGAGGCGCGGCGCCACGAGCGGGTCCAGCCGGACACCGCCACCGCCGCGCTGGCCGACTACTTCGGCGCGGCCGGCGTCCTGGAGACCCACGCGGACGCCTGCGCCGCCGGCGGGATGGCGGTCGGCAGCGCCTACCGGTACATCCGCAGCGGTGCCCTCGACGTGGCGCTCGCCGGTGGCGCCGAGAGCCTGACCACCCTGGCCGCGGTCACCGCCTTCCACCAGGTGGGCGCGCTCGCGCCGGCCGAGGGCCGCGACCCCGCGGAGATCAGCCGCCCGTTCGACAAGGACCGCAACGGCTTCGTCATCGGGGACGGCGCGGCCTTCCTCGTCCTGGAGTCCCGGGCGCACGCCGAGGCGCGCGGCGCCCGGATCCTGGCGACCGTCGCCGGGTACGCCGGGGTGACCGAGGCGGTGAAGATGACGTCCAGCTCGCGGGACGGCGCGGACTACGCGGAGTGCATGCGGGCCGCGCTGGCCGACGCCGGACTCACCCCGGACGCCATCGACCACATCAACGCGCACGGCACCGCCACCCAGGCCAACGACACCTGCGAGGCGGCGGCGCTGCACACCGTCTTCGGGGAGCGGGCGGCCCACCTGCCGGTCACCGGCAACAAGTCCGCCCTGGGCCACTCGCTGGCGAACAGCGGCGCCGCCGAGGCGGTGCTGTCGGTGCTCAGCCTCCAGCGGCAGACCCTGCTGCCCACGCTCAACTTCACCGAGCCGGACGAGGTGACCGCCGGGCTGGACGTCGTCACCGAGCGGCGCCCGGCGCGGGTGACCGCGGTGCTGTCCAACTCCTTCGGCTTCGGCGGCCAGAACTGCTCGCTGATCCTGGCCGAGGCGGGGGGCGCGCGCCGATGACCACCCATGACGTGCGGCTGACCGCGCCCGGCCTGTACACCGCGGCCGGCACCGGCCCGGACGACCTGTGGGCGGCCCTGGTCGCCGGCAAGGACACCCGGCGGCCGGTCGAGGCGCTGACCGGGCCGTGGCCGGAGTCCGGCACCGCGTACCTGGTCGACGACCCGGACGCGGCCACCCTCGGGGTGCACCGCAGGGTGCTGCGCACCTCGGAGAAGCAGGCCCGGATGGCGCTGTACGGGGCGCGGCTGGCGCTGGCCGGCCCGTCCGGGCACGGCCCGGTGGGTGGACCCGGCTGGGGCCTGTACCTCGGACTGCCCACGGTGGACGAGGAGTTACTGCGCTTCGAGGCCCTGGAGCGGCTGCACAAGGCCGCCGGGTCGCCGGGCGAGGTCGCCGCCCTCTACGGCCGCGAGGTGCCGCCGTTCAGCGGGCTGTCGCACCTCAACAGCACCGCCGCCGCGCACATCTCGGCGGTGTGCGGACTGACCGGCGCGATGGCCGCGTACTCGCCGTTCTCCGACGCCGGCCTGACCGCGCTGATCGACGGGGTGCTGTCGGTCGCCGAGGGCGAGAACGACGCCGCGCTGATCGGCGCGGTCAGCCCCAAGGCGCACCCGCTGCTCTACGTCCAGTACGAGGAGCTGGGGTGGAACGGGGCGGTGCCCGGCGAGGGCGCGGCCTTCCTGCTCGCCCGCCGGGCCGCGGACGGCGCCGGTGCGGCGGACGGGCCCGCGGCGCGGCTGGCCGGCTACGGGCGGGCCTTCGGGGCCGCCGGGGAGGACCGGGTCGAGGCGGTCGCCGAGGCCGTCCACGCGGCCCTTGCGGCGGCCGGGACGGACGCCGGCGGCATCGGCTGGGTGCTGCCCGACGCCGCCTGGTCGGCGGACGCGGCGCGGGCCCAGGAGGCCGCGCTGGACCGGGTGTTCGCGGGGGTCGCCGAGCGGCCCGCCCCGTTCACCGCCGAGCGGGCCACCGGGGTGCTCGGCCCCGCCCACCCGCTGGCGCACACCCTGCTGGCGCTCCACGGGCTGGCCACCGGGCGGCGGCTGGCCGCCGACGGGGACGCGGTCCGCGAGGAGCCCCTGCCCGCCCCCCGGGCACTGGTGCTGGCCTGCGGCGCACGCGGCCAGGTGTGCGCCGCCGTACTGGAAGGAGCCGGGACATGAGCCGCCGCGTGGTGGTGACCGGACTGGGCGCCGTCTGCGGACTGGGGCTCGACTGGCAGACCGTGTGGGAGGGCCTGACCGCGGGCCGGTCGGCGATCCGCGCCTGGCAGCTGCCCGGCGTGGACGACTTCCCGGTGCGCTACGCGGCCCCCGTGGACGACGCCGCGTTCACCGCGCGGTACGGCGACGGGGGCGGCGCGGACGAGCCGCTGGAGCGGCGCACCCGCTTCGGGCTGGCCGCCGCCGCGCAGGCGCTGGCCGACGCCGGCCTGGAGGCCGGGGCGGCGGGTGCGGGCGCGGTGGGCCGGATCGGCACCGCCGTCGGCTCCGGCGTCCCCGAGCGCGACCCCTACGAGCTGCTGCACGCGGTCGGCGCGGACGGGCGGCCCGGCTGGCCGACGCTGCTGGACCGCCGCGACCGGCTGAACCGCGCCAGCGGCCTGTTCTGCACCAACGACGCGCTGGCCGCCGGGATCGCGGCCCGCCACCGGCTGCGCGGCCCGGCGCTGAACTTCTCCACCGCCTGCGCCGGCGCCACCCACGCCATCGGCCACGGCTTCCGGATGATCCGGCGCGGCGAGGTGGACGCGATGGTGGTGGGCGGCGCCGACTCGGTGCTCAACCTGCCGACCATGACCGGGCTGCACCTGCTGGGCGCGCCGTCCACCTCGGAGCTGTTCGGGGACCGGCTGTGCCGGGCCTTCGACCGGGACCGCAGCGGCCTGGTGGCCGCCGAGGGCGCGGCGATGGTGGTGCTGGAGAGCGAGGAGAGCGCCCGGCGCCGCGGCGCGCCGGTCTACGCCGAACTCGCCGGTTTCGGCAGCTCGCTGGACGCCTACCAGGTCACCGCCCCGCACCCGGAGGGCCACGGCGCCGCGCTCGCCATGAGCCGGGCGCTGGCCGACGGCGGGGTGGCTCCGCACGAGGTGGACTCCATCAACGCGCACGGCACCTCCACCCCCCTGAACGACCCGATCGAGACCCGGGCCATCAAGGACGTGTTCGCCGCCGGCGAGCACTACCGGAAGCTGGCGGTCACCGCCAACAAGACCATGCTGGGCCATCTGATCGCCGCCGCCGGTGCGCCCGAGCTGATCGCCACCGTGCTGTCCGTACGGGACGGCATCGTGCCCCCGACGCTGAATCTGGAGAACCCGGATCCGGCCTGCGACCTGGACTACGTGCCGGAGAAGGCGCGCTACCAGGAGGTGTCGGTGGCGGTGAGCAATTCCTTCGGCTTCGGCGGCCTCAACGCCAGTCTGGTGGTGCGTGGTTATGAGCACTGACATCGTCCGAAGCGCCGGGGCCCGCCCCGGCGCCTTCGACCCCGACGCGATCGTCGTCACCGGTATCGGCGCGGTGCTGCCCACCGGGCGCGGGCCCGAGGCGCTGTGGACGGCGTGGCGGGAGTCCCGGTCCGCGCTGACGCCGTACCGGGACGGCTACGTCCGGACCGAGAAGATCACCCACTTCGGGCACGTACCCGCCGAGCTCCAGCAGCTCAGCCGGGACAGCGTGCCCCACAAGCTCCGCAAGTTCGGCACCGCGTTCACCTTCAACGCGGTGCTCGCCGCCGAGGACGCCATGCGGCAGGCCGGTGAGAGCTGGCAGGCCATCCCCGAGGAGCGCCGCGGGCTCTACGTCGCCCAGGACGACTCGACCGAGCTGAGCGTGGCCGCCTTCCACAAGGCCCTGGACCGGGCCCGTACGGACACCTCGCCGCAGGTCGGCGCGGACCTGACCCGGGTGGTGGCGGAGGCGTTCGGCAACGCCGCGACGTTCAACCCGTTCACCGTCATCCGGGCGCTGAACAACAACACCCTGGCGCTGGTCAGCATCGCCGAGCGGTTCCGCGGCGACTGCGCGGCCTTCGTGCAGGACGCCGGGGCCGCCCTGGGCGCCCTCCAGCGGGCCGCGTTCAGCCTCCGCCACCGGGACTGCGACACCGCCCTGGTGGTCGGCGCCGGCAGCTTCAACGAGCCGCTGAAACTGGCCGCCCACTACCGCGCGGGCCACCTCACCGCCGGCGCCCCCGGCACCGCGCCGCTGCGCAGCTTCGACGCCGGGCGGGACGGCACCGTCCTGGCCGAGGGCGCGGTGGCCCTGGTCCTGGAGCGGGCCGGGGACGCCGCGGCGCGCGGCGCCCGCCCGCTGGTCACGGTGGCGGGCGCGGCGCTGCGGCCCGCCGTGGACAGCGGCCTGGGCCCGGCCGCGCTGGCCGAGAGCGCCCGCGGGCTGATGGCCGCGCACGGGATGACCCCGGACACGCTGGGCGCGGTACTGGCCGACGGCAAGGGCACTGTCCGGCACGACGCCGCCGAGGCCGAACTGCTGCGCGCGCTGCTGAAGGACAGCGGCGTCCCGGTCAGCTCCGTCCGGCCGGTCACCGGCACCCTGGGGGCCGCCGGCCCGCTGGCCGAACTCGCCCTCGCGCCCAGTCTGTTCGCCGCCGGGGAGCTGCCGCCGATCGCCCACCTGGCGGCGCCGCCGGACGACGGCACCGACTTCGTCACCGGCACCGCACGCAAGCGGCGGATCGACTCCGTCCTCAGCCTGCACAGCAGTTTCAACGGGTTCGCGGGCGCCCTGCTCGCCAAGCGGCCGCACCTCGCCGAGGAGACCACCTGACATGTCAGCTACGTCAGCGTTCACCGAGTACGTCCAGCCGCAGATGGGGCGGGTGTTCACCGCCCTGGGACTGGACGTGGAGTACGAGCGGGCCGAGGGCAACACCCTCTACCACCGCGACGAGTCCGGCGAAACGGTGCCGGTCCTGGACCTCATGGGCGGCTACGGCTCGCTGATCCTGGGCCACAACCACCCGGAGATCGTCGGGCACGCCAAGGAGCTGCTGGACCAGAACCGCGCCGTGCACGCCCAGTTCTCGCTGCGCGGCGAGGCCGGCCGGCTCGGCGCCGCGCTCAGCGACGTCGTCCGCCGGGAGACCGGCGTCAAGGAGCCGTACCTGGCCACCTTCGGCAACAGCGGCGCCGAGGCCGTCGAGGCGGCCGTCAAGCACGCCGAGCTGGTCCGGGTGACCCGGGCGCAGGCGCTGGCCGAGGAGACCGCCGCGCACCTGGCGGCCGCCGGGGACGCGGTCCGGGGCGGCACCGCCACCGTCGACCCGGACGCCTACCTGCTGCCCGCCCTCCAGGGCCGGGCCGCCCCGGCCGAGGGCATCGACGGGCTGCTGGCCGCGATCGGCGCGCACAACGCCGCCGCGCTGGCCACCAGGCCGCTGTTCCTGGCGCTGGAGCGCTCCTTCCACGGCAAGCTCGTCGGCAGCGTCCAGCTCACCTACAACGCCGGCTTCCGCGCACCGTTCCAGAACCTCGGCACCCGGGTCCGGTTCGTCCCGATGGACCGGCCGGAGGTGCTGGACCGGATCGCGCGGGACGAGCGGGTGGTGCTGCTCGACACCGAGACCGCGGACGGCGTGGTGCGGGTCGTGGAGCGGGAGTTCCCGGTCATCACCGCGTTCCTGGTCGAGCCGGTGCAGGGCGAGGGCGGCATCCACGCGCTCACCGCCGAACAGGGCCGCGCCATCCGGCTGTTCTGCAACAAGGCCGGCACCGCCCTGATCATCGACGAGGTGCAGAGCGGCATGGGCCGCTGCGGGGCCTTCCTCGCCAGCTCGCTGATCGGGCTGCGCGGCGACTACTACACCCTGTCGAAGTCGCTGGGCGGCGGCCTGGCCAAGATCTCCGCGATGCTGGTGCGCCGCTCGCTCTACCAGGGCGCCTTCGACCTCATCCACAGCTCCACCTTCGCCATGGACGACTTCTCCTCGTCCATCGCCCACAAGGTCGTGCGGATGCTGGAGGCCGACGACGGGAAGCTCTACCGGCAGGTCACCGAGCGCGGTGAGCGGCTGGTGGAGATGCTCGCCGACCTCAAGTCGGCCTACCCCGACGTCATCGAGGACATCCGCGGCAAGGGCCTGTTCATCGGCGTCCAGCTGCGCGACCAGGGCGAGGCCCGCTCGATGGTGCTGCGCGGCAGCGCCTACACCGGCGCGCTGGGCTACCTCCTCTCCGGCTACCTCCTGCGCCAGGAGGGCATCCGGATCGCGCCCACCGGCAGCGCCGGCAACGTCCTGCGCATCCAGCCCTCCGCGTTCCTCACCGACCAGGAGATCGAGCGGCTGCGCGGCGCCCTGGACCGGCTCTGCCGCATCCTGCGCTACGAGGACACCCTGCACCTCGTCCACCCGGCCAGCGACCGGACGATCCCCAAGCCGCGCGCCGAGATCCGCGACTTCCGCGGCGCGATCGAGGGCTACGAGCAGCCCGCGCCGCGGCCGGTGACCGGACCGGTCCGCAAGGTGGCGTTCATCAACCACCTGATCACCCCGGCCCACCTGCGGCAGGTCGACCCGGCGCTGGCCGACCTCAGCGACGCCGCGCTGCGCGCGTTCGTCCTCGGCATGGACCCGGTGAAGAAGGCCGCGCCCTACCCGGGCGTGCGGATCGACTCCCCGCTGGGCAGCGCCGTGGAGTTCGCGCTCTACCCGCTGATGGTGGGCTCCGAGCAGATGGGCGGCTACCTGGCCTCCGGCGACGTCACCGGCATCCGGGCGGACGTCGAGGAGCGGGTGCGGGCCGCCCGCGAGGACGGCTGCACGGTCGCCGGCCTGGGGATGTACACCTCCATCGTCACCCACAACTGCACCTCCCTCGACGTCCCCGGCATCGCGCTGACCTCCGGCAACGCGCTGACCGTCGCGATGGGCGTGCAGGCCATGGAGCGCGGCGCCCGCGACCGCGGCCGCACCGTCGCCGACGCCACGCTGGCCGTGGTCGGCGCGGCCGGCAACATCGCCTCCGTCTACAGCCAGCTGTTCGCGGAGAAGCTCAGCCGGATCGTGCTGGTCGGCAGCCGCCGGGACGGCTCGGCGCGCCGGCTGCGCACCACCGTGCACGGCATCTACGACGCCTGCTGGGAGCGGATCGCGGAGGGCGGCGAACTGACCGGCATCCCGGCCCGGCTGGCCGAGGAGCCGCTGATCGCCAAGTGGCTGGCGGACGGCCCGGGCGCGGACGGCGCCGAGCGCGGCAAGGCCATCGCCGCCCACCTGGAGGAGCGGTACGGGACCGACCCGTTCCTGACCGTCACCCAGGACACCGGGGCGCTGCGCGACGCCGGGCTGGTGCTGTGCGCCTCCAACAGCCCCGAACCGTTCCTGACCGGCGAGCACTTCGCGCCGGATGCGGTGGTCTGCGACATCGCGGTGCCGAACAACGCCGTGCCGGACCTGGCCGAGCGGCGGCCCGACCTGGCGTACATGCTCGGCGGCATCGTCGCCACGCCGAACGGCGAGAGCCTGCACCCGTCGGCCCGCGCCTTCCTGGAGGCCGGCCAGCTCTTCGCCTGCATGGCGGAGACCGCGCTGATGGGCCTGGCCGGCCTCGACCGGCACTACTCCTACGGGAACATCACCCGCCGCCAGGTCCTCGACATCGCCGCGCTGGCCGACGCCCACGGGCTGCGGCTGGCCGACTACAAGAGCGCCCACTCGGTGTGAGCCCCGGGCGCCGCCCGCGACCCGTCGCAGCCCCGCCGCGGGCGGCGCCCGGCCCCCACCGCACCGCCCCGCACCACGACTCCCCCCGAGAGGACCCACAGCGTCATGGAATTCGCAGGCCAGGTGGCACTGGTGACCGGCGGCAGCCGGGGCATCGGCCGCGCCATCGCCCTCAAACTGGCGGAGGAGGGGTGCGATATCGCGCTCACCTACCGCAGCGCGACCGCGGAGGCCGAGCAGGTCGCCGAGCAGATCGGCAAGCTGGGCCGGAAGGTCGAGCTGTACCAGGGCGACATCTCCGACCCCGAGGTGCCGCAGGCCCTGGTGACCGCCGTCCGCGCCGCCTTCGGACGCATCGACGTCCTGGTCAACAACGCCGGGATCACCCGCGACGAGCTGCTGGTCAACCAGAGCCTGGCGGACATCGAGGACGTGCTGCGCACCAACCTCGTCGGCCCGATGCTCACCGTCCGGGCCGTCGCGCCCGCCATGCTGCGGCAGCGCTACGGCCGGATCGTCAACATCTCCTCCTCCGCCGCCTCCAAGCCGGGCCGCGGGCAGTCCAACTACGCGGCCGCCAAGGGCGGTCTGGAGGCGTTCACCAAGGCCATGGCGGTCGAGCTGGCCCCGCGCGGCATCCTCGTCAACGCGGTCGCCCCCGGCGTGATCACCACCGACATGACCGAGACCATCCGCAGCCACGGCGAGGACGAGATCATGAGCCGCCTGCTGCTGAAGAAGTACGCCGAACCCGAGACGATCGCCGACGCCGTGGCGTACCTCGCAGGCCCGCGCAACACCTACACCACGGGCGAGGTACTGCACGTCGACGGCGGCCTGAAGATGGCGTGAAGGGGCCGGCCATGAACGCACTCGACACCCCCGCACCGGCCCCCGCGGCGGGCGAACTCGCCGGCCGGACCGCGGTGGTCACCGGCGCCGCCCAGGGCATCGGCCGCGAGACGGCCCTGCTGCTGGCCCGGGCCGGCGCCGCCCGGCTGATCCTGCTCGACCGGGACGCCGACCGGCTCCAGGCCGTCACCAAGGAGACCGGCGACCTGGGCGCCGAGACCGTCCCGCTCGCCGTCGACCTGCGCGAACGGGACGCCGTGCGCGGCGCCCTGCGCACCGCGCTGCGCGCCGCCGGGCCGCTGCACATCCTGGTCAACAACGCCGGGGTCGCGGACGAGAACGGCCCGGACGACGAGGAGACCTGGCTGCGGGTGCTGGACATCAACCTGCACGGCACCTTCGCGGTCACCGCCGCCTGCCTGGAACACCTCACCGACCACGGCCGGATCGTCAACGTCTCGTCGATCCTCGGCAAGGCCGGCAAGATGCGCAACACCGCCTACTGCGCCTCCAAGCACGGCCTGATCGGCTACACCAAGGGCCTCGCCCTGGACCTGGCGTCCCGCGGCATCACCGTCAACGCCGTGCTGCCGGGCTGGATCGACACCCCGATGCTGCGCCGCGAGATCGCCGCCTCGGCGGAGGAGATCGGCGCCGACCCGGCACGGATGCTGCGCCAGGCCCGCAAGTCCATCCCGCTGCGGCGGCTGGTGGAGGCCCGGGAGGCGGCCGAGCTGATCGGCTTCCTGGTGTCCGACCGGGCGGCGGCCGTCACGGCCCAGTCGCTCACCGTCGACGGGGGCTACACCCGTGGGATGTGACGCACCGGCGGCCCTCCTCCCGCGGCCCCGGCCGGCCCGCGCACCGGATCCCTGGCTGCGCCGGCTGCGCCCCGGCCCGGCGCACCCCGGGGCCGCGGCCGCGCGGATCGTCTGCTTCCCGCACGCGGGCGGCGGCGCCGGCGCCTACCGGCCGCTGGCCACCGCGGTCGCCGCCCGCACCGCCGGCCCGAGCCCGTACGAGGTGCTGGCCGTCCAGTACCCGGGCCGGAACGACCGGATCCGGGAGTCCCGGGTGGAGGACCTCCGGGAGCTGGCGGCCGGCGCCTTCGGGGCGGTGGCCGCGCTCACCGACCGGCCGCTGGTCCTGCTCGGGCACAGCATGGGCGCCCTGGTCGCCTACGAGGTGGCCCGCCTGCTGGAACGGGCCGGCACCGGCCCCGTGCACCTGGTCGTCTCCAGCGCCTGGGCGCCGTCCCGGGTGCCCGGCGGCACGGTCCACCTGCGGGACGACGCCGGGGTGATCGCGGAGCTGCGGCGCACCAGCGGCACCGACGCCCGCCTGCTGGCCAACCCGGACATCCTGGCCCTGGCGCTGCCGGTGGTCCGCAGCGACTACGCGGCCGTGGAGACCTACCGGCACCGGCCGGGACCGCCGCTGGCCGCGCCGGTCACCGCGGTCACCGGCGACCGGGACCCGCTGGTGCCCGTGGGGGACGTGGCCGCCTGGCGGGACCACACCGGCGGCGGCTTCCGGCTGCGCGTCGTGCCCGGCGGCGACCACTTCTACCTGACCGCGCACTGGGCCGAGCTGGCCGGCCACCTGGTCGCGCCCCCGCCGCGGCCGGCCGGGGCCGCGGCGGCCCTGGCGGCGGCCGGCTGACCGGTCGCCGGGCCGGGCCGCGCCGGGCCGGAGCCGGGGCGCCGGGGCGGCGTACGGGCGTCAGGCCGGGGGGAAGCCCTGCGGCCAGCGGGCGCGGGCCTGCTCCCGGGAGCGCATCGTCGCCAGGGTCAGCAGCCCGCGCTCCCGGCCCGTCGCCAGCAGCGCCGGCAGGCCGGGCAGCGGGGCGAGCGCGGCGATGTCGTCCAGGACGAGGGTGAGTGGTGGGTCGAGCCGGCCGGCGGATGACCGTTCGGCCATGCGGCGGCCGTGCTCGACCACGTGCGAGAGGAGTGCGGTGACCAGCGGCATCGCACCCGGGTCGGTGCGCGGGTCCTCGATGGACTCGCCCACCACGTAGAGCGTTCCCCCCTCGGCCGCGAATGATTCGAGGCCGAGCGAATCCGCGCGGAGCGGCGTGCTGGCGTCCCGGATGTGGACCGAGGACAGCGCGGTCAGCGCCCGGCCCACCAGCTCCTTGGCCAGCTCCCGCCGTTCGGTGTACGCGGTGAGCACCGACTCCAGCTCCCCGGCCTGCCCCGGCGACGCCTTGGCGCTGGTGCGCAGGATCCGGACCGGTTCCTGCGCGGCGCCCGCGGCGTGCGCCCAGCGGTGCAGCTGGCGGAACGGGCGGCCGTCCAGCGCGGCGGCGTGCAGCCAGCAGCGCAGCAGGGTCTGCGCGGCGTCCGCGACCGCCGAGTCCAGGGCGCTGGCCGGCCGCACCGGCGCCAGCAGCGCGGCGGCCCGGGCCGCGGCCGTCCCGATCTCCTCGCACCCGGCCGTCGGCGACCAGCGCAGCCGGGCCGGGGTGTCCAGGCGGTGCGTGGGGTCGTAGGCCAGCACCGGGCCCAGTTTGGCGCGGGCGTCCTTGGTCTCGGCCCACAGGGACGGGTCGGTGGTGGCGAGGACCAGCGGACCGGGGGCGGCGGCGGCCGCGGCCAGCGCGGCGGCACGGTGGCCGGCCCGCTCGCTGCCGAACCGCACGCGGGGCAGCGCCGCGTCGTCCTCCCCGGCGGCCCCGGCGGCCTCGGCGGGCGGGACGGGCGGGACCGCGGCGGCGGGCCCGACCGGGACGGGGGAGGGGGCGGGGACGGGCGGCGGGGCCGCTTCCGCCGCGGCCTGCGGGGCGGCCGGGACAGCCGGAGCGGCGGCAACAGACGGAACGGCCGGGGCAGGTGGGGCAGCCGGGGCCGCGGCCTGCGCCGTGCCGCCCGGGGCGGCCGCCGCCCCCGCGCGCTGCGCCGCCACCGGCTCCGCCACCGCCGCCCCGGCAGCCGGCGCCGGAACCGCAGCCTCCGCCGCCGGACCGGGACGCGCCGCCCGCGCCGCGGCGGCCTCCGCCCGGCGCCGGTCCCGGCGGGTCGCCCGGACGGCCCGGTAGCGCGCGACCGTGCCCAGCACGAAGATCGTCAGCACCAGCAGCACCATCAGCTGCCCCACGAACAGGCCCCAGAACAGCCCGTAACCGGGCAGTTCGGCCTTCGGCGTGTCCGGCCAGGCCGCCGCGATGTCGTGCGGCGCGGACACCAGGTGCCGCAGCGCCAGCGGCGTCCCGGTGTACGTCACCCCCGACGGCCAGGCCCCGTGCGCGAACAGCCCGGCCAGGCCGGTCGCCGTCCACACCACCACGGTCAGCCCGAGCAGGAAGCCGATCAGGCCCACCAGCAGGGCGTCGGGGATGCCCCGGCCCCTGGGGCGCCCGTCCCCGGGGCCGGCCCCGCGCCCGTAGCCGCCGCCGTGCCCCGGACCGTAGCCGGGCCCGTACCCGTCCTCGTCGTATCCGCGCCTCACGCCACCGTCTCGCTCGACTCGTTGCGCAACTGCCGTTCCATCGCGATGGCCTCGGCCCGGGCCTCCGCCTCGGCGTCCGCCGCCAGCGCCAGCGACCGGGCCTCGTCCGTCGGCAGGGACGCCGACTCGGTCATCGCCCGGTCGGTGTAGACCAGCGGGCGCTCGGCCTCGGTGATGAGGTGCTTGACGACCTGGACGTTGCCGTTGACGTCCCAGACGGCGATGCCCGGGGTCAGCGTCGGAATGATCTCCACCGCCCAGCGCGGCAGCCCCAGCACCTGCCCGGTGGCGCGCGCCTCGTCGGCCTTCTGGGCGTAGATGGTCCGGGTGGACGCCATCTTCAGGATCGCCGCGGCCTCCCGGGCGGCCGCCCCGTCCACCACGTCGCTGAGGTGGTGGACGACGGCCACGAACGACAGGCCCAGCCGCCGCCCGAACTTCAGCAGCCGCTGGAACAGCTGCGCCACGAACGGCGAGTTGATGATGTGCCAGGCTTCCTCGACCAGGAAGATCCGCTTCTTGCGGTCCGGGCGGATCCAGGTGTGCTCCAGCCAGACGCCGACGATCGCCATCAGGATCGGCATGGCGATGGAGTTCCGGTCGATGTGCGACAGGTCGAAGACGATCAGCGGCGCGTCCAGGTCGATACCGGCCGTGGTCGGCCCGTCGAACATCCCGCGCAGGTCGCCGTCGACCAGCCGGTCCAGCACCAGCGCCACGTCCAGGCCCCAGGCGCGGACATCGTCTATGTCGACGTTCATCGCCTCCGCCGACGCCGGCTCGGGGTGCCGCAGCTGCTCGACGATGTCGGAGAGCACCGGCTGCCGCCCGCGCCGGGCCGCCCCGCCGCCGGACCCGCCGTCCGCCGCCTCCTCCCGCGCACCGTCCGGCTCCCCGTCCGCGTACTGGCCGGTCACCGCCGCGTGCGCGACCTTCAGCGCGAAGCCGGAACGCTCGTCCAGGCCGTGCCCCATGGCCACCTCGATGATGGTCCGCAGCAGGGCCAGCTGGCCGGTGGTGGTGATCGACGGGTCGAGCGGATTGAGCCGGATCCCGCCGTTCAGGGCGGCCGCCGGGTCCAGCCGGATGGGCGTTATCCCCAGCTCCTGCGCGATGAGGTTCCACTCGCCGACGCCGTCCTCGCCCTGCGCGTCCAGCACCACCACCTGCCGGTCCCGGAACCGCAGCTGGCGCAGGACGTACGTCTTCTCCAGCGCCGACTTGCCGTTGCCGGACTCGCCGAGGACCAGCCAGTGCGGCGCCGGCAGCTGCTGGCCGTACAGCTGGAACGGGTCGTAGATGTACCCCTTGCCGGAGTACACCTCCCGCCCGATGATCACGCCCGAGTCGCCCAGCCCCGGCGCCGCGGTCGGCAGGTAGACCGCCTGTGCCTGGCCGGTGGAGGTGCGTACGGGCAGCCGTGTCGTCTCCACCTTCCCGAACAGGAAGCTGGTGAAGGCTTCGGTGAGGGCACCGAGCGGATCGAACATGGCCATGACGTACGCGCCTCCCAGGGCTTTTCGCGGCGTGCGGCGGATACCGGGCTAGCGGCGGATACCGGTCGCGAACGGCAGGGTGTTCACGAACGCCCGGTGGTGCTCCCGGTCGCACCACTCCAGCTTGAGGTAGGACTTGCCCGCCGAGGCGCGGATGGTCCGCTTGTCGCGGGCCAGCGCCTCCGGGGAACGGGACGAGACCGTGAGGTACCCGACGAGGTTGACGCCGGCCGCGCCGGACGCCAGGTCCTCGCCGCGCTGGTCCACCCGCCCGTGGTGCGCGACGTCCCGCGGGTCCACGACCCGGTTCATCTTCGCGGCCCGGCTCGCCTCCGCGTCGTCGTTGGTCTTCTCCGTCAGCATCCGCTCGATGGCCACCTCGGTGGGCTCCAGGTCCATGCAGACCGCGACCGTGCGGATCACGTCCGGGGTGTGCACCAGCAGCGGCGCCAGGAAGTTGACGCCCACCGGGGTCAGCGGCCACTCCTTCACCCAGGCGGTGGCGTGGCACCACGGCGCCCGGGTCGACGACTCCCGCGTCTTGGCCTGGAGGTACGTCGGCTCGGTCGCGTCCAGCTCGGCCGGCCAGGCGTTGCGCTTGCTCATCGCCTGGATGTGGTCGATCGGGTGGTCCGGGTCGTACATCGAGTGCACCAGCGACGCCAGCCGGGCCTGCCCCAGGGGCTGCCGCACCCGGATGTCCGCCTCCGTCAGCCGGGCGCAGATGTCCGTCAGCTCACGGGCCATCACCACCGCCAGCCCGGCGTCCCGGTCCAGCTTCCGGCGCAGCAGCCCGCCGCGCTGGGCGGCCGCCGCCCGCGCCATGGTGACCGCCTCGGCGGCCAGCTCCCGGGTGTAGTGCATGCACGCGACCAGATAGGCCCGGTGCTGCTCGGAGGAGGTGGACACCATCGACTGGAGCTGGTCGTAGGAGTCCCGCAGCCACTGCGGCGCGCCCGCGTCGCCGCGCTGGGCGACGTCCTTGGCGTGCGCGTCCGGGTCGGCGGGCAGCGTCCGCGCCAGCATCTGGAGCCGCGTGACGAACCCGTCGCCGTTGGCGACGTGCTTGAGCAGCGTGCCGAACCGGTCGACCAGCGCCTCCTGGTCCTCGCTGTCCCGCAGCCCGACGCCCGGCCCCTCGATCTCGATCGCCGCGGTCACCGTGCGCCGGTCCGCGTGCAGCAGCACCGCGATCTCGTCCGGCCCGAACGGCGCCGACAGCCAGTTGATCCGCCCGATCCCGGGCGGAGGCCCGATCTCCACTTCCCTCCCGTCCAGCCGTACGCCGGCTTCCATGGCCCCGGAGCGGTACACCGCCCCTCCCTTGCGCACCGTACGCCGGAAACTCCGCCGGATCTCGAACCACTTGTAGTACGTCCGCCCCTTGTACGGCACGTACACCATGGCCAGCCCCAGCATCGGGAAGCCGGTCAGGGAGGCGATCCGCAGCGGCAGCGAGGGCACCAGCAGCCCGCACATCATCCCCAGGAACGCCCCGGCGATGATCAGTGCGACCTCGCCGGTCTCCCGGTTCTTGCCGATGACGGCGTTCGGCCGGGCGCGGCCGATCAGATACGTGCGCCGCGGTGCGATCGGCTGGGACGGCGTGCTCAACGCCCGTCACCTCCTGGTGCCTTGCCGGTGCGGGCGCCGCCGGTACCGGGGTTCGTGCGGGGGGCCGGGGCCGCCGGGGTCCCGCGGGAGCCGTGGGCGGCGACACCGCCGGCCACCGCGTCGGCCGGCCGGGACGGACCGCCCTGCGCGCCGCCGCCGTCGCCGCCCGACCGGCGGGAACTGTGCGTCTTGATGCCCTGCGAGACCAGCGCCGCCGGCGAGGAGATCATGGCGGCCGCCTGGCTGCCGTCGGTGGCCCGCCCCTTGCTCGTCCGCGCCGAGATCATCTCGTCGCCGAAGCCGGGGACGAAGCGGTAGATCACCGCGCTGGCGAAGATCGCCAGGATGATGATGGCCAGACCGGACACCACCGCGGAGAACGCGTTCGGGCCCTTGTCCCCGGACAGCGCGCCGGCGACCCCCAGCACGATGACGATCACCGGTTTGACCAGGATCACCGCGATCATGATCCCCGCCCAGCGGCGGACGTGCCCCCACATGTTCTTGTCGACCAGCCCGGCGTAGACCACCGTGCCCAGCAGCGCCCCGACGTACAGCAGCGCGGCCCGGATCACCAGCTCCAGCCACAGCACACCGGCGGCCAGCACGGACACCAGCGACACCACGATCAGCATGATCGGGCCGCCGCCGATGTCCGACCCCTTGGTCAGCGCCTGCGAGAACGCCCCGAAGAACGTGTCGGTCTGGGCCCCCGTCCCCTTCGCGATGATCTCGGTGACCCCGTCGGTCGCCGACACCACCGTGTAGAGGATCAGCGGGGTGAACGCGGACGCCAGCACGGTCAGCCAGAGGAACCCGATCGCCTCGCTGATCGCCTCCGTCAGCCGCACCCCGCGCACCGCCCGCTTGGCGACGGCGAGCAGCCACAGCACCAGCGTCAGCACCGTGGACGCGGCGAACACCACCGCGTACTGCCGCAGGAACGCCGCATTGGTGAAGTCCACCTGCGACGTCGCCTTCACCGCCTCCGACAATTTATCGACAATCCAGGCAGCGGCTTTGGCGCAACCCTTGGCCAGCGACCCGAGGGGGTCGAGGGGGTTGTTGTCGAGGGGGTTGCCGGGCAGCGAGCCCCCTCCGGTCCGGCCCTGCTGCTGGCAGTCCTGCAGCGCAGGGCCGCTGAAGCCGTCGCAGGGGTCCGGGGGCGCGGCCACCGCCCGCGTCGCCAGCAGGACGGCAAGGGCCTGCACGCCCGCCAGAGCGGCGGCGACCGAGAACACACGGCGGTGCTCGGGCTTACCGGGCATAGGTGAAACCTCCGTAGCCTTGCACGGCCTTGGCCATGTCCTCCGCCGACGCTGCCGCTTGGTCCCGCCCGATGGGGGCGGGCCCGTTCTTCTGCGTGAACCGGGTGACCTTCCAGTCCCCGCCCTGCCAGGCCATGTCGAACGTGGTGGTGTACCAGCTCTCGGTGACCGGCTTCTGCGAGGTCGTCCCCGCGAGGCCGAAGAGCGCGGAATACCAGACCGAGACCTTGGCCGTGCCGTCCTTGAACGACTCGGTCTTCGTGCCGGCGGGAGTGGCACGGGAGACGAAGGTCATGCCCTGGGGCGCGGTGCCGTCCGGCTTGAGGCCGATCCGCGCCAGGAAGGCCGCATTGCCGTACGCCTTGTCCAGTTCGCTCCTGCGCGCGGCCGCGACGGACGGGGCGTAGACCGCGTTCACGATCTCCTGGCGCCGGGCGGCGTTGTACATCCCGTCGCTGTTCAGCGCCACCACATAATTAGCCGCCGCCGACTGCGCCCCCTGCTCGGTCTGCGGGAAGCCGGAGGCGATGCCGGCGGTGCTGCCGGTGACCGGCTTGGTGCCGGTGGGGGCCGTGGGGCGGGCCGCCGCGGGGTCCTTGGCGGTGCCGGCGGAGTCCGCGCCGGTCTCGCTGTTGCCGCTGCCGCCGCGGTTGGCGAACGCGATGGCCGCGATCAGCAGCACGACCACGCCGACCACCGTGACGAGGTTGCGGCTGGACAGGCCGGTCCGGGCGCGGCGGGGCGCGCCGTAGGTGTCGCTCTCGCCGTCGGGAAGTCTGGTCCGGGTCTGGCCCGTGCCGGAGCCGCGGCCGTCGCCGTAGCCCCCGTCGTCGCCGATACTCATCGCGCCTGTGCCCCCTTAGCCGCCATCGCCGCTGCCGCCCTCGCCGTCCGTGCCGTTGGTGTGCCGCCTTCATATGACCGTAGCCGCGCGGGCGGCGGCTCGGGTGAAGTGGTACGAGTACATCTCACCGTGACGGTTCCTCAGTTGCTGGGCGGCAGAGGCGAATGGGGGACTTCGGGCGGTATGTTCCCTGGTCCACCGTGCGCCCGCCGCGGCCTGCGGGGCTGTCGGAACCACCTGTCCCCGCGCCGCGGGCAGCCCAATCGGCCCGCTGGTGGCGGGCGTGGTCAGGGCGCGGCGCAGGGCCCCGCGGAACGGGGTGAGGGGGCGTCAGCATGGGGCCTCGGGCGGGGAGGGGGGCGAAGGGGCGTACGGCAGGGCACGGGACGGCGGCACGGGGCCGGGCGGGGGCGCACGGGGGGCGGCACCGGGACGGGCGGATGCCGGGGTGCGCGGGGGTGGCGGGCGGGGCGGCGGGCAGGGCGCGGGGGGTGGTGCCGCCCGCGGCACCGCGGAGCGTCCGGCGGCCGGGGTGCCGGCCGCCGGACGGGGCTCGCGCGGGCGGGCCCGGTGCGGGCCGGCCCTAGACGGCCATCCCGTAGACGATGGTGAACAGGGTGCCCAGGGAGCCGATGATGAAGACGCCGGTGAGGCCGGCCACGATCAGGCCCTTGCCCTGCTCGGCGCTGAAGGTGTCGCGGAGCGCGGTCGCGCCGATCCGCTGCTTGGCGGCGCCCCAGATGGCGATGCCGAGGCAGAGCAGGATCGCCACCGCCATGATGACCTCGACCATCACACGGGCCTCGTTGCCCAGGCTGCCGAACGGGCCCCAGTCCGGGGCGATTCCGCCGATGATGGTGGTGATGTCGCCCTTTTCGGCCGCAATGTACATGTGTGAACTCACCGCCCCTTTATGGGAAGTTGCCGGAACGCGCCGCACCGCACGGCACCGTCAGTCTCTATCTTCTCCGACGAAGACGCCATCGGATGTCGACTCGGCGGCTTTCTTCGGCGGATCCGGTGGGCGCGCCGGGTGCGTGGCGCCGCCCGCCGTCCGCCGGACCCCATTGTCTCACCGTGTGTATCACGGGGGATAACGCTGAGCAATGACTGCCGGGGCGGCGCGGGCGGCCCGGCCCGGGGCGGGGCGCGGATGTGACGGGAATCGCACACCGTTCGAAGCGCCCCCTGCGCCGTCCCGTGCGCCGCGGTGCGGCGGCAACGCGCGCGGAGGCCGAAGAAAGGGCTGTGAACCGCGCCTGAATAGGGGAGGGTTGGGGCGTGCGGAAATTCTGGGTGGCCGGCGGGCTCGGGGCGGGGCTGATGCTCTGCCTGGTCGGGCTGCTTGTGATCGGGACGTACGGGGCGGCGGCCGGGCTCGGGGCGGCCGGCCGGGCGGTCGGGCTGGCCAAGGGCGCGGTGCCGGCCGCCTACCAGTCGCTGGTGCAGAAGTGGGGCACGCTCTGCCCGGAGATCAGCCCGGCGCTGCTGGCGGCCCAGCTCTACCAGGAGAGCGGCTGGAACGCCCGCGCGCAGAGCCCGGCGGACGCCCGCGGGATAGCGCAGTTCATCCCCGGCACCTGGGCGACCCACGGCATCGACGGCAACGGCGACGGCACGAAGGACATCTGGGACCCGGAGGACGCCATTCCGTCGGCCGCCTCGTACGACTGCGAACTGGCCCGCTACGTCAAGGGCGCGCCGGGCGACGCCACCGCCAACATGCTCGCGGCGTACAACGCGGGCGCGTACCGGGTCATCCAATACCACGGCGTCCCCCCGTACCGCGAGACCCAGAATTACGTCAAGACCATCACCACGCTGGCCAAGAGCTTCGCGGCGCCGACCGCCCCGGTGGCGCCCTCCCGGCAGGCCGCGGCGGCCATCTACTACGCCCAGGGCAAGCTCGGCACGCCCTATCTGTGGGGCGGCAACGGCACGGCCGACCAGGGCGGCCGGTTCGACTGCTCCGGGCTGACCAAGGCCGCGTACCACTCGGTGGGCATCGAGCTGCCCCGGGTCGCCAACGACCAGTGGAACGCCGGCCCGCACCCCAAGCGGAACGAGCTGCTCCCCGGCGATCTGGTGTTCTTCGCCTACGACCTGAACGACCCGCGCTCCATCCACCACGTGGGGATCTACGTGGGCGGCGGCTACATGATCAACGCGCCCTACACGGGGGCGGTGATCCGGTTCGACAAGATCGATACGCCGGACTACATCGGCGCCACGCGGGTGACGTCCGATGGCGCGAAAGCGCTCCCCTCCGGGAACGGCGGGTGAACATAAGTCCTGAACTGCGAGGACGGGTCAAGCTTCGATAACGTCCTGGTGATCATCCCGTGGAGAGTGGAACGCCGGGGGTGGGCGGCGCGTTCCCCTGGCGTGGGGACACGGCAGCGCCCGCGCTCACGGCGGTACACGCTCGGCGACCACACGGATCGGCAACGGGGGCAGGCAGCACACGACGGCGCTCGCGCGCGCGGAAGACAAGGGGCCACCGCAGATGGCTGGACTCGCACTCGAGGGGCCGAACCCCGACGTCGACGTACTCGACGGCATCAACGGCCTCGCGAAGGACGCCCCGCGGTGGGTGAACCACGCGATGGAGTTCATCGGTGAGTACGGCATCGTCGCCGCCCTCGGAGTGCTGTGCCTGATCGCCTGGTGGACCGCCCGCCGGCGGCCGGACGGCCCGGCCGCGGTCGCCGGGCCGGTGTGGGCGCCGCTGGCCGCCGGGCTGGCGCTGCTGGCCAACATCCCGATCCGCGGGTTCGTCGAGCGGCCCCGGCCGTTCAAGGACCACGCGGGGCTGGCGGTGCTGATCCCCGGGAAGAGCGACTTCTCCTTCGTCAGCGACCACGCCACGCTCACCATGGCGGTCGGCGTCGGCCTCTTCCTCGCGCACCGCCGCTACGGCCTGATCGGGATCGGACTGGCGCTGCTCGAAGGGTTCTGCCGGGTCTACATGGGCGTCCACTACCCGACCGACGTGATCGGCGGGTTCGCCCTGGGGACGGCCGTGGCGCTGCTGCTGGCGCCGCTCGCGCAGGCGGCGCTGGTGCCGCTGATGACGGCGGTCGGCCGGTCGCCGCTGCGGTGGCTGGTGCAGGCCCCGGGCCGCGGCGCGGAGCCCGCGGCGGGCGGCCGCGGCCCGGAGCACGGCCCGGTGGTGGCCGCCGAGCCGGCGCTGCGTCACCATGCCGAACGGGACAAGGACCTGGCGGCCTGACAGCCGCGGACGCACAGGCCAGGGCCCGGCTCCCGACGGGGAGCCGGGCCCTCGGCGTTCCCGGGCGGGCGTCAGGCGCCCGGCCCGGCACGCCGCGTCACAGGGCCTGGGCGAAGGTGCTGAACAGCCGCTGCGGGTCGTAGGTCCGCTTGACCTGGTCCAGGCGGGCGGCGGCCGCACCGTAGTAGGCCGACTTCCAGTCGGTCAGCGCCGCGTCGGTGTAGTTCTGGTACGCCGCGCCCGAGGAGTGGCGGCGCATCGCGCCGTGGAAGGAGTCCAGCCACGCGGTGCGGGCGGCGCCGGAGCCGCCGGCCGGCCAGGACGCCAGGTACTGCGCGAGGAACCGGGACCGGCGGTGGACGAACGCGGTGGCGCCGGTGCCCACGCGGTTGATGGCGCCGCCCAGCGCGGTCAGCGCCACGTTGCCGGTGACGCCCTTGCGGCCGCCGGTCTCGATCTGCGCCAGCAGGGTCTGGATACCGGCCGGGGACAGCGAGCGGTCGAAGAAGTGCGAGCGGGCCGCGTAGGTCTCCCGGCCCAGGGTGCCGGATCCGGTGTGGCCCGGCAGCGTGCCCGGCATGTGGCACTGCGCGGTGGACTTGGCCGAGCAGCCCGCGTACGCCTCCATGGCGTCCAGGTAGCCGGTCGGGGTGAGCTTGACGCGGCTGGCCGGGCCGGGGCCGCCGGGTTGGTCGGCGAGCCGGTCCACGGCGTTCTGGAGCTCGCGGTAGCCGCCCAGGGAGAACGCCGCGACGGAGACGCCCGGGGTGCCGCCCGGGCGGGCGTCGAAGTGCGCGGTGGACCATATCTCGTCGGCCTGGTCCGGGCCCCACTGCTGCCAGGACCCCAGCACCGCCGCCGCCTTCGCCCACGGCCAGGTCAGGTACGCCATCACGGCGCGCGGCGCCGGGTGGGTGCGGAAGCGGAGCTCGGTGACCACGCCGAAGTTGCCGTTGCCGGCGCCGCGCAGCGCCCAGAACAGGTCCGGGTGGTGGCCGGCGTCGCAGTCGACGGTCTTGCCGTCGGCCGTGACGACGGTGGCGCCGACCAGGCTGTCGCAGGTCAGCCCGTACGCCCGGGAGACCACGCCGTGGCCGCCGCCGAGGGTCAGGCCGGATATCCCGACGGTGGGGCAGGACCCGCCCGGGAGCGTGACGCCGTGCGGGGCCAGCCCCTCGTAGACGTCGATGAGTTTGGCGCCGGCGCCGATCCGGGTGATGCCGCCGGACGGCGCGCCGACCTTGTTCAGCGCGGAGACGTCGATGACGAGCTTGCCGTTGCCGCTGGAGAAGCCGGCGTAGGAGTGGCCGCCGCTGCGGATGGCGACCGGGGCGTCGTAGCGGCGGGCGAAGGCCAGGCACTCGGCGATGTCGCCGGGGTGGCGGACGTAGGCGACGGCGGACGGCTTCAGGCCGTCGAAACGGGTGTTGTAGAGCCGGCGGGCGGTGGCGTAGGCGGCGTCGGAGGGGCGTATCAGAGCGCCGTCCAGGCCCTTGCCCAGCGCGGTCCAGGCCGCCTGGCCGGCCGTGCTCCGGGCGGCGGCCGCGGAGGTCATGGCGCCGGCCGGGGCGGAACCGCCGGCGCGTGCGGCGGCGCCCCCCGAGGCGCCGTCGCAGCCGGTGGCCCAGGCCAGGGAGGTGGCCGCGAGTCCGCCGCCGGCCGTCAGGAGTGTGCGCCGCTTCACTGGGATGGTTCCCCCTTGGGTGTCGTACGGTCCGGGCCCCGGCCGGCGGTGTCGGACCGGCCGCCGGGGCGTGCGGGGCCCCGGAGCGCGGGCGGTCCGGCCGGGTGCGCCCCGTCCCCCGTGTCGCCCGGTGCCGCGGGTGAAGTCCGTTGCCCCGCGATGCTGTTGTGGCCCTCACTCTCCAGATGCGGCGCGGGGGGTGCGGGGTTCCCGGAACGGACGGCGTCATTCCACGGGGCGGTCCGCGGCGGTGCCGTCAGCGGTGCCGGAAGTGGTGCCCGGGGCGCCCCGGGCGGCGGTCAGATGGCGTTCGGCGTCGGTGCGCGCCTGCGAGCGCGCCCGGCGGGCCATCCCGGTCCAGCCGCAGGCGCAGCGGGCCAGGCAGAAGGAACCACGCTCGGTGGTGAAGGTGCGGTGCGGGTCGTCTTCGGGCACCGGGCCACGCTACGCGCCCCAGGTGGCGTTGCGTGACGAGGCTCCGGTGCGGTCGTTGAACGGATCGGTCGACGCCCCGTCGGACGAGCCGGCGGCGGGCCGTGTGACCGTCCCGAGCGGACCGGCCGGCCCAGGCGGTCCCGAGCACAGCGGCCGAGGGGGCTCGTACGCATGGTGGTGCAGGACAGGCGAGGCGGCGCGGTCGCCGCGGCCGTGGCGTGCGGGACGGGGCTGATGGCGGGACTGCTGGCGACGGGCTGTTCGCCGGACGGCGCGGCGGCGGACGACCAGGCGGCGCCCGGGCGGGCGGCGGCCGCGGTGGAACTGCGGCGCAGCGCCGACGCGCTGCTGCGGGCCGGCACCGCGAAGGTGCGCACGGTGATGGAGACGGTCAGCGGCGGCACCCGGGTCGCGATCCGGGGCACCGGGGGCTACGACTTCGCGGCCGGCACCGGGCAGTTGCGGGTGGTGCTGCCGGATCTGACGGGCCGGCCCAGCGGCGGCGACCAGCCGATCACCGAAATCCTCGCGCCCGGTGCGCTGTTCATGAAGAACCGCGGGGCGGGGGTGCCGGCCGGCAAGTGGGTGCGGGTGGACACCGCGGCGCTGCCGGACGGCAATCTCGTCACCGGCGGCGCCACCGATCCGCTGGCCGCCGCCGAACTCCTCCGCGGGGCCCGGCAGGTGACGTTCCAGGGGGAGGAGCGGCTGCGCGGGGTGGTGGTGCGGCACTACCGGGGGACGACGGACCTGGCGGTGGCCGCCCGGGCGGCGACGGCGCGGACCGGCCCCGCGCTGGTGGCGGCGGAAAAAGGGTTCACCACCGGGGTGGTGCCGTTCGACGCGTATCTGGACGACGCCGGGCGGCTGCGCAAGGTCCGCGAGCGGTTCCGGTTCGCCAACGGCCGTCCCCAGGGCGCGTCGGTGACCTCCACGACCGAGCTGTACGGGTTCGGGACGCCGGTGGCGGTGCGGCTGCCGGCGCGGGAGTCCCTCTACACCGGGAAGATCGCCGCCCCGCCCACCTGAGTGCGCCGGCGCGGGCCGGGCGGTCCGGGTGCGCGGCGGCGGCGCCCCGGCGCGGAAATGGTCCTTCCGTGCCATGTGCGCGGCGGGCGCCCGTCCCTACCCTGGCGTTAACCACGCGGCGTGGGGAGGCGTTCGAAGGAGGAGGTGTCGGACGTGGCCGCCCATCGCCAACCGGCGCTCCAGGACCAGGTGGCGCTCGCCGAGATCGACCTCACCGGGGAGCTGATGATCGCGGCGGCGGCGAGCGAGGACCGGCTCAGCACGGACCGGATCGACGAGCTGCTGCACGTCACCGGGGCACCGTGCGGGGACCGGCGGGAGGGCCGGGGGGACGGGGCCGGCGGGGAGCCGGCGGATCCGTCCTGACCGGCCGGGCCCGGCGACCGGCGCCCGGTGTCAGCTGCGGAGCATCCGCTCGATGGCCTTGGTCGCCTCCTGGACCTTGGCGTCGATCGCGTCCGGCCCCTTGGCGGCGGCGTCCGCCACGCAGTGCCGCAGGTGCTCCTCCAGCAGCTGGAGGCCGAAGGACTGGAGGCCCTTGGTGCTGGCCGAGACCTGGGTGAGTATGTCGATGCAGTAGACGTCCTCCTCCAGCATCCGCTGGAGGCCGCGGATCTGGCCCTCGATCCGGCGCAGTCGCTTGATGTGCGCGTCCTTTTGCTTGGCGTAGCCGTGGGCGCCCGGCGCCGGATTCTCCGCAGCGGTATCGGTCACAGCGCCGGCCTCGCCGGGGGCGCCGGTCTCCGGCCGCGGGCCGTGGCAGGCCGCGGCGGCCGCGGTGGTGCCGCCGGTGTCCGCATCCGTGGTCGTCATGGCCATCTCCCGTGGTATTGAGGCGATCCGTATACCCCCGGCGGGTATATCGTACCGAAAGTGGCGGGCACTCGCGGTACCCCGTGCAGAGCATGCTGCCCGATGGGCGACACTGAAGGAATGCCGGTTAGCCGGGTTAGCTGTGGCCGGATGATGCGCCTAGCATCAACTCGACCGAATCCGATGTACCCCGAGGATTTCACGTGCGCTTTCGTCTGACCCCCAGGGAGACGAGCTTCTACGACATGTTCGCGGCGTCTGCCGACAACATCGTCACCGGCTCCAAACTCCTGATGGAACTGCTCGGGGCGGACGCCTCCGCACGGGCCGAGATCGCCGAACGCATGCGGGCGGCGGAGCACGCCGGGGACGACGCGACCCACGCGATCTTCCACCAGCTGAACTCCTCGTTCATCACGCCGTTCGACCGCGAGGACATCTACGCCCTCGCCTCGTCGCTCGACGACATCATGGACTTCATGGAGGAGGCCGTCGACCTGGTCGTCCTCTACAAGATCGAGGAGCTGCCGAAGGGCATCGAGCAGCAGATCGAGGTGCTGGCGCGGGCGGCCGAGCTGACCGCCGAGGCGATGCCGAACCTCCGCACGATGGCCAACCTCACCGAGTACTGGATCGAGGTCAACCGCCTGGAGAACCAGGCCGACCAGATCCACCGGAAGCTGCTGGCGCACCTGTTCAACGGCAAGTACGACGCCATCGAGGTGCTCAAGCTCAAGCAGATCGTGGACATCCTGGAGGAGGCGGCGGACGCCTTCGAGCACGTCGCCAACACCGTCGAGACCATCGCGGTCAAGGAGTCCTGAGCGCCGGCCATGGACACTGTCGCGCTCATCGTGACCATTGGGGTCGCGCTCGGTTTCACCTACACCAACGGTTTCCACGACTCGGCGAACGCGATCGCGACCTCGGTCTCGACGCGGGCGCTGACCCCGCGCGCCGCGCTGGCGATGGCGGCCGTGATGAACCTCGCCGGCGCCTTCCTCGGCAGCGGCGTGGCCAAGACGGTCAGCGAGGGGCTGATCGCGACCCCGCACGGCGACAAGGGGATGGGCATCCTCTTCGCCGCCCTGCTCGGCGCGGTCGTCTGGAACCTCGTCACCTGGTACTTCGGGCTGCCGTCGTCGTCCTCGCACGCGCTGTTCGGCGGCATGGTCGGCGCGGCGCTGGCCGGCGGGACGCAGGTGATCTGGTCCGGGGTGGTGGGGAAGGTCGTCCTGCCGATGTTCATCTCGCCCGTCATCGGGCTGGTGCTCGGCTACCTCGTCATGGTCGCCATCCTCTGGCTGTTCCGGAAGGCCAATCCGCACAAGGCGAAGCGGGGATTCCGCATAGCCCAGACCGTCTCCGCGGCGGGCATGGCGCTCGGGCACGGCCTCCAGGACGCCCAGAAGACCATGGGCGTCGTGGTGATGGCCCTGGTCATCGCGGACGTCGAGAAGGCCGACGACGCCATTCCGCTGTGGGTGAAGCTGGCCTGCGCGATCACCATGTCGCTCGGTACGTACGCGGGCGGCTGGCGGATCATGCGGACGCTGGGCCGGCGGATCATCGAACTGGACCCGCCGCAGGGCTTCGCCGCCGAGACCACCTCGGCCTCGGTGATGTACGTGGCGTCGTTCCTCTTCCACGCGCCGATCTCCACCACCCACGTGATCACCGCCTCGATCATGGGCGTCGGCTCGACCAAGCGGCCGCGCGCGGTGCGCTGGGGCGTCGCCAAGAACATCGTGATGGGCTGGTTCATCACCATGCCGGCCGCCGCGCTGGTCGCCGCCCTGGCGTTCTGGCTGATCAAGCTGGCCTTCGGCTGACGGCCGGAAGCCGGCGCGCACGACGGTGAAAGGGCCCGCCCCCGGGTTGCGGGGGCGGGCCCTTCGTCCTGCGGTGGCACCGCCATGCAGCACCGCAGGACACCGGGAGCGGCCGCCGGGATCGTGCGCGGCCCCTAGCCGAAGCGGCCGGAGATGTAGTCCTCGGTGGCCTGGACCGACGGGTTGGAGAAGATCCGCTCGGTCTCGTCGATCTCGATCAGCTTGCCGGGCTTGCCGACCGCCGCGAGGTTGAAGAACGCGGTGCGGTCCGAGACCCGCGCGGCCTGCTGCATGTTGTGGGTGACGATGACGATCGTGAAGCGCTCCTTCAGCTCCCCGATCAGGTCCTCGATGGCGAGGGTGGAGATCGGGTCGAGCGCCGAGCACGGCTCGTCCATCAGCAGCACCTGCGGTTCGACGGCGATGGCGCGGGCGATGCACAGCCGCTGCTGCTGGCCGCCGGAGAGGCCGGAGCCGGGCTTGTTCAGCCGGTCCTTGACCTCGTTCCAGAGGTTCGCGCCGCGCAGCGACTTCTCGACGACGTCCTTGAGCCGGCTCTTCTTGTGGCTGCCGTTGAGCCGCAGGCCGGCCGCGACGTTGTCGAAGATCGACATGGTGGGGAACGGGTTCGGGCGCTGGAAGACCATGCCGACGGTGCGGCGGACCGCGACCGGGTCGACGCCGGGGCCGTAGAGGTCCTCGTCGTCCAGCAGCACCTTGCCGTCGACGCGGCCGCCGGGGGTGACCTCGTGCATGCGGTTCAGGGTGCGCAGGAACGTGGACTTGCCGCAGCCGGACGGGCCGATGAAGGCGGTCACCGAGCGCGGCTCGATGCTCATGGAGATGTCGTCGATGGCCTTGTGGGCGCCGTAGTACGCGTTCAGGCCGCTGACGTCGATTCGCTTGGCCATGGGGATCACTGCTTCTTTCTGTCGGCCGCGGGCGGTCAGCGGCCGGCCTTGGGGGCCTTCCAGCGGGCGATGCCGCGGGCGACCAGGTTCAGGACCATGACGAAGGCGATCAGCACGAGTGCCGCGGCCCAGGCCCGGTCGTAGGAGGCGTCGGAGCCCTGCTGCCACTGCTGGAAGACGTAGAGCGGCAGGGACTGCTGGGCGCCGTCGAAGGGGTTGTTGTTGATCGTCTTGGCGCCCCAGACCAGCAGCAGCACCGGGGCGGTCTCGCCGGTGATCCGGGCGATGGCCAGCATCACGCCGGTGGTGATGCCGCCGAGCGAGGTGGGCAGGACGATCCGGAGGATGGTGCGCCACTTCGGCACGCCGAGGGCCAGCGACGCCTCGCGCAGCTCGTTGGGGACGAGCTTGAGCATCTCCTCGGTGGAGCGGACCACCACCGGCATCATCAGGATCGCCAGCGCCATCGCGCCGGCGAAGCCGGACGGGCCGAAGCCGAGGATCAGGATCCACACCGACAGGACGAAGAGGCCGGCGACGATGGAGGGGATGCCGGTCATCACGTCGACGAAGAAGGTGACGGTCCGGGCGAGCCGGCCGCGGCCGTACTCGACGAGGTAGATCGCGGTCAGCAGGCCGAGCGGGGCGGCGATCAGGGTCGCCAGGCCGACCTGCTCCAGGGTGCCGATGATCGCGTGGTAGACGCCGCCGCCGGGCATCGCGTCCGGCAGGGTGCCCATCGAGTGGGACAGGAAGTAGCCGTCCAGGACCTTGCTGCCGCGGGCCACGGTCTCCCACAGCAGCGAGGCGAGCGGGACCACCGCGAGCAGGAAGGCGATCCACACGACGCTGGTGGCGAGCCGGTCCTTGGCCTGCCGGACGCCCTCGACGGCCGCGGTCAGCGCGAACGTCCCGGCGACGAAGAGCAGCGCGGCGATCAGGCCCCACTGGACGGTGGAGTCCAGGCCGGCGGCCAGGCCGGTGCCGCAGCCGGCCGCGAGGGCGGCGGCGGCCAGCGCCGGCAGCGCCCAGCGGGGGAGCCGCGACTGCTTCAGCGCCAGCGGGGTCCGGGGCTCGGTGACCTTGCGGTGGCGGTGGCTGGTGGCGACGCTCATGAGTTGGCCCCCGAGTACTCCTTGCGGCGGGCGATGATGAGCCGGGCCGCGCCGTTGACGAGCAGGGTGATCACGAAGAGGACGAGACCGGAGGCGATCAGGGCGTCCTGGCCGAAGGTGTCGGCCTCGCTGAACTTGCTGGCGATGTTCTGGGCGAAGGTGCCGCCGCCCGGGTCCAGCAGGCTGGCGCCGATCAGGAAGTTCGGGGAGAGGACCGTGGCGACCGCCATCGTCTCGCCCAGCGCCCGGCCCAGGCCGAGCATGGAGGCGCTGATGACGCCGGAGCGGCCGAAGGGCAGCACCGACATCCGGATCACCTCCCAGCGGGTGGCGCCGAGCGCCAGCGCCGCCTCCTCGTGCATCCGCGGCACCTGGAGGAAGACCTCCCGGCTGACGCTGGTCACGATCGGCAGCACCATGATCGCCAGCAGGATCCCGACGGTGAACAGCGAGCGGGCGGCCCCGCCGCCGTAGCTGAGGATCCCGGTCCAGCCGAGGTAGTCGTTCAGCCAGCCGTAGAGGCCGCCGAGGTGCGGGACGAGGAAGAGCGCGCCCCACAGGCCGTAGACGATGCTGGGGACGGCGGCCAGCAGGTCGATGACGTAGCCCAGCGGCGAGGCCAGCTTCCGGGGCGCGTAGTGCGAGATGAACAGCGCGATGCCGACCGCGACCGGGACCGCGATGAGCATCGCGATGACCGAGCTGACGACGGTACCGAAGGCCAGCACCGCGATGCCGAACTTCGGCTCGGTGCCGGTGGCGTTCCAGTCCAGGGTGGTGAGGAAGTTGGCCCGGTCGCCGGAGATGGCGAGCACCGAGCGGTAGGTGAGGAAGGCCGCGATCGCGGCCATGACCACCAGGAGGATGATCCCGGAGCCCCGGGAGAGGCCGAGGAAGATCCGGTCGCCGGGGCGGACCGCCTTGCCGGAGACCGATCGGGTCGCCGGTGGCGGGGGTGTGTCGGATATCGAGGTCGTGAAGTCCATGGTTTCTCCGGTCTGCGGAGCGAGCGGGGCTCCTGCGCGGCGGTGCACCGGATGGGCGGCGGCCCCGGTGCCGGACCGGGGCCGCCGCCGGCGGGTCAGGAGAGCGTGGCGACGGTCTTGCGGACCTTGTCGGCGATCTCGGTGGGGAGGGGGGCGTAGCCGAGGGCCTTCAGGGCGTCCTGGCCGTCCTTGCCGGAGATGTAGGTGAGGAAGGACTTGGTGGCCGGCAGGGTCTCGGCCTTGTTGCCCTTGTCGCAGGCGATCTCGTACGTGACCAGGGTGATCGGGTACGCGCCCGCGGCCTTGGTGGTGTAGTTCAGCTTCAGCGCCAGGTCGTTGCCCTGGCCGGCCGGCTGGGCCTCGGCGATCGCCTTGGAGGCGTTGTCGACGGTGGCCTCGACCGGGGCCTGGGCACCCGTGTCGATCTTGACCGTCGGGATCTTGCCGGAGGTGGCGTAGGACAGCTCGAAGTAGGAGATCGCGCCGGCGGTCTGCTTGACCTGCGAGGAGACGCCGGCCGAACCGGACGCCGCCTGCCCGCCGGTGCCCTCCCACTTCTTGGCCGGCTCGTGCTTCCAGGCGCCGCCGGAGGCCGCCTTGAGGTACTTGGTGAAGTTGTCGGTGGTGCCGGAGTCGTCGGAGCGGTGGAACGCCTGGATCTTCAGGTCGGGCAGCTTGGCGCCCGGGTTGAGCTTCTTGATCGCGGCGTCGTTCCAGTTGGTGATCTGGGAGTCGAAGATCTTGGCCAGCGTGGGCGCGTCGAGGACCAGGCTGTCCACGCCGGGGACGTTGTAGCCGACCGCGATCGGGCCGCCGACCATCGGCAGGTCGATCGCCTGGCCGCCCTTGCAGACCGTCTTGGACTTGGTGATCTCCTCCGGCTTGAGCGCCGAGTCGGAGCCCGCGAAGGCGGTCTGGCCCTGGAGGAAGGTGGTGACGCCGGCGCCGGAGCCGGTGGGCTGGTAGTTGATCTCGGTGCCCTGGCAGGCGCCCGCGTAGCTCTGCACCCAGACGTCCATGGCGTTCTTCTGCGCCGACGAACCGGAGGCGAGCAGCTTGCCCTTGCCGTCGCACTTGATGTTGGCGGCCTTCGCGGAGCTTCCGGCGCCGCCGCTGCCACCGCTGGTGTTGTCGGAGCCGCACGCGGAAAGGGCCAGGGCACCGGAGACGGCGAGAGCGCCAACGGCGAGGGCGCGAACCCGGTTCTTGCGCTGAAGCTTCACTGTCGAGAGTTCCTTCCTGGGCGCGCGCCGTTCCTCGGCGTGCGGCGGGTGACGGGATGGCGGTGCCGGCTCGTTCCGGCGTTCCGCGCACTCGGTACGGCCGAAATTAGGCAGATCAGGTGAAGCGGCCGATGGAGCGGAGTGAACGCACGGTGAACCTCGGCCGTCGGCTGTGGGGCGGCGGAGGCGGGGCCGTGCGCCGGGGGAGTGCCCGGTTCCGGCGGACGGGCGCTCTTCGCCGCCGCGAAACGGCCCGTCGCCCTGTCGCATTACCGGTCGGTATGGCAGCATCCGCGCGAAGGTGCGCACGAATCGGTGCGGAACGACCGGAGGTGACTGGTGGGGAGCCAGGGGGCACGGCAGGGCGTTCGGGACACGGGTGAGGGACGGGGCGGACGCGGCGTACGGGGCGGCAGACTGGCGGTCTGCACCGCGGTCGTGCTGTGCGCGACCGGGCTGCTGGCCGGCCCGGCGACGGCGGCGCAGCGCGCGCCGGCCCCGCCGCCCGGTGGCGGGGCGCGGCCGCTGGAGGAGGTGCGCAAGGAGATCGAGGGCCTCTACCGCACCGCGGAGCGGGCCACCGACGAGTACAACGCCGCCGAGGAGCAGGTCCAGCTCCAGCAGAAGAAGATCGTCGAGCTGGCCCGCACCATCGACGGGGAGCAGCGCCGGCTGGCCGCCCTCAAGCGCCGGGCCGGGGCGCTGGCCAGCGCCCAGTACCGCGCCGGCGGCATCCCGCCCGGGGCGCAGCTGGCGCTCAGCAAGGATCCGGAGTCCTTTCTCGCCAACGCCGATCTGGTCCGCAAGGGCCAGCAGGCCGTCAAGGGCGTGATCGGTCAACTCACGCAGCTGAAAACGGACTTGGAGGGGTACGCACAGGACGCCAGCCACCGCTGGGAGGAGCTGGAGGCCAACCGCAAGAAGAAGGACGCCGCGCGGAAAGAGATCAACGACAAGATCGACGCGGCGAAAGAGCTGGAATCCCGGCTGGCGGCCAAGGAAAAGGACCGGCTGCGGAAACTGGAGGAGGACCAGGCACTCCTGGCCCAGCAGAAATGGCTGGATTCCGGCGTCCTGAAGGAGATCACCGGCAAAGCCTCCGAGCAGGGCAAGAAGGCGATTTCGTACGCCACTTCACAGATCGGCAAGGATTACGTCTGGGGCGCGACCGGCCCGGACACCTTCGACTGCTCCGGGCTGACCCTGCGGGCCTGGCAGGCGGCCGGCCGGACCATTCCGCGGACCTCGCAGGAGCAGTGGCGGCAGCTGCCCCGGGTGGCGCTCAAGGACCTCCGCCCCGGCGACCTCATCATCTATTTCTCCGACGCCAGCCATGTCGGGATGTACCTCGGCGACGGCGCGATCGTGCACGCGCCGCGGCCCGGCCGGCAGGTGACGGTCACCGGCGCCGGCACGATGCCGATCCTCGGCGTGGTCCGCCCGGACGGGGAGAATTCCGGCTGACCGGTACGCGCGCGGCCGCCGCGTACCGGGGAGTGGTTCCGGACATATTCCGCAGCTGCCCGGCGCCCCGTGGCGGCCGGAAATCGGCACCGCGAAAAGGTGCCTTTCCGTGACGTGCCGGTAGCGGAATGCGGCTGTCCGGGGTGATGTTCGTCATTCCCGTTCCGGGACGCCCCAGGTGAAATGGCGTTCCCACCCCGGCATATGACGAAGGCCGCGTGCCGAAGGTCATTCCGCGCCCCGCGGTGGTGGCGCTATCGTCGCCCTTCGGATGCCCGGAACCGCCCCGATCGACCGACCGACGAGCGGAGGTCGCGCCGGGCACGGCGGTGTGCCGGTCGGCACCCGCCGCACCCCTCGGGGGGGAGGGAAGGAAGCAGACCCATGCCCGTACCCGTACCGCACCCGCGGACGGCCGTGCTGCCGCACCAGGCAGGACCGGTGGACCACGGCTGCGCGGAAACCGCCCGCGCGGCCGCCGCCGGCACGCCGGCGCACGGGGGCTGCCCCGGGACGGCCACCGCCCCGCCCGGCGGGCCCGCGCCGCTGCCCCGGGACCTCCCGGAGGCCCGGCACCCGCAGCCGCCCGCCGGCCCGCGGCGGCCGGCCGACCGCACCGCCGCCCGCCCGGCGCCCGACGGCGCCGGCCCCGCGGCCTCCGCGGCGGCGGGTGCCCCCGGGCCCGCCGACGCGCCCGAGCCGGCCCCCGAACCGCCCGCCCAGGGCCTGACCCTCCTCCTGATCGGCGAGGACCCCAACAGCCACGTCCCGGAGATGTGGGACTGGGCCGGCCGCAAGGTCCGGGTGCGCACCGCCCGCAACCTCACCGAGGCCGAGCGGCTGCTCACCCATGACGTCGACTGCATCCTGCTCGACCTCACGCCCGCCGAGCCGGCCGCCCGCGAGGGCCGCGCGGCCGCCCCCGGCGACGAGCTGGCCGCCCTGCGGGCCGTGCTGCGGATGGCCCCCGGCCAGGCCGTGCTCGTACTGACCTGCGAGACGGACGCCGAGCGGGCCGCCGACGCGGTGCGGGTCGGCGCCCAGGACTACCTCTTCCGCGACGAGCTGGACGGCAAGGTGCTCAGCCGCGCGGTGCGCTACGCGGTGGAACGCAAGCGCGCCGACCTCGCCCAGCGCCAGCTCACCGAGTCCCGGCTGCGCGCCCAGGAGAACGCCCGCCTGGAGCGCGGCCTGCTGCCCACCCCGCTGCTCGACGGTTCGGAACTCCGCTTCGCGGCCTGCTACCGCCCCGGCCGCAGCCGCGCCCTGCTGGGCGGCGACTTCTACGACACCGTCCGCACCCCGGACGGCACCGTCCACGCGATGATCGGCGACGTCTGCGGGCACGGCCCCGACGAGGCCGCCCTCGGCGTCGAACTCCGCATCGCCTGGCGGGCGTTGACCTTCGCCGGGCTCTACGGCGACGAGCTGCTGGCCACTCTCCAGAAGGTGCTGGAGCACGAGCGCGCCGACGACGAGATCTTCGCGACGCTGTGCACCGTCGACATCTCCGAGGACGGTCACCGCGCCGGGGTGTGCCTGGCCGGTCACCCCGCGCCGCTGCTGGCCCGCGCCGGGGAGCGGCCGGAACTGCTGCCGTACGAGTTCGGCGGCCCGGCGCTCGGCCTGCTGCCGGACGCCCGCTGGCCGCGCCGCCAGGTCGAGCTGGGCACCGCCTGGAGCCTGCTGATGTACACCGACGGTCTGATCGAGGGCCGGATCGGCGAGGGCACCCGCCGACTGGGCCAGGACGGCATGACCGCGCTGGTCAGCCGCCAGATGGCGGACGGCCTGCGCGGTGAGGAACTGCTGGAGGCGTCGGTGCGCGAGGTCCGCGCCCTCAACGGCGGGGAGCTGACCGACGACGTGGCGGTCCTGCTGCTGGACCGCCGCTAGGACCGGGCGGCCCGGGCGGCCCGGGCGGGCTCAGCGGCCGCCGTTGTACGGGCCGTACGGGCCGTCGGAGCTGGAGCCGCGGCGGTACGGGCCGCGTCCGCCGCCGGCCACCGCGCGCAGCGCCGGGCGGACGTCGACGGTGTAGACGATCACCGCGATCACGCCGATGATCGGCAGGAACGAGAGCATCGGCAGCAGGAAGAGCAGGGCCGTGGCGGCACCGAGGAAGATCAGCCACATTGCCTTGTTCTGCTTGTCCGCCGCGCGGTAGGCGTCCTCGCGGCGGGTGGCCGCGTCGATCAGCATCACGGCGGCATACACGCCGAGGGCGAGCTGCACCCAGCTCAGAATGCTCTGGAACCCGTAAATCAGCACGCCGTCCACCACCCGTTAGCCGTTCGGCCAGGAAACTCGGTCTGTCATCTCGGTCTGTGCGGCCTCTCGCGGCCCACCGTACCCGGACAACGGGCCGGACACGTCACCCGTGCCCGGCCCGTGCGGAGATCCGCTCACCGGCGGCTCACTTCGAGGACGACGGCGGGGTGCTCTTCTTCGCCTGGTCCGCGGCGGGCTTGCGCGGCGCGGCCGGCTTCTTCGCCCCGGAGCTCTTCGGCTGGGTCGACGCGGTGGCCTGGGCCTCGGGGCGGGTCCCGTTGGCCGGCACCGTCCTGGCGCGGCCGCCGGTCTCCGCGCCGCCGGCCGGCGCGGACTTCGGCTCCGGCTCCGGCTCGATCGCCACCGCCAGCTCCTCGACCTGCTCGGCGGCGCCGCCCCGCCAGTTCTGCACCGCGCCGCGGCCGCGCTCGGCCAGCCCGTCGTAGGTCTCCCGGGCCTGCACGGCGACCTCGGCCGCCCGGCCGACGCCGCGCAGCGCCAGCTCCTGCGCCTGGTCGCGGAACTTCTTCAGGTCCCCGTCCAGCGAGCCCAGCAGCTCGGCGAGCTTCTCCTGGGCCTCCTTGGCCTGCTTGGTGACCAGGGCCTGGAGGTCCTTGGGGTCGGTGCGGACCGACTCCAGGGCCTTGGGCGCCTCGGTGCGGATCCGCTCGACCAGCTGCGGCACCTCGCCCAGCTTCTCGGCGGCCAGGTCGGCGGTACCGGCCAGGGCGTACAGCGGGGTCGGGTCGGTCAGCGCCTTGCGGACGTCATCGGTGATGGCCATGCCGTGGTTCCTCCTGGAACGTTCGTGGTTGCTCAGGTGGCGTGCGGGCCGCCGTCGGCCTCTGCCTCATGGGGGTGCTCCCCGTCCCCGGACCCGCCGGCGGGCCGCCGGGCGGCGGCGCCGTCCGGGCCGTCGCCGCCGAGTCCGTTCTCCTTGCGGAAGGACTCGTAGATCTGGAGCAGCACCTGCTTCTGCCGCTCGTTCAGCGACGGGTCGGTGAGTATCGCCGAGTGGACGCCGACCGCGTCCGGGCCGCGCCGCTCGTCGAGGATCCCGGCCTGGACGTAGAGGGTCTCGGCGGATATCCGCAGCGCCTTGGCCAGCTGCTGGAGGATCTCCGCGCTCGGCTTGCGCAGCCCGCGCTCGATCTGGCTGAGGTACGGGTTGGACACCCCTGCGGCATCCGCCAGCTGCCGCAGGCTCAGCTGCGCGGTGCGCCGCTGCTCCCGCAGGAACTCGCCGAGATTGCCGACGTTGAGAGATGCCATGCCTCGATACTGCACGGTAGTGCTAACTATTGCAAGCAAGTGCTAGCTGGAGTGGCGTATCTCGGCCACGGCGCCCTGCCGCCCGCGCCGCCGCGCTGCGGGCCGACGCCCTCGGCCTGTCGCCGACCGGGACCCGGCCCGGCCCGGGCGCTTCCGGGTCCTGCACACCGGCTGAGCGGGCCCGGGAGCCCCGGTCCGCCGGTCAGGTCGGCCCCCACCCGTGTACCCCGCGGGCCAGGGCCCCTAGGGTGAGCAGACGTTGTTCGCGTACCGACAGAGCATTTTCGGACATACGGGGGTGGCCAACTGTGGCTCGGAAGACGGAAGGGGAACCGGTGCGGCGGCGGCTGCGCTCCAGCACCGTGATCCTCGGTTCGATGGGGGCGCTCGCCGCCGCCCTCACCTCCTGCGGGGCGGAGCCGGACAAGCGCTGCGTGGACCCGAAGAGCTACGACAGCCTCCTGGGGTACCGCGTCCTCAGCGCCGCCCGGTGCTCGGGGACCACCACCACCGGCAGCACCGCGTCCGGCCGCTGGTACTACGGCGCCAAGGTCTCCGGGCGCTACGCCGAGGGCGGCACGTTCAGCAGGAACCAGGCGGTGGACCGCGGCGGTTTCGGCTGCTCCGGCCACGGCACGTCCGGCGGCTGACGCCGGTGCGCCGCCACACCCTCGAACCCCGCCCCGGCTGGCAGGCCACCGTCGAGGCCCAGGGCCTGATCTACCCGCTGACCCGCTACCCCGACGACTCCCTGCGCCCCTACTGGGACGAGAGCGCCTACTACTCCTTCACGGCCCCCGAGATCGACGCCCTGGAGGAGACCGTCGAGGAGCTGCACGCCATGTGCCTGGCCGCCGCCGGGCACATCGTCACCCGCGACCGGTTCGCCGACCTCGGCCTGACCGACCCGCGGCTGGCCGCCCGGGTCACCGAAGCCTGGCACCGGCGCGCCGAACTCCCCTCCCTCTACGGGCGGTTCGACCTGCGCTACGACGGCACCGGACCGGCCAAGCTGCTGGAGTACAACGCCGACACCCCCACCTCCCTGGTGGAGGCCGCCAGCCCCCAGTGGTTCTGGATGGAGGAGCGGTTCCCCGGTGCCGACCAGTGGAACTCGCTGCACGAACGGCTGGTGGCCGCCTGGAAGCGCCAGGCCGGGCTGCTGCCGCCCGGCGCCCCGCTGCACTTCGCGCACTCCGCCGCCGACGAGCTCGGCGAGGACCTGATGACCGTCGCCTACCTGCGCGAGACGGCCGAACAGGCGGGCCTGGCGACCGAGGCGATCAGCATGGAGGAGATCGGCTGGGACCGGCTCTCCGGCCGCTTCGTCGACCAGCGGCTGCGTTTCATCCGGGCCTGCTTCAAGCTCTACCCCTGGGAGTGGCTGGCCACCGACGCGTTCGGCCCGCACGTCCTGGACACCCTCGACAACGGCGGCTCCAGCGGCACCACCCTGTGGATCGAGCCCGCCTGGAAGATGCTGCTGTCCAACAAGGCGCTGCTGGCCGTCCTCTGGGAGCTCTACCCCGGCCACCCCAACCTCCTGCCCGCCTACCTGGACGGCCCCCGCGAGCTGGCCGCCGGCCCCGGTTACGTCGCCAAGCCGCTGCTGGGCAGAGAGGGCGAAGGGGTCACCGTCCACCCGGCGGGCTCCGCCGCCGTACGGCGCGAGGAGGCGTGCTGCTACCAGGAGTTGGCGCCGCTGCCCGACTTCGACGGCAACCGCGTGGTGCTCGGCACCTGGGTCGTGGAGGACGAGGCGGCCGGGCTCGGCATCCGGGAGTCGACGGGGCTGATCACGGACGAGTACGCGCGGTTCCTGCCCCACGTGATCGAGTGACGTGCCGTCAGAGCAGGGGTTTCCGCTGTCCCGCTGGGCCGGTCCGGCCGCGGACGGAAAACCGGTGGTGGGATCCGCCGGGCCGGTGCTACCGTCTCCCGCATGCAGCGCGCTGATCTGTCCACGACGACGCCGGACCCCGTCCCGGCGCGCTGACACCTGACGTCATCCGAAAGCCCCGGGGCGAGTGCCCCGGGGCTTTCGCCGTGTGGTCACCCGCCTCGCCGGGCCGAACCGCGGCCCGCACTCCACGAGAGGCGGCCCGCGCCACCGCGAGGAGACCACCGTGAACCCCGTACCCGCCCCCGCTCCCGCCCCCGACCACCGCCGGCTCGGCCGCGAGCTGGACCTGTTCGACACCGACCCGCTGATGGGCGCCGGGCTGCCCTACTGGCTGCCGGACGGCGCGGCCGTACGGCACGTCCTGGAGGAGTACATCCGCGACGCCGAGGCCCGCGCCGGCTACCGGCACGTCCACTCGCCGGTCCTCGGCAAACGCGCGCTGTACGAGCTGTCCGGCCACTGGGACCACTACCGCGAGGACATGTTCCCGCCCATGGACCTCGGCGGCGAACAGGTCGTCCTGCGCCCCAGCCTGTGCCCGCACCACGCCCTGATCTACCGCTCCCGGGCGCACAGCTACCGCGAACTCCCGCTGCGCCTGGCCGAACTGGGCGGGATGTTCCGCGCCGAACTCTCCGGAGTGCTCGGCGGCCTCACCCGCGTACGGGCCATCCAGCTCAACGATGCGCACATCTTCTGCACCCTCGACCAGGTCGCCGACGAGGCCCGCGCGGCCCTGGAGCTGATCCGCCGCACCTACGCCGACCTCGGCATCCGGCCCGCCCGCTACCGGCTCTCGCTCCCCGGGGACGGCGGCAAGTACGTCGACGACCCGGCGATGTGGCGGCGCGCGGCGGCCCTGCTCACCGACGTGCTGGACGGCGCGGGCGTGGCCTACGAGGCCGCGGAGGGGGAGGCCGCCTTCTACGGGCCGAAGATCGACGTGCAGATCGCCGACCGGGCCGGCCGCGAGGCCACCCTGTCCACCCTCCAGGTCGACCTCTACCAGCCGCGCCGCTTCGACCTGTCCTACACCGGCGCGGACGGCGCCCGGCACCGGCCCGTGATGGTCCACCGGGCCGTCCTCGGCAGCCTGGAGAGGGTCGTCGCCCACCTCATCGAGGAGCACGGCGGCGCCTTCCCGGCCTGGCTCGCCCCCGTCCAGCTCGCGGTCCTGCCGGTCTCCCCGGGCGAACTGGCGCCGGCCGAGGACCTCGTACGGCGCTGCCGCGACCGCGGGCTGCGGGCCGAACTCGCCGACCCGGCCCTGGGCAGCCTCGGCGCCCGGATCCACGACGCCCGCCGCGTCCCCTACCAGGCCGTCATCGGCCCCCGCGAGGCGTCCGCCGGGCACCTCGCGCTCCGCCTCCGGGACGGCCGCCGGCTGCCGCCGCTGCCGGCCGGCGAGGCGCTGGCCCGTATCGCCGCGGTGGTGGCCGGCCGGGGGCGGGAACTGTGGCCGGAGGGTGCGCACTCCTAGGACGGCGGGGCCCGGCGCGGCCGTACCGGGCGGCGGGCCTCACTCCCGGTGCCAGCGGCCGGCGGCCGCCAGCCAGGCGTGCAGCGGGGGTATCTCCCCGTGGACGACGACCGCGCCGGTGCCGCCCACCGGGCCGGGGGCGGCGCCCAGCAGCGGCAGCCGGCCGTAGACCAGCAGCAGGAGTTCGCTCAGCGGGCCGCGGACGGTGGTGGTGGCGGGCCCGGCGGGGGCGGGCGGCCGCTGCCAGGTGACGCCGTCGGGCGCCAGGACCACCAGCCAGTCCGGCGCGGCCTCCGGGGTGCCGTCGTCGGCCTGGAGGCGCAGGGTGCGGCCGGGGCCGAGGACGTCGGCCGGCCGCGGTAGGCGCGCCACCACCTCGGGCCGCGTGGCGAAGGTCAGCCACTCGTCGAGGGCGTCCACCGCGACGTCCTCCACGACGGCGAACGGGCGCTCGGCCGCGGCCGTCCCGCCCGGGGCCTGCGCGGTCGCGAAGGTGGCGTCCGCGCGGTGGACCACCGTCTCGTGCGCCATCCGCCGCGCCCAGAAGGCGGCCGTCCCGACCGGGGCCGTCCCCTCCGGAGCCGCCCCCGCCACGGCGTCCGGGCCGGCGGCGCGCAGCGTCTCGGCCAGCCGGCCGGCGCCCTCGGTCAGCCAGGCGCCGAGCGTGGCGGCGTCCGCGTGGTCGTAGCCGGGGGCGCCGGCGGCCGGGGGGCCGCCGGCCGGGTCGGGCGCCCCGTTCCGGACGGCCGCCTCGGCCGTGCGGTGCGCCTCCCCGAGGTGGCGCACCAGCCGGGCGAGGGACCAGCCGGGGCAGGTGGGCACCGGCACCGAGACGTCCGCACCCTCGATGCGGGTCCGCAACAGGGCGGTCTGGGCGACGATTTCGGCACAGTGACGTTCGTAGCTCAACGAAGCCATGTCCCAACGGTACGGCGCGCCACGGACAATGCTCAGCGGCTTTCGGGCCGTGCCGGGGCGGGCGGCCGGGTCCCGATCACGACGGTCGCGGACCGTTCGCCGCAGGTGGCCACCCGGGGCCGCAGACCGCTGTGCCGGAACGTCTCGACGGCCCGCGCGGCCTGGCGTTCGCCGGTCTCGACCAGCAGGTGGCCGCCGGGCGCCAGCCACCGCGGGGCCGCCGCCGCCACCCGGCGCAGCACGTCGAGCCCGTCCGCCCCGCCGTCGAGCGCCACCAGCGGTTCGAACTCCCGGGCCTCCGGGGGCAGCAGGCCCACCTCCTCGGTGGGGACGTAGGGCACGTTGGCCGTCAGCACGTCGATGCGGCCCCGGAGGCGGACGGGCAGCGGCGCGAACAGGTCGCCCTCGTGGACCCGCCCGCCGGCCGCGGCCACATTGCGGCGGGCGCAGCGGACCGCGGCCGGTTCGATATCGGCGGCGTGCAGCTCGACACCGCCCGGCGCCCCCGCGAGCGCACCGGCGAGCGCGGCCCCCACGGCCCCGGAACCGCAGCACAGATCGACCACCACGACGGGCCGCCGGGCCGGTCCGTCCGGTCCGTCCGGTCCGGCCTGTCCGGCCCGTTCGGCGGCCCGGCGGCCGAGGGCGACGGCCTCGCCGAGCAGGAACTCGGTACGCCGCCGGGGCACGAACACCCCCGGGTCCACGGCGACCCGCAGACCCCCGAACTCGGCCCAGCCCAGGACGTGTTCCAGGGGTTGGCCGGCCACCCGGCGCTCCACCATGGCGGCGAGGTCGCCGGGGGTGCGGGCGGTGGCGAGGAGCAGGGCGGCCTCGTCCTCGGCGAAGACGCACCCGGCGGCGCGGAGCCTGGCGACGACGGCGGACGTACCGGGGCCCGGGACGGGGGCGTGCGGGGAGGGTGCGGTGCGCGCGGAACGCGCAGAGAGGGACGACGACATGGGGTGAACCTTTCGGGGCGCCGACGGCGCTCCCCGGTCACGGATGTCGGACGGTCACCTGGATCCGGTGGACGCCCGGACGGGAGACGGGAGCACCTGCCTGGACTGGCGGGGAATCGGTCTCACCTCCTACGGGCGCGGACTGCACGGACGGCCTGCGTACCGGTGCGGCGGTGCGCGCCGGTGGCCGGGGCAACAGTACCCGACCCGCCGGACCCGGTCATGGCGCGGCCGCTCCGCCCAATGGCCGGAAAGTACTTGTCAGTTCGGAAAGTTCTTGTCAGCATGGTGGGTGTCGAAAGCGTGAGCGATGCCGTGCGGTGCCGCGCGATCTGCGCGAGGGCGCCTGACGGCACGCAACGAGAGGGGGATGTCATGGGGGAGTTCGCGGCCGGCGACGCGGCGGCGGCGCTGACCCGCGCCGAAGAGCTGGGGATCACGGTGCGCAAGAGCACCCGGTGGTACGTGTGGTATCAGCTCGTCTTCGGCGTCGCCGCCGGACTGATGGTGCTCGCCATCGGGCTGGTGAAGGCGCCGTGGGGGACGGCGTTCGGCGGCACGTTCTGGGCCGCCGTGATCGCCGGGCTCTCGCTCTACGCGGCCCGGCAGCGCGTCGCCCGGCGGGGTTTCGGCCGGTGGCACGCCGTCCTGGTCGCCAGCTGGGGGGTGCTCTACGGGGTGGTGCTCAGCCTCGGGCTCATCTTCTTCCCCGGTGTCGCCGCCTGGTGGGTGGCGGGAGCCGTGGCGGTGGCCCTGCCCGGGCTGATAGGCGGCTTTCTGGAGGCCAGGCGGTGACGGAAGCACAGGAGACCGCCGCAGGGTCCGGGAGCCATCCGCGCCACGGACTGGACGAGGTCATCCACGCCCCGGTCCGCTTCTCCATCGTGGCGGCCCTGGCGGCCGCGGACAAGGCGGAGTTCGCCTTCGTCCGCGACACCGTCGAGGTCAGCGACTCGGTCCTGTCCCGGCAGGCCGCCACCCTGGAGAAGGCCGGCTATGTCGCGGTCACCAAGGGGTACGTCGGCAAGCGCCCGCGCACCTGGCTCTCCCTCACCCCGCACGGGCGGGAGGTGTTCGCCGCCCACTGCCGGGCCCTGCGCGCCATAGCGGGCGGCCCCGGCTGACACCGGGGCGGGGACGGGGTGCCGCCGGTGGCGCCGGTTGACTTGGAGAGCGCTCCAACTCCTACCGTCGTGCACGGGTCGAGGGGAGAAGGGCCCGGCCGGCAGCCCGGCGGCCCCTCCCCGGCCCGTTCATCCGGAGCACGTGCCAGGAGGTAGCAGCATGACGCAGATTCCCACCCGCCACCTCGGGGGGCTCGCGGTGTCCGCGCAGGGGCTCGGCTGCATGGGGATGAGCCACGGTTACGGCGCCTCGGACGACGACCGGTCGATCGCCACCCTCCACCGCGCGCTCGACCTCGGCGTCACCCTGCTGGACACCGCCGACTTCTACGGGGCGGGCCACAACGAGGAGCTGATCGGCCGGGCCATCGCCGGGCGGCGCGACGAGGTCGTGCTGGCCACCAAGTTCGGCTTCGCCAACCGCCTCGGCGAGCCGACGCGGATCCGCGGCGACGCCGCCTACGTCCGCCAGGCGTGCGACGCCTCGCTGCGCCGCCTCGGCGTCGACCACATCGACCTCTACTACCAGCACCGGGTCGACCCCGACGTACCGATCGAGGAGACCGTCGGCGCGATGGCTGAACTGGTCGCCGCGGGCAAGGTCCGCCACCTCGGCCTCTCCGAGGCCGGCGCGGAGACCATCCGGCGGGCCCACGCGGTCCACCCGATCGCCGCGCTACAGAGCGAGTGGTCGCTGTGGACCCGCGATCCGGAGCAGGAGGTCGCCCCGGTCTGCCGGGAACTGGGCATCGGCCTGGTGCCGTTCTCCCCGCTCGGCCGCGGCTTCCTGACCGGCCGGTACACCTCCGTCGAGGGCCTGGCGGAGACCGATGTGCGCCGCACCCAGCCGCGTTTCGCCGACGGCAATCTGGAGCGCAACCTCGCCATCGTGGCCGAGCTCGACGAACTCGCCGCGGCCAAGGGGGTCACGACCGGCCAGCTGGCGCTGGCCTGGGTGCAGCACCGCGGCGACGATGTGGTGCCGATCCCCGGCACCCGCCGCCAGAAGTACCTGGAGGAGAACCTCGCCGCCCTGGAGGTGGCGCTCTCGGCCGAGGAGCTGGCCGCCATCGACGCCGCGGCCCCGGCCGGCCAGGTCGCCGGCACCCGCTACGACGAGGTGAGCCTGACGTTCGTCAACAGGTGACACGGAAGCGGGCCGGGCCGGCGCCCGGCGGCCGGGTCGCGGCGCCCCGCCACCGGCCCCGCCACCGGCCGCGCCCACCGGTCTCACGCCGGCGACATCACCTCGTACAGATTGCGGTCCGGGTCGAGGAAGAACAGCCCGCGGGCGCACAGCGGGTGGTCGGTGCGGCCGTTGTCCGGCCGGCGCGGGTCGTTGCCGTACGGGATCCCCGCCGACCGGAGGCGGCCGAGGATCGCACCGAAGGTCTCCGGATCGACGTCGAAGGCCAGGTGGTGGCCCTCCGGCTCGGGGACGGCCATGAAGTCCAGGGTGAGCGTGTCGTTGACCCGCACCGGGGCGAAGTGGCCGTCGCGGCCGGCCGGCGGCAGCTCCGCCAGGCCCATCACCGAGGCGAAGAAGCGGGCCGCCGCACGGTGGTCGGTGGCCGGTACGAGCGTGTGGTTGAGGGTGACGGGCATCAGGCGCTCCCGGGGTCGGCGGGGTCGGTGAGGCTGCCGTGCAGCAGGACGGAGATCAGTTCCTCGGGGCTGAGCGGGTCGTGGGCCGCGCCGGCGGCCGGGGTGGGCAGCCGGCTGAAGAGCAGGCCCAGGAAGGCGGCGGCGACCCGCTCGGGGCTCAGCCGCAGCGCCGCCCGGTCCGGTTCGAGCAGCTCCACCACGGCGTCCCGCAGCGCCAGGAAGGAGCGGGTGCGCCCGTCCTGCGGCGGTTCGCCGTCCGTCCGCGGCCGGTCCGGCGGCTGTTCCCGGCCGCGGCGGTGCCCGGTGGCGTGGAGGCTGGTCACGACGGTGCCCATGCGCTCCATATGGGCGCAGACGGCCTCGGCGGCCTCGGTGAGCCGGACGGCCAGCGGTTCGTCGAGGGGGACCGACGCGATCTCGCGCAGGACGTGGTCGACGCCCACCGCTTCGGCCACACAGGCGTCCAGCAGCTCGTCCTTGTCCTTGAAGACCCGGAAGATCGTGCCCTCGCCGATCCCCGCGGCGCGGGCGATCCGGCTGGTGGTGACGGCCGCCCCGTGCTCGGCGACCAGGGGCAGCGTGGCGGCGACGATCATGGCGCGGCGCTGCTCGGCGCTCATACCGGGCGCCCGGCGCCGGGCGGGGCGGCTCCCGTGGTGGTCGGGGTTCTCGTGCTTGTCGTGGTTCCCGTGGTCCCCGTGGGGAGGTGACGGAGTCGTCATGCTCCGTACGGTACGGAGTGAGTGCTCACTCCGTCAATGGTTACGCGGCCCCACGGGCTCCCGTGCCGGTCCCGACCGGCGGCCGGACCGGCACGGGAGGCGCTCCGCGGGCCGCCTCCCTAGACTTTCGGAAGAGGCGCCACCACGGCCCGGCAGACACCGTGGGCCCGTCACCACGGCCCGCACCCGCGGCCCCCACCACGGCCCGCACCCGTGGCCCGGCCGCCGGCCCGGCCGAGGGCCCCCGGCGCGGCGGACCCCAGGCCACGGGAACGACGGCCGGGGCCGGCGACCGGGGGAGACGACGGGCCAGGCCACCGGACCGGGCGCCGGACCGGAAGTCGACCGGGACCCGAGGGCGGCGCGCCATGGAATGGAAGCTCGAACTGGTGCCGATTCCGGTGACCGACGTGGACCGCGCCAAGCGGTTCTACAACGAGCAGGTGGGGTTCGCCGTCGACCAGGACATCCGGCTCGGCGGCGGCGTCCGCATCGTGCAGCTGACCCCGCCCGGCTCGGGCTGCTCCATCGTGCTCGGCACCGGCGACGGGGTGCTGCCGGTGCCGCCCGGCTCGGTGCAGGGGGTGCAGCTGGTGGTGTCCGACGTGGTGGCGGCGCACGGGGAACTGCTCGCCCGCGGCGTCCCGGTCGGGCCGGTCCAGCATGTGGAGAACGGCGAGCTGGCCGACGGACCCGGCGGCGCCTGGAACTCGTTCCTCTACTTCAGCGACCCGGACGGGAACGGCTGGGCCGTGCAGCAGGGTCCTCCGGAGCCGGAGCCGGAGCCGGAGCCGGAGCCGGAGCCGCCGCGCCGTCCTCGTCCGGATGCCGGCACGGGTACGTGGCCTCCAGATGGGCCATGTGCAGACGGCCCCAGGCGCCCAGCGGAGCCAGGGCCTCGTTGAGGGAGGCGCCGCGCCCGGTCAGCGAATACTCCACCCGCGGCGGCACCTCGGCGTACACCTCGCGGTGCACGATCCCGTCCGCCTCCAGTTCGCGGAGCTGCTGGGTGAGCACCTTCTCGCTGATCTTCGGCAGCTCCCGGCGGAGCTGCCCGAACCGCTGGGGGCCCTGGGCGAGCGCCCACAGGAGCAGGACCTTCCACTTGCCGCCGATGACGTCCACGGCGGCGTCCAGCCCGCACGTGTAGAAGCCCTTGCGTCCGCCCATCGGCGTTCCCTCCCCCTCTGCCCCGGAGTCCCGGCCGCCCGGTGGCGGCCGGGGGGCGCGCCGCACCGCACGCGGCCCCGCGCCCCCGGGACCCCAGTATCGGTGATCGGCGAGCATGCCGGGCCGGGACGGGAGAGCGGGCGGCCGGGCCCCGGTCAGCCGCCGTACGGCCGGTCCCGGCGGGCGTCGCGCAGGGTCACCGCCCACCAGGTCAGCTGCTGGAGCAGCGCGTCGGCGGCCCGGGCCGGCGGTTCCGGGTCGTGCAGCCGGCCCTCGCCGTCGAAGGGTCCGGCCGGCAGCGCGAAGCTGACCGTCTCGCGGATCGTGGTGGCGTGCAACTCCGCGAAGACCAGTCGCAGTTGCTCCACCGCGCGCAGGCCGCCGGAGATCCCGCCGTACGACACGAAGCCGACCGGCTTGGCCTGCCACTCCGCGCGCAGCAGGTCCAGCGCGTGCTTGAGCGGCGCGGGGAACGAGTGGTTGTACTCCGGCGTGATCACGACGAACGCGTCGGCCTGCTCGACGCGCTTGGCGTAGGCGAGGAACTCCTCGCTGCCGGGCCGGAGTTCGTACGGGCGGACGGTGTCCAGGTCGATCACGTCGAGGGAGAGGTGCGGGTGGGACGCGGCGACGTGCCGGGTGAACCAGTCGGTGATGACCGGGGCGAAGCGGCCCTCGCGGGTGCTGCCGACGAGGACGGCGAGGGTGTAGCGCTCTGCGGACATGGGGGCCCCTTCGTGGCGTGCTGCGGTGGAGTCGGCGGGACGGGTGATCCCTGACATCCGCAGACGCTAGGACCTCAACTAAAGTTGAGGTCAAGTGAGAGCGGGGCGGGGCGGGCCGCCACGGCCCGCCCCGGTGCCCGCCGCCGCGCGTCACGGGCCCGGGGCGGGCCCCGTGCTCACTGGGCGCCGAACAGCTTCAGCAGCTCCGTCTTCTGGAACATCCGGGCCGTCTCCACCGCCGACGGCGCCCCGGCCGCCGGGTCGGCACCGTGCGCCAGCAGGACCTTGACCACCTCGTCCGCGCCCTTGAAGACCGCGCCGGCCAGCGGCGTCTGGCCCCGGTCGTTGGCCCGGTCGGCGTCGCCGCCGCGCTGGAGCAGCGCCTCCACGGTGGCGGCATGGCCGTGGTAGGCGGCGAGCATGACGAGGGAGTCGCCCTTGTCGTTGGTGAGGTTGGCGGGCACGCCCGCGTCCACGTAGGCGGCGACGGTGTCGGTGTCACCGTGCCGCGCCAGGTCGAACACCTTGGCCGCGAGCTGGAGCACCTCGGGGTCGTGCGCGTGCTCGATCGCCTCGGGTCCCTGCGGCTGGGAATTCGCGTCGCTCATGGTCGCCGGCCTCCTGCTGTGGTCGGGATGTGTGTTGCGGGTCACCGCCACCTTATGCAGGTTTGCCGGACCGCCCGCGCCCTGGTGGCGGCCGGTCCGCGAGTCCGGCGGGCCCGCCCGGCCGGACGGGCCCGCGGGGCCCTCAGAACGCCGCCCGGATCTCCCCCACCCGGCTGCCGCCGCCGTGCAGCGGCACGTCCTCGATCCGCGCGAGGACCGGGTCGTCGATGCCGAGACCGCGCAGGACCCGGGCCAGGACCGGGCCGAGGGTGCGGGTGGCCCCGTCGTCGATCTTGAAGGCGAGCGCCCGGCCGTCCGGCAGCGCCAGCGCCTGCACCGCCTCGGCGCCCATCTTCGACAGCGTGCCGGGCAGCGCCCGCATCAGCCAGGTGTCGGGGCGGCGGGTGCCCGCGACGTACTCGGGGTGGGCGCGCATCGCATCGGCGACCCGGCGCTCCGGCGTGCCCGGGGCGGCCAGCACGAAGTGGCGGTAGGCGCGCGCCAGGCCGGTCAGGGACAGCGACATCAGGGGCGCGCCGCAGCCGTCCGTACCGATGTGCGCGACCTCCTCGCCGCCCGCCGTGCGGACGTCCTCCAGGACCAGCTGCTGGAGCGGGTGGTCCGCCGCGAGGTACGTCTCCAGGGACCAGCCGTTGCGCGCGCAGGCGGCCAGCATCGCGGTGTGCTTGCCGGAGCAGTTCATGGTGAGCGGGTCGCGGACCCGGCCGGCGGCGAGGTAGTGCTCCGCCTCCTCCGGGTCCAGCGGCAGGTCCGGCGGGGTCTGGAGCTGCTCGGGGGCGAGGCCGTGCTCGGTGAGCATGGTCCGGACCAGGTCGAGGTGGAACCGTTCGCCGGAGTGGCTGGCCGCGGCGAGCGCCAGCCGTTCGCCGGAGAGGTCCAGGCCGGCCCGCAGGATCGCCGCGGCCTGCATCGGCTTGTTGGTCGAGCGCGGGAAGACCGGGGCGGCGACGTCGCCCATGGCCAGCTCCACGCTGCCGTCGGCGGCCAGGACGACCAGCGAGCCCCGGTGCCGGCCCTCGACGAACCCCGAGCGGACGACCTCGGCGAGCACCGGCGACGGCTCGCCGGCCGCCGGGCCGGCCGCCGCGGACGACGGCTGCTTCGGTATCGGGGTGGGTGAGGACGAGGTCTTCGTCGAGGTCACGGCCGGCCTCCGGGGGACGGGACCCGCGGCCCCGGAGGCGGCTTGTGGCCGGTCAGGACAGCAGGTCGTCTACTTGCGCTTCACCTTCACGGTACCTGCGCGCGATTTCCGCACTGCAATCGTCGGTGGTGCGCTGGAGGGACTGGCGGCGCTGCGAGATCTGCCGCTCGTAGCGGATCAGCCGGGCCATCGCGTCGTCCAGCTCCCGGTCCGTACGGGCCGTGAGGTCGGACAGCTCGACGTCGCCGAGCATCTCGTCGGCCAGCCGGCGGTACTCCTCGCTGTGCGGGGTGCCCAGCGTCACGTGCCGGGCGGACGAGCGCTGGCGGGACGGCAGGTCGGTGAGGATCTCCGGCAGCCGGTCCAGCAGCGGCGAGTGCGGCCCGGTGCGGCGGGCGATCTCGGCGCGCAGGATGTCGATCCGGCCTTGCAGGAGCCGCCGCAGGTAGCTGAGGTCGGCCTCCTCCTGCTGGCAGTCGCGGCGCACCACCCGCAGCTCGGGCAGGCTCAGCCCGGACAGCTCCGGGGGGCCGGCCGGACGGAAGCGGTCGCGCTGCTGCGGGGGGCGGGCGGGCTGGGCCTGGCCTGCCTGGAGCATGGGGTCATCCTTGGTGCGAACCGGCTCGGCGCGGGCCGGTGCCGGGGCGGGGGAGGCGGTCGTCGTCAGGGCGTGCGGCGCCTCCGGGGCGAGCGGGGACTCCGGGGCGGGCGGTCTGGTGCGGCCGGAGGCCGGGGCGGGACGGGCCGGCGACGGGCTGCCCGCCGGAGCCGTTCGGGCGGTTGGCACGGGGCCGGGTGTCCGGCCGGCGCCGAGTGTGGTCATGGATCGTTTCCGTCCCCTCGTCCGGTGCCGCATCCAGGGCATGGTGTCCGTGAAACGCACCGCGTGCACGCATCGTGCCACTCCGCACGGCCCGTGTGCAGGGCCATGGCACTCGAACGGCCCTTGTGGGGGTACCGGCTCCGAGGCGCCGCGGCGGCCCGGCATGATGGCGGGTATGCGAGCCGTGGTGCAGAGAGTGAACGGCGCCCGCGTCGAGGTGGCGGGCGAGACGGTCGGCGAGATCGTCGGGGAAGGGCTGTGCGTGCTGGTCGGCGTCACCCATGACGACACCCCGGCCAAGGCCGCGCAACTCGCCCGCAAACTGTGGTCGGTGCGGATCCTGGAGGGCGAGAAGTCCTGCTCGGACAACGGGGCGCCGCTCCTGGTGATCAGTCAGTTCACTCTCTACGGTGACGCCCGCAAGGGCCGCCGCCCCACCTGGAACGCCGCCGCCCCCGGCCCCGTCGCCGAACCCCTCGTCGACGAGGTGGTCGCCCGGCTCCGCGCGCTCGGCGCCCAGGTCGCGACCGGCCGCTTCGGCGCCGACATGAAGGTCTCCCTGACCAACGACGGCCCGTTCACGGTCCTGCTGGAGGTCTGAGCGCCGGGGCCCGCCCTCGCGAAGGCCCGTCCCCCGCCGGGCCCGCCCGCGAAGGCCCGCCCGGCGAAGGCCCGTCCCCTAAGGCTCCACCACCACCTCCTGGGAGGCTGCTGTGGTGCCGGCGAGGAGGGGGGCGTCGGTGGGGACGTTGCGTTTGATCAGGGCCAGGGCGATGGGGCCCAGTTCGTGGTGGCGGGCCGAGGTGGTGAGGAAGCCGAGCTGGCGGCCCTCCTCGCCGTCGGCGGCCAGCCGGACCGGGGTGCCGTGCGGGGGGAGGTGGACGTCGCTGCCGTCCAGGTGCAGGAAGACCAGGCGGCGCGGCGGCTTGCCGAGGTTCTGGACCCGGGCGACGGTCTCCTGGCCGCGGTAGCAGCCCTTCTGGAGGTGGACCGCGACGCCGATCCAGCCGACCTCGTGCGGGATGGTGCGGTGGTCGGTCTCCAGGCCCAGCCGCGGGCGGTGCGCCTCGACGCGCAGCGCCTCCAGGGCCAGTACGCCGATCGCCGGGCCGTGCGCCGCGGCGAAGGACTCCAGGTCCGCGCGGGGCAGGAAGAGGTCGCGGCCGTGCGGGGTCTCCCGGACGACGGTGCCCTCGGGCGGTTCGGTGATCGAGCCGGCCGGCAGGTGCACGACGGCGAACTCGCCGGTGCGGTCGGCGACCTCGACCCGGTAGAAGAACGTCATGCTCTCCAGGTAGGCGAGCAGCGCCTCCTGTCTGCCGGGCTCGGTGTGCATCCAGGTCGTCGTGCCGTCGTCGACGAGCTGGACGGCGTGCTCGATGTGGCCGTGCGCGGAGAGGATCAGCGCCTCGGTGGCCCGGCCGGGCGGGAGTTCGCTGACGTGCTGGGTCAGCAGCAGATGCAGCCAGCTCAGCCGGTCGGGGCCGCTGACGGTGACCACACCGCGGTGCGAGAGGTCCACGAAGCCGGCGCCGTCGGCGAGCGCGCGCTGCTCCCGGAACAGATCGCCGTAGTGCGCGGCGACGCCTTCGTCGGGGGCCTCGGCGGGGACGGCACCGGGCAGCGACAGCAGGGGGCTGGCGGATGAATGTCGCAGCATGGTGCCAGCCTACGGCCAGCGGCGGGGGTGCTACCCGTTCCCCTCGGCGGTCCCGCCGCCCGCCGCGGCCCGCTCGGTGCAGGCCGCGCACCGGCCGAAGATCGCGAAGTGCTTCAGGTCGGTGTCGAAGCCGAACCGCTCCCGCAGGGTCGCGGTGAACGGCTCGGCGACCGACAGGTCCGCCTCGATGACGTCGGTGCAGTCCCGGCACACCAGGTGGAGGTGGTGGTGGCGGTCGGCCAGGTGGTAGGTGGGCGCGCCGTGCCCGAGGTGGGCGTGGCTGACCAGCCCCAGCTCCTCCAGCAGCTCCAGCGTGCGGTAGACGGTGGAGATGTTGATGCCGCCCGCGGTCTTGCGCACCTCGGTGAGGATGTCGTCCGGGGTGGCGTGTTCGAGTCTGTCGACCGCCTCCAGGACCAGTTGCCGCTGCGGGGTCAGGCGGTATCCGCGCCTGCGGAGGTCGCTCTGCCAGTCGGTGGTCACCACACGGCCAGTGTAGGAGGGCGGTCAGCCGGTGCGCACGCCCCGCAGATAGCGGGCGAGGTCGCTGACGGCGCCCGGGTTGCGGGGGCTCTCGACCAGTTCGGCGTAGTCCATGACGTAGATCCGGTGGTGCTTGATCGCGGAGACGCCGGCGAGCGGCGGGTACGACTCCAGGAACGCCTTCTTCTGCGCGGCCGTGGTGTCGCCGTAGTCGTTGATCACGATGACGTCCGGGTCGCGGTCGACGACGGTCTCCCAGCCGACGGTGGTCCACGAGTCCGCGAGGTCCGCCATCGCGTTCTCGCCGCCGGCCTTGGTGATGATGTCGTGCGGCCCGGCGTAGCGGCCGGCGGTCAGCGGCTTGTCGCGGCCGTCGTCGTAGAGGAAGACGGTGGGGCGGTGGGCCGGGGCATCGGCGGCGGCCGCGGCGACCTGCTCGCGGTACGTGCGGATCAGCGCCCGCGCGCGGTCCTCGACGCCGAAGAGCCTCCCGAGGGCCGCCAGGTCGGTGTAGAGGGCCTCCAGCGGCGGCAGCACGCCGCGGGCGCTGCCGCCGGCGCCGCGGTGGCAGGACTCGGTCAGGACGTAGGAGTCGATGCCGACCTTCTTCAGGGACGCCGGGGTGAGGCCGCTGCCCTCGCCGAAGCCGTAGTTCCAGCCGGCGAAGACGAGGTCGGCGCGGGCGTCGAGGGCGATCTCCCGGGTGAGGGTCTTTCTCGACAGCCAGGGGACCTTGCGGTAGGCGGCCCGCCAGGGGACCTTGCTCAGGTCGCCCTTGTCGTCGGGCATGACGTAACCGGCCATCCGGTCCTCCAGGCCCAGCGCGAACATGATCTCGGTGATGCCGACGTCGTTGGTGACGACCCGGCGCGGGGCGCGCGGATAGGTGGTGGGGACACCGCAGTTGGTGAGGGTGACGGGGTGGTCGCCGGCGGCGCGGCCGCCGGGACCGGCGGGGTCCTGGGCGACGCGGGCACCGCACCCGGTGGCGGCCAGGGCGAGTGCGAGGACGGCGAGCAGGGCGGCGGGGCGGCGGGTGCGGGCGGCGCTCATGCGGGGGTCCTTGTCTGCGGGAGGCGGTCGAACAGCAGCTGGACGGCGCCGGTTTCGGGGTGCGGTACGCGGTGCGCGCGGACGCCGAAGACCTCGGCCAGCAGCGGCGGGGTGAGGACGTCGTGCGGCGGGCCGGACGCGGCGATCCGGCCGCCGGACAGGACGTACAGCTCATCGCAGTGCACGGCGGCCAGGTTCAGGTCGTGCAGCGCGGCGAGCACGGTCAGGCGGCTGTCCCGGACCAGCGCCAGGACCTCCAACTGCTGGGCGATGTCGAGGTGGTTGGTGGGTTCGTCGAGGACCAGCACCCGCGGTTCCTGGGCGAGCGCGCGGGCGATCAGGACGCGCTGCTTCTCGCCGCCGGACAGGCCGAGGAAGCCGCGCCGCGCCAGGTGGGCGGCGCCGACCCGGGCCAGCGCCCGGGCGCAGACGTCCCGGTCGGCGGCGGAGGCCGCGCCGGAGCCGCGCTGGTGCGGCAGCCGGCCCATCGCGACGACCTCGGCGGCGGTGAAGTCGAAGTCGGTGCCGCCCTCCTGGGGCAGCGCGGCCAGCCGGCGGGCGGCCTCGCGGGCGGGCAGCGCGTGCAGGTCGGTGCCGTCCAGGCGGACCGCGCCCGCGGCCGGGCGCAGCGCCCGGTAGACGCAGCGCAGCAGGGTCGACTTGCCGCTGCCGTTGGGGCCGACGAGCCCGATGAGGCGCCCGCTGCCCGCGGTGAGGGTGATGTCGTGGACCAGGCGCCGCCCGGCCACCTCCACCGACACTCCGGTGATGTCCAGCCGCATCAGGCACCGCCTCCGAAGGTGTAGCCGCGCCGCCGCATCAGCAGCACGAAGCAGGGCACGCCGAGCACCGCGGTGACCACCCCGACCGGGAGTTCCACGGGCGCCAGCAGCACCCGGGAGAGCACATCGACCCAGACCAGCAGGACCGCGCCGAGCAGCGGGGCGACGGTCAGCACCCGGCGGTGGTCCGCGCCGACCAGCATCCGGGTGGCGTGCGGCACCATCAGCCCGACGAAGCCGATCGCGCCGCTGACCGCGACCACCGCGCCGGTGGCCGCGGCGGCCACCACGAACAGCTCGCGGCGCAGCCGCCCGGGATCCACGCCGAGCGCGGCGGCGGTCTCGTCGCCCATCGCCAGCGCGTTCAGCCGGCCGGCCGAGCACCGCAGGTGGACCAGGGCGGCGGCGACGGCGAGCGCGGCGATCGGGACCGAACCCCAGCCGGCGCCGCCGAGGCTGCCGAGCAGCCACATCATGGCCGAGCGGGCCGCTTCGCCGCGGTCGGCGGTGAACACCATCAAGGTGGTGACCGCGGAGAAGCCGTAGTACATCGCGGTGCCGGTGAGCACCAGCCGCATCGGCGTCAGCCCGTGCGCGGTGCGGGCGGCGGCGTAGACCAGGGCCATGGCCAGCAGCGCGGAGGCGAACGCGGAGACCGACAGCGCCCAGACGCCCAGCGAGGCGAGCGCGCCGAAGAGCAGGACGGCGTTGGCGCCGACCGCCGCGCCGGAGGAGATGCCCAGCACGAACGGGTCGGCGAGCGCGTTGCGGACCAGCGCCTGGACGGCGACGCCGATGGCGGACAGGCCGGCGCCGACCACCGCGGCGAGCACGGCGCGCGGGAACCGCAGCTCCCAGACGATGGTGTACGCGGCGGCCTCGTCCGGCCGGAGGGTGCCGCCGGTCAGCCCCGCGCCGAGGTGGCGCAGCACCTGCGGCCAGCCGATGCCGGCGGCGCCGAGCGCGGTCCCGCAGAGCAGGGAGGCGAGCAGCACGGTGGTGAGGGCGGCGGCCAGGGGGAGCGTGCGGGCGGTCCGGGGGCCGGTGCGGAGGGCGGGGTCGGCGGTGCGCGCCAAGGGTGGTGAAGCCTTCGGCTCGGGCCGCGTGCGTACGGAAAGGAGCGGCGGCCCGGAGCCGGGCGGCGGCGGCATCCCCTCGCAGTCCACGGCGAGTTGGTGTGGATCCGGCGCCGCCGCGGGCGATCGGGCTCGCGGAGCGCGCCCCGGGCAGGGGCGTCCGCTTACCGTTGCGGGTCAGCGCCGGACTCTCACCGGACTTCCCCCGCGGGGCGCGTCATGCAGTTGTCGGGGTGCCGGGGCGGCCCCGGCCGGGCCGTCAGCCCTCGTACGGCGTGCCGTCCGGGCGGAAGAAGGAGACGCCGTCGGGCATGTCGTCGGGCAGGCTCTCGGCCCACTCCTTGAGGTCGGCGACCTTCTTCAGGTGCGCGGACATGTAGGGGCGCAGCGGCACCTCGGGAGTGGCGCGCTCACCGACCCACATCAGGTCGCCCTTGACGTAGCCGTAGAGCCGCTTGCCGCCGGTGTACGGGCCGGCCGCCGCGGTCCGCGCGATGGCGTCGGTGGCCAGGTCGATCTGCGGCTTCTTGTCGGCCAGCTCGCCGTACCAGATCTCGACGACGCCCTGGTCGCGGGTCATCACGGCCTCGACCTTGCGGTCCGCGCCGACGCGCCAGAAGCCGGTCTCGGTCTCCAGCGGGCGGACCTGCTTGCCCTCGCTGTCGAGCACCCAGGTGCGGGAGGTGTATTCGAGGAAGTCGCGGCCGTCGTGGCTGAAGGTGACTTCCTGGCCGAAGTTGCACTTCTCGGCGCCGGGGAAGTCGAAGACCCCCGCACCCTCCCAGCGGCCGAGGAGGAAGGCGAGCGGCACCAGCGACGGGTTCAGGTCGGACGGGATCTCGATCATGAGCTCAGGCGATCTGTCGTGTCGGGGCAGGGGCGCGCGAGGCGCTCCTGTGAGGGGTGGGCAAGGGGGGCGGTCAGCGCTGGCCCTGGTACAGCTTCTTCCAGGTCAGCCCGGCGAAGGCGATCACGCCGACGGCGACCAGAACCAGCAGGGTGGTGAAGAATGCCTCAAGCACGAGCGCGCTCCTTGGGCGGAGGGTGAGGGTTACGGACCGCCTGCGAGTCTAGTCGGCGCCACCGGCGGCGGCGCTGTGAGGTCCACCGGCCGCCGTTCGCGGCCCCCGGCGCCCGCCGCGCCTACGCTGGGGGCATGGCCAAGAAGCTGGTGATCAAGGTGACGGCGGGCGCGGACGCGCCCGAGCGGTGCTCGCAGGCGTTCACGGTGGCGGCGGTGGCGGTGGCCAGCGGCGTCGAGGTGTCGCTGTGGCTGACCGGGGAATCGGTGTGGTTCGCGCTGCCCGGGCGGGCGGCGGAGTTCGAGCTGCCGCACGCGGCGCCGCTGCCGGAGCTGATCGAGGGCATCCGCGCGGGCGGCGGGGCGATCACGGTCTGCACGCAGTGCGCGGCCCGGCGCGGTATCGAGGACAAGGACCTGATCGAGGGCGCGGGCATCGCCGGCTCGCAGCTCTTCGTCAGCGAGATCATGCCGGACGGCGTCCAGGCGCTGGTCTACTGAGCCGGGCGGGCCCGGCGCGGGCCCGTGCGGAGCGCGGCGGTGGCCGCCGGCGGCGTCAGCCCCGGCGGCGCTGCTCGTCGTCCCGGTCGTCCAGCTCGCGCCACCAGCGGTCCGACTCCGGGTCCCCGGACTCGTCCCACCAGCGTTCGCCGGGCTCCCGGCGGTTGCCGACGACCGCCGCGACCGGCGGGATGACCATGGCGACCACGCACATCGCGACCGCGGCCGGCACCGACCACAGCCGCACCACGCTCCACGCCAGCACGAACAGCGCCAGGCACACGCCCATCAGGGCGAAGTACCGGCGGTGGCGGCGCTGCGGCGGGGTGGGCCGGCGGCGCGCGGGCGCGTACATACCTCCACGGTAAGACCGCGGCCCGCGGGAAAGAAGTGCGGCGCCCACGGTCCGTGCGGGGACCGGTGGGCGCCGCGGCGGCACGAAGGGCCGCACCCCACAGCCAAGGCGTCCAAACCCCTGGGGTGCGGCCCTTCGGCCGTACGGACCCGGGTCGCGGGTCCGTCGCGCGCGTGCCGTCAGACGGCGATGGCGACCTCCGCCAGCCCGCCCTTCCGGGCGACGACCGTGCGGTCCGCGGTGGCGCCCGGCACGAGGGCGCGCACCGTCCAGGTGCCCTCGGCCGCGTAGAAGCGGAACTGTCCGGTCGCCGAGGTGGGGACCTCGGCGGTGAACTCGCCGGTGCTGTCCAGCAGGCGGACGTAACCGGTGACGGGCTCGCCGTCGCGGGTCACGCTGCCCTGGATCGTGGTCTCACCGGGCTTGATGGTCGAGGCGTCCGGGCCGCCGGCCTGTGCTCCACACATAGCGGTACTTCCTTGAGGGGTAGGGAGGGGAGGGCTGGTCGGGACTACTTGCCGGCGCCGAGCTCGATCGGGACGCCGACCAGCGAGCCGTACTCGGTCCAGGAGCCGTCGTAGTTCTTGACGTTGGACTGGCCGAGCAGCTCGTGCAGGACGAACCAGGTCAGCGCGGAGCGCTCGCCGATCCGGCAGTAGGCGATGGTGTCCTTGGACAGGTCCACGGACTCCTGCTCGTAGAGGGCCGTCAGCTCCTCGTCCGACTTGAAGGTGCCGTCGTCGTTGGCGTTCTTCGACCAGGGGATGTTGCGGGCGCTGGGCACGTGGCCGGGGCGCTGCGACTGCTCCTGCGGGAGGTGCGCGGGGGCCAGCAGCTTGCCGCTGAACTCGTCGGGCGACCGGACGTCGACCAGGTTCTTGGCGCCGATCGCGGCGACCACGTCGTCGCGGAAGGCGCGGATGGAGGTGTCCTGGGCCTTGGCCTTGTAGTCGGTGGCCGGGCGCTGCGGGACCTCGGAGCCGTCGACCAGGTCGCGGGAGTCCAGCTCCCACTTCTTGCGGCCGCCGTCGAGGAGCTTGACGCTGTCGTGGCCGTAGAGCTTGAAGTACCAGTAGGCGTAGGCCGCGAACCAGTTGTTGTTGCCGCCGTAGAGGACGACGGTGTCGTCGTTGGCGATGCCCTTCGCGGAGAGCAGCTTCTCGAAGCCCTCCTGGTCGACGAAGTCGCGGCGGACCGGGTCCTGGAGGTCCTGCTTCCAGTCGATCCGGACCGCGTTCTTGATGTGGTTCTTGTCGTAGGCCGAGGTGTCCTCGTCGACCTCGACGATGACGACCTTCGGGTCGTCCAGGTGGGCCTCGACCCAGTCGGCGTCTACCAGGACGTCGCTACGGCTCATTGCTTCTCTCCTCCGGGGCAGTTGCGGGGGCAGGTCTGAGGGGTGCACGGGTACACCAGCGGGCGCGGCGCGACCAAAGAGGCGCGCGGCGCTGTGCGGGGAACTCGTGGGGGCGCGGCACCGGGAGGCGGGCCGGCCGGGAGGGCGACGGGGTGCGAAGGGCCCGTCAGGAAGGGCGACAGAGCATGGCGGCGACACGGCACAGGTCGACTGCCCGCCGCTTCGTCAGTACCGCCTGTCCCCGTGGACGGAGACCGCTCCATGCGCTCTGCATGGCTCCGATCGTAGGGACGGAGAGTGCGGCGTGTCACCGGTGTGTCATATGGCGAGATGAGATTGTCCGCGATGCGGGATGAGAGGGCCGGGCGCGCGGGTGCGCGCGGCCCGGCGGGGCGCCGTCGCCGGTGGGGGGTCTGGCGTACGGACCCGGGTGTCTCAGCAGGTGGACGGGCGGCGGTCCGGTGGGGAGGGCCGCCGCCGGCCGGGCCGGCTCAGCCGGTGAGCTTGACGTCGGTGCCCGACGCGGTGACGGAGATGCCCTGCGCGGTGGTGGTGACCTTCTCCAGCTTGAGGTTGCCGGGCAGCTGGTCCAGCTTCCAGCCGTGGTCGGTCTGCGCCCGCACCTTGCTCTCGCAGCCCGGGAGCGCCCGGCACATCGCCGGCAGGCTGTCGGCCCGCACCTGGACGGTGTTGCCGTGCACGCTGATCGAGCCGGTGACGTCGAAGGAGCTGAGCAGCGGGACGTTGGGCGAGATCTTCACCCGGGCGCGGCCGTCCTTCTCGCCGCCGTAGGAGATCTTGACGCCGCCGCCGGCCGCGTTGGTCATGTCCGCGTAGGAGATCTCGGCCGTGGCGGTGGCCGACGCGGCGCTCTCGATCGAGGTGTAGTCGCTGGTCAGCGCCACGTCGCGGAACTGCGCCGAGAGGTGCTTGAGGGTCAGCGTGCGGCCCTCGGAGCGGGCCGCGACGTGATCGAGGTCGGCGTCCACCTCGTCGAGGTTCCGCCCGGCGACCTGGGTCAGGAACGGGAAGCCCTTGATGGACACCTCCGGCGTGGAGGTGACGCCCTGCATGTTGCGGAGCTTGTCCGCGGCCTTGTTCTCGGCGAAGTTGACCGCGAAGCGGTCGGCCGCCACGAACAGCCCGCCGAATATGACGACGAGGACGAGCAGCACCTTCAGTGCGCGCATCGAACCAACCCCCACTTGTGGCGGCCGGGACGGCTCCCGGCCGGTTCGTCCGGTCCAGTACGGGCGCGGGCCCCCAGCCCGCGCTTCCGGGGAACCCTAGACGACCGGGTCGGGCGAACGGCAACGGCGGCCGTACCGGGCGCCGGATCGTGCGCTCCGTACGGCCGCCGCCGCGGGGGGTGGCCGGCGGGCCCGGCTACCCCAGGGCCCGGCCCAGGACGTAGACCGCCGGGGCCGCCAGGGCCAGCGGCAGGGCCACGCCCGCGGTCATGTGCACGAACTTCGACGGGTAGTCGTAACTGGCCACCCGCAGGCCGATCAGGGCGCAGCCGGCGGCGGCCAGGCCGAGCAGCGCGCCCGCGGTGGTGCCCAGGCCGGTCAGCTGCGCCGCGGCCCAGCCGCCGCCGGCGCCCGCCAGCAGCCCCAGTACCAGGGTGACGGGACCGGGCAGCGGCAGCGCGCGGAGGAGCACCGCCAGGGCCACCGCGGCGGCGCCCACCACCACCGCGTCCGGCTCCGCGGCCAGCTGGCCCGCGGCGAGCACCGCCAGCGCGGACGAGGTCAGGCCCGCGGTGAGCGCGTACATCCGCTCGTCGGCGCTGCTGCGGTTGCGCAGCTGGAGGACGAGGACGAGCAGGCACCACACGCCGAGCGTGCCGAGGGCCACCAGCGGCGCGTCCTCCGGCGGGGTGGCGAGCAGGCCGGCGTCGGTGGCCACGCCACCCAGGAAGGCCAGCGCGATGCCCTGCCGGGCCGGCCACATGCCGTTCAGCCGGAACCAGCCGGCCGCGGTGACGGCCTGGAGCAGCACCACCGGGACGGCCAGCACCGGGCGGGAGAGCGGGGCGGCCAGTGCCAGCAGCAGGGCGAGCAGCGCGGTCACCGCGGCCGGCTGGATCCCGGGCGGGATGATCGGCGAACGGCCCTCGGCGCGGGCGAGCTGGTTGGGCTTCAGGGGGGCGGCGGGGGGCGGTGCGGCGGCCGGTGCGGGCGCGGCGGGGCCGGGCGCCGGGTGGCCGGCCGGCACGGGCCCGGGCGCGGCGGTGGCGGCATGCGCGGCCGCGTGGACGGCCGGTCCGCGGGCCGGCTCGTGGGCGGCCGGCGGCGTGCCCGGCTGCTGCTGCGGTGCCTGGCCGTACGCCTCGTAGCCGTAGGGCGCCGGAGGCTGCTGGGGGTACTGCGCGGGCTGGGGGTGCTGCACGTGCGGGTACTGCGCGTGCTGGGGGTACGGGGGCTGGTGGTGGTGCGGGTAGGGCTGGGGGTGCGGCTGCTGGGGTGACTGCTGCGGCTGCTGCACGGCGGGGTCGTAGGGCTGCTGCCCGTACGGGGAGCCGGGGGCGGGCTGCGGGGCGTACCCCTGGTGGGCCTGGGGGGCCCGGTGCCCCGGGTACCCCTGGGCGGCCTGGTGCGGGTCCTGCGGGGCGTGGGTGCCGTACGGGTCGTACGGGCTCTGGTGGGGGTGCGGCTGGTTGTCGCTCATGACCCTCTGCTCATCCTCCGGCGAACGGCGGCAGGACCTCGACCGTGCCGCCCTGGGTCAGCGGCACCTCCGCGTGGTCGCGCGAGCCCACCTGGACGCCGTCCACCAGGAACGAGCAGCGCAGCAGGACGCGGGCGAACTCGGGGTCGGCGGCGTGCGCGGCGCGCGCCGCGTCCAGCGCCTCGGCGAGCGTCGCCGCCGCGTACGGCTCCTCTGCCGTGCCGGCGGCGGCCTTGGCCGCGGCCCAGTAGCGCACGGTGCCAGTTCTTGTCACGGCGGCCTCTTCGTGTCGGGGGGCTCTTGCCGCCTCCATGATGGCGTACGCCGGAACCGGACCGGTTCAAGGGCAAGTCGCGGTGGAGAGCGGGGCGGTCGGGCCGTTTCCCGCACGGTTCGGATAAATACGATGGCCGGCGGCAAACGTTCGCATAGGCTCCGGCCTGTGTTGGTCCGACTCGCGCGGGCGCATCTGCGGCCCTACAGGCGCTCCATATCCCTGATCATTGCGCTCCAGCTGATCCAGACCCTGGCGACGCTCTACCTGCCCACCCTCAACGCCGACATCATCGACAACGGTGTCGTGCAGGGGGACACCGGCTACATCTTCCGGCTCGGCGGCCTGATGCTCGCGGTCACGCTGGTGCAGATCGTCTGCGCGACCGGCGCGGTCTTCTTCGGCGCCCGTACGGCCATGGCCCTGGGCCGGGACGTCCGGGCCGCGGTCTTCGACCGGGTGCAGTCCTTCTCCGCCCGGGAGATGGGCACCTTCGGCGCGCCCTCGCTGATCACCCGCACCACCAACGACGTCCAGCAGGTCCAGATGCTGGTCCTGCTGACGTTCACGATGATGGTCTCGGCGCCGATCATGTGCGTCGGCGGTGTCGTCATGGCGCTCAACCAGGACGTGCCGCTGTCGGCGCTCCTCCTGGTCATCGTCCCGGTCCTCGGGATCCTCGTCTCACTGATCGTGCGCCGGATGCGGCCGCTGTTCCGCGGGGTGCAGGAGCGCATCGACACCGTCAACCGCGTCCTGCGCGAGCAGATCGCCGGTATCCGGGTGATCCGCGCCTTCGTCCGCGACGGGCACGAACGCACCCGCTTCGCGGCCGCCAACACCGACCTCTACGACGTGTCGATGCGCGCCGGCCGGCTGATGTCGATGATGTTCCCGCTGGTCATGCTGATCGTGAACCTCTCCAGCGTGGCGGTGGTGTGGTTCGGCGGGCTGCGCATCGACGCCGAGCGGATGGAGATCGGGGCGCTGACGGCGTTCCTCAGCTACCTCATGTACATCCTGATGTCGATCATGATGGCGACGTTCATGGTGATGATGCTGCCGCGCGCCGAGGTCTGCGCCGAGCGCATCCAGGAGGTGCTGGCCACCGAGTCCAGCGTCGTCCCGCCCGCCGAACCGGTCACCGAGCTGCGCCGCCACGGCGAACTGGAGCTGCGCGGGGTGGAGTTCCGCTACCCCGGCGCCGAGCAGCCGGTCCTGAAGGACATCACGCTGGCCGCCCGCCCCGGTGAGACCACCGCCGTCATCGGCTCGACCGGCTCCGGCAAGTCCACCCTGCTGGGGCTGGTGCCCCGGCTCTTCGACGCCACCGCCGGCACCGTCCTGGTCAACGGGGCGGACGTGCGCACCCTGGCACCGCAGACGCTGGCGTCGGTCGTCGGCCTGGTGCCGCAGAAGCCGTATCTCTTCTCCGGGACGGTCGCCAGCAACCTGCGCTACGGCAACCCGGACGCCACCGACGAGGAGCTGTGGCACGCCCTGGAGACCGCGCAGGCCCGGGACTTCGTCGAGCGGATGGCGGGCGGCCTGGAGGCGCCGATCGCGCAGGGCGGCGGCAACGTCTCCGGCGGCCAGCGGCAGCGGCTGGCGATCGCCCGGGCGCTGGTCCGCAAACCGGAGATCTACCTCTTCGACGACTCCTTCTCGGCCCTGGACTACGCCACCGACGCGGCCCTGCGCGCCGCGCTGGCCCGGGAGACCGGGCGGGCCACCGTGGTGATCGTCGCCCAGCGGGTCTCCACGATCCGCGGCGCCGACCGGATCGTGGTCCTGGACGAGGGCCGGATCGTGGGCACCGGCACCCACACCGAGCTGATGGCCGGCAACGACACGTACCGGGAGATCGTGCTCTCCCAGCTCACCGAGCAGGAGGCGGCGTGACCACCGCGGACAAGCAGACGGCGGCCGGCCCCGCCGGCGGCTCCGGCGCGGCCCCGGCCGCCGCGCCCCGGCGCGGTCCGGCCCCCGGTGGCGGCCCGATGGCCCGGATGATGGGCGGCCCGGTCGAGAAGTCGCTGAACTTCAAGGGCTCCGGCAAGCGGCTGCTGGCCCGGATGCGGCCGGAGCGCGGCGCCATCGCGCTCGCGCTGCTGCTGGGCGTGGCGAGCGTGGCGCTGACCGTCGCCGGCCCCAAGGTGCTGGGCCGGGCCACCGACCTGATCATGTCCGGGATCATCGGCCGCCGGCTGCCGGCGGGCCTGAGCCCGGCGGAGGCGGCCGCGCAGCTGCGGGCGCACGGGCAGGGCGGGCTCGCCGACATGCTCGCCACCATGCCGGTCGTCCCCGGCCGCGGTATCGACTTCGGCGCGGTCGGCACGGTCCTGCTCTGGGTCGCGCTGATCTACGCCGGCTCGGCCCTCTTCGGCTTCGTCCAGGCCCGGATCGCCACCCGGGTCGTCCAGCGCACCGTCTACCGGCTGCGCGAGGAGGTCGAGGAGAAGCTGGCCCGGCTGCCGCTCGGCTACTTCGACCGGCAGCAGCGCGGCGAGGTGCTCTCCCGCGCCACCAACGACATCGACAACATCCAGCAGACGCTCCAGCAGACCCTGAGCCAGATCGTGGCCTCGCTGCTGACCATCGTGGGCGTGCTGGCCATGATGTTCTGGATCTCGCCGCTGCTGGCGCTGGTCGCACTGCTCACCGTCCCGGTCTCGGTGCTGGTCGCCACCCGGGTCGGCAAGCGCGCCCAGCCGCAGTTCGTCCGGCAGTGGAAGACCACCGGCAAGCTCAACGCGCACATCGAGGAGATGTACACCGGGCACTCCCTGGTGAAGGTCTTCGGCCGCCAGAAGGAGTCCGCGGAGCTGTTCCGCGCGCAGAACGAGGCGCTGTACGAGGCCGGTTTCCGGGCCCAGTTCATCTCCGGCATCATCCAGCCCGCGATGATGTTCATCGGCAACCTCAACTACGTGCTGGTGGCCGTCGTCGGCGGTCTGCGGGTGGCGTCCGGCGCGCTGTCCATCGGCGACGTGCAGGCGTTCATCCAGTACAGCCGCCAGTTCAGCCAGCCGCTGACCCAGGTCGCCTCGATGGCCAACCTCGTCCAGTCCGGTGTCGCCTCCGCCGAGCGGGTCTTCGAACTGCTCGACGCCCCCGAGCAGGACCCGGACCCGGAGCTTCCGGCCCGCCCGGAGCGCGTCACCGGCCGGGTCGCCTTCGAGGACGTCTCGTTCCGCTACGACGAGGACAAGCCGCTCATCGACGGCCTCTCGCTGGCCGTCCGCCCCGGCCAGACCGTCGCCATCGTCGGGCCGACCGGCGCCGGCAAGACCACGCTGGTCAATCTCCTGATGCGGTTCTACGAGGTGCGCGGCGGCCGGATCACCCTCGACGGGGTGGACATCGCCACCATGTCCCGCGAGGAGCTGCGCGGGCACATCGGCATGGTCCTCCAGGACACCTGGCTGTTCGGCGGCACCATCGCCGAGAACATCGCCTACGGTGCCCCCGAGGGCCCCCCCGGGAGAAGATCGTCGAGGCCGCCCGGGCCACCCACGTCGACCGCTTCGTGCGCACCCTCCCCGACGGCTACGACACCGTCATCGACGAGGAGGGCGGCAACGTCTCGGTCGGCGAGAAGCAGCTGATCACCATCGCCCGGGCCTTCCTGGCGGAACCGGCGATCCTGGTCCTGGACGAGGCCACCAGCTCGGTCGACACCCGCACCGAGGTCCTCATCCAGCACGCGATGGCCCAGCTGCGCACCGGCCGGACCAGTTTCGTGATCGCCCACCGCCTGTCCACCATCCGGGACGCCGACGTGATCTTGGTGATGGAGAACGGCGCCATCGTGGAGCAGGGCGGCCACGACGCCCTGCTGGCCGCCGGGGGCGCGTACGCCCGGCTCTACGCGGCCCAGTTCGCCGAGGCGGTGGCGGAGGCCGAGTAGGGCGCCCGCCGCGCCGGGCGCACCCGCCGCGGCGGCGCCGTCGGCGCACGCAACCGTGCGCCCGCCGTGCTCCCCCTGGCCGGAAACCGACCCCCGGGTCGGGAGGGGCGGGCCGGCGGCCGGGACGGCCGGGTTCGGGCCATTCGGGCGAGCCGGCGCCGGCCGGGGGAGCGCCCGCCGCCCGGGGCCGGCGGCGGCCCTCGCCAGGGGGTGCGCGGAGGGCTTCCCGGCCCGGAATCCCGGGGCCGCGGGCACCCCGGTGAGGGGCGCGCCGGACCGTCAACGGGTCGCGCGGTGACCACTCGAAGTGATCGACGGAACACAAGAACGTGCAAAATCGGCCTCGGGTCCGCACGTCAGGTGAGCTATTCTGCTGGGCAAGAAGGATCCGGGCAGCGTCGCCCCCGGGTCCTTTTGTGCTTTCCCGCACGCAAAGCGTGTGACCGGAAGCACCCCGTACGAAGCAGTGCCGCAGACACCCCCGGCCGGTCCGGGGGGTGCCCCCGTCGCAGGGACCGAGGAGGAACCAGACGTCATGGGCAAGCGAAGCGTGCAGGACAGCGAGCCTTACAGGATCGAGCTCGCCGGAAACCGGGTAGGTGGTCGGAAGTGAGTTCGCTTCTGCTCCTGACCAATGCCCTCCAGCCATCGACGGAGGTGCTTCCGGCGCTCGGCTTGCTGCTGCACAGCGTCCGGGTGGCCCCCGCCGAGGGTCCGGCCCTGATCGACACCCCAGGAGCCGACGTCATACTGATCGACGGCCGCCGTGACCTTCCGCACGTACGGTCACTGTGCCAGCTGCTGCGGTCCACCGGGCCGGGGTGTCCGCTGGTGCTGGTGGTCACCGAGGGCGGCCTGGCCGCCGTCACCGCCGACTGGGGCATCGACGACGTGCTGCTGGACACCGCCGGCCCGGCCGAGGTCGAGGCCCGGCTGCGGCTGGCGATGGGCCGCCAGCAGATCACCACCGACAACGGCCCGACCGAGATCCGCACCGGCGACCTCTCCGTGGACGAGGCCACCTACAGCGCCAAGCTCAAGGGCCGGGTCCTGGACCTGACCTTCAAGGAGTTCGAGCTGCTCAAGTACCTGGCGCAGCACCCGGGCCGGGTCTTCACCCGCGCCCAGCTGCTCCAGGAGGTGTGGGGCTACGACTACTTCGGCGGTACCCGCACGGTGGACGTGCACGTGCGGCGGCTGCGGGCCAAGCTCGGCCCCGAGCACGAGTCGCTGATCGGCACCGTCCGGAATGTCGGTTACCGCTTCGTGGTGCCGGAGAAGGTGGAGCGGGCCGCGGCCGAGGCCCAGGCGCAGGAGGACGGCACCGCCGGGGCGAAGGACGGCGGCCGCGGCGGGCGGAGCGGCGGGCGGGCCCCGGCGCGTTCGTCCTCGTCGGGCGCCGGATCCGCCTCCGCGCAGCCTGCCCGGAGGTAGGACCACCCGCGTAGACTGCCGCGCGTGGCCAAGGTGACGCGGGATGACGTAGCAAAACTGGCGGGGACTTCGACCGCCGTGGTCAGTTACGTCATCAACAACGGACCGAGGCCGGTCGCCCCGGCCACGCGCGAGCGGGTACTCGCCGCCATCAAGGAGCTCGGCTACCGGCCCGACCGGGTCGCGCAGGCGATGGCGTCCCGCCGCACCGACCTCATAGGTCTGATCGTGCCGGACACCCGGCAGCCGTTCTTCGCGGAGATGGCGCACGCCGTCGAACAGGCCGCCTCCGAGCGAGGCAAGATGGTGCTGGTCGGCAACGCCAACTACCTCGACGAGCGCGAGGTGCACTACCTCCGCGCGTTCCTCGGGATGCGGGTGGCCGGGCTGATCCTGATCAGCCAGGGCCCCAGCGAGCACGCCGCCGCGGAGATCGAGGCGTGGGACGCCCGGGTGGTGCTGCTGCACCGGCGGCCGGACGCCATCGACGACGTCGCGGTGATGACCGACGACATCTGGGGCGCGCAGCTGGCGACCCGGCATCTCCTGGAGCACGGCCACCCCTACGTCGCCTTCCTGGGCGGCACGGAGGAGACCCCCAAGTCCGGCGACCCGGTCACCGACCACGTCGAAGGCTGGCGGCGGGCGATGCTGGAGTCGGGGCGGAGCCCGGAGGGCCGCTACTTCCAGGCCCCGTACAACCGCTACGACGCCTACCAGGTCGCGCTGCGGGTGCTGGCCGGGCCGGACCGGCCGCCGGCCATCATGTGCGCCACCGACGACCAGGCGATCGGCGTGCTGCGGGCCGCCCGCGAGCTGCGGATCGACGTACCGGGCGAGCTGGCGGTGGCCGGCTTCGACGACGTCAAGGAGGCCGCGCTGACCGATCCGCCGCTGACGACGGTGGCCTCGGACCGGCAGGCGATGGCCCGGGCCGCGGTGGACCTGGTGCTGGACGACGGGCTGCGGGTGGTCGGGTCGCGCCGCGAGCGGCTGCGGCAGTTCCCCTCGCGGCTGGTGGTGCGGCGGTCGTGCGGGTGCGGGGGCTGAGCGGACCACGGCCCGCGGGCGTCCTTATACCGGGCATACCGACTTCTGTCGGGTCTCTCAGGACGCTCTCAGACGGTTCTCATGCAGCGGCCGCACAGTCATAGCCATGACCGAGAGCTACCGCCGCAGCGGCGAGGAGATGCCCCAGGACCGGCCGTACGCCTACGGCACCGAGTACGGCACCGGCCACGGCAGCGACCACGGGACGGCGTACGCCGCCGGGCCCGGGGCGGACCGGGCGCACGGCGCCGTCCCGCCGCCGCCCCCGTACGGTCCCGGGCAGCCCGCCGCGGACGGCCCGGTGGCCGGGGAGCCGCGGCGCGGGGCGCGGCGGCCGATCGCGCTGATCGCGGCGGTGGCGCTGGCCTCGGGGCTGATCGGCGGCGGCAGCGCGGCGCTGATCGCCGGCGCCACCCAGCAGAGCAGCCAGACCGGCGGCGTCTCCACCCCGCTGGTCAACGCCGGGCAGAACTCCGGCGGCGGCTCCGGTGTCGCGGGGGTGGCCAAGGCCGTCAGCCCCGCCATCGTCGAGATCAAGGCGCGGACCGCGGGCGGCGAGTCCACCGGCTCCGGCGTGGTGATCACCAGCAGCGGCGAGATCATCACCAACAACCACGTGGTGGCCGGCGCCCGCACGGTGAGCGTCGTCTTCAGCGACGGCAGCAGGAAGACCGCGACGGTGGTCGGCACCGACCCCGCCAAGGACCTCGCCCTGGTCAAGGTGGCGGGCGCCAAGGGGCTGACGCACGCGGTGCTCGGCGACTCGGACAAGCTCGCGGTCGGCGACCCGGTGGTCGCCATCGGCTCGCCCGAGGGCCTCACCGGCTCGGTGACCAGCGGTATCGTCTCCGCGCTCAACCGCGATGTGACCGTCCCCAAGGAGGACGGCCGGAGCCAGGACCAGGGCCAGGGGCCGGGCGGGGGCCGCGGCTTCTTCGGGGGCGGCGGCGGTGGCTGGCCGTTCGAGTTCGGCGGCAACCAGTACAACGGCGACACCGGCTCCTCCAAGACCACCTACAAGGCGATCCAGACCGACGCCGCGCTCAACCCGGGCAACTCCGGGGGCGCCCTGATCAACCTCCAGGGCCAGATCATCGGCATCAACTCGGCCATGTACGCGCCCGGTTCGTCGGACAGCAGCCAGGCGGGCAGCGTCGGCCTCGGCTTCGCGATACCGATCAACACCGTCAAGGCCGACCTGGACGCGCTGCGCAGCGGCGGCAGCGGCGGCGGGAACAGCGGGGTCTGACCGGGGCGCGCGCCGGGACGCCCGCCGCGGTGGTCCGCAGGTGGGTGCCCACCGGCGGTCGTCCACCGGCGGCGCTCCACAGGTGGTTGTCCACAGGGCGTCCGCCGGTGCGGGCTTCCGTGTCAGGCTGAAGGCGTCAGAAAGCCCCCGCCGGTCGTCCGCACCCCGCACACCGAGGTAGTCACGCACATGAGCCCCGCCGAGCACGGTGATCACCCCGCCCGCATCCTGATCGTCGACGACGAGCCCGCGGTCCGCGAAGCCCTCCAGCGCTCCCTCGCCTTCGAGGGGTACGGGACCGAGCAGGCCGTCGACGGCCTGGACGCGGTGGAGAAGGTCGCCTCCTACGACCCCGAGCTGATCGTGCTGGACGTGCTGATGCCCCGGATGGACGGCCTGACCGCCGCCCGCCGGCTGCGGGCCGGCGGCGTCACGGTGCCCATCCTGATGCTCACCGCCCGGGACACCGTCGGCGACCGGGTCACCGGCCTGGACGCCGGCGCCGACGACTACCTCGTCAAGCCCTTCGAGCTGGACGAGCTGCTGGCCCGGATCCGCGCCCTGCTCCGCCGCAGCTCGTACGCCGCCGCGGCCGGCGCCGCCGGGCCCGACGAGAGCGAGCTGCTGACCTTCGCCGACCTGCGGATGAACCTCGCCACCCGCGAGGTCACCCGTGGCGGCCGCCCGGTCGAGCTGACCCGCACGGAGTTCACGCTGCTGGAGATGTTCCTGGCCCACCCCCGGCAGGTCCTCACCCGCGAGCAGATCCTCAAGGCCGTCTGGGGCTTCGACTTCGAACCGACCTCCAACTCCCTCGACGTCTACGTCATGTACCTCCGCCGCAAGACCGAGGCGGGCGGTGAGCCGCGCCTGGTCCACACCGTGCGCGGGGTCGGCTACGTGCTCCGGCTGGAGGGCGGCGCGGAATGAACGGCACCGACGGGGACCGCCGGCCACCGGAGGCGGAGGGCAGCCGCCCGCCGCACGGGCCCGCCGGCCTGACGCGCTTCCGCCGGCTGCCGCTGCGCTCCCGGCTGGCGCTGCTCACCGCGGTCGCGGTCGCCTTCGCGGTGGCGCTGTCCGCCGCCGCCTGCTGGCTGATCACCCGCGACCGGCTCACCGAGCAGCTCGACACCACCCTGAGCACCGTCGAGGTCAACTCCGACTACGTCCAGGCGATCAGCGCCCTGTGCGCCGGCCAGCCGCTCAACGTCCGCTTCCAGCCCACCCCGTACACCATCCAGCTGGTCACCCCCGCCGGCTCGGTGTGCACCTCGCCCAGCAAGTCGCCGATCCCCGCCCAGCGGACCGACCAGGCGGTCGCCGCCGGGCGGCTGGCCGGCGCGGTGCACACCACCAAGGACGAGAACGGCACCGAGATGCGGGTCTCCACCGTCCCGTACCACGGCCCGGTCACCGACGCGCTGGGCGGCCGGCTGGCGATCTCGGTCGCCGCGCCGATGGACCAGGTCACCGACCCGCTCAACCAGCTGGCGCTGGTGCTGCTGATCGTCGCCGGGGTCGGGGTGCTGGGCGCGGCGACGGCCGGCCTGTGGGTGGCCAGGGCGGCGCTCACCCCCGTCGACCGGCTGACCGCCGCGGTCGAGCACGTCGCCCGCACCCAGGACCTCACCATCCGCATCCCCGCCGACGGCGAGGACGAGATCGCCCGGCTCTCCCGGTCCTTCAACGCCATGACCGCCGCGCTGGCCGCCTCCCGCGACCTCCAGCAGCAGCTGATCGCCGATGCCGGCCACGAGCTGCGGACGCCGCTGACGTCGCTGCGCACCAACATCGACCTCCTGGAGCGCAGCGAGCGCTCCGGCCGGCCGATCCCGGCCGCCGACAAGGAGGCCCTGCTCGCCTCGGTGAAGGCCCAGATGGGCGAGCTGGCGGCGCTGATCGGCGACCTCCAGGTGCTCTCCCGCCCGCCGGAGACCGGCGCCGGCGGCGGCACGCCGGCGGCCCGGGTGGTCGCCCTCCACGACATCGCCGGCGCCGCGCTCGACCGGGCCCGGCTGCGCGGCCCCTCCCTCACCTTCACCGCCGACCTCGGCGCCTGGTACGTCCGGGCCGAGCCGGCCGCGCTGGAGCGGGCGGTGGTCAACCTCCTCGACAACGCGGTGAAGTTCAGCCCGCCCGGCGGCACGGTCGAGGTCCGGCTGGCCGGCGGCGCGCTGACCGTCCGGGACCACGGCCCCGGCATCCCGCCCGACGAGCTCCCGCACGTCTTCGAGCGGTTCTGGCGCTCGCCCTCCGCCCGCAGCCTGCCGGGCAGCGGCCTGGGCCTGTCCATCGTGGCCCGCACGGCCGAGCAGGCCGGCGGCGGCGTCCGGCTCCGCAACGCCCCCGGCGGCGGCACCGAGGCCCTGCTCACCCTCCCGGGCGCGCCCACCCCGCCGCCGGACATACCGGGGCCGGGGCCGGGGCCGGGGCCGGAGGCCGGGGAGGCCGGGGCGGCTGAGGGGTAGCGGCGGCCCGGGGGCGTGGTGGCCGCCGGCCGGTGCGCTGGGGAGCCGCAGTCCCGCCGGCTCCCCGCGCCGCACCGCCCCACCCCTTACTTCCCCTTCGCCGCGTCTCCGAAGGGGAGGCCGGAGCCGGTCAGTTCGGCCTGGATGCCCTCGGGGACGACGGTGATGTTGCGCAGCCGCACATCGCCCGGGGTCTTCGGGAGCTGGAAGGAGAGCGACAGCCGGTCCGCGAGCTGCGGCTTGGTCAGGTCGGTGAGGGCGCCGAGCACCTTCGGGTCGATGCCGACCTTCTGGAGCAGCCAGGGGTGGTCCAGCACCACGTCGACGAGGTTGACCTGCATCAGCTGGTGGACGAAGCGCGGCGACCCGGTCAGCTCGTGCAGCTTGTCGTCGCTGCGCAGCGCCGCGTCGAGGTACCCCTTCGGGATCCCGATCCGCTCGGCGATGGCCGGGATGCTGAGCATCGCCTTGATCCGGGCGGCCTGCCGGCTCAGCTCCGCGGCGCCCTTCCGGGTCAGCCGCAGGCCCTCGTCCTTGCCGGTGCCCGGCCGGTAGACCGCCACGTCGCCGATGTCCAGCCGCATCTGCCCGATCTCGGTGGAGACCCCGCGGTCCCCGTTGCGCCGGATGCGCGCCTCCGCCTGCACCCGCAGGGTCTGGCCCGCGATCGGCAGCTCGCCGACCGCGCGCACGCCGTTGCGGCCCCGTTCGCTGAACTTCACCTGCGAAGCGCCCAGTTCGCGGTTCATGTCGTCGAAGGCGAGCAGCACCGTGCCGTGCATCTCACCCACCGTCGCGCCCTTGAGGGCGGTCGGCAGATCGCCGTCGAGCCGGATGTCCCGGGCGGTCGCCGCCACCTTCGCCAGCGACACCCGGTCCGCGGCCACGTCCGGGATCACCACGTCCACCCGGTCCAGCCGCTTGGCCAGCACCTGGGTCAGGAACGGGAAGCCGTGGATGTCGACCTCGGGCCGGGCGTGCAGGTGCAGCGCGGTCTGCACCTGCTCCTCGGCCCTGTTCTGCGCGTAGAGCACGGCGAAGCGGTCGCCCAGGGCCAGGACACCGGTGCAGACCGCCACCGCGACCAGCAGTTTCAGGGTGCGGGGCACGGCCGCGAACCGGCTGATGCCCCGCTTCCGCTTCCGGTGGTCCGGCGGCGACCAGGCGTCGTCCTCGTCGTCCTCGTCGTCCGAACGCAGGCCCAGCCCCAGCGGATCGTCGCTGTCGTCCCGTTCGTTGAGGTAGGCGCGCCGCCGCGGCGGCGTCCCGGCACCGCCGTCCGGGGCGCCCGGCTCCGGCTCGGGATCGGCGAGCGCGGCCAGATCCGCGTACGGATTGACGGGCGGGAGTTCTCTGGTGTCCCCCTGCGCCCGCTCCTGGTGGAGGGACGAGTGGGGGGACGGGGGCGGGGGCGGCGATATGCGTGTGGGGGTTCGCATCAGCACATCCCACCACGAGCGGGTCCCGGCAGCGCAAGTCCGGCCGCTGGAATGTGAGATAGCCGAAAGGCGTCCGGCCCCGGAGCTCAGCCCGGGCGCCGCCAAGCGCCCTGACGGCCCGTCGGGGCGGCGCCCCGCGGCCCGTGCGGCCGCGCGACCTCGATCAGTGCCGTCCGGGCGAGCACGTACGCGTTACCGTCGGCGAACTGAAGTCGCTTGCGGAAGCCGCCGAGTTCGCGGGTGTCCACCACGGTGTGCGGAATGCCGCCGACGGCCACGAGGTCCCCGGGCCGGACCTCCGCCCCGGGCACGGTCAGCGAGACGATCACGAGTGCGCCTCCCGCAGGTGCCGCCGCAGCAGGACGTTGCAGTCCGTTTCGAGGCTGCGGTCGCACGTGTCCCGGGCGATGCCGCGCCGGGCGTCGAGCTCTCCGCAGCGCACGCACCCGGGGTACGGCTGCGGCGGAGCGGGCCAGGGCGCGGGGGCCGGCGGTCCATAGGTCGGCATGGGGGTGCCCTTCAGTCAGTCTCGGCAGGACGGATGAGCGCTCAAACATGGCCGCATTGCGCAGTCGCGCGAACGCGGAGAGCGACGATGGGTTCAGCCTGCCGAGCGCCGGACGGGATCAGCAAGACTTCTCTTCGGAGATTCGAGACTGATTGTTCGAACGGAAGACCGTCATTGCGGACGGGGTATCCGGCTGCTTGCATCTCGGGTGTCGGGAATCCTTCGAGCTGAGTGCAGGGGGTGGGCTCATGGCTGACGGGCCTACGGGATCGACGGTGCCGAGGCGTCAACTGGGACGTCACCTGAGAGAGTTGCGGGGCAAGTCCCGCCTCACGGTGCGCGCCGCGGCCCGCGCCCTTGAGTGGTCGGAAGCGAAGATGTGGCGTATCGAGACGGGTCAGGTCTCGTTACGCAGCCACGACGTCCAGACGATGTGCACGGTCTACGGCGCGCCTGCGGACCTGACCGAGGCCCTGATGGGCCTGGCCAAGGAAACCAAGGCGCGCGGGTGGTGGCATGCGTACGGCGATGTGATCCCGGAGGGATTTCAGCTCTACGTGGGTTTGGAGGACGCTGCGGCCAGCACGTCCCTGTACCAGAGCGAGCTCATCCCAGGGCATTTGCAAACAGAGGGCTATGCGGAGGCGGTCATCCGTGGCCACCTGCGCGGCATCAGCCAGGAGAACTTGGACGGACGAGTACGCCTGCGCATGGAGCGGCAGGCGAGCCTCACTCGGCCTGTTGATCCGCTTGAGCTGCGCGTCGCGTTGAACGAGACGGTGTTGCGGCGTCCCATCGGCGGGTCCGACGTGATGATGCGGCAACTCGCCCACCTGATCTACATGTCGGAACGTCCGAACGTCGCCATTCGCGTCGTGCCGTTCGCCCGAGGAATGCACCTCGGCGTCGCTTCAGGGGGATTCAACCTTCTGCGCTTCCCCCTCAACGCGGACGGGAGTGAAACGGAACCCGCCACCGTCTATGTGGAAGGCTTTACAGGGAGTTTGTATCTGGACAAGCCGAAGGAAGTAGAAGAGTACGACGCGGCGTTCCGAGACATCTGGGAGAAGGCGCTCGATGATTCGGCGTCGCGGCGCCTGATCGCAGAGGTGGCGGGAGAGTATGAGCAGCGTTGAGGCAGCCGACGCAGTGTGGTTCAAGTCGAGTTACAGCGCAGGAAACGGTGAGTGCGTGGAGGTGGCGCTGCTCGGCGACACCGTTGCCGCTCGGGACAGCAAGCAGGCGGGCGGGCCCGTGGTGGTCAGTTCCGCCGAGGGGTGGCGGGCGTTCGTCGCCGGGGTGGTGGAGGGCGCTTTCCGCGCGTCGTAGGAGCGGCGATGCCCCCGCACGGAGTGCGCGTGCGGGGGCATCGGGTGCGAGGAGCGCGGGGCGGTGGCGCCGCCGCGGGCGCTACTTCAGCACGGTGATGCGGTCCGCCTTCGGCGGGGCCAGCGGGGCGGACGGCGTCGAACGGGCCGTCAGGTACGCGGTCAGCGCGTCCAGGTCGGAGGGGCCGACGTACTTGTCGGTGCCCTGCTTCAGGGCCGGGAAGCCGTCACCGCCGCCGGCCAGGAACTCGTTCATGGCTACGCGGTAGGTCTTCGCCGGGTCGAGCGGGGCACCGTTGAGCCGGACCGTGTCGGCGCGCACCCGGTCGGCGCCCTGCTTGGTCAGGTCCAGGGTGTAGGTGAGCCCGTCGGACACCTGGAGGATCTTGGGGGAGGCCGCGTTGGCGCCGCTGACCTGCTGCTGGAGGGCGGCCAGCAGCTGCGCGCCGGTGAGGCTCACCACGTTGGTCATGTTGGTGAACGGCTGGACGGTGAACGCCTCGGCGTAGGTGACCACCCCGTCGCCCTCGCCGCCGGACGCCTTGTAGGCGAGGTCGGAGCGGATCCCGCCGGGGTTCATCAGGGCGAGCTGGGCGCCGCCCTTGCCGGGGTCGCGGGTGGCCGCCAGCTGGGCGTCGGCGATGAGGTCGCCGAGCGGCTGCTCGGGGGTGCCGGCGCCGCGGCCGTTGATGTCGGCGGAGATGTAGCCGACGGGCTTGCCCGCCACCGGGGCGGCGAGTTTGTTCCAGCGGGCGATGAGGGACGTCATGTCCGGCGCCTTGGGGCCCGTGCGGTCCACGACGTGGTTGACCGCGTGCGCGCCGTGCACCGCGGTGCGGACGATGTCGCGGGTGCGGCGGTCGTAGGTGAGCGTGGTGTCGGTGTAGAGCCGGCCGTAGGACGCGGCGGAGGTGACGGTGCGCGGGTGGCCGGCCGGGTCCGGGATGGTGCAGGTGTAGGACTGGTGGGTGTGGCCGGTGACCAGCGCGTCGACCTTCGGCGTGACCTGCTTGGCGATCTCCGTGATCGGCCCGGAGATGCCGTCACCGGGGCCGGGGCTGTCGCAGTCGTAGTTGTACGAGGTGGAGGCGGGCATGCCGCCCTCGTGGATGAGCGCGACGATCGCCTTGACGCCCTGGCGGTCCAGGACCTTGGCGTACTTGTTGATGGTCTCGACCTCGCCGTGGAAGGTGAGGCCCTTGACCCCGTCGGCGTTGACGATGTCCGGGGTGCCCTTGAGCGTCACCCCGATGAAGCCGATCTTCACGCCGTTGTGCTGCCAGACGGTGTACGGCTTGAGGATCGGCTTGCCGGTCCGGTCGTCGGTGACGTTGGCGGCGAGGTAGGGGAAGTCCGCGCCCGCGAACGTCTTGCCCTTCTCGTAGCAGCCGTCCTTGGGGTGGCAGCCGCCGCGCTGCATCCGGGTCAACTCCACCCGGCCCTCGTCGAATTCGTGGTTGCCGACCGAGGTGACGTCGAGGCCGAGCCCGTTCATCGCCTCGATCGTCGGCTCGTCGTGGAAGAGGCCGGACAGCAGCGGGCTGGCGCCGATGAGGTCGCCGGCCGCGGCGGTGACGGAGTACGGGTGGCCCTTGCGGGCGGTGCGCAGCGCCTGCGCGAGGTATTCCACGCCGCCGGCCGGGACGGTCTTCTTCGTGCCGTCGGGCTGCGCCTGCTCCACGGTGCCGGAGGAGCCCTGCGGCGGTTCGAGGTTGCCGTGGAAGTCGTTGAAGGACAGCAGCTGGACGTCGACGGTGCCGCCGGGGCGGTGCGCCCGGGCGCTGTCGGCGCCGGCGGGTGCGGCGGTGGCGGTCAGGGCCAGGCCCGCGGTGGTGGCGAGCACGGCGGCGCCGGCCGCCAATCTGCGGGTCAGGCGGCCTCGTTGGGCTGTCGGTGGCATGGTTCCCCTCCGTGGATGGTGCGCAGCGGACGGCAGCATATGGTCGACGCGCGTAGAAGGGGTAGGCCCCGGAGGTTACGACTCGGTGGCCGCCCGGTGGTGCCGCCCGGCCGTGCCGCCCTCCGCGGCACCCGCCCGACGCGCGGGCCGCGTCGTACGCTTCTGGCATGACTGACGCTGCACAGGACATGGGCCGGAGCGGCCGCAGGATCCAGGTGGTCGACGAGCTCGCGCCGGAGGCGGCCGCGGCCGTCCTTGAGCTGATCGAACGGGCCGCGCGGACGGACGGGCAGCCGGCCGTGTCCGAGCAGGGCCGGCTCCAGCTCCGGGGCGGCGGGCGGGCGGGCGTACGGCACCTGCTGGTGTACGTGCCGGGGGAGAGCGGCGAGGACCTGGTCGCCTACGGCCAGTTGGAGGACACCGATCCGGTGGAGGCGCCGGCCGCCGAGCTGGTCGTCCACCCGGGCCACCGCGGCCGCGGGCACGGCCGGGCGCTGGGCGGCGAACTGCTCGTCCAGTCCGGGCGCCGGCTGCGGGTGTGGGCGCACGGCGGGCACCCGGCGGCCCGCCACCTGGCGCAGACGCTGGGGCTGACGATGTTCCGGGAGCTGCGCCAGATGCGGCGCCCGCTGGCCGATCTGGACCTGGCCGAGCCGGTGTTCCCGGCGGGGGTCGCGGTGCGCACGTTCCAGCCGGACACCGACGACGCGGCGTGGCTGGAGATCAACGCGGCGGCGTTCGCGCACCACCCCGAGCAGGGCGCGCTGACCCAGCGGGACCTGGACGACCGCAAGGCCCAGCCGTGGTTCGACCCGAAGGGCTTCTTCCTGGCGGAGAAGGACGGCCGGCTGGTCGGCTTCCACTGGACGAAGGTGCACGCCGAGGAGGGCCTGGGCGAGGTCTACGTCCTGGGGGTGCGGCCGGGCGAGCAGGGCGGCGGGCTGGGCAAGGCGCTCACCGCGGTCGGCCTGCGGCACCTCGCCGGCCAGGGGCTGGGCACCGCGATGCTCTACGTGGACGCCGACAACGTCCCGGCGGTGACGGTGTACGAGCGGCTGGGGTTCGTCACGCACGAGACGGACCTGATGTACCGCTCGGAGACGTGAGCGGGGCCGGGCGCGGGGACGTGCCCGGTGGGCGCGCGGCGACCGGCGCGGCGACCTGCGCGGAGGCGTGGCGGACGGCGTGACCGCACGGCGGGGCGGGCCCGGGCGGGCCCGCCGGCGCCGCTGCCGTTCAGGGCGCGGCGTGCGCCGCCTGCCGGGCGCGCCACTCGCGCGCCAGGATCGCGTAGACCACCTCGTCGGTCCACTCGCCGTCCAGGTACTCGTTCTCCCGCAGATGGCCCTCGCGGCGCATGCCCAGGCGCTCCAGCAGCCGGGCGGAGGCGGTGTTGCGGCCGTCCAACTCGGCCTGGACGCGGTGCAGTCCGAGCTCCTCGAAGGCCAGCTTCAGCAGCGCGCCGGCGGCCTCGGTGGCGTAGCCGCGGCCGGTGTGGTCGGGGTGGAAGACGTAGCCGATGCCGCCCTGGCGGTGCTCGCGGCTGGTGTAGACGAACGTGACGTCGCCGACCAGGGTGCCGGTCTCGTGGACGACGACGGCGAGCTGGAGGTGGTCGCCGGACGCGCGCAGCGTCGTGCGGGACGCCTTGTCGGCGACCGAGGCGCGGGAGCCGGCCTCGTCGTGCGGGCCCCAGTAGAGGTAGCGGCAGACCTCGGGGCGGCGCTGGTAGGCGTAGATCGCGTCGAAGTCGTCGTGGCGTACCGGGCGGAGGTCCAGCCGGGGGGTGCGCAGCGGGTAGGCGGGGGCGTACGGGAGCGGGGGCGGCGGGGGGAGGGGCGGCGGTGTCGTGGAAGGTCTGAGCACGCGCTCAGCGTAGGGAGCGGGGGCGGGCCGCGCAGCCGACTTTCCCGGATCGGCGGGCGGGTGGGATACCGGCGGGTAGCGTCCCGCTTGCCTGGTCGCCATGTCCGCGTTACCGGCGGTTCAATCACGCTTGCGAACATCACTGAATGCAGCCCGCTGTCCCCCACGTCCCCCACTCGCGGACCCGATCCGTTCCGCCGCTCTCCGGCGCGCCTGGAAAGGCCCCGGCGCGGAAGAATAAGGACATGACCCAGCAGCGCAGCGCACCGGCCCCGGACCGGTCCGAGTCGCCGTCCCAGGAGGCAGCGAGGGCGGCGGGCCCCTCGGTGCAGCCCTCGGTCGGTTCGATCGCCGCGCACCGCCCGCACGCCGTGCGGCCCACCGTCCCCGGCCTGGAGCCCGACCTGGACGCCGATCCGGACGCCTACGAGGACCGCCGCGCGCCGGGGGCGGACGGCGCGGAGCTGCCCGCCGGCCGCTTCCTGGACCGGGAGCGCAGCTGGCTGGCGTTCAACGAGCGGGTGCTGGAGCTGGCCGAGGACCCGGCCACCCCGCTGCTCGAACGGGCCAACTTCCTGGCGATCTTCGCCAGCAACCTCGACGAGTTCTTCATGGTCCGGGTCGCCGGACTCAAGCGCCGGATCGCCACCGGGGTCGCCACCCGCTCCGCCTCCGGCCTCCAGCCCCGCGAGGTGCTGGACCTGATCTGGACCCGGTCCCGGGAGCTGATGGCCCGGCACGCCGCCTGCTTCCAGCAGGACGTCGCGCCCGCGCTGGCCGACCAGGGCATCGGGCTGGTCCGCTGGCCGGAACTGACCGAGAAGGAGCAGGCCCGGCTGTTCACCCTGTTCCGGCAGCAGATCTTCCCGGTGCTCACCCCGCTCGCGGTCGACCCGGCGCACCCCTTCCCGTACATCTCCGGGCTGTCGCTGAATCTGGCCGTGGTGGTCCGCAATCCGGTCAGCGGCCACGACCACTTCGCGCGGGTGAAGGTCCCGCCGCTGCTCTCCCGCTTCCTGGAGGCGTCCCCGCAGCGCTACGTCCCCATCGAGGACGTGATCGCCGCACACCTGGAGGAGCTGTTCCCGGGGATGGAGGTGCGGGCCCACCACATGTTCCGGGTGACCCGCAACGAGGACCTGGAGGTGGAGGAGGACGACGCGGAGAACCTCCTCCAGGCCCTGGAGAAGGAGCTGATGCGGCGGCGCTTCGGGCCGCCGGTCCGGCTGGAGGTCGAGGAGACCATCGACCCGGCCGTGCTGGACCTGCTGGTCCAGGAGCTGAAGGTCTCCGAGGCGGAGGTCTACCCGCTGCCCGGCCCGCTCGACCTGACCGGGCTGTTCGGGATCGGGGCGCTGGACCGGCCGGAGCTGAAGTACCCCAAGTTCGTGGCCGGCACCCACCGCGACCTCTCGGAGGTGGAGTCGGCGTCCGCGCCCGACGTCTTCGCCGCGCTGCGCGCCCGGGACGTGCTGCTGCACCACCCCTACGACTCCTTCTCCACCTCCGTGCAGGCGTTCCTGGAGCAGGCCGCGGCCGACCCGAACGTCCTCGCCATCAAGCAGACCCTCTACCGCACCTCCGACCACTCCCCGATCGTGGACGCCCTGATAGACGCCGCCGAGTCCGGCAAGCAGGTGCTCGTCCTGGTGGAGATCAAGGCGCGCTTCGACGAGCAGGCCAACATCAAGTGGGCGCGCAAGCTGGAGGAGGCCGGCTGCCACGTCGTCTACGGGCTGGTCGGACTCAAGACGCACTGCAAGCTCTCGCTGGTGGTCCGCCAGGAGGGCGAGACGCTGCGCCGGTACTCCCACGTGGGCACCGGCAACTACCACCCCAAGACGGCCCGGCTGTACGAGGACCTGGGGCTGCTGACCGCGGACCCGCAGGTGGGAGCCGACCTCTCCGACCTCTTCAACCGGCTCAGCGGCTACTCCCGGCGGGAGACCTACCGCCGGCTGCTGGTCGCGCCGACCTCGCTGCGCGACGGCCTGGTCCAGCGCATCGGCAAGGAGGCCGCGCACCACCGGGCGGGCCGCCCCGCCTACGTCCGCATCAAGGTCAACTCGATGGTCGACGAGGCGGTGATCGACGCGCTGTACCGCGCCTCGCAGGCCGGGGTGCCGGTCGACATCTGGGTGCGCGGCATCTGCGCGCTGCGCCCCGGGGTGCCCGGGCTGAGCGAGCACATCCGGGTCCGCAGCGTCCTGGGCCGCTTCCTGGAGCACTCCCGGGTCTTCGCCTTCGGCAACGGCGGCGAGCCGGAGGTGTGGCTGGGCAGCGCGGACATGATGCACCGCAACCTCGACCGGCGGATCGAGGCGCTGGTGCGGGTCACCGACCCGGCCCACCGGGCGGCGCTGAACCGCCTGCTGGAGACCGGCACGTCGGACGCCACCTCGTCCTGGCACCTGGGCCCGGACGGCGACTGGACCCGGCACGCGGTGGACGCGGACGGCACTCCGCTGCGGAACGTACAGGAAATGCTCATCGACGCCCGGAGGCGCCGGCGTGGCCCAGCGACATGACCCGCCGGCCGGGGGGCCGCGGCCCGGGGGCGGAATGCGAAGCGGTATCGGTATCGGTGACGAGCCCGGCCGGTGGCCGGGGGCCCGCACGGCGGTGGCGGTCGGGCCGGGGGACGGTGTGTACGGGGACGGGGCGTATGGGGACGGGGTGTACGGGGCGGTGCGCCCCTGCGCGGGCGGCGCGGGCGGCACCGGGGGCGCGGGCCGGGCGGCCGGGGGGCCGGGGCCGTACGGTCCGGGGGACGGCCCCGGCGCCGGGGCCGGGCTGGCCGGGCGGACCGCGGGGGAGGTGCTGGCCGGCTATCTGCACCGGCAGGCCGCGGACTTCCTGCGGAGCCTGCGGCTGCACCGGGAGGCCGGGCCGGACGCGGCGGGCGCGGGCGAGGCGGCCCGGCAGCTGCGCCGCTCCGCCCGCCGGATCAGCGCCACGCTGCACACCTTCCGGCCGCTGACCGAGGAGGTCTGGGCCGATCAACTCCAGGCCGAACTGGGCTGGTTGAGCGGCACGCTGGCCCGCGAGCAGGCGTGCGCGGCGCGCCGCGACCGGCTGATGGGGGCGCTCCAGCGGCTCACCGGGCGGGACGGGCGGGCCGAGCGGCCACCGGAGCGGGGCGCCCGGGGCGGCCGCCCCGGGCGGGACGCCCGCACCGGCCGGGGCGCCGCCGCGGTGCCCGCCGGACCGGCCACCGCCACCGTCCCGGCCGCCCCCACCGGTCCGGACGACCGGGACGCGCTCGCCGCCGGGGCGGCCCGCGCCGGGGCGCTGCTCGACCGGCAGCTCACCCTGGCCCGCTCCCGGGCGCACTCCGCCGCCCTCCAGGCGCTCGGCTCGTCCCGATTCCACGCCGTCGCGGACGCGGTCGCGGTGCTCGCCTCGGAGGCACCGCCGGCCCGCCGGGCCGGCGAGGCGGCCGCCGCGGAGGCGCTGCCGCCGCTCGCCGAGCAGGCGCACCGCCGGCTCGCCGAGGCGGTCGCCACCCTCCCGCTGGCCCGCGCCGGCCACCCGTACAACGCCGCCGCGCTGGCCGCCGACGACCGGCAGGACGCGCCCTGGCACCAGGCCCGGCTGCTGGTGCGGCTGAGCCACTACGCCCAGGAGGTGGTCGCCCCGGAGGAGGTCGATCCGCGGTTGGCCGACGCCGGGCGCGCCCTGGAGCGCCACCGGGACGCCGCCGAGGCGGCCGCCGCTGCCGCCGCCGCGGCCCGCACCCCGCGGATCGCCCCGGCCACCGCGTACGCGCTGGGGGTGCTGCACGCCGACCAGCGGCACGAGGTCGAGGCGGCCCGCTACGCCTTCGGCCGGGTCTGGCTGACCGGCGGGCCGGCCGCCGAGCGCGGTGCCTGACGAGGGGCGGAGGAGCGCGATGGCCAGGAGGGCGGACCGCGAGGGCGGCGGGGCGGAGCGGGACCGGGCGGTGGGGGGCCGGCCGATCCGGGCGGCCGGCTGCGTGCTGTGGCGCCGCGCGGCCGGCGGCGGCATCGAACTGGCGCTGGTCCACCGGCCCAAGTGGGGCGACTGGTCGTTCCCCAAGGGCAAGCTCAAGGCGGGCGAGGACGCCCGGCGGGGCGCGCTGCGCGAGGTGCTGGAGGAGACCGGGATGACCTGTGCGACGGGCCCGGAGCTGCCCACCGTCCGCTACCGCGTCGGCACCCGGCCCAAGGAGGTCCGCTACTGGGCGGCCGAGGCGACCGGCGGCGGGTTCGTCCCCAACAAGGAGGTGGACCGCCTCCGGTGGGCGGCCCCGGAGACCGCCAGGGCACTGCTCACCCAGGACCGGGACCGGGAGCTGGTGGCGGTGCTGCTCGGCGTCCTGCGGCCGGCGGACGGGGCGGCCGGCGGGGGCGGCTGACCGGTCGGCGGAGGACCGCCCACCGGGCCGCGGACCGGCCGCGGACCGGAACCGGAGCTTTCGGTTTCCGCGGGGCGGCGCATACTGGACGGATGCTGCACGGGGAAAACGAGATCGGCGCCTTCCTCAAGGCGCGCCGTGCCGCGCTCGACCCGGCCGAGGTCGGTCTGCCCGAGGGGCCCGGCCGCCGCCGGGTCCGCGGGCTGCGGCGCGAGGAGGTCGCCCAGCTCGCCGCGATCAGCGTGGCCTACTACACCCGGATCGAACAGGGCCGGGCGCCCGCGGTCTCCGACGCCGTCCTGGACGCCCTGGCCCGCGCGCTGCGGCTGACCGACGGCGAGGCGGCCTACCTGCGGAACATCGCCGGGCCGCGGCGGCGCACGGCGGACCGCCCGCGCGGCACCCGCGCCGCCGCCCCGGCGCGCACCGTCCGCCCGGAGATCCGCCAGCTGCTGGACGCCATGGACCCCTCGGTCGCCGCCGTGGTGGTCGGCCGCGGCCTGGACATCCTGGCCTGGAACGGCCCCGGCGGCCGGCTCTCGTTCGACCTCGACACCCTCGACCCGGCCCGCCGGAACACCGCGCTGCTGGTCTTCCTGCACCCCGCGGCCCGCGAGCGCTACCCGGACTGGGAGAAGAAGGCCGAGGAGATCGTCGGCAGCCTGCGGGCGGACAGCGGACGGCACCCGGACGACCGGCGGATCTGCGAGGTGGTCAACGAACTCCTCGACCGCAGCCCGGACTTCCGCCGGATGTGGGCCGCCCAGGGCGTCTCGGAGTGCCTGCGCGGGACGAAGCGGATCCGGCACCCGCAGGCCGGGGAGCTGACCGTCACCTTCGAGAGCTTCCGGCCGGCCGCGGACCCGGACCACATGCTGGTGACGTACACCGCACCGCGCGGATCGGAGTCCGAGGCCCGGCTGCGGGAGCTGGGCCGGACGGCCGGTGCGGCGCGGGCGGCCCGGTCCGCACCGCCCGCACCCGCGCTCACCGGCTGAGGCCCCCGGGCCCGCCTCAGACCGCCGGGCCGCCCCGGGGCGCCAGCGCCTCCCACCGCACGGTGACCTCGCCCTGGCGGTGCCGCCGCGGGTCCCCGGCCAGCGGCCAGTCCGCCGCCAGCAGGGCCAGCGCGGCGCGCCACCGCTGCCGGGCGCCCAGCGCGCCCAGCGGGGCGGCGCTCGCCCAGGCGCGGTCGAAGTCCCGGAGGAAGGCGTGCACCGGCTCGCCCGGCACATTGCGGTGGATCAGCGCCTTCGGCAGGCGTTCGGCCAGGTCGGAGGGGGCGCCCAGGGAGCCGAGCCGGGCCGCGAAGGTGACCGTGCGCGGCCCCTCGGGGCCCAGCGCGACCCACACGTGGCGCCGCCCGATCTCGTCGCAGGTGCCCTCCACCAGCAGCCCGTCCGGCGCCAGCCGCGCGCACAGCCGCCGCCAGACCGCGGCGACCTCGTCCTCGTCGTACTGGCGCAGCACGTTCGCCGCCCGGATCAGCACCGGGGCGCGGCCGGGGCCGCCGGGCAGCGGCAGCTCGAAGCCGCCGTGCAGGAAGTCCAGCCCCGCGCGGGCGTACGGCAGGGCGGCGGCGACCCGCGCCGGATCGATCTCGACGCCGACGACCTGCGCGTCCGGCCGCACCGTGCGCAGCCTGCCCAGCAGCTCCAGCGGCGTCCACGGCGCGGCGCCGTAGCCGAGGTCCACCGCGACCGGGTCGGCGGTGCGGCGCAGCACCGCGGCGTGCTCGGCGGCGATCCAGCGGTCCATCCGGCGCAGCCGGTTGGGGTTGGTGGTGCCGCGGGTGGCGTTCCCGACCGGCCGGGACGGTGCGGGGACCGGGGCTGCGGCGGTGCGGGCGGCGGGAACGGGGGAGCGGCGGGCCATGCATCGAGGGTAGGGCGTGCCGGCGGACGGCCGGCCGGGACGCCCGCCGGGGCCCGCGCGCCGCGACCGGCGGTCAGGCTTTGGCAAAGTACGAAGAAAGTTCGAAGATGCGGTGCGGACGGGAAATGGATGGCCGTCCGGAGTTGTTGCAGCGGGTCGGAGGCGCGTCCCCGCCTCGCCGAGGAGGTAGCTCGCAGTGAGCCAATACGTGTCCCGGCTCCGCGGCCGGCACGGCGGTCCCCCGGCGCCGGCCAGGCGCGCCGGCGGCCAGTTCGCGCACCCGGCGCGGCTGCGCCTGCCGGGCGGGATCCGGCGCCCCCGCCGGGTGGCGATGCTCAGCGTGCACACCTCCCCCCTCCACCAGCCCGGCACCGGCGACGCCGGCGGGATGAACGTCTACATCGTCGAGCTGGCCCGCAAGCTCGCCGCGCTCGGCATCGAGGTGGAGATCTTCACCCGGGCCACCACCGGCGCCCTGCCGCCCGCCGTCGAGCTGGCCCCCGGCGTCCTGGTCCGGCACGTCGACGCCGGCCCGTACGAGGGGCTGGCCAAGGAGGAGCTGCCGGCCCAGCTGTGCGCCTTCACGCACGGCGTGATGCAGGCGTGGGCGGGCCACCGCCCCGGCTACTACGACCTGGTCCACTCCCACTACTGGCTCTCCGGCCACGTCGGCTGGCTGGCCGCGGACCGCTGGCGGGTCCCGCTGGTCCACGCCATGCACACCATGGCCAAGGTGAAGAACGCCGCGCTGGCCGCCGGCGACACCCCCGAGCCGGCCGCCCGGGTCATCGGCGAGACGCAGATCGTCGAGGCCGCCGACCGCCTGATAGCCAACACCGCCGAGGAGGCCGACGAGCTGGTCCGGTACTACGACGCCGATCCCGGCAAGGTCGCGGTGGTCCACCCCGGCGTCAATCTGGACCGCTTCCGGCCGCTGGGGGACGGCGGCGCCGAGGACGTCGCGGCCGGCCGGGCCGCCGCCCGGGCCCGCCTCGGGCTGCCGCCGGACGCGGTCATCCCGCTCTTCGCGGGCCGGATACAGCCGCTCAAGGCCCCCGACATCCTGCTGCGCGCCGCGGCCGTCCTGGTCGACGCGGACCCCTCGCTCCGCTCCCGGCTGGTCGTCCCGGTGGTCGGCGGGCCCAGCGGCAGCGGCCTGGCCAAGCCCGAGGGGCTCCAGAAGCTCGCCGCCCGGCTGGGCATCGCCGATCTGGTGCGGTTCCGCCCGCCGGTCGGCCAGGACCAGCTCGCCGACTGGTACCGCGCCGCGTCCGTGCTGGTCATGCCCTCGTACAGCGAGTCGTTCGGGCTGGTGGCGATCGAGGCCCAGGCGTGCGGCACCCCGGTCGTCGCGGCCGCGGTCGGCGGCCTGCCGGTGGCCGTCCGGGACGGGGTCAGCGGCTTCCTGGTCGCCGGCCACGACCCGGCCGACTACGCCCGCGCGCTGCGCCGCTTCGCCGACGACCCGGCGCTGGCCACCACGATGGGCGCCGCCGCGGCCCGGCACGCGGTGTCCTTCGGCTGGGACACCGCCGCCGCGGCCACCGCGGACGTCTACGCCGCCGCCCTCCAGGAGCGCCGCCGTCCCCTACGATCCCTGCATGGGTGAGGAACGGAAGCCCGCCACGGGCGAGCAGAAGGCACGGGACGCCGCCGCGGTGATCGAGGCCACCCTCGCGGACGCCGGTCTGGAGTGGGAGTCGCCCGCCGAGGGCAGCTACGTCGTCAAGCTGCCCGGCACCCGCAAGCTCTCCACCACCTGCGCGCTGAAGGTCGGCCGCCACTCGCTGTCCCTCAACGCCTTCGTCGTCCGCCGCCCGGACGAGAACCACGAGGCGGTGCACCGCTGGCTGCTGGAGCGCAACACCCGCCTGTACGGCGTCAGTTACGCGATCGACCAGCTCGGCGACATCTACCTCGTCGGCCGCCTCCCGCTGGCCGCCGTCACCCCCGAGGAGCTGGACCGCCTCCTCGGCACCGTCCTGGAGAACGCCGACGGCAGCTTCAACACCCTGCTGGAACTGGGCTTCGCCTCCGCCATCCGCAAGGAGTACGCCTGGCGGGTGGCGCGCGGCGAGTCCACCCGCAACCTCGCGGCGTTCGAACGGCTCACCCGGGACGGCGCCGGGGAGTAGCCCCGGCCGGGCGGCCCGGGGCTTCAGGGCACGAACCGCATCTCCGGGTAGCGCGCCGACGGCCCGTCCAGCAGCCGCCCGGCCCGGCCGCGCAGCCACCGGTCGAAGAACGCGGTGACGTACGCCCGTTCCGCGGCGACCGCCCGGGCCGGGGCGACCGTCCCGACCAGGTCCGCCACCTCCGCCCGCGACAGCCCCACCCGGCCCGCGAGCTGCGGGACCAGCGACTCCGCGTCGGTGTAACCGGCATGCCGCCCGCCGAGCAGCGTCAGGTCCCGCAGCCAGGCGCCGCGCGCCGCGCTGTGCCGCCACACCGCGTCCCAGGACGCGACCGAGTGGTGGTCGTCCCCGGCCGTGCCCATCAGCAGCAGCGGCCGGTCCACCCCGTCCCGCCCCACGGTGGACGGATGGGAAGGGTCGTCGTCGCGCTGGGTGTAGCCCATCACCCCGTCCATGTTCACCGCCGCCTTCAGCCGCGGGTCGTCGTGCATGGTCTGGGCCGCCGTGAAACCGCCCGCCGAGTGCCCGACCATCCCCACCGCGGACAGGTCCAGCCGCCCACGCAGCGCCGGCGGCAGCGCGGTGTCCCGGCCGCCGCGCGCCAGGATGTCCAGGACGGACCGGGTGTCGGCCACCCGTACCGCGCCGACCTTCTCCAGCAGCTCGGTCATCCGCCCGGTCCGCCGGGCCCGCGCCACCTCGCCGGGCAGCACACTGCGTGCCACCCGGCCGCCGGGGAACTGCACGGCGGGCGCCTCGTAGGTGTGGTCGAGCGCCACCACCGCATAGCCGCGGGAGGCCAGTTCGTCGCAGAGCGTGCTGCCCAGGCCGCGCGGGTCGCCGGCGCCGGGGGAGTAGAGGACCACCGGCAGGCGCCGTCCGGCGGCACCGGCCACCGGGGCGCCGGTGTGCGCGTGGGTGAGGGTGGCGCCCCAAGGCACCTTGCCGGGCGGGACGTGGTCGGCGAAGGAGTTCATCCGGTCGAACGCGGCGGCCCCGCCCCGCACCCGCGGCGCGCCCTTGCCCGTCCCCGGCAGCATCCCCCGGCCCGCCCACCCCGGTCGACGGGGCGAACCCCCCTTGCGGGGTGGGGCCACCCCCCCCAGGCCGGACCGCGCCGCACGCGGCCGCGGCCGCCCCCCTCCGCCAGGACGCCCCCGGTCCGCTAGGACGCCACCGGCGCGTCCGCCTCCCGGCCCGCCGCCCCGGCACCGGTCCGCTCCCCGTCCGCCCGCTCCCCGGTACCGCGCCCCTCGGCCCGCGGCTCCCCGGATCCCCCGTCGGACGCCCGCCCCGGCAGCCGGCGGAGCAGCAGCGCGTAGCCCAGGGCCGCCACCGTGCCGACGGCCGCGCAGCCCGCCCACAGGGTGCCGGCGCCGTAGTGGTCGATGACCGTGCCGCCGAGCAGCGGCGCGGTCAGCGAGGCGACCGACCACGACAGGGCGTACATGCCCTGGTAGCGGCCGCGCCCCTGCACCGGCGACAGGCGCACCACCAGCCCCATCTGGGTGGGGGAGTTGATGATCTCGCCGAGCGTCCAGACGGCGACCGCGACCGCGTACATGGCGACCGACCCGGCCAGCGCCGTCAGCCCGAAGCCGTAGCCCGCCAGCAGCGCCGAGCCGATCAGCAGCAGCGCCGGGCTGCGGTGCTCGATGAAGCGGGTGACCGGGATCTGGAGCAGCACGATCAGCACCCCGTTGGCCGCGATGACCACCCCGAAGTCCGCGCTGGAGAAGCCGTCCTGACCCATCGACACCGGCATGGACACGTACGCCTGCTGGAAGATCAGCGCCAGCAGCAGGTTCAGTCCGACGACGGTCATGAAGCGGCCGTCGCGCAGCACGGTCAGCATCGAGACCCGCTCCCGGCCGCCGGCCCCGCCGTCCGAGGCGTCCCCGGGCCCGTCCGCCTCCTGGGGGCGCGACTCCGGCAGCTTGACGAAGACCACCACCGCGCAGGCCAGGACGAGCGCGGACTCCCCGAGGAAGAGTGCCAGGTAGCCGTGCTCGGCGATCAGCCCGGCGGCCGTGGAGGAGACCGCGAAACCGAGGTTGATCGCCCAGTAGTTCAACGAGAACGCGCGGACCCGGTCCTCCGGCGCGACGATGTCGGCCATCATCGCCTGCACCGCGGGCCGCGAGGCGTTGCTCGCCATCCCGACCAGGCAGGCCACCGCCGCGATCGCCACCGGGTCGGTCATGAAGCCCAGCAGCGCCACCGAGGCCGCCGTCGACAGCTGCGCGATCAGCAGCGTCGGCCGCCGCCCGAGCCGGTCGGCGAGCACCCCGCCCCCGACCGACGAGACCACCCCGCCCAGCCCGTACAGCGCTCCCACCAGCCCGGCGTACGACGCCGAGTAGCCGCGCTCCACGGTGAGGTAGAGGGCGAGGAAGGTGGCCACGAAGGACCCCAGCCGGTTGATCAGCGTGCTGGTCCACAGCCACCAGAACTGCCGGGGCAGCCCGGACACGCTCTGTGCGACGGCCCGCCGCAGCCGGCTCCCGCCCCCGGGACGTTCCCCCGACATCGACGCAGACATGACATTCCCCCCTGTGGCCGGCCGTGGACGGCGGCGGTACCGGAATCGACGAGGTAAGTGGCGAAGACGCCAAGCGCAACCTACTGACCGCCGGGTCGCGCGGCCACTCGATTGACCGGAAGCGTCACACGTCGGCGCACCCGGAGATCACGGGTCTGTGCAGGTGGCGGGCGTGCGCGGAGTCGCCGCCGGCGTCGATTACGCTCGGGGCCATGGCCACCGACGCACCGTACAAGCTGATCCTGCTCCGCCACGGCGAGAGCGAGTGGAACGCGAAGAACCTGTTCACCGGCTGGGTGGACGTCAACCTCAACGACAAGGGCGAGAAGGAGGCGGTCCGCGGCGGAGAGCTGCTCAAGGAGGCCGGCCTGCTCCCCGACGTCGTCCACACCTCCCTCCAGAAGCGCGCCATCCGCACCGCGCAGCTGGCCCTGGAGGCCGCCGACCGCCACTGGATCCCGGTCCACCGCAGCTGGCGGCTGAACGAGCGCCACTACGGCGCCCTCCAGGGCAAGGACAAGGCGCAGACCCTGGCCGAGTTCGGTGAGGAGCAGTTCATGCTCTGGCGCCGCTCGTACGACACCCCGCCGCCCGCGCTGGACCGCGACGCCGAGTTCTCCCAGTTCGCCGACGCCCGCTACGCCGACCTGCCGCCGGAGCTGCGCCCGCAGACCGAGTGCCTCAAGGACGTCGTCACGCGCATGCTGCCGTACTGGTACGACGGCATCGTCCCGGACCTCAAGGCCGGCAAGACGGTCCTGATCGCCGCCCACGGGAACAGCCTCCGCGCGCTGGTCAAGCACCTCGACGGCATCTCCGACGCCGACATCGCCGGCCTGAACATCCCCACCGGCATCCCGCTCTCCTACGAGCTCGACGCGGACTTCAAGCCGGTCCGCGCGGGCGGCACCTACCTCGACCCCGAGGCCGCCGCCGCCGCCATCGAGGCCGTGAAGAACCAGGGCAAGAAGAAGTAAGCCCCCCTCGCGCCCCGCACGCCGCGGCCCCGCCGTCCGATCGGGTTGATCGGGCGGCGGGGCCGCGGGTCACCGGGCGGGTGTGGTGCCGGTGGACGGGTCGCTGCCGTGGGGGCGCGGGGTCAGCAGTTGCCGCCGCACTGGCAGGGGCCGCCGGACTGGCAGCCGCAGCCGCAGCCGGAGCCGCAGCCGCAGGCGCCGAGGAGCGGGAGCAGCGGCCGGTCGACGGCCGCCGGCTCGTTCTGCGGCGCGGGGTTCGGAGAGTCCGCCATGAGTGCCATGTATTCGCCTCCTAGGGGTCACCTGGTGCTTATTGCAAGCCCGGGTGCACAGGCGCGTCAACGGCGCGTGGGCGCACGTTACGCGCCCTCCACCGCCGTCGGCGGGGCGATCTCGTCGGCGTGCTCACCGGTCACCAGGTAGACCACGCGCTTGGCCACCGAGACCGCGTGGTCCGCGAAGCGCTCGTAGTAGCGGCCCAGCAGGGTCACGTCCACGGCCGTCTCGATGCCGTGCTTCCAGCGGTCGTCCATCAGGTGCTGGAAGAGCGTGCGGTGCAGCATGTCCATGGCGTCGTCGTCCTGCTCCAGCTGGAGCGCGAGGTCCACGTCCTTGGTGATGATCACCTCGCCGGCCTTGGCCATCAGGCGCTGCGCCAGCTGCCCCATCTCCAGGATGGTGGCGTGCAGATCGCGCGGCACCGCCCGGTCCGGGAACCGCAGCCGGGCCAGCTTGGCGACGTGCTGCGCGAGGTCGCCGGAGCGCTCCAGGTCGGCGCTCATCCGCAGCGAGGTGACGACGATCCGCAGATCGGTGGCGACCGGCTGCTGGCGGGCCAGCAGGGTGATCGCCCGCGCCTCCAGATCGCGCTGGAGGTCGTCGACCTTCTCGTCGGCGGCGATGACGTTCTCGGCCAGCTTCAGGTCCGCGTCGAGTATCGCCGTGGTGGCGCGCCCGATCGCGGAGCCGACGAGCCGGGCCATCTCGACCAGGCTCTCGCTGATCGAGTCCAGTTCCTCGTGGTACGCGTCCCGCATCAGTGACCTTCTCTCGCTTCGAGGGTTCGGGTGCTCCCGGGGATCCGGGGTGTGGGGGATGGTGCGTGGGTGTGGTGGGGGTGGCCTCGCGCCTACGCTCCCACGGACCGGCCGCCGGCAGGCCCCCGCACCCTCAATGTGCGGCCGGATCACGACCTGCGGTGCCACCGGAGGTGAACCGGCGGCGGCCCGGAGGTGAACTCTGGGAGTCGCCGCCGCGGCCGGGCGGCCCCTCGCCCGCCCCGCCCGGCGCGACCGGTGAACCGCCACCGACGCCCCGGTGAACTCTGGGCGAAGGGTGTCCGAGCAGCGGCTCCGAGCGCTGGGGGAGTGTCGGACCCGGCACATACTCTGGATTCATGAACGTGGACGCGGCCGTCGCCGCGATGGCAGCTGTCGCCGGTCTGTGCACCGGTGTCTTCGCCATGCTGGCGTTCCGCTGGAGCGAGCGGGATCAGGCCAAGCCCACCCGGACGTCCCTGCACACCGAAGCCGTCCTGCCGCCCGGTGTCGACACCGTCCTGTCGGTGCTGCGCTCCTCCGCCGTCGTCCTCGACGAGGCCGACACGGTCGTCAAGGCCAGCTCCGCGGCGTACGCCCTCGGGCTGGTCCGCGGCGGCCGGCTCGCCGTCGAGCCGATGCTCCAGATGGCCCGCGACACCCGCCGGGACGGCGAGATACGCCAGGTCGAGCTGGACCTGCCGCGCCGCGGCACCGGCCGCGGGGACGCCCTGGCGGTCTCCGCCCGGGTCGCCCCGCTCGGCTCCCGGCTGGTCCTGCTGCTGGTCGAGGACCTCACCGAGGCCCGCCGCATCGAGGCCGTCCGCCGCGACTTCGTGGCGAACGTCAGCCATGAGCTCAAGACGCCCGTCGGGGCCCTCTCCCTCCTGTCCGAGGCGGTGATGGACGCCAGCGACGACCCCGAGGCGGTCACCCGCTTCGCCGGCCGCATGCAGAACGAGGCCACCCGCCTGACCAACCTCGTCCAGGAGCTGATCGACCTCTCCCGGGTGCAGAACGACGACCCGCTGGAGGACGCCGAGCCGGTCCCGGTCGACGAACTGGTCGCCGAGGCGGTCGACCGCTGCCGCCAGCAGGCCGGCACCAAGCAGATCACCATCGCCCACTCCACCGGCGGCCCGGACGGCGCGGGCACCGCCGACCTGCACGTGTGGGGCAACCGCGGCCAGCTCGCCGCCGCCCTCGGCAACCTCGTCGAGAACGCCGTCAACTACTCCCCGGCGCGCACCCGCGTCGGGATCGCCGGACGCCGGGTCCCCTCGCCCGGCGGCGACCTCATCGAGATCGCGGTCACCGACCAGGGCATCGGGATATCCGAAAAGGACCGGGACCGCATCTTCGAGCGGTTCTACCGCGTGGACCCGGCGCGCTCGCGCGCCACCGGCGGGACCGGCCTCGGCCTCGCCATCGTCAAGCACGTGGCCGCCTCGCACGGCGGGGAGGTCACGGTGTGGAGCGCTGAGGGACAGGGCTCCACCTTCACCCTGCGTCTCCCGGAAGCCGGGGCCGTACGCGACCGCGAACGGCCCTCGGACCTCACCGCGGAGGGCCTCGACGACGAGGACCGACCGTACGAGACCTTCAACGATCCGCTCCCAGCTCACCCAGCCCCGGAGGTCCTTCCGTGACCCGAGTGCTCGTCGTCGAGGACGAGGAATCGTTCAGCGACGCACTGTCGTACATGCTCCGCAAGGAGGGCTTCGAGGTCGCCGTCGCGGCGACCGGCCCCGACGGCCTGGACGAGTTCGAGCGCAACGGCGCCGACCTCGTCCTGCTGGACCTCATGCTGCCGGGCCTGCCCGGCACCGAGGTCTGCCGTCAGCTGCGCGGCCGCTCCAACGTCCCGGTCATCATGGTGACCGCCAAGGACAGTGAGATCGACAAGGTCGTCGGTCTGGAGATAGGGGCCGACGACTACGTCACCAAGCCCTTCTCGTCCCGCGAACTGGTCGCCCGGATCCGCGCCGTGCTGCGCCGCCGCGGCGAGCCGGAGGAGGTCGCCCCGCAGGCCCTGGAGGCCGGCCCGGTCCGGATGGACGTGGACCGCCACGTCGTCACCGTCTCCGGCGGCAAGGTCGACCTGCCGCTGAAGGAGTTCGACCTCCTGGAGATGCTGCTGCGCAACGCCGGCCGGGTGCTGACCCGCATGCAGCTGATCGACCGCGTCTGGGGCGCCGACTACGTGGGCGACACCAAGACCCTCGACGTCCATGTGAAGCGGCTGCGCGCCAAGATCGAGCCGGACCCGGGCGCCCCGCGCTATCTGGTGACGGTCCGCGGCCTGGGCTACAAGTTCGAGCCGTAGGCCGCCCCGGTCCGTACGGGCCGCGGCCGCGCCGCCGACGCACCGCGCACGAGCGCCGAGGGGCGTCCCTCCCGGGTGGGAGGGACGCCCCTCGGCGGTGTGTCCGGAGAACCGGCAGGGCTCAGTGGCCGGCGTGCGCCGACTCCGAGGGCTTGCCCGAGGAGGACGGGGAGGCCGAGCCGGACTCCGAGGGCTTGCCGCTCGCCGAGGTGGACGGCTGCGGGGCCTGCGACGGGCCGTAGCTCTCGAAGATGTTCTTCGCCGGGACGACGTAGGCGTTCAGCTTGACCTTGCCGGCGGAGCTGAAGCTGAAGGTCAGCGGCTGGACGTTGCCGTCCTGCACGGCCTCCCGGCCGGTCGGCAGGAGGGCGTTGGGGTTGTCCTTGCCGCCGAGCACGACCGAGCCGCCGGCCGGCACGGTGATCTTGCCCGACAGCGTGGCCGACTGGCCGGTGCCGTCGACCGAGATCCCGGTCAGCTGCTGGTCCTGGGTGCCGGAGTTGAAGACCGTCGCGGTGATCGCGGCCGGGCCCTTGGCGTTGACGTCGGGCTGGGTGACGACGTTGGCGTTCTGGATCTTGATGTCGCCGACGCTGGTCTCGGCGTTGTCCGGCTTGACCTGTAGCGTCTGGGCGTCGCTCCCGGCACCGCACGCGGAAAGGGTGGCGATCGAGAGCGAGAGGACGGTGGCGGCGAGGACGCCGCGTCGAAGGCTGCGGCTCACGGCGGCGGCATCTCCTTGACGAGCTACGGCGGCCGAACGTTCGTGCCCGGTCGCGGATGGACGGCTGGGGGCGGCACTGCGTACGCGTCACGGCGACGGGCACGTAAAGCCGCCCTAAGGGTGGGTCAGCGCCGCTAGGTTACCGAGCCGCCCACACGGCGCCGCACCCGACCCGCCCCCTGAGCGATCACGCCCCCGCGGCCGGTGCCCGCCGCCCCGCCGCCGCGGGGGCCCGCCGCGCGCCGCGGGCGCCCCCGGCCGGCATTTCCGGATACCGCACCCGGCCCGATCCCGGCGGATCTCGCCGCCGATCTCGCCACCCCCTCTCCCGCAGAAGTGGGAGGCATATTCGGCACGCGGCCGTTCGAGTGGTGTGCGACCAGTTTCCGCCGGTGAAAAGCGGTATTCACAAGGAATGCACAGGGCACCCTGAATTGATCACACACCGGCGCGCGGGGCGGTTGATCAATTCCCGGAATCACCCCCGGACCGCCGCCGAGCGTCCGAACGGAGTAGCGGAACTCGCTCAAGCGGATCGGTACAAACCGGGACGTTCGGCCCATCGATCATCGCGTTTCCGGCGCTCCGCGGGCGGCTTTCCGGTCGCCCGCGAAGCCCCTCCGACCTGCGAATTCCTGCCCCGCGAACCCCCTCGCAGCACGTCCCGGCCGCTGTTGTCAAGCCCCGAGATATGCCCTGACCTGCGAAAACGCCATTCAGAACGGCCCGTTCCCGTGTTAGCATGGATAGCCACGGAAGGGGTACCTGTCACATGACGTTCAAGGTTGGCGACACCGTGGTCTATCCCCATCACGGGGCCGCGCTGATCGAGGCCATCGAAACTCGCCAGATCAAAGGCGTGGACAAGACCTACTTGGTGCTGAAGGTCGCCCAGGGCGACTTGACTGTTCGTGTGCCAGCGGACAATGCGGAGTTCGTCGGCGTACGCGACGTGGTTGGTCAGGACGGACTGGACCGGGTCTTCGAGGTGCTGCGCGCACCGTACGCCGAAGAGCCGACGAACTGGTCCCGGCGCTACAAGGCAAATCTCGAGAAGCTTGCTTCCGGCGACGTGATCAAGGTCGCCGAAGTGGTGCGCGACCTCTGGCGGCGCGAGCGCGAGCGCGGTCTCTCCGCCGGTGAGAAGAGAATGCTCGCCAAGGCCCGCCAGATCCTGGTGAGCGAGCTGGCCCTCGCGGAGAACACCAACGAGGACAAGGCCGAGGCCCTGCTCGACGAGGTCCTCGCGTCCTGACGACGCGCGCGCTGACTGTGCCGCACCCGACGCAGCGGTGTGCCGACGACACGGCAGTGTGACAACGCAGCAGCAATGCCGCGGTGCCCGAGTGACGACCGTCCCCAGCGGAGGGTCTGTTGCCGGGCGCTGCGGCATATCTGGCGGTAGCCGCGGGCGGCCTGCCCGCAGCAGGTGCGTGAGGGGGCCGGTGGCCGAACGGCCGGCTTCCCCGGCGGAGCCCGCCGAGCCCCTCGGTGACGTGCCGGGCTCGGGTCTGCTGCCCGACCGGGGTCACGGAAGGGTTCCGGTCAGGGCGTGACGCCCGGCACTCCTCCAGGCCATACCCACCCCGCCCGAGGAAACAAACCTGTCTGCCCCAATTCCGGGTCCGCCCGGACTTTCGGAGCCATCGATGTCAGAACCCTCCCGCCCGGCCCGCACCGCGGCCGTCATCCCCGCCGCCGGCCGCGGCGTCCGGCTCGGCCCCGGCACCCCCAAGGCGCTGCGCACCCTGGGCGGCACCCCGATGCTGGTCCACGCGGTCCGCGCGATGGCCGCCTCGCGCGCCGTCACGCACATCGTCGTGGTCGCCCCGCCGGACGGCCCGGACGAGGTCCGCCGGCTGCTCGACGCCCATCCGCTCGCCGACCGCACCGAGCTGACCGTCGTCCCCGGCGGCGCCACCCGGCAGGAGTCCGTGCGGCTCGGGCTGGCGGCCCTGCCGGACGGCATCGACGTGGTGCTGGTCCACGACGCGGCGCGCCCGCTGGTGCCGGTGGAGACCGTGGACGCGGTGGTCGCAGCGGTCCGCGGCGGCGCCCCGGCCGTGGTCCCCGCGCTCCCGGTCACCGACACCGTCAAGCAGGTCGAGCCGCGCCCCCAGGGCACCCCGGAGCCGGTGACCGGCACCCCGGACCGCTCCCTGCTGCGCGCCGTGCAGACCCCGCAGGGTTTTGATCCGCACACGCTCCGCAAGGCCCACGAGGCGGTCGTCGAGGGCGAGGGCGCCACCGACGACGCCGGGCTGGTGGAGCGGCTCGGCGAGCCGGTGGTGCTCGTCCCGGGCCACGAGGAGGCGTTCAAGGTGACCCGGCCGCTGGATCTCGTCCTGGCCGAGGCCGTACTCGCCCGCAGGAGGGCCACCGATGGCTATGTCTGACACGCCCGCCGGCCTGCCCGTGCCGCCGCCGGCGCCGCCCGGTCTGCCGCTCGTCGGCATCGGCACCGACGTGCACGCCTTCGAGCCGGGCCGCGAGCTGTGGTGCGCCGGGCTGCTCTGGGACCCGGCCGACAGCGGCGGCTACGGCCTGGCCGGGCACAGCGACGGCGACGTGGCCGCGCACGCCGCCTGCGACGCGCTGTTCTCCGCGGCCGGCGTCGGCGACCTCGGCGCGCACTTCGGCACCTCCCGCCCGGAGTGGTCCGGTGCCTCGGGCGTGACGCTGCTGGCCGAGGCGGCCCGGATCGTCCGGGCCGAGGGCTTCGCCATCGGCAACATCTCCGTGCAGGTCATCGGCGTCCGGCCGAAGATCGGCAAGCGCCGGGACGAGGCGCAGCGGGCGCTGTCGGCGGCGGCCGGCGCGCCGGTGGCGGTCTCCGGCACCACGACCGACGGGCTCGGGCTCACCGGCCGGGCCGAGGGACTGGCCGCGATCGCCACTGCCCTGGTGGTCCGCACCGGCTGAGCCGGGCGGCGGCGGGCGGCCGGAACGGGTCGTGCCGCCGATCGGCGGTACGGCGCGGGAATGCCCGCGCTGCACGGGGCGTTGGGAAGGAATCCAGGGTAGGTCTGGTAGGTCTGTCCATCGGCAAGCCATCGCACAGCCATCGGTTCGGCCCGCGGGAAGGAACGTTCGTGACTGCACTGCTCTCCGACAAGCTCAAGGAGCTCCTCGACTCCCCGGTCTTCGTCACGGTGGGGACGATCCAGCCGGACGGCAGCCCCCAGCTGTCCCCGGTGTGGGTGAAGCGGGACGGCGAGGATCTGCTGATCTCCACGACCGTCGGCCGCCGCAAGGAGAAGAACCTCCGCCGCGACCCGCGCGTTTCGGTCGTTCTCCAGCCCTTCGACGCCCCGTACAGCTACGCCGAGATCCGCGGCGAGGCGATCCTCACCACCGAGGGCGGCCAGGAGCTGATCGACGAGCTGTCGCGCAAGTACACCGGCAAGGACTACGCGGACTTCAACCCCGACGCGGCCAACGACAGCGAGCGGGTGGTGGTCCGCATCACCCCGCGCAAGGTCGTCGGCCGGATCTGACCCCGCCGGCGGGCCGCGGAAAACGTCGCGAAACCGCCGGAAATCCCGGGCGAACCGGGCGTCCGTGACGCTTCTGTGCCCCCGTGTCCCATAGGGCACGGGGCACCGCCGCGTTCCGACTACCCTGGTCCCGTGACGATTCGCCTGTACGACACCAGCGCCCGGCAGATCCGTGATTTCACCCCGCTGCGGCCGGGCTGTGTCTCGATCTACCTCTGTGGTGCGACCGTGCAGGCCGCTCCGCACATCGGGCACATCCGGTCCGGACTCAACTTCGACATCATGCGCCGCTGGTTCGCCTACCGCGGCTACGAGGTGACGTTCGTCCGCAACGTCACCGATATCGACGACAAGATCATCCAGAAGGCGGCGGAGCAGGGCCGCCCGTGGTGGTCGATCGGCTACGAGAACGAGGTCGCCTTCAACGCGGCCTACGACGTCCTGGGCTGCCTGCGCCCCACCTACGAGCCGCGGGCCACCGGCCACGTCCCCGAGATGATCGAGATGATGCGGGGCCTGATCGAGCGCGGCCACGCGTACGCGGCCGACGGCAACGTCTACTTCGACGTGCGATCCTTCCCCGGGTATCTCCAGCTGTCCAAGCAGGAGTTGGACAACCTCCGGCAGCCGTCGGGGGAGGGCGAGACCGGTAAGCGGGACCCGCGGGACTTCGCGATGTGGAAGGCGGCCAAGGAGGGCGAGCCCAGCTGGGAGACCCCCTGGGGCCGCGGCCGCCCCGGCTGGCACCTGGAGTGCTCGGCGATGGCCCACAAGTACCTGGGCTCCGCCTTCGACATCCACGGCGGCGGGGTGGACCTGGTCTTCCCGCACCACGAGAACGAGATCGCGCAGGCCAAGGCGTTCGGTGACGATTTCGCCGCGTACTGGGCGCACAACGCCTGGGTGACGATGAGCGGCGAGAAGATGTCGAAGTCGCTGGGCAATTCGGTGCTGGTCTCGGAGATGGTCAAGCGCTGGCGGCCGATCGTGCTGCGCTACTACCTGGGCACCCCGCACTACCGCTCGATGATCGAGTACAGCGAGGAGGCGCTGCGGGAGGCCGAGTCGGCGTTCGCGCGGATCGAGGGCTTCGTGCAGCGGGTGGTGGAGAAGGCCGGTGAGGCCGTTGCGCCCGCGGCGGAGGTGCCGCCGGCGTTCGCCGAGGCGATGGACGACGACCTGGGTGTTCCGCAGGCGCTGGCGATCGTGCACACCACGGTGCGGCAGGGCAATGCCGCACTGACCGCGGATGACAAGGAAGCGGCGGTGGCGCGGCTGGCGGAGGTGCGGGCGATGCTCGGCGTGCTGGGCCTGGATCCGCTGGACGAGCGCTGGACCGGCGGCGGCACCGACCGCGGCGAGGACCTGCACGGGGTCGTGGACTCCCTGGTCCGGCTCGTCCTGGAGCAGCGGCAGTCCGCCCGCGCCCGCAAGGACTACGCCACCGCCGACGCCATCCGCGACCAGCTCCAGCAGTCCGGCCTGAGCATCGAGGACACCCCCTCCGGCCCCCGCTGGTCGCTGTCCTGAGACCGCCCCCGGGCACCGCCCCGGGGACGGACACACCCCCGGCCACCAGCCGGATTCGCCCTTCCCCGTGGCCGCGGGCGACACTTACGACCATACGTACGTACCCACTCCACGTCGCGAGACGTCGAGAGCAGTGAAGAAACAGGTGACCCATGGCCGGCAACAGCCAGCGCAGGAACCGCCGCACGTCGAACAAGAAGGGCGCTCAGGTCGGCAGTGGCGGTAAGCGGCGCCGGGCTCTTGAGGGCAAGGGCCCGACCCCGCCCGCGTCCGCGCGCAAGGGACACGTCAAGAACCGCGCCGCCAACGCCAAGGCCAAGCAGGCCGCCAACCGCCGGCCCGCGCCGCGCCGGGGCGGCGCCAAGGGCACCGCTGAGCTGGTCGTCGGCCGCAACCCGGTCGTCGAGGCGCTGCGCGAGGGCGTCCCGGCGACCACGCTGTACGTGCAGCAGTTCATCGACAACGACGAGCGGGTCCGCGAGGCGCTCCAGCTCGCCACCGAGCGCGGACTGAACCTCCTGGAGGCCCCGCGCCCCGAGCTGGACCGGATGACCAACGGCCTGAACCACCAGGGCCTGGTCGCCCAGATCCCGCCGTACGAGTACGCGCACCCGGAGGACCTCGCCGCGGCCGCCTTCGACGACGGCGAGGACCCGCTGATCGTCGCCCTGGACGGCGTCACCGACCCGCGCAACCTCGGTGCCGTGGTCCGGTCGGTGTCGGCGTTCGGCGGGCACGGCGTGGTGGTGCCGGAGCGCCGGGCGGCCGGGATGACCGCCGGCGCCTGGAAGACCTCGGCGGGCACCGCCGCCCGTACGCCGGTGGCCCGCGCCACCAACCTCACCCGCGCCCTGGAGTCGTACCAGAAGGCCGGGCTCACGGTGGTCGGCCTGGCCGCGGACGGCGAGGTGGAGCTCCAGGACCTCCAGGTGCTGGACGGTCCGGTCGTCATCGTCGTCGGCAGCGAGGGCAAGGGCCTGTCGCGGCTGGTCGGCGAGACCTGCGACGTCCGGGTGCGGATCCCGATGCCGGGCGGTGCGGAGTCGCTGAACGCCGGCGTCGCGGCCGGTGTCGTCCTGTGGGAGGCGGCCCGCCGCCGCGGCTGACGGCCGCCCGCCGGTGCACCCGGCACGACGCCCCGGCCGGGTCGGCCCGCCGCCGCCCGGCCCGGGGCAGACGGTCACGCTCCGTGCGTCCCCGCCCTGTCCCGTGATCTTTTGACGGGTCTCGGACAGATCGGGCGGGTCAAGGCAGTGTCTTAACCGGGGGTCACTCGGTTAGATGAGCGTGGACACCAGAACACCCCGCACACCTACGGGGGGACGCTCGTCGGGCTTCGACGACGAGCCGGTCCTGAGCTCGGTCAAGGTGCCGTGCGATCCCGCGCAGGTCATCGTCAACCACGCCAGCTTCCGCGTACAGCTCGCCGCCCCCGCGGCGGCCCGCCCGCTGGCCGAGACCGCGCGCGTCCCCGCCCTCCGCGGAGCGCCGCCCAGACGCCGCACGCCCGTGGTCTGGAGCGGTCGCACCGGACCGGGCGGCACCGGCGGCGCCACGACCCAGCTCCTGCACGCGGTCCGCGAGGCGGGCAACGGCCCGGACCCCGTACCGGCCGAGGACGTCGGCACCACCCAGGTCCTGCCCCGGATCCGGCTCGGCGACTCCCCCGCCTCCACGGTCGTCGGCCAGCGCGGCCCCGCCGACGGCGAGGACACCCTGCCGCGCGGCACCCGCGCGCTCCCCGGCCCGCTCGCCGTCCGCCGCTACGACGACGCCGACGACGGCCGCGACGACGACCGGTTCGAGGCCCGCGACCTCTACGACACCGGCTCCCGGCGCCGCGGCGGCGACAGCGTCCGGCACGCGTACTACCCCGGCCGCCGGATGAACCTCGGCGTCGTCCTTCTCCCCCTGCGCATCTTCCTCGGCCTGATCTCGGTCTACGCCGGGATGGGCAAGCTCTGCGACCCCGTCTACTTCGACGGCGGCCGGCGCGGCTCGATGGTCACCTGGCTGCTCTCCCTCAACCCCTGGGAACTGGCCGTCCCGCTGCGGGACTTCGCGGTCGCGCACCCGGTCGGCGCCGGGCTGACCGTGGCGTTCCTCCAGGTCGTGGTGGGCGTGCTGACGATCTGCGGACTGTGGCAGCGGGTCGCCGCCTCGTTCGGCGCGCTGCTCTCCGCCACGCTGCTGATGACCGTCAGCTGGCGCACCGTCCCCGCCTACGACGCGCCCGACATCATCTACCTCGCCGCCTGGAGCCCGCTGATCATCGCGGGTGCCCCGGTCTACTCCATGGACGCCCGGCTCGCCGGGGAGGCGTGGCGGCGGCTGGGCCCGCGCGTCGAGATCGGCGCGCTGCGCCGCCGGGTGCTGCGCCGCGGGGCCGTGATGACCACGATGGTGGTCGGGCTGACCCTGCTCGTCGGCTCGCTGCTGGGCGGCGCCGTACGGACCGCGCGGGTGCCGACCGTGCCGCGGCCCGGCGAGCCCGCGATCAACAACCTCCCCGGCTCGCCGCTGCCCACCCCCGGCCACCGCGCCCCGCGCCCCGGCCACCACACCCCCGGCCGCCACGGCACCCCGTCGACCAGCGCCTCCCAGAAGGCGCACACGCCGGGTACGCCGTCCGCGTCGGCCCCCGGGACGCCGACGGCCGGCAGCCGCACCGGCGGTTCCACCCGCCGCCCCGGCGCGACCACCAGCGCCCCGCAGCAGTCGGCGCCGACCACCCGCGTCCCGCCCCGCAGCCAGGCCCCGGCCACCTCGGGCGGCACCGGCAGCGGCAGCACCGGCAGCTCCAGCAGCGGCACCCCCGGCGGCGACTCCGGCCGCGGCAGCACACTGGGCGGCCTGCTGGGGTGAGGTGACCGAGCCCCGGCCCACCCGGGCCACGGCTGATGCCGCACCGCACCGAGGAGGTGGGGTGCGGCATCGGTGTGTGGGGGGGGAGGGGGTCGGGAGGCGGTAGGGGCGCGTCCGGGGGGCCGGGCGGCCGCTGGGGGCCGGGGGGGCCGGGCGGGGGACGCGGGGCCTCCGTGGCGCCGGGGAGGCGGCTCGCGGGGCGCTCAGGGGCCGGCGTCGGGGCGTCCGTGCTGGTGGGCGTCGTCGGTGCGCCCGGTGCATCCGGTGCGCCGGTGAGCCCGGTGCCGCGGGCGCGGGCGGTCGGCGGACGGCCGTCAAAGGCCCTGGGCCGCCAGCTCCTTGGCCGCCTCGGTGAGGTCCTTGGCGGTGTCGATGGCGCGCCAGTAGGCGCCCTGGGGGAGCGGGTAGCCGGCCAGCCGGCGTTCCCGGGCCAGGCGCGGGAAGGTGGTGCGCTCGTGGTCACCGCGGTCCGGCAGCAGCGCGGTGAAGGCGGCGGAGAAGACGTAGACGCCCGCGTTGATCAAGTACGGGGAGGGCGGCGCCTCGATGAAGTCGAGGACGTGGCCGAAGGCGTCGGTCTCGACGACGCCCCAGGGGATGCGCGGGCGGGCCAGTGCCAGGGTGGCGGTGGCGTCGCGCTCGTGGTGGAAGTCGGCCATCTCACGGAGCGGGAAGCGGGTCCAGATGTCGCCGTTGGTGGCGTACCAGGGCTCGTCCGGGCGGGGCAGGAAACCGGCGGCGTACTTCAGGCCGCCGCCGCGGCCCAGCGGCTCGGTCTCGACAACGGTCGTGGCCCGCAGGGGGAGTTCGGTGCGGTCCAGCCACTCCTGGAGGACCTCGGCGAGGTGGCCGCAGGAGATCACGGCGTCGGTGACGCCCTGCTCGGCGAGCCAGGTCAGCTGATGGCCGATGATCGGGGTTCCGGTACCGGGAATCTCGACCATCGGCTTGGGTCGGTCGTCGGTGTACGGGCGGAGGCGCGAGCCCTGGCCGCCGGCCAGGACCACGGCCTGCGTGGGGTGCGGATGCGAAGTGCCGGTCATGGTTCGCACCCTATGCGGTGCGAAGGAGCGGTCACTGGGCGGCGGCCACGCCGGACGCGAAGGAGGTGTCGCAGACCGGGCGGGAGTACGCCTGGGCGCGGTGGGCGGCCCCGTACTTGGCGACCGCGGCGCGGCCGAGGGCACGGGCGATGGAGGCGCAGTGCCTGGCCAGCGAGGGCCGGGCGGTGGTGGCCTCCTGGAGGTGCGTCAGGGCGACGCCGGGGTCCTTCTCCTGGAGTTCGACCAGGAGGCGGTCCCGGAGGACGTCCTGGGCGGTCCGGGTGCCGGCCTTGGTGGAGACCTTCCCGGAGGACGCGGCGAGCACCTGCGACTCGGCGGCCTTCGACGACCACGGGACGCGGGTGACCGCGAGCGTCCCGGAGAGCACGAGGACCACGGGCAGGACGAGGGCGAGAGTTCGGCCGATACGGCGGGCTGCGGAGTTCACGGTCGTGATGGTAGCGAGGAGTGATGATTTGGCGACATTTGGTCACCTTATCGGGGGACGGAATGGCTCGTCGGTGCGGTTGTTGGGTTGACGCACTGGTACGAAAAGCCGCTTCCCGGACCGGTTTCAGGGGGTTCCGCGACGGCGCGCGGAACCCCGCGTCCGGGCCGGGAACACGGGCCCGCGGCGGCCCCGTTACGCGCCGCGGCGGCGGTGCGGGGGCGTGCCTACCCCGCACCGCCGCCGCGCCGAACACCGACCGGGCGGCTGCCGCGTCCGTCAGTCGGTCAGCCGCTCGCCTGTCGAGGTGGAGAAGACGTGGGTCTCGCCCGGCTGCGGCACGACGTGCAGTTCGGTGCCCTTGGCCGGGACCTGGCGGCCGTTGACCCGTACGACGAGGTCCTTCATCGCACCGCCGACCTCGGCCGTCCCGTACACGTAGCCGTCGGCGCCCAGCTCCTCGACGACGTTGACGGTGACCGCCAGGCCGGCCGGGGCGTCCGGCGACTCCTTGGCCAGCGACGCGGCGGCCCCGCCGCTCCCGGCCACGATGTCGAAGTGCTCGGGCCGGATGCCGACCGTCACCGTCCGGTCGCCCTCGGCGGCGGCCAGCGCCTCCCGGCTCACCGGGACGACGCTGTTGCCGAACTTCACGCCGCCGTCGGTGATCGGCACCTCGACGAGGTTCATGGCCGGCGAGCCGATGAAGCCGGCGACGAAGAGGTTGGCCGGCCGGTCGTACATGTTGCGCGGCGAGTCGACCTGCTGGAGCAGCCCGTCCTTGAGGACCGCGACCCGGTCGCCCATGGTCAGCGCCTCGACCTGGTCGTGGGTGACGTAGACCGTGGTGATGCCCAGGCGGCGCTGGAGGCCGGCGATCTGGGTACGGGTCTGGACGCGCAGCTTGGCGTCGAGGTTGGACAGCGGCTCGTCCATCAGGAAGACCTGCGGTTCGCGCACGATCGCGCGCCCCATCGCGACCCGCTGCCGCTGACCGCCGGAGAGCGCCTTGGGCTTGCGGCCCAGGTACTCCGTCAGGTCGAGCATCTTCGCCGCGTCCTCGACCTTCTGCCGGATCTCGGCCTTCGGCACGCCCGCGATCTTGAGGGCGAAGCCCATGTTGTCGGCGACGGTCATGTGCGGGTAGAGCGCGTAGTTCTGGAACACCATGGCGATGTCCCGGTCCTTGGGCGGCAGATGGGTGACGTCCCGGTCGCCGATGCGGATGGCGCCCTCGTTGACGTCCTCCAGCCCCGCGAGCATCCGCAGCGAGGTGGACTTCCCGCATCCGGAGGGTCCGACGAGGACGAGGAACTCGCCGTCCTCGATGGCGATGTCGAGCTTGTCGACGGCGGGCTTGTCGGCGCCCGGGTAGACCCGGGTCGCCTGGTCGTAGGTGACCGATGCCATGGTGTGTCCCTTCACCGGCAGGAACGTGCCGGACGATCCGAGTAAAGGAGTGCGCGGCCGGCCCCGGGATTGGTGTAGTCCACAGCGCCGGCCGCTGGTGACGCTACCGGGGCGGGAGGCCGGTGTCAGCAGGCGGACGGCAGCAAAACCGGGACGGCGCTGCGCGTCCCCGCACAGGGCAACGGGCATCCGGCGCCTCTGGGTACACTTCTTCCGGTACGCCTCCTTAGCTCAGCTGGTCAGAGCACCGCTCTTGTAAAGCGAAGGTCGTCGGTTCGAATCCGACAGGGGGCTCTGTGCAGCAGGCCGCTGACCTGGGATTTCTTCCCCAGGGAGGCGCCTTACTCGGCCTCGGACTCCTCGTCCGGGGCCGGTACAGGAAGTTGTTGACGCGGTGCGGATCGGCCGCCAGCTCGGGGTCGTCGTGCTCCGGTGCCAGCGTCAGCGGCGCCCCGCTGGGCCAGCGCCCGACCATCTTCGCCGCCAGGAGGGCCTCCTCCTCGGCGCTGGAGCTGTGCGCGCGCAGGTACCGGCGCCAGGCCGCGACATTGGTGTGGATCTTGCGGACGGCCACGTAGGTCCCGTTGCGCCCCAGCACGTCGGGGCTGGGCGCGGGGGAAGGTTGCCGGTCTCGTCGGGGTAGCCGAGGAGGAACTCGCCGGCCTTGAGGGGGGTTTCCCGCGGGTTGGTGCCGGGCAGGCCGATGCCCTCGATGTGCGGATGGCTGATGCCGTCACGGAAGCCGAAGGTGGTGCGCCCGGTGGGGAGCTGGCGGACCTCCTGCTGCCAGACGACCCGGACACCGGGGGTGTCCTCGTAGGCGGCACGGGCCTGCTCCAGTTCCTCGGCCAGCTGTGCGGCGTCGGAGGAGAGGGTGCTCAGCGCGATGTGGACCTCGCCCGTGCCGAACGGTGTCTCCCAGTGGGCCGGTGCGCTCTCGCCCACGTCGCCGATCCGCTCCGCGCGAGCGGCCATGCCCTCGCGGAACGCCTGCGGAAAGCTGTCCAGCGACTCCCGGGGCACCCCCAGGGCCCGCAGTCCCTGGTAGGTGAACGCGACGGCCACCCAGGCGTCCCGGCTGCGGGTCCGCGTCGGGCAGACCGCCCGAGGCCGGGAGGGGGACGGCCGCCCCTCCTCGTCCTCGGCGCAGGCATCCACTACCGCCCCGGCGCCCCCTACACCCACCACCTCGCGCGGCAGGGCCGCACCGTCCTCGCCGCGTCCTGCCCCACCCTCGCCCTCACCGACCCACCGGCACCCACCCCGCCCGCTGACCCCGTGACGCCGCCGTGCGCAGTCCCGCGCATCTCTTGGCCAACTGGCAGGCGGCAGGCCGCGGTTGGCGGGGTCGTTGCGGTTTCCGGAGGTTCGTGCGGACTTGGGGAAGGCCGGTGTCCACTTCGAAGCGGTCGCCGTCGGCGTCCGTGTCTGCTGGTCGGCGACGAAGCCTGGGCCGTTTGCGTGCGGTGGCGGGAGCGGTGGGGCGCTCGCGACCGGGATCGGCGGGCGATAGCGGTAAGGCTGCCAGGTGTTCCCCGGCAGCCTTGGCACTGGCGAACGCGTGGCCGTCAGACCTCTGTCAGCGTCGCAGCCAACCCCTGGAGCTCCTCCAGCACGGACAAGACCCGTAGGGAGGCCCGGAGGGCCGCATTGATCCGGCGGGCGGGGCGGCGGAGTTGGCGGCTGGAGGCGCTGAACAGACCGATCACCACCATGACTTCCTGGTAGGTTGCCGCCGCGGCCTGTGCTTCCAGGGGAACTCTGACGAGCTGCTCCAGGATCCCCTCCACGCTGTCGGGCCATTTGCTGCGCGGCGTACTCCGCGCCCATTCCAGTAACGTCCGGAATGCGGCGACACTGGCTTCCACGCGCTCCGCGAAGCGCTCGGCCGCTGCCGCCAAGTCGTCGGCCGGCCCCTCCATGGCTTTGGCCAGACGATGGATCACGGGCATCTGCATGCTCAACGGAGCCCCGGGATGATTGAGCCGGGCCAGGTCCTCGCCGAGCAGGGCCATCATCTCCCCGAGGTCCGTTGCGGCAGCCTCCAGATCGAAGAAGTCGCCGGAGATGGCCTCCAACTGCGCCTCTGCTTCGACGAGCAGATCGAACATGCCGGGGGTGTCCTCGTCGCTTTCGGCGACGGGTTCCGCGGCAGGCCCGGGGGGCGTTCCCACAGGGAGAGAGGGGACGCTGTGGCCGCTCATCCCCTCCTCCAGGAGACCCGTCAGCTGCTGGCGGACGGTGACGATGTCGGCCCGTGAGGGGAACGGAATGCGAGGTACCGGCGTTCCGGGGCCCGGGAAGTGACCGGTCCCCTGCGTGACATGGACGGTGTACCGGCCGAGGGCATGGCGCATTCCCAGGCCGTAGGAAAGCTCGGCGTCGGGATCGCTGAGGTCTGCGACGACGACATCGACTTCCGTGAGCAGGCGCAGCAACTGGTCCCCGGGCAACCCCGCCTCTGCGAGGCTGTCGGCTCGCAGGAAGGTGAGACCGAGGTGCTCGCATACGGGACGCACGACGTCCTCGTAGAGCAGGGCGGAACGGCGCTGCACCTCGGGCATGCGCTGACCGGGAGGGGCGGGGCTTCCGCAGATGGCGAGACATGTGGGCATGGCAGGATCCTTTGCAGAAGATCTGGGTGGTGGCCCTGCCGGCCGCTGGGCGGCCGGCAGGGTGAGGGCGTGGCTCAGTCGAAGAGCGTCAGCGCCACTCCGTCGGCGACCTCGTCGGCGAAGACCGGACGCTCCTCGATGCCCAGCGCCTGCAGGAGGTCCACGGTCAGTACCCGGTGGCGGCAACCCACCCGGACTGTCGGGCAGGGGAAGGCGTCCCTGGCCACCAGCCGGTATGCGGTGCCCAGGCACATACCGAACGCTCTGGCCGCTGTGCGCAGATCGACGCTGACCGGAAGGTTGAAGATCTCGCGGAAGGTGAGGGGGGTGTCGACGCGGCCCGTCATCCGCCCCTCCGTACTCGCCGCAGGGAGATCCTTGCGACCTGGCGGCCCCGTCCCGAATACCCCACGCACGTAGCGGTGTCGGCCACGCCCCAGGTCCGGGCCAGCGCACCGAGGCGCACTCCCTCGACGCGGTGAGCGGGGACGGTGATGCGCACCGTGGCCGAGAGACCAGGGGCGCGTGGAACGGGGTCGTAGTCCGCCTGCCAGTATCCTTCCGCGTCCGTTCCGACGAGAGTGCCGGCGCTCTCCACGTCATCCACGGCAGTCTCCCGGTGTACCGCGCGCCACACATTCCAGGCACGGCTGCAGGCTGTACGCAACACCGCCCCGCCAGGGTCGGGGTCATCGGCTCCGACGTCCGCCAGCGCTTCGAGGTAGCAGGTGACGAGCTCGGCCTCGACGTCTCCACGTTCGGCGCGAAAACTCCGGGTGATTCTGAAAGCGGTACTACGCAGCCCCGGCAGCCCCAGCCACACGGCTGCCGTCGGCCAATCGGACCCGTCGGCGCGGCAGCGGACGCGGTCAGCGATCTGGCGCCAGAGGGACGCGCGTGCCGCAGGACACCCGGCACGGTCGTACAGCAGGTGGCGGGCCTCTGCCAGGGGCAGCGGCACACCGGCCTGTTCCGTACCGTCGAAGAGGCGTAAGGGGGGCGCCTGGTCATTGTCGGCGCACTGGCGCTCGATGGCGGCGAAGAGTCCGGGGTGAGAGGGAAGTGACATCGCTCCTCCTGATCAGATGGGGTTCGAGGCCGGGGAGTCGCCGCGCCACGCCGCCAGCGACCGGGCCGCAGGTTCCTTGCCGGGCACCGCGTCAGGGACCCTGTCGACGGCCAGCAGCCAGCGCAGAAATCCGGGTTCCCGGGCTGCCACCAAGCCGTCGAGAAGCGTGTTGAGAGCTCTGGTCAGGTGCTCCGCACCGACCGCCTCGGAGCACCAGTCGAGGAGGGTGTCCCGCATGTCGGCGAAGGTGGCCGGTTCGTTCAGGGCGTGCCCGGCCAGATGGACCGCGACCGATACCGAATCGCTGTCGGAGAGGACGTGGTCGCTCCACCAGGCGAGGTCCGTACGGGTCATGAAGGGGACGGCGAAGGCGACCAGCAGGCCGGGGATGCCACCGGTCTCTACCCAGTCGCGCAAGTGGCACAGGACGGCTGCCCTGGCTTCGGAGCCGCTTGTTTCGAAACGCTGCACCAGGGCCGTCACTATGAGGGCGGCGAGGGACAGGCCGTCCGAGTCGTCGTCCAACGTCTCCATGAGCCGTCGCAGCAAGCGCAGGGTGTGCTCTTCCGTGAGGGGGGCTGCCTGGCAGGCATGGGCCACTGCCTCGCGCAGTGGTTTCTCCGCCGTGATGCTCCATTCTTCGAGCAGGTCGGCCGCTGTTCGTGCCGCGGCCGGGTCCCGGAGAGCCGCCCCCAGGCACCAGCCGGCCACCTGCGGGGCCGGGAGCGACGGGGCCAATGCCAGATCACGCAGGTATTCCATGGACCGGCCTTCTGTCGCTGATGCCATCGCGGCGACAGCCCGGCCGGCCCGTTCGATCTGATCGGCTTCGTCGCCGGGGCGGGCAAGCCAGGTGTGCAGCCGGGGCACCAGATCCGCGTGATCACGGCACAGGACCTCCCACACGGTCTCGCTCATGGCGGGTCGGAAGAAGGACACCGTGTCAGCAATGTTCTCCCCGGCGCGCCGAACTTGGCGGGCACCGAGGAGCCGCAGGGTCTCGGACCAGGTGCGGTGACGGGTATCGCCGAACGAGTGGTCATGCGGACTGCGGGCGGCGGGCTCTTGCTCCCCACCCGGCCGTACCAGGCGCAGCAACTGCCCGGCCTGGTCACGCACAACGCTGGGCGGAAGCCCTCCGTAGACGCTGAGGGAGAGCAAGTGGGCGAGGAGGGTAGGGTCCGCCCGCACCCGAGCGACGACTTCGGTGCCTTCGGCCTGCGCCAGGTGGCGCACGACCTCTGCGCCGGAGGCTCCACCCGCGACGCCCAGCCGAAGTGTGGATTCCGCCGCCTGGGCCGCATGACGCGGCGACAGTCCCTCGGGCAACAACTCATCGAGCAGTCCCGGCTCCAAGGCCCGCAACCACTGTGCGAGCCTCTCCTTGTCCGCGCAGCCGTCCGAGAGATGGGAGGTGAAAACCTTGCGGGGGTCCGGGGGGCGGTGGCGTACGACCGGTACGCCCAGGCGGTCCTCCAGCGTGCCGGCCAGCCCGGGCGCCTCGGCCAGCACGATGAGCAGACGTGCCCCGGCCTCGGCCAGAGGGGCCTCCAGACGGGACAGGTCCCATGCCCGGAGCTGTAACGGGTCCGGCGGCTCCGTCACGAGGTAGCCGTGCACGCCCTGAGCCCGCGGCCCCCACAGGGAGAGATCGACCGCCCCGTCCACCTGGACGAGCATGGGCTCGTCGCTGCCATGAGCCAACAGGTTGAGGGCGTGGGTCTCGCGCCCGGTCCCCGGCTCTCCGATTAGCACTGCGATTCCGGAGTCGAGCGCGGCGAGCGCGTTCTCGAAGCACGGCGGCGGTACAAAGCGCCGTCTCGCCGCTTCCAGATACGCGGACCGCACGGGACCTTGCCGCAGCGCCCCTGGCGTCGTGTCGCCGTCCGGCGAGGTGGACACGGTCTGGCGCTGATCGCCGGTCACCACACCGGTGTTGACGGTGCCGTGCGGCGCCACAACCACCATGTCCCGGCCGGCCAGAGCCGTCACCAGTGCGTCGAGCTCGCCAAGCCGGGGCATCTCAGGCGTCACCATCGGCTCCACCACAGAAGTGGTCGGGAAGCTCGACGGTTGTCACATGCTGGCCACCGTGGACGGTACCGGTGTTGATGATCCCGCGCTCGGCATTCAAGATCATGGTGGGGAGATTCTCCGTCTCCCGGCCGGCATTCGGCACCGCGCGGCGGATATCTGTTGACCCGGCGGTCTTCTGCGCTCGGTCGAACGCAAGAACATTGTCCGTACGAAGATTCTCTTCTGCTCGCATGTCGCCTTCCATCCTCGGTGCAACCTGAAGCTGATCGGATGTCCATTCCGTGGACGCATCGAGAGTCCTACGTATCGCTCCGCCGATCCGCTCCCGAGGCCCAGAAAATGCGTGACCGCACTCACATCGCAAACAGTCAGGCGCCCGCACAAAAAAGAGCGAGTGTGCTGCCCGAAGGCAGCACACTCGCTGGCTGACCGGCTTACCGGCTCGGTCACTGACGTCAGGCGGACCCGCCGGGAACCGAGCGCCCGAGCGCGGCGAGCCGATCGCGCAGAAGATATGAGATCTCCTTGCGCTCCTGATCGGTCAGTGTGCCCAGCAGCACGGCCAGTTCCTCCTGCCAGTCGGTGCGCGGAGGGCTCAGCAGATCCTGGTGATCGACCGCCCAGTCAAGCACTTGGCGTACCTGGTCGGGATGTCTGAGCAGCCACAGTGCCGCCAGCGACACCGGCCCCGCGTGAAGGGCCTGGAGGCAGAACTCGTACTCGCCGCGGCGGCTGGTCGTCCAGGAGTAGCGGACTCCCTCACCTTCCTCCTGGCCAAGAAGCAGTTCTTCGCCGGATTCCCGGAGCCGGACGTCGAACACCCGGTAGCTCAGACCCGCTTCCTCCAGGCGTTGCGGCATGCCGAGATGCTGCATGATCTCCGGTGCCCCCAACCCGTTGCCGGCCACCGCCTGGGTCTCGGCCAACTGGTGCAGCGTGCCGGTGAGATGGGTCCGCACCACATGCCAGCCGTGCACGGTGCCCGAGCGCACGACTCGGACTGGGTCGTGGACCCACCAGGAAACCCACAAGTCCACCGATTCTGTTCCGTACACGGTGGGAAGTCCGACCGCCCGTGTGTCCACGTGCTCGGTCGCGTCCACCCGGAAGGCATCGGTGTAGTCCCTGCTCAGGCCTGGGGCCGGCGCTCCGTCCGTCACGGGTGCGTACGCCCCCCTATCGTCCGGGTCTCCCCGGTGACCGAGGAAGAAGTAGTCGCCCTCGGTGTCTTTGAGCACCAGCGACCAGTCCCTTGCCGCTGACCAGCGGTGACTGAGTATTTCCCGCCAGGGAGGCTTGGCGGATCGCCAATAGAGCCGCTCGGTGGCCTCGTCGGTCATGCCGCCTCCCACCGCTCACCGGCACGCCATTTGCTGAGGGCGGCCCGCGCTGTGCCCAGCCCGGCCCAACCGTCGGCGCCCGCCTCATTCATTTCTACGAACAACCGGAATTCGCCGGATTGCATGGTCTGGGCCAGAGCCGCAAACAGGTTCTCAACCGCACGATGCAGCGTTTCGTTCCAGCGCCCCCAGTCGGCCCAGCGCACCAATGCAGTGCAGGTCGCGTCGAAGGACCCTTCCGCATTCAGGGCGCGGTGGATGATTTCGACTACCAACTCTGATTCCGGATCTTGATCGGCGAGTTTTTGCGTGAACCACTGCGGGGACTGCAACAACTGAGCGAACAGTGAGAGAACCTGCTCCGTGTCGCATTGCTCTTCGACAAGCCACTCGAATAGGCGGAAGAATACCTCGTTCTCGTTCCCCGCCTGGAACAGGCTCAGAAGCGCCACCCGTACGGCCAGCAGGAGTCTGTTGTCGTCCCGGAGATCCTCCTCATGGAGGCGCTCCCGCACGCCGAGAAGGAGGGTGCGGAGAAGACGCAGAGCGAGGTCCGGTCGCGAAATTCCGAACTCCGCGCCGCAGGCGTACGCCACCGTTGTCCTCAGACGGAAGTCGGCGCCCAGGCTCCACTGCTGGAGGCGGTAGCGCACCTCCGCTACCAGCAGGGGGTCTTCGGCGGCGATGCCCAGCGCGTTGGCCGCGATCAGACGGCTGGTGTAACGCTCGGACTCCGCGAGGGCCTGGATGTGCAGCAATGCGCGCCGCCCGCCTCCCCACCTTGCGGCTTGGCCCATGAACGTGCCGACGGACCGGGTGAGTTCGGTGGAGCGCCGCACCTCGCGCAGCCACTCGACCAGGAGGTCCGACAATTGGCCGTACTCCCGCCACACGTGCCGGAGCACTGCCTCGGCTTGCCGGTGCCTGACGAACACCACTGCCTCCACGCTGTGCGCGTACGCCCCCTCCGTGCGGATCTCACGTTCCTTCCGGACAGCACGGACGGCACCCAGCAGGTCTGTCAGGGCTCGCCTGAAGACGAAGGCCGGGTTGGGCCGCTCTGCCTTCTCCGCTCCTTGAGGGTCTGTCGCCGGTAGCACGGCCGTCAGGCGGTCTCCGGAGAGTTCGAGCAGTCTGTCGGCCTCCTCTCTGATGAGCCGGTGGTCCAGCCCTTCGTAGACGCAGGCGGCCAGCAAGAAGGCCAGGGCGTCCGGGTCGCCTCGCAGCTTCGCCAGGAGTTCCGGAACTTCCCGCTCTGCTCGGTAGCTCAGTCGGTCCCCCACGTCACCGAGGGCTTCCGGATCGCCGTCTGCCGCCACGATGGCCGTCACCAGTTCGACCACTTCCGCCGGGACCAGCTCGGGGACCAGCAGGTCGCCCAAATCATGACGCTGGTCCAGTGCTGCCAGCAGGCGCTCACGCTCCCGCTGATCCGGTACCACCGCTTCGAAGTAGCTGCCGAACACCATGGCCGGGGGAGGCGGGACGCACACTGTGGGGGCGACGTGGAGATCCTGTTCGAGGCGCCGCAGCAGAGCCGCATCATCGGGGAGCACAATCACCATGCGTGCCCCGGCCTTGTGCAGCAGGGAGCGCACGTGGCCCAGGACACCGGGGCCGAGAGGCCGGGAGGGGAACAGGCCGTCCATCAGATAGCCACGTGCCGCCGTATCCGTGGGCCGCCAACGGTCCAGTTCGGTGACACTGTCCAGGGCCTGTAGCGGGGCGCCTTCGCCGCAACTCGCGCGCAGGAGGTTCAGCGCTGCGGTGCGACGACCGGATCCCGGCCGGCCAGGAAGAGCGGCCCGTCCTGCAACTTCTCAAGCGCCGCCTCGAACCAGTCGGGACGCGCGAACCCGTAGGCCGCGGCTCGCACTTCCGCCTCCGGGACGGGCCCCTCGCGGACTCTGCCTTCCCGGCGCCTCCGCCCTTCGTCGGCAGGCACGTTGTGGACGCGCTGGCCACCGTGGACGGAGCCGGCGTTGATGTTGCCGTGCGGGGCGTACACGAAGGGCCCCCCGGCCCTCGCGGCGCCGCCGATGGCGTCGATCAGCTCGGAGACGTCGGGCTCAGCCTCCGTCCGGAGCGGTTCGCCATCAGGCGGCGGCTCCAGCGAGGGGGGAGCGGGTTGCTCCGTCGGCAGTGCCGCGTCCTCCGGAGTCACTGCCGCCCCTGGTATTTGTCGCCGTGGACCCGGTCTCCCTGGAATCCCCGGACCCGGCCGGCCTTGTTGCCTTCGACGTGGTCGCCGGCCACGTGGTAGTTGCCCACGCTCTGACCACCGCTGACGGTGCCCGTATTGATGTTGCCGTTGGGGGCGCTGTTCCGCACAGCAGCAGTTCGTGTGTCATCGCGGGGCACGGGACGGACGTCTTCCCGCGCGGGTTCCTGGGCAGGAACGGTGGCGTTCCCGGCGTCCGAGTGTTCTTCGTACAACGGCCCGGACGGCTGGGGCACGTAGAGCCAGGCCCGCTGGGAGAACGGTTTGCCAGGAACCGTCGCGGCCACCTCCACGAAGTGGTCGGGGTGGCGGCCGGTGTACCCACTGGTGACCGCATCCTCGTAGCAGCGGTCAGAGAGGATGGCCGCGACGTGGGTGACGTTCTCCTTGTGGGAAGCGAGCACGGCCTTCACCGGGTGGGAGTCGAGCAGGCGGTGCGTGTCGTTGCGTGCTGTCCCGTTGCCGCTGAACTCGTCTCCGGTGTCAGGCAGCGGGCCGACGTGCAGGCTGGCCCGGAGCCGGATGGGCACTGTTCCGAGGGACAGGACATTGAAGTCGGTCAGGACGTCCTGCAGGGTGAGCAGCAGCGGGTGGATCACGAAAGGCATCCGGGCGGGGTCGAATCCGAAGACGTAGCCGTCACCGGTCGAAGCGGGGAAGGCGCGGTTGTCCCACAGGTCTTGCAGCTCTGCCCTGGACAGTGCGGTCTTGAGGAGTTCGGGGACGGCTCGGCTGACGGCTTCGTGCTCGATCGCCGGACGTCCGGTGAAGTCCTTGGCGTCCACGGCGAGGATGCCCCGATAGGGAGGCAGCAGACGGCTGCGGGTGTAGGGACTGGTGATCTGCTGCGGCAGTTCGGTGGTGAACTCGCGCATGTCACTCCTCTGTGAAGCCCGCCCGTTCCCTGGGGATCCGGGCGGGACGCTCGGGTACGCGGTGTCGCGCATGTCGAGCCTCACAGCGAGTGCGAGTGCGTTCCGTTCCGCAGGCCCAGACGGGAGGTGACGTGGGCCACACCGGGCTCACGTGTCGGTGAGGCCGGAGATGACCTCCCGCAGCCCTTCCACGCTGGTCACCTCGATGCGGCTCTTCCCGGCCTTCACCAGGTCCGGCCCGAGCTGCGTCAACGCCTTGCTGACGGCCTTGCGGCCCGCGTCGATGTGCTGAGCCAGGTCTTCCCTGGTGAGCGAGAAGCGGCGGAGCCCGTCGGAGACCTCGACCAGACGGATCAGTGCCTTGGCGAGGCGTTCGTGCACAGTCCCATCGCGGGCCTCGGTCTGCTCCCGCAATCGGTTGGAGGCCATCATGGCGAGCGGATAGGCAAGCCGGTGCTCGTGTACGAAACGCTGGAACTCCTTTCTCGGAACAACCGATGATTTGCATTTGCTCATTGTCCAGACGTCGGCCAGTCGTTCAGCTCCGCTCTGGAGCGCCATTTCGCCCAGGATCTCGCCCGGGCCGCGAAAGGCGAGCAATCGCTGCCGCCCGTCGCGGTCTGTTCGAACGATCTTCACTAGGCCGCTGGTCAGTGCGAGTACGTGAGTGCCCTCGCACCCCTGGCTCAGTAATTTTTCGCCTGCCAGGTAGGTCTGGGACGGATAGCGCGTCAGTTCCTCCCACTCGGTAGGTGTTACCAGGTCGCGAAGAGGACGGGCCGGGTGAGGGATATCTTCACTCATGCGATCACGCTAGGGCGTAGGCCTCCCCAAGAACTGAGGAATTCCGGATCTCACGCCTGTGGGAGATGTGAAGAGGCCGAGATCTTTCCGTTCGGCGAAAACCCACTCACAGCAGCGGAAGCCGTGCCGCCGGAAGGCGCACTGCGAAGCGCTCCGGGGGTGAGCGGTGCGGAGCGGGCGTCTGAGCTTGCTCCGGGGTGGGCGGCGGGAGGGGGTCAGGTCCGGTGGCGGGTGGCCAGGTGGGTGCAGAGGGCGGCGAGGGGGAGTTCGGCGGCGAGGGCCATGGCGGTGGCGGTGGCCAGTTCGGGGCCGGGGGCGGCGGTGAGGAGGTCCAGGCAGGCGTCGGTGAGGAGCAGGGCGGCGGCGAGGGCCGCGGGGGCGTGGTGGCCGGGGGCGGCGCGGAGCAGGCGGGTGCCGGCGGTGAGCAGGGCGGCGGCCTCCAGGACGTCCAGGGCGATCCAGGCGGCGGCCTCGGCGGGCGGCAGGGTGGCGGCGAGGTAGCCGAGCCAGGGCAGCAGGGCCAGGCCCGCGCCGACCAGGAGGCGGCCCTGCCAGGGGCGGGTGCGGGGAAGGGGTGTGGAGGCGCCGCGTCCGCGGCCCGCGACGGCCGGGCAACCACCGTTGCCGGGGCGGGGGTTGAAGGTGGCGAGGGCCATGGCGGAGGCGGTCCTTCCGGGGGTGCGGCCCCGGTGGGCGGGGCCGTGGGCCCGGCTTTCGGGCGTGTGATCAAGGCTCCTGGAGCGGGCGCGGCGCGTCAGTAGCGACGGTGTCCGAGCCGGGGTGGTGCCAGGTACACCCCCGTTCCGGAAGCAGGTGTGACAGCCTTCGTTGACCTGGGTGTTTACCGTCGTACCCATGACCCGATCCGAGGGGCGGCCGCGCCGCCTGGCCCGTACCCGCGCGCAACTCGCCTTCCTGTCCACCGGGGTGCTGCTGCACGGGGCCGCTTTCCTGCTGTGGGTGTGGTTCAGCCTCTCCCACGCCGGCGCGGTGGTGCCGGTCGTGTTCGCCGCGGCGGGCGCGATGTCCGTGACCTGGCTCCAGCGCCGCCGGTTCGCCGCGTACGCCGGCACCGGCATACCCCGCACCCCGCCGGTGGCCGGGGACAGCGAACTCCAGCGGGCGCGGCAGCGGCTGCGCACCGCCGCGTACTGGCGCCAGCTCGGCTACCACCAGCTGGCCGGGCCGGTGCTGGGGCTCGTGGAGGCCGTGGTGCTGGTCCTGTGGGCGGGCAGCGTCTGCGGGATCACCTTCTACGCCTGGTACTGGGTGTTTCCCCAGGAGTGGGCGTTCACCCAATGGGCGAATGTGGACGGCTGGCTGCTGGCGGTGGCCGGGCTGGCCGTCCTGCCGTTCCTGCCGCGGCTGACCGGTGCGCTGGTGCGGCTGGAGTCGGTGATCGCCCGGCGGCTGCTCGGGCCCAGCCGGGCCGAGGAGTTGGAGCGGCGGGTCGAGGACCTGGCCGAGCGCCGGGCCGAGACGCTGGCCGCCGCGGACGCCGAACGCCGCCGCATCGAACGGGACCTGCACGACGGCGCCCAGCAGCGGCTGGTGTCCCTCGCGGTCGGCCTGGGCCTGGCCAAGGCCACCCTGACCGATCTGCCGCCGGAGGCGCGGGCGGTCATCGACGAGGCGCACCGCGAGGCCAAGGAGGCGCTGGAGGAGCTCAACCACCTGGTGCGCGGCCTGCACCCGCACGTCCTGGACGACCGGGGGCTGGACGCGGCGCTCTCCGGGATCGCGGCCCGCGCACCGCTGCCCGTGCAGGTCAGCGTGGACGTGCCCGAGCGGGCCGCGCCCGCCGTGGAGGCGGTGGCCTACTTCGTCGTCTCCGAGGCGCTGGCCAACGTCACCAAGCACGCCCGGGCGACCCGCGCCGCGGTGGAGGCCGTCCGGACCGGTGACACCCTGCGGGTGCGGGTCACCGATGATGGCAGGGGAGGGGCGGACCCCTCCGGGGGGACCGGTCTGACCGGGCTCGCGCAGCGCGTGGCCTCGGTGGACGGCACCCTCGCCCTCGACAGCCCCCCAGGGGGCCCGACCGTCGTTACCGTGGAGCTGCCGTGCACGCTGCCAAGCGCGCTGTGATCGCCGAGGATTCCCTGCTGCTCCGGATCGGGGTGGTGAAAGTCCTGGAGACCGCCGGGTTCGAGGTGGTGGCCGAGAGCGGGGACGCGGAGGGGCTGCTGCGGGCGGTGGCCGAGCACCGCCCGGACATCGCCGTGGTCGACGTCCGGATGCCGCCCGGCTTCACCGACGAGGGCGTGCGGGCCGCGCTGGTCATCCGGCAGCAGTGGCCGGACACCGCCGTCCTGCTGCTCTCCCAGTACGTCGAGGAGCGCTACGCCGCCGAACTCCTGGCCGCCAACACCAGCGGCGTCGGCTACCTCCTCAAGCAACGGGTCGCGGACGTCGAGGAGTTCATCGAGGCGCTGCGCCGGGTCGCGTCCGGGGGCACCGCCCTGGACCCGCAGGTGGTCGCGCAGCTGCTGGTGCGGCGCCCGAGCGACCCGCTGGAGCGGCTGACCGAGCGGGAGCGGGAGGTGCTGTCCCTGATGGCCGAGGGCCGGTCCAACGCCGGGATCGCCGCCCAACTCGTGGTCAGCGAGAGCGCGGTGGCCAAGCACATCAACAGCATCCTGGCGAAGCTGGACCTGCCCAGGGCGGAGGGCGACCACCGGCGGGTGCTGGCCGTGCTGCGCTTCCTGGGGGTGGGCGGCGCGGCATAGGGGCCGCGGGGGCGGGCCCGCAGGGCGCGCGGGTTTCCGGCCCCGGGGGGCGGGGCGGCGTAGATTCGCGGCATGGTGACTTCGATGACGCGGGACGACTACGAGCGGCGGATGGCGCGGGCCGGGGCGGCCGCCGCGGAGGCCGGGCTGGCGGGGCTGATCGTGGCGCCGGGGCCGGACCTGGTGTGGCTGTGCGGGTACCGGCCGACGGCCGTCACCGAGCGGCTGACCGCGCTGGTGATCGAGCCGGGGCGGCCCGGGCGGCTGCTGGTGCCCCTGCTGGAGCGGCCGGACGCGGAGCACGCGGCGGGCGCCGGGGCGCTGGAGGTCGTCGGGTGGGCCGACGGCACGGACCCCTGCGCCGAACTGGGCCGGTGGCTGGCGCCGCAGGGGCGCTACGGGGTCTCGGACGGGATGTGGGCGCTGCACCTGCTCGGGTTGCAGCGGACGGTCCCGCAGGGCCGCTACGGGGCACTGACGGAGGTCCTGCCGATGCTGCGGGCCGTCAAGGACGCCTACGAGGTGGAGCGGCTGGCGGCGGCGGGGGCGGCCGCCGACGCGGCGTACCAGGACATCCTGGGGGTGCGCTTCGCCGGGCGGCGGGAGTGCGACATCGCGGCGGACCTGGCCCGGCTGCTGCGGGAGCACGGGCACAGCCAGGTGGACTTCACGGTCGTCGGGTCGGGGCCCAACGGGGCCGACCCGCACCACGAGGCGGGGGACCGGGTCATCGAGGACGGCGACATGGTGGTGCTGGACTTCGGCGGCCTCAAGGACGGTTACGGGTCGGACACCACCCGGACCGTGCACGTCGGGCAGCCGGGCGCGGAGGAGCGGACCGTGCACGAGATCGTGCGGGAGGCCCAGCAGGCGGCGTTCGAGGCGGTCCGGCCCGGTGCCGCCTGCCAGGACATCGACCGGGTGGCGCGGCGGGTGATCACGTCGGCGGGGTACGGCGAGTACTTCATCCACCGGACCGGGCACGGCATCGGGGTCACCACGCACGAGCCGCCCTACATGGTGGAGGGCGAGCACCTGCCGCTGGTACCGGGGATGTGCTTCTCGATCGAGCCGGGCATCTACCTGCCGGGGCGGTTCGGGGTGCGCATCAAGGACATCGTGGTCTGCACGGAGGACGGCGGCCGGCGGCTGAACCGTACGGGGCGGGAGCTGGCCGTGGTGTCCTAGGGGCCCGTGACCGGGGCGCCGGGCGGAGGGGCGGCGCCCCGGGCGGGCGGCCGTCACGGGATCAGGACGACCTTGCCCATGGTGGCGCGGGTCTCCAGGGCGCGGTGGGCGGCCGCGGCCTCGGCGAGCGGGAAGCGCTGGACGGCGGGGACCAGGCGCCCGGCGGCGGCCTCGGTGAGGGCGGCGCTCTCCAGGGTGCGGATCGGGTTGATGCCGCCGACGCGGGCCAGCATCGGCGGTCCGACGACCGTCTCCGAGGTGATGCCGCGGGCGGCCAGTTCGGCTTCGCCGAACGTCAGCGGGCCCCCGGTGAGCAGCCCGCCGGCCGACCAGCCGAGGACCAGATGGCGGCCGCCGCGGGCGAGCAGGTCCACGGCCGCGCGGCCCGGTGCGCCGCCGACCGAGTCGAAGACCACGGTGGCGCCGGGGGCGCCGCGCTCGTCGAGGAAGCGGCGCACCAGGTCCGGCCAGCCGTCGTCGGTGTAGTCCACGGCGAGGTCGGCGCCCAGCTCGCGGACGCGGGCCGCCTTGGCGGGGCCGCCGGCCAGGCCGACGGCCGTGGCGCCGGTGTTCTTGGCGTGCTGGACGAGCAGGGAGCCGATGCCGCCGGCGGCGGCCGGGACGAGCGCGATGTCGTCGGCGGTGAGGCCGGCGCAGAGCAGGACGCCCATGGTGGTGCGGCCGGTGCCGATCATGGCGACGGCCTGGGCCGGGTCCAGGCCGTCGGGGATCGCGTGCAGCCGTTCGGCGGCGGTGACGGCCAGTTCGGCGTAGCCGCCCGGGGCCGTGCCCAGGTGGGCGACGACGCGGCGGCCGAGCCAGTCGGGGTCGGTGCCCTCGCCGACCGCGTCGACCGTCCCGGCCACCTCCCGGCCCGGCACGGTCGGGAGGTCGGGCAGCGGCAGCGGGCCGCCCGTCATGCCCTCGCGGAGCGCGGTGTCGACGAGGTGGACGCCCGCCGCGGCCACGGCGATCCGGACCTCGCCCGGGCCCGGTACGGGGTCCTCGAGGGTCTCGGGGACGAGGTTCCCGGCGGGACCGAAGGTGTGCAGCCGTATTGCGCGCATGGCGGAGTCGTCTCCTAGGGGGAGGGCGGGGCGGCCGCCGGTGGCGGGGCCGCCGCGCCGGTGGAGCGGTCAACGGCCGCCACTCTCGTACCTCAACTTGGGTTGAGGTCAACCGGCCGGTGGCGGGCCCGGCCCCGCCGGCACCGTCCCTGCGGGTAATTCCGCAGGTCAGGGCGATTGTCAGTGGGGTGGTCCAGCATGGTGGGTGGAGCGGGAACGGCGAGGGCGGCCGGCCGGGAGCCGGCGGGCCGGACGGAGGTGGTGAGCGCGTGGCAGGGCGTGGCGGGGAGACGGTGCGGCCGGTGCGGCGGCCGCAGGTGCGGCTGCCGGAGCTGCGGGAGTACGGCGGCGGGGGGCTGGAGCCCGAAGGGGACTACGACGGGCTGGAGTTCGCCGGGGTGGACTGCGCGGGCCAGTCGGCGCGGGGCGCCCGGTTCATGGACTGCGCGCTGCGGCGGTGCGCGCTGGACGAGACGGTGCTGGGCCGGGCCCGGATCATCGACAGCGTGCTGAGCGGGGTGCGCGGCGTCGGCACGGACCTCTCGCAGGCGTCGCTGCGGGACGTGGAGGTGGTGGACGCCCGGCTCGGCGGGACGCAGCTGCACGGTGCGGTGCTGGAGCGGGTGGTGGTGCGCGGCGGGAAGATCGACTTCGCCAATCTGCGCCGGGCCAGGCTGCGGGACGTCGCGTTCGAGGGCTGTGTGCTGGTCGAGGCGGACTTCGGGGGCGCCGAGCTGGAGCGGGTGTCGTTCGAGGACTGCACGCTGGCGCGGGTGGACTTCACGGCGGCCCGGATGAAGGACGTCGATCTGCGCGGGGCGGCCGGGCTGGACATCGCGCGCGGGATCGACTGCCTGGGCGGTGCGGTGATCAGCACGGCCCAACTCCTGGAGCTGGCCCCGGCGTTCGCCGCCCAGGTGGGCGTCCGGGTGGACTGAGGCGGGAGCGGCGGAGGGGCGGTCAGATGCGGGGGAAGCGGGCCTGGAGGGCCCAGACGGCGGGGTTGTCGGCGAGGCCCTCGTGCATATCGGCGAGGTCGGCGACCAGGTCGTGCAGGAAGTCGCGGGCCTCGCGGCGCAGCGCGGCGTGGTTGAAGGTGAGCGGGGCTTCCTCGACCGGCACCCAGTCGGCGGTGACCTCGACCCAGCCGAAGCGCCGCTCGAAGAGCATCCGGTCGCTGGACTCGGTGAAGTCCAGTTCGGCGCGGACGGGGCGGGCGGAGCGGCTGCCGAGGGGGTCGCGGTCGAGCTGCTCGACGATGTCGCAGAGCGCCCAGGCGAAGTCGAGCACCGGCACCCATCCCCAGGCCGTGGACAGCTCCCGGTCGCTCTCGGTGTCCGCGAGGTAGACGTCGCCGCAGAAGAGGTCGTGGCGCAGGGTGCGCACGTCCGCGGTCCGGTAGTCCGTCTGCGGCGGGTCCGGGAAGCGGCGGGAGAGGGAGTAGCCGAGGTCGATCACGCCTCGATGGTGTCACGCGCGGCGGCGCCCCGGCGCGGCGGACGGAGAGCCCGCACGGCCCGCGGGCCCGGACGGTCCGCGGGTGGCCCTGGACGGCCGGACGGCCCGCGGGTGGCCGGACGGCCTGCGCCCGCGCCCGGGCCCGCCCCGCCCGCCGCGCCCATCGCCCCGACCGTCCCCGCGCCCGCGCCCCCTGCGCACCCGTCCCCCGGCCTCCGCTCTACGGCAGGGTGAGCACCCGCGGGCCGTCGTCCGTCACCGCGACGGTGTGCTCGAAGTGGGCGGCGCGGCTGCCGTCGGAGGTGCGCAGGGTCCAGCCGTCGGGTGCGGTGGTGTAGTCGTTGCCGCCGCCGGCGAGGAACATCGGCTCGATGGCGAGGACCAGGCCGTGCCGCAGGACGTAACCGCGGCCCGGCCGGCCGTCGTTGGGGACGCCGGGGTCCTCGTGCATGGACCGGCCGATGCCGTGGCCGCCGAAGTCCTCGGGGATGCCGTAGCCGGCCGCGCGGCCGATGCTGCCGATGGCATGCGAGATGTCGCCGATCCGGGCGCCGACCACGGCCGCCGCGATGCCCGCCTCCAGGGCGCGCCGGGTGGTCTCCCGCAGCTGCCGGTCCGCGGGAGATTCGGTGCCGACCGTGAAGCTGGTGGCCGCGTCGCCGGCCCAGCCGTCGACGAGCGCGCCGCAGTCGATGCTGACCAGGTCGCCGTCGCGCAGCCGGTAGCCGTCCGGTACGCCGTGCACGATCGCGTCGTTGACGGACGCGCAGATCACCGCGGGGAACGGGGTGGGCGCGAAGGACGGGCGGTAGCCGAGGAAGGGGGACGTGGCGCCGGCCTCGCGCAGGACGGCGCGGGCCACCTCGTCCAGCTCCCGCAGGCGCACGCCGGGCGCGGCCGCGGCCCGTACGGCGGCCAGCGCGTCCGCGACGACCCGGCCGGCCACCCGCATCGCCGCCAGCGACGCGTTGTTCTTGATCTCCACCATCGGTATGCCTCCCACTCCGCGGCCGGTGCGCGCGCCGCCCGCCCCCCGCTGCCTGCCGCGGCGGGTGGGCGGGCCCGGGCCCCGCTCCGCTACCGGTACCCCTGCACCGGTGTCCCTGGACCGGTATTTGAATACCGGTATTTGTTTACCGGTATTAGTATCACGGGCATGGTGCGGACTCCACTGACCCCCTGGGAACGCGAACGCGGTGAGCGCCTGGGCGCGCTGCTGCGGGCGGCGCGCGGCGAACGGAGCATGGTCGAGGTCGCCGCGGCGGCCGGCCTGTCCGCCGAGACGCTGCGGAAGATCGAGACCGGGCGGGCGCCGACCCCGGCGTTCTTCACGGTCGCCGCGCTCGCCGGCACGCTCGGGCTGTCGCTGGACGAGGTGGCCGCGCTGGCCGCCCCGCCCGGGGCGCCCCCCGGGGACGCCGAGCACGGCAGCGCGGCCGCCTGACGCCCGTACGCGCGAACGCCGGAGGCCGGCCCCCCGGGTGGGGAGCCGGCCTCCGGCAGCCGTCGGTGTGCGGCGTGGCTCAGACGTTCACCCCGAAGTCCTGGGCGATACCGCGCAGGCCGGAGGCGTAACCCTGGCCCACGGCGCGGAACTTCCACTCCGCGCCGTGGCGGTACAGCTCGCCGAAGACCATGGCGGTCTCGGTGGCGGCGTCCTCGCTGAGGTCGTAGCGCGCGATCTCGGCGCCGCCGGCCTGGTTGACGATGCGGATGAAGGCGTTCCGCACCTGGCCGAAGTTCTGGCCGCGGTTCTCGGCGTCGTAGATGGAGACCGGGAAGACGATCTTGTCGATCTCGGCCGGCAGCGCGGTGAGGTTCACGTGGATCGACTCGTCGTCGCCCTCGCCCTGGCCGGTGGTGTTGTCACCGGCGTGGACGATGGACTGGTCCGGCGTCGACTTGTTGTTGAAGAAGATGAAGTGCTGGTCGGAGTGGACCTTGCCGGAGCCGTTGACCGCGATGGCGCTGGCGTCGAGGTCGAAGTCCGTGCCCGTGGTCGTGCGGACGTCCCAGCCGAGGCCGACCGTGACGGCGGACAGGCCCGGCGCCTCCTTGGTGAGCGAGACGTTGCCGCCCTTGGACAGGCTTACAGCCATGGGATGTCCCTTTCCTCTGCGAGTCGGTGGTACCGGCGGTGCGGCGGCCGTGCCCGGGAGCGCGGCCGCTGTCATCCACCTCAACGCCGCGGAGTGACCGGGTGGTTCCCCCCGGCTTTACTTTCTTTGCCGAATCCTGATGCCGGGCGCGGAGCCGGAAACCGCGGTCGCGGAGCCGGAACCCGCGGGCGCCTACCGGCCGCCGGCGCCGGAAACCGGGGTGACGTGGGCCCGGAGCCGCGGGATCATGGGGGGCATGTCCGGACCCCATGTCATCCGCGGTTCGGTCGTCCTGCCGGAGGCCGAGCTGGTCTGGCGGTTCTCCCGCTCCTCCGGCCCGGGCGGCCAGCACGTCAACGTCACCGACAGCCAGGTCGAGTTGCGCTTCGACCTCGCGCGCACCACGGCGCTGCCCCCGGTGTGGCGCGAGCGGGCCCTGGAGCGGCTGGCGGGCCGGCTGGCCGACGGCGTGCTGACGGTGCGCGCCTCCGAGCACCGCTCCCAGTGGCGCAACCGCGAGACCGCCGCCGTGCGGATGGCCGCACTGCTCGCCGAGGCGACCGCGCCGCCGCCCGCACCGCGCCGCAAGACCCGCATCCCGCGGGGTATCAACGAGCGCCGGCTGCGCGAGAAGAAGCAGCGCGGCGAGACCAAGCGGGGCCGCTCCGGCCGCGATTGGGGCTGAGCGGCGCCCGCCCGCGGCCGTACCGCTTGCGGCCCGTACCACCCGCGGCCCGGCCCGCCGTCCGCCGCGCGGTTTCCTAGCCCAGGTGCCGGTACTTCCCCCGGAAGTACGCCAGCGGACCGTGGTCCTCGTCGGCGGTGGTGGCGGCCAGCACCCGGCCGATGACGAGGGTGTGGTCCCCGGCGACCACCCGCTGCTCGGTGCGGCACTCCAGCGCCGCCAGCGCACCCCCGATGAGCGGCGCACCGGACGCTTCGCCCCGTACGGACGGAATGTCCTGGAAGAGCAGTCGATCGCTGATGCGGCCCTTCATTGCGAATCGTGCCGCTACCTGCCGCTGCTGCTCCGCCAGGACCGAAACGGCCCACAGCGGCTGCTGCGCCAGCAGGTCGTCCATCCGCGAGTCGTTGCGAACGCTCACCATCACCAGCGGCGGGTCCAGCGACACCGACAGGAACGCGGTGGCGGTCATGCCGACGTCCTCCCCGCGCGCACCGGCGTCCGGATCGTGCGCGGTGATCAGCACCACTCCGGCGGCGAGGCGGGACAGGGCGGCTCGGAACTCGTCGTCACTCACACCGACAGCATGCGCGATCGGCCCGTCGCCGGGCACGGGGGCGAGGGCGACGGTGGGTGCGGTGGCGGCGGAGCCGGCGGCCGGGGCGGTGGCAGGAGTCTTCGTGAACACGCCATGAACGCTAACGCCGCGCGATCCGGCCGCGCATCGGGCCCCGGGACGACCCGCGCCCTAGGTCCGAGGGACGAGGTTGCGGCCCCGCCGCTCCCGTTCGCTCCGGTCCGCCGCCCGGCCGCAGGGCGGGCCCGTGCGGTCCGTATCCGCCCCGGCGGGCGCCGCGTTCCGGCCGCCGGCTGGCCGGAATTTGCGTTCAGGAAGTTTTCAGACGGTGTGCGGACGGCGTTCGGGCGGCCGGCCGCGGCGCCGGCCGGCGGTCCGTAACGACCTGTCACAGATTGTGACTTGAGTCACATGGGCCGGTAATTGTTGACCCTGTGTACCGAGTGAACAGCTCACTGTGATTCAGTGAGCGTGGAATCGGACGACAAAGAAATCGGTGGAGTTGCTGTCGAGGTCTCAGGGAGAGCGAGCGATGGAGACCGAGTCGGAGCCCTATGTCCGTCTTGCGACCCTGCGGCAGCTGCACCAAGTGGTCGCCGAACTGAACACCGCCCGCAGCCTTGCGGACACCCTGCAGTCCGTCGCCGACGGGGCGATCGTCGGGCTCGGCTACGAGCTCGCCGCGGTCAACCTCGTACGGCCGGACGGCGATCTCGTGGTCGCCGCGGTGGCCGGGAGCGCGGGCGCGGAGGCGCTGATGGCCGGCCGGGTGGGCTCGCGCGCCTCCTGGGAGCGCCGGCTGTCCATGGGGGAGCGCTGGGGCGACCTGCGCTTCATCCCGTACACCGAGGGCTGGGTGCTGGACGACGACGATGTGCCGCAGTGGCACACCGCCGGCCCCGCGCCGCGCTTCCCCGACGAGTGGCACCCCATGGACCGCCTCTTCGCGCCCATGTACACCGCCGCCAACGGCAGCGGTGAACTGCTCGGCGTGCTCTCCGTGGACCGGCCGCGCAACGGGCGGCGCCCCGGCCCCTGGGGCCAGGAGGCGCTCCAGATGTACGCGTTCCAGTCCGCCATCGCGATCAGCAACGCCCGGCTGCGGGCCAACATGCAGCGCGCCCTGGTCCGCCTGGAGCGCGAGCAGCAGGCGCTGCGGGCCAGCGAGGAGAGCTTCCGGCAGGCGTTCGAGTACGCGCCGAGCGGGATGGCCGTCGCCGAGATGGGCGGCGACCAGCACGGACGGCTGCTGCGCACCAACGACGCGCTGTGCCGGCTGCTGGGCCGCCCGGCCTCCGCGATGCGCCGGCTGTCGTTCTCCGACATCTGCCACCCCGAGGACATCGGCACCCTGCTGCGCACCTCCGCCGAGGGCGGCCGGGCCGAGCTGCGGCTGCTGCGCCGCGACGGCACGTACGTGTGGGTCTCGCTGCGCAACTCCGTGGTCGCCGACACCGCCGACGGCCCCCGCTTCCTGCTCACCCACGTCGAGGACATCGAGGAGCGCAAGCGGCACGAGCTCCAGCTGGCGCACCGGGCCAGCCACGACTCGCTGACCGGGCTGCCCAACAGCGCCGAACTGCGGGCCCGGCTCTCCGCCCGGCTGTGCTCCCGCCCGCCCAGCGCGCTCGCCGACGCCTACGCCTCCTCGGGCACCGACCCGCGCACCGGTCACGGCTTCCCCGGGGACGGGCCGGAGCCGTTCGACGGCCTCGACGGCTTCGAGGGCGAACCGCCCCGGCCGCTGCCCGGCGCGCTGCCGTTCGACCACCACGTGCACCTGTCCGCGCCCGCGGACGGCGCCGAGGACGACGGCGCCAAGGGCCTGGCGGTGCTCTTCTGCGACCTGGACGGCTTCAAGTCGATCAACGACCGCTTCGGGCACAACACCGGCGACGCGGTGCTGATCGAGGTCGCCCGCCGGCTGACCAGCGGCGTCCGGGACGGCGACACCGTCGCCCGGCTCGGCGGCGACGAGTTCGTGGTGCTCGCCGACGGGCTGGGCACCGCCGACGCCCAGGACCTCGCGGTCCGGCTGCGGAACGCGATCCTCCCGCCGATCCGGGTGGAGGGCCGGGCCGTCCGGGTCGGCGCCAGCTTCGGCATCGGCTGGGCGAGCTGCGGGATGACCGCCGAGGAGGTCCTGGAGTCGGCCGACCAGCGGATGTACGTCGAGAAGCGGCGGTCGAAGGCCGGCCGGCGGGCGGCCGGCTGAGGCGGCCGCCCGCCCCGGCACCGGGTCCGGGCCGGGGCGGCGTATCTCACACCGGTGGCGTCCTGCCTGGGCACGGCGCGTTCACCGAGTCGTAGTGATCTTGTGAAGGTCCGGGACCGGCGTCGCCCGGCCCCGACGGGGTAGGCTGCGCCGATGCGGCGCGGCGGCGCCGGTGGCCCCGGAAGCCCGCGCGAAAGCCCCGCGCACGTGGACGGACGCGCACAGGCGCGAGAGACCGCTTGGGAGTGACACCGAATGACGGCCGGCAACAACGGCGCCGACACGCCGGAGAACGACGACCCCTTCGCCCACCTCTACCGCTCGGAGGGCGGCGAGGGCGGGGCGGGTGCCGGCGCCGCGCGGCAGCCGGGCGTCCCGCGGACCTCCTACAACCAGGTGCGCACGGTCGGCCAGCGCCAGTACGGCACCCAGCAGACCGCCCAGCCGTACGGGCGGCAGAACCCGCACTACGCGGCCCCCGAGACCCTGCCCGGCGGCGGCGCCGGCGACCGCGCCCGCCCGGCGCCGCCCGCCCCCGAGCCCCGCAAGGGCCGCAACGGCCTGCTGATCGGCGCCGTCGCGGTGGTGGCGGTGGTGTGCATAGGCATCGGCGCGGCGATGCTGACCAACAGCAACGGAGACCAGGGCGACACCGCGCAGAAGCCGGGCCCGTCGCCCGCCGACACGGTCAAGCCCAGCGACAAGCCCGCCCACAAGCCCACCCCGGGCGCCCTCCCCAAGGACGACGCGGGCGCGCTGCGCCTGGACGGCGGCGCCGTCACCGCCAAGGACGTCCCCGGCGCCCGCACCGCCAGCGGCTCCTACGTGGCCGGGATGAACACCCCCGGCGCGTCGGCCACCTGGACCCTGGACGTCGACGCCCCCGGCCAGTACAAGCTCTGGGTCGGCTACGGCGTGCCCGGCAAGGACGCCAACCTCACGCTGAACGTGAACGGCCAGGCCCTGAGCCGGCCGATAAGCCTCAAGAACTTCGCCCACGCCCCCGAGGGCGCCTGGGACAAGGGCTGGACCAGGTCCTGGTCGTACGTCCAGCTCAACAAGGGCACCAACACCATCAAGCTGTCCTGCGAGAACGGCAACCAGTGCGAGGTCAACCTCGACCAGGTCTGGCTCGCCCGCTCCTGACACCGGGGGCCCGGCAGGACCGGCGGCCGGACCGCCCGGCCGCCCGCGCCCGGCCCTGGGCCGCGCCGGGCACCGCGTCCGCCGCCGGCCGCTATGCCGCCGGACGCTCCGTCACCACCACGTGGGCCAGCAGCTCCTCGTAGACCGCGGCGTCGAACTCGCCGGCGGCCCGGGCCCGTACGGTCGCCGCGGAGAGGGCCACCGCGCGGCGGAGCCGGTCCGGCCAGGGCAGTTCCTCGACGAGTCCGGAGAGCAGGCCGGCCACCGCGGAGTCGCCGGCGCCGGTGGGGTTGCCGGCGAGCCGGCGCGGCGGGGCGGCCTGCCAGGCGCCGTCGGCGGTGACCGCGAGCATCCCGTCCGGGCCGAGCGAGGCGGCCACCGCGTGCGCGCCGCGGCGGCGGGCGTCCCGGGCGGCGCGCAGCGGTTCGGTGGAGCCGGTGAGCGCGGCGAGTTCGTCGGCGTTGGGTTTGGCGAGGTCGGGGCGGGCGGCCAGGCCGCGGCGCAGCGGTTCGCCGCTGGTGTCCAGCAGGACCGGGACGCCGGCCGTGCGGGCGGCGCGGGTGAGCCGGGCGTAGACGTCCACCGGCACGCCGGGCGGCAGGCTGCCGCACAGCGCCACCGCCTCGGCGTCGGCCAGCAGGTCGCGGTAGGTGCCGAGGAAGGCGGCCCATTCGGCCGGGGAGACGGTCGGGCCCGGTTCGTTGAGCTGGGTGGTGTCGCCGGTGGCGGCGTCCACGACGGCGACGGTGCGGCGGGTGGCGCCGCCGACCGGGACCAGCGCGTCGGTGACGGCGGTCTCCTGGGTGAGCAGGGCGCGCAGCGCCTGGCCGGTGCCGCCGCCCGCGAAGCCGGTGGCGACGGTGCGGTGGCCGAGCGCGGCCAGCACCCGGGCGACGTTCAGGCCCTTGCCGCCGGGGCGTTCGATGACCTCGGTGACGCGGTGGGTGGTGTGCGGGCGGAGCCGGGGGACGCGGTAGGTGATGTCCAGGGCGGCGTTCAGCGTGACCGTGAGGATCATGGTCTCCCCTCCGGGAGGAGGCCGGCCGGACGGCCGTGGGTGAGGGCACCGCGTTCCGCGGTGGCATACGGACAAGTGCGCGAGTGATCATGCCATCGCGAACGGCCGTAGCCCAGACCCGGCCGGCCACCCCGTCCGGCCCGTGCGCCGGTGCGGCGGCCGGACCACCGGGCACCTCCCGGCAGCGGCCGGGCGGCCCGGCCACCCGGGTCAGACGCCCGGTGGACGCACCAGCCAGCTGCCCTGCCGCATCACGCCCGCGACCTCGTAGCGGTCGTCGAGCACCACCAGGTCGGCGTCCTTGCCGGCCTCCAGGGAGCCGGTCCGGCCGTCGATGCCCAGCAGCCGCGCGGGGTTGGCGGACAGCGCCTGCACGGCCTGCCCGACGGTCAGCCCGTCGATGGTCACGGCCCGGCGGAAGGCCCGGTCCAGGGTGAGCGTGGAGCCGGCGATGGAGCCCGCGGTGGGGCCCTCGCTGATCCGCGCGACGCCGTCCTTGACCTCGACCCGCATCGGGCCGAGCGGATACATCCCGTCGCTCATCCCGGCGGCGCCCATCGCGTCGGTGATGAACGCGACGCGTCCGGCGCCCGCCTCGCGGAACGCCAACCGGAGCGCGGCGGGGTGCAGATGGGTCCCGTCGTTGATCAGCTCGACGGTGACCCGCTCGTCCTCCAGCAGCGCGGCGACCGGGCCGGGGGCGCGGTGGCCGAGCGGCGGCATCGCGTTGAAGAGGTGGGTGGCGACGGTGGCGCCGGCGTCGATGGCCTGCCGGGCGGCGTCGTAGCCGGAGTCGGTGTGGCCGACCGCGGCGATCACCCCGGCCTCGGCGAGCAGCCGGACGGACGCGAGGCCGCCGGGGAGTTCGGGGGCGAGGGTCATCATCACGGCGGTGCCGCGGGCCGCGTCGATCAGCCGGCGGACGTCGGCCGGGTCCGGGTCGCGCAGCAGTCCGGGCTGGTGGGCGCCGCAGCGGTGCGGGGAGATGAACGGGCCCTCGAAGTGGATACCGGCCAGGTCGCCCTGCTGCACCAGCTCCGCCAGGACCCCGGCCTGCCGCGCCAGGTCGTCCAGGTCACCGGTGACGGTGGAGGCCGCCATCGAGGTGGTGCCGTGCCGGCGGTGGGTGTCGATGGCGGTCAGGCACTCGCCGGGGTCGGCGGACGAGAAGGAGCCGCCGCCCCCGCCGTGCACGTGCAGGTCGACGAAGCCGGGCACGACCAGATACCCGGTCAGGTCGGTGGTGGCCGCCGCGCCGCCCGGGGCGCCGGCCGCGTCCGCCGCCGCCCCGGTGTCCCCGCCCCGGCTGCGGACCGCGGCGATCCGGGTGCCCTCGACGGTGATCACGGCGTCGTCGGTGACGCCGGAGGGGCGGGCGACCCGGGCACCGGCCAGCACGGTGCGCCCGCCCTCCGGGGCCCGTCCCGCGGACTGTTGGTGTGCCATCAGGCGGTTACCTCCGTTGCGAGAAGATCCCAGGCGAGCAGTCCTGCGCCCAGGCAGCCGGCGGCGTCCCCGAGGGCCGCCGGGACGATCGAGGGGAGCTGCTGGAAGGTAACGCGCCGGGCGACCGCCTCCCGCAGCGGTGCGAACAGCGTGTCGCCGGCCTCGGCGAGCCCGCCGCCGATGATCACCGTCCGCGGGTCGAGCAGGGTCAGCCCGGTGACCAGGCCGTCGGCGAGCGCGTCCACGGCGTCCTGCCAGACGGCCAGGGCGCGGGGGTCGCCGGACCGCACGGCCTTGGCGCAGTCCGCGGCGCCGGCCCGCGGATCGCCGCAGGCGGCGGCCCAGTCGCGGCCCACCGCGGCGGCCGAGGCCACCGTCTCCAGGCAGCCGCGCCGGCCGCAGCCGCACTCCCGGCCGCCGGGCCGGACGGTGATGTGGCCGATCTCGCCGGCGCCGCCGTGCGCACCGGCCTCGATGCGGCCGGCGATGCCGATGGCGCCGGCGATGCCGGTGCCCAGGGGGACGAAGAGGAAGCGGTCGGCGTCGCGGCCGGCGCCGATCCGGCCCTCGGCCAGCCCGCCGGCCCGCACGTCGTGGCCGAGCGCGACCGGCACCCCGCCGAGGCGCTCGGCGAGCAGGGCCCGCAGCGGGACGTCGCGCCAGCCGAGGTTGGCGGCGTAGACGGCGGTGCCGGCGGCCTCGTCGACGATGCCGGGGACGGCGACGCCGGCGGCCAGCGCGGGGCCGCCGAACCGCTCCCGGCCGAGGTCGCGCAGCTCGGCGGCGAAACCGAGGATGGACGCGACGACGGCCTCGGGGCCGCGCTCGCGGGCGGTGGGGCGCCGCGCCTCGTGCAGGAGGGTGCCGTCGGCCCCGGCGAGGGCGGCCTTCATTCCGGTGCCGCCCACATCAAGGGCGATGACGTGTCTCACGGGGGACAGTGTCGCGCGATCCGCCGATAAAGGTCTAGTCCACTCACCGTGCGGATCGCCACGCCGGTCCGCACGCCCCGGCCCTTCGGTCCCGCCGGGTCCGCTGCCCGGATCCGGGCAGCGCGTACGCGCCGGTAGCACCCGCCGGCCGCTATCCCACAGCAGTGCTGACCTGCGCAAGAGGCGGGGCGATACGGAATCCGAATAGCGGGTGGTGTAGACCTTGTGGGGGACAGGGGAGAGACTCGCTGTTCCACGCCGATTCGCGGGCGATCCCCGCGACGGCGAGGGAAGACCCGCAAGCGCGGAAATTTCGGGACAAAGGGGCGGTAGTAGCGGTGCGACGGCGGTACGTGAGCCTGGCGGCGGCGGGACTCGCCGCGACCATGACCCTGACCCTCACCGGCTGCGGCAGCGGCGCCGGCAGCGGCGTCACCCTGACCCTGGTCGCCGCGGACTACGGCGACAGCAGCAAGGCCAACAGCTCCCGGCACTACTGGGACGCCCTGGTGCGCGAGTTCGAGGAGAAGAACCCCGGCATCCACGTCGACGTCTCGGTCTACAGCTGGACCGACGTCGACAAGAAGGTCGAGGACCTCGTCCACGCCGGCAAGGCCCCCGACATGGCGCAGATCGGCGCGTACGCCGACTACGCCGCGCACGGCAAGCTCTACAGCGCCGACGACCTGCTCTCCATCCCGGTCCAGGCCGACTTCGAGCCGTCCCTCGCGGAGGCCGGCGAATACCAGCGGCGCCAGTACGGCATGCCCTTCGGCGCCAGCACCCGGCGGCTCTTCTACAACAAGACGCTGTTCACCCAGGCCGGCATCACCACCCCGCCGCAGAACTGGAACGACATCATCAGCGACGCCCAGGCGCTGAAGGCGCACGGTGTGAAGATCCCCTTCGCGCTGCCGCTGGGCCCCGAGGAGACCCAGGCCGAGACGCTGGAGTGGATGCTCGCCGGCGGCGGCGGCTACACCGACCAGATCGGCAAATACACCATCAACTCGCCCGAGAACGTCAAGACGTTCGAGTGGCTCAAGAAGAACCTCGTCGGCAAGGGCCTCACCGGCACCGACCCCGCCAAGCTCAACCGCGAGGACGCCTTCGCCGCCTTCACCGCCGGCGACGTCGGCATGCTCAACGGCCACCCCACCCTCATGAAGCAGGCCGAGGCCAAGGGCATCGACTACGGCACCGTCGAACTCCCCGGCGCCACCGGCAAGGCCAAGGCCACCATGGGCGTCGCCGACTGGATGATGGCGTTCAAGCAGAACGGCCACCGCACCGAGGTCGGCACGTTCCTCGACTTCGTCTACAGCCGGAAGAACGTCCTGAAGTTCTCCGCCGACTACAACCTGCTGCCGGTCACCACCTCCGCCTCCCAGGCGATGCTCGCCGACGACCGCTTCAGCAAGCTCCACGGCTTCCTCGAACAGCTCCCCAACGCCGCGTTCTACCCGTCCGACAAGACGTCCTGGCCGCTGGTCTCCAAGACCATCAAGGCCCGGATGGGCGCCACCGTCGGCCCGCGCGGCAACCCCTCCGCGACCCTCACCGACATCCAGAACATCGCGGACACCGCCGACAACGCCGCCGAGTAGCGGCCCCGGGGGTGGGCTTATCGTGGGAAGGTGACGAGGGACGGCGGGCAGCGATGACGGACGGCACCGGCAGCGGCACCCCCGGGACCGCCGGCGGGCCCGGCCAGGGGCTCTCCGCCCGCGAGGCGGCGGTGCTCGGCGTCGAGCGCCGCTCCTGGCCCGGCCCCGGCGCCAAGGAACGCGCCATCCGCGAACAGCTCGGCATCTCCCCGACCCGCTACTACCAGCTCCTCAACGCCCTCCTCGACGACCCCCGTGCGCTGGCGCACGACCCGGTGACCGTCAACCGCCTGCGCCGCGTACGCGACGCGCGGCGGGCGCGCCGCTGACCCGCCCCGCCCCGGCCCCCGGCCCCGCCCGCAGCCC